>JBAZKL010000001.1:0-838345 GCA_041650835.1 Candidatus Omnitrophota bacterium
GGTCTAAGGTTCAAGGTTCCTGCCTGCAGTCAGGTAGTTTTAATATTTAACCTTTAGCCTTTGAATTTCCTTTGTTATTTAAACTTTAACCTTTATCATTAACGTTCAATAACCCAACTCCTTAACCTAACAACCAAACTAACATCTTAACCTTAACCACAACCTATAACTGTGGACCATCGACCATGGACTACTTGTGTCTTGCGACCTGAGACCTGCGACTTTAATATTAGTAGTCAGGTAAGGGTAAAGGAGTTTGGTTTAAAACAATAAATAGTAAGTTAAGTTTAAAGTCTAAAGGATAAATAACAAAGGAAGATTAAAGGTCTAAGGTTCAAGGTTCCTGCCTGCAGTCAGGTAGTTTTAATATTTAACCTTTAGCCTTTGAATTTCCTTTGTTATTTAAACTTTAACCTTTATCATTAACGTTCAATAACCCAACTCCTTAACCCCTGCCTGCCGGCAGGCAGGTAACAACCAAACTAACATCTTAACCTTAACCACAACCTATATCTGTGGACTATCACCTATGGACTGCTTACCCCAGGGTTACTTTTTACTTAACTATAATATCGATGCTGATATTCCAACAGGTCCCCTTGTAAACCAGGGACCAGCTGCTTATAAAACCCCATTTTCCCTTCCTTACGGCACACGTATTCGAGGAATTCCGGCGATTTACTATTTAAATAATCCGGATAATTACGGCTTTTACGCCTTACTGTCTCTTCCCACAAGACCCAATCTTCAAGAATAGTTGTAATACGCATGCCTGCCTGCTGCTTCAACGCGTATAAGGTATTTTGAAATACCCGGCTATCATACAGCCGTTCCATGGCAAAGCGCAATTTCTCTATTTTTCCCATGTCAAAAACCGACAGGTTGCTTGTTTGATATGCCCAATAAGGAGGCTGCGGATCATATTTGATCCCCCAGCGGCGGGCGTGCGCATGAAGTGAGGTCCCCGGGAGAACAGACAACCGTAAAATCGCCACTTTCACCGGGTGAAGGCCATAGAGCCAATCCAAAGAATTCTTCAGGCCCTCATAGCTCTGATACGGCAAGCCGTCAATTAACTGGATTTCATAGATAAGCTTATGTTTATTGAGCAAGCCGATACCCGCCTTGAATCTTTTCTTATCACTTGGCCGGTTTACCGCCCGTAAAGTACGGACACAGGTACTTTGGATCCCTATCTCGATATTATACGCTTTGGCGCGGCGCAACAATAAGGCCATTTCATCATCCACGAATTCCGCTTTAAGCTCCACATGCAGGTTTGTCCCTTTATTATAGCGGATAAACATCCGCAATATCTCTTTTGCCCGGGATGGATGAGAATTAAATGTCGCGTCCATGAGATATACCTCGCGGGGCTTTTGGGACAGGATATATTTTAATTCCCTCCGGACGCGCGATAACGGGAAATACCTCAAGCGAGGGTAATTTTTATGATAATAACAATACCCGCAGCGGGATGAGCATCCCCGCGTCGTCTCCAAAGGCACATCGATAATATTTTCAGCTTTGAGGTTTATCAATCCGCTCAAGTACGCAGAAGGGATACTGCCCAGGTTGCCCAGGTTCTTCCTGTCAGGGGTACTGATTATTTTATCCCCGTCCCGGAAAGAAAGCCCCCGTATCCCCGATGCTTTAAAATGAGCGCATGCTAAATCGGCAAAGGCTGCCTCCCCTTCTCCCCGCACCACAAAATCCACCGATCTTTCTTCCCTGAGGATATCCTGCGCCCGGGCGGTTACTTCCGGCCCACCGAGCACAATTTTCAACCGGGGGTCTTTATTTTTTAATTGGCGGCAAACAAGGAATGTTTTCTTAATATTCCAAAGGTAGCAGGAAAAACCGACAACCCCGGGTTTATGGGAGAGGATACTTTTAACTATGACGGCGGCAGGGATATCCTCGGTAAAAAGCAGCACCCGGACGTCGCGGCCGCGGCGGAGCCGGCCCTTACGCTTTAAAAGATAGCCCTGAAGATAATAAAGCGCCAGCTGAATATCCGTGCCGCTTTCCGGGCAGATCGAACTTAATAATATCTTCACGAATGGCTTTTTATTGTTATGGCAATTATTTTTAACCTGTGATACCGTAGGCCGCACGCGTTACATCCGGTGTAACCGGCAATCGTTAGAACTTACTGCGGGACATAAGATACTCGCTGCTGACCATACGGCTGGTATCCAGAAGCAATATAACTTTTAATTTACCCTCTTTAACTATCGGATAGAAAGCGCGAATATGCATCCTTCCCACCACCGTAAACGGCAGATGGCTTTTAACAAGCTGAACAAATTTCTTACGTTCGTCATCATTCGGGACAAAAAGCTGCTTTAAGGATCGCGCGATACTTGTTTCATCTTTATTATCATAATCCCAGGGAGTAACGCTATAAAACACCTGGCCCTCCTGCCCTGTTTTAGGGATAAGGAGCGTGACACTGCGCTGGTCCTCCAAAGACAAGAGCATTTCATCTCTTACAAAGTACAATTTATTTACTTTCTCATCCTGCTCGATGAGATCGACGATACGCTTTGCTAAGGTCGAACGCACGACATCACTGAGCTGTTTTTTGATCTTTTCCACCTTGTGAAGGGCGGCGTTACGCTCAACAATTCCCTGATATCCGACGATACATACAATACCCACGATTGAAATAACCAGGTATTTCTTAAAACGCTTTTTGCTCTTTTGCACCTCTTCCTGAGTTCGCAGGTCTTTTTCTTGCACGGCAACGCTTATGGAATTAGAAATAATATTCAAGGTCAACACCACGTGCAAAACAGCCAGAGCGGCAAGGGCGCCCAGGCTCAAGCCAAAGGTGGTAAAAAAAGCGCTCCCGACAGACTCATTAAAAAACGACCATTTAAATACATTGCCGGCTAAAATAAGCGTAAAACACATCAGGTCGAACCAAACCAGAAAAAGTATAAGTTTTAACGCTATCCCCTGCAATTTTCTAAGCATATTTTCTCTACCCTCCCCCTTGCGGCAGAAAGCCGTCTACCCGGCAATCCGGCATGCCGGGGTGCTTTTAACCGTCAGTGTAATTACTCCGTCTTTTCGAACTCAAATTCCGCGCCGCGTTTGCCGATCAAAGTCATCTGTTTTCCCGTCGGAGATAAACTATACTCATAATTACCTTCCGCTTCAAGCAATATTTCCCGGGCTATTCCCTTGGTCGATTCATCCATAGGTTTATCCCCCCTGAGCTCCACATCCTGAAATCCCGCTATGGCAACAGTTTCGTCACCGGACAACTCATAGGTGCCGCCATAACCTTTACAATCGCCCACGATCACATTAACTGAACCGTTATCTTTAAACTCAAAAAATTTTAACGGCGTGATCGCGCCGGCTGATGCTCTCACGCAATTCCATTCTCCGACAAGAGGATCGCTTTGCCCTTCAGCGCCAAACACAACGGCGTAAACGCTCACCGACAATAAAGACACCATAAAAAGAAGTGCTGCATGGATCCTGCGCATCGCCTTAATACCCTCTCTCCTGACTAACCGCCTTACCTTTACCTGACTACCATAACAGATACTTGTGTGCCGTTAATGATAAAGAATAAAGATTAAATATCACAGGAAATCTTAAGATTTAACCTTATACCTTTAACCTTCCTTTATTATTTAGACTTTAGACTTTATCATTAACGCTATATAACCCAACTCTGTACAACCTATAACTATGGACCATGGACTGTAGGCCATATACTACTTACGCCGCTTCATCATCCATTTGCTCATTCTCGCGACAAGGCCGCGGGGGCTGAACCTGATCAAAAAAACTATCATCCTGTTAAGTAAGCCGGGGACGCAAACCCGCTTCCCGCTCATAAGCGCCTGATATCCGATAGCAGCGACTTGTCCGGCGCTCATCACCCCGAAAGTATGGATAAATGTTTGTCCGATATCGGCCCTTTCCGCGAATTCTGTTTTTGTCCCTCCGGGACATAAAGCCGTCACCCGGACACCGCTGCCCTTTAATTCCTCACCCAAAGCTTCAGAGAAACTCAAGACAAAGCTTTTCGTGGCGCAATAGAGCGCGTTAAGCGGCCCGGGTGAGAATGAACCGATCGAGCCGACATTCAATATCATGCCCTGCCCGCGATGGATCATCTCCGGCAGGAATAATTTCGTCAAATGCACCAGCGCCGTCAAGTTTACCTGAAGCATTCGCGCTTCTTCTTCCCACGCGCTTCGGGAAAACTCCCCGTAGACAAGGAAACCGGCGTTATTGACAAGCCCGCTTATAAGAACATCCCGTTTTTTTATTAAATCGTATATTTCCTGCGCTGCGCCCGCAACACTCAAATCCCGGGGGAGGATAATTGTTTTTATCTTAAATTCTTTCTCCAGCGCGGAAGCTAACTGCTTTAATTTATCTTCCCGCCGGGAGAGCAAAACAAGATTATAACCGTCTTGAGCGAATAACTTCGCCAATTCATACCCGATCCCGCTCGACGCGCCGGTGATCAAACAATAATTTCCCTCACGCCCTGAATTATCCAATAACATTATATTTGATAAATAATTTAACCCCTGGCTTTGTCAAAATCACCTCTGCGCGATACGATTGTTCTTATCCCGGCCATACTTAACTGCTCCACTATCCAAATATTAAGCTTACTATCTTTATAAAATGTAATAGGCGAACTTTTTCTTTTACCGGACGACAGTGATACCGTTAGAAACGCCTATCGGACTCCATAAACCGGCGCCATTCTTCGCTTTTACCCTGAAATAATAGGTCTTTCCTGCCTGTAATGTTAACCCGGTCACGACTATCGATGTTTTCGTGCCCGCAGAAGCCCAATTCCTAAGAATACTTCCTGAAGGTGAATCCCGGGTAACCTGAAATTGATATTCGAGTATCCCTGAAACAGGGTCTGACGATCTCCAGGAAGCGCTCAACGAGGCCGTCGAGCGGGTACTCGCGCCGGAATCAGTAACTATCGGGATTACCGCAGGACTATTATCAACGGTAATACCGTCAGAAACACCCACTCCGCTCCATAACCCGGCGGCGTTCCTTGCTTTTACGCTAAAATAATACTTTTTTCCCGGAGTGAGCGCCAATCCCCCCGCCGTTACAGAAGTCTGCGTGCCGGTTAACGTCCAGTTCTTGACCACCGGGCCGCTCACTGAATCCCTGGTTATTTTATATTGATACCCCGTGATGCCTGATATTAAATCAACCGCTCTCCAGGCGCACGAAAGCGCCGTTATTGAAGCCGTATATATCCCCGCATCTTTTACGACAGGGATCGACGGAGCTGTCATATCAAGGATACGAAAATCATACCCGCCGCTAAAAGCCGCGATAGCGTAAAAAGATGTATCGATAAAGCGCTGCCAATCAGCTGCCGGCTGGCCGTTTTCCGTCCAATCGATCCAACCTCCGCCTGAATACCATAAACCGCTGCCCAGAGCCCATTCAAGGGCGGCATCGGCGTAACTGTCCTGCTTTAGGTCAAGCCAGCTCAAGGATGCTTGAAAAGAGTACCCGGGAGACAGTTTATTCTTTCCCCAATCAAGGGTATTCCAGGCACAAGCGCCAGACTGATCCTGCAGGTTCTTATGGATCCACTCGCCGACCAACGTTTTGCCCACGCCCGTCGCAGGGACATCCAGCATCTGCGGGGCATAATTTATCCATTCTTTTCCGCTTGGGAATTGAGGATTATGCTGCCCGTCAACAGCCACCCGCCAGACACCGTAATCCGGATCGTTCACATTAGTAACACGTAACACCGCATTAATTCCCGCCAATACTCTGGCGGAAGCATCTTTGCACTGTTCGGCAAATGTCAGCTCGGATTGATAGCCCAAAGCCGCCTGCTCTTTCCCCCAGTATTCCGCCGCCTTAAACGCCCAATACGCGTACGCGTTATCGGACGTCCAGCGCCATGATTCATACTGCCCGGAGCTGTTTTTCCCCCCGCAGATAAGCCCGTCGTCAAGACCCCCCTTATTCAGATTATTCTGACAAGACATAAGGAATTGCGCTCCTTTTTTCATGGCAGTATACCGGGTTTGTTTATATCCTAACTTGTAAAAGGCGATCATCACTTCGGCTGTCTGGGTAGGCGACTTCGCTAACCCGTCAGGATGCGGCTGGGAGTAATTATACTGGTTATACCAGGCCCCATCCGACTGGTCCTGCACGTAAATCAGGTAATCCGCCGCCTGGTTGGCCCGAAGCAGATAATTCTGATCATTTAAAAGCTGGCTTGCTTTGACCAACCCCAGGATCGCCATCGCGTTCTCTCTCGGGACAACCCAGGTGGGATCTCCCGGCACATCATTAATAGCTCCATACGCCGAACTGCCGCTATTGACGTATTGGCAAGAAAGGATATGGTTAGCCTCTTTCTCAACAATAGGCAAATAAAATAACTGTTTCGCCTCTAAGGCTGTAATAACACGGTTATATATCCTCAATTCGTCAACTCCGCCTTTCCAGTGACGCTCGGGCTCCAGGGAATAACCATTACCTACACAGACATTCCTGAAAGTCAAAGATTGTTCCTTCCAAAACCCTGCCGTACCCGGGATATCAGGATGCACGCTGGAATCCGGGTCCGGATGCGCAGTAGTAAAGACATTTTTCCCGTCAAGATACCCGTAACCGTTTTGCGCGTCCCAGGAGTAGACAATATGATACCAGCGCGCCGGAACCATTTCCGTTGTATAAAACCCCACACCCATTCCTAACGCCCCGACCGCAAGCTCGCGATTGGTGCTCTCTTCAAAACGGATACAATCATCCCAACCCGCGTAATCGGTGGAAAAAGGGTTACGCCAATTTTCTACGGTATCAGCGTTCATCCAGAATGAAATAGTCCCAACGGGTTGATACCCCATTGAGCCGGTAAGGATATAATCATCGATCCCATCGAACCAATAAGCACCGTCTATTACTCCGGATGCGACATACCGGGGGCCATTGAGGATTCCCGTATATCCATTTGCGCTGGTATCAACGGCCACCCCGCCGGCATCGGCTTTGAATTGGTAATTTAAGATCAGCCCGTCGTTAACCGAGGCAAAAACACGGTTAAACCCATTGAAGGGCATTAACATCAGAAACAAGCTTATTGCCAGCTTCAACATATTCACTCCCTTATTCAAAATAAACCTCATTGCGATAACCGGCATTTTTTGAAAAACTCAAGCAGTGGCCGGTTATACTCCCTCGCCCAAAAGTGTTTCCATAATCTTTTTTTACCGGTATTCTTTACAATATACGCCCCGTCATCACGATACCCATGCGCGGTCAAGAGCTTTTGCGCTTTTCTCATACACGATATATCAACACCGGCATCGCCTTCATTATGGAACTGTTTAAAATATGGTTTTCTCTGAGCAGAGGCGGTCAACCATTCTTTTTCATTAGGATAATCTCCTGCTTCACAGGCATGATCATCGCCGATGTTGCGCATTGTTTGATTGTCGTAAAACAATCCCGGCGCTGATTGGCGGATAGAAAGGTCTTTACGGCAGTCAATAAAGGTGCCATAGGGGTCTCCTGCCGAGACAGAGGCGAACGCCAGAACCCTATCATCAAAACTGGTCGCCGCCAGGATCGCCATAAAACCGCCGTTTGAAATACCCGCGATGAATATTTCAGGGGCGCTTTTTTCCGGGCGGACACCCGGAATAAGGCTGTCGATCACGCTGCCGATAAATTTCAGGTCTTGATCCGCCCCAGGGTTTTGAGCGGTTGAGATAAATCTTTTTCCGCAAGGATGTCCGGCGTCGTCAACAAATAAACCATCGGCGGAATCAAGCGCAAAAACAGCAAAACCTTCCTGCAGCGCCAGGTCGCTGAACTCTATACTTGGCTTAGCGGCAGGAACTCCCGAGCACCAATTCGTAGCGCTGCCGCCTCCGCCATGGAGCACGATTATTGCCCCGTTATACCAGGCTCCCGCGGGCGCCTTCCAAAGGAGCTTCCTATCAATGCCCGACACCTCAACTATCATTCTCTTCCATCCGCCGTCGACACACTGCTCTTCATAGCGGGTATAATCCATGCCCGCCGCGGTAACATAATTTAAGAATCCTGAATTAATAACCAAAGAGAATAAATAAACCATAAAATAATTTTTAATTCCCGTTTTAAATCTGCCCGTATTAATCATTTGAATCCTTTTTGCCCCTTATCTAACTACCGTTAACAAACACTTATATAACGTTAATGATAAAGTTTAAAGTCTAAATAACAAAGGAAGATTAAAGATTAAAGGTTAAAGGTTAAATTTAAAAATTTAATCTTTATTCTTTGAATTTCCTTTGTTATTTAAGCTTTAAACTTTAGACTTAACTTACCACCTTACTATTACCTTTACCGGTACCACCACACCCACCCCAAAAGCCGCACCACAATATAATAAAGGCGAGCGAACGCGAAACCGTCTCTTTTTAAGATCAAATAAAATTCCTTATCGACTTTCTTACGCGCAATGAACGGCCTTACCTCTCTACTGAATTGATAAAACACATCATGGATCAGTGAGGCAAAATAGGTCTTACTTTCGCCGCTGCTAAAATTGAGTACTCCTTCAAACGTTCCCAGATACACATCCTTGATCTTTATCTTCGGGCTGCAGCCATCCCAGGCATACCCTTTATAATTCGTCCCGAGCACAAGGACCGTACCGTCTTTTGAAAGTTGAAACCATTTATTCCTGAACTCAACCCCCCTGATGGAAGACTGGTAGCGGTAATCATGGCGTATACAATAAATATAAACACCCATACCAAGGGCCCCCCTGCCGCTCCTGCGGCGTGACTACTGATAATGCAGTTGAATGACATTTACGTCTTCAATTAAGTAATACGTTTCACCGCCGGGTGAGCGCGAAAAATGCCTTTTTGAGAAATACTTATGCTTCATGACCTGCAACTTACATCCGGCGATCTCTATTACCGGCAAATTATACCTTTCTTTCATCACCTTCTTTATTTTACGCTCCACCGTTCTATTTAAAGGCAGCAGACATATGGTTTCCAGGCTCTCCATACCGGCCTGGGCTCCCGGAGAACCGCAATGCACGAAATCCCCGTATTGACGCTTCAAACTCCTTGCCTTCTCCATGGGGATCACAAAGAAGCTCGGCACCCGGACATTATTAGAAAAGGCGTTATTCACCAGGAAAGATATAGTGCGTTTGTTTTCCATCACGGCCTTGATAGAGTTCGCCTTGAATTGAATAACGACAGTATTTCCGTCGATAGAAACCTTTCGCTGATCACTGAAAATAAAGAAAGCTACCGCTACAGATATAATCGCTATAAAGATCAAGACCTGAGTAATCCCCTGGGCTTTTTCCCTTAAAATATTTTTCACACTCAACACCGTCTCCTTTACTCAAAATTCCATTTTTTTAATTCATCCATAAAACCATAATCGGTCATATCGCACTTAAGCGGAGTAATGGAGATATAGTGCTTGCGGACCGCTTCAATATCCGCGTCATTATCTCCGTCTGATTCCACGACTTCTCCGGTGAGCCAATAATACGTGCGCTTGCGGGGGTCCTCCCTTTTGTCGAAGCGCTCCTTTATCGCGGTCCTGGTCTGTTTAACGACTTTAACGCCTTTGATACGCTTACTGTCTATTGCCGGGATGTTCACGTTTAATAAAGTCCCCGCGGGCATAAACTGATTTTTCATGATCTTCTTCACTAATGTCCGGGTGAATCCCGCGGCAAAACGGTAATCCGGCTTTTCAAAAGTCGCCAGGGAGACCGCGACCGAGGGGATACCGATAATAGCCCCTTCACTGGCGCCGGAGACCGTGCCGGAATACAGGACACTATAACCTACATTAGGCCCGAGGTTGATCCCCGAGACCACAATATCGGGTTTCTTTTTAAAGATGGCGCTAATAGCGAGCTTCACGCAATCCGCGGGAGTCCCCGTGGTCGCATATCCGAAAAAGCTGCCGTTACGCGTTATTCGCCTCACCCGCAAAGGGTCCGATAGCGTGATCGCATGCCCCACCGCGCTTCGTTCAGTATCAGGCGCCACCACGTCTACGGTAGCGATCTTTTTAAGAGCCTTATATAACACATTAATACCTTCGGCAAAAATACCGTCGTCATTGGTTAAAAGAATATTCATCTATACGGTCTCCTCTTTATACGGGGAACATTACTCTCGGGACAACTCCGGGGACATCCCCACTCACGCAGCGATAAGCTGATGAGGATGCATTCAAAACAAAATGATATTATTTTTTAAATAGTTTCTCAAGCAGGCTGCCTATCGCTTCTTTTGTACTTGTTTTTTCGCTCTCAGAGGATTGCGCTGTTTCGGGAGCCACTTGACCTGCATCAGGTGAAGCACTACCTTTAGGCCCAAGGTATTTATCGACAGCTTTCAAGATCTGCTGCTTTGCCTGGTCGGTTACGATCTTTTTACTTATATATTCAATATTTACTTTTAATTTAAACTCACCGACCTTGCCTGAAATTTTCAGCGGCAGATAAATCTGCTTATCCTCATTTAAAAGATACTCTAATTCCGAGACCGAATCGACCATCCGCGCGGAAAGCTCCGCAGGGATCAAAAATGAACCATCAAGCGCATAAGTCCCGTCAAAGCCGATGTCCCCGCTCCCTTTATACTGAAATTCGCTGGCGCCCAGTAAGGTATCTTTCAGCGTAAGCCGGCCATTTGCGATATTCATCGATAAGTACATATCCGATAAAGCCGTATCCTCTTGTGTAAGTATTTTCCTATAACTGCCGGGCAACCCGGCTTCGACCTTCTGCGTAAGCCCGGGAATGATGGCTATCTTATCCAAAACAGCCCGCAGCACATTTATATCTTTCAACTTGCCGTTGCTTACCGTCAGATCGGCAGATCCAAAGAGTGCCTCCTTCAAAGCTTCCGGGGAAAACCCTTTGCCGGTACATTTAAGCTTTCCCGAAATGACGCCTTCAACTTTCACCGGGGTCTTATCGATCGGAATAAGGTCTTCGGCCTTAAGGTCTTTAAGCTGCGCTTGGGCGGAAAAATCCTGAAACGTCAAATAATCATTGATCTCCCCCGAACCGTTGATACGGCCTTCTCCGACGGCACAAGCAAATTTCGTCACGATCACCTTCTTTTCATTAATGACACCGAGCAATGAAAGACCGGTAAAAGCAGCGGGAATATCTTTGAATCTCATATTGCCGTCGGACAAAGAGACATCCGCCGGAAAAAACACGGCCCCGCCTGATGAGGCGGTCAACTGCCGCACAGTTATACCGAGGACACCTCCCAGTTGGGACGGTAACGCGCCTGCTTTTACCATCGGGAGAGATACCGGGATCTTTTCCAGAGAAATACCGGAAAGCTCACTTTGCGCGTTGAGATCGGTAACCGTCACCTCACTGGTCTTAAGGTCAAAGCGCAGGTTCCCCTTTACCTTAAGATTCTTGTCCGCGCTCAAAACAGACGCTTCAATAAAAAATGGAAAAGCCTCGGTCATTGAAACTTTACTGAGATCAAAACTTAAATCAGCGATCTCCAAACGTACTGCCGGATCAAACGTGCGGTCCATATAAACGACATTGCCGCTGTGTCCTTGAAGAGAAGAAATAAAGATCGCGGGCAACAGCGCAGGCGAAGACGCTTGCGCCGGGGCGGCCGTATTCTTTCCGGGAGATGCCGGTTGGGTGAGCGTTTGCACGTTAAAGGCTCCGTCTTTGTTGCGGATAATGCTCAACCGGGGAGAATCGATCAAAATACCGGAGATGGAAACGGCCTTTTGCAGGATATAGCCAAGAACATCTATCTTCACAGCAATACTCTTAACGTTAAGAAAATCAGCTTTTCCAAAAGCCGGGTCTTCCGCTATCGACAAATTATGCACCAGAACGCCCACCCCGCTGCGCAGGGTCACCGTAAGGCTTATCTTGTCAAAATTCACCTGCCTGCCCAGGATCCTGCCGGCTTCAGCGATGATCTGCGGCTTAACCTTGTTTAAATCGAATGTTTTTACGAAAATATAGGCGCCGAATGCCGCAAGGACAACCAGGACAAACAGAAAGAAGAATATCTTTTTAAGAATCCTCATAAAAAAGCTCTCCTTAAGAAAAAACCCGGGTTTAAGCCCGGGTTTTACGATAGATAAAATCAATACATCAGTGAATTAACGCGGCTGACTGCCATGAGAGTGCTCCTCTTAATTAAAACAAATTATAACACTTTTTAAGAGCATTTGCAATCAGAAGAAACATATGTCTCAGGTCACATGACACACGTAGTCGATAGTCTATAGTCGATGGTCCATAGTTCATAGTTATAGGTTATGGTTAAGGTTAAGATGTTAGTTTAGTTGTTAGGTTAAGGAGGTGGGTTATTGAACGTTAATGATAAAGGTTAACCCCTCGACAGAGCTCGGGATGAATGAACCATAAGCGCCTGAGGCATGATTCATTCAAAGTCTAAAGAACAAAGAAAATTCAAAGGCTAAATAACAAATTTTAAAATTACCTGCCGACAGGCAGGAATCTTGAACCTTTAAACTTTAATCTTTAATCTTCCTTTGTTATTTATCCTTTAGATTTTAGACTTAACTTACTATTTATTGCTTTAAACCAAACTCCTTTACCCTTACCTGACTACTAATATTAAAGTCGCAGGTCTCAGGTCACATGACACAAGACACAAGTAGTCGATAGTCCACGGTCCATAGTATATAGTTTGTCAGGTGAACGGGTGACTTGGCTGGTTCCCGAGCAGGGCATAAAGGCAAGGAGCGGGCACGGTGTCCGAGCGCAAAGCGCGAGGACGAGCGACGCAGCCGACTTGAGCGAAGTTTTGCCTCGCAGGGGCAAAACGAGCGTCCCTGCGAGGGAATTAGCCAAGGCAGGACCCGTTCACTAATAAAAACACTAGCCAGACACAGGTCGCATGACACAATGACACAAGCGGCTGGTGACTGGGGCACCGGGTAAACGGGAGGCAGGAATAATTCTTTGACTTAGTAGACGTTTCTCCAATGCCCGGGAACCCACACATACCCACGGCGCCTCCCCCGCCACGCCCAATGGCCGGATACCCATCGCGTAGCAGGGAACGGCTGAGCAATAATTATCTCTTCTCTGAGAGGAGGCGGTGGCGGTAATGCCCCTGCCCGTTTATACACGATAGTCTCTGCGCATCCGCTTGCGATCACAACCAAAACAAGCAGGCCCCAGATCAAAGCATATTTTCTCATTACTCCTCCTTTTTGATATTAGACGCGCGAGCGATCAAAAAGGTTTACTTAAGCAATGAGACTCGACAGAACCCTTTTAGGGCGATTTGGTTTCAATTTTAGCAAGAGAAATAGTAACTTCGGTAAATACCGGCCCTTTGACGACGGCAACTAAAGGGATCCTGCGCTTATCACAGCTAAAATACGCCATAACACGGCCTTTATCAACTTTTTTCCCCTTAAGCCTGGCATACGGCTGGATCAAAAAAGCTTCTTTTGCTGTTTTGCCGAAAACAGGCAGCCGTATGCGTGCTTTCGATTCAATGAGCCCGGAAAAATGATAGTTCTGTTCATTATTGCAAACATAATATTCAACTGTATCGGAAAGATTGACCGGCAAAAGCATAAAATAATAACAGGCGCTCAAGATATCATGGACTCCCTCGGGGATATCGAAGGTTTTCTCTGATTTATCCAGAAGATTCTTGAAATACGCTTTATGGTTAAGCTGATCAAACTCCGTAATAGCATCTTTACAATAGCTGCCATCCCTGCGGTAAACTTCATGGCGCAGCGTATAAAGATTTTCCGCGTCCATATAAGAAACAAACCGATCATCAACCTTGTAAATCTTAGAAAAAAACGGGGTCGTCTTCATGGTTGCTTCCAAAACATAAACGTCCCTTCCCTTATAATTCTTCATTCCGCGTACTGACGTAGTCAAATTACCGACGCGCATGCCAAACCATCTGACTTCAAAGGTAAGCACCTCATACTCGGGGAGCTTTCTATCGGGAGATGTAATGACTAATAATTGAGGGTCAATAACAGCCCTGCTTTTTGTATCAAGGGACTTCATCATATCGATGCGGGGTAATTCCACGCAGCCGCAGATGAACAATAAAAACAATCCCCCCACTAAACATTGACGCATCACAACCGCCTTTTACGTATTCCGGAATATTTACGATGACGCGATAGCGCGTACGATATCCCGTTTCGTGATCACTCCGACCAGATCAGTACCCTTTACAACCGGCAAGTAATACATCCCTTTTTCTATCATCGTCGTCGCCGCGTCTTCAAGCGTCATATCAACGGGAACCGTAATAATGTCTGTTTCCATAATATCTTCGACGGAACTTGCGGTTATCTTCTTAACCTCTTCTTCATATTGCTTTGCTCCCAAGGTAAGAAATCCGACCGAAAGACTGATAAATGTCGGTAAATGCACTTTTTTATCCTGAAAAATAACGCTCTCTTCCCGGACAATACCTATTAATTTACCAGAGGCATCCACCACAGGCGCGCCGCTGATGTTTTTCTTAACCAGCAATTCCGCTAAAGCATGCACCGACATCCGGGGATGCACGGTAACCGGATCTTTCGTCATAACATCTTTTATCAACATAATTCCTCCTTGAGCACCTTAAAGCTTTATCCAGCGAAACCCCACCGAGTATGCGCATAAAACTTCCACAGGAAGTTTTGCGCATGCTTACGAGGTGCGGGTAGGCACCCCTTGCGCCCCTCGTTTCCGATACTTAAGTGACTAGAGAAACTCGGGGTGAAATCCGACAATAGTAACAAGGGATTTCAAAACCCCACCGAGTATGCGCATAAAACTTCCGCAGGAAGTTTTGCGCATGCTTACGAGGTGTGGGTCATTATCACCCTATTTCATCCCTTAAAGCTTTATCCAGCGTCACCCGGCTAAATCGCACCTTGACTTTATCGGATAGCCAAGTGCGCGTTTTCTACGCCACACCCGGCATTCCGATATGCTTAGGGTGCTTCCTTTAAATTTATTATACCACTTGCGCGGAAAAATTCATACGGATTTTAAGGCAAATTTACGGCAAATGCATGCTTTAAGAAAAACAATTATCCACAATTTAACAAATAGTTTACCTGACTCATAACCAATGATACTGCAAAGCGTTACAATGGACAAGCATGAGGTTATGCATAGCAAATCCCCTATTAAAATGTTATAATTAAATTGGAAGGAGGTAAAGCCAAGATAAACGAAGCATTAAAAGCGAGGTATAACATGTTTACCCGAAAAGTAAACATATTCTTGAATACGCTGATCTTGTGCATACTTCCTTCTTTTCTTCAGGCGCAAACCTTTATAAATCCCGACCTGCTCATTCAAAGATATTCGCACTACAAAAACACCCTTACCAAAACACCACCCAAGATTTCGCGTATAGAAAACTCTGAAACAAAGGACTATCAATCTTTCTTTTACTTTATCGACAAGAGGCTCAACGACGCCGCTTTCTTAAAAAACCATGAAAAAGACCTGTTACGGCAAGCCTGGAGAGAATGGCTGGGTATTGACGTATACTACCCGTACTTTAAAGCCAAAGAAGCTGAAGATTGGGTAAGCGATAAAGCAAAAATAACTATATTCAAAATACGCGGCCGCCCCAAGATCGAAGATAATAAGGTTAAATATATCTTCAGCATAAAGTTCTAACCGCTCTATGATACGCCTTTATTTTGAGCCTTAACGAAAGGTCTTAATAAAAATCATCCTAACGACGCGCCGGGGGTTTACCGGAAAAGGAGTTAATGAAAGAATGCGCGAATGAATAAAAGTGATTTCTTCAGGGAAACGGCTAAGGCGTCTTTATCGGACGGGCTTAAGTCACGATAAAACGGTTTTTCCCGGATAATATCGCTCACATAAAACAACGCTGCCGCCCTCACTCCCGCGTGGCTTGCGGCAGAGAAGAACGCGCTGCTCTCCATATCTACCGCGTCAATACCGTCGGAGAGAAATGCATCCGCCCTTTCTTCTTCAAGCTTCAAAGAAGCAACGCTGGAGCAGTTGACTTTTTGAACCCCTAATCCGCTGCCGGCTGTTAAAAGCAACTCTACCAGGCCTTTATCCGGAAGATACCCGGCATCTTTATAATCATGCTTCGACAACATTCCGGAAAAACTCTCCTGGGAGAACGATTTGACAGGACATACCAAACTCCCGATATCACAGCCGGGTTTCGCGGCAACCAGCCCGCAGGAGCCGAAAAGCAGCAGGGTTTGGGCTAAAGTCCCCTGTAAATACAAAACCGCGTCTCCTACAAAACCGGCCCCCATACCCGTGACGATCAGAGTAAAATATTTTGTATTACCCGCGCTATAGAGCTTGCCGCGCTTAAGCTTATCAACACCTAAAACGCTCAAAGTATCTTTAGTCAGGAACGGCATTAAAACACAGTTGCGTTTTACTTCTGAATTTCTGATGCCGAATAAAACTTCAAACTTATTATCCATATTTTTAAGAGTATTTATTCTTAAAATAATCTCCGTACGCGTGAGTATGTAGCTTGACCTCACTTTTCACTTCTAAAGCGCACGCGTCGATCTCCTGCGAGATATTCTCCCAGACTTCATTATAAAACAACGGGTCCTGCCGCATTCTTTCATACCGGGATGCCAATGCGCAGGCATGAGCGCTTATTTTTCCTATTATATCATCAATATTGCTTAAATTGAAGTTAAGACATTCGAATTCAATATGCCGGGCCATCGGACATCGAGTAAAAACACTTTTGAAATCAGATATCCACGGTAACAACGGAGAAAAATACGGTACTACCGGTATTCCCGCTTCAAGAAGATTATTGACCGCGCTTATCCTGGCGTCAAAATCAGGGCTTTTGGCCTCGAGAAGATCTTTAAGTTCAGGGCTGAACTCATTCACCGTGAAATAAACCCTTTTACAAAACCCTTTACGCAATAAAGGCAGGTATTGCTGAATATACGGCGAACGAGTAAGAATAACATACTGTACCTGAAAACGATTCAATATTTCAAGCAGTTGCTTTGTTACCGCCGACTTTTCTTCCTGAGGCTGAAAACATTCGGTAGTCGACCCCAAAAGAACAACTGCGGGCTTTTTTACTGCCAACTCTTTCTCCAGCAGCTCAGGCGCATTGACCCGGATATCAACATACTCGCCCCACGGATGCCCTCTTTTTACAACAGACTGATTCGACCTGACGTAACAATACAAGCATCCGAATTCACACCCCGCATAGGGATTAATGACATATTCACCTAAACTGATCGATGTCGGATTGAGGATACGCTCACTGGTTACTTCAGCTATTTTTATCATCAGGCCCTTTTTCAATTAAATTCCCCAGGAAAGCGTTGGTGAACTTGAAATTATTGCGTTTGATCTCCCTGACAAAAACATCCATCTTTTTAAAAGCTTCAGGATTACGCTTATAATCGCCGGACTTATCCGCGCAGGTGCCGTCATAATACGTAAAGGGATTGACTTGTTCGATCTTAGGGATTAACCCCTTATTTTTGATCACAAATTCAAGGCTCTCGGTGAAATCAGCATCGCTTTCTCCGGGATATCCGACAATAATACTGATTCCAAAAACTAAACCGGCTTCATGCAATTTCCGGAAGAAATGTTCCGCCTGAGCGCAAGTAAAACCTTTATTCATAAGTTTAAGCGTCCTGTCAGAACCCGACTCAAACCCTATGAACAAATTATAACATCCGCTTTGTTTGATCTTACGCAAAAGCCCCTCATCGAGGTCGTCACGGACGGCCATCTGCGCTTCCCACGGGACCGAGCCAAATGCATTGATGATCCCCTCGCAAAGCTCATCAAGCTTCTTTATATCGGCGTTCAAGAAAGAATCAAAAAAAACAAAATGCGTCATCCCGTTATCCTTATGATACCGGATTTCTTCGATGATACTTTCAACCGGCCGCAAGCGATACCCCTTGAATAATAATTTCTCGGAACAAAAATTACACCCGCGGATACAACCGCGTGAGAACAAAAGCGGGACCGCGCTGCTTTTAGGATAAGACGAAAAATTCAACCCCGTATACCGGGGAAACGCCAGTTTTTCCAGGTCGGGAAGTTGCGCAAAAGCAGCTATTTTTTGCGGGAGCCGCCCTTGAGCAATAAACTCCAAAAAACTCTTTTCTCCTTCCCCGACGACAAGCAGATCAGCAGCGCAAGAAAGGCCCTGATCAAATTCCGTATTTGTCTTAAAATATTGCCGGGTGATCTCCGGGCCTCCTAAGACGACCTTAAGTGAAGGCTTCCTTACCTTAAGGACCTTAACTATTTCAAAGGTGCTTTTAAGATTACTTTTAAAACATGAAAATCCGATAACGTCTGCCTTAAGCATTTGCTCCAAAGCCGCAGCGAACGCCGCCGGGAAATCCCTCATAATAATTGAAACAATATTCTCCTCTAAGAACGTATTACAGCTTAAAAGCCAGGAGCGTTTTAACTCAAGCTCCGCTTTATTATAAAAAACATTATTTAAATCCAGGATATCCGCGGCAATGCCGTTTTGAGCGCAATAACTCTGCAGGCAGGCTAATCCCAACGGCGGCATATTCGGCCAGAATACGGGAAGCATTGTAAGCAGTATCTTAGGATGATTCATTGTAATTACCTTAATTTAAGGTTAAAGATTAAAGATTAAAGGTTAAAATTTATGCTTTAGCCTTTGAATTTCCTTTGTTATTTAACCTTTAAACTTTAACATTTACTTATAGTAAATAATAACAAACATTGTTATTTTAATCTTAGTTAGGCTGAGAGATTACTTCTTTTACGGTAACCCGAATAATGCCCGTTTCTAAGTCGGCAATTTCGCTGAAAGCTGCACTGGTCAGATCCATAATCCTTCCCTGAGAATACAGCCGTTTTGCGGGGCCAAAATTATTATGCTGACCACGACACACTTGCCGTTGGCATCATTACATACCTGGTAGGATTTCCCGTAATCGGCCCTGCGCAAAGCGCACGTAAAAGCATTACCATCAAACTCCTCACCGCTTGAAGTCCGGCGCGCCGTATACCAGGACGCAATGCCTTTCGACGGATAGATACCGGCAACCGGCTCTGTGTTCTCACAACCTGCTATTACAAAGAAACCTGCGGACAAAAGAGCAATAATAGTTTTTTTCATGGCAACCTATTACGGGTTTTCGGGTATTACCTGAGCGCTCATCACAATACTTACTCCGGCTTCCCGCATTGATCCAAACGCGCACTCAACATCACCTGCCATTACATCGACTCCGCGGCAAGCGTCTTGTATGACAAAAGTTTTAAATCCAAGGATTACCGCGTCAAGAGCGGTAAATTTGACGCAATAATCCGTGGCTAACCCGGCAATATAAACTTCAGTAACACCCTTGGTCCGCAAAAAAGCCCCTAAACCAGTCGATTTCTTATGGCCATTATCAAAGAAACCGCTGTAACTATCAACATTTTTATCCATTCCTTTTTGAAAAACCCGGGTGATACCCTTGGTTTCAAGGGTATCGGGGAACAAAGCGCCTTTACTGCCCTGCACACAATGCTCCGGCCACAAGATCTGCTCAATACCATCCAAAACGACCTTATCTCCCGCGGATTTACCGTGAGCGCCGGCAAAACTACCATGGCCGCTTGGATGCCAATCCTGCGTTGCAACAACAAGATCGAACAATTTTTGCAATTCATTCACTACCGGGATAATCGCGTCGCCGTCTTTAACCGCTAACGCGCCGCGCGGCAGGAAATCATTTTGAATGTCGACAATGATCAACGCTCTCATGAACACCCCTTTTGGTTATTGCTTGGATTCTCTGGTTTGTAAAATAAGGTCAGTTTTTAAAGCAAACAAGGATTTTTCAAGGCCGACGGGGTACTGATGGGGATTTACGAAGCGCTTGATACCTGCGTGGAATTGGTTAAGGCTCTCGCTGACGGATCCCTTGATCGATAAGATATTAACCGCGGGATACACCTTCTTGCCCGCGCGGAAAACCGGGACAAGGAGGTCTTTGCCGGCGGTATTGGCAGCGATACGCTTCTGACGGGTCATATCCAAAGGGTCGATCAAAATACAGCCCTGAGAAATATCTGTTTTTTCATCATAAATAACATCGGCAACATTTTCTTCGCTGCTGCGGAAACGCCTGACCTGCTGGATACCGGGATTTGAGACTTTTAAGGTTTGTTCAGAAAGTTTAACCTTATACTTCCACTCTTTCCCGGGTGAGCGCACGGCGGATAATTTATAGACTCCGCCTAAAGCAGGCTGATCATAAGCGGTGATCAATTTTGTCCCCACGCCCCAAACATTAATTTTGGCCCCCTGATTCTTTAAACTGGCAATGATCTGTTCATCCAGCTCATTACTGGCAACGATCAACGCGTCGGGAAAGCCGCCGTCATCAAGGATCTTGCGGGCTTCAATACTTAAATACGCCAGGTCTCCCGAATCCAAACGGATACCGATCATCTTATGGCCTGCCTGGCGAAGCCACAGGCCGGCCTCAACCGCTTTCTTGACACCCTCCAGAGTATCGTAAGTATCAACCAGGAAAATACAATTATTCGGCATAGCCAAAGCATATTCCCGGAATGCCTCCAACTCATCGTCAAATGTCATGATCCAGCTATGCGCCTGAGTACCCTTAACCGGGATCCCGAAGATCTTGCCGGCAAGGGTATTAGAAGTCGCCGCCGTACCCCCGATATAAGCGGCACGGCTTGCCGCAAGCGATCCGTCTATCCCCTGCGCTCTTCTCAAACCAAATTCCAGGATAGCTTCGCCTTGGGCGGCAATGAACATGCGCGCGGCTTTTGTGGCGATCAAGGTCTGGAAATTAATAATATTCAATAAAGCGGTCTCAATAAGCTGGCACTGAATAAGCGGCCCGCGGACACGTACCAGCGGCTCAAGAGGGAAGACCACTGTTCCTTCGGGGACGGCATCAATATCGCAGGAAAAACGCATTTTCTCCAAATACGCCAAGAAACCTTTTTCGAACAAAGCCTTGCCGTCGTTGCCGGTAAGGCTTGCAAGGTAATCGATGTCCGTCTTGTCGATCTTAAAATTCTCCAGGTAATCAATCACATATTCAAGCCCGCAGGCAATGGTAAAACCCCCTTTGAACGGGCTCGTGCGGAAGAAAAGATGGAAAACCGCCTCTTTTTCGTCAACACCGGACTTCCAGTAGCCATAGGCCATGGTAAGCTGGTACAGATCGGTCAAGAGCGAAAGCGATTGATTATAGGGCAGCACTGAATATCCCACGGGTTTCTCCTTGAATATATCATAGTAAAATTAGCCCACTGTGTCAACGCATCGTTTGCTCGTAAAAATAAGCGGGGGCATACACCCATGCCCCCGCTTGATAAATCCTCTTAAAACCGCCAATTCCCCTCTACTTGGGATAAATAGTTATCTTATCTCCCGAAATCTTGGCGTTAGGGACAATGACTTTTTTATTATCTTTGGTCATCATAATAGTCGAGAATATCTGTATTTCTTTGACAATTCCGGCTGCCCCGCCTGCCTCGATCTCATCCCCGACCTTAAACGGCTGGAACAAAATAAGCATGACCCCCCCGGCAAAGTTAGACAATGAGCCTTGCAGAGCCAGGCCCACCGCAAGGCCCGCCGCTCCCACGATCGCCACAAATGATGTCGTCTCAACTCCCAGTTTGTTCAATGCCGCGATCGCCACAAAAATAAGAATAATATAATAAACGATATTTTTAGTAAAAGATACCAACGTATCATTGATCTTTGAACGCCCCATCACCTGCCCGATAATACAGCTGGAGAGCCGCGCGAGCCACTTTCCGACGATAAAGATGACTACGGCAGCAGCCACACTCATGCCGTATTGAATAACATATCCTGAAACCGTACCTGCGATATTTTCCATATCTATCTCCTTTAAGTTCATATCAGCTTAAACAACCGCCGCGTATATTACACAAGCCTTCTTTTATGATTTAACGATAACAGATGCCGTAGTATCAAAGGGGTTAGTCCGCATGGCAAGAGAAAAAAGATAAGGATAACACTTATGTAAATGTTCCATATACGAAAGCCAGTCCTGGACCAAAAGCCCATAAACCCTTCTCATATCGCCATTAAGGTGCTTATAATCGGCTTCGGGAAGGCCGGCGAGGGTGTCCCTGCGCTGTAATTCTTCCGTCAGATGAAAAACAGCCCAGAGCAGCTCGGTAAAAGCTTCGTGCTCCATCAAATTCGGGTTTTCCAGCAGTGTTAAGAAAAAACCCCTTTTAGCGATGAAGAAATCCCGCAGTTCCTGCAAGTTAGCCTTCGTGAAATCAAGCGAGTACTCCCGGGACTTGATGATCGCCTTTACCTTAAGGAATTCTTTTGAAGACCAGTCCCTCGTTACGATCAAGGAAGCGCTCAAAGCTCCTCCCCGGGTATCCATTAAGAAAAATGATTTCAAGAGAGGAGTGCCGGCTTCGCTATAGAAAGCGCCCACGATCATATTCAGCTTATTGAGCATCGCGCGCTTCTCATGGTTGTTTAGAACATTATGGATAACCAGGGTGACCAAGAGGACTTCTATCGGGACAAAAGCGATATCCAGGATCAAATAATAAAAGATATGGTGAATGTCCCTAAAGATAACGTAATGGACAAAACAGATGGCAAGAGAAACAAAAATAAGGACCAAGCTCAAAACAAACTGCCAGCTCAAAATTTTAAGCTTCATCAAAATAGCCTTTTTATCCGGTAGTTGCCGCAATATTAAGGTTTTTTACCCCCAGCTCGTTCAAAACATCCAGCACGATAACTATATCCTGGAAGCGCACTAATTTATCCGAGTTCAAAATAACCGCTAATTCCGGATTACGCGCGGCTAAAACCGATACCTTCTCCTTCAACTCTTTTTTGGTAACCACATTTTTATCCAAATACATGACCCCTTCATTGGTTATCGTGATATTGACCTGCTTATTATCGATGATCATAGAAGACGCGCTCGCCGCTTCAGGAAGTTTGACTTCCAGTTTCTTCACGCGCTGGGGGCTGAACGTATAAAGAAGGCTGAATGAAATAAAGAAGAATATGAACATGTTCAACACAATATCAGTCATGGCGACTGACTCTAAGCTGACGGCGTAATCACGCTTTCCCGATATCTTCATGCTATTCTCCCATCCCTGGTCTCTGCGATAACTTCCAAAAGTTGGATACAATGATTCGTCAGGTCGTTTGAAACGACTTTGATACGGCTGACAAAATAGTGGTAACATAAATACAGCGGGATCGCCACGATCAAACCCGCGGCCGTGGTAAGCATAGCCTCATAGATCCCGGCAGCCAAAACGCTCACCGTGACATTAGCGCCGGCGTGTTCCCACGACATAAAAGCGCGGATAAGCCCGGTGATCGTGCCGAGAAAGCCCATAAGCGGCTCAACACTAATGATCGAGATCAAAGCACCCAGGTTCTTCTCCAGCTTCTGCACCTGGTTGTTGCCTGATTGTTCCAATATTTTCTCTAACCGGTCAAGCGGAAGGTTACGGCGTTCGATGCCTATTTTAAATATAACGGCCAGAGGATGCCTGATATTTTTATTGCACAAATCAACAGCATCTTTTATCTTATTGGCCATGATACTCTTAAAGACATTCTGGATAAAACCAAAAGTATCCATCTGCATCTGCCGAAAGACCCAAAAACGTTCAAGAGCAATAGCTAAACCTACGATCGAACCGATAATAATAGGTATCATCACCGGCCCGCCTTTTACGATGAATGTAAACATACTTCCTCCTCTAAGTAAGTGGCAAGGTTTTTAAGGATTATGAAGGCAATCCCAATATCCGGGGATCACCTTATTTTTTTCTTGGGGAATTGATCAAAATCGACAAACTTTATTATACCGATACCAGGCATTTATAGCAAGAAGATTCCATGCTTTTAACTTAAGTTTTCCAATAATCAACATAAAACAATTGATCACGCGCGGCAAGAAACAAGTTTAAAGACCTTGTTTAAAAATGCTTAGAACGAAGATTTCCTGTGCCGGGGGCGGCGTTGCCGCTGTCCTTGATGGCTATAAGAGGAACTGCGGCCAAAGGCACGGCCGGGGTTGCGGCCGCGGTTGTGGCCGGGCGGACGGCGTCTCTCATCTTCAGAGCCGGACTCGCTGAATTCCTGAAGAGAAAGCTCCTTATTCTTTGAGATCGGCAAAGTAGTCTTAATCAGTTTCTCGATATCGCGAACATCACGGCTTTGGTCAGGCGTAGCAAAAGAAATCGCGTGCCCCTTATGCCCTGCCCTTGCGGTACGGCCGATACGATGCACATAATTATCCGCGTCTTCAGGAAGGTCGTAATTAATGACCAGTTCGATCCCGGTAACATCAATTCCTCTGGCGGCAATATCAGTAGCAACAAGCACCCGGTATCTGCCCGTTTTAAAGCCTTCCAACGCTTCACGGCGCTGAGGAAGAGACCTATTAGAATGTATTTCGGCAGACCTGTATCCCATCGCCCTGATAGCTGATGCGATCTTCTTAGCATTATGCTTAGTGCGGGAAAATAAGAGGACCGTCCCGTGGTACTGCGCTAATATTTTTCCTAAAAGCAGCTGCTTGGCGTCTTTTTTGACAATAAAAACTTCTTGGGTAACTCGTTCCGCGAGAGTCCCGGAAGGCGCGATCTCAACGCAAACAGGAAGCTTCATATAACGAGAGGTCAAAGCCATTATTTCCTTAGGGATAGTGGCTGAAAAAAGCATGGTTTGCCGTTCTTGAGGCAAATTACGCAGGATTTTCTCGATTTGAGGAGCAAACCCCATATCCAGCATCCGGTCAGCTTCATCAAGTACCAGCATCACAACATCTTCTAATATTACATTCCACTGGCTCGCATGATCAAGAAGCCTGCCTGGAGTAGCAATAACCACACGGGGATTTTTACGCAAAGCCTGCACCTGGTCCTGCATCGAAGCCCCGCCGATAAGACAGGCGGTTTTCATCCCGAAGGAATGCGCGACTCCCTGAAATGCCTCATCTATCTGAATTGCCAGCTCCCGGGTAGGAGCTAAGACCAACCCTATACCCTTTTTCTGAGCGAGGTTTTGGACCATAGGGATCGCGAAAGAATGCGTTTTTCCTGTCCCGGTCTGAGCGATACCAATAAGGTCTTTACCTTCTATCGCTAAAGGGATCGCTTTCAATTGGATCGGTGTCGGAATCTTAAATTTTATGCGTTCTAGAAAATCAAGGATCTTTGGCGCAATACCAAGGCCGTAGAACCCATCATTTGGTTGGTTCGGGATTTGAGTTACATTAGCTGGATTATTCGTTCTGTGTGGCATTTCTTACACCTACCTGTCTTCTATAAATTATGTTTACACAACTACAAAAAAAAAACCGCAAAGGTTAGTTGTCTTCCTTTACGGTTTAAGCATTACTAATCTTCATCACGATTATTAAGTATACCATAATATCTGAATTTGTCAAACACAATCTTTACTCTCCCCTTTATACCGCTTGAGCGAGAAAATCGCTTATTTTCTCATCAACCTGTTTCTGTGAGCCCGGAGATTTCAAAAAATGATCCTCAAAACAAGGAGCTTCTTTTTTATAAAAGACCCCCAGAGCAATTCGCGCGTCACGGTCATAGTCCCATTCCCTGATCTTAGCCTCCGCGAGGCTTCGGTCGAACGGATCATGACCAGCCAATTCATACACCCGTTTATCGTAATATTCATACATATTATAATAAGTGACGCAGACTTGCAGCACATCGATCAGGGAAAACCCCTTATGGAGAATAGCTTCTTTAAAGATCTTTTTGAGTAAATCCAGGCCATGGGATGTCCCCCGCGCAAGAAACGTCGCGCCGCAGGCAAGCATCACCTCAAGAGGATTTAACGGATGTTCCCGTGTGCCAAACGGCGTTGAACGGCCCTTATAGCCTAAAGGTGAAGTAGGCGTATATTGGCCGGTCGTCAAGCCATACACGCGGTTATTATGGATTATCATGGTTATATCTATGTTCCTTTTGGCGGCAAAGATCAAATGCTCCATGCCTTCACCATAGGCGTCGCCGTCACCGGCAAACCCGATAACCTTCATCCCGGGACGGGCGATCTTAATGGCTTCCGCGGGAGGGACCACGCGCCCATGAAGAGAATAAAAGCTATTTACATTAATATAATCGGCGATCTTGGCGTGGCAGCCGATCCCGGAAACTATAACGATGTCTTCTAAAGCGAGGCCCTCTTCTACTAACGATTTCAAAACCATTTTTATCGCGGAAAGAATGGCAAAATTTCCGCATCCCGGGCACCAGGTATTGACTGCCTGCGTGTTTAAATTAATATCGTTCATAGCAATTCCTTTCGCACTCGAGCTTCCAGTTCATCAACGGAAAACGGCCTGCCGTCAGACCTCAAGATCATTTTCTTTATCGAAACCCCATAACGCGACATAAGGCCGGCGAGCTGGCCTGTCGCGTTATTTTCAACACAAATCACTTCCTTGGCTCCCCGCAGGCTTTTCTTTACCTGATTTAAGGGAAATGGCGACATAACCGCTATCTGCACGACTTTTAAACCCAACGACTGCGCTACTTCACAACAAGCCCCCTTATTCGACCCCCAGCACAAAAGGGTTCGTGAGGCTTTTGGGTCTCCATAGACTTTCACCGTTTCATACAACTTCAATTCTTCTGCCAGGTGAATTCCTTTACGCAGCCTTTTTGCCTGCATCAAAGAACTTATTACAGGATCTTCCGTAGTGATCCCGGATTCATCATGTTCATAGCTGGTAACTTTAACGACCGTATCTTTTTCCGGGGCAAAAGCTAACGGAGAAACTCCGGTCTCTGAATTTAAATATCTTTTATAAGGAAAGGCCTTATCCCTGAGCGGCAACAGCTCTTTAAGGATTTCCGGGACCGCTTGCATATCAAAGCTAAACGCCCCTTCCGCCAAAGTCTTATCGACCAAAACAATCGCCGGGACCTGATACTTCCACGCCAGCTGCAAAGAAACAGCCGACCAATAATATGCTTCTTCAGCATCAGCCGGGGCGGCTACTAAACGGGGGAATTCCCCCTGCCCGGCATATAAGACAAAATTCAGTTCAGTTTGCGAGGTATACGTCGGCAACCCTGTGCTCGGGCCCGGACGCTGGCCCATAATAATGGCCACCGGCAATTCAGCCATGCCCGCAAAGCTTAAACCTTCGGTCATCAAACAAAAGCCCCCCCCTGATGTCGACACCGCAGTCTTTTCTCCGGCGTAGGCAAAGCCGAGCGCCATAAGGACCACCCCTATTTCACTTTCAGGATGGATCACCTTGATACCGGTATCCTGCGCCATAGAAGCTAGAAAATGCAAAACCCCCGATGTCGGGGTCATAGGATACGCGACAAAATTACGCAGTCCCCCCTTCATAAGCCCGAGGCCGACCGCTTCATTACCGGTAATGATCGGCGCTTTCAGGGAAGTCAACGGCGGGATCACCGCTCGCGTTTCAACCGCGCCATAACCACGCTTGGCTACTTTCAGGTTAATATCGGGATCTTTTTCTATGTTTTTCTTAAAAACATTTTCGAGGATCTCCCAAGGGATCCCGGCAGCTTTACAAAACCCGCCGATGACGCATGAATTACGCATAATTTCCGAGGCATTTTCTTCCTTTAATATCTCAGCGACGCCGATACCCTGGCCCCCTGACCGCGCGGCGGATGCGTCATATACGATATTCCCGTTCTCTTTCAATCTGCCCTTATGCAGCTCAACCGTCTCCTGGTTAAGCGCCAGGAGAAAATCAATCCCTTCCTTATGGCAGGAAATCTTGCTTCCTGAAGCCCTGACAAGCGAATAGGTATGGCCGCCCCGGATAAGCGAAGGGTAATCGCGGTATACATAAATATAATATCCCAGCTGATTTAACAGCCGGGCGATGAGAGAACCTGCTTTATCGATACCAAAACCTGCTTTCCCTCCGACAAGAATAGATAAGTCATTCATAGCGTTTTTAAAGATTCTCCCCTTTTAAGCGGTAAAAAAACAACAAAGGAGCCTTCTGTTTTCATCACAGAAGGCTCGAGGAAACTCCCCATCGTTTACCGCGATTTTTTCCTCGGGGAGGCTTTCTTTCCCTTTTTCGACTCACAACACATGATAGACATTCCTTCCCACGGGTCGAAAAAGCTTATCGGGTAACACCTTTGACCCTGACGTTCAGTAGCCGTTCTTCTCATATGTCATCACCTCCTAAAAAAACCTAGCACATCATACATTCCGCGCAAACATCCTGATCAACTTCATGCAACTTACCCTCTAAAGCCAGATTCGCTTCTTTATAATCTTTCAAGCCCCCCTTATAATCCAGAACAGCCTGATACCCCATCAAAAGCAATTTTTCAGCTGCTTTTGTGCTTGCCGAACAATCAAAGCTGCCGCAATACGTAACTATAGTCTCGGTTTTCTTAAGCAAGCCGGCAGCTTTCAACTCTATGTCATTTAAGGGTATTGAAAGAGCGCCTTTTATATGCTCATTTTCAAAGCTTTCCCGGGGCAGGACATCAACCAGCTTAAAAGCGACCTTTGAATCCATCATCCTTAGCAATTCATCCCTCGAAATTTGTCTGACCATAGCGGCCTCCTTTCTTTTTCTTATAATTAGATGCCCGAAGAAAAAGAAAGTTTCATTTTTCCTTGTCCTTTGATAAAAACGACTCGATTTTAGTTCGCAGGGCCGCAGGGATATCCCCGCATTCCAGCGCTTTCATGATCGTCAACGACCTGCCGTATTCCTTTAAGAACCCGGAGCACTCAGGACAATCCCGCGTGTGTTCGTTAAACGACGCGTGACGCTTATCATCAAAGCTGTCTTGCACGAAATCATAGATAAAGCTCATCCAAATCCCGCATTGAGGCTTTCCGTTTCCTTTCCCTTGCTTCTGCAGCCGGTCTTCAAAATAGCCGACAATTTCCGATTTAAGCATGGCATATGCGCGGTGCAGCCGGGTTTTTAAAGAATTAAGCTTGATACCGAGTATTTGCGCGCTTTCCAAAAGCGCTAAACCTTCAACTTTATGCAACAAGAGCGGCATTCGATATTTAAGCGGAAGCGACCTGACGGCGGCATCTATCCTGGATTTAAGTTCATCATCCAGTAAATGCTTATCGGGCAGCTTAGCCCAATTAACAAATAACCAGGAAGAATTTCTCTCGCCTGAGCGCGAAAAGCTGCCCTGCAACTTTAATTGCCGGGATTTCTTTCTCACATACATTAACGATTCATTATACGCGATCTTATAGAGCCAGGTTGATACCTGGGAGTTACCCCGAAAGCTGTCTATATGCTTCAGTGCCTGGAGATATACGTTTTGCAGGATATCTTCGGCGTCATTGGGGTTACGCGAAATACTTATCGCAATGGCATAGATCATCCTTTTGTATTTCTTGAATAGGACCTCTATGCTTTCCCGCGGCTGCTGTGTTTCCATATTATTATTTCCCTGAGCTGAAGCGATAAAGAAATACCTTACCTGAAAAACCCGAAAATTAAAGCAATAAACCAGAAAATAAGATCTTGCATAAACGAAATAACCGGATCCAAGAGACGAGTAAAAAGTAAGAAAACCAAAATAAAAAACCCGTAGGGCTCAATTCTTGAGAGTTGCTCTTGAACCTGCTGCGGCAGGAAGCTCATCAGGATCTTAGAACCGTCAAGCGGAGGTATGGGTATCAGATTAAAAGCACCCAAAATTATATTGATCCTGACCACGATCGGCAATAAAGTTGCAAGAACAAGGCTGTTACGGGGGCCTTCAAACTGTAACACTACGAGCGCGATCATCGCGATAAGTATATTTGCCGCGCATCCTGCCAAAGACACGCTAAAAAGGGCGAAACGGGAATGCTTTAAACGATCATAATCGACCGGCACCGGTTTTGCCCAGCCAAAACCTACTAAAAAAAGCATCAAAGCTCCTACAGGGTCAATATGAGATATGGGATTCAAAGTTAATCGGCCGTAACGCTTCGCAGTATCATCGCCAAAAAGATAGGCGACCGCACCATGAGCAACTTCATGCGCGATAATGGAATAGAGCAGCAACACAGATAGAATAAGGAATAAAATCGGATTGCTAAAAAGCAATGACAATAACCCCACGCTTTACCCTCCTTTTTTATGAATCTTTATTATACCTTAATTTTAAACATTGTTAACCAGCTTCTTCCCCTTTTTATTGACTTTTTGCTTCTTTTATGCGTTTTCGCATAAAAGAAGCATCCCGAAGTTTGCGCAGAAAATGTTAGAAAATTAACCCGCTCCCCATTTAACAATTTTCTAACTTTTTCAAGCGCATAAACGAGGGAGTTACCTTAAAGCTTTATTGAGCGTAACCCGGCGCTATGAGCACCTTGGCATAAATGATTGCCAAGTGCGCGCCTTCTGCCCAGAAAGGGCGCACCCAGCATTCCTATAAGCTGGGGTGCTGCGGCGTGTTCTGCTTTCTGCCCAGCAAGGGCGCACCCAGCATTCCTATTAAGCTGGGGTGCTGACTTACACCCCGCGCTAATCGGTATTGCGCGGGTGTGTGTCTTTCTGACTTACACCCGGCGCTATGAGCACCTTGGTATAAATGATTACCAAGTGCGCGCCTTCTGCGCAGGAAGTTGCGCCGGCACCCCGCCTTATTGGACTGGCGGGGTACGCCGCCTTCTGCGGCGTGTTCTGCTTTCTGCCTTACACCCGGCGCTATGAGGAAGTTGCGCCGGTGTGCCGCTTTCTGCCTTACACCCGGCGCTATGAGGAAGTTGCGCCGGTGTTCTGCTTTCTGCAGAAAAAAAAGCCCGGGACACTGTTAAATGTCCCGGGCAATATTTTGGATTCAGATTATAATTTGACTACGTTTGTAGCCTGTTCGCCTTTAGGGCCCTTTTCGATCTGAAACTCGACCTGAGCACCCTCATCTAAAGACTTGTAACCTTCCCCCTGAATTGCGCTGTGATGTACGAATACATCGCTGCCATTCTCAGGAGTGATAAATCCATAACCTTTTTGGTTATTGAACCATTTCACTATTCCTTTTGCCATTACTTACTACCTCCTTTCCGTCTAAAATTATAGTAAATAATGACAAGACTTAAAAAAAAACGCAAGGTTAGTACTCTAATCCTTGCGGCTTAAGACTTCTAATCTGTTATTTACTACAAAAGTAAGTATAACACTTATTTCATATTTGTCAATATATATTTTAAACAAATTTTTTGTCTTGCGCGTACGGCTTAATTTCCTCGAATGCCTGCCGCGGGTCTTTAATATACCACTCACAATACTTCGCTACATCTTTTATGCCCCTGATGCCGGCTTTACACAAGCCATCGATAAAACGCCTCCTCATCTCGATCTCTTCAAGGATCTCTCTGCCGCTTAAACCGCTTGACCTGCTGAGCTTGTCCCGGTAGACGGATGTCGGCGACAACTTCTTAAATCTTTCCGAAGCAATATCAAAACCCCACAAAGGAGAGATGAGGACCGTCTTCTGCTCCAAACCCGCCGTCTCCGCGATCGCCTCCACCACACGGTGGATCCGGTTATTCACGTTGATCTTTCTCATCACAACGAAACAATCGAACAAATTCACTAATGTTTCCGAAATATTCATAGGATTGCTTTGCAGCCGAAGGATCGTTTCCCTGACACTGCTGGCATGAATAGTTGCCATGCAATATTTACCGATATTCATCGCCGTTGCCAGGTCCTGAGCCTCACTACCTCTGACTTCACCGATAATGATACGATCCGGCCTCATGCGCAAACTATTCTTAACCAGGTCCGCCAAAGAAAGATCATCATCGCTTTCAAGGCGTGAAACATTACCGATCCAATCGGTCAAAAGCTCATAGGTATCTTCTATAACTACGACATGCTGATCAGTCGGGATAAAGCTCAAAAGCGCGTTCAAAAGCGTAGTCTTGCCGCTTCCCGGGCCTCCGGAAATGACCAAATTAGTCGGATAAACCTTCGCGCCTTCAATGTAAAGCCACAACAAAGCCGCCATCTCCGAAGTTAAGGTCGCTTCTTCGATAAGCTCAACAATACTTAAAGGATTGGCCTTGATTATCGTGATCGTCAAATCCGGCCCCCGTGGCGAGTAAACGATATTCACCCTTCCCCGCATCCCGGGCAAATCGACATTGCTGATCTTCTTCGACATATCATTCCCGGAGTAAATCGCTATTTTCTTGATCAAAAGCTCCAACTCCTGCAGGGTTTCAAAATGGATATCGGTCTCTTTCAGGCCGTCCTTGGCATGGTGCACATAGACGGGGCCGGTAGCGTTAATAATGATATCTTCGACCTCAGGGTCATCCAGCAAAGGCGTTATGATACCGTAACTTTGCACGCCTGACAGCATGTCGACCTTATTCTTCTCATCACGCAAATAACTCAATTTCTCTTCACATTCCTTATCGCCCAGCGCGTTACAAAAATCACAAAAAGCATCCAATATGATCTTTTGTTTTTCCGCGGCAGGCTGAGAAAAAGTGATCTTACTTTTTACCTTATTAAGGAACTCCTCTTCTAATTTTATCCTTGCGTCATCCATATATTCTTCTTTCAGAACGTGATTTCCAAGCTCACTTACGGGCGCTTCCCGGCTGAAAAAGCCTGCGCGAGGAAATCCCCAACGCTATAATACCCGCGGTTCGCGGGGTTAAAGATCAACGGCTTTATTTTAGAGATGCCGGGAACCCCTTGAGCCTCAAGCATATCTTCATCGACCAAAATATCCTTGATCTCCCCGATAAATTGCGTATGTAAGCCGATTTTAACCGTATTTATGAGCCGGCATGCCAGATTTAACGGAAATTCCTTAATGTAGGGGGCATCAACAATATCGCTTTTACAAGGAGTCAATCCAGCGACGGTGAACTTGTCTTCGCTCTTTCCTGAGGAGACCCCCAAATAATCCACTTCCTTAACATGCTTTTGAGAAGGGATGTTAACGGTAAATGCCTTGCGCTCCATGATATTTCCGTAGGTATAGGTGGCTTCCCGCAAAGAAATAGCCACGCACGGCGGACGAGAGCAACAGATACCTCCCCAGGCAACGGCCATAGCGTTGGGTTTACCGGAGCTATCGTACGTCGAAACAATAAAGACCGGCGTCGGAAAAAGAATAGTTTGAGCCCCTATGGATATCTTCACGGCTTCCCCCCTTTATTCATTACTTTGCTCGCTCCTTAGCTTTAGAAAATATCTCCCCTAAGAACGATTTCATCGCTTCCCACGAACGGCTGTCTGCCTCTTTATTATACGCTGCTCCGGAGGCTGGGTCATTACCTGAACCGGGATTAGTAAAACTATGCACCGCGTTCCCATAAATATTCAGCTGCCAATCTACGCGGGCAGCGCGCATTTCGTCCTGAAAAGCGCTCAATTGTTCAGGTTTCACGAATGGATCGTCAGCGCCGTGACAGACCAATACGCTCCCTTTAATGTTCCGGGCATCTTCGGGATGAGGCGTATCAAGATTACCGTGAAAACTCACCGCACCGTCAATAAGAGCTCCGCTGCGCGCCAACTCTAATACCACGCCTCCTCCGAAACAATACCCGATTGCGGCGATACGGGAGCGGTCCACAAAAGGAAACTTTTTTATCGCTTCAAGGCCGGCGAGAGCGCGCTGGCGCATCAATTCCCGATCGCTTCTATAAATACCCGCCTGCGCTGAAGCCTCTTTTGGATCTTTAGGCCTGATCCCTTTGCCGTAAATATCCATAGCAAAACCAACATATCCCAGCCCGGCTATTTGCTCTGCCCGTTCTTTAACATACTGCCCGACCCCCGTCCATTCATGCGCGATCAAAACGCCGGGCAGTTGCCCCTTCAAAGAATCGTCATAAGCGCAATACCCTTCCAGGACAACATCCCCCTGCTTATATTCGACTACTTGAGTACGTATATCTGCCGACGCAGGGTGCGCCAGCGCGAGCAATACAAGAATGGAAAGAAAATATCTCATATCTGCCTCCTTATCTGTAGACTTTTTGCTGCGGGCGCAACTGCTACAAATATTTCTTAATTTCATCCAGGATCTTAGATGATGCCTCTTTATCGCCGTCTATCGCTCCGACACGAATATCTATCTTTGAAGAAGCATCTGTTATCCTGCGGATATCGATCCAGACAGTCTTGCCGTCGGTATATTTACTGATGATCTGCGCGATATTCTCTTGCCTTGTTTCTTTGGTGACCTCAAGATGCAGCGATTGGAGAGCCGACACGGAAGCTTTAATCGCCTTATCGAACGGGGCGTTTACTTCCTGAGACAACTTTTCTGAAAGCCAGACAGCAGTGCCTGCTCCGCCTGCAGCTCCCGCCAATAAAGCGACACAGCCGTACACATTCACTAAAATAAGGAACGCGCACATTGCGACTGCCAATTGGTTAAATATAACCAACTTTGTTGAACTCCTTTTCATAAATACCTCCTTGTTGATTTTATATATTATAATTGAATCCGGTCAATTTACAAATCTTATAATTCCCCTTTTTATTGACTTTTGAACACCAAATGTTTTTATCCAGTGAAACTCAAACAGCTACGAGGAAATTATGGAGCGAAGCGGAAGAATTTCCGAAGTGCTTAGCTGTTTGAGTGGGCAGACGTTTTCGCATAAAAGAAGCATCCCGAAGTTTGCGCAGAAAATGTTAGAAAATTAACCCGCTCCCCATTTAACAATTTTCTAACTTTTTCAAGCGCATAAACGAGGGAGCCCTTCCTTTTACGCGCCCCTCGCTTCTGATACTGAGAAACCAGGGAAACTCGAAGTTGTATAGTTGCTTCAAAGTTAAAGCGAAAGGATCAACAGGAAGGCAATAGCTTTTAATCAGGCTTATTTCAGCAGGACCTCTGAATTAGCGGCACCGTCATTTAATATAACCCTGTCTTTCTTGATCTCAACGACGGTCTTTTCCCCCACTCTTTCCCCAACACCAACAACAATATCATCGATTATTGCCCGCGGAGACTTTTCATCCCAGATTATGCCGGTCAGCCCCGTCAAGCCGCCGTTCTTTTGAGAGAAAATATTCCTTTTATATGATGAAAAACTTGTTTTCTTAGCGCGCCGCTCAACCGCGGATATTATTCTATCTGATCTTACATTTGCGAGAGGATAGCTATCTTGCTCCTTTACGGGAATTCCCGCATTATCTTTTATGGTTGCGGTAATTCCATACATTAAGCTCAATATACCGGCTGTTCCCAGAATAATCAAGATTAATAGTTTTTTATCCTTCATATTATTATCCACCTGCCTCTATTCCCTCACGTGGAGCTTAGCGAATGAGTGCCTTTAGCTCTTTTCTTTTCCCAATATATATAGCTCTAAGACCATATTCACTTTGAGCCTATTCTCACCTTCCGTATTTAGGGCTGCCTCAAAGCTTTTAACCTTGATCACGCTATTCTTGAGATCCGCCAACGAACCCAGAAAACCAGCGAATTTCTGTTCAGGCGCCGCCATGATTATCTCAAGCGGCAATATCTTGTAAAACCATTGCGGCCCGCTCGTTATCTCCCCGGGCTTTATTGAAATAAAAGTGACCCCTTTTAATTTTCCGTGCCGGGTCAATTCAGCGATCGCGATCGATACCTCATCTTCCGTAATAAGCGCCCTCTTAACCCCGGAAATCCCGGTTTGCTCTATGGCGTAGCGCGCGCTTTCTAAATATTTCTCCAAGGCTTTATTTTCTAAAGAGCTCAGCGTGATCTTTTTTATTAACGGGCCGTAAAAAACCGCGTGTATCACAATTACGGCCAACGCGGCCGCGATCGATATAATTAAAGCCATTCTTCTTTGGATAAATTCAAATGCGCTCATTTTATTGATCAACCTTGCACTTCAATTCAAATTCGATCCCCGGGACATCTCCCCTATTCCTGCTCTCAACCAATTTAACGTTATTCAACAACCCTTTTTCTAACGCGAGGATGAACTGGGAGAGTATTTGCTCGCCATCCAAAGCCGGAACAACCCCATCCATAGTAATTAAATTATCTTCCAATTTAAGCAGCCTGATATATGCTTTATCAGGGATCAGGTTGGAAAGTTCGACAAAAACGTCTTCCCACCGCGGCTCATCAACCAGTATCGTTGACGCCAGGTTCTGCTCTTCGAGGCGCTTTAACTGCGGTTGTAAGCTTGAGAGCTCCAGATTTGCCGTAGAAATTCCCTTCTCGAAATTTGCCAGTTGTATCCTCATGCCTATATAACTGAAGACGGAAATAAGACCGATCGCTATTACGACGCTTTCAATCGTTATCCTCTGAAGCAATCTCCCCGCTTTTTCCTTTATTACAACAGGAAGAAGATTAAGCCCTTTTCCTTCGCTTAAAGCCGCGCCTATCGCAAGCGCGAAACGATGCGTTTGACTGGCGCTGCCGGCTATTACCTCTTTTGAGGCCTTCAAGGGCGTCAACGAATCTCCAAGCCTGGCTTCTACTCCCAATCGTTGGATCAAATATTTAATTATATCCCCCAACAGTTGCGCCTCTCCTGATACGATAACCGAATCGATCTTGCGGCCTACACCCTCTTCCTTATAATAATCAAAGCTTTTCTCTATTTCCACTGCCAATTGCTCCAAGGCAATGAGCTCCTGAGAAAGGATCTGCGTTGAGTCCGGGTCATCGCTCCTGCCGGAAGGCAAAGTATTCCTTAAAGCTTTTGTAAAATCATCGCCTTTAACAGGTATCTTACGGTTAAATACAAAATCTTTCCCCTTACAGACGATAAGCTCCACGCCGAATTCTCCGATATCAACGAAGCACTGCGTTTGCCCTTGCCTGCAGTAAAGGCTCTCCGCCGATCTCAACAGCGCGTAAGAAAAAGGCACAAACGAAGCCGGTTTCACGCCGGCCTTTTCCAGTAAGGCTAAATATTTATTCACTGTTTGCTCGGGGCTCACCGCAACTATCAGATCGTATTTCCTGACGCCGTTATCAACAGACTCTCCTCGTATCTCAAAATCGAAGATAAACTGCTCTATCGAGAACGGAAAATAGTTTTTCGACTCTAATTTTACTCCTTCACACAATTCCGCCTTGGGCATATACGGGGCCGTCACTTTTCTGAGCACGGTTTGACTGCAATTAACACTCGCCACAACCGTGGCTTTATGCATATCAATGTCCTTCATTAATTCCTTAAGAGCGCCTATCACCTCCTCTTCACAGGCGCCGGCATCACTGCCGGCATGTTTGACCTCTTTTAGATCGAGCCGAAGAAGATGCAAGCCATCATCCTTCTTTTCGAATTGAGCCGCCTTTATTGAAGAAGGACTGATATCCAAGCCGATAATCAGGTTTTTTTTAAACATTTTTCTTATGCCCGCTTGCGTAAACGCCTAAAACCATAACCGGTTAAATAGCCGGGACTATCTCTTTCCAATCTATCTGATCATATGCCCTTGACAATCCGTCAGCTACCGTTACCCTGCCGTCATGGACCGCCACGGTCCGGGAGATCTTCCTGTTCATAACGCTCATTGTCCCTGTTGAGGTGATCTTTGCTCCGATAGCCTCTACGGAGGCGACCCTGACGCCGGAGTTCGCGGTAACCCTGGTAACGCTCAAGCGCAGATATTTGACGTCGGCCGCAGCGGAAAATTCATTGGTTACATCAGAGGAGCTATTATTGTTTTTCGTAACCACGGTTGTATACGTTATATTATCGGCAGATACCTGCCATGTATAATCCCTGGGCGCCCGCGAGGAAGCTTTCGCCGGCACTAAAAAACGGACCTTATTTATCGTCAGTTTACGCGGAAAAGTAACAGTAACGTATTGCGGTTTCTTGTCCGAGGGCTTCGAAGCTGATTGCCAATACGTCGTATCCGAATTGTCTGTGACTCGGTCTGCCCCATGGTTTGCGGCACTTGATGATGCCGTCACAGCGCTGTCGTGAGCCGCCAGGCACCAGTCCCATCTTTCTACTTTCAAGGTATAACTGCCCGCTCCTAAATTCTCCGTCGTTGAGGAAGTTATCCAATCTTCCCCCTTACCGCCTGACGCCAGGGGAGTCATAAGGTTCCATATAGCCTTCTGGACCCCGGCTTCAGCAAGCCATAACGCCTTGGAGCCGGCGATACCATACCCCGCCCCCCTTGTTTGAACGCTGGTCATATACAAAAATGAAGCTGTAATAACGGTTAAAGTTATCATAATGATAAACGTAAGTATAAGCACCATGCCTTTTCTGTTCACAGATTCCTTGGCCTGATCGCCGTCCTTGACCTTATGGTTTCATCGTTTCTCTTCAGGCTTAGATCAATATTGATCAAATTACCGCTTATTGACAGATCTGAAGCGGGGGGAGCAACGACATCGGTCATTTTAATATCTCCCGAACCATAGGTAAACTTCCCGGCGATGCCTCCGGTAAGTGAGGCTTTGCGCAATTGATAAGCGCTTTTATTAAATAACGGGGGATACGGATCAGCCGCGTTATACAGGTAATAAATATAATAACCGGCCTCCCCCTGATAAAACCGTATCTCATTATTCGAGCACTGGACAGCGCTTACATCCCGTAAATCCCGGACTATCTCCTCGACCCCCCGGTCAAGATTGATATCAATACCTGCCCTGGCTTCCTCACTTGACCAGCTCAATAATACCGCTCTCAGGACAGAAACAAGGACTACCGTCAAAACAACCAGCATTGAAACCGTGATCATCAATTCCATTAATGTCAGGCCGCGTCTTACACTCTGAGTAACCATCAGTAATTCGCGACAAGCGTTGTCAAAGTTACATTCGCCTGTCCGCCTTTCGTGTACCAATAAACCGTTACATCCACCTGTTTAAGGCTGGTATGAAGGAGCTTTACCGCTACCTGCCTCTGAAAGGCAGAAAATCCGGGCACCGCAGATCTATCTTCATTGACAACAGCCGCGTAGAATTGCTCCTTAATACCTTCCATTTTCTCCTGGGTGAGGTTTTGGGCCAGATCAACGCTCTCAAGATCGCCGGAAGTGACTATCCCCGAGCTGAAAGCTCCCGCGATCGACAATACGCCCACGCTCAAGAGAAGAGTAGCGATAAGTACTTCCAAGAGTGTAAATCCGCTTTTCTTTCGCTTCATGGCAAATAGGATTTAGCCTTTCCGTCAAGATCTCGCCGTTATAAAATACAGCCAAAGGCTACGGTTGCGTGTCTTTTGTCGCGCCGTTAGTAACGTAGATACAGCTCGAGCCGTTAGTTTCCGTAATAACGCCCGCCGTCGAAATTGCCGCGCTTCCGTTACCGCCGACCCCGACGGAATAAATAACGTAATACTTAACCGGAGTTGCTCCATCAGTGGCATATCCGTATTGAGTTGAACTGTTAAATGGATCGGTCAAGGCAGTACCGATAATGTTAGGAGTAGCGCCGGTAAGGGAAGTTTCCCATGTGGCTGAAGCTGCCGGGTACGTATTATTGTTATGAATATAATAACTTTCAACGGCAGACTGCAGGGTCCTCAACTCGCCCTTTGCCTGCGCGATCCTGCCTTCATCCTGCATACCTCTAAAACGAGGCAAAGCAATACCGACCAATATGGAAATAACGGCAATTACGATCAAAAGCTCCATAATAGTAAAACCTCTTTTTTGCAGCATTTCTCCCTCCTTTTGAGCACTGATTGTTTTTTTTTAAGCGTCTCCCGACGCGCATTCAAGGATTTTAAAGGCTTAACGCTTCAGCGTTTTTACCATATCAAAAATAGGCATAAGCATCGATGCCATGATCATGCCGACCATAGACCCCATAACAACTAAAAATAACGGTTCTATAAGCGTGGTTAATTTCTTGATCGTGTAGCCTACGCTGATATCATAAAAATCAGCAATTTTGTTAAGCATCTCGGCTAAATTTCCGCTCTCCTCGCCTGCGGCGACCATCTGAACCACATTCGCGGGGAATTCACCGCTTATTTTCATCGATTGAGCCATGCGGTCGCCTTTTTCAACGCTTTTGCGCATCTGCGCAACAGCACGCACCATTATTTCATTCTCGATCACCTCCTTGCTAAGGTTTAAAGCTTCCAAAATAGAGAGCCCGCTTCCTAAGAGCGTAGCTAATGTCCTGGTAAAGCGTGAAATATATACTTCCCGGTATAACGGGCCGATAATGATCATACGCAACTTTAATCTATCGCGCAAAAACTTGCCCCCCGGCGTCCTCACATAATAACGTAATGCCGCCAGGAAACCGACAAAAGAGGCGGCGAATAAATACCAGTAGCTTTTTAAAGCCATGCCTGTTTTATATACGATCAAGGTAGGGACAGGCAGCTTGAGCCCCGCCCTTAAATATATCTCGGAAAACTGAGGCATAATAAAGGTAACGACAAACAGTGTAACCGCGACTCCCGCGCAAAGCAGTATCAGGGGATAAAAAAGAGCTCCCTGGATCTTTTCCTTGATGTCATGCTGCTGTTCAAAGAAAAGTGCGTAGCGCTTCAAAACAACATCGAGTTTACCGCTTTTTTCCCCTGAATTTATCATATTGACGAAAAGCTTGCTAAATATGCCCGGGTACATCGCAAAAGCCTCGGAGAGGCGGCGCCCCGATTCAACCTGCCTGACAACGGTATCAACCGCCTCTTTTAAGATCTTATTTTCTATCTGCCTGGAAAGCGTATTCAGGCTCGCCAGGATGGTTATACCGGCATTAATAAGATTAGACAGCTGAAAATAGAACATGAGCATCTCCGTAGGACCGATCCATTGGAATTTATCAAGTATGCTTCCGGCAATTCCCGCTACAGGAGCTTTAGCCACAAATGTAGTCATGCAGCCCTTCTCATGAAGTTCAGCGATAAGCGCTTGCTTATTAACAGCATCCATAATACCTTTAACGGATCTACCGGCTGGATCTCTGGCTTTGTAAATGTAAAACGGCATCAAACCTCTCCTTACGAACATAATGACATTACTACGAAAAACACTCATAAACATATCCTGCTCTTTAATTTATCGGCATTATATCCTATTTACTTTAATAAAATTATCAGGCAGAGGGGGGACCTGTGTCCTTATAAAACAAAAAAGGCCGTGATCAATACAATCGATCACAGCCTTCTTTTATCGCTATTCCCTGAAACTAACCCTTAGTTATGTAGCTAATTTAGAATCAACAAGCACCAACGCTTCTTTTATTTCCACCGGCAACTCATCGCACGGCTCATTAGCTTCCTGCCACTGGCAGATCTCCACTAATGCTACCACTAAATCATTCAAATAAGTATTAACCTCTCCTTTTTGCATACACGCGGCCATAAACTCTTTGATCCGCTGGCCGGAAACCACGATACCGCTGTCAGCCATATTCTTGATCTGCATCATTTCATCAGCAAGATTCATCTTATCCAAAGCCTCCCGGCTTAATACCGGAAGGGCAAAATTCAAACCGTTAAAACTACCCATAGGCTTAATTACCAGCGTCCTGTCAATGCCGGCGGCAAAATCGATACCACCTTTTTTCCCCGGCGCCTGATCAGGCTTTGCCATAGGCGAGGCGGAAGTTGGCCCTTGATCTATTTGTTCAATCACTGCACCGTCAGTTCTTGCTTCAGCCTCAAACTGCTCAAGAGACGCCTGCGGGTCAACTCTAAGAAGATCTAACACCTTCCGGCGTTGTTCTTCAGGCAAACGGCCTAAGAGCGGATACAAAACATTAAACTGTTTATCCGCCATCTGCTTTAACTCATTCTGCAATAGGTCTTTAGCTGCCTGGACCAGATCAGCATCATTGATCTTTTGCGCGACTGCCGCGACATAGACATCAATATCTTGAATGCTGGTTTGAGGAACAAGCGCGATTTCTCCACGTATCGCCGCGCGCACCTTACGGGCCTGCTCCTGAAGAAGGCTTTTTTGCAGTATTACTTGCTTTTCTTCTGCGGAAAGGGCCGGGTTTACCGCGTTCTGATATGCCGTTTCCGCGTTTTTAAGAAGCTCTTCTTTCTTAGCATCAGGCAAAACTGAATTTGCGATCAAGCCGTCGATCAAGGCTTTGCTCTGCTCAACATCATCGTTTGCCCTACCGCTGCCGGGAGCATAGCTTAACAATTCATTGAGCCAATCATTGATCTCATTAACTTCCCGCATAGCCCTTATTTGGCGCAGAGCATCCTTAATAACGGTTTTTTCCGCTGCAGTCAGTGACTCTCCATCTTCGCCGTCTAAAGCTTCCAACGCCAGATCATAGGCAGCCAATATATCTTCCGGCCGCGAAGAGCTGGACATTTCCTGAGCGAGATCTTTTATTACCTCAGGAGTATTTTCCGGAATAGCGACGTCTCTTAAACCTGTTTCTGTCGCAGGTAAGTTAGACTGAGCAATTCTTGCTTCTTGCGCTGCGGCTTTTGCCGCCTGTCGCGCTTTAGCTTGTTCAATCGCCGCGAGCGTTGCCGCGCGAATGACCTCCTCTATAGCAGGCCTGCTGGCGATCGCAGGCCCCTTGTTCCCATGCAAGAGCTGTAAAGCATTCGTCTGCGCCTGCAATATCTGCTCTTGCGTCCTATTCCTGGTAAACATATTATTAACAATTCTTTTGATCTCTTTATTCGCTTTAAGTTTATTTAATTCCTTCATCCAATTCCGGGGAGTTGAAATTTTTGCGGCATTTTCTTCATCAGCACCCGGCAATTCAGCCTTGCGCTTCTGGGCGGCCTCATCAATTGCTTTCAATATCGCATCCGCGGCCTCTTGCGTCAACAACCCATCCGCAACATCCCTTTTTAACAACGCTTCCGCTGAATCCCTGATCTTTGTTACATCCTCAACTGTCCGGGCTTCATTAATTCCTTCTATCATTGTTAAAGCAAGCGCAGGTAATCCTTCTTCCATTAACATAGCCTTACGATTCTCTGCAGCCTCATCAATTGCTTTCAATATCGCATCAGCCGCCTCTTGCGTCAGCAACCCGTCAGCCACGTCCCTTTTCAGTAACGTTGCCGCGGAATCCCTGATCCTCGCCACATCCTCAATTGTCGGGGCTTCATTAATTCCCTGGATCATCGTTTGCGCAAGAGAAGGTAATCCTTTCTGGATGGCCCCCCCCTCATTTTCTTCCTGCTTTTTTTCCTGGTTCCACAATCCAAGGCCTCTCCAAAAATCGGAAACAACGGCAATACCTGCCCGGAGTATAGCTTTAAAAGGATTGACCGTTACCGTATTATTAGTTACATCACTTACCGTACGCACCGCCTGATAGAAAACTTCTCTCAAAAGCCCTGTCTTCTCACCCGCCAAAGCCCAAACGCTTGAGCCGCGCCTGGCATGTAAATAAGAGAAAAGCGCGTTGCTCCTGTTCTTAGCCGCTCCTAAACGGGGATCGTTAAGCAAAAGGTCCAATATCTTTTCGACCTTTTGCGTTTGAGTCAAGCCGTGGTCACGATAAATTCCCAAAACATCCTGCAAAATAAGATTAAAGGTCCTGCCATCAACATTCAGGTACCCTTTATAGTGCCTGGTAAAATAATTCATGAAGCGCGCCAAAGCCTGCGGATCAGCGGGATTAGTTAAACGCTCTCCAAATATTGATATCAAATTCCGCTTTACCGCGGCAGTATTCCATATCGCCTCAAGCAACGACTTTTCCAAATCATTGGTCACGCCATTGACCTTCCTGATGTTATGGGTCAAACAATACTCCCTTACGATATGCCAAACGGTAGGCGGCTTGATCGAGATATTTCCTGTTTGCGCTTCAAAATAAGCCTTAAACTCTGATGCTCGAGCAGGCCCGAGTAAACGCAGGAGCTCGTCTTTAAATCCCTGGTCCTGCCACAATGCCGCGATAAACTGGTCCTGCCAGCCGCTTACGTTTATTTGGGAAAGCGTGACATCTCCTATGTATTGCTTCAGCGCGTCGGCTACCGCGTGGTTTGACATGCGGGAAACATCGACTAACTCGACTAATTTTGCCAAATCCATCCCTCCGGCATTACCGGAGAAAACATAAGCGACCGTTTCCTGGGTTTGCGCCGCGCTTATTCCCTTACTGGTCAAAAACTGCTCCAATAAGACCTTATTATTCAACGCGGTATAATGCTGCCCCAGCAAAGTGCCAAGGTCAGCGGTTGCGGCCTTAAACTCCAGTTGCGCGAAAGTCGTATCTTCCAAAAATTTCCGAAAAGCATTGGCGATCCTGACATCAGGACTGTTAATGAATTCCGCTAATTTGCTGGTATTGAGCGTTCCCGGAGTAGGGGCCAATTGGCTGATAAGATTACTTGCGTCAGTTACGCCGGCATCGCTTAAGGCTCTCGCCAATGTCCCCGAACTGATCTTAGCAAGTATATTCGCCTTTTGCGTTGCCAGAAAATTAAGCAAAGTATCCGTTGTAGATGCTCCGGGAGCAGGCACAAACCATGAAAGGCCTGCCAAGAGCGTAGCAGGAATTAACTTCATCGCCAGAGGGATAATGATAAAGCTTGTCAAACCAAATACGATCCCTCCTACCGCTAAAGCAAATACCACCTTCGTCGCGATTTCTTTTGTTTTAACGGAATTATATGCCTTAGTATCTATTACGTCAGCGCGGGTTATTTTAACTTGCGCGCGTGCCGCCGCGACCTCGTCGTTTGTCAGGGCAAGGTTTTGCATTACTTTACTAACCGAGCCCCAGAGTTCTTTCCTTAAAATCTCGTCACTCTTTGTCTCATGAGAAAATTTGAACAAAGTTATAGATTTCTTACTCTGCTGTTCCTGCTCCTGCAGCTCCTGATAATCCAGTATCCTGCCGATCAATGCCAAAGCCTTACCTTTATCAGTGCCGACAGCCTGTAATTCTTCAATAGTCCTGGCAACATCCAGCTTCCTGGCTAAGGTCGGCTCTAACTTATTATCCAAGTACGTGCGCCCTTGTGTTGACCGCCCCAGAAGCCCCATATTATCGCGCAGCTCAGCCTGGATCTTACTTTGATTAACTTCAGTATTAGCGCGCAGCGCCGTAATGATCAATCCTGCCGCGATCGCCGGAACAGCAACAGGCCAACCTGCTAACCCGAGGCTGACGATTTTAACTATACCGAATATGACTGCCCCGTAACCTACCATGCTTATGCCGGAGCTGATAATGAACGGAGAGGTCAGCGGCCCGAGGATACGGCTGCGCTGCATTGCGGTAATCACATTATTCCACCAACCCGCGATAGCGGGAGTTTTGATCGCGACATCCTCTCCTTCTGACAGATCCACGGAAAGCGCGATATCATTTGTCGTCAAAGCAGCAGTATCTCGATTGCTCCACTGGACTTTCATGGCGCGCGCCGCCTGCAAAAGATTAGACCCCAGTACGTCACGGTCTTTATTCTTGCCGAAAATATCAAGGAGCCGCTGCGTAAAAGTAAGATCATCAACCTTATTTTGTATGTACTCGACGAAAAGCTGTTTTATTTCTTCCAGTTGCGTCCCGGTAACCGCAGTTACCGTTGCGGCCTTGCCCGTTAATTGCCCATAGACATTTTCCTGTATAGTATCGGCAAAAGCAGCGAGCATATCGATAAACTGTTCAGGTGATTCCATATTCCTCAAAAGGCCTACGGCGACACTGCGGTCTCCCAGCATATTCTCTAATTCCGTGATCAAATCATTCAATTCTTTTCCGGCTGTGTCGCTATTCCAATTGTTGATTATGGATACTAATCTTTTTTGATATTCGGCAGCAAATCTTTCCCTCAGGGGCGCCGCCCGAAACCGGGATAACGCCCTTTTCATGAGCTTTGACCAGAAACCGCCTGTCTGCAAATACGCGTTAAAACGTTCTTCCGCAAATGCTTGAGCGATACTTTTGACTTTGTGGATGCCATTGAGCACGGTAGCTTTTACGGTACTTCCTCCCGGGCCGTTATTACCATTATCATCTTCTGTCTTTTTAGCCGCTGCTAAAACCTCTTCGTTATGTTTTACAATAACCGGCTCATCGACACCTTTTTGCTTGCTTTCCACCAATCCGCTCAAACCATCTCTGGTAGAAGGAGATAACGTAACCCCGAGATTGTCTTCTATCCTTTTTACCACTTCTGCGGCACCAGGCGCCGCTGACTTCATGAGAGATAAACCTTCAGTGACCTTTTGCTCTACCGGCTGCTCGACGATCTGAGATAATTTATCGACCAAATTCCCGATCTCATTCATCATACCTGTCGCTAATTCCGCGGGAGCTAATTCTCCTTCGGCAGGCTGATTCGTCGCGTCAATCAACAAGCCCTGTTTATGTATTTCGCTTAAGGTAACTTTGATCTTTTCTAAGGCTTCCTTTTTCTCTGCCTGGCTCACCCCTGGCTCCATAATTTGCTCAAGCATCTTCTTGATCTCTTGGAGAGGCTTACCGAAGGCTTCAGGAAAATTCTGAACTTCTTTTTTAGATAAATAACCGGCTATAATTTCCAGAATTTGTTTGACGGTAACGATAAAATCTTCTCCCGCTCGCGGGGCTTCTACGGCAGGCTGCATATAAGTAGGCATCGCGGCGATAGTGACGCCGGTTGCATCGTCAGTGACATTGACCACATCAAGGACGTCCCGCACCGCGTCATGCGCGAGCTTTTGCGCTGCTTCCGGAGGGACACCCTGCGTTTGGAGATCCTCGACTAAACCGTCGATCAGATCATAATAATTTATCGCTCCCCGGACAAAACAGAGCTGCAGCCAAAAAGCTTCCAATTGATCGCCAGGCGCCTGCGCGCGCATAATTCCATCCGCGGAATGGGGGTCCTTAAAAGGATGCTTCAAAAACCCGGTGTTTTCCGATGTTGAAAGGCTGGGGACCGCGTATTTTGCCGCGTAGCTGTTCTTGATCGCTTCTCTTACCTCCTGCCGCCATTGCTCGATGTTGAGCGCCGGCAAGATCTGCTGCTTTATGCCTGTTTCCTGCACTAAGCCATGAATTTGGATCTGCGGATTTATCATTTTCGTTACCACTGCCAGAAACGGAGGAAAAGTGCAATAACCGCTGTCCACGAACATTACTTTTTCTGCGCCTGCTATCCCGAGGGATTTCAACTCTCCCTGAATAAGTTCGATCTTATCCCTGAACTGTTTATCATTGAGCATTTTGTCTTTAATAAACTGTTCGAACTTAAGATAGAACTCTTCGCGGGAGTCGGTCGTATTCGCTATTGACTTGATCGCGTCCCTGATCTCGCTGTAAAAATCCTTAAAGGTCGCGTTCCTGCCGCTGATATAATACAGGAAAGCGTCAACATCTCCCTCGATAATAAGATTTAAAGTATTATGCGCCGAGGCAAGTAACCCCGAATCACGGGGGATCCCGACGACCCTAAAGTCGCCATTCTGATAAAAAAACATCTCTTCGCCGTTCCAGGCCGCCATGGCTGATGCGTAATGCTGCTGACTGGAGCCGTTAACGATCCTGTTGACCAATTCAGTCACCTGGTTCTCAACGTGCGCTTTTTGCTGAGGGTGTTTGGCGATCAAAATATCCGCGAGTTCCCTGACCGCTTTCATATGGATATCATTCAATAACCGTTCCCTTTCCGCTAAACTCATACTCCCGTCTTTTACTTTTTCCCTCAAGGCGACCATTTCCTTGGCATATCCGGATATGACCTGCCAATAGACCTTCTGCAATTCCTCCTGGGTAATAACCTCATCCTCTTGTTTTATGATTTCCGGCAATTCTATCGGGCTTCCCGCTGTTCTTGCGGGTTGAGGATCATCTGCTGCCGGCGGAATTGAGCCGCGCACTTCGTCACCGGGAGTTATTACCGCGGGGCCATTCCCGCCCATCCACTCCATGGGTACCGTATTCGGAAGATCAACGCGTAAAGGACTGGCTCCCTGAAGCCCGTTTATCGGGACATTTTTCGTGACATCGATGCCTCCGCTGAAATAGCTGCGGATGACCTGGCCGGTGGGAGTATAAACTGGCTCTTTAATATTATATTCGCCTTCAGAAAAAGATTTTTTGTAGGCATCAAAATAAGTATTCTTACTCCAACTATCTTTGGAAGTCAAATTACTCAAGTCTTTTTTATCGATTCGCGCGGCATAATTTGAATTCTGGCCGGCAAAGCGGATCTTGAACCAGCGCGATAACACAAGCGAATAATACACCTGGCGTAACGCGGCGTAGCGCTTGGAAGCATTAACCTCTTTGGTCAATTTCGGGATAATGATCTGACGGATAAGCTCTGAGGAATATTCATTCAATACCTTCGCGCGCTCATCCTTAAAATTATACTGCGCGGAATCCTTTAAATAATCCTGCTCCAGCATGACCTTGAGCGTAGCCTTATAAATATAGGCGCTGTCTTGGGCTTCACGGACAATGATCTCATTCGGAACGATCCAGGGACGGGTCAGGGTAGGAATATTGACATTCTCCATCCCATAGATCTCAGCGGCTTTCTTATACAATTTATCCCAATACTGCTTACCTTCCTGCGTCTGGGGAGAGGTAAACAGAGCGGTATCTTTCTTAAGCTGCAGGTCAGCTTCAAGCATGATCTTGCCGACATCGGTATTCTCAAGGTCTTTATCTATGATCTGGTCGGAGGCGTCAGGACGCAAATTGACCCAGAAAGTGCTGTTCGGAAGGCTTAAGCCTGTCAAAAAATAATCTAAAAGGACTTTAGTCGTATCTTGAAGCTGCCTGCCGGCGGCATCTTTACTATCCCCCTTGTCTAAAAGGACCCGGATATTGTCGTTTTGCGCGTCATAAGAGAAATACCGCAAGTGCATCGGCCGGTATTTATCGATTACAAGATTAGAATTCATCTTGTTCAAATAACCGCCGAAATTAAGTTCCGCGGCGACCTGCGCAAAGCCTAATTGCTGAAACAATAAACTAATACTTATAACTAATGACAGAATTCGACGGGCCATGGTAAATCTCCTTTTATGGGATTTATAGTGAAATTCGATAAAAAAACAATGTATTACGATAAATATAACCTATAAACCGGCGCTTTTCAAGGCATTACGGAAAACTTTTGAAAGCGTTTGCAAAAGATATGGCAGCCTTCAGACTTATGCAATAAAACCAACGCAGCACGAAAAATAAAAAAAGGACGTTTAAACGCCCCATTTAAATTATTCTAATGCTTTACAAGTATTTAATTATACCGGTTTTTCTTAAATATGGCAGGATACTATTCAGGGACAGCTACCGATTAAGCTGGGGTGCTGCGCAGAAAGTGCGCACCCAGCATTCCTGTTAAGCTGGGGTGCTGCGCAGAAAGGGCGCAGCCAAAACCCTTTACCTATATAGTAGCTCTTCTATTCATACCGCAGCGCTTCGATAGGATCAAGCTGAGAAGCTTTTTGAGCCGGCCAGAGGCCGAAGACAACGCCAACGATCAAGGAAAAACCGGTAGCGAGGATTATTGAAGCAGGGGCAACTCTTACCGCCCATCCGGCGAACATAGTTATTAAAACTGCTATACCGGTCCCGAATAAAACACCTGCCGCGCCGCCGATAAACGACATTAAAACCGCTTCAATAAGGAACTGCACCAAAATATCCTTATTATTAGCGCCTATCGCCTTACGTAAACCTATCTCGCGGGTGCGTTCGGAGACGGAAACAAGCATAATGTTCATAATACCGATACCGCCGACTAAAAGCGAAATAGCGGCGATCGAGCCTAAGAGCAAAGACATTGTTTTGGTCGTCGCCTCAAGAGTATTCTTGATATCGGTCATATTACGGATCTGAAATGAATCTTCCGCGTCTTTGTCATTCAAGCGGTGTTGTTTTATAATTACGTCTGATATCGATCGTTGCGCGACATCTATTACATCAGGACTTTTTGCCTCCACATAAATAGTATCGACGTATTCTTTACCGAAGACCCGGAACATAGCTGTTGAGACCGGAATAAGCGCGTTATCATCCTGGTCGCGAAAGGTATTAGCGCCCTTACTCGGCAGCACGCCGATAACTTTGAAATTATTCAGGTTTATCTTTATCGTTTCCCCGACAGGATTAGCATCGCCGAAAAGCTCTCCCACAACTGTCGGGCCTAATAATACAACCTTATCCCTGGAACGGACCTCCTCTTCCGTGAAAAACCTTCCCACCTCAGGGAGCGAAGCCCGCATTACCGCGTAATCTACCCCCACCCCTTCGAGCTGCGTGCTCCAGTTCTTATTGCCGTATACCATCTGGCCCCTGCCTGTCACTGAAGGGCTTACCCTGTTGACCAGATCGGAAAGTTTCTTAATAGCGGCAACATCCTGCAGCGTCAAGCGCGTCACCGCGCCGCTCTCTAAAGCCACACCATGGATCCGGGAAGAGCCCGGCCTGACCACTAAAAGATTCGAGCCTAAAGATGCCAGCTGCTTCTCAATGGACTCTTTCGCACCCTCACCGATCGCCAGCATCGCGATCACCGCGGCCACACCGATCAGTATGCCCAGGATCGACAAAAATGACCTCATTTTATGGCTCACCATCGACCCTGCCGCCTGACGCAGGTAATCAAAGAATTTTGTCCCCCGGGCGATCCTTTCAGGCTCGGACAAAACGGTATCAATGATCGAATCCATCCGGTTTTCAGATGATACCTTCGGTCCTGACGACTGCTTATCAGAGATGATCCTGCCGTCACGCATCACAAGGATCCGCTTGGCGTGCGCGGCAACTTCATTCTCATGGGTGACCATGACAATGGTCTTGCCTTTACGGTTAAGCTCCTTAAGAATAGCGATAATTTCTTCTTTGCTTTTCGAATCGAGATTACCGGTAGGCTCATCCGCCATCAATATTAACGGATCATTCACCAAAGAGCGGGCGATAGCTACGCGCTGCTGCTGGCCGCCGGAAAGCTCATTAGGGCGATGGGTTATCCTGTCGGTGAGCCCGACTTCAGATATCTTCTGGCGCGCCCTTTCCAAAAGAGAACGCTTCCCGGCATAAATTAAAGGCAGCGCCGCATTTTCCAAGGCCGTCATGCGGGGAAGAAGATGGAACTGTTGAAATACAAAACCTACCAGGCGGTTTCGCACCGCGGATAATTCCTCATCGGTAAGTTTATTGACCACTCTCTTGCCCAAGGAATACTCCCCCCTGTCCGGGCGGTCAAGAAGCCCAAGCAAATGCATAAGCGTCGATTTCCCGGAACCGGAAGGCCCCATGATCGCCACGAACTCACCCGGGGAAATGGACACAGATACATCCTCCAAAGCCCGGACTTCGACTTTCCCCATTAGATAGGTCTTATACACGTGCTTTAATTCGATCATTATCTTCTGCGCCCCGGCATAAAGGGGTTCGTACCTGTTGAATTCTTAGGCAACTTATATTGCCTGGACCGTATCATGATCCGGTCGCTTGCAGTGACCCCGGAAAGCACCTCTATATTCTTATCGTCGGAAAACCCAAGCTTAACGCGCGCCCGGACCGGTTCTGTGCCGTTATCCTGCATTACAAGAACAAAACTTTCCCCGTTATCCTTATTTACCGCTTCAACGGGAATAAGCAGGATATTTTCTTTATCCTGTTCAATGAAATCAACCGTCGCGTTCATTCCCGAACGGAAAAAACGAGGGATCTCCCGCGGCATAAGATCCACCTCGTAAATCGTCACATTATTGACCGTCTGAGATTCGTAATAAATATGTTCCACTGAAGATTTTATGATCACGTCGGGATAAGCGTCAAGAGTAATGTTAGCTTTTTTATCAAGGGTGATCTTACCGATATCGGTTTCATCGACCTGAGCCCTGACGATCAAGTGATCCGACAAAACCACGACGGCATCCGCGGTTGTAACCGCCTGGCCGGGCTGGGTCTTGGCGACAATGACCTGCCCGTCTATAGGAGCCGGCAAAGGTATCGGTTTATAGGCGTCTTCCCAATATTTATAGGACTCCTCCCCCTTGCCCCTGGCAGCATCCAGAAGGGCCGCCCGTTCAGTTGAACTCATCCAGGCCAGGACATCCCCGGCTTTTACCGCCACACCTTCCTGCACGAGGATCCGGTCGATCCTACCGTTGACCGGAGGCTTAAGCTCCAGCCGGTTTTTCGGAAGCACTGTCCCGGTGCATGAAATAAATGTCCTCAGAGAACCGATAAAAGGTTTTACTTCTTTAATGACCTCGCCATTTGATTTCTTTTGATTCAACCTCCAGATAACCGCCGAAGCAACAATAACCACAACAAAAAACGTAAAGAATATCTTTAATTTTTTATGGCGCATACTCGAGTATCTCTCCTTTCGCCTGGACCCAATCAGCCTCCGCTAATAATGCATTCACCTGCGCGTTCAAAAAGACTTTTTTCCTGCTCACCAGATCATCTTCTATGATCGTCCAGGTATCAAACTGGATCAACCCTAACGAATACTGCGCTTCGGCGATCAAAGAGCGCTCCTCGACAGCCAAAAGGAATTTCTTTTGCACCGCGACTGTTTCAAGGGAGTCCTGCAACGCGGCCCACGACTGCTGAAGGCCGACAATAATATTATCTTTTGTGCTGCGCTCGTCAGCTTCCGCTTGATTATATACTGCTTTAGCCCGCGCGACTTGCGCCGAGCGCAGACCTCCCTCAAACAAAGGGAAACTTAAACTTAACCCCGCATTCAACTGGTCGTTCTGCGGCAAGAAACGCGCCCCCGTCCTGTTTGCCGCGGCCTGTAATGAAAGCTGCGGCAAATATTCGGCTTGCGCGGCCTTAATACTAAAAGAGGCTGAATTTTTCTGAGCAATACTCTTACCCAAAGAGGGATGCTTCTTTGCCAGCGCTTGGAGATCAGGCTTCTGCGAAACAGTATCCCGCACGTTAAAGTCAGCCGAGACCTTTAACGGAGAAAACCCGCCCCTGCCTATTTCTTTATTCAATTGGCTTTGCGCGACGAAGAGTGCCCGCTTATTCTGGGTGATCTCAAATTCCGACTGAGCTAAATTCGCCTGCGCGGTCAAAAGCGCGCCCTTATGCTCCATGCCCGATTCATAGCGCAACGTGATCAATTCAAGATTACTTCTTCGTATTGAATAGATCTCCCGGGTAAGGTTTAATAATTCCTGGGCCTTGAGCAGGTCAATAAACGCCGTCCGTAAACGAAGCCGCACTTCCGATGAAATAAAGGAATAACTGTATTGAGCGGCCAAAATATCCTCACCTGCAGAGCTGACCTCATTCTTCGTTTTTGCCCCGTCAAAAAGCAATTGGCTGGCGCTGGCGCCGTACTGGAACGAATTCGCCGTCTTTTTGGCTTTGCCTGAAGAGGCGCTGGTAGTAGTCATGGCCCGGGAAGCATCTATCGACGCGTTCACCTGGGGAGCCAGCCCGCTCTGAGAGATCGCCTTGGCTGCCTGGCTTTGTTTCACAAATTCAAGCGCCGATATCAGATCAGGATGGTTCTTTTGAGCTTCGCGCAAACAATCCTGCCAGGTCAATACCTCTTCTGACTGCGCGAATAGCACTCCGAAGAACACAAGCACTATACTCGCGCAAAAACCCGCGGTCTTACTCATTATTGTTCGTCCTTTAACACAGGTTTCGTCTTGATCTTTGCCAGCATCGCGTTTGCCTGAGAGAGGAACTCGCTGAACTGCTCAGCAGGCACCAAGCCTATAGGCCCGCCTCCTGACTTGGCAAAAACGATCAGCTTATCCCCTGAATTGATCTTGAACATTTTCCTCACCTCAACCGGGATCACGATCTGCCCCCGCTCTCCTACCGTTACCGCTCCAAACAACTTCGGCATGGGGAATTTTTCCATAGCTTCATCTCCATTTAAATAAATATGATTTACATGATTAGTGTAACTTATATGATAAATATATCAAATCATACTTATTTGTCAAGAAGATTCATCAAAAATCTAACCTGCGGACTAATTCCCATAGAGAGCCCGCAATTGCTCCATAGTCGGATTACCTTCGTAATATTCTCCCTGCGGCCCGATATAGCCGGTGCCGCGTTTCTCTAAGGTAACAGCGTTATAGCCCCCTCTTGCATTAGGGACATTGATCGTCACGATCCCCGAACCCGAAGCTGCAGTTAAAGGCTCGACCTGAGGAGGAGCAATGATCACGGGAGCCGGAACGACGTAATATCCGCGCTGATGCCTGCGATAGTAAATATGGTTATAACGATAGTATGGCTCACCTGCGACAATAACCGTGCTATACCCAAAGGGGAGGTGCGTAATGAACGCGCCCCGGATAGGTGCATTGAATCTGTATGAAAAGCCAAACCTCCCGGGCCGGTAAAACCTGCCATAATGATAGTAGTGCCTGCGATGATCTACTACCACGGCTTCCCGATGGCTCCTATAGTGGCCGCCGCCTCTATGATAGCCGCGCATATCTCCATACCCCCTGCCGCCATCCCTGGCAAACGCGGCAGAATACGGCGCTATGGTTAATAAGCACAGCAAAACCATTAAAAACACCTTCAATACAGGATATGTTTTTTTCATTTTCCACCTCCTGCAGGTAAAAATCAATTGATACGGCACTTCCTCTATGCCTCTTATTAATTAGACAGCAGGAAAGGGTAAAAAGTTTCAAGAAAAATTGATTTTTCAGGATAAATTTTCTCTATGATAGCTAAAGGGAAGACTGATCATAACCCGGAAGAAAAAGCCGTGCAGCGGCGGTTAACCCGTATCCGCAATATAACAAAACCATACCTGTCATCTTTTGTAAATTCAGGGGTATTTAGATATTCTGGGCCGTAAACTGCGGCGGCGCAAATTCCGGGGCATTCATCCATTTGCGCTGCCAGAACCTGCGGGTCAAAAAGACCGTCTGTATGATGATCGAAATATTCATCGACCACCAGACTGCAGGCGCGCCGAACCCGCAATTTATCCCTAATAAGTAACTCAAAGGCAAGCGCACCAGCCAAATACTTAGAGAAACAATTTTCATCACTCCCCGGGTATCCCCCGCTCCATTCAGGCATCCGCCTAAAATCACGCCCCAGGCCATAACCGGCTCAAAGATAAGGCTGATACGGATATAGCGGACACATTCGTTAACGACGATCTCATTATTAGAAAGCAGCAAAGCGATCGGCCGGGCGAAAATCATCCCCAAAACCGATAAAGCGGTGACAATACCCACGCCAAGGGCGGCTGTAACCAGCCCTGAGTGAAAAGCCTGCTGGTTTTTTTTCGCGCCCAAAAGATTTCCCGTCAAAACCGCGGCAGCCAGATTAAAGGCGAACGCGGGAAGGAATATCGCTGATTCGACTTTTAATCCATTCGTAAAAGCCGCCAGTATCTCAACATTATGCGAGGGCAATTTGCTTAAAACCAGATATAACACAAGCGCGGCTAACTGCCATAATATCTGCAGGAGCCCCGCCGGCCAGCCGATACGAAAGACCTTTACTGCCGCTGCCCAGGAAAATTTATAAAAACCGTCCATAAGCCCGCGAACAAAGGCCATATTGATCAAAACCCCGACGATCGAGCTGGCAACGGTAGCTACCGCTATCCCCTGATATCCGAGAGGAGTCATGAACGCAAGAGTAAAATTAAGTATTATATTCAACAAACAGACAATCAGCATGGTCAAGAGCGATCTTTTGATCATTTTACAGGCCCGTAATATCCCGTTGGTGGCAATAAGCGCGTAGTTGAACAGAAGCCCCACGGAATAAATAAGCAGGAAAGAGACCGCCATGCCCTTAAGCTCATCAGGCACATCCAAAGCGCGAATAACCGGACCGGAAAAAACGATACCGGCTCCGCTGGCGAGCAAACCGCAGCAAAAAGTCAATAAAAGCGTTGAATCAAGCGTGCGGTTGAATTCTTCCTTTTCACCTGAAGTATACAGCCTCGACAAAATAGAAACCGCCCCCACGGTCAGGGCAAAAACAATAATGCTCAATATAAAATATATCTGGCTCGCCAGGCCATAGGCAGCCTGCACCTCTTTGCCGAACATTCCCGCGACGTAAACATCCGAAAAACCGATAAGAAAGATAAAGAACATGATCACTGCCATCGGCCAGCTCACTGACCAGCTTTCTTTCAAGATACCGGCATCGCTTAATAACCGCTCAAGCTTCATCTTCATCGGCTCTGATTTCCTTCATTCATGGTTTTATACAACGTATGGCGCTGCTCTTTTATCTGCTCATGAGCAAGGTATTCATCATAGCCCATGGCACGGTCGATATATCCGCAGGGAGTTATCTCAATAATACGGTTGGCAACGGTCTGCACCAATTGATGGTCATGCGAAGAGAACAATATCGTCCCGGGGAATTTCTCAAGGCCCCGGTTAAGCGACGTGATCGCTTCCAGGTCAAGGTGATTTGTCGGTTCATCAAGTATCAGAACATTGGGCTGCACGACCATCATACGGGCAAACATGCATTTCGCCTTTTCTCCGCCGGAAAGGACATTGACCGGCTTCAAAGACTCATCACCCGAAAAAAGCATCCTTCCCAAAAAGGAACGAATAAACTCCTCGTCCGTATTCGCCGAATACTGCCGCAGCCAATCCACCACGCTTAACGGCGCGTTAAAATAAGTTACATTGCTGCGCGGATAATACGAGCGCTTCACCGATGCGCCCCACTTAAAATTCCCCTCATCGCTTTGGGCCTCCTGCATCAGGATCGAGAAAAGCATAGTCCGGGCAAGGTCATTCGGCCCCACAAACGCGACTTTATCGCCCCGGTGGATAGTAATATTCAAACGTTCAAAACAAACCAGGCCGTCAACCGACTTAGACAAATTATTAATGCTCAGGATATCATTGCCGGCAAAACGCTCCTGCTCAAAATTGATAAAGGGATACTTCCGGGAAGAAGGTTCAATATCATCAAGCGTCAGCTTTTCCAGGATCTTCTTACGGCTGGTCGCCTGGCGCGACTTAGAAGCGTTATTGGCAAAACGCATGATAAACTCTTTTAATTCTTTACGCTGTTCCTCGATCTTTTTATTGGCCTCGCCGCGCTGGCGCGCCGCGAGCTGGCTTGCTTCCGACCAAAACGTATAATTTCCGGTATAAAGGCGGATCTTGCCGAAATCGATATCAGCGATATGGGTACAGACCTTATCCAGAAAATGCCGGTCATGCGAGACCACGATCGCCGTATTCTCGAAATTACACAAAAATTCCTCCAGCCACATGCATGACTCCACATCCAGATGATTAGTCGGTTCATCCAAAAGCAGGATATCGGGATTTCCGAATAATGCCTGAGCCAGTAAAACACGCACTTTCTGCCCCGCCTCCAACTGGTTCATATGCAGCATGTGCAGCGGCTCTTCGATGCCCAAATCACTTAACAGCTTTGCCGCGTCGGATTCCGCGCTCCATCCTTCCAATTCCGTGAACTCGCTCTCAAGCTCTGAAGCGCGCATACCATCTTCAGCGGTAAACGGAGCTTTAGCGTATAACGCGTTTTTCCCGGTTATGATCTCGAAAAGCTTCTTATGCCCCATAATGACCGTCATCAGCACCGTAAACCGGTCAAAAGCAAACTGGTCCTGCTTTAAAACAGAAACGCGCTTTCCCGGCGCGATATCAACACCCCCGGACGTGGAATCTAACTCCGAGGAAAGGATCTTTAAGAATGTGGATTTACCGCAGCCGTTAGCCCCGATCAACCCGTAACAATTCCCCGGAGAGAAAACGATGTTAACTCCGGAGAAAAGCTTACGCTCACCGAATTGCAATGACACATCATTAACGGAAATCATAGTATTATATTATTCCATGCTTTAAATAAAATTAATAAGGATCAAATTGGGGTCAGAGCAAAAATAGCCGGAAGGAATGTATTATAACAGCATAGCTCAAAAAGTAAAGTCCTGTGTATATTATTTTTACGGTTATCGGCAGGCCTGACGCGGTGACTTTAGAAAACGGCCACCTTTTTATTTAATCCGGCCGTTTATATATGCGCGTATTTCGCGGATCACCACTACGGGACGGGGCCGCGCTAAAACCATCTTTTTCTTTTAAAATAAAGGATCATGCCGAAGGATACCGAAGCCATGATACCGAGGGCGAAGAAATAACCGAACTTCCAATTCAATTCCGGCATATTAAAAGCTGACTTTTGCCAGTTAAAATTCATCCCGTAGATGCCGGCGATAAACGTCAAGGGCATAAAAATGGTGGCAATAACCGTCAACACCTTCATGACTTCATTAAGCCGGTGGCTTAAACTTGAGAGATAAATATCCAGCATTCCTGAAACAGTATCCCTGAACGCTTCAATAGTATCGACAACCTGGATGACATGGTCATAGATATCACGGTAATAAACTAAAGCATTATCGCTCAACATTTCCGATTCAAACTGCGTAAGCCCATGAACAACCTCACGAAGCGGCCAAACGGATTTGCGCAGGAAAATAAGGGTCCTTTTTAATTTATTGATGGTTGAGAGAACATGGGGATCGGGGTTACTGACCACGGTCTCCTCCAATGCCTCGACCTTTTCCCCGACCTTCTCAAGGATAGAAAAATAACTGTCAACGATAGCGTCTAAAAGCGTATAGGCCAGGTAATCCGCCTTCATCTTGCGGATACGGCCTTTACCGGCCCGGATCCTCTGGCGGATATCGTCAAAGACATCCCCCTGCTTCTCTTCCTGAAAAGATATCAGGAAATTCTTCCCTAAGATCATGCTTACCTGTTCATCGACGACTTCATCTATACCGTCATTGAAAGTAAGCATTTTTACCGCAATATAGATATATTCACCGAAATCCTCGACTTTGGCGCGCTGGTTGATATTGAGGATATCCTCCAGCACCAGATGATGGATCTGATAACACGATGTCAATTTTTCCAGGACATCGACACGATGGACCCCGTCGACATTGACCCAGGTCACTGTCGGTTTTTCTTTAAACGGGATACAATCTTCAGCCCCAAAGGTCTCTTTTTCAATAAAATTATTCTCATCATAATCGAAAATCGTTATCTTAACCTGTTCGGACCTCGAGATCCCCTCATAAAGCAAGGTCTCCGGCGGCTGGCCGATAAGCTTTGATTTCCTGAATAGCTTTGTCATGAACAACTCCTTTTAAACACATCACCTTGAATGAACCGCACGTAAAGTCCGGCAAAATATTACCGGGCGTATCGGAAAAAGAAACACATTATTCCCACCAAGCTCAAGCCTCCCCTGATCAGTCCACTCATAGCTTTCACTTGACCGTGTAGCCTAACTTACCCAGTTCCTGCTTGAGCTGCTCCCGATGATCTCCCTGCAGCTCGATAGAATACTCCTTAACCGAACCGCCTGTGCCTAAGCGCTGCTTTAATTTCCTAATTACTTCCCATAGGCCTTCCTCACTCAAAGGCAACCCGCTTACAATAGTCACCCCTTTACCTTTACGGCCTTTGGTTTCATGCCGCAGGCGCGCGATCCCATCGGTTTCAGGTAGCGCCGCTCTCTTAATCTTACGGCAGGCGCATTGATCGACTGCCCGGGCGCACCCCGGACAGACCGGCCCAAGCGCGGTAGAATAGATCAAGCGGGAATTAGATCCTCGGTTTTGCATAAAACAATAAACAGATTAACAAATTTATGATTTAAGTTATCTCTCGACAGGCCGTAACGTGAGCTATTCAAGTATGCCTGTTTCACAGACACGGGAAAATAAGTGGGCGCTTTCCCGGGGCGTCCGCTGGAGCGTCTTATAATCAATATCGATCAAGCCGAATCTCGGGGCAAACCCCTTGTCCCACTCAAAATTATCCATGAGCGACCAATAAAGATAACCCCGCACATCCACACCCGCTTCCAGAGCGCGGTGGATATTCTCTAAATGCGAGCGAATAAACTCCCAACGCTCCTTATCATCAAGCGTACAGATCCCATTCTCCGTCACTATGACCGGTAGTTTATATTTTTTAAGCTTTACCAGCACGTCATACATGCCTTCGGGATAAATATCCCAGCCCAGGGAATTCTTCTTGACCGGATAATGATCATCTTCACAGGCACCCGTCAATAACTGCCTTATACCCAATTGTTTTACCTCAACCAATTGGCGGGAATAATAATTCAAACCGATAAAATCCAGGGCCTTTGAGCGGGTTAAAACATCAATGAACCCGCAGTTAAACCAATCATGCCTCAAAGACGCCGCAATACGGTTTAAGATATTCTTACCGCAGGGGACATACGCCTGCATATGTTGAGATATGCTCACCGCGGGGCTCCTCTCGCCTATCCCCCGGTAAGCCGCGTGGATAAAACGATAGGCTTTCAAGTGCGCGAGGATAAAATTACCTTCAACTGCTTTAACTTTCAGGAGTGACTTTTTCTGGGGAGGCCAGAAACCGAACAAGTACGCGTGAGATATGTATATGGTCGGCTCATTGATCGTGATCCAATACCGGACATCTTTCGCCAAGGCCGGAACTACAAAGCCGCAGTAACGAAGGAAATAATCGACAGACTTCTTTTTTTCCCATCCTCCCCGGCGGGCAAACCATTCAGGATTGGTAAAATGGTGCAACGTCACGAAAGGTTCAATATTGCGCCTCTTAAGCGCGCGGATGACCTGACGGTAGTGCTCGAGCGACTCTTGAGAGAATTTTCCTTCTTCAGGCTCGATACGGCTCCACTCGATAGAAAGGCGGTGGGCGTTATGATGCAGGGTTTTCGCCAGGTCAAAATCCTGTTCATACAACCGGTAATGGCCGCACGCGGCCCCGGAATTCTCTTTCCCGGCAGATTTCTCCCACCGCCACCAGTCAGCATGAATATTCTCTCCCTCCACCTGATAGGAAGAAGTCGCAGCCCCCCAAATGAAATGACGCGGGAATACCTTCATGGTAAAATTATATCACTACAACCGGTAAATCTTAATAATTATTTTTCTAATTACCTCACTTGACGCGCCGCTGAAAACAGTGTAAATTAAACTCATGCATTCCCTCATAAAACTGATCAAGAAAACATATACCATGGCGCGGCCGCAGGAAAGCAAGGTGGTCATAGATAATGCCGCCGCCCTTTCAACGCTGCAATTCATTACCTATATCCTGCCTATAATCGTCCTGCCCTACCTCTTCAGGGTCATCGGGGCGGATAAATTCGGCCTGCTGGCTTTCGCGCAGGCCTTTGTCCAATACTTCATGATACTGATGGATTACGGATTTAACGTTTCCGCGACAAAAGAGATCTCCCTGTGCCGCGACAACCTCCCGAAAATGTCTAAAACATTCTCCGCGGTCATAATGACAAAAGCCGTATTGATATGCATAAGCCTCTTACTCTTCTGCGTCACCGTCTTCTCTGTCCCGAAATTCAGGAGCGATTGGCCGGTTTATCTCTTTACGTTCGCCGGAGTGGTAGGAAACACGGTCTTTCCTACCTGGTTTTTCCAAGGAACGGAAAAAATGAAATATATCACGAATTTGAATATTGGCGGGGGGATATTGTTCGCGGGGTTGATCTTCATTTTTGTGCGCGGGCCCCGGGATTATCTCCTGGTGCCCTTTACCGGCTGCTGCGTGTACCTCCTGACCGGCATCTTTGGACACATGATCGCCATAAAGAAATTCCGGCTTGTATTCTCATTCCAGGGATATAAACATATCGGAAAACATCTTAAGAGCAGCTGGGATATTTTTATTTCTATCGCGGCCATCAACGTTTATACCGCCTCACGGGTATTTGCGATCGGCCTTTTGACCAACAATAACATCACCGGATACTATTCTATCGCCGAAAGGATCGCCAACGCCTGCCAAACATTCCCTTTAATATCTTTTTCCCAGGCGATCTTCCCCCGTTTAAGCCATATATTCCACAGGAACAAAACCAAAGCATTCCAAATAATGGGCCATATACAACAGATCACGACTGCGATGTCCTTGATCAGCCTGCCGGTAGTCTTTATTCTATCGCCGTTGATCGTGGAATTTGTCTGCGGGAATGTCTACCGGGAAGCAGTCCTCTCCTTACGGATGCTGCTTATCTCGGTATTTTTTGTGCACGCGAATGCTTTTCGCGTGCAATTCTTACTGGTCAGCGGAAAAACCCGGCTTTATTCCCGGATACACGTCATCATGGCGATCCTGGGGCTTCCTTTGATCATTTTATTGATCTCTTCTTTTTCCTATACGGGAGCGGCAGCCGCGACAATTGCCATCGAATCCGGGATCTTCGTCATCACTTATATTGCCGTAAAAAACCTGCCGTTTCACAACTCACCTTAAAACGCCCGGCACAATACGGATATATCCTTAAACTTTCATGGTAAGGGTGACCTTTGTGCCATGTTTACTCTCAACACGTAAGCTGCCGAGCTCTTTGGCTAATACCCGTATCAATTCCATTCCAAGTGTTTTAACCTGATCAACTTCGAAATGGAGAGGCAACCCGACGCCGTTATCAGCGACAGTAAGCGCCAATTCACCGGCTGCGTTACGATTTAACCCGACGGAGATCTCACCACGGCGCTCACCCGGGAAAGCGTACTTAAAAGCGTTAGTAACCAATTCATTAATGATCAACCCGCAATTTACCGTTTTGTCTATTCCCAGATCTATCCCTTTAACGATATCGATCGTGATCCTTACTCTGCCATTGCTTATGTTAAAGGATCGCATGATACTTTTTACCAGGTCAGAAACATACTCCTCAAAATCGATCTTTCCCAGATCGCGCGATTGATACAATTTCTGATGGACGAGCGCTATCGCGTTAACCCGCACCTGGCTTTCTTTCAGGATAGCCTTCATATTCGCGTTCGTGACCTTCTCCGCCTGAAGGTTTACCAGGCTGCTGATAATTTGCAGGTTGTTTTTCACGCGGTGATTGACCTCCTGCAGCAATATTTCTTTTTCCCGCAGCGCTGCCTTAATCTTTTCTTCAGCTATCCTGCGTTCAGTATTATCCCAGGCAATTCCGATTATTCTCACGGCCGTTCCTTCTTTATCACAAACCAGCCTCCCGCGCGCGCTTATATGCCTGAGGCTTCCATCAGGCAAACTCACGCGGTATTCCGACTCATACGGCAAACCTTTTTTTAAAGTATCCGCTAACGAGGCCTTGACTTTCGGCAGGTCATCAGGGAAAACAACTCCGAAAAATTCAGCCGCGGACCCTTTAAACGCGGCAGGGTCGATCCCTAAAAGACTGCATACTTGATCGTCGAAAACGCGCTTATTCTCAACGATATCAAAATGCCATACACCCATCTGAGCCGCGTTCAACGCCAGGTCCAATTTTGCCTTATTCGCGAATAAGGCTTCCTCCGCTAATTTTCGCTCGGTAATGACATCGAATATAGCCACAAAATGCCCCGGGTGAGGACAATAGACAGAGATGGAAAACCAACTCTTTAAAGTTTTTAGATAGAACTCAAAATTTTCAGAGCCGCCTCTCTGCGCTACCCGGCCATAGATCTGCAAGAGCCCGGGATCATTTTCCCTTATACCCGGAATAACTTCACTTACCTTCTTTCCAAGCACATTTTTTAGCCCGGTTAAAGCCTTAAAGGCCTCATTCACTGCCAGGTAGATAAAATCCCGGGGTGTTCCATCCGCGTCAAACAGCATTTTGCAATACGCAAAGCCATGGCGCATATTATTAAAAAGAGACCGATAGCGCTGCTCGCTCTCACGAAGCGCGTCATCAACGCGCAGTTTAGCCAAACCCACAGAAAGATAACCCGACAAATGCTCCCAAAAAGCAATGCTTTCAGCGCTGAACATTCCTTTACGCCGGCTGTTTAACTGCAGCAACCCCAAGCGCTCATTACCGGCGCGTAACGGCAACAAAGCCACTGATTCATAGCCTTCTCCATTGCAACGGTTACGTGTACGCGCCTGGCGGTCAGCTTCAGTCGTGCTCGCCAATAACTCTGAAGTAGAATTAGTCCAAAAACTGCCGCCTCCCGTGAAAAAAGGCTTAGACTCATCAATGCGGCCGCAAATAACATTACCGCACATACACTCGATCACAGGATTACCGGAGCTCTCGCGAATAAGCTCTCCCGCGGCATCCCGGCTGCAGAGTGAATTTTCCAACAACACGAATTGAGCGGGAAAACCGCGCGTTTCAAAATAAGGAAAATCTTCCCCGTCGCGCAAACGCACCCCGACCGCCTCGCATCCGGACTGCCGGAGAAAGAAAATAACCACGTCATGGATCAACTCTTGCGCGCTCTTACTTCCATTAATTATCCTTAACATCTCTAACGCGGCTTCTTGTTCACGTTCTATACGCTTATTTTCGGTTATATCGCGGGCAACGCAAAAAAGCCCGATCACCGAACCATTCTTGTCGAACAAGGGGCCTTTAGTAGAATTAAATACCCTGCGCCGGCCATCCGCAGTAGTAACCTGCTCCTCACAAGTCAAGCCCTGAGCGCTTTCCATAACTTGTTTGTCGTGCGCCATCACTATTTGAGCTTCTTCAGGCGCCAAGATAAAAGTATCGTCATGCCCGACGATTTCAGACGCTTCCTTACCGAGAGAACAGCTCCCGACGCTATTTAAAAGGATATATCTCCCTTTTAGATCCTTGAGGAACACCGCGTCTAAGGAACCTTCCACAATAGAGTCAAAACAATGCTTACTTTCCCGTAAGGACTCTTCAGCTCGCACCTGAGCGGTCACATTCTTGAAATACCCTATAAGGCCGTCAATATTCCCTTTTTATCGCGTTTCGGTATATATGTCCCATCGAAACACTCTGCTTCCCCATGGGCGGATTTCAAAGATAAGAGCACATGCTCCGGGACTCCGGACGCAAGCACGTTCTTTTTTATTTTTGTCAGCCGCTCTGCCTCTTCAAAAGAAAGGATATCATAATCAGTATTGCCGATTATTTTCTGCGTTGTTAAACCCAACTGCGGGTTAAGCACCCAAAGATACCTCAATTCCTTATCCTGGACAAGGACATGGTCAGGAGTGTTAAGGGATATTGTTTTAAAACGCTCTTCACTATCTTCCAACGCTTGACGGATCCGCTTCTGCTCCGTAAAAACAACCGCGGTCAATAATCCTATCAAAGCAACAATACCGGTGAATAACATTGCTAAAGCTGAAGGGAAAAAAGAGCTTGGAATAGCGGAACCGGGAAGATTATATAACCGGGCGGCTTGAGCCCCATAAAAAAAAGCGAATATAACGCTTGCCGCTGAAGCTATCGATAACCCGTATCTGAACGCGGACCATAGAATAAATGGAATAACCAAATACCCTAAATTCAGGCCATAACGGTGATTTCCCGCAAACAAAAACCAACAAAATATAAAAAATACCGATAAAAAAACGGCCCTTTCCACAAAGTTTAAAAAACCTTTTTTAAAATAATTGGGATTTACGGGTAAGCGGACCGAGATAAACAGCGGGACAAATAACAATATGCTCAGGAAATCAGAGCTCCACCACAAAAACCAGGTGTTCCAATAATTATGGCTCTTCAAGAAGAACTTCAACGCAAAAGCTCCCAGGGAAGCGCTCAAAGAGGTGCTCAGAATAGCCGCGTAAAGCAACAATCCTGTAGCTTCTTTTAAAGTTGCTAAGGTAAAATTTTTGCTTACAAAACGCCTTAATAACCATGCGGCACTGAGAGCTTCCAGCACATTACCTGAAGCAAACAATAAAGCAACTTTTAATTCTTGCCCGCTATAAAGATCAAATAACAAATTCGCGCTGAACGCTGCTAAGGCCACCCAAGACCAACGCTTACTGCCGGTTTTTAAAAGAACAGCCAAAAATAAACCACTGGGTATCCAGAAATTAACAAATCCCGCTGAATGTAAAGAAATAAACCGCCCTGAAAGCGCGCTTAAAAAATATCCTATTTGAAAAAGCGCTAATTTTAAGGCAAATTCCCCTGTTTCCGGTATATTATTTCTTTTTAAAACCATTTATTATTGATCAGGCTATGCATAAAGTTTTTTCCAGACAAATGCTGAACCGCTATTTCCAGCTTATACCCTATTCTATTCCTTATTTAGAGCAAGTAAAGCCAAATAAAAGGATTATTTTGCTCATTTAAGCCTTCATTGAAATCACAAAAATAAACACATTATTTCACATTAATCTCCCGGCATGATTACGCATATCCCTAAGGACAGGTGCGCGGTTTTGTAAAACCAGATGGAGCTTAAATTGAAAACAAGAGACCGCGTTCATTTACGAATGGCGCGAATATTGATGTATTTTTTATCTTTATGGCGTCTTTGAGCGGCATGGCAGGGACTTGCGCGGGGGGATATTCAGAGATTTAAGATTTAGCCTTTTTTCACAAAATCAAAATACACGGCAATGATAAGGGCAAGCGCTGACGAAACAAAGATCAACAAATAATTGATCCGGTCTTTATGTGAGCTCATGGCGCAAAGGATAGAACCGATAAGCCGGCGGTCCTCCTGAGAGATGCGCTCTGCCTGAGACAGCTTATCCATAAGCTTTTGTTTAACGATAAGCTTATAGCGCGCCCGTTCGATCTTGTATTTATAAACAAAAAAAACAAAAAATCCGACTACACCGATATACCAGGCGATCTGCCCGTAGAGCGGATTGATATGCACCAGGACCGTCACTATCCGCACCGCGATGGTAGCGATCACGCCGATAATGAAAAAGAACCATGAAGCGGAATCTTCTTTACATCTTTTATATTCGGAACACGCGGCGCACTTGCGGACGGGCATAGAAAATCTCTTTCTTAAAATAAATTCACCCTGAATGACCGCCGTATAATATTTACGGCCGGATCAGCTGAGGCATGAGTAACGATACTCTTTAAGGGCATCTTTGAGCCATGATATCCTGAGCAGTTACGTGCGGGTGCGTATAACGCTTTTTGCCGAGGGTAGAATTTTTATACTGGATGGCTGCTGCCGGGCACCATTGAAGGCATGCCATACAATGCTGACAATGCGTCAGCCATACAGGCAAATTATTGCGCATCTCAATATTGGCTACCGGGCAAACCTGCGCGCAGAGCCCGCAGCGAGTACAAGCGTCAGTAACCCAGAAACCCTTAGCTGAAAGCGGGATCTGGCGGGAGCCGGGCCGGTATAATAACGCGTAAAGCAGGAAATTCGGCAAAAAAGGCTTTTCCTCAATGATACCGGCTTCTTTCCCCCTTACTTTCATCGCGATCTCTTTTACCCTTATCTTTTCTTGCTGAAATTCCCGGTCCTGCTGCTCCCGAGAGATCGCTCCATAAAGCGGGGTATAATTTCCGGGCATAAGCACAGAAAACCCCGAGGAAAGCGCGATACCGCGCTTTTGCAGGATTTTTTTCGCCTGGCTATGCGCCCTCCCCGGCATGCCTCCTAATGTCGCAACGCTAAACACATACGTCCCCGGAAGTATTTTCACCTTCCTCAAGAAATCAGCGACCAGAAGCGGTAAACCGAACATATATACGGGAAATACAATACCGACTGCCTCTGCCGTGTTTTCTTTGTCCGCCCTCAATGCTTGAGTTATCGGGACGAGGTCAACAGCGCCTATTTCCCGAACGAGATCTTTGGCGACGGCCAATGAGTTTCCCGTCGCTGAAAAATAATAAATAATCGTTTTCATGATCTTGCCCCTTTCATGCTCAAGGCACCCTTATCATTACCGGGTCAATAAATGCCCCGGGGGCGGAATTTCGAAACTCTTTTTATTTTAGCCTTGAAAACCGTTAAAGGCAATATAATCTTTTACGTGCCCCCGCCATCCATAACAGGGAGCGCTAAGCCGCAAGGGTAAGGCCGCACCTGCTTAAAAAACAATTGTAACATTTCACATACTATTATATTATTATAATACATACACCGTTGAATACCGTGAGAATACTTCCGGAGGAGGACGCAATGCCCGTTAATGTTTTTACCGAATGGGGGCCTTTAAAAGAAATTATCATAGGCAATAGCATTAACTTTAACATGAAGGGTTTCGACGAAGTCTTTGCCTACCTTTACCGCGACCAGATAAATCAGCTCAAAGGCTCACGGAAATCCCCTCCCCTGATAAACCGCCAATTCACCCAGGAACGCCAGGAAGACCTGGATAATTTCGCCAACACCCTCACCAAGGAAGGAATAACGGTAAAACGGCCCAAACAACTCGTGAGGGCGTCTTTTATTAAAACGCCATACTTTAAAGCTATGGTAAACGCGCTCGACGCCCCTCGAGACACATTTTTGTGTATCGGCAATGAAATAATCGAAACTCCGCCCACCAACAGGAACAGGTATTTCGAAGGATTGATGCTCAGGGAAGTTTTTATGGATTATTTCAGAAGCGGGGCGCGCTGGACCCTGGCCCCCCGCTCCAGACTGACAATGGAAAGCATGGACACCAGACACTGGAGCAAAGTAAGGACGCTTCACGCATTAAAAAATATCGAAGGGCATTTCGATATCGCCTTCGACGCGGCCAATTGCCTGAAATTCGGAAAAGATATCCTCATGAATGTCGGGAACAAAAACCATGAACTCGGCGCCATCTGGCTGCAGCGGCACCTCGGGAACACCTTTAAAATACATCCCGTCAGGGTCTGCGACTGGCATATTGATGGAAGCATTATGCCTTTAAAAGAAGGCGTTTTACTCATCAACCCGAACATGAAAAAAAGATTGCGGCTTTTGCCTAAACCCCTGCAAAAATGGCGGACCATTGAAGGCCTTGACGAAAGTAAAGGCAGCTTTGATTACCCCCCCAGCCACCGCCAGCTGGCAAGCTTTAACGGAATGAGCATCAACGTATTATCGATAAATGAAACTACCGTCTGCGTGCGGACAGTGGATCAACTCCTCAGGAACAGGCTGGAAAAAGCGGGATTTACGGTAATACCGGTACAAATGAGGCACTGCGAACTTTTTGGAGGCGGGTTACACTGCATCAGCCTCGATGTAAACCGTGACGAATCTTTAGCAAAACACTGGTAATTACACAAAACTCAAGGCCGCAGCGAGCCTCAATGCTTATAAAACCTAAGCTCATTTCACGCGCAAAACGCTGAAGAAATTCACGTACTGATCGGTCCAGGAGGCAATATCTCTTTTCTCTGCCCGCCATGAAGACAACCAATAACATTCATCGACTAAATATTCATATATACTTTTATCCCTGCAAACTGCTATCCAGAGCGCCATATCCGCGTCGGGATGCACTGCTTCATCATTAGCCTTCAAACAAACATAAAAACCCGAATCCCTCGCCGCGCGCGCGATCACAGGCCTGAGGTCAAAGACGCAATTAGAAGCGTGCAGAAGCAACAAGCCGTCATATCTAAGCACTCTCATATATTCTTCTATGGCTTCCCGGGTCAAAAGATGGACCGGTATTACCCCGCTGCTAAAAGCGTCTATGACAAGTAGATCGTAAAAGTTATCCCGGACTTGACGCAGTAAAACCCTGCCGTCGCCAAACTTAAATTTAAGCACAGCGCCTTTTTCCCGGGCAAGCCGTAAATAACTGAAATAACGCTCCGCCACCGCTAAATTATCGGGATCAAGTTCATAGATAGACAATGACTGCCCCGCCCCCATATACGCGGCTGTCGCCCCTGTACCCAAGCCGACCATAGCGGCATTACTGAATTTAAACCGGCGGTCCCGCAGCAATTCTCCGAGAGGAGTGGTCGGATGATAATAGGAAAGCGGCGTGTTGACCAGCGGGCCGCTGAGATACTGCCGTCCATGCAGCGTAGTTCCGTGCTTCAGGTGGCGCTCACCGTCCTTATCCATGATCAGATAAACCCCATAATAATTTCTCAGCCTTATTTTCTTCTGTGAACCGGAAGAAAATTGCTCTACCCACTGCGCGCAAACGATAACCGAGGCCAAAACACATACCGTAGGGATGAATTTAGCTGAAGTAACGCGTAAAACCAGAAAAACACAAAAAGCCGCGACAACAAAGATCGTGTGACTGCGCGCCTTAAAGAAATGCTCCGCCGCCTGAGGGAATACAATCAAAGCGATAATTACAGCCAGGCTCCCGAGGGCCGCCGGCGCGGCTGTTTTCGAAAAACCGCCGCGCTTATAAAACTTACCCGACAAACCAAGAGCGACTGCCGCAAGCAAAAAAGAAGCGGGATACTCGACAAAAAAAGTATTAAAACACGGGATCACCATCCCGACCAGGAAACTTCCCGCGAAACCTCCCGCGGCGATCGACGAATAAAACAGGGTCAATCCCCTTCCGGAAGGCTTAAGCTCCGCCAGGGTGCCATGACAATTCAAACAAATAACGAACAATACCCCTAACAGCAGAAATAATGTTATTACGACAGGAAACCCGATAAGCAGTAAACTCGCTAAATACAAACTAATGCCCAGGGGAAGCGCCCAGGTAAAAAGCGCTTTAGCCCATCGGGGATACCAGGGCTTGCGCTTAAATACCAGTATAAAAGTCAACAGGTAAATAGATAACGGGATCGCCCACAAAAAAGTAACAGAGGCTATATCAAAAGTGATCACGTTCGTGATCGCCAAAAGCGTAAAACTCCCCGCCAAACTCAACAAAAAACAGTTCAGCGTGCGCGGCAGCTCCTGCCTGTCCAGGGAAAAAGCCTCAACGTTGTGCTCCCTCTCACTCATCCGCCGAGGCAGGCAAAGTATGTGTAAAACAACAACTACCAAGTATCCTGCCCACCAGATATATCCCTGCCGGGTAAGGGTGAAAAATGGTTCAAAGAAAACAGGATAGGTTAAAAGCCCAAGCATTGCCCCGAAGTTCGAAGCGCTATAAAGGACATACGGATTATCCCTGTCGGGGATATCAGAGGCGTAAAACCAGCTTTGCAGCAGCAGGCTGGCGGTAGAAAGGACAAAAAACGGCAAGCCCGCGAACATAAGCAGGCGAAAGAATACAATTGCCGCGAGAGGAAAACCGGACACAGAGCCGGTTAACTCATTGAAGCGGTAGGGAAAAGCTAAGAACGGAAGCAGAAGCGCTATTACATGCCAACGGGCATACCTGGTTATGCCTATTGCGCGTTGAACATTATGAGCGTAAAGATACCCCAAAAGCAGTACTGCCTGAAAGAACACTACCGAGGCAGCCCAGACTGAATAACTGCCGCCGAATCCCGGGAGCATCGCCTTAGTAAGCATAAGCTCAACCTGGAATAATAAGAACCCGCTTAAAAAAACAGCGCACCGGAACAACCAGATCATTTTCATAATATTTCTTTCTATCTTCGTAGAAATCAAGAGCCCTAAAATATTCCGGGCTCATGAAAAACCGCTCGACGCTCGATCGTCGAGGATATAATCGCCAAACGCCCTTTTACACCGGGCGCGAACAGATGCTATTGTTTCTTACGGCCCAAGAGCGCGTCCTTAAGCTGAGGCGCTTCCAATAAACTGCCATAGTGAAAAATAACACTTGACCCGCCGGCTTCCTGACTTTGCCGGAATTCCTGCGCGAACAATTGCGGAGAACGCAAGAATTTATAGGCTCCCACGCCTATTTTGATCCTGGAAAAATCAGGCACTATCTTCTTGACCGACGCAAGCCACCTGGCGAATTCTTCCGGGTCGGGAGAATAACTCATGATCGTCACAAAATCAACCAGCCCGCAAGAAAGCCATGAAGGCCAATCCTGGTACGCTTCATAATACGCACGGGCATACGGCATGCATCCTGTCGCGGACACCTGAATACCGGGGCTCAGCGCCCTGGCTTCCTTCACCAAAACTGCCAGTAATTCGGTAACCTGAGCGCGTTTCCAATCTTGCCATTGCCGGCTGTTCTCATCAATAATACCTTGCCCTGTTGCTTTCTTAAAGCGTTCAACATTATTTTTTGCGTACCCATAATGAGGAGCGGTATCAGGATAACGGACATAATCGAATTGTATCCCATCCAAACGAGGATAACGCCTCAACAGCTCAGAAACTATTTTTACGAGGTCTCCCCTTACCCGCTGGTCTCCCGGTTCAAGGAAATACTGAGAATCGATCAGGAAATCACGCAATTGTTTTTTTTGAGCCGTGTTTCGCGTCAAAACCTCGGTCCCGTATTTTTTAAGGAATACCGCGTCCTGATTATTTGCCAGGCTTAACATATTTACCCACGCGTGCACTTGGATACCGGCGCGGTGAGCCTGCCGGAGTAACAGTTCAAAAGGGTCTTCGGCAACATCTTTGAGGCATTTTTGATACGGGGCGTCGTCAGCTGCCTCTGAAGGAAACCATGCCTGGTTCTTACGATACACCTGCACGAAAAGCAGCGTGATGCGGGCGTCTTTGGCGAAACTGATGAGCTTCTCGATCTCACGGCGGCTTGAAAGCACCACAGGGTCCTGCACAACAGAGACAAAAAGAGCGCGCGGGGCTGCCCCGCCGCTTTGCGCCGGGATAAAAGGAACTAACCCGAAAAACAAAGCTAAAAATAAAACCCGCGCAGTATTCATCATTGATAAAACCCTTTCGCGCGGGCGACCTGCTCTAAGTCATCGTCCCCTTCGAGGGCGTAGCGCGCTAACGTGAAGGTCTGGTCCCTGCGGAAAATATAGCCGTTGTTTAAACCGTTTACGCTTACCGCGGCATCAAAACCTGCCTGCTTGACCATCGAGATCACCTCATCGTTATAATCGCCGAAAGGATAAGCGAACACAACAGCCGGTTTCCTTAAACGGCTTTCCAGGATATTTTTAGGTTCGATTATTTCGCGAGAGAGATATTTTTCCGGTAAAACAGTCAATTGAGAATGGGTGTGAGAATGAGGTTCAACATCCATTCCGGCCGTAGCAAGTTCCTCAAGCTGCCTCCAATCCATGTACGCGGAATGGCCTATAGAATCGGTAATAATAAAAAAAGTGGCGGGGATCTTATATTTCACTAAGAGCGGGAACGCTCCGGTATATTGGTCTTTCCACCCGTCATCAAAAGTAAGCACGATCGGTGACGCAGGCAGCGCAATGCCTTCTTTACGATGCGCGACTAATTGAGCGAGTGAGACCGGATGGAAGCCGTGCGCGACGATCCAGGCAAGGTGCGCCTCGAACTTTTTCGGCGAAAGCGTCCAACGCTTGAGCGCCCGGCCGGCGTTCTCAGGCAGGTCAGCGATATGATGATACAAAAGGACCGGGACACTCTCTTTTTCAAGCGACGCCCGCACCGGCTCCACAGAAACGCCCGCGCATCCCCCTAAAAGAAAAGCGCCTGCCCCTAACAAAAAAAACAACCTGATTATCTGAGCGGTCTTTTTTGTTTTTTTCCAAGCCATCCTTAATAGGGATCGCATGGAGATTAAAAAGCTCGTTACACGCTTAACTTTTTCAGGCATATAACTCTCATCGGACACTTCAATCGATAGATTTGACTCATCAAAAATGGAAGGGAACAAAAATAACAGGTTTATTTAGCAGCTTTCTGCTTATGCACCTTGTCAACTTGGCCGAGATGGACATGACAGTACACTTCGTGATTATAGATACTTAATATATGCTTACAAGAAGAAAATTTACATTTCCTCCCCTTAAGTGAAGTCCTTGCTTTCTTCATTTCACGCCCCCTCATCTGATAGGACACACCGCTGTTCTATAATAATCGTTCGCTGGCAAACGCTTCCCGGGCCTCCGATCATCCCTAACCATGCGGGATGGCATTATCAAACCCTTAATGCGGCAAGCAACATGCCAAAAACGTATTTTATTATTATATCACGTTACGACAGATAAACGGAACAATTCTTTGCTCGATGAGGGCATAAAAAAAAGACAGAACCATGAAGTCCTGTCTTTTATCGGTGAAAAAAGGCCGCGAGCGCTTTACCTACTTTTTACAGACACATTCGCTTGCTTTTTTCCTGCACCCGCTGCAAACTCCTTTTTCAACGGGTTTTCCACACTTCTTACACGGGGTACATCCGCAGGTATCGCACATATGACTACCTCCTTTTTGTATTTACACGTTATTCTAATTTCGCGGCAGCTTCTTTTAAGGCTTTTATCAGGTCCTGCCGGTTATCGTTGCCTTCAAGGCCATAGCTTCCGAGAGTTTCCACCTCCCGTAAAGCCGCTTGGATATATGCCTCCCCCAGGTACTCCCTGGCTTCGGGAAATCTTGAACGAAGCGCCAAGGCTTTTTTATACGTTTCCAGGGACTCATCGATCAATCCAAGCTTTAGTTGCGTATGAGCGAGCATATTGAGTATATCGGGATTCTTCCTGTCTTCTCTTAAAGCCTGCTCAAACAAAGCCATGGCACGTCGGTAATCTCCCCTCTCATGCGCAGCTGCCCCCTGATCATAAAGATTTACAACAGGTGCTTCCTTCGATTGCTCGCCGCGCCAGGAAGAAGAACCGGTCCCCGCGGCATGCGCCGCAATGACCGCGCCGAACAACAATACGCATATGACCACGGTCGTTTTTAGTTTAGTATCCATTTTTACCTCCTCACCCGCGTTCTCAGGCATCCAAACACCAAACATTCTATTTTGGCGGGATTACTCCTTTTTTTAATTTATTAATTCCTTTTACCGCCATAAAGATCGAAAACGCTACGATCAAAAAATCAATTATATTATTAAAGAACTGCCCGTATCTTAAAGTAACAGCCGGCTGAGTAAACGTCGCTTCTTTAAGTGTTATCACCAAGTTCTTAAAATCAACACCGCCTATTAACATTCCGACAGGCGGCATTATAACATCATTAACCAAAGAATTAACGATCTTCCCAAAGGCAGCGCCGACCACAATACCCACTGCCATATCTACGGCATCACCTTTTACGGCAAATTCTTTAAACTCTTTGATGATCGGCATTCCCCCCCTCCCTCAGAGCGCTTCATGCTTTCTCTCTTTGTTAACTTATTATATCTACTTCAAGTAATTTTTACAATGACAGCTTTCGCCTTTTTTCTGACTTTTAAACACCAGCTGTTCTTATATATTGAAATTAACGTTATATGAGTATTTGCTGATAGAGTTACGGGGGAATGCTCAGTGAGTATCGCTATCGGGCTTTAAGACGCTGCCGCGCCGAATCCAGCTTATCAAGGAATTTATCTTTCTTAAACTGCGTTGCCCATCGCTTCATGACCATCCAACCGCCAAAGCGGATCAGGTCGTTGCGCCAGGACCTGTACCATTTCTTCCATCCTGCTTTAATATTGTATAAAAAGAAAACTAACGCGGGAAAGGAAAATATATTGAATACAACCATAAAAACATATTGAAATTGATAGAATCTCCCCATGATCTTTCTATTAGCAAACTGCATATCTTCAGCGCTCATGGGCTTATCAGGCTCAAAAAGAGGAAAATTACCGTCATAATATTCCCAGCCGACATCCTGAAGCGGATAAAGCCTGTTTTGCGTGGCAAGCCTATGCCTTAATTCTGTCCCCGGCAGCGGTGTCGGCAGTAAAACCTGGATAGTATCGATCCTTGCTTTTTTAATAAAACCCTTAAAGCGCTTAATTCTGCGGTTTATCGGCATTTGAAAATTCACGCCGTCTTTCATGGGGTATCCGAAAATGAACATGCCGTGCACTAAAAACCCGAATTTATGATATATCCTGGTTAAAGCTATCATATCTTCAGGCATGAGATGTTTATTCATCGCCTTGAGCTCCTCTTCAATCGGCGACTCAAAACCGATAGCAACGGTATTGATCCCGGTTTGTCGCATCGCGAAAAGCAGCTCCGGATCTTTAGCTTTATCCAGCCTTATCTGAACGACTAAATCCACCCTGGTGCCGATGCTCTTTTGATAATCTTTAAGCATTCCGCAGAAGCGTATTGTTTCATCCCGATGCTGGCCGAAAAGGTCGTCCACAATAAAAAAATGCCTGGCGTCATGGATCTCAACGAGGCGGCTGATGCATTCAAGCAGGCGCTCAGGAGAGGCGTTGCGCGGCTTACCTTTAACCGTGCAGAATTCGCATTCCATACCGCAGCCTCGTATCCGCTCAACCGGATAAACATCTATCCGGGCATAGCGAACCAGGGAAAAATCCGGTAAAGGAAGCTTATCAAAGTCGATCAAAGGCGCTCTTTTAGGGGTATAGACAGGCAACCCATTCTTTAAATAAACAATGCCTTTGACCGAGGATACATCCTGCCGCTTTTCTATGGCAGACAGGAGTTCCTTAATAGCCACTTCCCCTTCACCGATAACACAATAGTCAATACCGGAATGTAACGCCTCCGGGATTGTCTCCTCGACAAAATGCTGCCCTCCGGCAATAGTCACAACTCCCTTTTTCTTATAAAAACGGGATAATTCATAAAGCCGGGGGATAGTGCTGGTCAATCCGCCGTAAAACCCGACCACATCCGCGGGCCGGTAACTTTGCAAGAATTCATGGTCAGCGCCGCCCGAATAGCCCCGCGGCCCGTGCCGGCGCAGGTTGTTTTCATCAATTACCTCGACATCCCAACCCTCTAATTCATGCGCGGCGCTTGCGACACAAACCGGCCCCAAAGCCGTAGTCTTATTCGCAATATGGGAATAAATGTTAAACGCCGGATACGCCGGGATAACAATCCTTAATCTATACCTTCTTTTGCATGCATCTGACATATTATACTTATTCTTCTCCCCTCTTCAAGATCTCATTGCATTTTAACATACCAGGGATCATTCATGTCTTTCCTTTGTCACTTTTAAAAATGTTACCAAATATTTATGCTTAAATTTGACTCCGCATCTCACGCAGCTATTAATTGTATTCTCCCTTTGTGATGGTTAATGAGAAAAACTACTGCTATTCAGGTAACAGTAGCGAAATATCGTATATAATTATACTACTTTAAAAGCGTTAAAACAATTCTTTAATCCGGGAGCGATCCCCGCACTCTCACGTCTATTTAACGCGCGCTTTTTCTCTTTACTTACCTTTACCATGCTTTGATATTCCTGCAGCGGCTTTGTCCGGTTCTTTTTTCTTTCTACAGAATCAATCCCATCTACCGTTGCGCGCGCCGTAGACATAGTCGTCATGTAAGGGAACGTTCCCACGCACAGCTTACTTGCCGGATTTTTCTTGAGCTTTAGCCTGCAATTCTTCCGCGATCTTCTCAATATACTTTTCAGGGTCTTTTTTAAAATCATCGACACACAGAGCGCAGCAGAAATTGTAGATCTTGCCTTTATATTCATAGGTTACCGCTTCCATGCCCTGCCCAACTTTTTCCCCTGAAACCGGACAAATCATATTCCCCACATTAACGGATTCCACTTTCCGAGCTGTTTCCTGCTCCTTAAGGTCTTTATCTTCCCGCTGACTGTAAGATAGTTGCGCTGTCCCAAAAAAGAATATTCCTATGCATACAATAAATACTATTCTTTTAAACATTTTCTCTCCCTTGCACAGTATGCGCACACCGGCCTATCCGATGAGGCCGGGTGTTTTCTCTAATAACCTCTCTTCTCTCCACGAATAAAGCGTAGGCACAATAAACCAAGTGATCATTTCAATGGTCATTCCTCCTATTAAAGGTATCGCCATCGGCTGCATTATCTCCGCACCGGTACCTTTTAAGAATAATATCGGTAATAATGCTACAATAGTGGTAACTGTAGTCAGGAATGCCGGCCGGATCCTTCTCAACCCCGCATACACGGTAGCCTCAATTACATCCTGCCGCGTCCTTATTATATCCTTACGTTCTTTGAACACTTCGTCAAGATACGTCGTGATCAACACGCCATCATCAACCGCAACTCCGAAGAGCGCGATAAAACCTACCCAGACTGCAACGGAAAAGTTAAATCCGAAAAAAGCTAATAACCAAACCCCTCCTGCCAGCGTCACCGGAACAGCGATAAAAATAAAAACCGACTTTATAATAGAACGGAAATTCATGTAGATGAGCATAAAATTAATCAGTAAACTTATCGGCAATAGCATTGCTATCTTATTCTTGGCGCGCACCTGATTCTCAAACTGGCCTGACCACTGCAGAAAATAACCCGCAGGCAACTTTATCTCTCTGGCAACTTTCTTGGAAGCCTCTTCCACAAAACCCACCATATCACGGCCGCGCACATTCATTAACACATAGGCGCGCAAAAGCCCGTTCTCCGAATTAATCATCGCCGGGCCAGTAACAAAATATATATCCACTAATTGGGAAATAGGGATCTGCGCGCCGGATTTAGTAGAAACAAGCACGCGCCTAAGCGCGTCAATATTATCACGCAATTCCCGGGCATAGCGCACACGTACCGGATAACGCTCCCTGCCTTCAACCGTAGTAGTAAGATTTTCTCCTCCGATAGCCATCTCGATCACATCCTGAACATCACGGATGGAAATTCCGTAGCGCGCCAACGCTTCTCTTTTGATCTTAAATTCAATATAAGGCTTACCGACAATTTTCTCCGAATACAGATCTACAGCTCCGGGAATAGTCTTAACAACCTTTTCTACTTCTGTTGCAATTTCTTCTATTTTCTTTAAATCCGGGCCAAACACCTTAACCCCCACCGAAGTCCTGATACCGGTAGCCAACATATCAATGCGATTGACGATAGGCTGAGTCCAAATATTAGAAACGCCGGGTATTTGTAAAGCCGCATCCATTTCTCTTGTAAGTTTCTCTTTAGTCATACCCTTGCGCCACTTGCTCTTGGGTTTTAAAGTAATAATCGTCTCAAACATCTCTACCGGCGCCGGATCCGTAGCTGATTCTGCCCGGCCGACTTTCCCTACCACCGTTTCTACTTCCGGGAAAGAATCAATGATCTTATCCTGGATCTGAATCACTCTTACTGCCTCAGTTAAAGAGACAGACGGACGCATCACGGGCATAAAAAGAATGGAGCCCTCATCAAGTGCAGGCATAAACTCCCGGCCGATACGCGGGCTAAACCAAAACCAGGCTAAGCTTAAAGCTGCAAGTAATAGTATAAGTAAAACCGATTTTACTTTTTTGGGGAGAATAAAGATAAGTACTGTCAATACAATCCCGGCGAAAATGATCAAAGAAATAATATCTTTGGGCAGAATGAAACTCAGGCTCGTTATTAAAATAACTGCCGGAATAAGCAGGAAAATAATACGATGCTTTAAACACCAGCGTAAAACTTTTTCATAATTACGCTGTAATATCCTCACTAACGGGTTTTCCTCGGGTGAGCGTAATTTACCTTTCAGGAAATACATACTTAATACCGGAATCAAAGTTAAAGCCACGACCACTGAAGCAAGCAAAACAAAAGTCTTAGTATACGCCAGCGGTGTAAAAAGCTTTCCTTCCTGCGACTCCAGGGCAAATACCGCTAAAAAAGATACTACGGTAGTTAAAACCGCGGTGATCACTGCTGAGCCTACTTGGCTAGCAGCATTAAAAATAATTTCCCTCCGCGATCGTATGCCTTTTTTAATATCGTCGGCATGAATGATCAAATGACTATAGGCATTTTCGGTCATCACAATTCCCATATCCACCAGAGTCCCAATGGCAATAGCGATACCGGATAAGGACATGATGTTAGAGTCTATTTTAAGATAATACATAGCAATAAAAGCCATTAAAACGGAAAATGGCAGAGTCAGGCAGATCATCATTCCTGCCCAGAAATGCGCCAGGAACGGCACCACCACTGCCATAGTAATTATTATTTCCAGGACCAACGCCTCCCGCAACGTGCCAATGGTGCGGTGGATAAGTTCAGCGCGGTCATAAAATGGAACAATCTTTACTCCGGCAGGCAGGCCTTTTTCCAATTCTTTTATCGCTTCTTTTACGCGATGTATAACCTGCATCGCGTTCTCGCCGTAACGCATAATTACCACACCGCCCACTGCTTCCTGTCCGTCCTTATCCAAGGCGCCACGCCTAAATTCCGGCCCAAGCTGCACGGTGGCAATGTTCTTTACATAGATCGGCGTTCCATTACTTTCACCCACCATGATATTATTAATATCATCCAAAGATTTAATAAACCCTAAGCCGCGGATAATATATTCCATGGCATTATTCTCAATGACTTTAGCACCCACATCAACATTGGATCTCTTAACTGCCTCCATTACCTCGCCGAGATGAATGTTAAAGCTAAGCATCTTATTAGGATCAATATCAATTTGGTATTGTTTGACAAAACCCCCGATAGAAGCAACTTCAGAGACTCCTTCCACTGAATTAAGCTGATACCGAATAAACCAGTCCTGCAGGCTTCTGAGCTTATCGAGGCTATACCCCTTGCCTTCAACCGTATACCAGAAAACCTGGCCTAAACCGGTCGCATCCGGGCCTAAAACCGGGACAATTCCCAAAGGCAGGCGTCCCGCAGCAAGGTTTAATTTTTCCAAAACCCGCGAACGCGCCCAATAATAATCCACAGTATCTTTAAAGATAAGATACACTTCGGAAAAACCAAAAGCAGAAGAAGCGCGGATAGTTTTTACTCCGGGAACTCCACGCAGGGATACCGAAAGCGGGTACGTGACCTGGTCTTCCACGTCTTTGGCAGAACGGCCCGGCCACTCCGTATAGACAATCACCTGTTTTTCCCCGATATCCGGTATAGCGTCAACCGGGATATTGGTCATCGCCCAGAGCCCCCAGAAAAAGACCGCGATGTAAATTACAAAAACTACAAACGGGGTCCTCAGGCAATAATTTATTAATTTATTTATCATACGTTATTCTTCCTACTTTATTTCGCTGGCGCTCCCCCACAATGCGGACATTCCTCCGCTGAGCTGGCTCTGCGAATCTATTAAGAATCCTCCGTTTGTAACCACGGATTCACTTTCACGCACTCCCTTTGTAACAGGAAAGAATCCGCGTTCCTGGCCGTCAATAATTGCTATGGCCTCCTGCCCGACTTCTACTTCCCGTGCCGCAAATTCGCCCTTTCCCAAATCTATATAAACGATCTTTTTTATGCCTGTATCTAAAACTGCTTCTCTGGGAAGAGCGAGGTTCTCTCCTAAATCAATATGGATAAAAGCATCCAGATACATGTTAGGCTTGAGTTCAGCCAAAGGGTTATCTATTTTTACCCGAGCGCGCACACTGCGCGTATTGGCATCCAAGACCGGATCCAGAGCAACGATCTGACCGCTAAACTCTTTTCCAGGATAAGCGACTGCTTGTAAAACCACATGAGCGTCTGTCTTTACTTCTTTTAAATCATATTCATATATAATAATATATACCCAGGAATAAGGGCTGCTTGGATCAGAAATGATCAAACTCTTGTCAGATTCTGTCTTGGTCTTTAACTCTTCTATCTGCTGGCCGCTTAAACCAAGTAATTTTAGCTTTAGTCCAGCTGCCAAAACCAACGCGTCAGCCTGGCTCAGGGCATCCGGAGTACCTAATTTAAGCTCTTCTTTCAACTTAACAGCTTGTATAAATTCGGTTTCAGTTTTATATAATTCCGGATCGTAGGCGATCTGGGCCACAGTGCGGATCATACGCATCAGGGTTCTGGATAGAACCGGTTCTGTTTTTACACCGATCAACTTTTGCTGACTCTCTCTTACCTTAATCGTTGCTTGTTCCTTCATGCCTGCATCCGCATTCTCCTGATCTGCATAAACCGGAATATAATCCATGCCCATAGGGTCTTTCATAAAAGTAGGAGATGTAATAACGGGATTCATCGGATTGCGGTAATAGAGGACCTTGCGTGCCTTCTTTTCATTCTGAGCATATATCTCATGCATGAACGATAAGAATAAACCCGAGAACAAAAACATAACAATAATTATTGATTTCTTATTTCTCATTTTTCACTCCTTCGACTCACTTCGTCCTTCAACAAGTGCTCAGGGCTCACGTCTTACTGTGTTGAATGGTTTCGCTCGCTTAAACTGCCTCCTACCTGACGCTCCAAATCCGCCATATTCATATCATACTCTACAAGCGCTTTATAATATTGCAGTTTAGTCTCAATAAACATCCTTTGATTATCCAAAAGCGCCATAAAATCGCCTTTACCTGAACGAAACGCAGCCAGAGATACTTCAAGAGAACTCTGCACTATCGGTAAAAGGCTGTTTTTAGAGAGCGCTATTTTGTTTTTCGCGATTTCGATCTTTACCGCTAAGTCCTTTACCTCGGCAAACAACTTGTTTTGCATTGCCTTATGCGCCGCTTCGGCTTCTTCAAGGCTGGCGATCGCCTCTTTTACCTCATACTTCTGCTTAGTCCAGAACCAGAACGGGACATTGAAAGACAACATGAGGTCCCACGGCCCAAGCGCTCCGGAAGTAATACCGCGTTGCACGACACTTGCCATCAGATCCGGGAAAAAACTTTTTTTCGCCAGAGATTTAGCATGCCTGTTCTTCTCTACCGCCAATGAAAAAATAAGCAGTTCCGGTTGATTCATGACTGTCAATTGGTATAACGACTTAATGTCGGCGCTAAAATTCACGTCTTCACTCAGTTGCGGGATACCGAACGAACTTTCAGGATCTCTATTTAATACCGTATTAAGACGGGTTTGCTTGGAAGAAAGTTCAAGCTCTAAATTTTTTACGGTATTAGCTAAACGGGCAACCTCCAAATGAATTTTATAGACCTCTTCTTGAGAAAAAGCGCCCACTGAGTATTTTGACTCAGCAACTTTCGCAATACCTTCTAACAAAATCAGGCTCTCCTGCATAAGCACTCTTTCTTTGTAATTCATGAAGAGGTCATAATACGCATTCCTCACCTGATTAATGACCTGGAGTTCTTTGGCCTTATATTCCGCGGCGAACATCTGAGATTCAACCACCGCGATCTTGCCTTTTAAGGATAATTTACCGAATAAAGGGAAAAACTGCGAAAGAGCCAACATACGATCATCGGGCATGGTCCGGTCCAATTTCAAAGTGCCGCGCGGGATACGTTCAAAGGTAACGGCCATGTTCGGATCTTCGAGAGACTTCGAAAGCGGAATGCGCGCGCGGGATGCTTCCCAGCGTTTTCGAGCGGCTAAAATATCGGGGTTATGGTTCCTGGCTTCTTCGATCAGGGGCTCTAAAGAAAGGATGTCGGAGGAATAGGCAATCACTTGAGTTAAGCATACCACGCCTGTCATAAATACTATACACGTTTTCTTAAACATCGTTACCGGGCTTTCTAAAACGAAAAACAAACGTTCGCGAGCTCAAGAAACTGCATAAAAAATCACACTATGATTATATCACGATAAAGAAAATAAAAAAGTATTGTTTGGCGAGAGGAATGTATCAAGAGCGGGCCCAAAGCCCTCCCCCCAAGCGCGCAGCTATCTTACCGGCGAAGCTCTGAGTTATAAAACACGTTTTTTGGAGAATTTAGATTGGTTGCAGGCAGTGCATTTCTCGATCGCGATAAGCTTATTAAGGTATTCCTGCACAGCGGCAATATAGGCGGCATGGCTCCAGGTCAAAGGTGAAACAGACAATGGTTCGCCGGTATGCGGATCAACCTGCTCTGCCAGGACCCCGCTCTGAAGCGCGCGGTCGCAGGCCCATTCAAGCACCGGCAACGCTTTTTCGAGTTCAGCCTTACTGCCGGCGGCGCTGATCAAGTACTGCGCGTACCACAACGTAGTCACCAGCCATGGATTACCCGGAACATCACCGGCTTTGCGGTAATAGGTATCGTTTTCATAACGGGCCAGGCCTCCCACAGGAGTGCGGCACCATAACTTCCGGTAAACCTGAGACATCGTATTTTTTACTTTTTCATCGCCGGCCCCGTACGCGCCGAACGCGAAAACCCCGTAAAGGCTGGCATCTATCGACGCGTCGATGACGGCCTCTCCTGACTTTTTAAAACCGATCATGCGGCAGAAACGCTTCTCCTCTTCAAGATAAAGATATTTATCCATCGCTGCCCGCAGCTCCCCGGCACCGGCGCGGTACTCTTCGGTAAGCCCGGTTTCGCCGAAAGCCTCGGTAAAATTCGCGGCAGCCATGAGGCCCGCGTATACGGTAGAGGCGGTATAAGTAAATACCCCGCGCCTTTCCTCCCAGAGATCATAACTTGGCAGCGGCAGGCGCGTTTTTGTATCGCGATAATTCATCATAAAATCTGCCGCGCTCTTAATAAGCGTCTTATACAACGGTTTGATAAGCTCAATGTCCTTATATAGATCAAAATGATGCCACAATGCCCATACAACCAGCGCGGTCTCATCTTCCTGGATCGGCAACTGCGCCAGATCATCCTTCTGCCAGGGGTGCCACGAACTTGCCAGCATTCCGGAAGGAGTATATTTATGAAGGAAGTACCCCTCTTTTTCTATGATATGAGCGCACAGGTTAAAAAACCGGCTGGTGATCTCAGGATAGCCGGCAAGGTCAAGTGAGTAAGCCGCGAGTGCTGCATCCCGCGGCCACATATAGCTATAGGTATCGCGATTGAAGTACACAACGTCTGAATCGTTGCCGGCAATAATACTGCCGTCATTATCTATCTGCGTGCGGACAATGAGCAGGCTGCGTTTATAAAGGCGGGAGAGCTTCTCCGGGAGCAAGCCGTAATTTAACTTCTCTTTGTCCACCCAAAGCTTCCAATAATCAACAGTACGCTTCAGGATAGCTTCGGGGCGCTTCTTCTGGACAAGAGCGTTGAGTGCGGACGCTTCGTTCCAATTTTTAGCCGCGCATATCCAGTAATAACAAGACTCCTGCCGCAGAGGCTCCAGTTGAAGATATATCCCGGCGACAGAATCAACTGCCCCTTGCGCGATCTCGTTTTTGCTCAATACGCCGTCCTCCGCGTCCCTCCACGTGCCTTCCTGCCCATGCTGCTCTTTATTTCCAGTCGCGAAATGGTCGATACCGAATTTATTGTTGGCATAAACATTGATCAGAAAATACCGCTCTCCTTTATAATGCAGCAGGCAGTTTATCCCGGGCCTGAACGCGGCGGTATCCCCTATACTGCTGCCGAGGATATGAAAATCCTGAGCCAGGAAAAGCCGCACCTCTTTCTTTTTATCGGAAAGGTTCTCGACAGATATCTTTTTAAGGTAAATATTCTCGTTGAAATCGACAAGGTCATTGACCGTGATCCTGATCCCGCGTTCATTATTCGTGAATATTACCAGGGTAGCCAATGTATCGTCAAGATAGTCGGCGGTAATGTCCCAGCCGGCAGGCAGCCAGTCAAAAATACCATCCACCCACACGCCAAACCGGAAAGGCTCTCCCTTGGTATGGTTTTCTTCTCCGACATGGGGAAAATAAAACTCCCTCAGCAGATATTGCTTGTCAAAGGCGACAAGGATACTTCCGTTACCTACCGGTATATCGCGCGGCATATTTAAATCATCCTTTTAAAGCGTTCCTTAAAATTAAAATTGCGCGGCGGCTTTTTTCGCGGCCTCTTGCGCGGCACTTATTTTCTGCGCCTCGAGCGGCTCTCCCATATCCATGGGCTGCGCGTTAATAAAAACTACATCCTTGATACCGACGAATCCGAAAACAAAACGCAGGTAAGGCTCCTGGAAATCAGCGCTCTTCATGGCTTCGGAATAGTCGCCGCCGCGGCTGGTGATCACCGCCATCTTTTTATTTTTCACCAGGCCCTCAACACCTGTTGACGTATAACGAAACAGGTATCTCGGCTGTAAAATGATGTCAATATACTGCTTGAGAGTATAGGGGATGCTGAAGTTCCACATAGGAGAGCTGATAAGATAGGCGTCTGCCGACATGAACCGTTCTATGTGGTTTATGATCTCATCCCAGGCCTCTTTCAATTCTCCATAGAGGTCTTTGCCGCCCAAAAGCAGGTATTTGCCATCGACCCGCTTTGCGGTAAGAGAAGGCAGCTCTTCTTGAGAAAGGTCCAGCTTCTCGACAACCCAATCCGCATGTTTTTCCGTGAAAACCTTCAGGAAAACCTCAGAGACCTGTAATGTGCGCGACTCATCCGCGCGGGGCGTTGCGATAATATGTAAAAGTTTTTTCATGCCTGCCTTCCTTTCTTAACGTCTTAATTCCTGAAGTATTGATCGGTATTATCGACATGATCACGCAAAAACCTGTTTACGATAAAAGCCTGTTTGTTCTTCATAGAGTTCTCTATCATCGCCAATTACCAGGACCCGTTTAACGGACATTTTTCCTTTTTTTTGGGCAGAGAAACAATAACAGCCGTTCCCCTGCCGGCCTCGCTCTCAATACTGATCGAACCGCCGTGAAAATCGACTATCTGCCTGCATACGGAAAGCCCCAGGCCTGTGCCTTTCGATTTAGTGGTGAAAAAAGGGTCGAAGACCTTTGCCAGGTTATCTTTATCTATGCCTGCGCCGTTATCTTTTATAGTGACCACGACCGAATCATCGTCCTGACCGGCTATGACCCTTATTTCTCCTTTATTTGCCAAAACGGCATCACAGGCATTATTCAATATATTATTAAAAACTTCCTTGACTTGAAGAGTATCAGCCTCGATAGATTGACCATCCAGAGAACCGGTATCCCTGATTACCGAAATATCGTTTTTACGTTTATCTTCAAGTAATTCAATGGATTCCTCGAGGATCTCGAGGATAGGCACCCTGTCGTAATGCGGGGGCTTGAGGCGGGAATAAAAAAGGAGATTATTGATGATCTGCTCGCTTTCAATGATCTTTTTCTCGATATTGGCGAGATGCTTATCGATATCCTGGTTTTTCACTTTGCGCCTGATATTAAAAGCCGCCAGCCCCATCGCGGCAAGAGGATTTCTCAGTTCGTGCGCCACGGTCGCTGCCAATGTCCCTATATCGGAAAGGCGCTTTGTTCTCTCCAATTCTGCCTGCGCTTCTACCAACTCCTTTGTCCTCTCCTGGACAAGCCTCTCAAAGGTATCTTTATCGCGCTGGAGGATATCTTCGGCTTTTGAATGCTCTACGCGTAAGCGTATCGCCATTATTCCATATGCCAGGTTATCGGCCAGCTCGGAAAGCAATTGCACCTCTTTTTCCGTAAAAGGATCCGGCTCTTTCGAATATATATTTATCGCGCCAAAGGCAGCATTATCGCTGATCAAAGGCAGTACGATCGATGAGGCATACCCTCTTCTGAGCGCCTCCTGGCGCCACGGTTCAAAGTTAGGATCAATCATCATGTTCCTGCAAAAAGAGGGTTTTCCGGTGCGAATAGCCATCCCGGTCGGGCCCCGTCCGCTTTCGGTATCCGCCCATGAGATATTCACGCTTTTGAGGTAGCCTTCCTCAAATCCCGCCTGCGCCACCGGACGCACGCGCTTAGATCCATCCTGCTCGGCATATCCTATCCAAACCATAGAATGCCCGCAATCCTCAATGACTATTTTACAGACATCATGAAGATAATCCGATTCATTTTCGGCGCGGATCATCGCCTGGCTTGAACGGCTCAGCGCCGTGAGCGTCCTGTTAAGTTTGTTCAGTATTTCTTCATTCTTGCGCAATATACCTTCTACGTGCTTACGTTCGGTAATGTCCTGGGCATAGATACGTATCACCCGCAATGACGGAGATACCACCACGGTTTCATAAAATATAGCGTCCTTCACCACAACCTCGCGCGAGAATACTTTTTCTTCTCCGGAATAGAGCAAAGAGAGCATCTGCGGAAGATCCTGAGGAAAATAGAGCTCTGTTTTGCCCGCGGCTTTCAAGCGCTCCAGCGTTTTGATCGCGGCTTGATTAGCGTAGATCACTTTTCCGCTCCTATCCATCTCGAGCACCGGGTTAGGATTATTCTGGGGAAAGCTTGCGAGATGATTGACTTTGATCTCGACATGTTTACGCTCGGTGATATCCCTGAATATAACGGCGAAATGATTCAACGAGGGTCGGTAGGCAAAAACTTCAAACCAGCGGGTGATCTCCGAGTAAAACCTTTCGAAGCGCACCGGTTCACCCGTAAGCGCCACGCCAGAGTAGGTCTCCAGCCAATAAGGCTCAGAGCCCGGCAAGACCTCGCTCATCCTCTTGCCGACGATCTTGTCGCTGGCCAAACCCGTCAATTTCTCAAAAGCAGGATTAACCTCTAAGAACCGGTAATCTACAGGCCGGCTTTTTTCATTAAAAACGATCTCATGCAAGGCAAACGCCTCGTTCATATTCTCAAATAAATTCTTATACCGCTCCTGGCTTTCCTGGAACGCTTTTTCAAAAGAAATAGTCCATTTACTCAACCTGCGCCTTTCACAAAAAACAGATATAAAAATATACAATCCCGCAAGATATTGGGCAGTCCACGCCGTCCAATTCAGCGGCGTACCCGGGACAGAAAGCCACACCCCTAATAAACCGATATCGAAGAGCATCAAACCCAGCGAATACCACTGAAGAAAAGCAAGCCGTAATCTGACGTATAAAAGACGAAAAATAAAAGCCGCGACCATGAACTGGATTACCGCGACACCTAACACAAGATAACATAATACTGTCGGCCCCCGGCCCGGGACAAAAAAAGGAGGCGTTAAACCACGATGGCTGGCCCATAAGACAGACAGCATAAAAACCATAATGCCTGCGTAGGAGGCAGCCAATTCAAGATCTGACGCTTCGGAAGGGTTCTTTCTTGACCGCACAAAGTTGGACGCCGAAACAGCGCTCGCAAGACAACCGACACTCGCGAGAAATATCCCGACGTTATGAACGGTAAACAACGTATTGAGTTCCTGGGGCTCTAAAAGGACCAGTACGGCCGCCAGGCCCCACGCCAGCATACTTGCCCCCATGAATAATAGATACCTGTTACCTTTTACCAAATATCCCCGGGCGGCAATATAAGATACCAGAAACGCTACCGGGGCGCAGAAAACAAAATTAAACAAAGACATCAATACAAATGACTCTGCCACTACTTTAATCTTCAGCCAGTATAATACTGCGATACCAACCGAAAACAAAAAGACCGGCACCCATGCCAGCTTCTCGCGTAATAATAATCCCTTATCTTTTTTCATATTTTCATACCCGGCTCACTCTCAAGAAAAAACCTCCCGCGTTCAGACACCCTGCTTTGCAACCGGCTTAAAATACATCTTTTCCCGCCGAAAAACCAGGCAACAAAATTATTATATACTTAACGGCAATGGAGCGAGAAAATAAGCTCGAAATTATGGAAGTTCTGAATCTTGCGTTACTTTCAGCCATAAAGCCGCGCTTATTCCCCAGACAGCGTTAAAAATTATTACAAAAAGAGGTGTCAACATGCCTAATTCCAAACCCATGATCCCTTTTTTTGCCTGCACCGGGAATACAATAAAAAGCTGCACTATTGTTGGGGCAATGCTGTAGATAATACCGCGCGGGAGCCACGACTTCCTGAAGAACGGCAAAAGAAACAATACGCCCCATATCCCTCCCCAGACTATTCGCGGATAAACCCAAGCCTGCGTAAAAGCAGGGGTAAGCGTAACCCCGAAAAGAGCCGTAAAACCTGTTTTTCCGGCAAACCATATTGCCAAACTATTGATAAGCCCGCCCAGCGCTCCGGCTGAAAAACAGAGCGTTAAATTTATCAAAAATTTTCTCATTTCTGCCTCCTATCTTAAGAAACCGACAAAAAACTTCGCTATTTTCCTGACCCAGCAGCTTGAAAGGATATTTAAATAATGCGCGTCTGCCGATCTTTTAACGATCTGGCTGAGTGTAGGATAAACATAGATCGGTGAACTTAGATCCTGCAGCTTTAATTTCTTGGACATTGCCAATACATATTCATGGATGATCTCACCTGCATCCGCTCCGACAATATGCGCCCCAAGAATATTGCCTTTTTTATCGCAGACGACTTTGGAGAACCCCTGTTCTTCAAGGTCCGTGACCGCGCGGTCATTGCCGCTATAAGTTGACCGATAGACCCTTATATCCTTAAATTCAGCTTTTGCTTCTTCCTGCGTCAAACCCACACGCGCAAGTTCCGGCTCGGTAAAAGTACACCAGGGCACGGCGTTATAATTGACCTTTTGTTTAAAAGGGAACAGGCAATTCCCCACGGCTATGATTGCCTGGTATTCAGCCATATGGCTGAATTGATACGGCCCAACCACGTCGCCGCAGGCGTAAATGTTCTTAGCTTTAGTCCTTAACGTATTATCCGTCTCTATCCCTTTATGAGAATATTTAACTCCCGCTTTTTCCAGCTCTAAGCCTTCGACATTAGGCGCCCGGCCTACCGCCACAAGCAGCTTCTCCGCTTTCACTATTGTTTGCCTCTTATCTTTACCCTCTATAGTTATAGACGCCAGATCGTTTTCCCGGGAGAATTTTACCGCCTTTTTACCGGCGTATAATTTCACGCCTTCCTTCAAAAGCGCCCGATTCAATACCTCCGCGGCTTCTTTATCTTCCCGGGAAAGGATACTCTCTGCCATCTCGATGATAAATACCTCCACTCCCAACCTCGAGAATGCCTGCGCGAGTTCAACGCCTATCGGGCCTGCCCCCAATACCGCCAACGACCGGGGCAAAGACCGCAGATCGAAAATGTTCTCATTGGTGAGATACCCGATATCCTTAAGGCCGTCGACAGCGGGGACCAGCGGGTGTGAACCCGTGCAGATAATAAAGCGCTTGGATGAAATACTCTTGCCGGCAAGCTCGATCGTGTGCTCATCAACGAATTTCGGGCTGCCGAACAACACCGAGATTCCCCGTTTCTCGAAAACTTCGGCAGGATGATGCGTACTTACCCTGCCGACCACCTCCCGCACATGAGCCATTACCCCGTCAGGGCTGCAATTAAGCTCACCCTTGATACCGAATTCTTTTATACGCTTAAGCAGCGAAAATACCTGCGATGATTTAAGAAGCGCCTTTGAAGGGATACAACCGTACCACGTGCAATCTCCGCCCAATTTATTTCTTTCGATCAAGGCGGTCTTTGCGCCCAAACCCGCGGTCCCCGTCGCCGCGACTAATCCTGCCGCGCCCCCTCCGATAACGATAACGTCATAATCCTTCTTCATAGACACCTGTACGGTAGAATAACACATATTGAAAGATCACTAAACTAAAGCTCCCCCGCAGCTTAAGCCTGCCCCGTCAGTGCAACAGTAACAATGGTCCTCAACGATCATTTCCTTACCTTCTATAAAAGTAAGGCTGGCGACTAAGACGAGAGAGGCCACCGCGAAGGTCCTGATTAAATTTTTAACAACTTTCTTGTCCACGGCGCGGCAGATTTATCTCTCCTTAAATCATTTCTCAGAAGAGACAATGAAAAAGGTTCATCGACATCGTACCAACTTTTTAACGCCGACACTTTCTTACCCATGCTGAGAGCGTTCTTAAGCGTACGCGCGAAGACTGTTTGAGAGCTCCAGCGCACACCCCTGAATATCCCCGCGCAAGGCGCCTTGAGGCCGATCAAATAATAGCCGCCGTCAAGGCTGGGGCCCAAAACTATATCGTTTGTATCTAACAGTTTAAAGGCGTCATTAATCCGCTTTGCGGGCAGGTTCGGAGAATCCGAGCCCATGATCACTATTTTATCACAATCCATTCTCCGGGCAAAGCCAAACGCATTGCGCATCTTCTCACCCAGGCCTTTTCCCTTTTGTTCATGAAAAATGAAATCACGGGCTACTGACTTCAAATAATCCGGCTGCGCGCGGTATGACTCATAAGCCAGGGCTCTAACAAAACATTTTACACTCCTGGCAAGGCAAAGGGTATCCTTCAGGAATGCTTTATATAATCTCACGCACATGCCCTGGGACAGCTCACCGTTCAGGCGCGTCTTAACTAAACCTGCCTGCGGCTCCTTGGCAAAAACGATAAGGCAATCTTTCATCTTAGGTCTTCATAAAGCCGCTTTATTTTATGCAGCGGGACCTTTAAGCGGAACAAAATAATGATCAGATTATAGAGTACCGCGGTCCTGATGACGCCGTTATTCTCCCACCTGCGCGCTGAAACCAGGATCTTATCGGCTAACACGATAGTTTTCCCCCGGTCGCGCAGCTTCCGGGTAAAAAGCACATCTTCCAGTATAGGCACCTCGGGAAAGCCGCCGATCGATAAAAAAGCGTCTTTCTTGACGAAAATACCCTGGTCTCCGTAAAACTCTTTCGATAAACGCGCCCGGAGATTCCCCTGCCCTGCGATCAATCGATAAATGAAAGCGTTATTATCTATCTCCTGCGTGAAACAACCGCCGATAAAGCCGTCTTCGATGATGCTTTTTTCTATAGCCGCCAGGGAATCCGGGGCGATTATAGTATCGGCGTGTAAAAATAATAAAATATCGCCTTTGGCATGGAACGCGCCCTGATTCATCTGCGCGGCGCGGCCTATTGGAGCGTATACCACTTTCCCGTGCTTACCTGCGATATCAACGCTCCTGTCGGAACTTGCGCCATCGCTGAAAATAAGCTCACCCGCGCGCGAAAGCCCTTCAAAGCGCGCGGAATTCTTTAAGAGGACGTTTTCTTCATTATAGAGGGGGACAATGATGCTGACCATTAACGCTTCTCAAAAAGGCTTTTATATTTCCCATAGCCTTCTTTCTCTAAATCCTCCTTAGGGATAAACCGAAACGCCGCTGAATTCATGCAATAGCGCAACCCTGTGGGCGCGGGGCCGTCATTAAAAACATGGCCCAAGTGGGAATCTCCTTTTTTGCTGCGCACCTCGGTTCTTTTCATAAAAAACGTGTCGTCCTTTTTCTCAACTATATTTCCGGCTTCAAGCGGTCTGGTAAAACTAGGCCAACCGGTCCCTGATTCAAACTTATCAGCGGAGCTAAAAAGAGGCTCACCGGAAACTATATCGACATAAACGCCTTCTCTATGATTATCCCAATACTCGTTGTGAAAAGCCGGTTCTGTGCCATTTTCCTGCGTTACTTTATACTGCAGGGGCGTGAGTTTCTTCCTCAGCGCTTCTTTACCGGAGATTCTTTTCTCCTTCTCAGATGCCCACACTTTATTTAAGAAGCGGTCGCGTCCGCAATTAAATCGATAAAACTTATACTGGATAGGATTCTTTTTATAGTAATCCTGATGATACTCTTCTGCCCTGTAAAATTCCGCGGCCGGGATCAGCTCGGTGACGAGCGGCTTTGAAAACCTTCCGGTTTTAGCAAGCGCGTCTTTTGATCCCTGCGCCGCCAGCTTCTCTTCCTGGTTTTTATAAAATACCGCTGAGCGGTATTGCGGCCCCTTATCACAGAACTGCCCTTTAGGATCGGTGGGGTCTATCTGCCTCCAAAAAACATCCAGAAGTTCCCGGTAGGTTATTTTCGCAGGATCGTATGTCACCTCTATCGCCTCAATATGCCCTCCTGCCGCGTAGTTTTCATAGTCCGGATTCACGCTTGTCCCGCCTGTATAACCAGAGACCACCCCGGTAACACCATTGAGCTTTTCAAACGGCGGCTGCATACACCAGAAACATCCGCCGGCAAAGATCGCCTTCTCCGTCATTTTGACCCCCCTCTCCAGAACACCGTTGCCTTTTTCCTCTGCCACGGCTGAAACATTAAGATTAAAGATCAACGCCCCTGCCGCTAAAATAAAAACAAAAGCCGGCTTTTTTTTTATGATCAACATAACGGCCCCCTTTCGAAAAAAACTTTCCCCATATTCACCACCAGTATTATACCTCACTTACGTTACCGGGGGATGGAGTAAATCAACTTTTTGTTGACTTTCTTCCACTCGGACAAAAAGATGTGCGGGCCGTGAAAATTCCCCAACATCCTTCATTTCTTTCACAGGGAAACCAAAAAACCTTATCTCTTTTCGCCTTTTACCTTTTCCCTCAAGGCATTATTTCTCCGCTTTAGCCTTGCATTTTGCGCATTTCGCGTCATGCAGGCACTTAACAGCGGTCATAATAAAAGCGAAAATCACGATCAACAAGACTATCTGACCAAAGAGAGCCCAATTCATATTCTCACCCCCCTTTTTGTATTTTGATGCTTTAATTAATAAAAAGTTTCATAAAATCTTGGTTAATTAATATTATGCGGCAGGATAGTTCGATTTAAGAAATCTTTCGATTACAGGCGGGAGTAGCGCTGTTTGAACGACATTATTCTTTTTTACCAGGGAATACGTTTTTTCTCCCGAAAAAAACCTCCGGTTGGCCCATTATCAGGCTGATTGGCAAGCCAAAGGATCGTCCCGGCCGCCTCTTTGGTAGCTTGCGGAGCTGACATCCCCCCAATATCGGTACGCGTCCAGCCGGGACAAACGGAATTCACTGCTACATTGTAGCCGCCGGCAGCGCTCGCGGCCATACGGGTGAGTGAGTTTAAAGCCGTTTTAGACATCTGATAGGCAGGGACCTTATCTTCATCGGTCATATCATTCAACTGCCCCAAGCTTGATGAAACATTCACTACTCTGCCATAGCCTGCTTTCATCATCAAAGGGAGAAAAGCCTGGCACATCTTCAGGGCTCCTAAGGTATTGATCTCAAGCGTCGCTCGGACGATGTCTAAGTTAACTTCCAGGATACCCGGTCCTTGAGAAAAACCCGATCTTTTCGGGATTTCTCTGATCCTGCGGCTTAAAAGACCTTCGATCTTACTTCTTCCCGAATCAAGCATGACCCCGGCATTATTAATAAGGATATCGACACGGCCGATCTTACGCACTATGAAAGACTTCAAAGCGCGGATGTCGTTGTCATTTAAAAGATCAAGTTTTTGATATACAACACCTAACCCCTGCCTGTTAAGCTTAGCCGCGGCAGCTTCCCCTCTTGCGCGGTCAGGGCTTGTGAGCACAACCCTCAACCCAAGCATTGCGAGTTGCCGGCTAACCTCAAGCCCTATTCCACGGTCAGCTCCGGTAATTATGGCAACTCTTTGCCTTACCTGGTAACCTGCTTGTTTTTGTTTTAACGGCTGCTTCATGATCATAGATTACTCATACAACCATCATTCTCTCCCGCGGCGTCCGGAACATTTCATCCTGCAGCTCTCAGCGCCTGCTTCGCGGCAAATGAGAATTCATTATCATACTTTTAAAAAATCATCAGCAAGTAGTCATTCTCATATTCTGATCGCAGCAGATAACATCGCAGGGGCTGCACGAACACTCATTATCCACAGAAAGGATTATTCCGCAGTTATCACAGGTATATTTTTTCGCGCTTTTGGGCTTTGCCGTGCTTTTCGCGCGCGGTTTCTTGGTCGTTTTTTTCATGGCCTCCTCCTTCGTTGCATTAAGAATTATCTGCACCCCTGAGACTTTACGATCCGTTCAGCTTCCAGCCAATTCTCCAGGTCGCGGTCCGGCTTTCTGCCGCTCTTTTCATAAAGCTCTTGCGCTTTTTTCCTGATAAGCTCAGACACCTGAACCTGGGCGCACGGTGAACCCGGCTTATTCATTTTTACTCTCGACATTTTTCTCACCTCCTTTCACACGCTATTGCAAATTAACCCCGGCCTTTTTACGGGCCGCGGTAAATCCGTCAAATTATTTTTACCTGACGCGATGATCTGCGGCTTCGCGCCGGGCATGGATATGCTATCGATCATTCTAATGTATTACTGTATCATTTCACCTTAAAAACAAAAGGGTCTGTTTCTCCTTTTTTCTGACTTTATTCTACTAAAAGAGCTTAATTTAATTAAATAATGGCATCCGCCAGAATCATCTTTCTTTTACATTAAAAAATACTCTGCCCGGGGTTTTAAAGCTTCCCTCCGGAAATCCTATAATTACGCCCAGGGAACTTTTTCGGCTTTTGTATTGTCAAAGTATCAAAGAAGGATGAAACATAAGGTAAATAAAAGCATCTAATCATAAAAAGAGAGGCTAATATGTTTAAAAAACTCCTCATGGTATTTACAATAAGCATAAGCCTGGCATTACTTTTTTTTGCTTGCATAAATTCGCCCGTTTACGCGCAAACGTACGCTCTTTCATACGGTAATAACCAGGCTGTTTGGATGTTTTACAATGAACTGCTCCCTTACGGAAGCTGGGTCAACCATTCAGTGTATGGTTGGGTATGGCAGCCATCGGGTGTTAATGCTTCCTGGCAGCCTTATACCGAAGGGCATTGGGCATTCACTGATTATGGATGGACGTGGGTTTCTGATCATTCGTGGGGCTGGGCGGTTTTCCATTATGGAAGATGGTTTAAAGACACGTACCATGGTTGGTTGTGGTACCCGGGTTCAGAATGGGGCCCTGCATGGGTAGTTTGGCGTTATAATGATGATTTGATAGGTTGGGCGCCCCTTCCTCCCGGCATTACAGGGTCATCGGAGTTTGATCTTGATTTCACCTATACGCGCTTTGATGACTTCATCCCCGCGCCGAACTATACTTTCGTTGAAATACGCTATTTTACCCGTGTCAACATCATCCGGCATATCATCATTCACAGAAGCAGGAAAGATCTTTTTAACAGGACCCGCGTTCACGCTGACTATAGGCATCATTATAACGGATACCGCAAAAATTCCCTGCCTGTGCAGGAAAGGATTGAACGCTATAGCAGCCGTAAGATTAAACCTGTAAGGACGAGAGAGGTAAACTCGCCTAATGCTCAATCGCCGGTTGAGACCGACGAAATAACGATAGTCAGGCCTAAATTTAACGCCGGACAGAAAGACCGCGGACGGGAGTACAAATTTGAAAAAAAAGAAGAAAACAACGCGCTCATAAAAAGCCCTGAAAGACAGTCATCGCAGGAAAAAAGGATCTCCGTGCCTGTAGTGACCCGGCCTTCTCAAATCAATGAACAAAGAAATATCAAAAAAGACGAAATAAGATCAAGGGAGGACTTAACCAGGCAAAACGAGTTCACTGAAAAACGGCTCGATGAGCCTTTCCCCAGCCAGCCACGGCGCTTAATTGAACAACCCCGGACGATCTTGATCCCTCAAATACAAAAGGATGAAAACAGGGTAAGAATTGAAGGTAGCCATAACAGAAGAAATGATCCCTCCTCCTCTCATGTAACGCGGCGGCTCGAAATCAAAGCTGCTCAGGAAAAAACGATCAAACCTAAAAAAGCAGATGAGTCCGGGATATTGAGAAAAGAAATCCGTCAGAACGCAAAGATCTTAGAACAGAAAGATGCCGCCAAAAGCATGAAATTTCAGGATAGCAAGCCGAGCAATACCGCCAAAGAAGAAGAAAAAGTATTCCGGGGAAGAAGGAACCGGGAGAGGGATAATTTCAGAAAAACGGATGATTTAATACGCCAACCCGGAGCTTCGATCGGAGTCGGGATACATACTCCCTAAACTCAAGATCCGGGGAATGATTCCCCGGATCTTTCAATACCTGACCGCAGACACCTGTATCACTTGCAGGCTTCAAAAAACCATATTAACCGGCATTCAACATATAATCAATGACCGCTTCGCTTACGCCGTGCTGCCTCAAGTAATTTATCGTGTCAACATCCAGCCTGTACTTTGACCCTGTCCGCTCTATTTCATAAATAATAGCAGAGTCCGGTACCCCTTGAGAAGCCATATTGGCAACGCTTGTCACCGAAACATAATCGGTAATAGTATCCTTTACGTCCTTTTCACAGTTATAATAACAAACCTTCTGCGGATACACATCGTAGTAATGATAATATCTTCTCGTGGGATACACGAATATTTTCCTTTGATAGTAATACTCTTTAGGGAAGTACCGATGGTGCCTATAATACTCATGACGGGAGTGCCTTCTGTCATCGTCACGGCCGTGGCCGTCCTTAGCGTATGCCTGTTGAGTAAAAAGGACCAAAAGCGCTAAAAACCCGACAGCTATAAAACTTTTTTTCATTGAATTCATATCATCCTCCTTGCCGCGAAAGCGGCTCACCCGCGCAATTCCGCCGCAACTTCCCGGCGCATAGGGATGCCAGGCGCAATTAAACGCGGGGTGTGAGCGTACCGGCCTTTCCAGCAAGGCCGGGTGCTTTATTTTTTTTAATACGTTTTACCTGCCTGTTTGAAGCATATAATCGATCACTTGATTACTTACTTTATTCTGCATTAAATAATTGATGATCTCGGAGTTAAGCCGATACACGGAACGGGTCCTTTGGATCTCGTTTATGATCACGGAATCAGGCACCCCCTGATTTCCCATCTCAGCGATCTTCACCACCGTAAGATAGTCAGGATTCACTGCCAGGGCTTTTCTGTCGGCTTGATCCATCGCGTTACCGATCATCCCTCCGCCAAGCGCCCCCAGAGCAGCTCCTATAGCAGCGCCTTCAAGCCCGCTTCCGCTTTGATGTCCGATAATGCCTCCTGCGGCGGCTCCCAGGAGCCCTCCGGAAACAGCCCCGGTTTGCGTCTTAGGCCCCATAGTTTCACATCCCGTCAAAACCAATGCTGCGACAAGAACAGGCATAAGAGTTAAGTTTTTCATATTTCCCTCCTTTTAAATCTGACCATATATGTCCGTCAGTAGAACTCTTTGCTCGATTATTATGATTACATAAAAACTTAATTACGTTAAGGCTCTCTTTCCACTTTTTATTGACCTTTGAGCCCCTTAAAGCTTTATATAGCGTCACCCGGCGCACATCGGAATTGCGCCGGTACGCCGCTTGCTGCGGCGGCGCTTAAACGAGGGATTTCAAATGCGTTTACGAGATGGGGCAATTCATTTCAATTATTAGGAAATTACAGAACAAAATACAAGGACTTCCGAAAACCTAACTATTGAAGCAGATCCCATGATTTTCGTCACCCGGCCTTAAACATGAAAAACCTTTCACGAAGATTTTAAAAGCTATAACGCAGCCGCACGAAAGCGTTCTTATTCTTCTTCATCATGCCAAAATCAGTGATCTCATCCTCCCCCCAGGGGATATTGACCCCGAGAACAAACTTCCACTGATCGGTAATATCATAGGAGCAAGAAAGGCGCGCGTACCCGTCTTTATCGGAAGGCGACCAGAAATTAAAAATGCCCAGCATCACTGTTTGATTCTTATACAATTTAGTGATCCTCTGGGTCAAGAGGTGGCGGTACTCATCCCAGAAATAATCGTTCGGAAGAAGTGCCGACGTATAATCGGAGTAATCGAGCTTTTGCTCGAAGTAATACTGCAATCCGACCTTCAGATCATTCCCCATATCCCTATCATAGCCGGCTAACCACTTTAACATCGAGTTCTCAATAAGACGGTTGTTACCGGCGGTATCCTGAGAAGACCGGTAATATCCAAACTCCATATTTGCTATACCGCCGGCAAAAGGCCCGCGGATACTCCCTCCATAGGCATCTAAACGCTCATAGAATAACTGGCGGTTTGCTTCATCCAGATAACTGCGCGCGGAAGGGTCGCTCCCGCGGAAATAATATAACGCGCCTTCGGTGCTGCCGAATGTCCGATAGAGCCGCAGCGCGTACTGAATATTATTCCCCTGCGCCGCGGGTTTTACCGCGTTACGCTCACTCTCCCTGCCGGCAATGCCTCCCTGAAAGCTGTCGAAAAAAGAAAGCCTGTCCCCTTCGGGAACAGTATTGGGAGTAAAATGCGGGATTAACGCGAAATCGATATTGGCTATTTTTGGATAAAGCGATATACGCAGCGCGTCAGATGGTTTTTTAAGATACTCGTCATCCCTGCCGGTATAGAATGAAACATAATCCTTGGGGAACAGGTCATTGATAAAAAGATAATCCCCCGTCCCCCAGGTCAAAACCTGCCTGCCGGCCTTAATATCCACCATGCCGGCGGGGCTGAAGGCAAGGTTAAGCTCACGGACATCGTAAGAACCGGAGGTTTGAAAATACTCATCCAGGGTAAAGTCACCCTTATACGTAAACACCCCGTTCCAGGCGGACAAAAAATTCTCGCCGGTTGCGGCATAACGGGTCTTTAACTGTATCCGCTGCTCAAGTGAGGTATAATCCCGGTGTTTGACCGGCGTATCACGGCTCAACCTGCCGCCGTATGCCTGTTCAACAAAACCGTGCCATTCAGGAAGATCAGCCGCCTGCGCTAACGTAGCGGCACAGGACAAAACCGTCAAACAGATAAAAAGCCTGCGCGTCATTTTCTTACTCCTTAAGCCACGCTTGAGGGGGCGTACGCAGAAAACGCTCGGTGAATATATCCTCTTTTAACCCGACATCATATTTGATATCGCCGAACTCCGTAATGGTACTGGAGTTCGCGTTCAGGTCAGAAGCCTTCATCTTAATGACCGTCGGATATCCCTGGATATCTTTTACCTCGTAAGCCTCGACAATGCGATACAACTTTCCTGACTTATCGAAATATTCCGCTTTCATCGGAACAAAATTATTCTTATCGATCTTGACCGTATAATAGGAAAACTCGACCAAAGCGGCATCTTTAGGCGTATTCTTAACGCTATAATACGCGGCATCGCTTGCGGATAACTCATGGGTATCCAGATCAATAGAACGGCCTGATATATCTTCATACAAGAACGTGGTCCCCGCAAAGCTTGAACGCTTGTCTGAGGCGGCGATACGGCGCACCAGGTCCATTGCCGGCAAATACAGCCAGCGGTCATCATCCTTGCCCGCGTGTTTCCAGACGATATAGCTCATGCCTTTAACATCATTGGGCTTATGGAAATAAACGAAATACTTCTGATCGCCGCCCTCCTGGATATTAAGCTTCAATATTGTCAACTGGCGCTGGCGGGCGCGGCCCTGGGCGTCGGTAACTACCATTGTTGCCTTCGCGCTGCCATCCTTCCCCTGATAATACGAGCGGTTATTTGCCTTAGTGACGACTTCTTTGACGGACAACTCTTCTGCCCACGCATGAGCCGCGAAAAATAAAGCTGCCAGGAAAATGAAGATTCTTTTCATAACACCCCCCCTATTTTTTCACGCAGATCTCCCGTTTAGAGATTATTGCGCAAGTTCCTGATAACACGGCCACGATCGCCACACAAATAATTGTAGTGGCATTCAACTTCGCCAAATCATACCCTAAAAGGACATACGCCACCGTCGAGGCGATGATCACCGACATCAAAACGCATTTACTGCATGAACAGACAACGCTGCGTTTGGTTTCCTCAAAGATCAGCCACGGGAAACCGCTGATAAGCGCCGGCAGCATCATTAACGTCACGACACTTGCCACCAGCATGATCATAAACATAAAAAAACCTACCGTATTATACGGCACCAGCGGAGAAGCAAAAAGCGGGAGAAAGCCTATGGAAATAACCAGCGCGTTCTTGATCAACGCCCGCGCGGGAGAAGCAAACATCCCTTCGGCAGTCTGAGGCCAGCTTTTATTCCCGGCATAAAGCAGGCGGGCGCGTTCAATAAAATGGATCGCGAAATCGACCGCCAGTCCCAGTGTCAAAGCCGAAAGTACGGCTACCGGCATATCATATTCCTTACCGGTAAAGCCCAGTGTGCTATAAATAAAAAGTATCGTCACCGTCAAAGGCAGCATAGACAAAAGCCCGGTCACCGGCGATTTAAAAAGCACGATCATCATAAAAAGGACGATAATGAAGCTGCCGAGGAAATTCACCAGCATTCCCACCACCATCTTATCCTGCCACACCATATTAATATAGGTCAGGCCTGCCCAATGATAGGAAACGGTAAATGGCGCAGGGTGCGCCTTAAAGTATTCATCAACCTGCTTAACGACAACCGCCATCTGCTTATTATCTCCTGAAGTCAACTGCATCCAGACATTAGCCTTGGAATAATCGGGAGTAACAAAGTGCCAAAGATCATCCGGCTTATGGGAATTCTCAAATGAAATAAGCGATTGAGCCACTGCCTGAGGTGTCGCGGGGATAATATTATTCTTTTTATCGCCGCCTAAAAGTTCATAATAGACCTTCTTAGTGATATCCGCCAAAGAACTGGACTTGCCGACCCTGCCTTTTTCAAGCAAGTATTGCTGCAGCCCCTCGATATACCTCAACATCTGCGGCTCCTGGAAGACCAATGCGCCCTTATCTTTTGCCTCGAGCACCAGGTACGCGCTGTAGGTCCCGCCGAAATGTTCATTAAGCACCTTATCCGCCACGCGTATGGGATGCTTTTTGTTAAACCATTTGACCGGATTATCATTGATCTGGATATGGGAAATCCCGTACAGAGAAATCACGACCAGGACAATAGACACGGATAAAACCAGCTTCCAACGCGTTACGGTAAATTTACCCCAGGCGGCAAGCATACGGCTTAATGGCCCCTTTCCAACATCGTCCTCATGAACGCCGAAATCACCCATTTTCTTCTCATCAAGCAAGGCAATATACGCGGGGATCAACAAGACGGTAAGAACCCATGCCAGGGCGACACCGAACGCGACTGCGATCCCGAACACCTGTACCGGAGGGATGGGGGCAAATGATAATGAAAAGAAACCCGCGACCGTAGTTAATGAAGTAAAAAGATTCGGGCGATACAGTTCATTCAATACATACGTAATGGTTTTATTCTTGTTCTTAAAGCTGCGGTATTTCTCAAAGAATTCATTCAAGATATGGATAGAATCAAGCACTGATATAGGCAAAAGGAATATCGGGATCATTGAACTCATAATATGTATAGGAAACCCTAAACCTACCATGGCGCCCATAGTGATAATAACCACGATGATCGCCATCACCAGCGGCATTATTACCAGCGCCACATGCTTAAAGAACCACCACATCAGGAGAAATATGACCAGCACTGCCAAAGGAGCCGAAATACCCATCTGCCAGAACATCTCAACGCCAAAGGCGTCCTCTGCTAAAGGAAGGCCGGTCAAATGGTACGCTTCGACCCCGGGATATCCGTCAACGATCTTCCGGATCGATTTTGCTATACGGTAGCTCATCTTCTTTTCTTTTATGGGGACATAAACACAAAGCGCCTTGCCGTCACGTGAGATCAGTGTGTCGTAAAATAAAGGGTTTTCGAGCGCGCGGCTTTTAATACGCAGAGCGTCCGCCGCCGTATACGGAGGATCACCCATCAGCCAGCGAAAGCTGATAGCGCCCTCACCCGCCTGCTCGATATCGTCTTTATTAGCTAAACTCATTAACTCATACGCGATAACGCCGTCTATTTTCTTTATTTCACCGGTGATTTTGTATATTTTCCCCAGAGTGGAAGGATTAAATACACCGCCCGGGTCTTTTTCATTAACCACTCCCAGGACGATATAATCATAGATAGTGAATTCTTTCTTAACTTCGCGATTAAAAACGCGGACAAACTCATTTTCAGGAAGCATATTCTCCGGATCAGTATCCACTTTCACCCGGAAAAATGCCGCCAGCGACGCCAATACGAGCAAGAACGTGATAAAAAATATCAGTTTGGGCTTCTTAAGGGCAAATGCCACAAGTTTATCTATCATTGCCGTCCTCCTTCAAGAAGTTCCGCTGCCTTTTCCACGCATCCCAGGCAGGTAAGTTTACGCTGGCCGCGTATATCTTTACACTTAAGGGAACCCGCCGCGCTCGAAAACTCCCGCTCAAGTATTACGCCCCGCTGCGGATCTTTCTTTTGAATTAAATACTGAGCCGCGTAATACGCGCCACACCTGCCTCCGGGAGCCTTGCCTGCCCCATACGCGGCAAAAGAATCGACATCCTGCTGCGAAGCGCTAAAAACGTCATGATACGCCTTGATCACGGCTTGCGCGCAATTAAGCTTTACGTGCCCTTCCTGGCCTAAAAAATGCTTCTTTGCTTTTTCTTTACGCATATTCCACCTCTCAATATTACCTTGTCTTCGAAACAGTATATGCTCCGCCGCCTATACGCAGCGCCTTTCCGCAGAGCAGCGCTTCGGCGACTTTTTTACGGGCAGATTCGATGATATTACCGAAAGTCTGGCGGGAGATCTTCATCTTCTTTGCCGCGTCGGCCTGATACATTCCCTGACGATCGGCAAAGCACAATGCCTCGCATTCATCAATCGTCAAAACGATCTCCTGAAGTTTGGTCAAAGGGACCCCCTGCGGCTTAAAAAACCGCACGCGAGGCTCTCCCCTGACACAACGGCATTTCCTGGGCCTGCCGCGGCTTATTTTTTTATTTTTTAGCATATGCCAATATTAAAACAAAAAACATTTTTTGTCAAGAAATTATTTAACCTGACATTCCCAAAATGCCTGTCCCCGAAAGTGACTGTCACTAACAGGGACACCAGATCACCCAAAGACACCCCCAAAAAAAAGGCGGCAGATCACGAAGTTCGTGATCGCCACCTTTTTTAAAACACGCCTTAAAACCTTATTTAACGGCCGCTATCTTTTCTTTTTGAATAGCATTCTTTGCAATAGATCGGGCGAGCTCCATTAGGCTTGAAAGGAACTTCACACTCTTTTTTGCAATCAGAACACACTGCTTTATGCATTTCCCGCGGCTGCCTGTTAAATCCATCCTGAAACCCCATTTCGCTTCCTCCTTGTAAATACCTGTATTCAGGTATTCCGGTTAACTAATTATTTACCTGCGGCCTTTTCTCTTAAACGGAAATGGCTTTTTTTTATGCTCAAATCCACCTCTGGAGCCTTCGCTGCGCCTTGGAAAACTGCGCGCCTCGCCGCCGAAATCCCTTTCCCGCGGCTCCCCGAAATCCTTTTTCTTATGCTCAAACCTTGGCGCTTCTTCACTGCCGCGTTTTTCAAAGCGGCGCCCGCCGCGGTCAAATCTTTTCTCTGCGAAGCTATCGCCGCGAGGCCGGTCAAATGGACGACGGGGCCGGTCAAATGACCGGAATGGCTTCGAAAAATTCCTTTCACCCGAAGGCCTATGCGCTGATTGTTCGATCAAAACATCTATCTTTCTCTCCAACGCAGCCAATTGATGCTGCATCTTCTTGACCAAAGCCGCCACATCCTGCTCCCCGGGCTCTTGAGATATGGGATCATCATCTTTAAACTGCTCGCTCATTACTACTCCTTTTTTCTGCTCAAAAATATTTATCGCCTGCTCACTACAGCTCAACCGGGAGCAAGGCGGTATCAGATCCATGAACAACTAACAGGGCGCTCTTTTATCTTAATCTCTGAAGCTTATCATCCTGCCCTAAATGAACATGGCAATATTCCTCATGATTGTAAATACTTAAGATCTGCTTACAATGGGGGAATCTGCATTTTCTAGACTTGGCTGAAGTTTTAACTTTTTTAATGATGCACGCGTCCCTTCCACAAGCTCGGTAAAAAGCTCTTTTACCGAAACAATTTTCTTAATCCGATAGGCATTACTGCCGCACATGGCAAAGCCTTTATCCATCTGGCCGGCAGCTGCGTTAAACAAGGCATTAGCGATGCAATAATTAGCCTTTTGATGGTCACAGGTAGCCAGGCATTTATACGGGCACCCGAAATCAAGGCGCTTGCCGCTGGATATTTTTTTGACAAAATCATTACTAATGACCCTTCCCGGCATTCCCACGGGGCTCTTAATGATCACGATGTCTTCTTTTTTAGCCGTTAAATACGCTTCCTTATAACTGTAAGACACATCGCATTCATGAGTACAAACAAACCTTGTAGCCATCTGCACCGCGCTTGCCCCTAAACGGATAACCCGGGCGATATCTTCTCCGTCGAAAACACCTCCCGCGGCGATAACCGGGATCATGCCTGCCTGGCTTTCGAAATCTTTGACGGCAGCAAGCACTTCCGTTAAAATATTATCCAGGCTCACCCGCTGGGGATCTTTAATATCCTCCAGGCTGTAACCCAAATGCCCGCCGGCCAAGGGGCCTTCAACCACAAGAGCATCCGGGAAACGATCATATTTCTTTTTCCAGACACGGCAGATCAATTGCGCCGCCCTGGCAGAAGAAACGATCGGTACAAGTTTAGTCCTTTTATTCTTGATCAATGAAGGAAGCTTTAACGGCAAGCCCGCCCCCGAAATGATCACATCGACTGACTCATGCTGCGCGGCGTCCACCAGATCATCATAATTCGTGAGCGCGCACATAATATTCACCCCGAACGGCTTATCAGTAATAGCGCGGGTCTTGCGGATAGCGCTTACCAGGGAACTGCGCGAGCGCGCGGCATAATCGCGTACTGAAGGATCAGCGTCTTCACCAAGCCCCACGGACGCTATAACGCCCAAACCGCCCTCGTTAGATACCGCGGAAGCCAAACCGAACGAGGAAACTCTCACCCCCATACCGCCCTGAACGATGGGGATCTCGATCCGTACATCTCCAATATCAAAATCCTTAAATAGGCTATTCATCGGTCAGCTACCCCGTGACTTTTATATTAATAGCCCGCGGGCCCTTGGGAGATTGCTCCACCTCAAATTCCACCTGCTGCTCTTCATTCAACGCGTCAAATTTTACTTCGACTAAACTGGACTGATGGAAAAAGATCTCTCTGCCGTCATTATCATTAATAAAACCAAATCCACGGTCACGAGCAAGCTTCTTAATTTTACCTGTGTGCATTTACTTCCTCCTCTTAATAGTTACTACAAATAAAAAAAACCGTAAAGGTTAGTAGTCGTGCCCCTTTACGGCTAAAAGATTTTCTAATCTTCTTTTGTACAGCAAGAGCATTATATCATACTCTTGGCATTTTACAATTATTACTTACATTTATTTTCCCGGCACCCCGCTTTCCAGGTCCCGAGGTCAATTACAACTATACTTTTTCCTCTCCCTTCTTTAAGATCTCGTTGCATTTCAAGCAAACGATCGATCTAACAAACCTTTCCTTTGTCTCTTTAAAAAATGTTACCAAATAATTATGTTGGAACTTGATCCCGCATCTCTTGCAGCTATTCATGATACTCTCCCTTTTTTGTTTCGTTTTAAAATTCCCCTAAAACTAACAGCTCAACAAATAATCCGCCCTGACAAACAGGCAAATCGCGACAAAAAATATTCTAAATTCTTCTTTGCTTCAGGTATTGATGTATTCCCGGAATTACTATTACTCCTTCATGCGGGCTTACCGTGAAAAGATTCTACACAAGAGCATTTTCCTGATGGGACATTTAAGGAGAGCAACAAGAGTGAGCAATAGGTATAGTATACCACTATAAAAGAATTATAACACTATTATTTTTTTAAAGAAGACCTGATTGATGCCCTCTTTCACGGGCATGACAAACGGGTTCGATTAACAATAAACGATAATTAAAATATTCCCGTCATCGGCAACTCACCCGGGGTCATTGTGGGGAGCCATAAACATCTAACGGATTATGAAAGAACTGAACGCCGGGTGCCTGGCGATCCGCTTGAGCGCCTGTTTCAGCAAACTCTTCCCCGGCTCTTTACGGTGCCAGGGAGAAGCGCCAGACGGATGCGGCAAAGGGATAAGGTCAAAAGTATTGCCCCGCCGCGTAAGCGAAAATTTTCTTCCGATGATCCGGTCAAGCTTTTGCAAGGGGATAAATTGCTCGATTGCCAGCTTACCGACAGGAATGATCAATTCCGGCTTGAGGATCTTTATTTCCCGCTCAAGTGAGGCGCTGCAATTCAACACCTCTTGCGGCGACGGCACGCGGTCCCCGCCCTTGGGGTTTTTCCCGGGAAAACACCGGCACACCGCTGCCATATAGATGGAGGCGCGAAAACGTTCTTCGCTCATCCCCGCGGCCTCGCTGAACCTGCGAAAAAGAGTTTTCCCCGCGGTCCAGGCGAACGGGCGTCCGAGCTTCGGCTCCTTATCTCCCGGGGCCTGTCCTACCAGGACGACTTTACTCACCACCGCTCCCCCGCTGACCACAGGCGGATGCATTCTCGGGCACAGCCGGCACTGCCGCAGTTTTTCGATATGCGCACAGAGCTTCCCGGCAGCAGCTCTATCAGGAGGCGCACCTTCTCTCATGGGCATACACAATTCCTTTATCTTAACCAAAAAGGCGAAAGTTACGGCGTCAGCACCTTCTTTATTAAAGCATTACCCGAAGTATCGATCAGGACTTCAACCGCTACCGAACTCTTACTTCCCCGCATGTGCGCCTCAATATCTTTACCTTCGCCTTCCGGAACAAAATAACTTTCTATTCCATACTTAAGCGCTAATTTCTTCTGATAACAGGCTTGGACGCTCGCCTTGATATACACTCCGGCTTCATTAACCGGCTTTTTCAGGTAAATTGCCGTTGCTTCCCAGAATTTTTCCCCCGGCTCGATCTTTACATATACCTTCCTGCCGCGTTCATAATAGGATTTCTCACTGAGCGTCGTCGACAGGTCAAGCGTGCTTATTTTATAGCGCAGGACGACATAATCACCCCTCAAAAAATCACGGGGGTCTACGGGGACAGTTTCTAAAAGCACGGTTTTTCCGGTCCTTATAATATGCTGTTTGGAACTTATCAACCCCGCCGCCACCGCTAACCACAAAAAACTCACGACAAAAAAGATCAGCTTTTTATTCATTCTGCTTTCATCCTTTCTATGATCTTCTTTCTTTGTTTTTCCAGATATGTCCCGAGAAATAAAATAAACAATCCCCCGGCTATAAAAAAGAGGGATTTTTCCTTTAATTTCCAGGTTACATCAATATAACGGGTGATGATGAATAAAACGAAGATCACAATGCCCAAAGTGAAGATGCGGGGCCGTTTAAGTTCAACGCCTAAGAAAATATTACAGAGCGCAAAAACCACCAAGACAGCGTTCATAACTATCGTATTCAACAATATCGCTTGAGGGGCCATTAATAAAACAAGGCTCCCCCCCAGAGCCGCGGCCATTGCCGTAAATTCTATCCGGTCAGGCCTGCTCTTAATATTGCCGGACTTTATTTCATCGAGCATAAACAGGACAATAGCCGCCCCTAATGCCAGCGACCCGAAAAGATAAACGCTGTTTGAGGCCTCCCCCCCTTCATCGAGAAGCGCCTTGAACGCTAAAAGATAGACGCAAATAAACGTCACCAGATAACCGGATATTTTATAGGTCACGGGGAATAAATATCCTCTCCTGCGGGAAACGATCCCCGCGGAATAAACAGCTAACCCCAGGAATGATTGCAAGACGATAAACTGGATCCCGTTAAATTGATAATAAAACAGGTAAGAAAACGAAGATAACGCTAAATTTATCCCTACTATCAAACCAGCCAGGCATAAAACCAGGTTCTTTTCTATATTATCCTTGTACGTCAAATAAAACATATATCCTACCGGCAGGAGAAAATAGAGATTCGGCCGGCCTTCTCTAACGGTAAAATAAGCGATATTCCAGAAAATAAACGAAAGGCACGCGGAATACAGATACGCGCGCTCTTGCTTGCGGAACAGATAACAGGCCAATAACCCAACGCTGATCATAAGTGACAGCCACTCATATTTATTAAAACAACAGTAAAAGCTTGCAGCTACCAGGCCGATGATATTGATCCTGCGGCTGACGACCAGATCCTGAGCCGTCGGCAGCATGCAGAGCAAAACGATAAGAGGATAATAGTAATTGGCCGCGCCGTTACTGCCGCTGTAAAGGAAGTTCCAGATAACGAACAATACGGACGCGAGAATATGCGCATAATCATTCTTATAAAAAACGGCGAGCGGCACAATAGGAAAAGCCCAGAGCAGTATGATATACCAGTTTTCAGAAGTAGGGATATTATAGATCTGTCCGATGAGCGCTATAGTCCCTCCCCAAAAAAGCGAAGCTAAAAGTAAGAGGCTCTTGCCTAAATTAAAATAACCCTCTTTTTCGAAGCTATAGACGTACCCCGCGTAGAGCGCCCCCAGAGTGACTGCTAACAACATCGAGGTCCTCATAAGCGCAGGGATCCGCTGCCAGTTAGAGCCCACAAAAAAGATAACGCCTAACCCCACGAATATAGCTCCGACCAGGGTAAGGACCTTAACCATATCCATCCTTTTCCCGGCGGCCGCTCTTTTTAATTTATAAAGGGTCAAGAGAGCATCGCCCTGCTCTTTACTGATGATATTCTTCTCTTCCCATAACGGGACCTCCCGCCGCAACCAGGAAGCGTTCTTTCCAAACCCGCGAGTAACTGATCTGGCTACGGCAAAGATAATGACTCCCCACATCAATAAACTGAATATCATGCTCAACATCATCAACTCCTCCTGTTAAACTATAAAAACGCTTTTATTCCCTTTTTATAAAACCACCGGATAAGTAATAACTATACCACTGCCATAGGATTAAGGAAGATTTATTTGCTTTATAAAGAAACGATTCCCCGGTCAGAACACCTTCATTCACCTTTACGGAGCGGCGGATGGACTGGCCTCTTAAACTAATCTTACCAGCGAAAATACAGGTAAATCCTCCCCCATCCTTTTTCCGTCTTCTCCAGGCGCGAATAAAGCTTACGGACATCTTTCCTGTTCAAAACACTCAGGATACGTTTTTTAACAATATCGCTCGCCGGACCATAGGCGATCTCAACCATCTTAGCGCGGTTATCCACAGCTTCCCGGATGATCTTTTCAATTTCTTCTTCCATATCCGGGATCACCGGATAGACGTTTAATTTTAACTTCATCTTTTATGGCCGCCCCTCATATTTACCCGCTCAAGTATCATTCCCCCGCCTGTTTGTCTCGAAGAGACTTAGATACGGCATTCGCGTTTAAGGGAATCGCCTGTTTTATTGCGGAAACGGGTAAATCGACTTGAATTTCTGTTCCCTTACCGGTTTTGCTTTCAACACGCATTGAACCCGCATGCAAAGTTACTACTTGCAGGCACACCGGCAAACCCAGCCCGGTGCCTTTTGGTTTAGTGCTGAAAAACGGTTCAAAAACCTTACCCAAAGCGTCTTCATCAATACCAACGCCATTATCCTTAAACGAGATCTTGATCAGAGTTTGATCATTACAGATCCCGACCTCTATCCTGCCTCCCCGGGCCGGCAGGGCGTCGGCAGCATTATTGAGTATGTTATAAAAAACTTCTTTCATCTGCAACGGGTCAACCTCAGCCGTAACCGGATTTAACGCTCCGAACGATCTTTTAACAATGATCTCTTTCTTGACCTGATTAAGGGTCTGGTCTATGCATTCATTCAAGAGAGCGCAGATATCGATCTTTTCATAGACCGGAGGCCTGAGCTTGGAATAAAATAAAAGGTTATTTATTATCGAGTCGCTTTCAGCGATCTTTTTCTCTATATTTTGCAAATTCTTCAGCAATGACTCATCCCGGGTCTTTCTTTTGATATTAGACGTAGCTAAAGCTATCGTGGACAACGGATTCCTCAGTTCATGCGCCACTGTCGCCGCCAGGGTCCCGATATCAGCAAGCCGCTTAGCCCTATCCAATTCCTGCTGCCTCAAACTTAGCTCTGTATGCGCCGTGATAAGCTTGGCCTGCGCGTGTTTTCGTTCGGTAATATCCTGAAAAACCACGACTTTTCCTACAAACATACCCGCTTCCATTATCGGTGTCCTGCTATATTCCACAGGGAAACACGTCGCGTCTTTTTTCCAGAATACTTCATCATTTACGAATGTGACCAGGTCGCCTTTATGGGTTTGATGTATTGGACAGGTACTTTCAAGATAAGGCTCGCCCCCTGCTTTAGAGTGGTGCCAGATCTCATGGCTCTTCTTACCGATAAGCTCCTCTGCTTTATACCCCAGCATTCTCGCGGCCGCGGGGTTGACAAAGGTATGCCTGCCGTTTAAATCCAACCCGATGATCCCGTCCGCCACAGAATCTAAGATCAATTTATTCTGGTATTGCAGCCATTCAGCCAGCCCCCTTGCTTTCAGCCGTTCCCCTTCTGCCCGGTCAAGAGTGGCAGCGATACCCCTGGACACCTGGAATACGATAATACAAGCGATGGCCATAAAACCAGCCGTGGTAAACATTGAAAAAAACGCGTAGTTCATCGTGAACCACGCCGGCATTATCCTGTAAATAAGGCTATGCGTGAGAGCCGCGATAAAAATTATCGGAAAGAACGCGCGTAACAGAATGGCATAAGCAGATGTGCCGCTGAGCGGCCTTAAAGGAAAATGCTCCCGGCCAAAAGCGCAGATCAAACCCACCGACAAGAACAAAAATGCCAAAGAGCTGCTAAAGGCCATGGGAATGATCCTGCCTCCCTGGAACATCGGCACATCGTAAGAATATCCCAGCAGCATCGTCAGAGCAATAAACATAACGAGAATAACCAGCCATCCCGGCACATCTTTAAAAACGGACTTTTTCCTTAAAAACAAAAACATAAGCACCGCACAACCTGTCAGAAAAAATGCCACCGTAGTGACCGGGGACATACGCCTGTACAAATTGAATTCTTCCCAATAGAGATGTCCGTAGGTGAATATTTTATCCAACCTTAAATCCAGCCTCATAAAAAGCTCAATCATCCTTAAGGCGCTAAAGATCATAACCGGTACGCAGGCAGATATTATATAAACCCTGCTCACCTTGAACTTCGGGGAAGACAATATAAGACACAGGCAAGCACCACACAACACAAATCCTAAAGCAGTGCTTGCTCCCATCGGCTTATAACCTAACCCTAAAGCGGTAAAAAGAGTAAGGTCAGACAGCCAGTCGACGACCCCCAAAACGCCGATGGAGAGAACAATTACGCAGCAAAAAAATCCTGCCTGTTTAAGAATACTTTCTTTCATATAAGCCGCTTAAAAATTAAAAACCAGGCAAATGCCTGGCCTTGTAGAGATGAACAAATGTTGCGATTTAACCTCATTGCGTACTTCCCTGCGCATGATCATATTTTACAGCGCAAGGAAGTATTGTCAAAGGAAATATCCCCTCTCTATAATTGGGATCCGGAAAGGAGTTCTCTGGTCCCGTGCTTATCTTGAATATATACTTCAGGGACAAATTCAACCGAGTTAGGGATAAGCTCATCCATAACTTTTTTTATTCGCGCCTGCTGTGTTTGGTTTTGAGGGTCAAAGATAGGATTAAGGCTCAGATCGTTCAATAAAAGTATGACCGGGACACGCGAAAAGGTATAATCCTTCAAAAGCTGCTTGATAAGAAGATCCAGGTACTCCGCTTTATCTTTAAACACATCCACAGCGGTTTTAAAATTGATCTTTCCCCAATCCTCATCGATCTTTTTATGGATGAGCGCGTAAACGGAAGAATATTTAAGCAATGCGGCCTTCCCGGGAGACAATCTCCCGGCCTCATTTATAATAACGCCGGTCAGTTCGGAATGTTTAAATGATTTAATTTCCCTGTAAATATCAATGGCGAGAAGGTCAAAGATATAAACGCCTCGCACGCTGGAGGTGGCATCAATGGTGCTGCGCTTTACAAAATCCTCAACCGCGTCCCAGAGGAGTATTTCATCGTTTCGAATAAAATTCAGCGCCAGGAAATCGCAAGGCTGATCTTCGCGCAGCGCCCTGTATTGGCGGACTTTCCCTTCACTAAAGCCGGAATAAGTTATTTCGGCAAACCGCGGCATATGGCGAAAAATACTTGAATCCTGGAAACCGGAATCGATTAAATTCAACATAGATATGCTATTTACCGTTATTTCAAATCATATTAAATAATTAAACGTTGTTTTACCGGAATTTACTGCTTATTTCATGAATAATTCAGCTATTTTCTTCTCGATCAATAGTACATGCTTTTCTTCTTCATTGATCAGAAAATAGAACAGGTCTTTCAAGGCAGGATGCTGAATCAGCAATTTTTTGTAGACTTCTACCGCGTCTTTTTCTTTTGATAAAGCTAATTTCAAAGCATCAATTGTATCCATTCTCCCCCCTTGCGCCAGAAAGGCGCATACCAACGCAATTCCGCGGCAGAAAGCCGCGTACCGGCGCAATTCCAATCTGCGCCGGGTGCTTTTAAGCGTTGGGTGAAGCAGAAAGCGAAACATCTAACATAATTATATCACGACAAAAAAAGTATGGAACAATTCTTTACCGCAGAAGTGATCCGAAGTTAAGAACGCGATCTTATTCCCCTTGTTTTTGCGAAGAGCGCGCCGCCCAACGTAAGATGGCACTTTTGGAGCGCGGGTTATCAAAACATTCCTGAGGCATCGGCCGTATCGGCTCGCGGCAAATATCGGAATAGATCCCTGCTTCCAATCCTGCCTGAAAAAACTTCACTACCCTCTTCTCTTCACCGGAATGAAAGGTTAAAACCGCCGCTCGGCCATTGGGTTTAAGGCATAGCGGCAGATTCCTTAAAAACTGCTCCAACGCCGAGAACTCGTCGTTAACCTCAATGCGTAAAGCCTGGAAAGTTCGACGGATCGAAGTAGTTATTTCTTTACGGGAATCGGTACGAGCGATAGGAGCCAACGCTTCTTTTACGGTATCCGCCAACGCCGTAGTTGTAGAGATTTTACGGCAGTTCTTGTGGATCGCCCTGGCGATCTCTTTCGCGTAGGGTTCATCGGAATTATCAAAAAGCACTTTTTCCAGGGCTTTTTCGGAAATTCTCTTGATCAAAGCTGAGGCTGGTTGGCCGCGTTGGGGATTAAACCGTAAATCAAGCGGCCCTTCCCTTTTAAAGGTAAAGCCCCGCTCAGGATTATCCAATTGCATTGACGAAACGCCCAGATCAGCCAAAATGAAATCAAACCCGCCGCCGGCGTCGGCAAGTATCTTGGGAATACCGGCAAAATTGATCTGTCGCAGGATAAGTTCTTTATCGGTAAAACCCAAAGCACGCAGCCGCGCTTGGGTACGCGTTAACTCGATAGGGTCAACATCGATGCCAAAAAGACGGCCGCCGGGGATAATGCGCTCAAGAAGCGCCTCTGCATGCCCGCCGAACCCCAAGGTAGCATCCAAACCTGTCTCACCGGGTTTAGGGTCAAGGACTTGTAAGATTTCTTTAACGCAGATCGATCGATGCATCCCGGCAGGCGTTTTCCCGCTCTTAATGATCTTCTTGATATCATCAGCGTATTTTTCCGGATTGAGTTCCTTGTACTTTTCGTCAAAGCGGCGGGGATGCGTGCCCTTATAGCGCACGCGCCGTTTTCGTTTCAAAGTTTCATTGTTTAAAACGGTATTTTCCATAAATAAAAATAAAGCAAAAAAGATATCCCCGGGTAAAGCCTCATAATTTATTGTACTTTGTATGTTTGCCCCTGGCTTTTTCAACCGGGTACTTTAATTCATTTTTCTCAAGCTTTTCTTCCATCGCGCTCATTAGATTTATTCCAAGATTATCAGCCAACTCAAAAAGATATAAAGCAATATCGGCAATTTCGTCTTTGATCTCGCCATGGCTTTGCTTTGTGTATCTCTCCACTTCCTCAGCAGTCTTCCATTGAAAATGCTCAAGAAGTTCAGAGGCTTCAAGGATCAATGAAACAGCCATATTTTTAGGATCGTGGAATTGCATCCAGTCGCGTTCATCCCTGAATTTTTTTATTTTATCTGTAATTAATTTAACTTCGCTCATAATATCCTCCCAAATTAAAAAACCGGATCTCCCCCCCTGACCCGGCTTGTTTAATGCTTATTATTGCGTAAAATCGCGTTCATAACGCCTCTTATGCTTTCGTCGTAATTGTATATAAGTATACAACTTTTGGGCCTGGATGACAAGGAGGATTTAGAAAACACCTATAATGTTTTGATTCCCGCTTATAGCTATGTAAGAGACCGGGAATGACGCCCCACTTGTCATGCCCGCGAGTTTACTCGGCTCTAAACGGGCATCTAAAAAGCATAGATCCCCGCTTAAAGCATGCGGGGATGACAGACGAGAAAAACGGGAATGATTATATAAATTTTAAAGGTTAAAAATCAAATAACAAAAGAAATTCAAAGAATAAAGATCAAATTTTAAAATTACCTGCGGTAGGCAGTAACCTTATACCTTTAACCTTCCTTTGTTATTTATACTTTAGACTTTATCATTAACGCTATATAACCTAACTACTTAACCTAACAACCAAACTAACAGCTTAACCTTTACCTTAACCTAAAAACCGGTCTATCTATTTTAAGACCTGGTCTTGTGAATTCTATTCAGCTAATTCTTCGAGGTGTTCCCAGCGTTGGTAGGCTTTTTGGAGTTCGTCGGAAAGGGCTGCGGAGCGCTTTTTGACGCGCTCAACTTCCCCGGGGTCGCCCTGGTAAAAGTTAAAATCCGCTAACAATTTATAGAGCTCTTCCTGCTCATTTTCTAATTTCTCGATCTTTAACGGAAGTGCGTCTAATTCTTTCTGCTCTTTGAAGGTAAGCTTACGAGGGACAACAGGTTTCTTCTTTTTTACAGGCTCAAGTCTTTCCTTTGTTTTCGGAGGTTCAAGGCGCGCTGCCGGCTTACGCTGGCTTAACCAGTCGTCATAGCCGCCGGGATATTCGTTGATCTCACCCGCTCCTTCCATCACGATGGTCGAGGTAACTACATTATTCAGAAATGCCCGGTCATGACTGACTAAAATAATTGTTCCCGGATAATCAAGGAGTAACTCTTCCAAGAGCTCCAGCGTCTCAATATCCAGGTCATTGGTCGGTTCATCCATCACCAAAACATTCGAAGGCTTGGAAAATAGTCGAGCCAGGAACAAGCGATTTCGCTCGCCTCCGGACAAAACTTTTACCTGTGTCAGGCTGCGTTCAGGGGCAAAAAGAAATTCCTGCAAATATCCCAGAACGTGTTTAGGCTTGCCGTTAATGATAACGGTGTCGCCCGCGTTATTTACATTCTCCGCTACAGTCTTATCTTCATCCAACTGCTCGCGCAGTTGGTCGTAATAGGCAACCTCGAGATTAGTGCCCAGAGTAACTGTTCCCCGTTGAGGCGCCAGCTTCCCCATTAAAATACGCAGTAAAGTAGTCTTGCCGCTGCCGTTAGGCCCGATCAGCCCGATCTTATCCCCGCGCGTGATCTGGGTCGAGAAATCTTTGATCAAACATTTCTCATCGTAACTAAACCCCAGTTGGAACGCCTTGATCACGCGGTGGCCGGAAAGAATCGAGTTTTGCGCGCGCATACGGACTTGGCCTTCCTGCTTGCGCTGGGTCTTCTTCTCTTCCCGTAAGTGCTCCAGGGCCTTGACGCGTCCTTCATTGCGGCAGCGCCTGGCTTTAACACCCCGGCGGATCCAAATTTCTTCTTCGGCTAATTTCTTATCAAAATGCCCCCAGGCTGCTTCGTCAATATCGAGCGCCGCTTGTTTACGCTCTAAAAAAGTCTTGTAATCGCATGCCCAGCTATAGATCCTGCCCCGGTCAAGTTCAATGATCCTGGTAGCTAAATGCGTCATGAACATCCGGTCATGGGTGACAAAGAAAACCGTGCCCGGATAATTTGAAAGGAATTCCTCCAGCCAATTGATAGAATCGATATCCAAATGGTTGGTCGGTTCATCCAAAAGCAATACTTCAGGTTTTATCACCAGTGCCCTTGCTAACAGCACGCGGCGCTTCTGGCCGCCGGAAAGGCTCTCGAAATCACTCTCCCCGTCGAGCTTCATGCGGGTGATCACATTCTCAACATGGTTATTCACATCCCAGGAATTGGTATGATCCAACTCGGCTTGCAGGACGTCCAGCTGTTTTAATAATTCCGGGGTATGTTCCGTATGAAGCCGGTGAGTGAGCGCGTGATATTTGCTTAAAAGTACCGCGCGTTCCCCTAAACCGGAGAGGACGATATCATAGACGCTTCCTTTCATATCGACAGGGACTTCCTGCGGCAGGTGCGTGACTTGTATTCCTTTTTGAAAAATAACTTCTCCGTCATCAACTGCCAATTGTCCGGCCATCACCTTCATCAAGGTGGTTTTACCCGCGCCGTTCCTGCCAAGCAGGGCAACACGCTCGCCCGGTTCAAGCTGAAAGCTTAAACCGTCAAAAATAAGCGGGCCGCTGAATTTTAAGGTAATTTCCTGCAAACTGATCAAGGCCATAATTCTTTACAATATTGTACTTAAAAGATTAATGACATGACTATAAAAATTTTAAAGTTTAAAGGCTAAATAACAAAGGAAATTCAAAGAATAAAGGTTAAATCTTAAAATTTCCTACCTGCCGGTAGGCAGGAACCTTATACCTTTAACCTTCCTTTATTATTTAGACTTTAGACTTTATCATTAACGCTATATAACCTAACTACTTTACCTTAACCTGTCAACTGATCTAACACGGATTCCCGCGTAAAATAGCAAGGCCCGGGATCTCGAAAGATACCGGGCCCTGTTTGAAACTCAAGATTATAACTTGACTACATTAGTAGCCTGCTCGCCTTTAGGGCCTTGTTCGATATCGAACTCAACCTGAGCGCCTTCAGCTAAAGATTTATAGCCATCGCCCTTGATAGCGGAATGATGTACGAATACATCTTTGCCGTTTTCAGGTGTGACAAATCCATAACCTTTTTGATCATTGAACCACTTTACTATTCCTTTTGCCATTGCTTGTACCTCCTTTTCTCTATATTTAGTAACTTGTTAGAAATCGTTATCATCTTTACCTGCTAGACTTTAGACTTCTAACGGGACAAACAATGACAAACACCATGTTGCTGCTGACTTACACCCCGCGCTGATTGGAAATTGCGCGGGTGTGCTGCTTTCCGCAGCAACAAAAAACCGTAAGGTCAGTTATCCTTTCCTTACGGCTAAGACTTCTAATCTTTTACTGTTTTTTAGTATACCACTAATGCGTTTTTTGTCAAGGGTTATTATATAAAGTCTAAAGTTTAAAGACTAAATAACAAAGGAAGCTCAAAGACTAAAGATTAAATTTTAAAATTACGCCTTAAACCTTTGACCTTACTTTGTTATTTAAACTTTAGCCTTTAGACTTAACTCTCTATCTCTCATTAAAAAGCTACTTCGCTGACTCGTTCTTTATCCTGCCGATGAGCCGCAGGAACCCATCAAGGATCGTCAAGGGATGCGGCGGACACCCCGGAATATAAAGATCTACAGGAACAAGTCCCTCCAATCCCCGGGACGATTCAGGCCCGTCGACAAAAACGCCTCCGGATATCGCGCAGGCGCCGACCGCGATCACGATCTTTGGTTCAGGGATCGCCTCATATGTTTTTATCAACGCGTCCTTCATATTGCGCGGCAGAGGCCCCGTGACCACGATCCCGTCGGCATGGCGCGGTGAGGCCACAAACTGTATCCCGAACCGGCTCAAATCAAAGACCGGAGTATTCAAGACGTTAATATCCGATTCACAGGCATTGCATCCTCCGGCGGATACTTGCCGCAGTTTCAGCGACCGGCCGAAAAGCTTACGGATATCTTCCTTCAAAGCGCGCGCCAAGGCATACTCATCGCCTTTAAGGAGAAGAGCGCCGCGGTTGGATACGGCCATCCGGAAATCAGTAGAGTATTGAATACCGCCATCCGGAACAAATGTAATCGCCCCCGCGTCAATACCGGGCCCCTGCCCGGCGATGATCGGCCGGCCGCGGTAGCGCGCAGGCAAAACCGGCAGCTTACCTTTCGGGAAGCGCAATGTCCGGCGGCCTTGTCTAATACGCGTGAGAATGATTTTCAGCATACGGATCCTTTACAGATCATGTCCACAATACGATAAATTAAAACTTTTATTACACAACGGAAAATCAGAGATCTCCTGGTTACGCATAGCCATGGCCAGGCCCTGCCAGTTATGGAAGGACGGGTCCTTGATCTTATACCGGCTGAAAGCCCCCTGCCCGTCGGTTATCCCGACATGCATGATCTCTCCTCTCCAGCCTTCCACCAGGGAAAGAGCCAGCGCCTCCTGCCTCATCAAGCCGACGGGAACCATGATCTCGCCCTTAGGCAAGGCAGGCAGCGCCTTTAGCAGGAATTCCAGCGAACGCATCACTTCCTGCCGGCGCACCAAAGCCCGCGCGTACACATCACCGGTCGCCGCAAGTGAAATAGGGATATGATAGAACTGCCACATTCCCGAAGAATACTCGATACGCGCGTCGTGCTCAAGTGAGCTGGCGCGCGCCGCCAGTCCCACCAAACCGAACTTCTTCGCGTTCTTGGCAGAGATCACGCCTATCCCTTCAAAACGCGCCAGCACCGAAGGGCGGGTGAATAAAAGCTCACTGACATCCTCAAATTCTTTTTTGTAAGTCTTAAGTTTGCGGCAAAGTTCATCCGCCATTTTAGCGTCGATATCGAAGAGGACGCCGCCCGGACGGCACAAGCCTTTTCCAAAACGATTGCCCGTGACCGTTAAAAGCAGGTTTAAATAATCGCCCCGCATGCGGCCGAAATACTCGCTCGTCGGCATAAAACCGGCATCTCGTCCTAACGCGCCCAGGTCGCCCACGTGATTGGCCAAACGCTCCAACTCCAGGCATACCGCGCGGATCGCCTGCGCCCGTGGTGAGATCGCGCATCCGCAAAGCGATTCCACCACCTCACAAAACGCCGTAGAATGCCCGATGGATGTATCTCCGGCAATGGATTCACTTAATCGAACGCTACGGCTCAGATCGCATCCTGCCATCATCGCTTCTATTCCGCGGTGCTGATACCCTAACTGGATCTCCAGATGCATCACTTCTTCCCCATGGCACTGGAAGCGGAAATGCCCGGGTTCAATAATACCGGCATGCACCGGGCCGACGCCGACTTCATGGACCTCTTCTCCATCCATGGCATAAAAAGGGTACGCCCCCGGTATCGAACGCGTTGAGATATCCTTCCAGACATCAGGAGCCCCCCGATAATTAGAGTGATACCGTAGCGGCTTAAACCAGGGATGTCCCTCGGGAAGGATCGCCCACTGCTCCGCGATCTCACGTTCGAACATGTTCGCCTGAGTGAGCGCCGGAGTCAAAGCTTCGTAACGCGGATCTTGCGCCGGAATGCGCGCCGAAAGGGCCCGTATCCGGGCTTCATCGTCGAATCCCAATATCGCGAACAATCGAATGTCCCCCCCGGGCTCAAGGCTTCCAAAAAGGTTTATCAAGCGGGCTTCATGCTGACAACGCCGGATGACTTCCGCGCGAAATTCCTGAACATTGAGTACCGCAATATCATTCAGCGCGATACGCGCGCCATTGAATAAATCCATAGATCATACCCCTATCATCGCTACTGCCTCACGCAGGACCTTCTCAAGAGGTGCCGGCATCCACAGGCCGAGTGAGATCAAGGCAGCGGCGGAAACGGCAATAGCGCTATTCATAAAAAAACTCTCTTTCTTAGCCAGAACCGGTTCTGTCGGCGGGCCGTAAACGGCTTCCAGGACGATCCTGGCCAACCCGATAAAGATCACGATCAAAGCCGCCACAAATATCCCGGCAAGAAGGTATTGCCTGGATATGATCGCGCCGTTAAGGATCATCAGTTCGCTATGAAATGTCGCGAACGGAAACATCCCCGTTCCGGCAAACAATGACAGGAGCAAAAACACACCTGTCGCGGGGAACGTATTGATGATCCCCTTCACATCATCAACGCGGGATGACCCGTATTTCTGGGCAATAGACCCGGCGGTGAGGAACATAACTACTTTAGCCAAAGCGTTGGTGATCATATGGAACAGCGCGCCGAACAAGCCGATCCCCCCCAGGCCAAGCCCTAACACCAGGATACCCATATGTTCAATAGAAGAATACGCGAAAGAGCGTTTGATATTATTCTCTCCCAGCATGAACAAAGCCGCGACCAGGAGCGACAAAACGGCAGACACAAAAAGGATAGATGAGTAAAAATTACCGAGATCTGTCTTAAAGCAGATCTGACTGACCCGTACCAAAGCAAGAAAAGAACACTGCGTCAACCCTCCGGCCATCAGCACTCCCACCATACCCGTTGCCTGGCCATAGGCCTCCGGCTTCCAGCTGTGCATAGGCGCCAGCCCCATCTTGCAGCCGTAACCGACTAATAAAAAGATCACGCTCAATTTCAACCAATTGATCGACAATGACGGCGCCGCGTTCAAGAGAGACGGCAGCAAAAGCGTATGCACATCATGCGCGGCGATGGCCAAAAAGAATGTCCCCATGAGGGCCAGGGCAATACCGACAGAACAAACCAATAAATATTTCCAGGTCGCCTCCAGCGTCTCCTTGTTACGGTGAAAGCTGATGAGCGGAGCGCTGAAGAGCGTTCCCGTTTCAACCGCTACCCAGAGCAGCCCCAGATGGTAGCTCACCGCAGTCAATGTCATCGTAGATAATAAAAGTAGTAAACAGGAAATAAAGACCTGGCCGTTCCTCTGCTCATGCCTGAAATACCCTATCATGAAAAAAGATACGGACAAAAACAACATGCTGGTTATGGATAAAAAAATAAGCCCTAAGGGATCCAGCACCAAATAACCATTAAATTCAGGCAGGGGCAACTGCTTCCAGAACGACGCGACGATAATGGCATGAATAACGGATACAGCGAACAAGAGCCACACGCGGAACATTTTGCCCACCGGCAAGAACGCGGCTAAAGCGCAAACAAAGGGTATCAGCAGAAGGCTCGTCACCATCAGGAACTTTCTCCCATCTTAGACCGGCTCACCAGCCCCGGGTCATGTTCAAATTCTTCGTTAATATGGTTGAGCACAATGGCCATGATAAAGACTGCGACAAAGATATCTAAAAGAATACCCATTTCGATCATGGTCGGCATGGCGTCGAATAACGACAGCGCGAACAGGAATATTCCGTTCTCGATCACCAGATACCCGATAACCTGAGTCACTGCCCGTGTGCGGGTCACCATGATCAAAAAACCCAGGAGCACAGTCGCCAGAGAACACGGCAGGCCCAGGTCCGCAACCGGCAATCCCGGCAGTTGCAACGATGACGATACCCAGAATGCGCCGGCGATCAAGAATCCCCCGAAGACGATGGAACTGCCCACCCCGATGATCGGATTGATCTCGGAACGGATGGAAATATGGCGGATCGCCCACAACAAAATATACGGGACCAGGATAGCCTTGAGCACCAGCGTGCCGACCGAGAGGACCAGCTCATGTCCCGATATAGAGTCCGCGTGCAGGAATAACGGCACAAAGCCCAGGACAAAAGACTGCAAGGCGAAGATGCGGATCATCCCGACAATACGATGAGTCGCCAGGATACTCAAAGAAAAGAAAACGATCAAGATACAGCTCAGGTCAATCCAGGTGGTCATTGCCTAAAACCTCCACAATGTCACGATAAGCCCCAAAAATGCCAGGACAAAAGCGATCAACAAAAGGTCCCTGACGCGGTTCAAGCGGATACGCGCCATAGACGACTCTAGCAATCCTACCAAAACAGCCAGCCCCAGCATCCCCGCGAAAAAGATCAGCATGTCCAAAAGCGGATGCCCGGTCGGCACAGGAAGAATGATCGTAACCAGGATCGCGGCAAAGATCCAAAGTTTGACGGCCGAAGCGTAAAGCAGGTACGCCAGGTCCACCCCGCTGTGGTCAAGTATCATCACCTCATGGATCATGGTAAGTTCCAGGTGCGTGTCCGGATCATCGATAGGAATACGGCAATTCTCCGCTAAAAGCACGATAAAAAAACTTGCCATAACAAGAAGTAATACCGGGCCCAAAGAAACCCAGGACAAAGGGACATCAGCCCCCAGCATGGCCGACAAGGAAATGCTGCGGCTCAGACACGCCAGCGTAATGATATTCATGAACAACGCTAATTCCGATAAACAGGCGAAAAATGCTTCTCTACTGGCGCCCATACCTTCAAAGCTTGACCCGGTATCCAGCGCCGCCGTGATCATAAAAAAACGCGTGAGCGCTAAAAGGTAGGCGGCCAGAAAAATGTCACCCGGGAAGCTGAGTGGCGCCTTTGACGCGCCGAAGGGGACCAAAAGCGCCAAAACCAGCATAGCGGCGACCGCCACCAGAGGGAACATCCGGAATACCCACGTCGCGCTGCTGCTATAAACACACTTTTTACGCAATAACCTCGCCAGGTCAAAATACGGCTGGCAGACGCTCGGCCCCACCTTGCCGCCGATAAAAGCCTTGATTTTGGCGGTCACTCCCAGAAAAAGCGGCGCGCAAAGGAGCGCGATAGCCCAATGGAATACGACCGATAATAACACTAGCAATTCAGGTTTCATTTCAGTTTCCAGGCTAATAAAAATATCAGGAATAAAAAGATATAAATAAGATACAGCTGGGTATAGCGAATGCCTGCATTGTTAACTTTTTTCGAAAGGCCGGTTAAAATTGCCAACCCCGGACGGAAAATTCTCTCTTCAAAGAAATCGTGAACCGATGAAGACATATGCGTCTTTCCCGGAAAGAGCCCCGTAGCCTGTCCGCCATGACGGCGAAACATCAAGACCAAGCGCACTAAGTCAATGATCGACCGGGCAAAAGAGGACGATGTATACTGAAAACGCGGCGTCACCTGCGAAAACCCGCAACTCCAGGTTGAGCGGACCGGCATAGGCCGGGGCCCCAGTAATAAACGGCGGATGGAGAAGAACACCAGGATCAGGGCTAAGAATATAAAAGCTGAACTGATCACCATGTCGAGCGGGACAAAGACCGCCTGAAGATCGATGCTGGAAATATCGGTATACGCCAAATAGGCGCCGCCGAGAAAAGTCAAGCGAGCCATAGTTTGAGGCGAAAGCCCGATCCAAACGCAAAGCCCTGCCAAAACTATCATCGGGAGCAACATCCAACAGGAGGTGTCTTCAGCAACGCTCCCTCTTACAACAGGCGCTCCCGCATTTTGAAGGCATGGCGATGTTTTTCCTTTAACGCTCTCGCGCGCCTCACCTGAAAACACAACCCCGTAAACCTTGCAGAAACACGCCAACGCCAACGCCCCCATAAGCGCCAGCGAGATGATCCCTAACGAACAAAAGATCACACCCGGCAAAGCCAGCCCAAAGACCCCCTGAAAGAGCCCGAAATAAATTATGAATTCACTGATGAACCCGTTAAAAAGCGGCAGGCCGCAGATCGACAGCGCACCGATCAAAAAGAGCGCGCTGGTCAGCGGCATAGACCGGGTGAGCCCCCCCATACGGTCCATTTCGCCGGTATGAGTCTTTTGGATCACAGACCCTGCGCCAAGAAACAAAAGCCCCTTGAACAAAGAATGGTTGACGACATGCAACAATGCTCCCCCAAAACCCAAGACCGCAAGCAAGGGGATCCCGTAGCTGCGCCCCAACATACCAACGCCCAAACCGAGAGCGATAATACCGATATTCTCAATACTGTGATAGGCGAGCAGTTTTTTTAATTCATGCTGGCCCAAGGCGTACAAAACCCCCAGAACGCCGCTCACAACTCCTATCACTAAAAGAAGGTATCCGCACCAGTGAGGAAGCACCCCCACGATCCAGAGGACCCGGCAGATCCCGTAGATCCCCATTTTGATCACGACCCCCGACATCACGGCGGAAATATGCGATGGCGACGCGGGATGGGCGTGCGGCAGCCATATATGAACCGGAACAAAGCCCGCTTTGACCCCAAAACCCGCCAGGGCCAGGAGAAAGATCATTCCCGCCAAGAACGGCGAAAAAGCCGTACGAAACATAACATCGAAATTCATTGAGCCGGATATATGGGCCATCAAGAAAAACATAAGAAATAGGAAAAAGGTCGCGCAATGGGAAGCGATAAAATAGATAAAGCCCGCTTTTCGGACAACGGGCTTCTCGTCGTTAAAAATGATCAGTAAATAGGTGACAATGGTCATCCCCTCCCACGCTCCCAGGAAGAGGATAGCATTGTTGGCGCTGACAATGAGAAAAAGCACCATTACCAGCATTATATAAAAGAAGACATGCAGCCCCAGCGGTTTCTTGCCCCAATAAGGCCGCAGATATCCGACGCTGTAGATCCCGGCGCACACAGAAAGGATAGCGATCGCGATAAGGAACAAGCTGCTCAAAGGGTCAAGCTTCAGTGAAAGCTCACCGCCCGGGACCTGCCAGGCGCGGGTAAGGATCCTTTCCATTTAGGATGCCCTCACGATCTTTGATTCACAGACTTGGAACGTTGCTATGGTCTCTTGAGGACTTGCGCGGCGGATGAGCGCCGATTTCACGGACTCTTCCTGCAAACAGAAAGCCAGCCGAGACAATAACGACAAATGCCCTTTAAAGGACCCGGTCAGGATCACAAACAAGGTGTGAACCGGCTCCCCGTCAAAAGCGAAAAAGTTGACCGGCTGTTTCAGGAAAAAAAGCCCGACCACCGCTTCGACGCCGGCAAAGATCACGGGATGTTTGACATGCGGGATGGCGATACCATTGCCGATCCCCGTCGTTCCGATCTGCTCCCGGGACAAAAGCATCTCCTTTAACGGCGACCGGGGAATATGGGCAGGAAGCGGCAGGAAATCCAAAACCTTATCGAGGATCTCCGCAGCAGAGCCTCCCTCAACCCCGGAATGGACACCGCCGCGCATCAAAGCTTGCGTGAAGATATCCAGCCCCGGACGATTCTTTTCGCAAAGCTTCAAAGCTCCCGGAGTCAAAGGGATATGATTCTTGAGCGCCCACTCCAGGACCTCGGCTGAATTAAAATAATACTGGTCATTGGCCTTGACCGCAGGCATATTACGGGAATTAAGCCATTGATAAAGCATTTTCTCCTCGATCTCAAAGGCCTTTTCTATATCATGAAACGTCAATTGCATGCCTCTTCCCCGCTCCTATCTGACTGCCGGACTCAGCAGGATACCTGACTTAACCGGGCTTTACTCTCTTCCTAAACTCTCCAGAAGCTTTTCGCTGCGTTTCAATTTCTTACGCAGGAGCTCCGCGATCGGCCGCAGGACATTGAAAATATCATTATCCTGCAAACTGTAATAGACATTCTTTTTTTCCTGGCGGGCCTTCAAGACCCCCAGCTCCCTTAAGATCGACAGGTGACGCGAAAGGCTGGATTGCTCGACCCCCAATTCCTGCACAAGTTTGCCGACGCTCTCTTCCCCATCTTTAAGATATTCAATGATCTGAAGGCGCACCGGATGAGCTAAAGTTTTCAGGAAGTCCGCTTTTATCTTAAATACCATATCATCGATCTTTCGCATAAACCCTTTCTCAATAAAAGCCGGCGGACACACTACCGCGATAATTTATTATTTCAAAACAATCCAATCTATTATATGCAATATCAAACATATGTAAATATATATTTTACATTTCAGGGAACGTTCCCCGAGATGACCCCCTTACTCCCTACAACTAACTATATTGCAATCAGTTACAAAGATACTTCCCTATAAAAACTATACCTACCTCTCGTTATTTTCCAAATACTTACAACTCAATAGCCTGCTACTTCGGGGAACGTCCCCTGAGGCATTCAGAATTATTACGGGATCAAAATATCCTTTTTCGCGCGTAAGGCGGGAAATTTCATGCCCAGCGAAGAAAGCTTTTCCACGATTACACTCGATATAATAAGATTACGGTACCAGTTCCTGTTGGCAGGGATAACATACCACGGGGCGTATTGCCGACTTGTTGCCTGTATCGCTTTTTCATAGGCGCGCATATAATCGTTCCAGAGCCCGCGGGTATTCAGGTCATCCACGTTAAATTTCCATTGTTTCGCGGGATCATCTAATCTTTCCTGGAGGCGCACCTTCTGTTCCTCTTGATCGATATGTATAAAAAACTTCAAGATAATCGCCCCTTCATCAGAAAGCTCTTTTTCAAAAGCTTTAATATGTTCGTAGCGCTTACGGATAAGCGAAACGCTCACAAGATCTCTTACGAGGGGCACCAAAACATCTTCATAATGGCTGCGGTTAAATATCGCTATCTGGCCCTTCGCGGGAACGGCATTATGCACGCGCCAGAGATAATCCCTATCCAGTTCATCAGCAGACGGCGCCTTAAAACAAGTTACCCGCACGCCCTGCGGATTGACCCCTTTAAACAAATGCTTTATCACCCCGTCCTTTCCTGAGGTATCCATCCCCTGTAAAACGATCAATATCTTGTAAGCGTGCGTGGCATAGAGCAATTCCTGCAACCTGCTTAATTGTTCCAGATTTTGCTCAAGTATCTTTTCGGCTTTTTCTTTACCGCCCTGAAAGGCGCTTCTATCTTCAGGGTTGATAGTACGCAAGCGCAAAGCAACAGCTTTTTTTACACGGTACCTCTCGAAATCAACCTTATCATGCTTTTTCATCGACTCCTCCTGATCTTACGATCACCTGCCTTTTAAGTATCATTCAATCATTTGTTTCTTCATGATCGCCGCTAAGATCTCCTCCGCCATAATGGCGTACCCTTTGGCGTTGGGATGCGAGTAAGAATACCGCGCAGAAAAACATTCCTCCAGCCGGCCATTAACCATATATTCCTTAAACTTCGCGTAGTTACGGACTATCGCGACATTTTTTCTGATCGAGATATTCTCGAGGGCCTTATCAAAGACAAACCCTTTCGGATATTGAGAAAACAAAACATCGATACCGAGTGATCGGGCAAAATCGACAAATTCATTCATATTTTGTTCAAAGACAAGGCGGACCGTGTTTAAATGTTTATCTCCCAACCGTTTTTGCGCCTGGAATCCATCGGGATCGGCAAGAGCGGTTTGTCTTTTAAAATTAGTTTCCGCGACGACGGTTTTATTGGCAAAACATATCGACAACAACTTCGCGGTCCTGGTGCGCATCACTGCCATGGCGCATTTCGCCAAAAAAGGATCCATCCGGGAATAAGACACAATTTCCGTATTATCGGCAACATTCCACCAGTCATTCATGCCGGTCATCACGATAACCAGGTTCGGCTTACCATAACTGCCGGAATTCAAAATGTATTTAAAATAATTACACACCTGCCGTGAATTCGAGCCGGGGATACCGAAGTTAACAACCTTAACATGATTACCCGGATATTGTTTCTCACAAAGTTCCTGCAGCGCTTCGGGGTAGCCTTTTTTATTCTCACTCCCGATCCCGTACGTAAATGAATCCCCGAAACAGTATACAAAAAAATCCCCCTTACCTGTTTTCTTTGCCGCAGCCAGGTCCTTATGATAGAAAAAGCCGATGATCCAAAGCGATGCCTCTACCATGCTTACAAATAAAACAAGCGCGGCTAAGCTAAGAAGGAGACCTTGAACGATTTTTCGCATTTTCCGCTATTAATAAAAAGAAGAGTTATTTTCTTGCGTTCTAAAGCTTCATTTTTCCTTAATTATACAGCCTGCTTCCCTAAATGATAAGAGATTTCTTTAGAAAACAAAAAAAGGGATAATTTTATTTAAATATTAGGGTTATTTGCTCTGGAAGAATTTCTTAAGAGCGTAGAACAGCAAAACGAGCGCTAAAGAAAGAATTCCCGCGAGGATCTTTCTCCTGCTCACTGAATGGATAACTGGATTTCCCGGGATCACTTTCTTTATGGCGACGGCGTGAATATCCAGATCTCCCCCATGTTCAAGGCAGCTGCGATGGAACGTCCCGGAAATTTCCACAACATCTCCCTTATTATGGTAATCCCCGCCATGAAGGATATCTTTAACCATGTTTTTTGGAGCCCAGATACCGATTGCAATTGAGCCGTCATTCACATGCAGCCATGCGTAATCTCCCCGGGCCATTACTTCACCGACAACTTCTCCCTTATAGCTGACAATTGAGCCGTCATACTGCTGAGTGTTATTTATCAAATCCAAACCCGCAGCTGCCTGGGAATAAACGGGAGTAGCGGAAAGCATCAATACCAAAAACAACACCGGACAAAAGAAAAGACTTTTCACTTATACCTGCCTTTCACAAATGCCGCGAAAAAACCGATCAGGGCGAAAACAGACAATAGCTCGAGCCTGCCTGCCCACATCTCGATTATGTAGGTAATTTTCAATATCATCGGCATGCTTGCGTCGGTTATGCCGCAGGAAAGCCCGACGTTACCGGCAGCAGAGGTCGATTCAAAAAGAGCTTCCAAAAAAGGATATCCCAGCGCTACGCCTATAAGAGTACCCAATCCATAGAGGAGAAAATACCCAAAAGTGACGGTCAGGACCGCCCGCACTTGTATATCCTCAATGAACATTGTTCTTATATGATGGAATTTCTGCACGACGACCGCGTTTGGTGAAAGCAAAATCCTTTTAATATCCTGCCTGAACGCTTTAAAGATAATGCCCGCGCGCAGCATCTTTATACCTCCGGCAGTCGAACAAGCGCAGCCTCCCCAAGCCATGGCAATGATCATTCCTGTCAACGCAAAATCGCCCCATTCCTTAATGAACTGCTGCGCGTATATGGTCATATAACCGGTAGTGGTATGCGCCGAAATGATCTGGAAAAACCCCTTACGGAACAAGATCATGCCCTGCGTATAAACACCCCATTTTTTCAAGCCGGCCATCGTGATCAACGTAACGATCATAACCACAAACAAGAACGTGCGGGCCTCGATATTTTTCCATATTTCCTTAAAATTACCTGTCCATACCTGATAATGCAGATTAAAATTAAACGAGCCGATCACCATAAAGAAAATTATGACAATTTCATAGAGCAAGCTGTGATAATAAAGGATATTCAGGGATAGAGGAGAAAAACCCGCGGTATCAAATCCGGCCATAAAAATGCAGGCTCCGTGCAAGAACGCGCTTTGCGGCCTTAAACCTATAGACATCCCGATGAACCCTAAGATGACGGTACCGAGTGCCAGATACACTATACTGATCGCCCAAATAAAACGCGCCGTATGTATGACATTGGGAACTAATTTCTCATCGCGCCCCTCACCTATATACAGATTAAAAGACCCGCTGGTGCCCCCGACCAGAAAAGAGATCGCGATAATAGCGATCCCCTGCCCTCCCAGGAAAGGCCCAAAGTGGCGCCACAAATTATGCGTCCAGGAAAGATGATCCAGGTCTTGCACCAGAGTCAGTCCGGTCGTGGTGAACCCCGACATGGTCTCAAAACAGGCATCAAGAAATGAACTATAGTGGCCGCTCAATAACAATGGTATGGCGGACAGCGCCATAGCGGCCAGCCATGAAAGAGCAATGACGACCATTGCCGGGCCGGCATGTAGATCCTTATCCGTTTTGCAGAGCCAGCTTAAAGCTAAACCGATGAATATCGCGATATTAGCGCTTATCAAGAAATCAAAGGCAGGGCCGGGCTCTCTCAATAAAACAAGCCCCGCCATAAACGGCAGGAACATGGTAAGGCCGATACCAAGAATGATCCTTCCCAAATAATAGCCGATGTTCTTAATATCGTTCAATTGAGGCTTCAGTATCATCGTAAATATTGAATTGCTGAGGCAAAAAGTAAACCTATAGCGATGATCACCATCGCATACGCCGCTTCCCAGAATATCCCCAGGATAACAGTAAATAATCCGCTGATTTTCTTCTTTAGATTAAACATTTTTGACCACCCAAGGCGCGAACATGAAAATGCCAGAGAATAAAACACTCTGGCTCTTGATAAGACGAAACTAAAAATTGTATTTATTCTAAGAGATTACGATACGCTTGACTAACAAGGAAGGCAAGTCAAAAAAAGGTCAAAACGCAAAAGTTAATCGTCAGAACGCAGACGGTAGCCTACTGCCGGCTCCGTAAGGATGTAGGTCGGCCGATCGGGGTTGGGTTCGATCTTACTGCGCAAATTACTCATGGTTACACGCAAAAGGTGTAAAATGCCTTCATAATCTTCTGTCTTATCCCAGATCTCACGCAAGATCAGTTTATGCGTCAGCACTTTCCCCGCGTTCCAAAGCAGAAGTTTGAGGATGTCATATTCGGTAGGAGACAAATTGATCACGGTATCTTCAACTGTTACCCGGCGGCAGGTAATATCCATGACAAGTTTACCGCAAGAGACGATCTCCTCTTTTTCCAAAGGCAAAAGCCGTCTCATAACCGCCTTCATGCGCGCCAGCAATTCTTCGAGAGAGAAAGGCTTGGTAAGATAGTCATCTGCCCCCGCGTCAAGGGCAGCGACCTTCTCAAGAGGGTCGTCTCTTACCGATAAAATAATAATAGGGATCTTTGTGCGTTTACGGATCCTTACAATAACTTCTCTCCCCTGCATATCAGGAAGCCCCAGATCAAGAATAATGGCATCCGGATGCGCGCTTACCGACTCTGTTAAAGCTTCTTTACCTTTTGTTGCTTCAAATACGCTATAACCGTACGCCGCAAGAGATGTCTTAAGAAAATCGCGTATAGATTTTTCGTCGTCCACCACAAGGATCCGTAAATTATTCTGTTCTGCCATTATTGCCTTTACTCCAGCGGTAGTTCAATAATAAACGTGGAACCTTTGCCGAATATACTTTCCGCGCGGACACGGCCTCCGTGAGCCTCAATGATATTCTTTGAAATACTTAAGCCCAAACCGGTTCCCGGGACATTTCGAACACTCCCTACCCGATAAAACTTGTCAAAGACCCGCCCCAGGTCTTCCTTAGGGATCCCATCACCGTGATCCCGGACAGAAATGCGCGCCTTTTTATCTGCGCAAAAAACCTCAATTTCAATCGAAGAGTCATCCGGCGAATACTTCAAAGCGTTATCCATGACATTCGAGAACGCCTTAAGCATATACGGGAAATCGACAGCTACTTCGGGAGTGTCCTGCGGGATATTTATTTTTACGTTCCGGCTGCCTATCTTATCATTGAGCTGCTCAAGGGAGGCGCCGATGAAATCCCTCAGATCACACGGTTTTTTAGAGATCCGTAATACGCCTGATTCCGACCTCGTCATATCCAAAAGATTGTTGACTATGCGATTGAGCCTCGCGGATTCACCGTAAGCTGTTTGTAAAAGACCGGTTTTTTGCTGCTCTCCAAGCTTTGATTTATTATCCAAAAGAGCGCTTAAAGCCCCGGTGATCGAAACAAGCGGTGTTTTCAGGTCATGGGAGATCGAGCTGAGAAGCGCTGAATGAAGCTTCTCTGTCTGGCGCTGAATGATCTGCGCCCTGACCCTGGAAGCCAGCGCGCTTACGATAAAACCAACAGCTAAAAAAGCCGCGAAGGTAAAAAGATACTCAAAATCATGCACGTTCAAAGTAAGATATGGCGGGACTAAAAAGAAGTCGAATGCAAGGACGCTTAATACTGAAGTTACGATCGCCGGGCCCTGGCCCCAGCGGATCGCGGCTATTACGACGGCCAAAAGATAGAACATCACGATATTTGTCGGCTCAAGCCTTCTTTTGAGGAATTCACCCAACAAAGTCATGATGAAAACAAGCCCTGCGCTTATCAGGTAAGGATAGATCTTTTTCCGTAAAACCGTTATCTTTTGCATAGGGATAGCTCCGTGGTCATATTGTACCACGGTGATTCTCAAGCTCAAGGGAATAAAGACCCCGGATAAATAATGGAACCCGCGTTTAAGATACTGATCTTAACCACGAATCAATTCTTTGCAAAATATTGTCCCTGACAGAGCGCGTTCTCTCCAACTTTTCTTCCCTGCTTCCTTCAAAGCTCGCCGGATCATCAAAGCCCCAATGGATCCTTTGAGTGGCGGCAGTCCCGGGGAACACAGGGCACTTTTGCGCCTGAGATTCGTCACAAACTGTAATTACGTAGTCGTAGCGCCTGCCTTGTTTATAAAAATCAAAAACGCTTTTGGTTTTATTCTGAGAGATATCGATCCCTATCTCCCGCATAACTTCGATGACCAGAGGATTGAGTTTGCCCGGCTCAAGGCCGGCGCTTTCGGCTTCAAAGCGGTCGTTTGCCTTCTGTTTCAGGAAAGCTTCGGCCATCTGAGAGCGCGCCGAATTATGCGCGCAGACAAAAAGCACTTTTTTCTTATCCATATGTACCGGCTCCTTTCATTATTATAACCTTTCAGGATGGTGCTTTACCACATCGGCTTTAACCATATATATTACGTCTTCGGCGATATTGGTGGCATGATCGCAGATCCTTTCCAGGTGCCGGGCGATCAAAAGCAGCGGGACCGCGCGCGTCGCGGTAGACGGATCTTTACTCATATAATCATCAACGAGCTCTTTTTGGACTAAATTACGCAATTTGTCGGCTTCGTTATCCCGCAAGATAACGAAGCACGCCAATTCCGCGTTTTTATTCACAAAAGAATCCAACGCGTCTTTTGTCATCTGCTGAGCGAGGTTGGTTAACTTCGGGATATCAATGAGCGGTTTAAGTAACGGCTTGCCCGCCAGATCATGGACGCGTTCAGCGATATCTACCGCCAAATCGGCTATCCTTTCCAAGTCGGTGGTTATCTTCATAGACATGGTAATGAACCTCAGATCGATCGCCATGGGCTGCCTGAGCGCCAAGAGGTCAAGGCATCGCTCATCGATAGCATTCTCCATTTCGTCAATAACCTTATCTTCGCTGATTATTAACCCGGCCTTTTCCATATTGAGTTCTTTGAGCGCTTCCACAGATTCAAAGATCGCCTTCTCGACAAGCGTGCCCATTTTAAGCAGCTGCTGCTTTACATCCGTTAATTCCTGGTCTAAATGCCTTTCCATAACATCACCCGCTTTCTCTATATATTAACCGAACCTCCCGGTAATGTAGGCCTCGGTCCTGGGATCCTGAGGCTTGGTAAATATATCCTGCGTCTTGCCGAATTCAATGAGCTCCCCAAGCAGGAAAAACGCGGTATGATCGGATACCCGCGCCGCCTGCTGCATATTATGCGTGACAATGACATGGTATATTCTTTTTTGAGCTCGGTAATAAGCTCTTCTATCTTGGCGGTAGATATAGGGTCCAGGCTCGCGCAGGGCTCATCAAAAAGGATTCCCTCGCTTTCGACCGCCAGGCAGCGCGCGATACATAAACGCTGCTGCTGCCCTCCGGAGAGCTTTAAAGCGCTTTCATGGAGCCTGTCCTTTACCTCCATCCATAACGCCGCTTTTTTGAGCGCCCATTCAACTTTTTCCCCGATAAAAGCCCTGTCTCTGGCCCCGTTGACTTTAAGCCCGTAGCTGATATTATCAAAAATGCTTTTCGGGAAAGGATTGGGTTTTTGAAAAACCATACCGACACGCTTCCTGATATCCACCGCGTCCACCGAAGCGTCAAAAATATTCTTCCCGTCAAGAAGTATCTCACCCTTAACGGTCGAACCGGCGACCAGTTCGTTCATACGGTTGAGCAGGCGTATAAAGGTGGATTTCCCGCACCCCGAAGGGCCGATAATAGCTGTCACCTGTTCGTCGTAAATATCCATTGTGATATCTTTCAACGCCTGATTCTTCCCATAGAAAAAATCTACACCGCTGGCCTTGATCTTTACCCTGTTATCCATTCAAGCCTCTCTGTCTTTGACGAATGTAAATAGCTATCCCTGATATCAATAATACCATAAACAACAGGATCAGGCTGCATCCATAGGCGATAGCTTTTTGTTTATCCGGATGGGCCCCTTCGGTCATTAACGCGTAAATATGGTACGGCAATGCCATAACTTCATTAAAAATACTTTTCGGATAACCGCGCTTATAAAAAGCAGCCGCGGTAAAAAGGATAGGCGCGGTTTCACCGGCTACCCTGCCGATACTTAAGATCACTCCTGTCAGTATTCCCGGTAACGCGGTAGGTAAAACGATCCTCTTGATCGTCTCCCATTTACTGGCTCCCAGGGCAAGCGATGCCTCACGGATGGAATGCGGGACAGCGATGAGCGCTTCCTGGGAAGCCGAAATGATCATCGGAAGCACCAGTATCCCCAGCGTCAGGCTTCCCGAGAGGATCGATACGCCGAATCCGAAGAACTTGACGAATACCGCCAGTCCAAAAAGGCCAAAGACGACCGAGGGGACCCCCGCGAGATTATTGATACTGACACGGATGATATTGACCACGACGCTCTTGGGTGAGTATTCGCACAGGTATACAGCGCAGGCAAGGCCTAACGGAACGGCAAAAAGCATAGAGCCTAAGGTCAAATAAAGCGTCCCTGCAATAACGGGCGCGACGCCTCCCTCGGTCATGGCATTGCGCGGAGGCAAAGTAAGGAATTCCCAGGACATCACCTGAATACCGCGGGAGAGAATAAAATAAATAATTATCCCTAAGAAAAATAATGTGGCCAGAATGCAAAGGAAGAGGGAAAATAAGCCTAAATTTTGGACGATATCGCGTTTCATGGTTGCGGCCCTTTAATCGCCTGCGTGCTCAAACACCTTACCCGCTTAACCCCAATTTTATCCTGAATTTGCGGGAAACGATCTCAGCGATGATATTAAACACAAACGTGATCAGAAATAAAATAAGCGCGATCGCGAAAAGCGCGTGATAATGGTCGCCGCCCATAGGGGCCTCCCCCATTTCAGCTGCGATCGCCGCGGTCATCGGGCGTACCGGGACCAGAAATGAATGCGGAATGACCGCTGCGCCTCCCGCGACCATCAATACGGTCATGGTTTCACCGATCGCGCGGCTCATTCCTAAGATGATCGCCGTTGCGATCCCCGAGCCTGCCGCGGGGACCACTACCTGCGTTAAGGTCTGCCAGCGGTTGGCACCTATGGCAAAAGAAGCCTCCCGGAAAGAACGCGGCACATAACTTAAGGCGTCCTCGGCAATACTGCAAACGCTCGGCGTCGCCATAAGCCCGAGGATAAAGCTGGCGTTCATCGCTGTCATGCCTGTAGGAAGATTGAATGTTTTCTGCAAGAAAGGAGTGACGACGACCATTCCGAAAAACCCGAAAACGACCGAAGGGATACTCGCCAGCAGTTCTATGACCGGCTTTAAGAACTGCCGCTGCTTGAAACCGGCGATCTCATTAAGGTACAAAGCGCTTCCTATTCCTAAAGGGACGCAAACGACCACCGCTCCCAAAGTAACCAGGGTTGACGCCAGTATCAAAGGAAATATGCCGAACTCAGCAGGACTATACGTCGGGTACCAATATTTGCCGAAAACAAAATCCTTGAAACTTACTTTCGAGAAAATCGGGAGGCTTTCATTGAAAAGAACGACCACTATCGCGATCAGGAATAATAACGACGCGAAAGCTAATATCGTGAATATCCACTTATATAATTTCTCCTTTAATCGTTTCATGTTTGAGTAAGATAGGGGAAGGGCACGGCGGTCTCACTTTGCCGTGCCCTTCCCTTCACATTTACTTTAACCCGACATATCCTTCACCCTCAACGAGCGCCTGACCAGCCTTACTTTTTACAAAATCCAGATATTCTTTTACCATTCCTTGCGGCTTGCCCTTAGAATACATAAAAAGCGGGCGGGTCACGGGATATTCTCCGGATAAAACTGTTTCTTTTGAGGCCACGACCCCATCGATCTCAAGAGCCTTGATATCCGAGGTCAGGAATCCCAATCCGACATAACCGATCGCGGCCGGAGTCTGAGTAACGTTCTGGGCGACCGCTTGGTTTGAAGCCTGCATCAACGCGTCAGGCCTGACCTTCTGGTTGTCCATCACCAAAACCCCGAACGCTTCAAAAGTCCCGCTTGAAGTATCCCGGGAAATAACCACGATCTTACCCGGATTACCGCCTATTTGCGACCAATCGGAAACTCTCCCCGCGAAAATGTCCTTTACCTGCTTTTTAGAAAGTTTAGATAACGGGTTGGATTTGTTCACTACTACCGCGATACCATCCATCGCGACGATATGAGCAACAGGGTCCCTGCCGTTCGCGGCCGCCTGCTGAATCTCAGTATCTTTGATCGCCCGTGAAGCATCGGCTATATCGCAGGTGCCGTCAATAAGAGCGGCGATACCAACGCTTGAGCCTCCGCCCCGCACCGATATATCGGCGTTCGCGTTTGAGTCCATAAAAGCCTCAGCGGTCTTCTGCGCGATAGGAAGCACCGTTGTAGAACCGGCGATAACGATCTTCTCGGCGAAACAAGCTGTGGCAGCAAGGCTTAAACCCGCAATTCCCGCCAGCATCAACATGACAAACTTTTTCATAATACCTATCCTCCTTAGTTATTACCCGCTGAGAGCAGCGCTCTTACGGGCTATATTTTCCCGGGACTGCAGACCTCTTAAAACTTCAAGTTCCAATCAACCTGAATCAAAGTTTCCGGAGCAAACGGCTTTGCCAATTTCTGCGCGCGGTAAACGTCGAGTTCAAGCCATGTATTCTTACCTAAACCATACGCGAATTTAAATTCATGGGCCTTTATATTCGTCTGCCCGCCATAACGGTCGGAATCAGGCAAAATATCAAGGATCGCGTTTCTCTCAAGCCTGACAAAATTGTAGGTAGCCTGCCAATCGCCCCATCCGGCGATCTTCTCGGCTCCTAAACTCGCCCCGAACATCTGCCCGGTCTTATTATCATCCGGTACGACATCGGCTATATTAGTCACAAATTCACCGAATAATTTCAGCTGAGGCACATTAAGGAAACTAACGCCTAAAGCGCTGAACGGCTCTTTGATCTTAACTTCTACCGCGGGCGATACCGTAAAGAAATTCGCGGTAGGATACGCGAATCCTCCTTTTGAACCGGTGTTTGTATTTGTGCTGCCGTCCAAAGCATGATTTTTAACCACAAAATAATCAAGCGCGACGCCGCTCTTTAAAGAAATAGTATCCGACAATTTACCGGTAAAGCCCGGCTGCATATGAACAAAATACGGGTCATCATTGCTGCCGCTGATCTCTTCCAGGAAATACACGCCGGATTTCAGGAACATGTTCAAGGAAGGATTAACCTTTTTATTTACGTCGAATGCCACGCCTTCAGGAGTGATATCGGTATCCCAGATCATATCTCCCGGCTCCCAAACCGAGTCGCTCAACAATAATTTCCCCCCGAAAAGCGCAAATCCCGGAAAAGGCATATACTTGGCGTAGGCGTAATCCAGGTTGAAGGGCTTTTTCGCGAAAGAATTACCTAAGGACTGGTTCGTGGAACGCACCGTATCGGCGCTGGTAGCGGTATATTCGTTGAGTCCCGTTCCCAAGCCGAAAGCAACAAGCAGCTTTTCATTGACCTTTGATTCCATTCCTAATCTCAGCCTGATACGCGCCCTCTGCCGATTATTCGTGATATCGTTGGCCGCCTTGGCATGATTGACCTGATAGCGAAGCCTGAAATCGCCTTTAAGTTTTATATTCTGGACCCAAGCCGGCAAAGTCGCCGAAGTACTGGTCGCGATCTCTTTCTTTACCTGCTCCTGCGTCTCGATCTTGACCTGCTGCGCTTCCGCGCCGGTCAACACCCCTTTTTCAACAAGCTTCTGTAACAAGAGGTCGATTTCTCCCGCGTATGAAGTACGCATCCCTGTTGCCGCTACGATAAATCCAAGCAATACTGCCGCTGCTACAAACTTCCTCATTTTCCTTCCTCCTTTTAATAAGGCCTCAATTTACGGAACAGCTTAAACGTAAATTGCCGGGCCGGATTTTCCCCGCGCCGAAGCAAGGGGCACTCGTTATTGTATCCGCGTTCATCGATCAACTTTATTCTTGAGCGAATTGTTTATAAAAAAGATCCATTGCCCTTTGCTCTTCATCAAAAACTTCTTTCAGGTATTCCGAGACCTTCTTGAGTATTTTTGCTATGATTTTATTCATCCTCTTTTAACCGTCTCTTCCTGCCGGCTTTCTTTCATTGCTTTAGTTTACAAAACCCAGGTAACAAAATCCTTAACGCTTTGTGAACTTTCTGTGAAATCAAGAAAACTCAAATTCTCGCGTTAAGCCGACGAATCAAATTTGTACCCTTCTCCCTTTACTGTCCTGATCAACTGCGGATCTTCGGGGTCTTTTTCTATCTTTTCCCTCAAATGCCTTATATGGACATCGATGTTCCCGTATTCGACAATATTGTCCTGCCCCCAGACGGCATCCAGGATCGCGCTGTGGCTCAGTACTATACCGGGATTATTGATGAATAGCTTAAGCACGCCTCTTTCTTTCTCCGTAAAGGCTATTCTCTGATCGTTACGTTTTACCTCTAAATTTTCCTGATCGATCTCAAGTGAGCCGATCTTGATGATCTTTAAGCTTGAATTCTTGTTCTCCGACCGAGCTAAGACCCTTTTTACCCGCACTACCAGTTCGCGGGGGCTGAACGGCTTGGTGACGTAATCATCCGTGCCGAGGTCAAAACCCTTTAGTTTATCCTCGATCTCGGAAAGCGCGCTGAGTATAATAATAGGTATATGCCTGGTCTGCGGGTTATGCTTTAAACGCCGGCAGACTTCCCACCCGTCGATCCTGGGCAGCATAATATCGAGGATAATAAGCGCGGGATTTTGAGTATTGCAGATCTCTAATGCTTCGATGCCATTGTTCGCGGAAACCACATCGTAACCGGCTATCGTCATATGAAAAGCGATCAACTTTATGATCTCCTTTTCATCCTCAACGATCAGTATCTTTCTTTTCAGCACCATATCTGCTCCTTTTCGTAGCCGGCGAAATACGCCGTAATCGCGGGCAACGCAGCCTGGTATTTTCTCATGCTTACAAAGAAAGTATACAAAACCAAGGTTACAATATCATTAAGGGATTGTGACTTTATGGTGAATTTGCATTTGACGTAAGGAAGCGGTTAATTTCTTCCACGTTCAAGAAGTCACCGGATTTACGGAATAATTCCCTGCTCAATAAGAGCGTTTCGATGCCCTGCTCATGCTGGCCGTTCAAATAATAGGCGTTGGCCAAAAGCCGGCAGGCCGCTGCATCCTCGGGAAACGATTCCAGGACCATTTGAGCGTATTCGATAGCCTTGCAATAATCGTCGGAAAAATAATGCGCCAACGCCAGGTTATACATCACGTCGGGGTCATTCGTTTTCATTTCCAAAGCCCTCATCAGCTCAGGGATCGCTTCCCGGTACTTTTGGTTTAATAACAGCTCCAGCCCTTTGAACACGTAAGAGGCGTATTCTTTGCTTACCGCGCCGCTCTTTAATTCGCGTAAAAGGCCCAGCGCTCCGGCGGCATCGAAACCGCAACCAACAGCCCGCACTTGATTGAATTCTTTTTCAGCCTCATCGAATTTGTCTTGCGAGGCGCACGCCACGCCTTTTTTGAATGAGCGTCCGGTATCCTCAAGGGCTGCTTCATCAGCCGCGGGTAAAGCGGGGCCCTCTTCAATACTCCGGATATATTTATTCTCGTAATAAACAGGCCCTGAGGCAGTATCGATCGCGATATAATCTTTTTGTTTCTCGGTAATCTTACCTTCTGTTCTTTTACCCGACTTAAGCGTAACTATATCGGCAAAAAGCGAGCCTCCGTGATAAAAAACGCATATAAAAATAACTGCCGATGTAAAAGCTCTTACGAACCTGTTTTTTACCTTGATCATTTTATACTCCCGGTGAAAACGTTAATCGCGCCAAATTCTCCCTGAAGAGGCCTTCCGTCCCGTTATTTTCAAGCAGTCCCAGGAAATCAGGAAGAAGCGCGTCCACATGAACGCAGTGAGCTTCCTCTAACCGCAGGATCTGCCGCATCCAAACGCGCACATACCTGATACATTCGGATAACCGCTCTTTACTGATCTTCGCTTCCATATATTCCTTAATACGCTCCAAAGATGGGATAATCCCTGCCTCGATAAGATGCTGTATGTCCCTGCCCTCAAGGTCATCAGCCGGTATTTCGGCGGGGAAAAATCCTCCATGGCCGATGGGCTCACCCTGCGTAACAACAAACGCGGAAGAGGCCGAACGCAGGTCGATCCCGCCTAATCCGGATTGTCCCGGGTTCTTCTCAACGCGTATAGCCGAAGAACTCGGCGCAACGCTCATCCCCGGGAACAGGACTTCCCCCGCGATTGCCTGAGGGACAAATACTTCATCCTTGGCCTTACGTGCCGCTGGGACTGCCTTCCCGGGATGCCCCCGTAAATAACCGCCAAGCTCCTGCATTCTCTTGCGCTGGATCCGGCTTTTATCCATTCTCACGTAAAACGACCCCAGCGGATAAGACGAAAAATAACCTATGTCCCGGAAGCATTTCTTTATAGTATCCTTGTTCTCAAAATAATATTTGAACAGTTCATGGAAAGCCAGTATTTCTTTATCCTCCAAAGAATAATAAACATCATCGCTGCCTACCGCCGCCGCGGTATATGTGGAAAACTTCCCCGAATTCAATACCCGCAGGAGAGGGATAATAATGAACGGCATGATCCGGTAATTGTCATATCCTTCCTGAATATGTCTTTCCATAATAGGCTTCAGGCCGTTCACCGCGACCCGCGCGAACATCCTGCCCTGCTGCGGCTCCAGGCTGAACATGAACCCGCCGGTAGAAGCTAAGACATCGCTCTGCTCGAATTCAGCGTCGCCGATATGCTTCCAGTCGATAAAAGAATAGAACGGCTCATGCTTTAATTTTGTCTTTAACGTCGCGTGGTCGGCTTTTTCATATACCTCTGCCAAGCCGTTGCGGGAGCCGTTATTGACCCCGGGGACCAGCACCCCGAACTTCTGGTCAATGACCTGTTCGAGTTTGGTCCACATGCCCCATAAAGTCACATTCGCGGTAGGGACAAAATTGCCTACCGGTATCCCATTAGAGAACATGACCATCATTTTATCGCTCTGAAGCCCGCCGGGATCATGAGGATTTTCCATGCCGGCGTTCTGAATGGTTTTCAATAAAAGATATTCTATCCCCGTGAAAGGCCTGCCCAGGGCTTTCGCCGGCGGCAAGGGCAAAGGCTTGAATAATTCTCCGGAATTCCGGCTAAAACCGTCTACAAACACAACCGCTTTTTTCATCCGTGTCGCGTCTTTACCATTAAGGCCCGGATATCGCGAGGTGAAATCCTTGAATTCCTGAGAATAGTAAAGATAGTCATAAAGTTCGCAAAAACGCTGGGCGTTCTCTTTGCTTTCCGAGAATAAATATACGACGGGGAATTTCTTCTTCGCAAAGATCCCCAACGAACCCTTTACATGCGCCATCAACTTTTCTTTATCATCTCCGCTTATTACCACGATCGCCACATCCGCGGGCAATTCTTTTTCCAACAGGCCGACAGTCGCGTCATATTCGAATTTGAGCCGGGCCTGCCTGAAATCAACGGTTTTCCTGCCGTTCGTTTCCTGCTGCAAAAGGCGGTCATACTCTTCGACAACCCTGCTCATCTCCTTATAAAAAGGGTTCTTTACCAACTTCACTACCGCCCAGGAAAGCAGGAATGATATCCATCCCAGAAAGAACGCTCCCAGGCCGATCCATCCGACAATAGTAGCGGGAGGAGACAGCGTGACCACCATATTCATGAATGAATAACTTCCCGCGATAATGCCGCAAATACCCCCGAATCGCCCGTACATGCCTCTATTTTTCCATTTTTTTTCCAGATGCAATAAAAACGACGAATCCACCTTAAGGCCGTCAAACCATTGCTGCCAATCGTCAATGATCGTATTTTCCTTACCCGCGTACATCTCAGGCTCGACCGGCTGAGCGTACTTGAACAAACCGTGTATTTTACTTTTAAACCTTTCCATATCTTTACTGCTCATCCGTAAGCCATACCAGCACCTTACAAACCATGTATAGAAACGGCCCATCATCCCGAATTTCCTGAGCTTGTAACTGAAAGCCATCTGGAATTTATACGCGGTATTGGCATTATCTTCATACTCTAAAGCGTACGTTCCGATACGCTGCAGTTTTTCGATATCCATCTCTATCGACCGGCGCTGCTCGTCTGACATCGAGGCATGGCCGCGCAATTGAAGAAAAAGCCTGCGCTGTGTTTCCAGAGATAACTTGGTCATTTCCTGGAACGTTTTCACAAGCGGTTTTACGTTCTGATCAATGATCTCCCGCGTAAAAGGGAGCCCCCTGATCAGGGAATGCGCGATATTATTGATGGTAACGCGATCATAGTCCGTCAGGAAGCCGGACTTCTTTGACCGCAGGGACAGCTTCCATTGATTAAGGAAAGTCTTGACCAGCTCCTGGCTGAAACGATTTTCTTTGCTTTGGTTATACCAGCGGTCTTCTTCCGCGATAAATGAATTCTGCAGCAGGTCCGTGCCATTGCCTTTATTCCACCAGCGGTATAGATAATACGAAACAACCCCTCCCGCCAGTATCCCCAAACCGATCAACAAATACGGTGAAGCAAGCCACTGGCCGAGATTTTCAAAAAGACCACTTCCCCTATCGAAATCCCCTCTTCCCGCCAATGGGTCAAGAGGCAACATCCCCGTGTCAAGGTCGCCGCGCCCTGCCAGGGGCCCGGTTCTTGGCATATCAGGGATATACGGCGGCGCGGAACCAAAAGGAACTGCCTGTCCGGTTAAATAGGCAATGGCTTCCGGGGTCGCGTATTCCTGAGGTATAGCGATATGCTGCCCGGAAAAAATAAGGTCGGGATCAGCGATACTTGAGTTAACGGTAAGGATCTTCCTGACCAAATTCGCTACTTCGGTATTACCCGGCTCTAAAACACCGTTGCCTTTAAGCACGTCGCGGGCGATCCCCCAAAGCGTATTCTCGGCAGGGTTAACGAATGACCAGTTTTGCGGCACAGAAAGTAATCCCAGGCCTTTGGCGACAAATTGATGAGCAAACGCTAATCCCGGGACAAAAAAAGAACCGAAGATAAAAGCTGCAGAAACCAGTGTCTTCAATGAAGGCCGAAACCTTTCCAGGGATCCTATTTTGCGCTCTTTTAAGGGAGAGCCGGCGCTACGCGCCGGAACTTTCTCCGGGGCATCCGCGCGCGCGGGCTGCGTGACGGCCGATAAAACCTCTTTATTGCCTTGTGTGGTATCGACCACATGCATTTTGCCTTCTTTATAGATAAATTCGGCTAATTCCGGGCTGAAAAAGATCGCTCCGTCATTCTCGCGGTTCCCGCCGATCAAACTCCGCTGTTCTCCTTCCGGGGAAGTATAGGTCTTTGCCTGTCCGGGTTTAAGCGGATGGGAGAATAACTCAGGCATACAAGCAAGAAAATTGATCCCCCCGCTCAAGTATGTCCTGATAACCTGCCCGAAAGCGCCGGGGACGGCGGTCTTAAGATTGTATTCTCCCCGTTCAAAAGATTCCCGGTATTGCCTGAAATAATCCTCCTTTGACCAGGGTCCTGCCGAGGTCAAACCGGTAAGGTCTCCTTGATCTATGAACGCGGCGTATATCCCGCCTTTGCCGGAGAAACGCGCCTTGAACCACTGAGCAAGGATCAATGAGTAGTAAACCTGCCTCAAAGAAGCGTAACGTTTCGCGGTATTGACATCATGAGTAAGCTTGGGAATGATCAACGCTTTAAGCAGGCAGGAAGAATATTCATTCAACTCTTTTAACCGTTCATCTTTAAGATCATAGGCACCGCTATCTTTCAGATGATCATGTTCCAGCATTACCTTAAGCGTGGCCTTATAGATATAGGCGTTATCAACCGATTCCCGGATAATGATCTCACCCGGGACTATCCAGGGGCGGGTGATCGTAGGAATAACCAGGTTATCACCGCCAAAGAGAGCTTCTGCCTTGCGGTATAGTTTATCCCAGTATTCTTTACCCTCGGGTGTTTCAGGAGAGCTAAAGAGCGCGGTATCTTTCTTAAGCTGCAGGTCGGCTTCCAGAAGGATCATCCCGACATCCGTCCTGGCTAAATTATCGTCTATGATAGTATCTTGCGAATCAGGCCGCAGGTTCACCCAAAAAGCGTCATTCGGCAGGCTTATCCCGACAAAAAAATAGTTGAGAAGCGTTTGCGCGTTATTTTCGGTTATCCGCTTATTCAGTCCGCTCAGGCCGCCTTTATCGACCAGGCAGCTGAAATTATTATTACGGCCGTCGTAGGAAAGATACCGTAAATACTCAAAACCGGACATGCCGGGAACAGGAGTATTTCTTAAGAAAGCTGTCCGCGAAGAGATATCCAATTCCCCGGCAACCTGAGCAATACCGCTTTGATGGAACAACAAGCAAAGAGAGAGCGCGGAAATGATTATTTTGTCCACGCAGAAACGCTCACCCTGCAGCATATGGCCCCTCAAGGAAACACATATCCTATCAATAAATATTGGTTCCGATATCCGTCAACTTCAATTCTTTATTTCTTGCAGACAACGGGTATTCCCGGTCACTGCCCGTCACTAATAAAGCTAATTTCTTTATGTATTCTTCACAACAATTATTCCATCCAATATCTTCCAGGCTTTGAGGATTAAGGACTTTTTTAGGAATAATTTCCGTAAAGGTGTCACTCATGCGTCCCTCCTTATTTATAGTGCTTAAGCTTCGGCTCAACCCGGCAAAACTGTCCGCTTAACTATTCATCAAGAAGAGTATACATTAAGAGACGCAACAAATTCCTTAAGGTTTTGTGAACTTTTCGTGAACTTTCGACAAGAAATTGTGACAAACAGGAAATGCGCGGAGTGTTACGCCAGAGGAATGGTAAAACTGAAGGTAGAACCGGCGCCAAGTTCAGATTTAACCCAGACCTGGCCGCCGTGGGCGGATACAATGTGTTTAACGATGGCTAGGCCCAGCCCCGTACCCCCGAGTTCGCGGGAACGGGCTTTGTCCGCGCGGTAGAAACGCTCGAATACGCGGGGAAGGTCTTTTTCGGAAATACCGATCCCGGTATCAGCAATATCGATTTGTAAAGCGTCATCGGTTGCCTTGGCGGAAATGACAACCGTTGCTCCTTCAGGCGAGTATTTAAGAGCGTTATCGAGTATGTTGATCATGACCTGCGAAAACCTTGCTTCATCAACACGGATCTTAGGCAACCCCGGGAGGAGATCGATCTTGAGTGAGATCGATTTTGCCTTAGCTTGATTATCAATGATCGTTATCGCTCTTTTTATCAACACAACAGGGTCAAGTGACTCAAAAGACATCTTTAACTTGCCTGACTCTATCTTTGATAGATCAAGCAGATCGTTTATAAGGGCGGCCAGGCGGTCGGCGTCCTGACAAATGATGCTCATGAATTCCTGAGCGTGGTCCTTATCATCGAGGGCGCCCTCAAGAAGCGTTTCGGCATAGCCTTTGATGCTTGATATCGGAGTGCGCAGTTCATGAGAAACATTGGCGACAAAATCCCGCCTCATTTTTTCCAGGCGCCTTAATTCAGTAATATCGTGAAATACCAATATCGCCCCTTCAAGTTTTCCGTTACTCATGATCGGCACGCCGTTCACCTTAAGGATCTTTTCATCCGGTGCGTGGACAACGATCTCTTCGATCGCAAGCTGCTGACCTCCCGTAATGATCCTTTCCACCATATCTTCCACCGAGGTATTACGGACAACCTCCAGCATCATCTTACCTTCAGGGTTTGATTCAATGAAGAAAAGCTTTCTTAAAGAAGGATTCATCAGAAGGATATTTTCATCCGCGTCGGTAACGATCACCCCTTCGAACATGCTCGAGAGGACCAGGTCGAGTTTTGCCTTCTCTGAATTGATCTTTTCGATCTTATCCTTGATCTCATCAGACATGGCATTTAATGAACGGGCAAGTTCGCCGATCTCATCCTTGAAATAGAGAGAAGCTTTCCGGGAAAAATCGCCCCGCGCCATGAGTTTGGCGATCGCCGACATCTCTTGGAGGGGGCGTGAAACAAATACGGACACCAAATAAGTCAAACCGAGGCTTAAGAGCAATATCCCGGCAACGCTCACCCCTACTACCCTAAGCATCTTTGACTGCAGCAATTCAACATCAAGCAGAGGGACGGAAAAGCGCAATATCCCTTCAGTTTTTTCCCGGCCAAAAGGCATTGCCGTATAAAGCATATCTTTCTTGACCGTATAACTAAAACGATTACTTACCCCCAGGCCGCGCAGTAACGCCTCCTTTACTTCAGGCCTGTTCGCGTGATTTTCAACGGCGACGAGCTGCTCTCTGGTTAAATCGGCATCCCCCAGCACTTTTCCGTCAAGTGAGATAATGGTCACGCGCAGGAAAAGTGCCTTGCCCATCTTAAGGGAAAGCTCCTGGAAATCAAGGGGGGCGGTTTTAGCTAAAAGATGAGTTTCCAACAGCTCCTTACCGAGAGTAAGCTGGCGTAAAACATTTTTTCTAAGGTTACTTTCCACGAAGTACTTAAGGTGGGGGGCCAGATAAAAATATCCGGCTGAAATAGCAAGAACAACAACAAAACAAAAAACAAAGGTAAGCTTCCACGGAAGTTTGATCTTAATCATTTTCTTGAAATCTATAGCCTAATCCTCTGACCGTTTCGATTTGATCCCCTATCTTTCCGAGCTTTTCTCTCAAGCGTTTGATATGGGTATCAACGGTCCGGGTAAACACATTCGCGTGCATATCCCAGACATCAGACAATAACTGCTCCCGCGACTGGATGCGGCCGGTCCTTTCAACAAGCGTGACAAGAAGTTTAAACTCCAGGGGAGTGAATTCGATCTCTTTAGTATTGACCGTCACTTTATGTTTAGGGATATCAATGGACAATCCCCCTTGTCTTATAATATCTTTGGGAGATCCTTCAGTTTTGCCCCTTCTCAGGATCGCTTTTACGCGCAGCATCAATTCCCGGGGGCTAAAAGGCTTGACCACATAATCATCAGCTCCAAGTTCGAGGCCGACTATCCTATCCACCTCCTCTCCTTTTGCGGTCAGCATAATAACAGGGATATCTTTAAGTTTAGTATTTTGCTTAATTGCGCGGCATACCTCAAAGCCATCCATCTTAGGGAGCATAATATCTAAAACGATCAAGTCCGCGCCCTGTTTAGTTAAAACATCCAGGGCCTTTTCGCCGTCTTCTACGACCGTAGGGTCATAACCGGCTTTCTCGGCGTTATATTTTACAAGCTTAGCTATATGTTTATCGTCTTCGATTATAAGTATTTGTTCTTTAGGCATAGATACCTCGTTAACCGGCTCTTAAAAATCCCCCCCTTAGAAATATCAAAACAATATGAACCGGAAAAATAGTCTTATCAATCCGGATATTTATAATAAGTATAACAAACTATAATGAGATATTCTATATAATTATTCTTCTGATCACAGGGGAATGACCCGCGTGAGTATTATGAGCCACATAAACCCAGGCTTTCCTCCGGAGATGATACTTAACAATAAATTATCACTTCCTTAAGGATTCTTTGTCATTTTGTGGTATAATTAACGGTATGAAAAATAATTACTTCGCGGGAATCGATATCGGCGGAACAAAAATAGCCGCAGCCTTGGCGACTAAAGACGGGAAGATCCTCAGCCGCAGCAAGTCTCCCACCCCCAAAAACGCATCCCCTGCTAAAATAGCCTCCATCGTAGCCGACCTGCTGGAAGAGATGCTTTACGCCTGCGGCATTAACAAAAAGGAATTATGTGGTGTCGGGATAGGGATCCCCGGAATAATCGACTCCGTTTCCGGGAAGATCCTGCGCACACCAAATATGCATATCGCAGGGGCAAATCTCCAAAAACAACTCAAGAAAAGGCTCAACATCAACTGTTGCCTCGGCAATGATGTTAATTTAGGGACCTTGGGGGAAAAATGGCTCGGCGCGGCAAAGAAAGCAAAGAATGTCGTCGGACTGTTCATCGGCACAGGCATTGGCGCCGGGATCATTATTGACGGCAAGCTCTTTACCGGCAGCCACGGCGCTGCCGCGGAGATCGGCCACATGATCATTCAAGGCAGCGGCCCAAAATGCAGTTGCGGGAATACCGGCTGCCTGGAATCACTCGCCGGCAGATGGGCGATAGAAAGAGATATCAGGCAGGAAATTAAAAAAGGCAAAAAAACGCTCCTTACCAAACTTCTTGATAAGAATTCAGACCCTATCAAAAGCAAGATATTGCGCAAATCACTTGAAAAGCATGATAGGCTTACTGTCAAAATACTTAAAGCGGCGGCGGAACAAATAGGTATCGCCTGCGTGTCCATCAGGCATATATTCGACCCGGAGATGATCGTGCTCGGCGGCGGAGTTATAGAAGCATGCGCGGGCTTCATATTGCCGATAGTCAAGAAAACCGCGCAAAAAGACAAATTCTTTTCCACTATAGGAAGCTGCGAGATCGTCGCATCCAAGCTGGGAGATGATGCTATCGTTTTAGGAGCTATTAAACTATCCCAACAACACTCCTAAGCATCCCGCCTTAACTTCTCCCATAAACGCGTTTTCCGTAAATTCTTCCAGAGACTTACAAACTTACCATAAACACCTTTGCGTAAACCCGCGCATTCCCGCGTTAAATACGCGGCGGTCGCCTTGAGCCCTTTGTCCGGTCCCTTAAGAAAACCGGACAACACTTCAATAAGAAGGTCTAACTCATGCAAATCACCGAGGGAGTCCTGGATATCGCGGCTGGCGTAAATATAGCCGTCAAAGCGCTTGCCCTTATGACTTGGCCGGAAGATCTCCAAAGTGTAACGCAGCTTTTTAGCGGCAATACGCATGCGATGCAGCTCTTTTGTCTTTTTCGGCTTAAACACATAGGGCGCCAAATCAAGCAATGTATCCAGCCGCTTGAGGATCATCGCTTTCTTTCGCGCGAGAAACGTATCGGCACAGGACTTACGGCTGCCGGAAGAAATATCACGCAAACAGTCCTTTAACCCGGGAAGCCGCGTCTTAATTTCAAATCCCTTAAGCTCAATCCCGATCCGCCCCTGCGCCTGTTCTCTTTTCCGCTTAAGGAAACGGATTATACCTTCGGTATGGATAACGCGGGAACTCTTTTTTAAGCGCTTGCGGGCGGCTTCTAAGAATTTGATCTGGACATCCAGCTGCCGCGCCAAGCCAAGCGCCCGGCCTATCTGAGCGATCTCTTTTCTCCAGGCCCTGGACTTCTTGACCGGAAGGATACCTTTAAAGGTGCTCAACGCCGCTCTTAAGCGGCGGGAAGCGACGCGCATCCGGTGAACCGGCTCTATGCCGGCTGAAAGCAAAACATCATTACGCTCTTTGAGGAAAGAATCGAGATACAGAAAAATGATCTTGCGGGAGTAACGGTAAGGATCAATCTTATTTCGCATAATACCCGATAAAGAACTCTTGGGCGTTGAACGCTTTGCCTTCCCGCGCGGGGCGGATGTATTCATTGCGCGCGGTAAACAGATGTGTTTTTGAGTTATCTCTCCAATATTCTTCAAGGATGAACCTTAAATGCTCATTAAGGTCCTGCCTGCTTATTTCAAAAAGGAGCTCGATCCGGCGGTCAAAATTCCGGCTCATCCAATCAGCGGACGCAAGAAAGACCCTGGGTGAAGAATTATTATTAAAGCAGTACACGCGTGAATGCTCCAGGAACCTGCCCACAAGGCTCTTAACTTCAATATGCTCGCTCATCTGTTCGACACCGGGTATCAAACAACATATCCCGCGCACCAGCAGCCTGATCTTTACCCCCGCGTTCGACGCCTCATAAAGCTTATGGATGATCTGCGTATCTTCCAGGGAATTCAACTTGGCAAAAATAGAACCGTTCTTATACCTTTTCTGGAATTCAATTTCCTTATCGATCAACTCGAAGAAATACTTGCGCATATCATGGGGAGAAGCGATGATCCGCTTCCAGCGCGCCGGCAGCGAGTAGCCGGTAATAACGTTAAACACGTCTGATATGTCGATAGCGAAATCATCGCTTCTGGTAAAATAGCCTATATCGGTATAAACGCAGGCGGTCCGCTCGTTATAGTTGCCGGTAGCCAGATGGACGTAGCGGGCGATCCGGCCTTCTTCCTGCCTCACGATAAGCGCCATCTTCGCGTGTATCTTGATCCCCGGCATTCCGTATATGACATGGCAGCCTGCCGACTCCAGGTCCCTGGTCCAGCCGATGTTGCGTTCTTCGTCAAAACGCGCTTTCAATTCAACCACGACCGTCACCTGCTTCTTATTCTTGGCTGCTTCAGCTAAAGCCTTAATGATCGCCGAATCCTCGTTGGTCCGGTACAGCGTCATTTTGATCGCCAGAACATCGTTATCTTTCGCGGCAGCCTGGATCAGGTCAACCGTAGAATAGAAAGATTGGTACGGCATATGCAGCAGGAAATCCCCTTCTTTTATCTTGTCGAAAATATTCTCGTATTCTATCTTAGAGGGCGTGTAGCTGCCGAACATCAATTCAGGCCTGCTTACCTGAGTGAGCAGCTCCGACAAAGAAGACAGGTCCAGGTTACTATCGGCGAAAATAATATCCTCTTTGGGAAAATCAAGGTTCGCGTACAATAGGTCCAGCAGCTGGGCGTGCTTGCCCTTCTCCACCTGTAAACTTACCACCTTGGCTTTCGGCCGCTTTTTTATCTCGTTCTCAATAGCCTTCAGCAGGTCGGGTGAGTACTCTTCCCGCAGCGAGATATCGCTGTCGCGAATGATCCTGAAAGAAAAGCTGTCCACGATCTGGTAGCCGCGGAAAAACGACTCAAGGTTTTCCCGGATGATATCATCGATGAATATAAAACAAAATTCATCCTTTTCCGAAGGCAGCTTGTACAAACGCGGGACCGACTTAGGGATTATCGCCAGCGCCAGGTACATTTCCTCTTTTCGGCTCAAAGCAAGCGCGAACGCGTTGGTCTTGGAATGTAAAACAGGGAAAGGATGCCCCGGATCAACCGCCATAGGAGTGACTATGGGGAACAAAGTCGCCTCAAAATATTTCTTCGCCACCCTTTTCTGCTCCCCGTTAAGCTGGTCGGGCTTGAGGATAAAGATCTTATTCTTTTGCAGCTCTTTACCGATATTTCCCTTATAAATATCGTATAATTTCCCGATCTGCGCGTCTATCCGCGAGCGTATCTCTGAAAAGAGCTCCAGAGGGTAATACCCGAACCCATCCTTATGGTTATGTCCGGCATCGATCAGCCTTTTTAATCCCGCTACCCTGACCATAAAGAACTCATCCAGGTTGTTAGCGGCGATGCTTAAGAACTTAACGCGTTCAAACAACGGGTTAGCGACGTCGGCAGACTCTGCGAGCACCCGCTCATTGAAAGCAAGCCAGCTTAGATCGCGGTGTATAAAAACATCTTTAGGCTCTTTTTCTTTATCCATGGATAGTTATTCCGTATATTGTATTTTCAGGTTGATCTTATTGCCTGATATCTCTTCAAACATGCCTTTTTTTTCCTGGAAATCTATCTTTTCCAGAAGAAAGTTACCCGGGACAAATACCGTCAAAGATATGTCCTGGCTGCGGTTGAATTTAACCTCGATCTTCTTCACTTTTTGTTTATGCGAGCGGTCAAGCGCGTTAGAAAGCCTTAAGACAGAACTCAGCTTCTGGACGAGCACCTGTTTATCCTTGGACAATGAATTATAAAGGAAATGCGTTTCCGCGGGAGTGCCCTTGCGGTGGTAACGCCCGATGCAGGCGATAACTTTTATTTCTTCGCTTGAGAGCCTGAAGAGGTTCAGGTTTGAAATAAGGTACTCGCTATGCTTATGATGGGCGCGGTTATACACAAACATCCCCAGATCGTGCAAGTGCGCCGCCAAGAGCAGATACAATAGATCCCCCTTCTTAAGGCCCAGCGTCTCCTTTAAATTATCAAAAAGCATGTCGGAAAGATCCGCCACCTGTTGTGAATGCTTGATATCCATGTTGAATTTCCGGCAGATAGCTTTTGCTATCGAGATCAACTGGTTGGTTTTGTTGTATTTCTGGGATATCTCGAAATCAAGGATTATATCGGCGAGTACCGCCTCGGCAAGCGGAACATCCAATAAATAAACATTCTTACTCTCGCTTAACTTCACGAATGTATTCAGGATTATGGCGTAAGCCGGGAAGGTCTCGGCGTTCTCCAGCGGTATTTTGTATTCGTCAACCAGCTCTTCGGTATTTCTTTCCGTAACGTTCGTCAAAAGCGCGGAGGTATCGGCTTCACTTAACTTAAAAAAAGACTCATTCGGCTTATTGCTCGAAATGACCTTCGACAGGTGCGAAGTATGCGTTTCATCGATCAAAATGATATCATCGATGCTCACCAAAGGCATTTCTCTCCTGAAACAGGAGAACTCGTTATCCACATTTTCTTCTACCGCCGCGTAATTCTCCCGAAGGCTCCCATCCAGCTTTCCCATCAACTGTTTGATGCGCAAAGTGCCCAGCGGGAGCCCGACATTCATAAGCGTGAAGCCTTGCGCCATCACCGACACGTCAAGGCTGCCGGCGCCGAGCTCCGCGATAATAAGGTTTTTGGTATGAAGCGGGTATTTATCTTTGAGCTTATGATACAGATAGGCGTCGATATAATAAATGACGTCTCCGACTGTCAAGACCTCGATATTAAAACCCGTTTTTCTATAGACCGTATCTATGAAAACGTCCCTGTTCGCGGCTTCCCTTACCGCGGTAGTAGCGATGACCTTAACGCCCGCCACTGAATACTCTTTAAGCTTATCGCTGTATTTCTCCAGGATCGCGACCACGCGATTGATCGTCTCCTGGCTGATACGGTCTTTTAAAAAGGTATCATTGCCCAGGGGCACGACGTTTTTCAGCAATTCAAGTATCTTAATTTCCTCCCCATCCTTTTCGGCGATAAAAAGCTTAATGGAATGAGTACCGATATCAATTACACCGCTGCGGGCGATCTCTTTGTCTTTCATAGTTTTTCAAGCAGTTAAGGGCTGTTTATAAATCGCTTTCAGGCGAGTGAGAAAACACTATCTTTCCTTTTTTCCGCGCGACCTTCTTCCAGGAATCAACGCTAAAATCAATACCAAACACCCCGCAGGGGCGAAATTCCTGCGTTAAACGCCCGGATAAATAATTAACAAGGTTCAAGAATTCAGGATTGTGCCCGAAAATAATGGCCGATCCGGCTTTATCGTCAATATTCTTAATGACCTTTAAGAGCTTTGGAATATTGGAGTAGTATAGAGCGTTAACTACTTTGATTTTCTTGCGGGAGAATCCTATTTTCCTGGCGATCGCCCTGGCTGTATCAAGGGCCCTTGTCGCAGGACTGGTATATACTGCCTGAACGGTTATACCGCGCTTTTTCAAGTGCTTACCTGTGTCACGGGCCTCTTTCTCCCCTCGTTTATTAAGCGGCCTGTCTCTATCTTTTATACCGGGGATATCCTTATTGGATTTCGCGTGTCTGATCAGGTAAAGCCTTTTCATTTGTCTTTCTATAATTCGTCTTACTTATTATACCACAATATTATACCGCTCAACATCAAATATGCCAAGCGGTAAATCCGGGCTACTGATCTCATGTGTCAATACGGGTGTAATGAGGGTAAAAACCTTAAGACAATTCCTGAATTTGACTTTTCTTGAGCTGGTCGGTAAGCAGCACGTTAACCTTAGAGAAGCCTGCTTCCCGTATTCGCCGCGTGATCTTACCAAGCGCCGTTTGGGGAGTATTGTTATCCCGGCTTAAATGCGCGAGAAAAATACACTTGAGAGCGTTATCGGAGGAATTCTTCAGGATCTCAGTAATAGCATTCGCCGAAGCATCGTTGCTGAGATGCTGCTTCCAGTTTACGTGACGAGGCGGATTATTCTCTATCATTTCCAGGTCATGATTCGCTTCAATAACCAGGCAATGAGAATTACTTAAAGCCCGGATCATTTTCCTGGAAACTTCTCTTGTATCCGTTAAATACCCTATTTTGCGCGCCTTACTTTGCTGTCCGTGTTCAATGCAAAAACCATGGGGCTGCCCCGCGTTACCGCCCTCATGAACCGACCGGAATGGCGTGATCCTGAATTCTTTAACCGAGAACATGCGGATATTATGGTGCTGTATAAGGCAGCGCGGACATTTTCCCTTACTGTCGCTACCCTTCAAAAGAGTTTTCTTGTGAATATAAAGAGGTATATTATACTCTTCGGCGATCTTAACCGTATCTCCATTAACATGGTCCCCATGCCCGTGCGTAACAACGATCGCGTTTATCCGCGCAGGCTCCAGGTCGATCGCGCGTAACATTTGGCAGAAGCTCTCTCTCGATATCCTTCCTCCGCAATCAATAAGTATCGCGCTTTCGCCTGTCCATATGGCAGTGCAATTACCGGAACTCCCGCTTTTCAAAACGCAGATCTTTAACGGCAAACTCCCTCCCTTATCGATAGGCATACATCAGGCTCACGCGGGGTATCCCCGGCAATGGCCGTCTGCCTATTTTTTATTCGGTTTTTTCTTTGATTTTTTCTTGGATTTTACCATCGCGCACAAAAAGTCCGCCTGGGAAGATAATTTTCCGTTTTCATACGGGAATTCTTTACAATGGATGGGCTTCAAACTATAATCGACCTTATGGATGGCGCAGAGGCCTTCAGGGGTAAGGAACGTACAGGGATCATCTTCGCGGCTGGTCCCGACTTTATATCCGGAAGGAAAATTCTTATCTAACTCAAGGTGAAAGAAATCGCCTTTTAATCCGAGAGACACTATTTTCTTAGCCTCTTCCAGATCCACCCATGCCCCGAAATCACAACAGGAATATTGCTGTTTACATTTTAAGCAATCGACCTTTTTCATTTTTTCCTTTTTACGCGTCAGAGGTTATCAGATAAACAGGATTCTGTTTTCATTGAATAATTTTAACATACTCGAAAAGTTAAAACAACGACTATCTTAACATTTGCTTACGCGGCCATAGGGGCAAGAAATGAATGATTCAGCCCGCGTATTAATGGCAGCCGTGCTGCGCGCAGGCGTTGTGCACGGTTATTTCCTCAAGGCCGCCTTTCTTGAACTGAGCGATAATATCGGCTACTGTCCCCGGCACAGCCCGGTAAGCATGGATCCCTCCCTGATTAAGCCCCTGGACCGCGCGGGCGCCCATCCCGCCGGTAACCACGGCGTCGATCGACTTCCCCTGTAACGCGTTCATCGGCTGGCACATGCCGTGCGCGTGATGTTGATTGGCGTTATCAATGACCTCAACTGAATCTTTTTCCGTATCAACAATGGTAAAATACGGCGCGCTGCCGAAATGGCCGTAAACCTTCGCGCTTTTTCCTTCATTTGTTTCTGTGGGGATACATAACTTCATTTTACCTCTCCTTTCGCAGAAAGCGAAACACCAACGCAATTCCTTTTAAGCGTTGGGTGTAGCAGAAAGCGAAACACCAACGCAATTCCGCGGCAGAAAGCCGCGTACCTTGCCCTTCCAATTAAGGCAAAGTGCTTTTAAGCGTTGGGTGTAGCAGAAAGCCTGCCTGCCGGTAGGCAGGCGAAACACGCCGGGTATTTTTCCCGGCGATAATAACAGTTTGACATACATCCCGGTAAACTCTTACCCTTAAACCTGCCCGCCGCAGGTATTCTTTTACTCCCGACAAGGACATTTGAGACGGCGCGTGTTCATGCCCGTCTAACGCGTGCACTTTTTCCATGATCTTCTGTCCCCTTTTATTCAGGTCCGCGATGATCAGTTTTTCCTTAGTTACCCGCAGCATCTCTTTAAGGCATTTAAGCGGATTTTTCGCGTGATGGATAAAATTAACCGAGATCACAGAATTAAAATAATCATCCGGGAAGCGTAATTTCTCGGCATTCATTATTTTAAGGGAAGCCGATCTCTCAAGCCCGAGCGCCTTGAGGCTTACCCCGGCCGCTCTTTGCGCTTTTTTATCCAGGTCGACCGAGATAAACTTAAAACCTTTGCGCGCCAGAGCTAAAGCCAAATGCCCCCTTCCCGTGCCAACTTCCAAGAGCCGCCCTTTACCGAGTTCGGCCTTGGCGAGAATAAAATTCCTGGCCCTGGGGATATCATAACCGTAGTGCTTAAACAATTTCAAACGAGCCTGCGCCTCTTTTAACAAATTATCCATTTAACCCGCTCTTTCAAGCTTCGCGCGCGGTAAGCCTTAACGCTTTCTACCCGCCCCAAGGACCTTCACGGCAATGAACGCGGCTTCCGCCCTATTTCCCCGGGTGAGGGCCCCGCTTTATATTATTAGCATATGCTAATAATATAAAAGAAAAGGCCGGCTCTGTCAATATAATAAATTGCGGCGCGGATAAAACCGGGAGGAAAAAGTTCTTACAATTTTCACTTACGGGCTGCGAAAGCTCGATGAATTGTTAAAAAAACTATCTGCTATTACCCGAATGGCTCTTAAGGCACTCTATTTCTTTTTTAAGCTCAATGATCCGCTCTTCCCTGCCTATGGCAGCCTTATAAAAAATTTCCAATTCCTGCAAATGCTTTTCCACTTCAGCTTCCGCCTCTTTGCGCTCGGTATAATCGTCATACACAGCGACTATTTCACCTGAAGGCAACTTATAGACGTAGTTCTCCACCCATTCAGATAAGCGCCCATCATGGTAAAAAGAGACGGGGTGGCGAAGAGATATCCCGCTTTTCCACACCTGAAGGAACACTTCAAATAAACCGATCTTTTTTACCCCGGGAAAAACCTCTAAGACCCCCTTGCCGATGATCTCTTCACGCCTGACCCTGCTATTTCGTTCACCGCTCTTATTTATATCTTTAATGATGAAATCCCGGCCTTCATCTATTGCCTCATAGATAGCTACGCCGCTGCTCATATTATTAAACAGCTCCTGGAAGCGCACATTACTGCTGCGTAAAGCCTCCTCAGCCCTCCTTCGGCCGGTAACATCCCTAAAAATAGCCACCATGTAATCTTTTCCCAATAAATTCATTTTCGTGCCAAGAACATTGGCGTAAAAAATACTGCCGCCTTTTTTTATCACGGGCAGGTCCGCGGCAGGGACAAGGGAGTCCTTCGATTGCTCCTCGATGCGTTCCAGGACATTGGCCAATTGTTCTTTCGGATGGATATCCTCAACTCCCAGCGATTTAAGCTCTTCTAAATTATAACCGAGCATCCCGCACATACTTTGATTGGCGTCATGGAATTTCTTAGACTCAAGATCGGTTATTATGATCCCGTCGGTTGAGTTGTTAAAAATAGTCCTGAACTTTTTCTCCGATATCCTTAAGACATCCCCCACCTGTTTACGCTCAATGTTTATCGTCTCAAGTTCAGCTATCCGCTTATACAAAAGATTTATCTCTTCCTTAAGCTCTTCATTAGTTTTATCTTCCTGTGTCATCACTGAGCCCTCAATAAAGGATCCTAAAGCCTGCATTTCTTAAAAAACTCTTTTATATGATTATACCACCTTAAAATGATTAGTGAACAATTCTTTGTCCCTGATGCCCTCTCCTCAGAGGCAGTGTCTGCCGTCTCAATTACCGATAATGCCGCATTTCCCGCTCAAGAATTATTTAACCTGTATTCCCTTAAGGCACTACGCGCATGATCGACAGGAACGCCTTTTCCCGAACTGTTCCTTTCATAACAATAGACCCATAAACCGTCAAGGTACCCCTCAAACAAGAGCTTAAGATCACTATCAAGCGACCGTTTTACCGCGACGGAATTCTCATCTAATTTACCGCTTCTTTCCCAATCCAGGCAAATAACCCATATTCTCTTAAACGCAAGGCCGCCTATTTTATGTATCGGCACACAAAAGCGGGTTTCCGTTACCGGCCTTTGCCAGTCGGAATTTAAAACCTGAGGCGAAAACAGATAATACTGAGGGATCATTCTTTTAGAATAGAAATTTAATCCCGGCATTACTGATACATTAGTAAATGCGACAAGGTCGCCACTCCTGACATTATTGTCCAAATAACCAGCAAGAGGCCTGACAGGCTTTTTCAGGCATGCCCCTGAATGATACCTTCCGGGCGGATATATATATCCATAAAAATATAACCAGGTCCCGCAAAGAAAAATGGAGATTAAAACCCCTGCCGCGACCGCCCTGATGCCCCTGCTTAATCCCATCACCGCGCACGATAATAATAAATAAAAATAGGGGCTAAACAATAACAGTCCGCGGCTTAAATATACCGAAAAGAATAATTTAGAAAATAAAAAAACCAGGGCAAGAGGGATAAAGAGCAAAAGGCCGCAGAAGTAAACACTCCTGCGCATATCTCTTTTTTTCATCACGACCGCGAATAAGATCATAAATATAATCACTGTTAATAAAGACGAAAGCGCATACAGTACCGCGGTGCCGTTGTATCCGAGGACATAATTCTGCAAGGTAATATTCAAAGACTGCCAATCCGGCTTTTTAAGCCAGAAACCTTGAGAAACAAACATCAATTTAGAGATAAAACGCGGCAGATAAAAACCGGAAATCCCCGCTATGAATAAAAAACACCACCACGCCTTATTCGCGCGGTATCTTGTAAGGGACAGGGCATATAAAGCTTGAGCGGAAATTAAAAAAATGTAAAAATAATTAGTGTATATTCCGGCCGATGAAACAATAGAAAACCACAACCATCTCTTAAAAGTGCTTTTTTTGGTCGCTATAAGAAGCAGGTACGATGATACCGTACCGAGTAATAACACCATGCTGTAATCACGCGCCTCCTGCGCGTACCACAGGTGGAACGACGACAGTCCAATAAGCAACGTCGCTAAAATTGCCGTTTTTTTATCAAAGAGCTCTTTACCGAGCATAAAAACAATGACTGTAGCAAGAAAACTAAACAGCATTGAAGGCAAGCGTAAACAAAACTCTGAAACACCAAAGGCCTTTACCCAAAAATGAAGTACTATCCAATATAACGGCGCATTCCAGTTATTCCACGGATATATTGCCAAGGATACCGAGTGTATTTCGTCAAACCAGAAATCTTTCGCGCCTAACCCGTAAATACGCAGCAAAAAAGAAATGACGAAAACACCCGCGACTATTAAGGCGCTTCGGTTACAACATTCATTTACCGGATCTTTACTGTTTTTGAACATAAAAAACCTTTAAAAAAAGAAAGTCCCGCTATTTCACAAGGAGCTTTTTTAAAATATACAGAAAGCGCCAATGGTACAAAAAACCCGTTTTTTTACTATAAGCCTTTAACCCGTAGAATTTCGCGAACTGCTCCCGGGGAACATTAATGGCATACGCGAGTGATTCAAGGATATTGTCATGCAGAAGAAAATGCAATTGTAAATAAATATCATTGCGGCGCAGAAGTTTTTTTATGGAGAAGGTGTTTCTTGCGATAAACATCCGAATGGCCTTTCTTCGCAATGCCGGGATATCCAATTTCTTAAGGATATGTTCCGGGACAGCGTACCCGGAGAAAGACTGCATCTGAACCAATAAAAAAAATAGGGTTGTTCGCATATCATATTTTTCGCTCATCGCCAGGCAATAATCCCAATCAAAACGCTCCTCGTGTTTACGCATAAGCAGGATAGCGTCGTAAACATTCTTTAAACAGAGATTTTCGCCAAACCTCCGGGAATGCAACGCCAAACTAAAAAGCGAGTCTTCCGGAGAAAGCAATTTTATTATTTTACCGTCATACTGAATATCCCTTAACCTCTGCCAGATCTCCGGCAAAAGGCGGCGTTTTTTCCTTTTATAATCAAGGGCCCAATGTAACTCCACACGATGCATAACGCTTGAGTTATTTCTCAAAAAAGCAATGTGATATTGATTTTCCCGCCAATACTCCTCTTTAAACCCATGCAATTCTTTTTTATAACCTAAATCAAGTAATATTGCCTCCGCATGAGAATAGCCTTCCTCCTGGACCAAAAGGTCTATATCTACCATTTGGCGGAGAAAAGTGTCTTGATATATGTCCGCAAGAAAAGCCACGCCTTTTATAGGCACAAGAGTAACTGCCGACCGTTCAAAAGCACCCGCTATCCGCGTAAATTCCCGCCAGAACCGGTGCGAACGTTGCAGCGTAGCATATGAATTGTTTTTTATGAATCCTGCTAATTCTGCCGGCAAGGACCCGATAAGGTCTTTTAACCTTAGATAAGCAAGCGGGATCAGTTGATGGTAAATAATGAGCTGTTTAAACACATCCCAATTAATATTATTATCCGCGAAAATCGCTTCTATTTTTGTATCGGGCCCCGTTTTTAAAGCCGGTCCCCGGGCTATCTCCTTGAGAAATTCCTGTTCAGCGTTCACAGACATGCTTGCCTTATCCTATCCTGCTTCATGAGAGCGCTTTGGCCCGGGCATGAGCTACTTTACAGAAATATTCAACTGGTTTATCCAATTCACCGGTTTCTAAGTAGGAATGCGCGGGGCACCAGATACAGAGATTAATTATGGGACATGCCCGGCATTTTTTTAGGAAATCCCCGCTCTTTGAGCGCATATCACATACCCGGGGAGTAAATTTTTCCCAGGCCTCGGTTAAACTCCCCTTTTTAAGGTCATAGATACAATCGGAATGCAAAAGCGAGGAACAAAGCCGGAAATACCCGTCATAACTCACAATAAAGTTTCCATTGCCTATTCCACAGTGAAAAAGATGATTACACCCAGGATGAGCAAATTCAGGATTAATAAATTGACTGCATTCTTTCCGTATGGCATTAAAACGCTCCGGGTCGGCTTTTTCAATACCCACAATTTCATCAGGAGTAAGGCGTTCTCGCTCTATCTCCTTGTTTTTCTCATGGTCTCTGTCAAAACGAAGGTGCAGAAACGGGTCGAAGCGGAAATAATCTTTGGTGATCCTGCGGCAAAAACCGGCGATCTGCGGCAATTCATGCATATTTGAACGCAAAGCCATGGCTTTAAAACGCACTCTAATCTTATTTTCTAAAAGAAGATCCAAGCCGCGCATAAAAGCGGCAAATGATCCTTTAACCTTAGTTACTTTTTCGTAGGTATCGCGCGTTACTCCATAAACCGTTACCTCGATATCTCGGGGAGGATATTTATTAAGGATATTTACGTGCTCCTGGACAATTAAGGTCGCATTGCTGAAAACTGAAACTAAAAGCCCTTTTTTCTTTAAATAAAGATAGATATCAAGAAAATCCTCTCTTAAAAAAGGCTCACCTCCGGTAACCAGGCACCAAAAAGCCCCCAAAGATACGGCTTGATCAATTATTTTCCTGATCTCAGCAAAAGAAAGCTCTTTTTCTTTTGCCCTTTTATCATTACCCGGTAAGTTTATATAGCAATGGCGGCAATTGTTATTGCAGCGAGCGGTCAGCTCTAAACTAAACGAGATAAGCCTTCTCTGGTTTCTTGTCCTTTCCCAAAGAGATAGTTCGGGGAAAGAGATCGATTCCACGTAAGGTCCTTTAACGCGCCTGGCTTTCACAAACGTTTCTCTCCATTATTACACGGCTGGCGAACAGCTTATTCATGGCGCCTGCCCCCTTTTCTTTAGAGGCAGGCATTTCCTTGAAGCCCAGCCGCTGAGCAAACAAACTGCCCGGATATTCCCCTTTTATAACACTTACGGATATTTTATTTATCCGCGACAGCTTTAATAAATTGTCAGCCTGCTCAAGCAATTCTTTCTCAATAACAGTGCCTCGGTATCGAACCATGATCCTTGATTCGCACAGCCACCACCCCGGAAAGGGACACGCGGCCGGCCTGAACATAAATGACAAAGAAGCCGCCTGCCGGGAATTGATATCAAGTGCGATCGTCCACTTGGAAAGCGAGTTTTTATCCATACCAAGATTTAAATCAATGAGCTCGCAGGCAGAGATTTGCCTATTCAACCTGCCGGCTCCTTTGATGTTTATGGGAACACGTATTGAAAATTCAGCTTTTTTATTTAAATTTGGGAATAAAAATCCGGCGAGCCAGCGGTAAGCGTTAAACTGCTGTATATAATTGACCCCATAGATAAACCAAAAGAATAAATGTTGCCTCAGATAAGAATATTTAAGGAGAAAACCCAGAGCCATCTTCCCGAACAAATTATATTCTTTTTGCGCCGTTTCCAAGCGCTTGCCCTTTCTCTCTATACCCGATACTATCCCTAAGATATCCTGATCAAAATGGGGGCCGTCGTTTCCGGAGCGAGCCATATCGGGCCGGGTAATAATATACTCTAAACCGTTTTTATTGCCTTTATCAATAGCGCGATGGCCAAACAAATGGCTGGAGCGCCGGAAAACCGCGATATCCCCGATTTTGATCTGCTTCGCCTTCCGGGGCTCTATATGTAATATATCGCCCGGTCGCACACAAGGATACATACAAATGCCTTGAGCGCGGAACTTAATCATTTTCTTTTGCAAGAATACTTCTCTTAATTCAAAGAACTGGTGTATCAGCCTTAACTCGCCTGAACCTTGATCATGAGATAAAACGCGGGAAAGATCATTACTGTCTATTTCTTTACAAGAGGGGATAGAGCGGTACGTCTGAGCGCAGAATGCTTGATATTCCGGATTGTGACAGGACATTTCTTCTTTATTTCAAGAATAGCTTTTAGCGGCCATGGACCGGTTTTAAAAGGGACCTGGGACTAACTTGAAGTCTGCCAGCTGCAGGACCCGCAAACGCCGGTATTATCGCATCCCGTATTACCCGCTCCAGGCCCACTCGACCAACCGGCACCCGCCTTACATTGAGATAAAATTCTTTCTTCGGGAGTTCCCCTTATCAACACACTCAACTTCGGCTTTTTCCATTTCTTTTTCTTCATTACCGCCCTCCCCGAATACTGCTTTCGCAATTTTAATTAAGATCACCGGCATAAATATCAGAACAGATGATTTTAATTATACAATATAAAAGTTGATAAATCAAAACAATCTCAAATACTGTCTTAAATTAAACTTAACTATGCCGATCCTTCGTTTATAGTTCTCTGCGCGTTAACAGGCATGGACAAAGAGGTTACAAGATCTTACCTGTCCACCCTCCCCTTCCCTGAGGCTTGTCAAATAAGTTTATTTTCATTCTAAAACATGCCGAAACTTTCCTAAACCCTTTATTAAGTTCTTCTTGATATTTTTTGTTTTCTCCCAGGTATTTATAATGACGGGCAAGCAAAAAATTGATTTTCTCATTATCAGGGTCGGTCTTTTCCGCTTTTAGTAATTCATCAACGGCTTTTTTATACTGCCGCAGCGCAAAAAAACAATTCGCTAAAAACAGATTCAAGGGATATATCTTTCTCACCAAACCGTGCATTGAGATCATTTCCTTAGCCGTGCGAATACAGTCCTCGTATCGGCCGGCACCGGAATATTCGAGCGTTTTGTTCAATAATCGCGTCAAAATACTCCGTTTCTTCTGATATGCGCGAAATGCAACTATAAATAATTGTTGCCCCATCTTATTTGACCGCCATCGGGCACTTTTTATCTCCTCGTATAAGCTCTTTGTCACGAAAAAACCCCCTGAGGGGAAAGAAGACAGGGTTTGGCTCCGTTTCGCGATCCCTTCAAAACCTTCACCCGCGCTCAGATCTAAAAGCCTCGTATAAACATCTATGGCTGAACGAATATCCCCTATAGCCTCATAGCAGATACCCAGATAAGCCAGAGCTTGATCCCTTATTTCCTCATTAAGCAGCGGCTCATCAAGAGCCATCAGAAAATACGCTATTGACCTTTTATAAAGGGGCTTGCTCATGAGTAAGAGCGCCTTGAAATAAAAATACGCTCCTGAATTACGGTCTTTTAAATCAATTCCCTTACTAATATAGCTCTGAGCCTTTTTAAACTTACCGACACCTGAACTTTCATTGGCAAGCGCAATTAAGGAATTCCTATACGCCATTTTGCGCTCATAATACTTTGCGCCGGAAATATACACATTAACAGCAGGGATATTTAAAACCCTGTCCGTCGTGTCCACATAGAAGATCTCCATATCCTGCTTACGCAGCAATCCCGCGATTGACTCTATTTCCAAACGGATATTATTATTATTTACACAGGGAATTTCCTCGAAAGATATGCTCTGAGAATTGTGAAAACAATAATTAAGGCCGGTTTGCCTGCAAACATCCTTTCCCACCCCCAAAGCTTGAGAATTCTCAGTTAACGCCCTTATTAATGCTTCTTCCCTATGGGCAGCGACACCGGCGGTAACATTGCATTTATCTTTACCGAACCGGGTAATAACACCGACCACGGGCAGCGCTAAACCTAATGAAAAATCCTTGATCAAAGGGGAAAGCCCAATAGAGTGGAATCTTTTAATAAGTTCATTTGCGGGCGCAGACCCGATCGTGTTTTGTTTGATATGGGGAGTCTCCAATTTATTATGCTTAATGACCGTCAAACAATGGCGCTCGACCACTTCGCAGAGAGCATGAACTAAAGCCTCTTCAAAAGTATTACCGGCAGCCATCCCATTTGTCCCTTGAAGGACAAACTGGATCAGATCCATCGGCAAATACACTTTCTCTCCTTGAAGCGTGTTTGCCTCAACCCATCTTATTTGGGCCGCGCGCAACTTCTGACGATCGATACGTATCCTGCCGTCAATGAATTGCGCGTAAAAATCATCCATGGTAAAAGGATTATCACGCATCTCATTCCAAGAGGATACGCGATGTTTGTTTTGAAGATGCTTAAAACATGAATAACGCTCCACCAATTCCATAAGGCCGCTCGCTAAAGCCTGTTCTCGCGTATGGCCTTTTCCATTCGCGCCGTCAGAGCCGGCTACCCTCCTGTAATAATCAGTGCCTATGATCCTGTATTGCGGGATATTCGTCGGCCGCTCAATAAAAATATTGTGTTTATAAATACCGGGAGAGGTTGTTTGCAGCTTCTTTAACACTATTTCACACGTTTGGGAAGGAGAAATCACTTTCCCGACACCATGATCGTTAAAAGATTTAAAACAATCCTTGATAGCCCTATTCAATTTTCGCCTCGGGAAGATAAAAAGTAATGAAAAACCGTACAACGGCCTATTTATTGATAAAAATCCCTGATAACCGGCCCTTCTTCAACTTAAGGACCCCCCTGTCGAGCTCTTTATTTGAACTTTCAATTTTACCGGTAAATCTGTAGCACTTGGAAAGGGTGAAATTTATCCGCGGCTCTTCTGAATTTATCTTTTCGGCTTTTTTAAGCTCACGTATCGCTTTTTCATATTGCCCGGTTTTTTCATAATAAAAACCTAAGAGCAAATGCACATTGTGTATCCTGCCTGCCGCGTGATCGGATCTTATTATATTCTTCAGCTCAACGATCGCTTTGTCATACTGTTTAACGTTTGCATATGCTTCAGCCATTTGGATACGGGCGACTATATTTTTTTTGGTTTTTTTGTACCGGTAAAACGTATTTTTTATTCTTTCGAAGCCGGCGCCGGGGGATCGCCTTCTCAGGAGCAGAATATCCTGATAGAGCTGCCGCGCAGCGTTGAATAGCCCCTTCTCCCGGGAAAGCGAACGTATATTATCATAATGCCACTTAAGGTTTTCAATGCTGAAATCTGGCGACAGATCAATGGCTTTTAAATAATACATCATAGCGGCATTTTTATCGTTTATTGCTTGATAACAAAGCCCAAGGTTCAAAAGGCAGATTACCCGTTGATCGGCTTTTACGGATCCCGGGATTTCATTTACCTTGGACTTGGCGACCTTCAACAAATACCGTATTGCTTTTCGATAATTCAAGTGGCGTTTAAAGATTATTCCCCTGAAATAAGAATATTCAAACTGGTCCAGGTAATTATTCTTGACCGCTTTTTTTAAATATTTTTCAAGGTCCCCATAATTTTCCGTATCAAAGCATATTGAAATAAGCAGCTTAAGTATGCTCCGGTTAGTTATCGTTTCATGATAAAAGATCGTCTTAGCCGCGCTAATATAGACAAAAACACTGGGTATATTCAAGGCTTTATCTGTGGCATCGACAAAAAACACCTTCATGTTCTGTTTATTTAATATTTCCGCGATGTTCTCAAGTTCTAATCTCATGTTCTTATTATCTATATTTAAAATGTCTTTCATTGATATAGTTCCACGATCCGCGAAGTAATGCTGAGCCGAACGGATCTTTTGATAATTCCTTTTACTTTCAATCTGCGAATTCTCGGCAAGCGCCCGTATCAACGCTTCATCTGCCGTCGTGGCTGCTCCAGCGGTCATAAGACAGCTGGTTTTATTGATTTTCCTGACGACCCCGATCACCGGCAAACCGGTGCCTAAAGAAAAATCCCTGATAAAAACAGCGTGGCCGAGCGATTGAAATCTTTTTATTAATTTCTGAGCGATAGGAGAATTGACGGTTGATGAATTAATACGGGGTGTTGTTAATTTGCTTAGTTCTATTAATGATACGCAGTGTCTTTCAATCACTTCACAGATACCATGCAGCAATGCCTCCTCAAGAGAATTACCCGCGGCCATCCCGTTAGTTCCTTCGAGAAACCTTAATATCAGGTTTAAAGGCAGGCGCACTTTTTTGCCGCTCAGAGAGTATCCGTCATACCAGCGGATCCGGGCGGTTTCTATCTCTTCTTCTTTTAATATTCCCCTCTGTGACTTATCGGTCAAATTAGCATAGAGGTCTTCCAACTGGAACAGGTTGCCGCTCTTTAAATCTTTAAAAGAATACAAATTGTCAACGTTCCTGTTATCGAGTATATATTTACAGCACGAATACCGCTCCACCAATTCCATAAGGCCGCTTGCCAACGCCTGTTCTTTAAAATGCCCTTTCCCGTTAGAGCCTTGACCGGGAGATTTTAGACAAACATTTATAACCCGCTGATAATGATCGGTACCCATGACCCTGTATTGCGGCATGCCGCTCGGCCGCGGAACCTCACGATACCCCTTCAAAATAGGTTTATCCATCTGCCGGAGCTTCCTCAAAACAAATTCACAGGTTTTGCCCGGCGGGATGACTTTACTTACCCCCCGGTCAAATCTTTTTATGCAATCTTTTATTCTCATGAGTATTTTATTAAAAAGTGTTTTTATTCAACCGCTCAAAGCAGTCGCCCGCGTGATTCCCCGCCGGCATATTGGAACTATCGTTCGGCCTCCCGCTTTAATTTAAGATGCGCTCTTACGGAAAGCTCAGGCGGTGTAATATCTTACCTTTGGGGCACTTCAAAAACACTGTCCGCGATATCTTCAAAGCTATATTCTTTGTATTCAATTATTGTCACATAAGTGACGCCTTTTCTTTCTTCCTTTGATTCAACTTTTAAAGGCAGCCCTTTTGCGTTCCAGAGCCATGCTTTACGCTTAAATAACCGGTCTCCACCTGCACCGGTACAGGTATATTCAATGACCGTGGCAGGCTTTCCATCTATTGTTTCTGTCCCTAACGATTTCAAAGACTCGTTTTCCCTGATCTCCCGTATTGATTCATGGACACCCGCTAAATGCGACATATCCGCAACTTCCGTGACCAGCTCATATTCCTCTTGAGGAGAGGTGCAGGCATAAATCCCTTCCGGACGGATTATTATTTTCTGGCTGAAAGTTGTCGACCCTTTAAAACTAGCGTTAAAATCAACTTTAACAAACGGCGATTTTTGCCATATCCGCAGCGTGCGCGATGCTATACTATTCGAGAGATCACTCACAACATAAGTATTGTCAATTCTTTTATATTGCACTAAAGCGGTATTTTCATACTTTGCGAGAATATTTTGGATGAATTCATGAACATCGGCTTGGTCTTGCTGAAGCGTTAAATCGTTGCCCCCCCTGACTTCCCCATCAATATCCTCGATCTCATCCAAGTCATAAGTGGAAATCTCCCCCTGAAAGCCGACTTTTATATGTTCATCTGTTTCTTCCAGGATCTTCCCTTCCACTGTTTTGCCTGATTTAAGAAGGATTTTCTCAGCGAAAGCGAAAACAGGCACGCATAAGCTTGCTGCCAATAACAAAATAATAGCCCCTTTTCTTTCCACAACTGCCTCCTCACGGCGAGATGATAATTGCTTTTATATTTTAATCACTATTTTCCTTTTCAGAAGCTCTTTGGTCACCCCCAGGACATCCGCTTCAATCTCTGCGCGGGGCGCGTCAAATTCATCGCGCAAACAATCCACCACTTCCTTCAAGCTCTTCTTGCTATCAAGCTTATCCCAAACAGCCCGCCCGGTCTCATTAAGCGTAAAAATGTTATCCTCATCGTCCCCTATTCCGGAAGTGATCGGAATAATGATAAATTCTCCCTGAACATCCCGGGCTACCACATCTTCTGATGGAGCGTAAATTGCCTTAAGACTCACCTTTAGTCCCATGATATCGGCCTCCTGTAAACTTTCTGATCCTCTCCCGCCAATCCTTAACTTGCCACGCCATTTCATTATCCTTTACTAACCCCAAAAACCTTGCCTGAACATGCGCGACCTTACAGAGATACTCCACCGGCTTGTCCAAAGTACCATGTTCAACCCATGATTTTGCCGGGCATTGTTCACAAAATCCTTTTAAGAAACATTCAGCGCAGCGCTTGAGATATTCCGGGTTAACGGCTTTTATCTTCTTGAGCTTAGGGAAAAAATCGGTCAAGGCGTCACTGAGAGAACCTTTTTTCAGATCATAAACAGTATCGGGATGCCTCAATATCAAACAAGGCTGAAAATAACCATAAGCGTCTACACAACCGCTCCCTACTCCTAAGCCGCAGGAAAACAACCTATCGCCGGGAGGGCCCATGAACTTTGCCCAAAACGATTTCATTTCTTCTCTATAGGTATCCTTCTTCCTGGTTAAGACCTTTAAGCCCTCGTGCGCTGAAATCCTGAGTTTTCTAATGAGGGCATTTTTTTTGCCGTCCCTTCTATAATGCAAATCAAAAAACATTGAATATGACGGCGGCCTGTCCATCCACGGGATCGTTCCCGCCCATGCCTCAAATTCTTCTATTTCATCCCTATTACCCGGCAAAAGCCCGCCTTTAACTACAAAAGGGATCTTTTTCTCCAACAACAAATTTATTCCCCGCCAGGCCGCCTCAAATGAACCCTCTTTTCGGGTTACGGCTTCGTAAGAAGATTTTTTCATACCATAAACGGTAACCTCGATCTTTTCCAAGGGCGGGATCTTACTGAATAATTCCGCCACACGCGCAGTAATTAACGTAGCGTTGCTGAAAATCAAGACTTTTAACCCGAGTTTCCTTGCAAAAACATATACTTCTTCAAAATCTTTCCTGAGAAGCGGCTCTCCGCCGGTAAACTTAACCCTCAAGCAACCCAAAGAGGCGGCTTCTCCCAGGACCCGCTTTATCTCTCCGGTAGAAAACTCCCTTTTTTGAGCAGCTCCATCATCGGCAGGCAAATTTATACAACAATGCATGCAATTATTATTACAGCGCTCAGTGAGTTCAAGATCAAGCTTGACTAAAAACGGCGGTTTTTGTTTCCCTTGCGAAAGATCCTCCGCCGTCTTTTTTGCAAAATAAGATTTAGTCCGCATTGACTTTCAACCTGGTTTGTTATTTTTTCTTACGTAAACTTCTCTCGAGATATTATCTATCGCTTTATTGAACAACCCGGTCTCCCCGGCACTTCGGTAACATCTCATCAAAGCCATCTTAACTTCCCTATTGAGTGGATCGGCTTTTTCTTCCTTCTTTAATGCCTTTATGGCCTGCTTATAATCCTTTAACCTCTCATAACAAAGGCCCAGGGTCAAATACGCGCCGCTTTCTTTGCGATTCAATTTCAGGGCTTTTCTTATGCTTTTAATGGCTTCTTTATATCTCTTGAGCCTTAAATATGCTTCCGCGATCTTCAGGCATGATCGGGCTCTTTTTTCATTATTATACGGCTGCCTTAGATCATTTTTGTATATTCGCAGCGCTTTTCTTTCTTCCGCGCCGGCTCTTTTATGAGAAGCATCTCTATTGATGAGGACGGCTTTTTTAAACAATATGCCGCAATAATGGCAGCTTTCGCATTGTAAGCGACAGGTAAGCATTTTTTCGAAAAAATTGTTTCTTTTGAGCGCATCATAATCTATATATTCAAAATACGAACCTCCCGGGCTATCAAGTATATCCAACAAATTGCCGCTAAAATATTTATTGCCGTAGGCTTTGAGGCATACTTCAATTCTCTCGGTAGAAAAACCTCTGGTTGATAATTTATAGTAATCAATAAACTGTTCATAATACGTGAGCGCTTCAGGAGGTATAAAAGGGATACGAAAAACCTTTGCAGGATCATTGAGATATATCCCCAGGCAGAATTTGTCCCAAAAAACCCCCTCTGTGATCTTCGCGGGGTACCGAAAACCGCCCGAGAGATAATTATAATGAGTAGCCCGGTACGGGCAGTTACTGATACAACCTTCATTAAGCATTAAACGTATCTTAAGGCCGGTTCTATTCTTTATCTCTTTTATGAGAGGGATGTTACGGTTTATATCCCTATCGATGGTTAAAATATCCACGCCGAGATCTGCAAGGTACAAAGCATGCTCAACGGTTTTTACATAACAATTAACGGATGATTCTATCGTTATATCGCTTATTTCCTTCTTGATCTTGCCGATATAAATAGGATTTGCGGCCACGACCGATTGTAGCCCTGAATCTCTTAACTTTTTTATATAGCTCAATACCTTTCCCAGAAAAGCTTTACCCAATTCAAGTTTATTTCCGCTTGTCGCATTTAACAAAAGTTGCGGCTTAATATTTAAAGAACCGCATTTTTTAATAATAGCGGGTATTTCATTCATATAAGACGCCGGCTCCTTGATCAACCTTCCGGAACCAAGATATTTCTGGGGCATGGGGAAATATAAAGCTTCGAGAGTGTCCCTCTGCGCTTCAAGAAGATCTAATGTTTTTGCGTTATAATTATACCCTATTGAAAATTTCATTGATTATGACCGGCGTTTGAACATTAATTATCCGCTATCTGACCCTCTTTAATAAATCCACGGCTTTCCCGCTCTTGTCAAACCTAAGCACATAGCAGGGAACCTCCCGCGCTATTCTTTCCGCCACAGACAATGTCTTTTCCCACCAGTCAACAGTAACCAGAGGCTTGACTAAACACTCCAGAATTTTTTTAATTCTTTCTTTCCTGTCTTCCAAAGGTATAAGCCGATTTTCATCCGCTTTCTCCAAGAACATGATCGCTCTTAACGCGGCTGAATTTGGCGATATATCCGGCACATCTCCATGGCTCCAGGTCCCGTAAATCTTAAAACCTTCGGGTTTTCTTCTTATGATCATCCGGTCATCACAGAGTATTTCAGCCTTTCCCTTGAACATGGCAGCCATAGTGGATTTTCCCGCTTCGGAATGGCCGGCAAAAAGCAGGCCTTTACCGTTGAAATTCACCCCGCTGGAATGCAAATAACATCCCTGCCTATCAGCTAAAACGCGCGCGATAAGCATCTGGTCCGAAGGGAACATAGTCAGAGAATGTAAATTCCCCTGTAAGAACAATTCTTCCGTATCATTGTAAATTCTGCCGCGGCTGTGGTCAGCGTTAAATGACGCGACACGATGCAGCCCTTTATCCTCTGGCGCCGAAGGAATTCCCAAATATATCCACGAACCGTTATTTTTATATATTGCCCAGGGGGGCCTACGGTAAAACTCTTTGCCAAGGTCTTTATCGGCCAGGTCCGGCAGAAAAAAGTGCTGCCAAATAGAAATAGTATCTTCTCCCGGGCCATCTACTTCAAAAAGCTTGAATTTAGGGTGGAATGTATTATTTTTGATCGGCAGATCAGATTCAACCCGCACGGTAATATCAGCGATTTTAAAGTAACGGCGGTGGAGTTTATGCCATTTTTCCCTGAACTTCCGGTTTTCTTTGGCAACGGAGCAAAGATATTCAACCTTATGGTTAAAATCCCGGGACTCAAGATACCCATAAACCGGGCAGAAACGGCAATCTTTACGCAGATCGCAAGAGCCGCAATTCTTCTTATATTCTTCTGTAATCTTAACTTTAGCTGCCAAAGAAGGGATAAATTTATCCCAACAATCCTTAAAACTGCCCTTTATTAAATTGTAACGAAGATCAGGGTGCTTGATAAAACTGCAGAAGGTCATTTGCCCATAAGGATCAATGTGAAAATCACGCCTTAAATTTATGCAGGAGCTCAATAACCGGCCATTTTCACTTATCATACGGCATTCGGGATCTTCCCCGTTCATCCGGTCATCATAAAACAAATCCGGTTTATCCAACTCAACGACTTTTTCAGGCGGCAGCCTCTGCCGCGTTATTTCTTTATTCCTTTCGGCATCACCGCAGGCAGACAGAAATAACCAGGCAGCGCCTATTCTATAATACTTACTGACGCGCCGGGACAACTTAACCATATCCTGAAACTGATGGTAATTATCCTTCATCGGGATTATCTGAACTATAAAACCAGCGCCGGCTTCTTTTAAGTATCGCAACCCACGCATAGTCGCCTCAAAAGAGCCCGGGGTACGGGTTATATGATCGTGAATTTGAGCGCTTGCCCCGTAAAGCGCGACCATTTTTACCCCTTTTTTCGCCAGAAGCTTTGCTATTTTAGGAGTGATCAAAGTACCATTGGTATTTATGGAATAAGAATTGAACCTGCGGGTAAGATAATCAAAGATTTCAGGGAAATCCGGTCGCAGCAAGGGCTCACCGCCGGAGATAGACCACCTGCGGCAGCCCATTCTCCGCGCTTCATTCACAATTTCCTTAATTTGCGCTACGGCAAGTTCTTCTTTCTTTTGAGGTGAATTTACGGGGACTCTTAACCAACAATGGCGGCAATTATTATTACAACGGTAGGTAAGATCGATTTTGCCTTCTAAGGGCAAACGGGTAAACTTGTTTACTTTTATTTCTTGTGAATACTCCTGCGCCATAGTTATAGTTATACGCGGTAACCTAAGAAAATCCAATTCAAAAGCAGCCCAAGAACCAAAGATCAAAAGAACGACCTGCATCCATCGTGTATTGAACCGGACCCGCCGATGCTGTATCCTTTACGCGGCCCTCTCCCTCCTGAGAACCCTGCTTTGTAAATTTAGATTGGAACTCGGGTACGAATATTATGGCAGATTGGTTCTATGCTACAATACAAACTGACAAAAGTCAAAATAATTCAGTTGCGCCGACAGTATCCCCTCATAATAACCGCGGGCCCGCATGACGAACAGGCTCAATGATCCCATTTCCTTGATACCTTGTTCAACAAGTAACAAAACGAGGCCCAATGCGCCAGGCTGACCAGCGGATCACGCAAGAAAAACTTGAAATAATTATCGCATTCAACTCTCCGGCGCCTTGAAAAATAAATATCATAATAATGCTTAAGCATTGCTGAAACCGGGGGCAGCTTTCTGGTTTTCTTACCGGACAACAACTTTTCTTTTAAAAAAGCCTCCCCCCGAAGGAACAGGTAGAAAATAAATATACATATATCGCGCGCCGGCCATACGAAAACAACCTCCCCCTTATCGGTTGATACCGGCAAAGCTACCGCCTTATTTTCGAAAAGAGACAGCGAGATCAGCGGGCCGTTCACCCCTTCCCTTACTTCCGACCAGGTCCCTTCGCTGATACGCACATTAACCTCCATCACTTTGTGCATGCCATCCCGCGCGTCAACTTTAAGCTGAACATGGCCATAGCCGATAAATTGCTCACTCGCGAACAGCGAAACGATCTTGTTAAAATACGCAGGAAGGTTTTTCTTTATCAGCAGCAATCCAAAGTTTTGATGGATGGTCATTTCCGGCCTTTGACAAACCGCGCATGAACCCAGGAACAAAGTTCCATCCCGCCTCATGTAAACACGCGCGTACGCAATGGTATCGCCGGGGATATACTCCTGCACCACGAACTCATGAGCGCGCGCCTTGTTCTTTTGCCTCCAAGCCTCCCAATCCCCTCTGTCCTTAATAAAGCATATCCCCCGCGAGGCGCTTGCGAAACGCGGTTTGACCACAGCCACCGGGGAGGTGCTTCCCGTTTCCGGAAAACGCAGTTTATCCGCATCTTCAACAAGAAAGGTTTCCGGGCACCGAAGCCCTTGCTCCCGCGCCAGCCGTATTATGGTAAACTTATCCGCCATGCGTTTCAATACGGGATAATCGTTAACGGGGATGAAAACACCTTGTTCCTCGAATACTTTTTTGTATTTTGCCAGAATAAACACTTCCTCATCTCCGGAAGGGTATATAAGATTTACGCGCTCGCGCCGGCAAATATTTAAGATATCATCTATGTATTCTTTTTCTGCGGCAACACAAGAACTTTCGTTCAAAGTGGTCACGCATCCGGCAGGTGATTTGCCGGTTTTTATTCTATACGTTTTAGCTATTAATCGCGAGTGTGAGGAAAACGAGAACACCCCGGGAACTATCCCATTCCCCTTGACGGTAACGATGATCCTCTCACACTGGTCAAAGAGCGCGCGGATAATGTCATATGACTGCGGCGTGCCCGGATCGGTAATTAACAGCCTCCAACGTTTCATGGCCGCTTTCCTTCTTTCTTCAACGGCTCACCCGGGAGCTCACAGAGATAAGCAATGATCCCCGGGAGAACCAACACCCAGTACTGCGAAAGCTGAAATTTGGGCAGGCCGACCAAAAAGAATATCAACCACAGGGAAAACCACTTGATCACCGCGCCAAGACCTGCCGCCCCCTGCCGGACCTTTTCGAACAGGTAAAACAAAAAGGTGACACACGCGGACAAATAGCACAGCGTTACCACGGCCGCCGCCCGCGCGCCCATGACCGGCAAAAGCAGATAATAAACATTCGGACTGCGAAACATCCAGGGGCTATAGAAATGCGCGGCCACCATGGATCCGCTCACCCTTGGCCCGAACAGAGCCTGCGTAAATTCCCGCGGGCCGGTAATGAAAAACGGCAAGAAGATCAAAACAATTGTCCCGGTAAAACACCAAAAACTCTTTTTATCAACGCGCCAGAAATAAACCGAAGAAATCAACGCGAGAGGAAAATAAAACTGTTTTACCGACACAGCGCATGCCAGCGCGACCGCTGCCGCCGCAGGCAGCTTATAGCGCTCATGCAACAAAAGCGCAAGGATTATCCCGCCGGCGGCAACAATATCGTTGGATGCCGTAAACCCGGAAGTTATTTCCCGCGTGAACGGATTGAGCAAAAAAACAGCCGCAAGGAACATTCCCCAGCGCTCATCCCTGGCGCAGGCCAGCAGGCCGAACGCGGTGAACAGCGCGAAAATAAAATTCAGCCAGCGGATATCCGCCCAACTCGCCAACAGGCTATAGCCCAATGCTCCTGCGGGTGGATAACTGTAATGCAGTGAATAAGCCGAATCGGCGGTCTTAATGATAAACGGCGACGAATAAGGATTCATCCCCTTGATTATCTTGAGCGACGCCAAGCGGTTTATTTCGTATATGTCGCTGGTATGGCCGATCGGAAATTGCCGGATATTTGCGTGAGTCAGTCCGGCGAACACTGCCACGAACGCTATTGCGATAAGCCATTTTACTAAAGCCTGCTCTTTCACGTCACTCCTTTACCTGGTAAATAAAATAAAACGGCCGATTATAACGGATGAGGGCCGCGCCATTCTCTGTCCTGCTGCGGTTTACCAGTAACGCAACATACATGCGCTGCGGGAACAGATCATAGGCAGAAAGATCGAACGCTCCCTGGCGGTTCGAGGGGATCCGGGCAAGGACCGGCCGGTCCGGCAGAAGAAAGTCTTTCCCGGCGGAATATAACTCAAGGGCGGTTTCTTCTCCTTCATCCATTCGCCAATCACGATCCATGACCGATTCGCCTCCGTCATAGGCCAAGGTATGCCCAAGCGGCGCGCGCGCGGGCGGAACAGGAATATTCACCACCATCTCCCCGCTGCCGTGAGACGCTTCCCAACTGATCCGGACATCCGGGATATTTACCGCCGGGATACTTTCCAAAAGAAGCGTTCGGGAAAAATTCTGTTCGCGTTCATCCCAATCCAGCGTAAAGGGTTGCGAGAAAAACGCCCCTTGCTTCACGCTCATTTTCTTTAGCTGCCGCAGCGTCACCGCTTCAAGGCGCAAGAAAACACTTTTGCCCGCCTCCAAAAATACCGCATGAACATCCGGACCGAAAGCATCATATGTCCGGGGGTGATATTCGAACATCCTGCTGGTCGCGCGGTCGCCGAGATACTTCGAAAACGCGGTGATCCTGAACACGCAGGAAGGGACCTGTTCAGGCACGAGAAACCGCGGCCCGCACAGGTACGGGCTGGAATATATTATTTCCCCTTCCCGGTTAAAAAAATCCACCGTGTAGAATAACGCCGTCGCGCCGCCAGGCCATTCCAATAAACCACCCCGCTGTTCCACTTGTCCCACCGCGGAAACGAACAATCTGCGGGAACGCTCAACTGCCACTTCTTTCTTAAAAACAACCCCGTCCTCAAAGCAGACCTCCACATACAAATGCCGGGGCAGCGAATCATACGCGAGGCTCCCCTGAAACAGCGTTGTCCGCGGGATGTAACCGGAGCGCTCGCCGGTAAGCGGACCTATAACCTGTCCGGCTTCGTTCTTCAGCACTGCCCGCGTAATGCCGAGCTTATACGCCGGCTTCACCAGTACCACGAGGCGCTTGCCGGCATCAGCAAATACATGCAGCGCAGGCTTAACCAATATGATCCTTGGAGAAGGATCAAAAAAATACAAACGGATCCCTATAAAAAAAATGAAAAGGAATATAGCTGTATATTTAAGCGCAGGCTTCATTTTAATCATGCCGAGCAAGCCGTCCTATAAACAAATTTTAATTTCTCACCGAGAGGAAAACGCGATATTCTCAAGGCCAAAACATATATTACGCCGGCAACGGACATCTTCAGCAAAAAATAGCCCATCGTTACCGGAAAGACCGCATTCATCCCGAGCAGGCACAGGACCATGACGGTCGAAGCGGCAATCACCGGCCATACATTCCGCAGATATATCTTTGCGGACACGCCGATCAGGCGGTTGGTTGCCGTAATGATCACCGGAAAATAGATCAGCTCCGCGAGCGTGACCGCCGCGGCTATACCGGCAATGCCGTAACGCCGGCCGATGAGAATTGCGCTGCAACTGACCAGGCAATAAAAGACCCCCCAGCGCCAGGTAAGGTCCGGCCTTCCCTTGGCATAAAAGATCGCCCTGATTATACCTCTGCGCAGCGTTTGCAGCAAGCCGTTCACGCAGAGTATCCGCAGCGCGTCTGCCGCGTTAAGCCATTTCCCGCCGAACAAGAACAAGATAACGTCTGTTGCGTTGACACAAACCGCCAGATGCAAGGGAACGCTCAATAAAGCCATGCCCTGGATGACTTTTAAATAAAACTCACCGAACAACGCGTTTTCATCGCGCATCCTGCTCAACGCCGGAAATAATACCCGGTAAAACACCGGCGCGGCCTGGTAGTAAAAATAATTGGAAACCGAATAGGCAAAATAATAGTAACCCATCGCCGCAACACCCAGGAATTTACTGATGATCAGAAAATCAAGATTAGCGCCGATATAATTAAGGATCTCCGCGCCGAAAACATTTTTCCCGAAGCGGAGCATTTCTTTCAGCCTCCCGGCTTCAAAGCCAAGGGCCGGTTTCCACTCACTCGCCCGCCAGCTTAATAAACAGAGTACCGCGCTCTTGAGTACCAGCGCCCACACCAGGCTCCAAACGTTGCGAGTAAGAAACGCGATGCCCCCCCCGGCTACTCCATAGACGATCACCCCTGCCACCTGGGGGATCACGAGCCGTTTATAAGCCAGCTTTCTGCTTATGACCGCTTCGAAAATAGAGGTCAACGAATCGAAAACAAAAGTGACGGAAAGCACCCTTAAGATCGCAGTCAACGGAGGATTGTGGAAGAAGCCCGCGATAAACGGGGCAACGATCACGGTGATCAAAGCCGCTACCGTCGCGCTCGCCAGGTAAGAAGAAAAAGCGGTAACAAGATGCCGCTCATCCGTATCATCATTCTGAACCAGCGCTTCCGGTAAACCGAATCCCTGCAGCAGGACCTGGATACATTTAATATAGATATACGCGGTCGTGATCGTCCCGAAATGCTCCGGCAGCAATAACCGGGCAAGGATAATTGCCGAGACAAACTGTATCACCTGGGAAATGATTTGCCCCAGGCTTACCCAGGTGAATCCCTGGGCGACTTTTTGCCGCATATTCACGATCGATCACCCCGCACGGTTTTAGCTTCAACCAAAATTCATAGTATCCCTAATCCAGCAATCGAAGCAAAGAAACACACGACGCACAAATCTTTTCATCGCAGCGGCCCTGCCGCCGGAAACCAGTCCCCGGGAAACTCCCCGCGTCAAGATCATCCTTATGAACATCGCCTGCCGGCGGAAAATTACGGCAGCGATAGGCTTCGCCGTCCGCGTTCACAAATAACGAACGCGCAGGAACAAAGCAACGGCCATCCACGCGCCCCGTTTCCAGGTAACGGATCAATCTTTGCGTCACCAAGCCGTTCCCCAGGGGATTGCGCCTGACGCTGCGCAGCGCTTGCCGTATCGCGCGCTTCTGCTCAGGGCTGAAAACAAAAGTACCGTTCTTTGAATTTTCTTCAAAATGCAGTGCATTGGTATATGACTTATTATTTTCAACTATTTTAAAAACAAAACGCATACGCTTTTGCCGGAAATAGGCGGCAGCGCGTTCAATATCATCGTAGTTCCAGGGAGTAATGACAAACTTCGCCTGTAAACCGGCCCAAGGGAATTTTTGTTGTATCAGAGCGATCGAATGTTGCGTTTGTCGCAACGCGCCCGGGGTCCGCGTCAAGCGGTCATGCGATTGCAGCCCGTGAATGCTTAATTCCAGGACCAGACGCCGGTCGATCTTTATCCCCGTTAAAAAGTCACCTATCTCGCCGGTAAGCGTGCCGTTTGAAGATATGAGCAGCGTCGATTTAGGAAACAATGACCGGGCATGAGAATAGAGCGAGCTCAGGTCCTTTCGCAAAAAAGGCTCGCCGCCGGTAAAGGTGATGTGTCGCGTTTTTTCGAGTGAGGGATGCTTGAGTACCCGCGTAACGGCATCACTTGATAGCTCATCACTACATTCGCCGTTTCTTTCCCATATATCGCACATGCGGCACTTCAAATTACACGCAGTGGTCAACGCAAGAGTAACCGAGGTAATTTCCAACCGGCCAAGATATGCGAGCAGGCAATTTTTAATCCGTTTCAATGTCTCCATATTTTACGTCTTTCAACAGTCCGCGCGGGCACCGCAAAACCAGCTCCGTGGATTGCAGGCCTTCCTCATAACCCTTTGAAATACCGCTTCGTCTTGATAGTCGAAATATATCCGGGAAGCTATCCCGCTAAAAGCAAGCTCCGCGGCGCGCATCAACTTCCAGTACTTGCCTCCCTCAAAACAGTTATTGCGCACGATCGCGCGGATATTCTCGTGCTTTTCCACGAACCGGCAGAATGCCCCCGTTTCAGCCGCCGTTTCCCGGCAGACGATAAAGATCAATTCCGTGATCTTATCTTTTGGCCCCAGAAGCATCGTGATATTACGCATCACCCGTTCAAAATTATCCGCCCCCGTAACGGCACGATATGTTTGCCGGCTCATCCCGTAGAGAGAAACGGTAACGCCAATACCGCTTGAGATCCGGCCGAAGGTATCTAATAATATCCCGTTAGTAAGAATATGCAGCCTTTTCTCCGGGTAATGAGCGATCACCCATTCAATGAATTCCCGCGTAACCGGCGCAAAAAGCGGTTCCCCTCCGGAAACAATGATATCCCGGGCCGCGGGTACCAGATCCTCCTTTATCTCTTTCATCAGCTCCTCGGATAACTGAGCGCATTGGCGGCGCCGGCGCATCCCGGACTGATAGCAAAAAGAACAATTATTGTTACAGGTAAAAGAAGGAACAACCACGAGCATCGGCGGCGCGTAGTCAAGCTGAACCACTTTGTTCTTAAGAGCGTGCTTAACCGGATCATGGGCGGTGAAAGGGAAAAACGGGTCACGGCAACAGTTCGCCCCGCGGCAAAAATCCCACGAACCACGGGAGATCATTGTCCTCTGAAACCGGAACTGCTTTGCATTCCAGGCTTCCCTGACCCCTTTTTTAACGACCACCCGGTTCCCCGGGATAAACACATTGCTGAAACACGTGCTCAGTTGGGCTGCGCCCTGCTCCGCGGGAGAGATCTCTAACCGGTAATAGCCGCGGTGGCAGCGATACGGCTTTGTTTCGCCGGTATTTCCCCGAAAGATTGTCCGCGACACCAGTTGGAAATCCTTTATCATTCTGATCGGCCCTTTTGGGTAACCTTAAGCGTTGGGTAAAAATACCGCGTGGTATAATACGGATCATACAACTTCTGTAACAACTTATCAGAAAAGGTTTCCCGGCAGTAACTGAATTTCAAACGGGATGAAATACGGGCAAAGCGTGTTTCAAGTGAGCGCATCAAACCTTTGAATTTATTGCCGTCGGCGGAATTATTCCTTACGACGCCTTTCAAACGCCCCTCCGATTCGATGAATTGGCAAAATTGCATCGCCTCTGCCGCCGTAGTTCTCGAAACGATGAACGTCAAGTTTAAATTCTCACAGCCACAGGCAAGAAGTTGCGTAATAGCCCCCCAGGCGGCGTCAAAATAACCGGTCCCCGTTGTGTTCTTATATGTCTGCCGGCACATCCCGTAGAGAGAGATCACCGGGAATATATTCGGACGGAGGACCTTCTCAATGCCAAATGCCTGCAAAAGCGTACCATTGGTAAGTATGGTGAGCTTTTTTTCCGGGAAATCCGTTATCATCCAGCGGATAAGCTTCTGCGCGCACGCGGAGAAAAAAGGCTCGCCTCCGGAAACAACTATTTCCTGCGCTGACGGAACGACTTCTTCCCTCAGTTCTTTGAGGATGCCTTCGGAGAGCTGATAACAGCTGCCTCTATGGCCTTCTTTCCCATTATAGCAGAAAAAACAATTATTATTGCAAGCCAGAGACGGGATAATGTAAACTTTTTTGGCAAAATAACCCAGCTTTGTTCCACCGGTAAGGATGGCCTTGCCCACATCGGGATTATCGCCGATAAATTCTTTTTCCTGGAAAAAAGGATTAAAAAAACAATCTCCCGCTTTCCAGCAATAACTCCAATCGCCCTTACGCGTCAATGCCCTCTGGACCTGAAATTCCCGGGCGTTCCACGACGCGCAGATCCCGGCAGATACGATCCTGCGGTTCTTCGTCAGAAAAGCATTCTTGCAGCAGGTCGAAACCATCACCCGCCGCTCATCAACGGGAGACACCCACAGCGTATAATAGCAGGAATAACAATGCTTCAAATTCCCCATATCATTACTTAAACTCCCCATGCGATCAATAACAGTATTGTTATGATCATTCTTTCCCGTAAACACATGCCGTTGAATATCCCTGTTTGAATCCTTTAAGCGGTTTCCAGCCGTATTTATCGATATATCGCTTCAGGTCCCGGGAATTATCCGACTGAGGCGAATAAACGATTATATCCAGATCGTCATTATTGACCCGAAACCACGCATTCACCGCGTCAAGTGAGGGCTTATCAAAGAGTTCCCGCACGATAAGCGGCTTTTTCACATACCCCAGTTCCGGATAACGTAAGGCCGAGGTTAACGGCCAGGACGCCGCGATGATCGCGCGCGGATAATTCCGCTCGACAAACCGCGCTGCCGCGGCGTGGACATTCACGCAAGCTACATAGGACATATTCCGTTCCAGGCGGGCACCGCTGCCGAATGGTTCTTGCTCTTTCAACGGGAAAAAGCAAGATACCAGCAGGAAAACGACCGCGCCGGCCGCCAGCACGCGTCCGCCGTGCCGGGGAACGCCTTCTATGAGCATGACCGAGGCGGTAATAGCCAAGAAGGGATACAGCGGCAGCCAGTAACGGGGTATATTGATCTCGTATATGCTATAGAATAAGAACGATCCCGCGAGAAACGTCGCGCTCAGCAGGAGAAAACGAAGAGGATTGTCCTCCAACGGCTTTCGCGGCGAACGGATGGACCTCATGAGCAAAAAAACCATCGTTACCTGCGCCAACGGGCTGTCCGCAATGAACATTCCAGCCGTACGCGTCAATACCCGCAGGTCCATTCCTGAAAGCGGGCGGACATGCCCGATATAGAACTCCCAAACCGCCTGCGTTATCCATAACGGCTTCAGGCAAACAAGCAAAACGATGATCACCATGGTAAAGGAAAAAAAGATCCCATAGTATCTTTTACGCTGCTGCCGGTCGATCATCGCTAAGAGCGCCAATGCCAGGGCTATCATAACAGCGCCCAACACTCCGTTCTCCTTTGAAGCGGCTGCGGCTGTCAATGCGGCGATAAAAAGCCCCTTATTGCCGCTCATGAGCGCGTAAACCGTCAAAACCATAAACAACGTCACGAGCATTTCGGGCAGCACCAGAACGCTTTGCGCGTAAAACAAAGGAGCGCACGCGAGTAATACCAGCGCGTAGACAGCGGTGTCCCTGGTAAAAAGAAGTGCCGCGAGTTTGTAGGTATAGAACAACGTTGCCGCCGCGCAGAGCATACTGAACAAATGGAAAAACGATATTGACATACCGAATATACCGGCAATGCTTTTGAGTATAAAATGAAAAAGTGTTTTTCTTTCCGGAAAAGACTGCGCGGCAGCACCGACATAGGCAAGCTCATCCCAGTGCGGCAAAACGTTTAATACAGGAACCTTGCTCAGAATGAATATCCCCAGGATATAGAATACCCCGGACGGATAAGTATCGCCGCCATTTTTGTCTTTGCTGGAATTATTCCGCGAACCCATATTATTTTGTAAAATAGATCCTTTTTGACTGCGCAACGGCGACAATATTGCCTTTGCCGGCCGCGGTCCGGTTAAACGCCCAGATCTCCGCGCATAATCTTTCCCCTGCTGCCCCGACTCCGTCAAGCTCCATCCTGGAACTGAGGGTTGAACGCCTGGCTGCCAGAAAAAGCAGCCCCCTGCTGTTTTCACGATAAACGTCAACTCTGTATTCTGAAGCTCCGGATACCGGCTGCCATACCACGCGTTGCTCCTGTCCGTCATACCTGATCCCCTGCGCAGGCAAAATATCATGCCTTGCCCCGATGAAAACCCTTTCTTCCTGAACACGTAAAGAAGCATCCCGTATCGTCAGCGTATACTCACCCGGCGACAGCGCCTGCATGAGCTGCACCCTGAATACCGAAAGCATCGTATTAAAGGCTGCCTCCCAACGCCTGCCCCGCGCGTCCTTTATAAAAACCGACCTGACCGAGCCCGGATTATTTATCGCCGCGTCAAAAAACATTGTTTTTTTAGTGCCTTCAAGAAAGTCGCAGCTGGTTACCGGTTTGATACGCCACGAAAATATATCCGCCTCCCCCCCCGTGAACGTAAAAGAATATTCTCCCGACAGGGCGGAATTTGCCGCGAGATAATATTCGCTTTTTTCCCGCGACTGCGTCAACATCGTATCAAAGCCTCTGAGCCTTACAAAATATTTTTGCCCTTCTTTAAACCTGCGTTGATCAAGGAACAAGACGCACTCGTCAGACTCTCTCACCGGACAGTACATCTGCCGGTATACCGGCCTTCCGCGGTAGTCATAGAATTGCAGGGAGTAACTCACCACACTTTCATCATTCTTCCAAAGAATATATCCATTCCTGAAATCAAGGCGCTCCGGTAAAACAATGCTGCGATACTGCCAATAGATACTTTCCCGCTGTACTTCGCCGTTTCGGTACTTAAGGGCCAATTCATATTTCCCGGGGCCCATCGGGAGCCCCGGAGTTCCCCGGGAACGATACCTGTTTTTAAACCCGGGAACCGAAGTAAAATCGCCTGCCGTAAGTTTTACCGGCGCGCTTACTGAAGGAGGGACCAAAACGATCGAGGTTATTTCCGGAAGTTTTCTCACCGAAGAAAAAATAACATGAACAGAGCTCTTACCGTTGTTTTGTTCCGAAAGAAGAGAGAAATCCAGCCGATGATGCGTCCCGGCGGGACTCCCCGACAAAAACGCCCATGCAGCGCTGGTGAACAGCGCGGCGGACAGAAAACCATACGCCAAAACATTCCTTTTCATCGCCGGATATACTCAGCTATAATTCGCATACGTGCTTGCGCGCCGCAGTTTGTGCAAAACAAACCCGCACAATAAGCCTGACCGATACCAAAACGCGATCGCGATTAAAAATCCCGCGGCTAAAAAACGCCGGACCCCTTCTGCCTTTACCCGCTTGAGGACCGCCACCCACCAACAACGTGTTCCATTCCGGGAACCTTTGACCTTTCCGTTCTTAATGACCGAGTAAGCCTTGCCTAACCCCTGAAGCCACGACCCGTAGAGGTACGCGGACACGCTTCTTTTCGAAGGGACGTGCTCTGTGGAAAGTTCAGCCAGGAAATACAGCTTCCCGCCGCGTTGAAGGATCCGGTCATTCAACTCCGTCTCCGCGCTGCCATACCGGATAGTTTCATCAAAACAACCGCAGTTTTGTAATGTTTCTTTCCTGTACGCGCTCCCGCCGCCGAGAAGGGCGATTGTCCGGTTATCTTGGGTGATATTTTGCTCAAGATAAAAATTATCCAATTCATTGCGGCATACCGCGTACAAATCATCGTTATTCTTTCGCAGATACCCGCCGCCGACAGCCATCGCGTCTTTAAACCGTTGGAAAGCGGCATAGGCCCGTACCAGCCAAAGATCGTCCGGCAACAGGCAATCATCATCCAGGAAACACAGTATTTTACCCTTTGCCGTCCCTATCCCCGCGTTGCGCGCGGCATTGGCTCCCGGAGACAAAGCGATAATATGTTGAACGAAAAGGCTTTCTTCCTTTTTTCGGGTGAGCCATTCTTTTGTTTCTGTATCCCGCTGGTCCACGGCAATGATAATTTCATGCTCCACGGTTTCACTTACAGCCTGTTGCCGCAAAACAGACCCCAAACATTGCCTAAGCGCAGCCAGCCTGTTGCAGGTAGGTATAATGATCGATATGGAGGCTCGCGGACCGTTCATAAGGTTGATATTCCTGAAATCTTTTCCACACTACAATTTATTGCTGTTCTTCCGGAAAAAAGGGTCATCGGCGAATCTGTCCCCCGTCGTATTAAACGCAACCGCGCGGCAGCCGTAAAAATGGCTATGCTTACCCTGCGCTCCGTTATATATATAGCCCCGGATCTTTCTCACCTTTGCCGAAGACATAATTTCACTGAGGCTACGGCGCCGGGCATCGCCAAGGGTTTCCGCGAGATAGCCGCACATCTGGACTTTCCCGTCGCTGCCGACACAACAGCCGGTCTTAACAACCGAACACCCGAGCGCGGCGATCGGATAGGTATGCTCAGGGTCCCAGGAAAACCCGAATTCCTCGTCGATAAACCGCAGACGGATAAAAAGATCACGCAGTTTTTCAGGAGAAACCCTCAAGCCGTTAAAATATCTCTCGTTTTGATTCCGCGGCGGGACAAGTACTTGGAAATAGGGAATGATATTTCTGCGCCGGAACTCACCCCACATCTGCGGGATTTCAGCGTAATTACTCCGGCAGATCACCGTGTGGATAGACAGCCGGGACGGCTTTTTGGTAAAACCCGCTTGTTCAAGACAGCGCAGCCCCCGCAAGATTTTCCCTGAAGATCCTTTTACGCCGGTAAGCGAATCCTGAATACGCGGATCAAAACTGTTTAATTTACAGACGATCGTCACGTCAAGGCCATAGAGCACCTCAGCGGCGCGCTCATCGATCAGCGTATTATTGGTAAACACAACCACATTCAACCCCAGGGAATTGGCATCCCGGATAAGCGCATAAATATCTTTGCCGGTCCGGTCATCCCTGTACATAAAGGGCTCTCCTTCCCCGATGATCGACAGGGAACGAAGCCCCATTTCCGCGGCTTGAGACATAATCCGCGCAAAGCGCCCATACCCCAGCGCGCTACGGCTCCTTTGGCTGTAACAATACCGGCACTTCAAATTACAGCCTACCGGTAATTTCAGGCTTAAACTTAAAAGCCGGTTCTTATCAATAGCTTCGCTGATCTGGCGCGCGGAAAAACTGCGGCTCAGCCGCGGCGGAGCATGCAATCTCTTTTTGTTACGCTCAGCACACATACGTATCCCTATTCAACGGCACTTCAAGGACATTTGTTACTTGCGCGGACAAAGCCTTACGCAAGGCCTTTCGAAATTCATCTTCGCCGGATACCCGGCACCCCACAGCGCCATTGGCCTGTGCCAAGCGCACAAAATCAACCTTCCCAAAATCAGTGATCGCAGGATTATGTCCCCCTAATCCCTTTTTTTGATAATGGCGGATAAGCCCGACTGAATTGTCGCAAAAAACGACACAAACCACCGGCAGCTTGTTTCGCACGCTTGTTTCCAATTCCGGGCTGCTCAAATGAAATCCCGCGTCCCCGCACACCGCGACGACGTTTCTTTCCGGACAAGCCCTTTTCGCCCCAAGAGCTGCCGGCAGGCCAAAACCCATGCTTCCCAAACCGTTCGAACAAAAGAAAGACTTCGGCTTTTTTGCTTCATAGTAAAGCGACACGTATTGTTTGTGTAAACCGACATCGGATATCAGGATATCCTGCGCTGAAAGTTCCTCATTAAGGACATTGACGATCGCAAATGGCGTAAGGCCGGAACGCTTCCCAAAAGTATCTTCCCGGTATTCCAACAGCTCTTTTTTAAGTTTTGCTGTTATTTTCAGGTCCCGCGGGGCCTCCCAGGATTTTCCGGTCAACCTCTCAGAGAACGTGCGATACGCCATGCTGATATGCGCGTCCACGGGAATAAAGGCAAAGCTATCTTCCACGATCGAATTGATCGCGCACACTTTTTTCTCGCGGCCGAAGCGCCATAATTCCGGGGTTATCCCTTCAACCATATCGAAACCCGCAAGCAGGATACAATCGGTATCTTCGAATATTTTCTTTAATGTCCCGGGGATAAAACAATCCAGATACTTACTGACGGTCCCCAGATAATACGGTGATTCTGGGGGGATCACTCCTTTTCCGCCATAAGTGGTAACAACCGGTATCCGCAAACGCCGCAACAGCTTTTGCAGCTGCGTTACTTCTGCCGCGCTCCTCACCGCGCTGCCTACGATACAGATCGGATCTTTGCTTTGCCTGATCAGCGTCAACAGATCCTTAATACCGGAAAAGCCGGCGGGGCGGGTATATACGCGGCTGTCTTTTCCTGCTAGAGCGATACCACCATCAGGCAACGGCCGGAACCCGGTTTTTGCCCTGAAAATATCCAGGGGAATACTTAAAAAACACGGGCCCGGGATCCCCGATTCAGCGATCGTCGCGGCCCTGAGAATTTCAAGCTGCAGCTCGGAAACAGAGCTTACTTCTTTAGCGTATTTCGTGATCGGACGCATCAAAGCAACCTGATCCACATACTGATGCGTGGAGGGATGGATCGACAACGATTCCACCTGAGCGGAAATTGCCAGCATCGGGGCACGGTCTAAATACGCCGATGCGATACCGGTTGCCAAATTAGTTGCTCCCGGTCCGAACGTCGAATAACAGACTCCGATTTTACCGGTCAACCTTCCTTGTATATCAGCCATGAATGCCGCCGAGCGCTCATCGCGCGTGAGCATGAACTCCACGCCTTTAACCTCGTTAAACGCGATGGCCTCGGCTTCCCTGCCCACAATACCGAAGATATGCTTTGTTCCGCGGCTTTTGAGCGTCCGCAATAAGATGTGCGCGCCGGTAAGCATCATATACAGTTATTCCTGTAAGCGATTTTGATGTACAATTTTCCCCCCCAGCCACTCGCCCCTGACGATCTGGCCGAAATACCGGAAAAACCCGGGCAGATATGCCGGCGACCGCGCGCAGCGGAAAAAAACCGGAATAAGCCGCGGGCATAATAGGTTTAAAAAACTGAAACGGAATAAGAGCTTCCCCCACAAGCCAAAAACGGTATATCCTCCCTTGAGAAATCCCAACGCGTACCTGCGCTGATCCCGAACAAAACACGCCCAACCGGGATCGCCGCTCCATTTATGATGGATGACCCTGGCGGCAGGAGCGAACATGATAACTTTTCCCCCGCGGACCAATTCGTCATTAAACAAACTGTCTTCAAACCCCAGCCCCTTATATGCTTCCGGAAATCCATGGCCCTCTATTTCTTTCGCCCTATACGCGCTGTTGCAACCCGGAATGTTTTTTATCCTGCGCACCGCGCCCGCGGGAAACCAGGAAGAAAACTCAATGATATATGAAGCCCGGGATAACGCCGAGCCGCCCGCGTTCACGACACTGCCGCCGACGGCTGCCGCCTGCGGATAGCTGCGAAACACCTCCATAATTATCGAGAGCCAGTTAGCTTCCGGCCGGCAATCATCATCCAGGAACACGATGATATCACCGCGGGCCATTTCCCTGCCCCGGTTACGCGCCGCGGCAACTCCACGATTCTCCGGGTTACGCACGGCCTGAAGCCGCTTTCCGCAGCGGCGCAACAGACTTTCTACCTCAGCGGCCGTAGCATCATCGGAGGCGTCATCCACGATAATGACCTCAAACCCATCCTGCGGATAGTCAAGCCGAAGCACGCTCTCCACGCATTCGCGCAAACTCCCGGCGCGATTATACGTAGGGATCACGATGCTTACGTACGGCATACTCCGTTTAAGTCCTGCGCGCATAATAGTGCCTGATTTCACGAGCGACTCTTTCAGCGTCTTTTTCCGGTAGCGTATGGGAGATCGGCAGCGAAATAATTTCTCCGCACCCCTGTTCGCAAGACGGAAAATCTCCCTCCCGGTACCCAAGATGACGGCATTCATTACGCAAATGAAGCGGTATCTTACAAAAAACCCTGGACTGGATCCCCTTACCCGAAAGATGCTCCAGGAGCTCATCCCGCCTTTGGACCCGCAGCACATAGTTCCAATATACCTGCTCCCGGGTTTTCTCCGTCTGAATAACTGTGATTTGAGAAATACCTTCTAACAACGAATCATAGCATTGCGCGATCGTCCTGCGCTTGGCGACGATCTCGCGAAAATGAAGCAGCTTTACTTTTAAGAACGGGATATGCGCCGGGTCCAGGCAGCATGGAGAGCGATGGCTTTTCAAGATCCCGGAGCTATTGTGGACCGGCTGCCGCATTTCTCTGGCTTTTTGAGCAAGCAGCGGGTCGGATGTTACCAACATACCGCCGTCACCTAAGCCGCTGATAAATTTTGACGGATGAAAGCTAAAACACCCGGCGTTGCCGAATGAACCGACCTTGGCGCCGTTTATTGCCGCGCCCTGCGCCTGGCAGGCATCTTCGACCAGCGCTAAACGGTATTTCCGGGCAAGCGCGACGATCGCTTCGAGCGCGCACGGCCTGCCATAGGCGTGTACCGGCAGGAGCGCTTTTGTGCGCGGATTGATCTTTTCTTCGATCTTGTCCGGATCGATACTAAAATCATCGCCCGTGTCCACAAAAACGGGGACCGCGCCGGCATCCATGATCGCCAGCACCGTGGCAATATAGGTGTGCGGGGTGGTGATCACTTCATCACCCGGGCCGATACCCAGGCCCAGTAAGCTGTAAGCCAGCGCCGCGGTGCCGGAAGCAAGCCCGACCGCCTCGGATACCCCGCAAAAATCAGCGTAAAGACGCTCGAATTCGCGCGTATAGAGCTCAATATCAAAATCGTTGCGCGCCCGTAATAGTTTATTCAATTCCCCGGTTATCTCTTCCAGATAAAGAGCGTTCTCCCCGGCATAATCGGAATAGGGAATATCGTAGGTCGTCTGGACAAAAGAAACCGCCTTTAAGGTGATATCCCGCAGGAGACGCGCCCTCCGGAACCTGCCGCCACGCAGGCAGTTCCGAATGACCCGCCACGCGCTTCTTGCGGCACCCAATCCTGATATCATTTCCACCTCTTCTATTGCGCGTATCCGATACTTTTCAATCTTTCTTTCATTTCACGGCTCAAGTCCGGCGCAGCTGCGGATGATGAGGGTAGGCGCCGGTAAGATCTTTTGTCCCGCTCAAACCCGTCCAATACTTTTTTAAGCTCCAGGAAGATCGCCTGCTGTGGCGCGGCCAATACGGGATCATTGAGCAGGTTATGAGCCTCCCCGGGGTCTTTGATCAGATCATACAATTCATAATCATTTTTGTAATAATCCCCCACCTTAGAACGGAACCCCTGGCTTGCGTTTATCGCTTCCCGGCCAACATGGATCAATTTCCATTCCCGAGTACGCACGCTCAAAAGGCCGTCCTCCACATTACTGAAGGCGTAGGAATAACTGCGGACGCTTTCTTCCGGAACGCTCTCCCACATACTTTTTCCTTCCATCTGCCGGGAATAACCGCGTATGCCGGCCATCTCCATTATCGTCGGCATCAGGTCAAGCAATCGCAGCTGACGGTCCGCAGGCGGATGATTCTTTAAACGGCGAGGGTCCCGGATGATCATCGGGACCTTAAGCGCGGTATCATAAAGCGTGAGCCCGTGCACAAAATAATCTTCATGCTCCCCCAATCCTTCTCCATGGTCGGACATGATTATAACGATCGTCTTACGGTACAGGCCCAGCCGCTTGAGCTCAGCGACCAGTCGCCCCACCTGATCATCAGCCACGCGGATCTTTCCGTCATATTTTGCGCGATAGTAATCCACGTCGTCAATGTTGTTTTCCACGACATATGTCGGAATACCGCCAAAATTTCCCGACTCCCCCGGCAAGCCGAGATCGATGATCGGCCTGCGCTCACCGGTTTTGAACAGCCCCTCGCGGTAAAATTCATCGCTATAGGGCAATGATGGATGATACGGCCCGTGGGGGGCCATGTAATACAGCCAGAGGAAAAAACTTTCATTTTTATGGTCATCGATCCATTCAAGCGCCCTGTCAGTCGCTCTCGCCGGATAAAGGTCTTCGAGCTCCATATACGAATCAAAACCCCGGGTGATCCCTTTCATTCTTCTTATGCTGTAGGGATGATTATTGATAAACGCGGTATGATATCCGTTATGCCTCAGCACGCGCGGAAAAGATATGATATCCGGATCGAAATACAAGACGTGCGTGCGGCCTACGACCCGGCGATGCACAAACGGGTAACGGGAGGTCAAGAACGACGGGACTGAACTCAGCGTATCCGGCCCCTGCGCGATCACCGGCTCAAACACCACTCCTTCTCTCGCCAGAAGGTCGATATTCGGGGATGTATTCCGGGAATAACCGTAACAGCCCAGATGGTCCGGCCGAAGCGCATCGAGGGTGATCAAAACGATATTCGGTTTTTCTCCCGGGGTAGCGCGATAGCGCCAAAATAATAAGCCGGAGATAACCACCCCGCAGGCCAAAAAGAGCAACGCCGTTCTTTTACGTTTATCAGATATCATGACCACCCATTTACTTTTTTCGAATACGTCACAGCGCTTCTTGCGCGTAGTCCCTCTTTCGGCCGAAGTCGGAAGATTGACACGATGCCAACACGCTTTTCCACCGCAGCGCCTCGAATAAGAACCCGGCGCCGTAGGCTAGATGTATCGTAGGAAAAAGCACAAGAAATACCCAGAACAAGGAGCGATGTTGCGTTTCAATCGCTTTTTTCGCTGCATTAAAGAGACAAACCGTCAGATAAGCGTATCCCGGCAACAAATACCCCGGCCAGTGCCCTACCAGGAGCGCGCCAAGATAAACCAGGAACATCGCCGGGATGCAATAAAGCAGATTATCCACGCGGAAACGGCATTTTGCAGCCTGGCATCTTCCCCTGCCGTAGGTAAAGATCTGCCGGCAGAATTCGGTGTAATTCTTGCGCCTTTCATGATAAACGGCCAATCCCGGAATATATACCGCCCTATAACCAGCGCACATTAATTCCTGAAGCAATAAGTTTTCTTCGGCGCAAATGATCGAATCGTTGAAGCAGATGTTGCTTTTCTCGAAAACCCGCATCCGGAACGCGAGGTTGCAAAGGATAAGCATCCGTTCATCGGCAGCAGACGGTTCCCCGCAGCGAGTATACCGCCGGCTCATCCATAACGTCCCGAAAAATGAACCCAGCACCGCGCCCTGGGCGACCTGGAACAGGTTACTTCCCGGCGGGGTCAGATTCGGCCCGCCGATTATATCCGCCCCAGGATAATTCTCCATACTTTCCAGCATCACCGAGCATGTGTCGCCGGAAACAATCACGTCGTCATCCAGAAAATAAACCAATTCCGTCCGCACATGCCTCAGCAGGATATTACGCGCCTGGCCTTTTCTCGCTTTTTTTGCCTTCAGGAATTCAATGTTTTCGTATCGCGCGTGGTAGCGGGTGAGGATACTTTCAGTCGAGGGGCTCTCTCCGTTCAGGAGGATGAGTACGGCAATTTCCCTGAAGCGTCGGCAATGCACGAGGCTTTCGAGAAACCGCTCCAAACTACCGTCCCGATCGCACGTTACTGTTACAATGGTCGCTTTCCTCATTTTTATTATGCCGGCCGGCAATCAGTATTTCCCAATTTGAGTTGTGGAGACGGAAATTTATACCGTACCCCACAGATACGATCATTAACAGGATTATCTTATCATCTATCATACTGGACAACAAGACAAAAATCCGAGGAAAGCGTCTTGTTGAGCGCTGTCGCGAGAGGTAAGCCTTAACGGCATTGGAACAATTCAACTTCAAGGCCTCCGGCCTTACGGGCGTCTATCCTGGTAAACATATCCGCGAGCCGCGCGCGCACCTGTACCGCGTTTTCTTTAGGCTTCCACCCCTCATCAACGATAGAGGATGCCAGCCATATCCTTTTCCACTCTCCCGGCTCAATGCCCAGGGCCTGAACCGTTGCTCCGGGCTTTGATTTTACGATATAAAGCGAAGTATCGCTTTCTTCAAAAGGACAAACAATCTCCCGCTGCTTCAACAACCAGATGATCACCCTGCTATAACGGGGAACAAAGAGCAGATACCGGCGGAAATTCCCTTCCGCCGGGGGTGGGGAGGGGAAATATCTTTTAAGAAGCACCTCGGATTCCTCGCAGGTAGCGGCAACAATATCGCCGTCCTGAAAATTATTCTTAATATATTCGATCGCCGGGGCATAATTCCTTTTGCTGCGCGTTCCCAGGTGATACTGAAAATATTTCTGTGACGTGGGCATAGTACCGGCGTAATGATCGGCTAAGGAGCTCACCAGCATCATCGCGGCCGCCGCCATTAAAGTGATCCGCAGAACACGGGAATTGGCCTGCGTCAATGCCAGCGCGACGAATATATACAACGAAAAGGCTACCGGCATCAATGCGCGGTCAAGGTAGACGGGGACCAGGCAATACGATACGGCATACGCGGCGGCGACCGGAACAATAAGAAAAGCGCTCAACAGCGCCAAGGCTTTCCGGTCGCTTCTCAGCGCAAACATCCCGTAGAGCGCCAGGGCGATAACCGCCGCCCCATAAACAAGATAGCGCTGTGGTGAATTATTATATCCAATGATAACGTTGGTCAAGGTGATCAACGGCGCCTGCGGCGCAGGAAGGTTGATCCACCAAAAACAGTGTAGTGCCGAGGATATATCCCGCCCCACAACAACGGCCATCAAAAACGCGGGAACAGCTATGCAGAAAGTCGATACTACCCAGGCCCCGGCAGCCGTTCGGCCCTGCTTACTCCACAGCGATACTACTGAAGCCGCGATCAGGAATATGAACATATAATTCGTGTAAAACGCGGCGATCCCTGATAACGTGCAAACAATCCAATGAACATTTCTGCGGGTACGCAGTGCCCGGACATAATAATACGCCCAGAGCAGGCTTAAGAGCGTGCTCAAGGCGTACCCGCGCGCTTCCTGCGCGTACCAGACCTGCATCGGGCTCAACAGGAATAACGCCATTGCCGCCAGGCTTACCCTCCGGTCCAGGAAGAGCCGGGTAAATTTATACATCAGCGCGCCGGCAGCCACATTGAGTATCACCGAAAGGACGCGTAAAGCATACGCGCTATCACCGAAAAGAAAAGTCCAGGGAAAGATCAGAAGGTAATACAGCGGCGAGTGCCGGTCGGCCGCGAAAGAGCGCGCCATAAACTCCGGGATGGACTCCGCTGCCCAGCCTGCCATGGCAACAAGATTTTGATAGCTCCATCCGAAGGTAATAACTTCATCATACCAAAGATCGTACTTACCGAGCTGATATAAACGCAGCGCTATAGCCGCCGCAAGCAGAATAAGAAACCACAACGCCTCTACCCTTGACGGCAAACTCCGTATCTTCCGGAATATATCCTTAATTGTATCCAACCTTCTTACCCCCTATGCCCCGCTCGTCGTACCCGCGCCCTCACGCATGTTCCCGGGATTACCCCCGGTCATTCAATAGCCACTTTTTTAACCTGTTCTTTTACGAAATCCCCATGAACTCAACGTAACAATCGATATCCCGATCATCAAAAGCGCCAGCATGTGGGGCCAAAGCACATCAAAACCGCTGCCTTTTAAGAATATCCCCCTGATAATAACCAAATAATATCTCAGCGGATTAACTAACGTAGCAATACGCACTATTTGAGGCATATGAGCGATCGGGAAGATGAATCCGGACAACAGCGTCATCGGCTGTGCCACCATGAACATGGACATAAGCGCTTCTTGCTGAGTATTAGCCCGCGCGGAAATAAGCAGCCCCAGCCCTAACGTATTTATCATAAAAAGGCAGGAACCGGCAAGCAGCAACAGAAAACTCCCGCGGACAGGGACCTTAAGCAAGAAGATGGCTACAGCGGTAATAATAAAGATATCGATAATGCCCACAATGGCAAAAGGAATGAGTTTCCCCAGAATAAGTTCGAAAGGCCGGATAGGACTCACTATTAACTGTTCAATAGTACCTATCTCCTTTTCTTTAACAATTGCCATTGCCGTCAAAAGCAGCGTGACCAGCATGACGATCATGCCTATGACCCCCGGGATATAATAATTGCGCGACTCTAAGTTTTCATTGAACCAGCTGCGGCTTTGCAGTTCTACGCGAGGGATATCGCGGGCGCCATTTAACTGTACCTGCAACCTCGAGCCTTCGATCGTAGATGAATACCGTCCGACTATTTGGGTCGCGTAGCGTAAAATGCTCATTGCGGTATTTGAATCAGTCCCATCGACAATAAGCTGCACATACGCGGTCCGCGCGGAATGTAAATCCCGGGAAAAACCGCGGTTAATGCGAATTACGGTACTGACCAGGGTTTTATCCACAAGATCATTTTGCTCGGCATCTTTTGATATATAAAACTTCGGCAAAAAGTATTTAGTAGAAGTAAAACTATCGATCAATTCGCGGCTTTCTTTGGTATTGTCGAGATCGTAAACAGCAGTCGGGATTTTCTTAACATCGGTTGAAACCGCGAAGCTCATAATGACCAACTGGATGACCGGGGTCACGAACATCACCATCCGCATTTTGGGGTCGCGCAGGGCTTGAACGAACTCTTTAATGATTATGGTCTTTATGCGTTCCCACATTTATGCTACTCTTTTCTTAAATTTAGCATTTGTCAAGACGATCATCGCCAAAGCAAAGATCAGTAAAAATAAAGCCTGGGGCCATAGAACATCGAACCCCGCTCCTTTTAGGTATATACCCTTCAATATGGTAACAAAATGCCGGGCGGGGATAATATACGTGAGCAACTCTATCGGCTTTGGCATATTGATAATAGGGAACGCGAAACCGGAAAGCAAAAATGCCGGAAGGAAAGTAGTAATAAAGGAGATCTGGCTTGCCATAAACTGATTTTTAGTTACTACTGAAATAAAGATCCCCCAGCACGATATTCCAGTCAGGAAAATCGCGGATAAAACAAAAAACTCCGCGATATTGCCGCGAAAAGGCACATGAAAAACAAATTGCCCCATAGTCACCGCGATCAGGATATCAACCACGCCGATCACAAAATAAGGGATAAATTTTCCGACGAGGAGTTCTTCTGATTTAACCGGAGTGGAGATAAGCTGCTCCATAGTGCCCCTCTCCCATTCTCTTGCCACGGTCAATGAGGTAAGGAGCGCGCAGACGATCATCATGATCACCCCTATGAGCCCCGGAATTATGAAATTCTTGCTCAGCAGCGTTTCGTTGAACCAAACCCGGGGGCGCAATTCAACCGCATCAGTATAACGGGCGCCCTTACGGCTCAACGCGTCGCCGGCAAGTGTCCTGTTAAACGCGCCGACTACCCCCTCAACATAGCCTAAACCGATGGAAGCGGTATTAGAATCGCTTCCATCGACGATCAATTGCACCGGCGCTCTCTGTCCGGCCCCGAGTGAATGCGAAAAATCCTTTGGGATGACCAGGGCCATAAGGGCATTATTCCTGTTGATCTGCTCATCGATCTGGCCATATGTATCAGCGTAAGCTACTATTTTAAAATAACGCGAATTTTTAAAATTCAGGATAAGATCCCGGGAAACCGAACTATGGTCCTGGTCACGGATCATCAAGGGAACGTTGTCGACGTCCAGGGTAAGGGCGTATCCGAATAAAACAAGCATCATGACCGGTATAGCTATAGCCATCCACAAGCTCCGGTAATCACGAAAAACCTGGATGAATTCTTTCCTGATCAAAGCTTTAATTCTTTGGGGATTCATGAAAGCCATTTCCTCTATCGTGGGTTTCAATCAGCGAAACAAATACGTCTTCCAGTGTCGGCGGTATCTTCTTAAGCGCGTACTCTTTGATCTTTGATCTCCGGAATAATTCTTTAACTGCGATTATGGAACCTTCCGCATCCGCGCTGATGGCGTGGATCACCGAACCAAAAAGCGCGGTATCTTTTATTTGCGCGACGCCTTTAAGCTTATCCAGCCACGTTTCAGGTTGAGCTACCAGGACCTGTAAAACTTCCTCCCTCATAAAATTTGTTTTTAATTCCACCGGAGTGCCTGCGGCAATAATATCGCCTTTATAAATAAGGGCGATGCGGTCGCAATTCTCAGCTTCGTCCATATAGTGCGTGGTTACAAACACCGTAACGCCGTTTTTCGCCATCGTTTTAATAAGGTCCCAGAACCGTTTCCGGGAGATCGGGTCAGTTCCCGAAGTAGGCTCATCTAAAAACAAGATCCGCGGCTCATGGATGATCGCGCAGCCCAAAGCAAGCCGCTGCTTCCAGCCTCCGGACAATGTTTGCGTAAGGTGAATACGAAGCTCATCCAACCCGGCCATTTTTAATACCCAATCCTTGCGCTCTTGCCTTTTAGCTTTGGGTATCCGGTAAATACCGGAATAAAAATTTATATTCTCTTCAACCGTAAGGTCGTTGTAGAGAGAAAATTTTTGCGACATATACCCGATCGTCTGCTTGATAAAATCCTGCTGGCGAATAATGTCGTATCCACCGACATGCCCCTCCCCGGAGGTCGGAGAGATTATGCCGCAGAGCATTCTGATAGTGGTAGATTTTCCCGCGCCGTTAGGCCCGAGAAATCCGAATATTTCTCCTCTTCTTACCGAGAAGCTGATCTTATTGACAGCGACAAAACTACCGTACTTTTTCTCGATAGCTTCGACTTCAACCGCGTTTTGGTCATTGATGGTCATATTTATTTATGGTTGAAATAAACGCCCCTTCAAGGGTTTGCGCGGAAAATTCTTTTTTGATCGCGTACGGGGATTCGCAGCGAAGCAGCTTCCCTTTATGCATAAGGCCTATGCGCTTACACCGTTCCGCTTCATCCAGATAAGCGGTCGAAAAGAATATCGTTACTTTCTCTTTTAACAGTTCGTAGAGGATGTTCCAAAAGTCCCTGCGGGATACCGGGTCTACCCCGTTTGTCGGCTCATCGAGGAAAAGGATCTTAGGCGTATGGATAAGCGCGCAGGCAAGGCCTAACTTTTGCTTCATCCCCCCGGACAGGTTACCGGCGAGCCTGTTTTGGAAAGGAAGCAGACGCGTAAAATCCAACAGCCGTTTTATTCGCGCGGGCCGCTGGCTTAAAGGCGTCATATAAACATCGGCATAAAAATTAATGTTCTCCATGACCGTAAGGTCTTCATACAGCCCAAAACGCTGCGGCATATACGCGATCATTTCTTTAAGCTTCTCGGAATCCTTTACGATATGGCACCCCGCGACCCACGCTTCACCGGAAGAAGGCTCAAGTATCCCCGTCAAGAGCCGCATGACAGTGCTTTTACCGGCGCCGTCAGGGCCCACCAGGCCGAAGATCTCGCCCTCCGCGACATCGAGATCGAGATCGTCAACCGCGCGAGTCTTACCAAAGTCTCTGCGTAAACTGATCGTCTTTATAATTGACATACTATTGTGCCGTTATAAAAGCGTCTGCCGGCATGCCCGGCTTAAGTTCAAGATCCGCGTTGTCAACCGCGATCTTGATCCTATACACCAGTTTTACCCGTTCCTCTTTGGTCTGGATCTGTTTAGGCGTGAATTCTGCTTCCTGCGAAATAAATGAGATCCGGCCTTTGTAGGTTTTACCCGGATAGGTATCGGTCCTGATACCGGCATCCTGATTCAATTTAACTTTCCCCAGGTCCGTTTCATTAACATACGCGGTAAGCCAGATATTTTTCAGGTCAGCAACCGTAAAAATAGTCGCTCCCTCCGGGACAACTTCTCCCGCTTCTGCGCTTTTGGTAAGGATAAAGCCGTCAATGGGCGAAGTTAATTCCGCGAAGCCAAGCCGCGTAACCGCCAGCTCCAGCGTTGCGCGCAGGGCATCAAGATTTGCTTGCGCGCTATCGGCATTCGTTTTAGCGGCATCCCGCTTTTGAGCGGAGATCGCGCCTGCCTGAAAAAGATTTTCCGACCTGCCATAATCGTCTTTAGCCCTTTCATAAATAAATTCAGCGGACCTCAAAGACGCTTCCGCCTCATTTCTGATTTTCTCAAGTTCATCGATCTCAAGCCTTGCGACCGCCGCGCCCGCCTTGACCATTTCACCTTCATCGGTTAAGAGCTCCCTGATCTTGCCTGGGGCCCTAAAGGCAAGGCGAACGCCAGTTGTTTCAATATTCCCGGAAACATCGAGTGTTTTATGATTTAAATCTTTTCCCCTCCCTGCGTACCATACCGAGACACTCGCGATCAAAGCTATCGCTACAACAGGTATAATAATCCTAATTGGTTTTTTCATTACGGGCCTCCCTTATGAAACTTTGCCCCATGGTCCGGTCCAAATAAATCTCCGCCATGAGATAATCGTAAATGCCTTCCGACAAGTTTTTCTCAACCTGGCTTAATGAAACCTGCGCGTCCATAACATCCAGGTTAGTCCCCTCGCCGTTATCATATCTGACTCCGGCGATCTTCAAAGCTTCCCTGGCTTCCTCTATGCCGTCTTTTTGCGAATCAATAACAGACCGCGCTTTTTGCAGCTCAAGACAGGCCTTCCTGATATCCACCGCGACCTTATCCCCCAGATCCTCTTTTTGTAATTTTGCCTGCGCGTAACGCGCCTTAGCCTCGTCGACTTTTGCCTTCGTTGAAAACCCGTCGAAAATAGGGATACGCACGCTGACCCCCGCCTGCCAATTACTATGCCGGCTGTTAATCATGTCCCCGGTATCGTTGGACCTGTACTGGGACCCAAGTTGAAGATTTATCTGCGGCTTACTGCCTGCCTTAGCCATTTCTATCGACCATTTATTTATATCGACGCCCAGAGCCATGAGCGTCATTTCAGGTTGCTCCAGGTATGCGAGCTTCAAGAATTCGCTTTCTTTAATTTCTATCGGGCTATATATAAACCGGTCTTTTAACCTGATCGGATCCTGCATTTTAAGGCCGAGGAATCTTTTTAATTCCGCCTCGATCAGATCTACGGCATTCTTTGCCTTGATGAGCTCCGGACCCAGCCTTGAAACCTGCACGCTGGACTGTAAACGGTCAAAACGGGAAGCGCTGCCCTGCTCATATTTATTCTTCACATTTTCAAAATGAGACCTGGCCTGATCAAGAAGATTTTGCGCGATCCTGAGGGTTTCATGAGCCAAAAGCAGCCCGTAATAAAGCCTTTTTACTTCAAATTCAGCATCAAGTTTACGCGCGCGCAGGGTTTCCTTCTGAATTCTCAATTTAACCTGTTTTTGCTGAAGATTAACGGTATTGGCTCCTCCGTTGTATATAGCCTGCTCCAATTCCAGCCCCACTTTATTATCATTACGGTACCCTGAATGAATACCCGGGTCTTTTTTTGTGTTTTGCGTTTGAGGCAGGCTCAAAACGCTGTCAACATGTTCATAGCCGGCATTCGCGCTTAATTTTGGCAGGAATTCGCTTCGCGCCCCCAGGAGAGCTGCTTGCGCCGCGCTGATTTCCTGCTCTTCCATCTGAATATCCAAATTATTCTTAAAAGCGGCCCTTATTGCCTCCTCCAGGGAAAGGTTATACACGGTTGACATTTCTTCCCCCGCGGCAAAACAACAGGAAATACCGCAAATGCAAACTAAAAAGATAACGAATAAACTATTGGTTTTTTTCATGGCGTTAAGATCTTGTCCTCATGATCGATTTAAAAATAATTTCTTTCACTGTATCCCTTATTTCATCCGCCGTGTTATCTTTCACTCCGAAATGCAGTTTGATGATATTGAATTGCATCATCCCCAGAAGGCTCGAAGCTATAATATTCGAACTTACCGATTGGAACTCTGCCGAATGGATGCCTTGAATGACAATATGCTCAATGATCCGCTGGTAAGGCAAAATGATAGTTTTAAGCACGTAAGGAAAAGGGACTATCGCGTCCCCTGACTTACCGAACAGGATCTGAAAAATATGGACCTTACCCGTGAAATACCGGAAATGGAAATCTATCAGCCTTTCAAGCTTATCCCCGGCAGACTTCGCTTCATTGATCTCACTCTTTAACCGGCCCAGGAACTCTTCGGCGTTTTCCTTAATAACCGCCAGAAAAAGTTCATGCTTACCGGAAAAATAATGATAGATGATCCCCTCGGAACAATCCGCTTCCCGGGCAATTTCCCTGGTCGTCGCTTGAGTAAACCCCGATCGCGCCGCGATGGTGATCGCGGCTTCGATGATCCTCTTGCGCGTATCGATCATTACAGCTTCCTGCATAGCACCCCCTATTGAGTGAGCACTCACTCAATATGAGTTTAACATAAAAACCCGCGGACCGTCAATCTTTTTTCCGGATAATTTCCGCGGGCTTAAACTATTACTGTTTTAAGTTACGGTCTTCATTAATGGCGCGGATCAACTCAAAAAGCCGCCCGTAATCGCGCAGGTTAAACTTCATCACCAGTCGGGGAAGATCAGGGTACTCTGACTTTTCAAGCTCTTCTTTCAAAGCAGAAGCTGCTGTGATCTCACCCTCGCTCAAGATATCCTTGAATTCGAGGTTGATCGCCCTTAAGGCCTCCCCGGAAAGCGGCCTGTTCAATCGTAACACCGTAAGGCCGGACACATAACGCAAAGAATGATATACTCTATAAAAGTTCTCTATATACTTAACCGCCTCATCGGCGCTACGGGCTACCTTGAAAAGATTAAGGTCATGTTTATTAATATAACCGTTCTTGATTAATTGCTCTTTTACAAAACTGATCCAGCTTGCCCAATAGGTAGAGCCCTCAGGCTCCATGAGAACCACCGGGCGGGGGCGTGATTTACCGGTTTGGATCAGAGTGAGCGCTTCAAAGCCTTCATCATTGGTGCCGAAGCCTCCGGGAAAAAGCGTTGTGGCATCGGTTTCTTTGATAAAGATAAGCTTGCGGGTGAAGAAATATTTATAGTTGATCAACCGTTCTTTTTCGTCAAGATAAGGATTCGGCTTTTGCTCAAAAGGAAGGCGGATATTCAAGGCGAAATCCTTTCCCGCGCCGGCCCCTTTATTACCCGCCTCCATGACCCCGGGCCCGCCGCCGGTTACCACCATATAGCCTTTTTTAGTGATCTTTCCCGCGAACTCTTCTGACATTTTATATTCTGCCGAATCCTTCCCCGACCTCGCAGAACCGAAGATGATCGCTTTTTTAACGTTTCTATAGGGAGCGAATATCTTGAAGGAATAACGTAATTCTTTCAGGCAATTATTTATCAGCTTGAGGTCGCCGATATCATGAGACTCCATTCCCAGCTTAACACAGGTGGTAAGTATCTCCCGCATCAGAGATTCCGTGCCTGCGCAAGAACAAAGCTTAATAAGTTTACCGATTGCATCATCGGCGTCCTTATCGAAAACCTTATATTCCTTTGACATTTTTATCATAGTATCCTCTAATATTTTAACTCCATCTAAATCTTTTTCTTTTCAAACAAACTAAAGCACGCTATAAAGATCATGCTCAACACGATAATAACAATCCAATGATTCACGCCTAACCCGTCTGCCAGGGATATTTTTCCCCAGTCCTTCCAGGTAAGCACTGTCTGCTTAAAGAAAGGGAATAACTCCGCGAATACGCCGGCTCCCGCGATCATCCCCATAATTGCCCATATCGCATGCCAACGTCCTTCCGCGACCGCGCCGACAGAAGTGCCGGGACAGAATCCCATGACCGACCAACCTAACCCAAAAAGCATCCCCCCGATTACCGTTGCCCCTAAATTCATTGTTTTATGCTTAAGCTCAATAACCCCAAGATCATTAAGCAAATAAATCCCCGCCATTCCGACAATGATCGCCGAAAGCATGAACTTAAGGATTGTCATATCTTTAAGCAGCAACGCGCCGATTTGCTTTTCGAAGCGCAGCACACGTCCTTTTTGCAATAAGAAACCAAAGATTACGCCTGTTATAAGACCAACCATCTGCTCGTTCATGACCGGCCTCCTTTATATATAAATCGGCTCGCGACAATGCCTGTTAGAAAGAAGAAGATCACCGCCACCAATCCGCTCACTGATAACTGCATCATTCCGCTTAAACCATGGCCGCTCGGGCACCCATCCGCTAAACGAGCACCGATCATCGCGATAATACCCCCTACAAAAGCGCCTATAGCTCTTTTACTTACTGAAGGGCCAAAACGTTTTAGCCATATTGGCGGGACTGCCTCGGACTTAAAGCTTCGGTCGGCAACTGAAGAGATCAAAGCTCCCAGAAAGATCCCGGCCACCAGCATGAATTGCCAATCGATCTTAACCTTCTCTTTAGCGAAATATTCATTTTGAGCGACATGTTCCGGGGAAAAAACCCTCTCAATCAATCCTGCCACCCTCACAAATGTAGTTGAAGCGCCCAGGTAATTCGGCTTGTTAATTAATTTGGTAGTCACCAACACCGAAGCCACCGCCAACAGGCCGACAAGCGCGCCTGCCAAGTACGGGTTCCAACCGCCATCCCCTGTTTTTATTTTCATGCTCCCCTCCTTTTTACCAGGCTTTCTTTTTTTAAACCCTGAAATTATAAGACATTACGCTTAATTATAAACTGACTTGGAAAGAAATGACTGTCACCGCTTTTCACCCTCACCGAGCCCGGGAGGAGATTTCCTCCAAGGATATCCTTCTGAAGCTTCCTTAAAGCCCAGATCAAAGAGTGCCTGCATTTCAACGGGATCAAAAAATTCCTTTGCATTCGATACATGGGTTGCGGGGATATAAGCAAGATTAAAATCCCCCCTGCCGCCGTCTTTAGCAAATACATAGAGCTGGTAAAGATCCCCGATACTTTGAGCATTGATCATGGTATCGACCGCGCGCTCGGCGATCGCGGAAAGCTTATCGCGGACTTCTTTATAAAACGGGTCAACATATCCGTTTCTTATCACATAGATCGTATATTTAGTCCGGGAGGCATCGCGCCCCTTCTCCTGGAAAGCCTTGTCAAACCCCTGTAAAACATCATAAAGAAAAAACACCTGCCTGGTTACTCCTCCGTCAACGTGCATCTCATCATAGGTCTTATCATCAACTTCTACTTTTAAATAAACAGGAGGAAAAGCGATCGGCATTGAGGCGGATGCCAATATGATCTTACGGAACAATTTCAAGGCTAAATCATCTCCTAAAGAGGCGATCTTTCCCATATCCCAGACCACAAGCCGCTGCGCGTCCAGGTTAGTAGTTCCCACATAAAGCCGCCGGCCTTTGTTATATTCTACAGCTATCTTTTTCAGCAATTCAGCGTCAAAATACCGCCCGATCAAACGCTCCAGCGGGCGCATATTCGCGAAGGAATTAGTAAAGGGGATATGTATGCGCGCGATATGCTTCGTTGAATATTTAGTATAGAATTCCTTCAAAGTAGCATCGTATTTGCTTCCCAGGAAAGCGATCGGCGCGATGATCGCTCCCGTACTTATGCCGGTAACCACCTTAAATACCGGGCGCCTCCCGGACTGCGACCAGCCGTTAAGTAATCCGGCCCCATACGCTCCGTTAGCCGCGCCCCCGGAAACAGCAAGTACGTTATAAGTCCGGTCGTCATTAAAACTAACGCCGGAAGGGCTAACTTTCTCTTCCTGCGCGAATAACTTAATCAGGTCTTTTTTAAAATAATCGCTCGGGCTCCCGCTGAACGCCCTGATATCCCGCATACCGAAAACTCGCGCGTCGCTTAACAGCTCCGGAGGGACAGCATGCCTGAGACTAGCGCAACCGGAAAGAATAAACACAAAAACACTGAATGAGCAGATCCGCTTTACTATTTCCACTTGGAATTAACTCCTGAGGTTTTAGTTTTACCGCGACTGAACAAGATATACGTATAATTATATCATGACAAGAACAGCATGGCGCACATCAGCTTCAATTTCAACTCTTATGCCCTGAGGTGATGGCCTTAATTTGCTCTGTTCTTCGCGCTTTTTCTTTTGCGTCAAAAACATCTTTCATACCGTAGGCCTTTGTTCCTTTATGCCGGTTAAAGATATTAATAGTGAATTTATCGAAATAGTGCAATATAGATATGGTTTTCTGAAAATCATCAGCTGTTTCTGTCGGAAAACAGTAAATTATGTCCGTTTCAATAAGTATCCCCGGGGAAAGCCTCCTTAATTCCTTTACCATCTTTTTGATATCTTCAACAGTGTATTTCCTGTTCATATCTTTGAGCACTTTGTTGCTGCCTGACTGGATAGCCAAGAATAAATAAATAATTTTTTTTGTTTTAAAGTACTTCCTCAACTCATCAAAATACTTAAGGAAATTGCCGGGCTCAAAACCGAAAACACTCAGGGTAAATTCTTTTTTTTCTTTGAATAGAGCGGCAAACAAATCAACGACGCTCATACCTATATCTTTACCATACAACGACACATCGGTCCCCAATATTGAGAAATTGCGGAACCCTTTCTTTATCCCGTTTCGGAACTCTTTTTTGACTATCGAGAAATCCCGGCTTTTCACGGCAGGAAAGATCTTATTTTTTATACAATACGAGCATTTATTATTACACCCTAATGAAACCAGGATATTATATATTTTTTCCTTATTTGTTCCTTTTTCCGATCCAGGGCCAAAAACATTCGCGGAAATCTGTTCAAGGGGGACCTTGGGTTTAAAAAGATCGTCAAACAAACCCGCATTAAGCGGGCTATAGTAACTCGTAGTTTTGCTTAAAACAGACAGATTTTTCTCCAGGAAACATCCGGTTATGATGATCTTTTTATCCGGGTATTGCTTTTCATAAGACTTTATCACTTCCAAAGCTAAAACGATCTTTCTTTCGAAATTGCTGCATACAACAACAATAATTATATCTGCCTCCGGAAGAGGCGTCATCTTTACCTGATTCCGCTTAAAATATCCAACTAATTGCGCAGCGAATAGATCAGTAAAAATACAGGTATTCTCTTTAATATGTATAAATACCTTCAATGGGTGTTTTTTTTCTGTTTTCATTTTATTCTATTTCCATGGAACACGCCAGCCGGTCGCGCGGGAATTTACTTAAATGCCTGTCCCCAAAAGTGACTGTCACCGTTCTTCCGTTCTTATTTTATCTCCAGAGACTTCACAAAAGCGGCATGAACATGCGACATACAGAAAGAAAGCGGCTCTTTTTTACCGTTACGCGTTATCGCGGCGTGCTTATAAAGGACTCCGGAAAACGAGACCGTATCCCCTGCTTTTATTTTCATTACGGTTGCTTTAACGCCGTCTACGGTCGGCAATATGCCAATACCAAACTTGGTGACGTTCAAATATTGGAAATCCCTGCTTGTCTGATTGACCCTCGCCCAGGCTTTTTTATCCCGCGCGTTGAACTCAGGTACGCCCGCGCTTAATTCCCTGATCGCGCGTAACGCTCTTTTATCGTTCGCGGGAACGATATTAATAGTCCTCACAAACGCATCTTCAGGAGCTGGTTTGTGCTCCGAAGTAAAGCTCAAAGAATCGGTATCAACGACCACGTACCGTTTCTTGTTCAGGACCGCTTTCCTCTTAAGGGTATAGGTATAAGCGCCGCGGCTGACTTTTAAGGTCCTTTTATACGCCTTGAGCGTAAATATCGACGGTATATCATCAAGTTTGATGATCTCACCCGATGGGCTCTGACAGCCGGAAACCCCCAGAGAAAAAACAATTATTGCTGCTATAATCGTTATCTGCCGCGCCATAACTCTCCGATAAAGAACACATCTAATTAATTAACATGATAGTATATATAATTATATCACGGTAAGAAAAGTATGGAACAACTCTTTACGAAGGTTGGATTCCCGCTTATAGCTAATGAAGAGAACGGGAATGACAAAAAAAAGAATGGTAATGAAGAATAGCAGGAACGATACCCTTTCATGCCATCCCCGCGAAAACGGGGGTGACATGAAAAGTCAAAAGGAAAAATTTAACCCCAATAACACGAGAGGTCACTTATACGCTTTCTTTAAGCCTGCGATTGGGGTGATTTTCTGCATATCTATCCCTTCTTTCATTATGAGCCGCCTGAATTTTTCATCTTGGAGAAGAAATTTTTGGCTTCCTCATCTATCTGCTGAGCGGTGAGATCCCGCGTATGAGTAGCGACCGACCAGGTATGTCCAAAGGGGTCCCGTAACTGCCCGACCCTATCCCCCCAAAACATCTCCTGCACCGGCATGATCTGGGTAGCGCCGGCCTTGAGCGCCCGGCTGAAAACTTCATCGGCATTTTCTACATAGAGGTAAAAACTGGCGGTGTTCCCTTTCAATATAGACGGAGAAACGGAACAATTTTGCTCATGACCGGGATGAGGGTCACAATCATCGGCCAACATAAAGATAGAATCCCCGATCTTCAGTTCCGCGTGCATAAGCTTACCTCCCGGCTTATCCATGCGGCTTAATTCCTGGGCGGCAAAAGCGCTCTTGTAGAATCTTATCGCCTGCGCGCCGCCGCTGACCACCAGATGAGGTGTAAGTGTATGATACCCTTCAGGTATTGGTTTTAAATCTTGAGCCATATTTTCCTCCTTTGTTAAGACCAATAGGTCCCTTGCCCTCTTTACTTATTTATATCACTATTAAGAACATTAACAATTGGCTATTTCCACGGATTATTGACTTTTTTCCACTCCAACGGGATTACGTCAAGGATTTGATCCCCGCTTATAGATCATTAAGAGACCGGGAATGACAAAACAAGTCAAAAGCCAAAAGGAAAAAGACCGCCTGCTTTGACTTGAAAAAAAACCTCTCTACCGCTTGACGATAGAGAGGTTATTAAAATAATTTAAATGTCCCTTAATTTTTGCGCGGGCCGCTATTTATTTTATTCCTAAGATCTGGATTTCTCCGCCTTCAGTTTTAGAAAAATCAATTTCTTTGACCAGTGGAGCGCCTCCGCCAAAATCAAAGCTCAAAAAGAGGGTATATTTACCCTGGGGCATTTTGGGAGGGATCTCCGTCTTAAAAACAGCCTTTTCTCCTGAAGGAAGATAAACCCCCTGCAGCGTTCCTCTACTTAAAACAACGCCTTTTTCATCAATTACATGGAAAGTCGGATTAGAAACCAGCAAAACATTACCGATGTTGGTAATATTTCCTTGAATAGCGCCCTTAACAAAAGACGCGCCATCTATTGTCGCTTTCTTTATTTTATCGCCTGTCTCTAAAAATAATGTATAGCCCCAACTTATGGCTAAACTCACACTGGCTTTATCATCGACCTGACCTGAGGCGGTTTTCTCGAAATAAATCGTCCCGTAATAACTCCCCTTTACTGCCTCCGGCACATTTATAATGTAGTCCACTGCCAGCTTGCCAAACGCGGGGATATTGAACGACTCAGGCGAAACCTTGATCCACGTGTTGATAGAATAAGGAGTCGACCCTGCGGGTAGAATTTCTTTTTTTCCGTCAAATGGCCGGACAAACTTGATATCTTTCAAATATGTCTTCAAAAAGAGGATTTTGTCGGAAGTGTTTCTAAGAGTAATTGTCCCTTTAACAGCCTGCCCAGGCGCAATATCCACTCTCTCACTGTATTTATCCAAAGCTAACTGCGCGAACGCAGGACAATTCCAACTTGCCGATAAGACTAATGCTAAAGAAATGATATATTTCTTCATTAAGATTTTCTCCTGTTTTCCCGTTAATTTGCCTCAAATAATAAAGGAGGCAGGATCTTTTCTGCCTCCCTTATCAAAATATTCTAACCTATTCTTATTGTTAACGTCCCGGAATAAGTCCCCGCGGGAGTATTGTAGCTGAAAATATGCTTAGCGGCTTCAACGGGGTCGGTAAACCCAAAGAGAGCCGGGTCGGTGATAATGCCCACATATATCCTCACCCAATGCCCATCATAAGACGCCTCTGAATTTACAGCGCCCGGGGTGCCGGCATTTATTAATTGCGTGGCAAAAGTCTCTTCAGTACTTTCGGTCGCGCTTTTCCAAGTCATTAACTTATAGGTAGCCCCGACTCTATCTCCCAACCCCAATGACCCATGATCAGACCACTCTACAGCTATTCCCGGGAAAACAGGCTTACCTCCCCCGCTGATCCCGATATCGACAGCGTAGTACCTATTATCTCTCGGCGCGAAAACACCTAATTTTTTGCCGCTTATGTCCGATATTTCCGCCAACTCACCGAAAGTCATTGTATTTACTTGTCCTATTGTGGTCCAGTCGTCAGGGCCGCTTGGCGATACATATAGAATACCTGTAATCGTCGCCCCATACGAACCCGTCGGAATTGTCGCTGAGACTTCGACCGTTTGTCCGAATACCCGGGGATAAATACCTAAACCTATGCCTGCCAAAGCCAGTAATATTACAAAAACTTTTTTCATTTTGCCCTCCTTAATTTTAACCGGTACTTTATAAATATGCTGAATTTGAAACATCCTTTCTCCGTTTTTTCGCTAAAACCCAGTTCCTCGGGAACCGATATAACTATATGATATCATATTTTATTACAAAAAAACTATATTTGTCTATTACCTGACACCTTTATTTATTGACTTTCTTCCACCTAATAGGGACCGGCCTATTAATTACCCCTTTCTTCCTGAAAACAACGACAGCCCTGCGGATATGATCAACGCCAAACCAAAACAGGTAACCACAGAGGCTCCGGTAGGTAAATCGCATTTGGCTGAAAAAAACAAACCAAAAACGCTTACTAAAAATCCTATTATCCAACCCAGAACGAGCCTTTTGAATATACCCTTTGTTAAAAGCATCGCGCAGGTTGCGGGAACAACAAGGTAGCTAAAAACTAAAAGCACACCGGCAATCTTTACTGAACTGGTAACTACAAAACCAAAGGTGATATAAAAAAGGAAGTCCCAAAGCACGACTTTAACCCCTTGCCTTCTGGCCTCCCCTGCATCTTGTGATATAAGAAAGAATCTCCGGCGAAAGACAAAATGAAAAACCCCCACAGCTGAATAAATCAGCAGGATCTTTATAACCTCATGCCAATTGACATAGAGTATACTTCCCACGAGCATAGCCTGCAGCGCTTCATGGCCATGGGGCGCGCGGTCTAAAATCAAGATCGCCGCTGCGGAAAAAACCGCATAGGCTATTCCAATGATCGCCTCCTGCGGAACAACTTTTTCACGGAAACGGCCTAAAGCAAATATCCCCGCCCCAACAAAGGTAAAAAACAGAGAAAAAATATAAGCCTGAATACTGGCAAGCTCATATCCAAAGTACAAGGCTAAAGTAGCTCCAAAGGCAGCGATCTGAGCCAAAGCTAGATCAACGAATATCACTCCCCTGGTGACGATATGCAGCCCTAAATAACAATGTATTCCTGTAAGGATTAAGCAGACTGCGAACGGCGCAGCCATCAAAATTAACATTTCCATGATTTCCGCTCTCCTCTTTTATGGGCGAAGGCCTTGCACAAGATTATCTATGATTGTATCCATAAGGCTGAAATAATCTTGCGCCTCTTTTGTGCCGCCGACAGAATTCGGCACTACTGCTACTTTAACGCCTGCCCGCTCCGCAACAAACCGCGCCGGCTTCTCATCGTAAAAAACCTCCATCAGGATCACCTTAACATTCTGCTGCTTAATGGTCTCAATAATCTTTCTCAAATGTTCCGGTGAAGGCGGTATACCCGGCTTAGGCTCAAGCTCACAGGCAATTTCCAGGCCGAACCTGTTAAAGAAATACGGCCAGCTACGGTGATAAATAGCGATCTTCTCTCCTTCAAACGGCGCCATTTTTGTCTTCCACCCAATCAGTTTCTCATCTATTTTATGGTTGAAATCAGAAAGGTTCTTATTAAAATATGCTTCATCTTCCGGACGAAGCTCACCCAGGCGCTCCGCGATATTAAAAGCTATTATTTTAACGTTCAAGGGGTCAAGCCAATAATGCGGATTCCCCATAGGATGCACATCGCCCATTGAACGGTCTATCTTGGTTGTCGTGGGGACTTCCAATAAAAGCGCTCCTTCTGATACATCAAGATGCCCAAGCTCACCGATCCTTATCTTTTGATTTCGGGAGCCGTCAATGATCGGTTCTTCATAGCCGATCTCCAGCTCTAAGCCGACACGGACAAAAAGATCGGCTTTCTTTGCCTTTATCATAAAAGACGGCTTTGCTTCCACGAAATGCGGGTCCTGGCAACCCATTGCCAGACTATCTACCTTGACTTTGTCTGCGCCGATAAATTCAGCTACAGATTTAAGATCAGCGGTTGTTGTAAGTATATTGATCTTGTCTTGAGCGAAGGAATACGAAGCTGACCCCGCCAATAAAACTAAAATAAAGAATATCTTTTTCATTTTATTTCCTCCCAAGAATTAATATTCGTGTTTTCTATGCGGCCCTAAACCAAAATTACATTGCAGCCAGACCTCATTGCTATCCTTACCATAATCCCGGTCCGTATGCTTAAATTGCAATCGCCAGAAACAATATTCACTCTGTGCGAAAGTAAATCCTCCTGAGAAAGCATTATCGCGCCTATCAGAATAATCCGGGAATTCCGAAAGATCATATCTGCCGAAAACCGAACAGCGTTTTGCAAATTGATATTGCAATGAAGAATACATGCCCCAGGAATCAATTTGTTTCGGGCCTGAGCCTTCTTCAGCGATCACGTTATCTTTTTGGCTGAAGAATGCCTCATTTTGGAAAACAAGAGACCTGTATAAACCTTCTTTTAAAGGTTTCCATTTATAGGTAAGGTCTATTCCTTCAAGAGTGGTCCTGTTTTTTCCATGGCCGTCATCATTAGGCCCCGTTGCTAAACTCCCTCCCAGCTCCAAGGTTGATACGTCATTGATATCAAAAAAACTTTTTAAGTGTGACACATAAACCATATTTCTGCCCTGGTTTCCGGCGAAACTGGCAGCATTGCGGTTATTCATAGCCTCCAATGAAAATTCCATATACTTATCCCATGGATTAGGGATCAAGTAGTTTACTGAAACTCCCGGAAGGCTCATTCCCTCTTCACCAAAATAGTTGGCGAGGACATTGGGATAATCGACCCAGGGAAGTGAATGCAGGTGAAGCCTGTTTATCTTGCCGAAATTAGCTTTAAACTTTCCTATTTTGCCCTGTAGATCCTCAACAGGCAGATTGAGCAACGTCAAATATCCTTCGCATAGTCCCACATGCCATTCTTCGCCTTCCGGCTCAACATGCAAAAATAGATCCGCCCTCGAGTAAGGGTCAACCGGGGCAGAAAAAGCCAATTCCGCCTGGCGCATCTTAAACTGGTCATATTGCTCATCGTCTTTTTTATCCGTACCATGATACGTAAGATCACCGATAACGCTTATATCGGGATTAAAGCTTTGAAAATACCTCCCTACTCTTGACTGCGAAGGCGGGACAACCTGAGCCGCATTGCCAGAAGCCGGCGTATTCTGCGGCAAGACCTGTTCAACTTTAGACTCAAGCTGATCGATCTTTCTTTTATAACGAGCCCTCATTTCTTCAAACTGTGATTTCAACAACTTTATCTCTTCTTTTAGATCATCCACTTCTCGAGGATCTGTTTCCGCGTATAAACAGGTAACCGCAAAAAACATGATCATAAAAAACACTAATATTCTTTTCATAATTATGCACCTCCGCAGGACCGGTAATTAATGTATAAACGACGGCGATTTTATAAGAGGCGCAAAGAAGGCGGAGAGCGAAGGTATTGGATCATACAGCACGGTTTGGAGAAAAGAGCGGGGATATTGTCATAAAAGAACGCCTGAGGTTTTTTTAATAAAGATCCGAGGCAGACAAGAACACATAAGAACACAACGGTATTAATTATCGACACCCACGAACAGACAGGACAATCGGCATGGAAATCCCGATCGCCGTGATTATGAAAGAATTCCGCTCCTACGGAAAAAAAGGTAAAAAGGAGGACAAGGAAACAACAAATAGCTTTAAAACTTACATTCTTATTCATACGCATAAAATTAATGATACCCATGAAACGGTTTAATCAAGACAAGCGGAACTCACGCGCCGCGGCCTATGCACACCCCTCATCAACAAGCCCCATTCATTCATAACTCTATGCTATCCCCCTCAACCGCTTTTATACAACGGCCGCCAAACTCATGACGCATCATTTTTTCGGCCCGCGTACCGGTGCAATGCATCGGGACGATCTTAGAAATACCGGCATCCTTAAGCTCCCGGATAATATTCATATTCACTTCATCCGGATTATCCTTTAAATGAAACCCTCCCAGGACAGAATAAACCTTCTCTTTCTGGAATTGCTTTTGAACGGTATGAATAATATTAATAATTCCCGGATGAGCGCAGCCCGTAACTATGGTCAGGTTGTTTAAAGACTTAATAACCAGCGCCTGCTCGAAGATCCTGCGGTCAGCGCACGAAGCAAATATTTGCCCGCTGGAAAACATATCTTTATTAATCTCTGTCAGCGGCTCTACCTCAACGAGGCGCGCGCCAAAAGAGGCTATCCTGTCTTTTAATTCCTGTTTGAACCTCGGGCAAATATAAACAGTGATATCGGGCCGGTTTTGCAGCAAATACCATAACCCCGCGATATGGTCCCAATCGTCATGCGACAACACGATGTTCTTGATCTTTGCCGTATCAACACCGAATTTCCTAATATTATTCAGCAATATCCCCGGATCGCCGAAGGTATCAAAAAGCAGGTCATCACCGATGAGGAAAGAAACGCCCCAATGATGGATCAAACGTTCGAATTTACTTGAGCCTGTAGCTAAAATCCTGATTTTCATATTCTTCACGAGCTATTTTACGCGGCACAACACATAAACGCTGCTTCCATCAATGCGCCGGCGGGAAGACTGGTCGGCGATAAGGCCCGCATTGACCTTTTACTTCTTGAATAGATAATCCGCTATCGCGCGATAAAGCGCGCTGACTGAAAGTATCGAACAGTGCAGATGATCATCGGGTAAACCCTTAAGTTTCTTGATCACTTCTCCCGCGGAAATAGAAAGCGCCTCTTTTACGGTTTTACCCCCTGCCAGCTTCGCCGCCATGGCCGCGCAGGCCCTTGTAGCATGGCAACCTTCGGTATAATATTTAATTTCGGCGATCAAGTCATTTTCGATCACCAGATAAAACTCCATCGCGTCCCCGCATGGCCCCTTTACATGCGAAAAGCCCACCGGATCATTCATCCTTCCAAAATATCTTTGATTATTAATAAGGTCGATTACCTCCTGCGGATATTCAGCAAGCCCTTCCTGCCTGTTATTCATCATCGCAATCCCTCCCAAATATTTTTCACTTCATCTGCCGCCGCACACGCCGCGTATTCGACAATGGTCTTACCTTCTACAAGCGCCTCCACGACCGTCTTATCAAAGGGAATCCTGCCTATGACCGGAATGCCTATCTCCCGGCAAAACGCCTCAATTTTTTCTGTGACGGCCGTATTCAGGTCGTATTTATTCACTACCAGCTTGACCGGGATATTAAAATGCCTGGCTACATCCATAACGCGCCCGGCATCATGCAGGCCGGACAGTGTCGGCTCAGTCACGATTAAAGCGCAATCAACGCCCGACAGCGACGCGATAACCGGGCACCCTATACCAGGAGGGCCGTCAATGATCACGTATTCGAAACACTTCTTTTCCGACAATTCTTTGGCGATCTGCCTGATCTTCGCCACAAGCTTGCCGGAATTCTCCTCGGCTATCCCCAATTTAGCATGAACAAACGGGCCGTAACGAGTATCGGAAATAAACCACTCACCTGCCACGTTCTCTTCCATCCGGATGGCCCCATACGGACACACATGGCTGCAGAGAGCGCACCCTTCGCAGGAAAAACGCTCAACCGCAAAATCATCACGTATAGCCCCAAATCTGCATACAAAGATGCATTTACCGCATTTCTTACAAAGTTCCTTATCAATAACCGCGGCTTGCCCGCTTCTAAACTCATGGCGTTCTTTTACCGTAGGATGCAACAAAAGATGCAGGTCCGCCGCGTCCACGTCGCAGTCAACCATGACTTTATTTTTAGCCAAAGCGGCAAGCGCCCCCGCAACCACAGTCTTGCCTGTGCCGCCTTTTCCGCTAATGACGACTATTTGCTTCATTCTTTATTCCACGAATATTGATATATAAATTAATAAATTTATCCTGATAAGAAGCGTTCTTTTCCACGATAGGTATACCCTCAGAACAACTTACTGCTATTTCTCTGCTAAAAGGGAGCTTCATTAAAATAGGGATACGCTCTGCCCTGCAATAATCCTCCACCTTGCCGTCTCCGATATCAGAGCGATTAACAACCACACCAAATGATATCTGTAATTTTCGTAATACCTCTACAGCCAAAATCAGATCATTTAAACCGAATGGCGTTGGCTCTGTCACTAATACGCAGTAGTCGCTCCCCTTAACTGCCGTGATAACCGGACACGAAGTCCCGGGAGGAGCGTCAATAATCACCGTCCTTGTAGGATTTACATAACTTTTCACCTGCCGGATCAAAGGCGGAGACATTGCCTCCCCTATATTAAGGCGGCCATGAATAAACTGCATATTGCCTTTCGATCCGATCTCTATTGTTCCGATCTCTTTATTAACTTCTTTTATTGCCCCTTGAGGACAAAGCAAACTACACGCCCCGCATCCATGACAGAGATGCGGAAAGATCAAAACACTCCCCTTGTGAGCGTTATTACCCGGTAGCACTGCGATAGCATGGTACGCGCATACCTGCCGGCACTTACCGCAATACGTGCACTTGTCCTCATCATCCTCCGGCACCGGAATAAACGCCTTCACTTCATCATTTATGCGTGGCTTAATAAACAAGTGCGCGTTCGGCTCCTCTACGTCGCAATCAAGAAGCTGGATATTCTTAAGCGACAAGGCCAAATTAACCGCGATCGTCGTTTTTCCTGTCCCGCCTTTTCCGCTGGCGATTGAAATGATCATATTAATTCCTGCCTCACCGGCAGGCAGGGATGGTATGCAATTAAGACGTCTTGAAATTTACTGCTTGCTTTATTAACCCTAAAGCCCTTGCCTGCTAAATACTCCTCTATATCGGATAACGTGGTTTTGCCGACCTCATGCTTATTGCCTTCGCTGGCATGGATTTTATCCATAAGCGCCAAGCCATCTTTGGTAAAATCGCTTAGGATCAGCTTGCCTTTAAAAGAAAGCACGCGCAACAACTCATCGATCACCTTATAAGGATTGATCAAATGATGCAGGGTATTGACCGAGAAGACAGCGTCAAAAACTCTATCCTGGAAGCTTAAGGTTTCTCCGTTTTCAATACGAAAATCAACCTGCCTGTCTAAGCCGAAATACCTGAGGTTGAGTTTCGCGAAAGCCTGCTCGGTTTCCGAGATATCAAAGGTGATAAAACTGTAGCCGGCCTTTGCCAACTCGAGCGCAAAGTGGCCCTTCCCGGTCCCGGCTTCAAGGATATCGCCGTAAAGAGGCCGGGCCTTCTCTAAAATAAAAGCCCGCTCTTTATCGACATCATAACCAAGACTGCTATATAATGCCTTACGCTCTAAATAGCGTTTATGATTTGTTAAAAGCGCTTCTTCCAAAACGGCTATTTTCCCATCCCGAACTTAGAGCCGACACTCGGCCTTTCGGTCATCTTTAACTTCCCGCTCTTATAAGTATCAACGGCCTCTTTTACCGTACCGGATACATTGGTATAGATCTGGATACCCGCCTTATCCAGGATCTCAAAGGCATTAGGCCCGACATTACCGGTAAGCACTACCTTTGCGTCTTTAGAGCTTACCATCTGGGCTGATTGGATCCCCGCGCCTCCCTGGAACTGCGCGTTAGCATTCTCCTGCGCTTCAAACTTACCGGTGTCCGTGTCAAAAAAGATAAAATTCCGGCACCTGCCGAAACGGGGATCTACCGTAGAATCCGGATTTTTCCCTTCCGAGGTAATACATATCTTCATTTTGGGCCTTTCTTCTTAATGACAACTACCGCCGCCGTGGCCGTGATCCTTGCACGCATCAAGACCGCCCAAGGCGTTATTCATAAGATCATCAAGCGCTTTTTGCACATTGCCCGCATATCCAAACACTGCAACCCCGGCTTGAGCAAATTTCTGCTGAGCCCCCATTCCCATACCGCCGGCAATAACATGGGTGATTTTATGCTTTAATATCTCATCAACTGCAACGCATCCTCCACCGCCATGCACTGCGGTATTCGGCAGAATGCGCGTATGAATAATCTTTTTCTTATCTTTATCAACATCGGCCAATAAGAAATACCTGCACTGCCCAAAATGCGCGCAGACATTACCGTCTACTCCATTTTCATCTTCCAATACGACTCCCACCCTCATCTTTAAACCCTCCCTTTTCTGTAGAAACTGCAGTTATTTTTTATCGGACCCCTGCCGGCCTTGAGCGAAACCAAAAGGCATTCCCTTTTGTCCCCTCATCCAGCCGGGAAGCCCTGTGGCATAGAAACAATTACGTCGTCCTCTGCCGCCTCTTATCCCAACAGCCCCTTTTCCGGATTGCATTCCAACCCCGTCAACGGGCATAGCGCAATAACCCCTTCCGCCGCCCGTCATTGCACCTTGACCTCCCGGTCCTGTTCCGTCAAAACCTGGCATCGTTACCACCTTCCCTTCTCTTAATGAAAATCATTTTCATTAAAATACAAAAAAAATAAAACCCTTAGTTTTTTCCCTCACATTGTTCACATATACCGTAAAACTGTATCAGGTGATTAGTGATCTTAAACTTGTATTTCTGCCCCAATCCCTTCTCTGTTTGATTAAGCAGCTCGACTTCATCATCAATAAAGTCAGTGTAATCGATGACCTTATTGCATTGCGTGCACACCAGGTGGTGATGATGATGCGCTCCCTTGGGGCCTTCGGCAAACTCATAGCGCGCCCTGCCATCGCCAAAATCAAGCTTATATACCATACCCAGGTTCGATAATACATCCAGCGTCCGGTAAACGGTAGTCAAACCTACCCCGGGGAACTTTGGATGGACCTTCATATAAATATCTTCGGCGCTCAGATGGCCTTCTTCCTTGGATAAAATATCAAGGATCGCCTCGCGGCCCAACGTAAGCCTATACCCGCAATCCCTGAACTTCCCATGCCACCAGCCCTGCCCCTTACATTCACCTCTATGCATGTAACGCCCCTTATTGGAAATGATTACCATTATTAATATACATCACCGGACTGTTTTTGTCAATCTTTTTTATTCCAAGACATCCCCTCACGTAAGCATTTGTAAATTCCTTCGCCTCCTGGACTGGATTTAACGGTAGATAGATATCAAAAGCCCACCTAAAAGAGATAGACATCAGGCTTGTTTTCTATGTTCATCCGATCTTCACTTCCACTGAATGCTCTACCCGATCATCAATGAGCTGTACCGCCATTTCCTTCTGCGCGACACCATCCACCTCAATAGACGTCAAACGGCCTGACGGTCCCAAACACACAAATGTAATGTGATAAAAAGTCTCCCTGTATCGGTAATGCAGCTTCCAAGAAGTCCAGCCCGCGGGAAGACACGGCTCGAAATAGATCCTGTCCACTTTCAACCGAATCCCCAGTAAATACTTCACGATAAGCTGATACATCCAACCGGCGGATCCGGTGTACCATGTCCATCCACCGCGTCCGGTGAGGCCGGCAGAGGCATACACATCCGCCGCCATCACGAACGGCTCCACCTTGTAAACAGCGCACTTATCCGCAGTATCGCAATGACGCACCGGGTTGATCATATCGAACAACTCCCAGGCCCGTTTTTTATCACCCAATACCGCGAACGCGATCGCCGCCCAGATCGCAGCATGCGTGTACTGTCCCCCGTTCTCCCTCACTCCGGGGACATAGCCTTTGATGTATCCCGGGTTAGGAAAAGCCTTATCAAAAGGAGGATCGAACAATCTCACGAGCGCGTGCTTCCTGTCGACAAGCTGCCGGTCCACCTGCTCCATGGCCTTTCGGGCTCTGTCCCCCTGAGCCGCGCCCGAAAGAACCGCCCAGGATTGCGGGATCGAATCGATCCGGCATTCGCTGTTCAAGGAAGAACCCAAAGGTTCCCCATTGTCAAAATAGGCCCGGCGATACCATTGCCCGTCCCAGCCATACTTTTCAATATTCTTGGAAAGCTTCTCTGACTCCTCAACACAGAATTCCGAAAAAACCTTATCCTCACGCTGAGCTGCCAGGGCCGCCATCGACTTAAGGACATCGAAAAGAAAAAAAGCAAGCCAAACGCTTTCGCCTTTTCCTTCGCGCCCGACCAGATTCATCCCGTCATTCCAGTCACCGCTTCCCATAAGAGGAAGGCCATGAACGCCGAACTGCAAACCTCTTTTCACGCTTAAAACACAATGTTCATAAAGTGTCCCGGTACGAGCGGAGATTCTCGGCATATCGTAGTAAGATTCTTCTCCCTGCTTGACCAGGGGCCCTTCCAGGAACCCAGCAATTTCATCAAGGATCCCTGTATCCCCGATATTTTCGACATACAGGCAGGTCACCAACGGAAGCCATAAATAATCATCCGAACACAGACTACGGACCCCCCGGCCGGAAGGCGGATGCCACCAGTGCTGCACATCTCCCTCCACAAACTGGCGCGCGGCAAAGCTCAGCAATTGTTCCCGGACCATTTCCGGCTTCGAATGGAGGAGCGCCATCACATCCTGGAGCTGGTCCCGGAAGCCGAAAGCCCCGCCGGATTGATAAAAACCGCTTCGGCCCATGAGGCGTGAGCTTATGAGCTGATATTGCAGCCATCCGTTGACGAGAAAATTGATCGAGGCATCGGAGGTTTCCACATACACAACGCCCAGGGTACGTTTCCAGTATTCCCACACCCTTTCAAGCTCCTGACGTGCCGCCTCGACACCGCCAAAACGCCGGACGAGGTCCCGCGCCTCGTCCATCGTTCTCCCGGATCCAAAAGTAAAAACTATCTCTTTCTGCTGACCATCCTCTATTTCAAACTTCACCTGCGTGGCAACGCACGGATCAATCCCCGCGCCCACTTTTCCGGAAAGCCTATCCCTTCGCATCACGGAAGGCGATCGCATAGTGCCGTTCCTTCCGATAAATTCGATCCGGTCCCCGGTCACGAATCGCGCCGGTTCGCTCACATCCAAAAAAACAGCGCGGGCAGGGAATTCCTTGTTATAAGGATTACGGGCGAACAGGGCGCCGCTTTTAGGGTCGACCTCGGTAAGGATATGCATGTGGTATTTATCCCGAGAAGGCCCCATGACCAGCTCATAGTACGACGTCACGGACAGGCGCCTGCGGCGGCCGGAAATATTCCTGATCTTCAGGGCAGAGAATTTGACTCGGTCCTCCAGGGAAACGAATACCGTTAACTCCGAAACAATCCCGTTTTCGACATGCTCAAAAACGCTGTACCCGAATCCATGGCGCGAGGTGTAACCGGCCTCGCCCCGAGCGGGTAGCGGGGTCGGTGACCAAAATCTCCCGCTCTCCTCATCGCGAATATAGAGCGCCTCTCCCGAAGCGTCCGTAACAGGATCGTTCTTCCAAGGCGTTAAACGAAATTCATGCGCGTTCTCGCTCCAGGTAAAAGCGCTGCCGCTTTCGGAAACCACCGTGCCGAAATGCCGGTTCGCCAACACATTTACCCACGGAGCGGGAGTGGTCTTCGAGCGCGAGGTCATGATCACATATTCCCGACCATCCCCGGTAAACCCTCCCAAGCCATTAAAGTAAACCAGATGAGAGCGCTCTGCGGGATCCCGGGGCTCTTCTTCCGGATCATCTTTCCTGGTGGGAACAAATGGAAGAAAATGCGCCTTGGGCTGTGTCATATCCGTCAACTGCTCCGTCAGCGTACCCCCGCGGTCAGAAATAATGATCCGCGCGGCCGTTTGCATGAGGATCCGGTCCTCATCCGACATCTGATCGGCGCGCCTTAAAAAAATACCTCCGTTACGGCCGGCTTGTTCCTTGGTATTGGCAACGATCAACCCGCTGATCCTCTCACCCAGACTATCACGATAAATAGAACTATCTTCATTCCATATAAGAAGATCGACCGCCAGTCCTTTCATCTGCCAATAGGCATGGGCTTGCACCATCTGCACGACGAGATCGATATTGTCCTGATTTTCGATGCGGACGAGGACGATCGGGAGGTCCCCCGAAATACTGTATCCCCAAAGATCGGGCTGGCCCCGGTTATTCCGCCGCAAAATACTCGCGCTCGCCCGCCAGGCGGGATTGGCGTACACAATAGCGCTGGTCAGACGGCCGTAGAGCTGAGCGGCCGCCTCCGTCGCATTGATCTGTTGCAAAACAACCTGCCCGTGGGTCCACGCCAGGTTAAAAACGCGATCAGCCAGATTCCGGTCCCTGTATTTTTCCATGAGCGCCTGCGCGGCTTCCCGGCTCTCGCATATTCCGGTTACATAATCGATCACCGCCGATTCATCCGGCTCCAGTTCGATACGGCTGCGTATGGAAACGATTGGATCGAGCACAGAACCTTCGCTGTCCGAAAGACGTCCGCTCTCCATCATCGCCGCGGGATCAGCCACCGTGCGGCCTCGCCCGATGAATTTGCCGCGGTCAGTTTCATAGGAGGCGCCCTCGACCGCATTCCCGTGAACGGCCATCAGATGCAGCATCAAGGGAAACGCTTCTTTGTCGGAGCGCGGCCGCCTCCGGCAAAGGATCGCCTGATGGGACCTGATAATTTCGGTCTGGACGAACAGATTACTGAATGTCCGGTGGGCCTGGTCGCTTGCCGGATCATTCAAAACGACTTCCGCGTAACTGGTAATTTCTATGATACGCCTATTGCGGGACTGGTTGGTGATCGTCACCCGGCGAAGCTCGATATCATCTTCCGGAGAAACCGCGATCTCGGTATGCGTCTCGATCTGATGGTCCCTGCGTTTAAATTCTACCCACGCCTGGGAAAACAAGGCTTCATAATACTTAGGGGTTTTTTGTGCCGGCTGATACGCCGAAGACCAGAACTTGCCGGACTCCGCGTCCCTGAGATAAATAAATGTCCCGTCATTATCCAACGCCGAATCCTCGCGCCAGCGCGTCACGGCGATATTTTGCCAGCGGCTGTACCCGCCTCCGGCGTTGCTGACCATCACATGGTAGCGGCCGTTGGAAAGCGGATGGACCTCCGGCACCGGAGTTTGAGGGGTTGTGAACACCCTCAAAAGGGTTTCCCTGTCCCCGAATTTCCTAAGCATTCCGGTTACTTCGAAATCGTAGAGGAAAGGCTCGATGGTGGGAACCCGCTCTTGAAGAAGAAGTTCGGCTGATTTAAACATCGGCTCGGCAAGAAAACGTCTTTGCATAGGCCGGTCCAGAAGCACGCAGGCCAGAGATAACAAACTCATACCCTGATGATGCGCCATAAAAGATTTAACGATCGCCCGGGTTTCATCCGGAGCAAGGCGCGCGGGCGTGTAATCAATCGCTTCATAGAAGCCATAGAGCCCTCCGGCTCCTTCATCGAATAAGCGTTCGAGATTTTCGCAAGCCTTCTCCGGCGCCACCATCAAAGCCAGCATCGAAGCATAGGGAGCCACGACAAGATCCTCGGCGAGGCCACGCTTGAAACCCATGTTCGGAATTCCGAACGACTGATACTGATACACCTTGGTCGCGTCGACCTTATTGTAACCGGACTCTGAGATCCCCCAGGGAATATTGTTCTCGGCCGCATAGCGGATCTGGCCGCTGACCGCGGCCTTGCAGGTCTCATCCAGCAGGCTCCCCGCATAGGTCGGCATCACCAGGAGCGGCATGAGATACTCAAACATCGACCCACCCCAGGAAACCAAAACAGGATCTCCTTCGCATTTTGCGATCATCCTGCCGAGCTTGAACCAATGATCCTGGGGCATTCTCCCCTGGGCGATGGCGACAAAACTGCAAAACCTGGCCTCGGAGGCCAAAAGGTCATAACAACCCCGCTCCATCTTGTGCTCGCTGACATTGTATCCGATGGAAAGAAGATGGGTATTTTTATCATAGAGGAATTCATATTCTATACCGGAGATCTCGTTACAGCGCAGCACGATATAATCGATGGCTTTGATCCTTTCGGTGGAACGTGTCCCGGCATTCTTGATCGTGTCACGAAGCTTCAAAAACCATTCGCGGACCTTTTTCGACTCATCATCTATGACAGGCATGGCCCTCAGGATCTCCTCGATAAGCGGGACCAGCTTCTGCTCAAGCCTCGCTACTTCCCCAAGTATGGGGATCTCGTCCAAATACCGCAAAGCCTCCCTAAGCTGAACAAGCCGTTCCTGCTGATGTTCATCCCCCCCATCCCACATCCCCGGTATTTCCGGCGCGAGCAAGATCCAGGGAGCGATAAAAGACATATCCTCCAGAAAGTCGTAATACTGCCGCTCGAAGGCGCGGGCCCATTTTTTGCTTTGCTCAGAATGCTTATGGTCCAGACCCGTTAAAACCTTTGCAATATCCGTGGAAAGTTGGCGTAAAAACGTATAGATCTCCGAAAGACGCGCGGGGGACAACGCGCACTTTTCCTGAAATTGCTTGATCTTTTCGGGAAATTGCGCCAGGGATCCGGCGACATCACCCTTGCAGCTTTTCTCAAGCTCGGCCACACTTTGACGCAGTATCTCCAGGGTATCTCTCAGCCCGTCAAATATCTTCGCGGAGACGATCTTCTGAAGGTTCAATTCCGCAAGCCCCGAACGCAGGACCAGCAAATGGCCAACCAAGTTCCCGCTATCCACCGATGAGATATACAGAGGCGTCAGGGGCTTAAGCGTCTGGGTGTCGTACCAATTGTAAAAATGCCCCCTGAATCTTTCCATAAGATTCAGAGTATCAAATGTTTTTTCTGTCCTGTTAAACATCATCCCCATGGAAATATATCCGAAATCATAGGCGGTCAAATTTGCAAGAAGCGACAGGCCGATATTCGTCGGCGAAGTCCTATGGGCCAGAACGCTGACAGGCTCTTCCTGAAAATTGTCAGGCGGCAGCCAATGGTCATTCTCGGTAACAAAATTCTCAAAGAACGCCCAGGTCATCCGGGCAAGCTTCCTTAAGAAAAGTACCTGCGACTGGGAAAGCATGATCTTCCGGGGAGAGGAAGGCTGACTGATCATATACGCCGCCGCGGGAGAAACGAACCACAGGCTTAAAAAGATCAAAGCCAATCCGTCGAAGCGCGGGAATAGCCCCGAAAAAAGAACCATCAGCACAACGGCGGCAACCGGCGTAAACCACATGCTCCTGTAGTAGCCTGAAATATGGGTCGATGAGGAAACTTCCGATTCAAGGGAAGTATTCCAATTCAACAAACGTTTCCTTGACACTGACATTCTCCACAACGTCCGCGCGATCGCGTCCAGGCAATAAAAAGCCTCGTGCAGCAAAAAAACAAACGAGAAGAAAAACCGGAGCGTGTTCTTCTTAAGCGAGGATAACACCAATTCAAAATGGGCCTTGAAGGTCAAGTGCTCCGATTTCCTCACCGCCTCCGCTAAAGACATCGGCACAAGGGGAAAACCAAGCAGAGCGATGACGAAAGCCGACCATATCCAAGAGGGCTGATAAAACATCCAACCTGATAAAAGCAGTATCACTGTCGATAAAGGAACGAGGCTGCGCCTCAAGTTATCGGCGATCTTCCATTGGGACAGCCAGGAGATCGGATTCTTGACTTTTGAGCCATTGGCCCCGGGTACCGAAGAGAACAGCCAGGGGGAGATCTGCCAGTCCCCGCAAACCCAGCGATGCCTGCGCCTTGAGTCATTAAGATACCCCGGAGGATACCCCTCGTAAAATTGGATATCGGTCACAAGCCCTGACCGGGCGTAACATCCTTCCAAAAGATCATGGCTCAGTATACGATTTTCCGGAAAACGGCCTTCCATGGACCGTTCGAAGGCAGCCACATCATAAAGCCCTTTCCCGATAAAAGACCCCTCGAAGAAAAAATCCTGGTACACATCGGAGACCGCTTTGGTATAAGGATCAATCCCGGTATCGCCTCCGAAGATCCTCACGAACAAAGAAGGATTTTCTCCCGGATAGCTGGATTCTACCCTGGGCTGGAGGATCCCGTAGCCGGAAATAACACGTTGTTTTTTTTCATCATAAACCGGCCGGTTAAGGGGATGCGCGATGACCCCCACCAGATCCCGGGCCGCGTTGCGGGACATCCGGGTATCCGCGTCCAGCGTAATGACATATTTGACCTCATGAAGCCTCTGGAGATTGCCGATAATCACGCTAAAACGGCCCTCGCCTTTTCCGCGAAGGAAAGCGTTCAGATCACCCAGCTTACCCCGCTTGCGTTCGTACCCCATCCACACCTTTTCTCTTTCATTCCATAGGCGGGGCCTGTGGAAAAGAGAGAAAACTTGATCTTTCTGCCGCCGGTATTTGTAATTCAACTGCTCGATCCCGTTTATGACCTGCGCCAGAAGCGCTTCATCCTCCGCCATCGTCTCCTGTTGCGCATCGCAAAAATCCGTCAAAAGCGCGAAATCCGTATTCGCGTCAATATTCGCCAAATACCGGACCTCCAATCCTTCCAGAAGCGAGTCAATTGTCCGCGCGTCTCTGATCATACAGGGAACCACGGCCAGTGTATGAGCATAGGCGGGAATTCCTTCTGAAAAGTCCATCCGGGGAAGATTTTGGGGCCGCACGAGCATCATGGAAAACCAATTCACCAGCGAAACTGCCGTCTGGCTTGACGTAAGCATAAGCGATACCCCGAATAAAACAAGCCACGGCCGGCTCAAGATCACCGCCGGCCGCAACCAATACAAAACGCCGATGGTAAAAACAAGAGTCACAAAAACAATAGAACCGAAAAATAAAAAAGACGACCAATAAGTTTTTTTTGCCTGCAGATACTGGCTCAGTGGCAAACGCAGGCCCAATTCGCGGCAAAAAAACGCCAATCCCCGGTCGAGAAGGTAAAAACCTACATGCGCCGTGACGTGAGCGGGGCCTTTTTCCGTTTTCGCTTTCTTCGCCAGCAGGATGGCGCGCGCCGCAACCTCTTCCTCCGAGATCCTGCTTCTCAAGGAAAGTTTCTCAATGACATGCCGGTAGCGGTCGCGGGTGGCGAAAGACATCAGGGGATAATCCCCCGAGGGATCCTGACCTAAAACTTTTTCCATAAAGCTCAGGGCTTCGACAAAATCATGCCAATCGGTACCCCCCAGAAGACGCAGGCTCCCGATCGTATTCGCGATCGAAACCTGGTCAGCCGCCTGTTTCTGGCCGGTCGCCCGGATCATCCTATCAAGGGTCTCCCCTTGCTCCGAAAGCTTCTTTTCCAGCCAGGTAAAAGGAAGATTAAGCGCCTGACTCTGGCTATGCAAACGCCGGGTGAATTCCGCGACAAAAACATCGGAAAGCGGAGGGTTACTCCTGGACATCGCCGCTATTTCAAAGATCACCCCGTCGGAATCTTTGGCTGAGACCTCCAGGATCCGCGTCGCCCAATAATTCGCCTTATCTCTTTCTGTTTGCGCTACGATCAACCGGGAGGAAACGCGCCTTAAATTCTCAATAAGCGCGAGCCTTAACATGATAGGAATAGCCCAGAGTTCGCCGAGCTTCAAGTGGCTGACGCTTTGATAGGCAGTGACAAACTCCGTAAGCCCCTGGTTATCCAGCCGTCCGTCGCCGTGAGAAACAAGTTCCATGGCAAGCTCATACACGCGAGGATAACCGACAAACGGCCCCGAAGAAAGATGGGGTAATTCACGAATGTAATTCTCCGGAAGATATTTCTGGGCGAGCCGTATCTGCTCCTCAATAAGGTAATAGTTATCCAGAAGCCATTCTCCGGCAGGGGAGATCTTTCGTTTGGATTTACCGGTCACATTAAGGAGTTCATGGACCTCGGCAAGGACCTTTTCATTCTGCTTCAGCCGCAGCAATAGCCTGTTGCGTCCCTTTTTGTAGCTGACCAGGCGGCCATGGGCCAGGCTTTTTGCGTGCGCCTTGAACTGCTCAATGTTAAAAAGCTCGGCGCGCAGAGGCTGTTCCTCGGCAATCCTGTTCCTATCCAGAAAATCGCCAAGACGCATTTTAAAAGGCAGCATATAGTCTTGAAAAGGCTTCTGCGGCAAAGCGGGCTCCTGTTCCTATTCGGTAAGCGAGACGTTGGAAAGATAAAATTTTTAGGATGATGAATGCTTCAAAGATTATTATACACCTCAAAGCGAAATTTCTGCTATACAAAATCTCCGAGCTGATCTTATATACCGGCCCCCTCACTCTTACGAACATCGCTACTTCAAAAGGCCCATAACCGCTGGCGCGACCATAGACCTCCCTTGGTTATATTATACCAAAAGAGTTACCTAATTACTGAGCATTAACAATGCTTCTCATCCTAAGCAGTCTATATTTGCCCCTCGCCTAAACACTTGCAAATTCCTTCGCCTCCTGACTAAGTCAGTCGGCCTATCGTAACGTCAGTTTATCAAGTATCTGATACAAAACCCCTCCTGCGACGTCAAGTTTGGGGAACATATATTTGCGCGCGGAAATCGTAATTTCAGTCTTATTGTCTACGCCTTTCCTGAATATAAGCGCCACCATCGCTCCATGAATATTGGCTTTGATCACTCCATCTGACGCAAGATCTTTAGTGATTTTACCCATACGCTTTACCACCTCGAGACTTACTTTATAGACATGTTCAAAACCGGCATCGACGGTTTGCTGCACATAATCTTTACCTATAAATGTCGCTGCTACGGCAACCGGCAGCACCGCTACACCCGTTAACAGAGCAGCGCCGTAGATCTTGGCGTTCTTTATTGCGGCAGCCTTCATAGGTTCTGCAAGCACAAGCAAAGCCAACTGTTGAGCAGAGGGAACACCCTTATAACTTTTATGCCTATTAACATCATAGACTCGCACACCGGGTTGGGTGCCGGCCGTGTAGTCCTTGTAAACAATCTTGCCGATGCTTAAGGTGAGGAGATCGATTTGCATAGGAGTAGACGGAGAAGACTTTGATTCTTTCGCTATCTTTAATGAATCCACATTGAGTTTGCCTTCAGTATTTTTTGTAAGCCCCATCTCTTTTAATTCGATCTCCACAAGTAAAAAATGACGCTTCTGCTTAAATAAGGTCGCTCGATCATATATGACTTTTATTTTAGGACAAGATACCAGTATGCCTTCAGGGAAGCCTCCGGGATTATACATTTTAAATCCGGATATGTGTATAGTTGAGCTTAAAAGATTCAATGAGAAACCGTCCATATGTACCGGTGCTCCTGTGATGCGCGAGGCGGCCGTTGTTACCACGGATTTAATGATCAGATTTTTAAAAATTGAGATACACGCCAAAGAAATGAACACTATCACGAGCACTATAAGAAATTTCTTCATAGGAGCCTCCCCATCACGCTCATTCTGCCTTCACGAGAACCCTTCTTGATTCCGAGCTAAACCTAAAAACCCAACTACTCAGGCGGCCGATCAAGCGATCAGACGCCAGAGTGCCTTGCCAGTAGGTGCGCCCGCATCATTCATTTCCTGATTTACGCCCTTTATTTCGTGTTTAAAGCAATACGCGTATTTTGTATTCCCGGTAAAACTTCGGCAAAACGCACCATCATCTCATCAAGAGACGTTAATTTTGAGATTTGCACGTCATCCTGGTTGAGCTTTACCGAATATCCTGTTTCTTCTTTGATGATACTCTCAATAGTTGCATTGGTACAATGCTTAGGATCAAACTTTACCTGTTTTAGATCTTTAGGGCCCAGGAAACTGTGAGCTGTACCCGGCAGGTAAATCGTCCCATTAGAAAAATCTACAGCGTACGCGATGATACCCGGAATTATAAAAAACAATAAACCAATTCCGTCTAACACCGCGACCCCTGCGTCGATCCTGCCTGCTTTTTGCCCTCTGCGTTCAGGATACATAAGGGTCCCGCAGCCTGCCAACTGGATGATCAAAACTGCACCCACTAACACATACAACGATTTCAACAGCTTTTTAACCATACTTCCACCTCTTATTAATTAGAGTAATTTTATTAAAAATCTCCGCGCTCGGCAATGGGCTAATTCCTTTCTTCAGACTCACACACCATTTCTGCGCTGCCTTGACCACTTTGGATTTTAATATGCGGTTCTTGTTCCGGTGGCGGTGTTGGAGTAGCGCACCCCATTGTTCTCTTACCTAAAATATCCATCCTATCAAACCGCCAACGAGCCTAAAGGGCAAAGCAATAACCCAGCCAACCGCATGCAAGGTAGCCCCTAAGACACTCTGATGCCCGGCTTTCGCCTCAGTACTTGTAACAGTAGTCGTCTCCTCACTTTTCTGAGTAACCAAATTATTTTGTTGATCATTCGAAGTGGCCACGCTCGCGGTTTTCATAAGATATCCCTTATTACCCTCATTGGCGGGATACGTTTCTGTTGTTTTTGTTGTCGTTGTTTTCGTTGTCTTATGAGAACTAGCACACCCGACACCCATAGCAACAACAATAAAGAATGCGAGGTATATACAAACACTGCTCTTATTTACCGATATTTTCAATATGCCCTCCTGCATTCTTTAGATCTGTTCCCGCGCCTCTGGCCGCGTTACATCCTGCAAGTGAAGCCATTACTATCACGGCTAACAAGCTCAATAAAGCAAGTTTTCTCATATCGTTCTCCTTTCGTAGAAAGCGGACACCTTGGCCATCCGATAGGCCAAGGTGTTTGTCTGAGTTATTTTTTCTATAAATGCTCCTTAAACACGACCTTGACTCCCCTCATTAGCTATCTATCAACCGGTAGTCATGTTATTGATCACCTGTGTTACGCCATGCACACTACCTGCTACCTGAGTGGCCATATCTTTCGCTGCCCCACTCGTAGCGTTCCCCGTTAACGTAACCACGCCGTTGGTTGTCGTAACCCCGGTTTTAAACGCGCTGGTTGAGTGATGCGTCAAGAATGCCATCTTAACCTGAGCGGTGATGGATGCGTCATCGATTTTCTCACCCAAGGTCATTTTTGATTCGCTTGGGATTTGCGCTATAGTCATTTCATTCTTTACATCTTTAACGCCTTTAATGTCTGCGGCGTATTGACCTGCCAGATCCTTTTGAGCCTGGTTTCCGGCTTCGCCTTTCAAAGTTACGATCCCATCATTTACAAAAACCTGAGTTCTGATACCGCTAACATTTCGATTGTAAAGAAGCGAATATTTTACCTGAATACTGATCCATCCATCAGAATTCTCAGCCAGACGCTCACCTTTGAGTTCCAATTGATTGTCTACGCTTTTGACTCCGGGCAGGCTCGCCACGGTCTCGTACGCCAATGATTTGCTGGCTTCCTCGGCGACAGTTCCCGTCAAAGTAACAACGCCTTCCTGGGACTGGATTTTAATATTATCGCTCTTGAGATAGGTTTTGAACACGTAAGACTGCTTAGCCGATGATTCGATACGTGAATCCATTTCGGAAGCGCATGCCCATACGCTCGTAAACAACACAAGAGCCATTACAACAAGTACTTTCATATAATTTTGCTTCATAATATACCTTCCTTTATTTTTTATTCCTCTGCGGATAGAACCATCTATCCGCTTCTCTTAAACACAAAATTGCTCCTATACTGCCACTTGCCTTACAACCAAGCGCGTCAGTCCCACCAAAACTAATGCTCCCGCGAGTGCCACTAAGAATGCGCCTATCGAACTGCTGGTATAGAGCCCCATTCCTCTGGCAATCCATCCGCCAAGCATAGCTCCCACGATCCCGACCACTATGTCTCCGATGATCCCAAACCCCCGGCCTCTAATGATCAGCCCCGCTAACCACCCGATTACCCCACCGATAAAGAGAAACCACACCCAATATGTAACAGTACTATTTTCCATATTTTCACCCTCCTTTTTATGTTATCCGTTACCGTGTTACAGTCGCATGCCTCCTTCCACCATAAATACACACCGGTTCAAATCCAGATATTTTTGCCATTGAGGCACATTTTACTCCCTTGAATGTAAATTTGTTTCTTTGACTTGACATTTGAGCGCCCATCCTTACGCTGTACCATTTCTCGCTTCTGATACCATTATAGGAAGGGCAAGAATAAAATCAATTGTACGCGGGTATACGCCTACTCGTTTGTTTTAGGATGCGCATCAAGCGTTGCCAGTTCCTCTGATATCTGACTGCTTAATGACGCGCAAACCGCGCTGAGCGTTTTGGCTAAACCGGAGTAATCCTGCGGAATGATCGGCTGCCGGAATTCCGCTCTTTTCATGATCAGAGTTTTCGAATTTTCGGTATCGATCACCAGCCATTGAGCAGCAAAAAACATGCCCTCATCAAATTCGCTATCCAATTCAACAATTTCTACGACCACCTGGTATTTGACCGGGACAGATGAATTCCAGGGATATAAGGAAAACTTTGCATCCGGGAGCATGACGGTGAGATATTCTCGGATCAGGCGCGCCACCCCAAGGTCAAGAGATTCCCCCCAACGGTCGAATTGAGCAAAGGTAATCATCTTTTCTTTGCTCTGGGTCACCATTTGCGGCCTATCCAGGTATTCCGGGATTTTAACCGGCCCAACGCCAATAAACACATCAGAAGCAATATTTATTTTTTTACTGACCTTGTTTTCATTTACGGCAGAAAGCAGGTAAAACCGCGGCGCCGGGCTTTTTTGTACCGATATGCAACCGCTCAAGACCAAAACAACACACGCCACGCTAATAACCATACAGGAATCAACCAAAATTTGTCTCATCTTATTCCCCCTTAATAACAGGTTTTCCTTTTAAGATCGCTTCAGGATGCTGCTCAAGATATTCAGTAAGCAAGCGGATCGATCGCATTGCCTGTTTGGTCTCCTGAAGGGTATTACGCATCTCGTAAAGGCTTCTTTCTAAGTCGTTGGAATTGACCAATCGATCAATCCCTTTGGCGGTAGCAGCGAGGTTCTTCGAGATCTCTTTAATGGGTATTTCATTCATAAGCTCAAAAATATCGGGTGAGATAGGAAGCGTGGGCAGCTCCGGATATTGATTCAGGATGCCGCGGAACGCTACAGGCTTATCCGGATAAAAGTCAAATGAGATCATAAGCTGGCCGGTCAAAAAACTCTGAACTTCGAGCTTCCCCCGCAAACCAAGCTCGATCATCTTCTTGGGGCCGTCTTTTTCCCCAAAGCTCGGGGCACCCTTAATACGGCCCTCTTCGATCTCGACAATAACAGGAAGCATGATAGTCCCGGCTTTTGAGTCATAGATCAGGCTGATATCTTTAATTATTCCTATACTGACACCCCTGAACATTACCGGTGCCCCTACTGAAAGGCCTTTAACGGAACCATCAAAATACAGGACAAATTTATTAGTCCGCTTAAAAAGCACCCCCGAACCAAAAACCGCTATTCCTATTATTAACAATACTAAGGCCCCTACGACAAATAAACCGATCACTGTTTTGTTTACTTTTCTACTCATGTGTTTGCTCCTGGCCATCTGCCGCTCTGGTTAAAAACTGGATGACTCTGGGGTCCTTAGAATTATCCAACAAGGACCGGGGGTTGCCCGTGGCGATCATCGTCTTACTTGCTGCGTCAAGAAACACGGAATTATTACCCACGGCAAAAATACTGGCGAGTTCATGCGTTATTACGACTATGGTAGCTTTTAACCCGTCTCTTAACTCAAGGATCAGGTCATCAAGCTTGCGCGCGTGTATCGGGTCAAGCCCGGCCGAAGGTTCATCAAAGAAAATAATACCCGGATCAAGGGCGATTGCCCGCGCAAGACTGGCACGTTTGCGCATCCCGCCGCTTATTCCCGAAGGAAAATAATCCCCGAATCCGTCCAATCCCACGAGTGAAAGTTTTAATGTTACTATTTCCTGTATCTGCCGGCCGGATAACTTTGTATACATCCGTAAAGGAAGCGCGACATTTTCCCCCACCGTCAAAGAGCTCCACAACGCTCCGCCTTGAAAAAGGACCCCAAACCCCCGCATAAGAGCGTGCTGGGCTGTTTCATCTTCATCCCAATAGCTCTTTCCGTCGTATAAGACCTTGCCCTGAGACGGCGCCTTAAGGCCGATCAAACTCTTAAGCAACGTGCTCTTGCCGCAACCATTGACCCCCATGACAATAAAAACGTCGCCTTTATTCACACTGAAATTAAGATTGCGCAGCACCGGGGAATCGTTATACCCCAGATCAAGGTCCCGCACCTCAAGAACCGGCTGAATGTTTTGGCCCATGCGTTATACTCCCAATATCTGGCAAATAAATGTGATCGCCGCAGTCGCAATTACAATTCCGGTTATCCCGGTAACAACGGCCGAAGTAGTTGCGAATCCCACACCGGCGGCGTTTCTTTCGCACTTAATACCGCGCAGGCAACCCGCGACTGCAATGATCACACCGAACACCAAACTATGAATTAACCCGATCCACACGTAACTAAGCTTTACCGCGGCTTGCGTATGGTTCAAATATTCTATCCCATTAAGATGAAGCATCCCCGCGCTGATCACAAAACCGCCTACTATGCCCATAAGGTCCGCGTAAATAACCAGGACCGGCATCATAAGTACTACTGCCAGAAGGCGCGGCATGACCAAAAACTCGACAGGGGAAATCCCTAATGTTTTAAGCGCGTCGATCTCCTCGCTTGTCTGCATCATCCCCAGCTCAGCCGCAAAAGATGCTCCGACGCGGCCGGACATAATAATACCCGTCATTACCGCCGACAATACGCGCACCATGGCGATCCCCACTATATCGGCAATAAAGATCTGGGCCCCGAACATCTTAAGCTGGATCGAGCCGACAAAAGCAAGGATCATGCCTACTAATAAACTTATCAAAGAAACAAGCAGAAACGAATCGACTCCGCATCTTTTTACGAGAAGGTAAAAATCATCCCGGCGAAAATACGCTTTACCGGTAAGCAGGCGGCCGAAAGAAACAGCGATATCCCCTAAAAACTCAAGCTCAGAGCTCAAGCTTTCGCTGATTTGCAAAGCTTTTGCCCCGGCCCGCTCAAGGAACGGCTCGCGCGCTTTTTGAGCGGTAACTCCCTTAACACGCACCTTTAAGGCCAGCACAAGCAGTTTCTGCGCTTCTTGCGGCAAGCCTTCACGAGCGACTTGAATATTCCTTTGTTCACACTCCTTGACCAGCTTCAACAAAAAAGCAATAAGCCCACTGTCCCACTGTAACTCTTCTGAAACAGTAAAATTGACCTGCGCGATATCCGGATGGCTAACCAGTTGCGAGGCAACCTCAAGCACCGGCACAACGCCCGCGGAAATCCGCCAATCTTTGCTTAACGCGATAAGGAGTGTCTTAGGTTTTGAATAATCGAGGGAAAGCTTTTCCTGAATCATAGGATATTATTGCAAGATACAGGAATTAAATCAATTGTACGCAGGTATAACCGCTGATTTTATCGAGGGATAATTACTTCGGGGGCGGGATAATGCCCGCTTTTTGCGCTAAATGGATAAGCTCGGTAACGGTTCTGGCTTGCATCTTTTGCATGACCCGGCCGCGGTGAACTTTTATCGTCTGAAGGACAGTTCCCCGCTTAAAGGCAATTTGTTTGCTCAGCATCCCACTGGCGACTAAACGGAAGACTTCAAGTTCTTTAGGGGAGAGTAACTTAATATTTCGCCAGATTTTTGCCGTTTCATTTTGTTTCTTAATGATGGCTTTGCTTTTCGCGATCGCAAGCGCAATGGCATCCAGAAGCTTTGACGCGGTAAAAGGCTTAAGAAAGAAATCTATGGCTCCGGCTTTTATGGCTTTCACGCTCTTGGGAACATCTCCATGCCCTGTAATAAAAATAATGGGGATGCTCATTCCTTGCCTCACCATTGTTTCCTGAAGAACAAGCCCGTTGATATCAGGCAGGCGGATATCAAGCATCAAACATGATGGCGCCTGAGGATGCTTAAAAGCTAAGAAATCTTTAGCCCGTGTAAACGTCTCAACCTTAAACCCGTGAGATTTTAGCAATAAAGCCAGGGCCCTGCACACCGAGGCATCATCGTCTACGACATAAATGACAGGCCTATTGCTTTTCATTGATCATTTTTCTTATTAACGGGAATGGTGAAATAAAAAGTTGCGCCGCGGCCAGGATTATTCTTAGCCTCCAAACTGCCGCCGTGCGCCTCAACAATGGAGCGGCTGATCGACAAACCCATACCCAAACCGTCTGGTTTACTGGTAAAAAAATGGGAGAAGAGCTTTCCCATATTTTCCGCCGGAATGCCGCATCCCGAATCCTGTACCTCCACCATAATTGTGTCGGTATCTTTGCGCGCAGTCCTGATAAGCAGCTCACGAGAATCACTACTCTCATCCATTGCTTCCAAACTGTTACTGATAAGATTCAAAAGTACTTGTTGCAGCTGTATTCGATCCCCCTGGATGGATGGAAGCTTGTTGTCCAATTCTAATTTAACGACTTTATTCCTAACGGTGACATGAGTCATAATAAGTGCGATCGTATCATTAACAAGAGCGCTGATATTGATGGGCTCGAAAACGGGATGACTCTTTTTCAAAAGCAGCCGCAACCGCCGAATGACCTCGGTAGCCCTATGATTATCATTAATGATATATTGCAAAATTTCCTGTAATGCGGGTTCTTTGCCTGCGAACATACGCTGAGCCGCTTGGGCATAAGAAAGAATAGCCGTCAAAGGCTGGCTGATCTCATGCGCCAAAGATGAGACGAACTCAGCGAGTTTTCCTACTCTCGTCACGTGCAAAAGCTCCTCGCGCTGCTCCTCGATCTTTAAATCAGCGATTTTCTCCCGGGCAGCCCCTTTCCTTAATTGCCCATTTCTAACCTTTATCTCATCTGTTTGCTGAAGGATCCTGTCTTTAAGGTTGTTAATGGTTGATTTTTTCGATAAAAACTTTTTCTTCTTTATTTGTTGTTTGGATCTTAAGCTGACAGGTTTTTTTTGGAAAACCCCGCGCTTTGGCTTTTGTTTAGAAATTATTTTCTTATCTTTGCTCATAGTCATTTGTTAATTTCCCCCAATATACGCTAATATTATACATCTCACTTTTTTACGTTACTACCGTTTTTTTCTGAGACAGCGTTGACAAGATCAACCAACGACTGGCCATCAACGGGCTTTTGCAAAAACCCCACAGCTCCTACTTTCAAGGCCCGGTCAGCGGCATTTTCCTCTTTCTCGGCAGAAATAAAAATAACCGGCCGCTTAGAACCCGAATCAAGAATTCTTTTCTGCATGGCCCATCCGTCTACACCCGGCATATGAATATCAAGGACCAAACAGCCCGGTTCGTCGTTAGGCACGGCATTAAAAAAACTTTCCGCGGAATTGAATGTTTTTACATCAAACTCAAAAGTCATTAATAGGGTTTTGAGCGCGCGGCAAACCGACCCGTCGTCATCCACAATAAAGATCTTCTTTTTTTCCAAAGTCATAGCGTTATTCTCCTTACTGAACAAATTATATGCTGGAAGCTATCAAGAAAGTTAAATAAAAATCTAGCTTTATTATTACAAAATGACCGTATAAGTCAATTGTACCAAGGTACAATTGAGATACAAAATTATATTCATTGTTTCGATACGAATTGCCGGATCAGAGATAAATCGCGCTATTTCGAAGAATCTTGGGGTAATTCTGGGGATCATCCCCCAGAATTACTATTCTGTTACCCTAGGCGAAATAATTAAGTATTGTGGCCCTGGAATTTATAAAATCAGAGCGTCCGGGCGGCCCCACACGATTAGGACCGGCTGTAGCTGCGGCAATATGAACGCCCCATGGAGTATCAATGCTGAATTATCTTTATTCATCAAAACCACCGCATATGTTCTTGAACTTTAAACAAAAATCATAAATAGGGACGTTTGTGTTTTTCTCAACATAGAAACGCTACACATTCTTTTTTAAATAGAAACGTCCCCTATTATTCTTTTTAAGCGGCGCAATAGAGCGTTATTAAGCAGTGGCTGCTATTCTTTGCAATAGCGCTTCTATATGAAAGGGCTTATTGATAATGCCATCTGCCAACTTAGTAGATGATTTATCTATATCCACCATGCCGGAAATAATAAACACCAAGCATCGGGGATTCTCATTTTTTGTTAGTTTCAATAAATCTGTACCTTTCAAGCCGTCCATCTTATAATCAAAAAGGCATACATCATATCTCTCTTTTTTAATAAGCATTTCCGCCTCCGCACTGTCCGTTGTCTCATCAACAGAATACCCCTCTAAGCGCAATAGAGTAGCCATTGAATCACATACACTCGAATCATTGTCTACTATCAGAATTTTTTTATGCGCCATTGATTTTCTCTAGTGAGGTTTCAATATTGAAGGGTTTAGTTATTATACCGCTGACCATATCCGATATATCTTCTTCTTTGAGTGATTGCTCGACAGAGGGCCTTCCTCAATTCTTGGGACATCATACTTAATTCAGAATTATGTACTGTGGGATACCCCCGGAATTCGCACTTCTATGGATTCAGTGGCCACTTATTCTTTCCTTCTTTCTTTGGGCAGACGAACAACGATACATGTTCCCTTGGTGATCCCATGCTTAACACTGATTTCGCCGTCATGCATCACAACTATCTGCCGGCATACGGCAAGCCCCAAGCCTGTGCCTTTTGCCTTAGTAGTAAAGAATGGATCGAATATCTTATCTATAATATCCTGCGCGATGCCGGGCCCATTATCTTCGATAGATATAGTGATATATTCGTCATCGATTGCAGAAGTTATCTTTATCTCTCCGCTATCCGCAGGAAGAGCTTCATGAGCATTATTCAATATATTAACAAAGACCTCTTTCATCTGATGAGAATCGGCCTCTACGGATATGCCTTTAAAGGACGCTGTGTTTCTGATTACAGGTATCTCTTTCTTGTTCTTGGCTTCGGCTGATTCAATAGATTCTTCGAGTATATCAAAGATACCGATCTGTTCGAAATGAGGAGGCCTCAGGCGTGAGTAAAAGAGCAAGTTATTAATAATTTGATTGCTTTCAGCGACTTTTTTATCAATATTCGCCAAATGCTTATCGAAATTAGGGTTATTCGCTTTTCGCTTGATATTATACGCTGCCATTCCTATCGCGGCGAGAGGATTGCGCAGTTCATGCGCCACTGTGGATGCCAACACGCCGATATCCGAAAGACGTTTTGCGCGCTCTAATTCCATCTTCGCTTCGATAAGCTCGTTTACAGCATGTTTTTGCTCTGTAATATCTATGCCCATCTCCATGATCATATCCGACCCATCCGTGTCCTTAAATGGAAAATCATAGATATCATAGTTGCGGCCATCCGGCCCTAACCATTCCCAATGATGCGGCAATCTCGTTCTCATCACCTTATAGGTTTCGCAATTCTCGCATTCGGCGTTCTTATTAAAAAGATACTCGTAACAACGCTTCCCCTGCGAATCACCGAACCGCTCCCGGAAGAATTTGTTGGCAAAGGGAACGCGATAATCTTTATCAAGAAGAATGACATAGACCGGTAAAGTTTCCAAAACATCAAAGAGCCTCTGGCGTTCAGCTATAACTTCCTCGCTACGCATACGCACGCGCTCTTCAAGAGTCTCGTTATTTCTTTTCAGTTCATCTTCAAGCAGTTTACGTTCAGTGATATCCAGAGTCGCGCCGACATACCGCAAAAGATTGCCTTTTTCGTCGCAGTACGGATGCGCGCAATCGTACACCCACCTCACACTGCCGTCAGGCCGTACTATCCTGTGCTCAAGCTCGTAGATAGACTTTGCCTGAATCGCTTTAGTGAATGTCTCGTGGAGCAGTGCCGCATCTTCGGGGTGAATGCACTTGGCGAGCATCTCGCCATATTCCGGCGACGGACCCGCGAGGTCGAGCCCATAAATACGGTATTCTTCCTTCGACCAGATAGTAGCCCTGGTTTCGGCGATATATTCAAAACTGCCCAGGTGCGCTATCTTCTGGGCCTCTGAAAGAATATTGCGCGTCCGTTCCAGCGCCTCTTCGGCCAGTTTCTGATCCGTAAGATTAACTGCCGCGATGCCGACACCGATGATCCTCCCGTCAGGATCCCTTACCGGTTCATAGTAACAATCAAGATATACGCGCTGGCCGTTCGATGTCAGCCATTGCCGCTTGCGGACTTCCGTTCCGTCCCTGAGCACCCTGCCTTTAGCCTCAAGGAGCTCCGGCATGTCTTCAGGGGCAAAGAGGTCGGCGTCGGTCTTTCCTATAATATCCTCTGCCCGGCGCGTTCTGGTATTATAGGCCCATTGATACACAAAATTGGAGTCCTGCATCGCAACGAGAACCGGGGAATTCTTTAACGCAAGCCGGAACCTCCCCTCGCTCTCACGCAATTCTCTTTCCGTATTCCTCAGTTTCGTTGAGTCGAAATAATAGCAGATAACGCCAAATTGTCCGCCCTGAAGCGTCATTCTATGAAGCTCCCACTCGTAAGATTCGACGATCTTTTCATCATGGCGGGGATTGATAAATTGCGGCGAATAGTATGGCTCGCCCGTATCCAAAGTATGCCTAAAATGAGCGATGATCTTCTCGGCTACCGTATCGGGCCAGAGAATATGCATGGCCTCGTTAAACGAACGCCCGATCACAGGCCGAACATTTTGGAATGCTCCGTTTTGCGAGCTGGCATTCATGTTCGCGATGCAGAACTGAGCATCCACGACGTAGATACCGAAGGGCGCTCTCTCGATCAATTCGGCGAACGTCTTCCGGCTCTGTCGCAGCTCCTCCTCGGCCAGCTTGCGCGCGGTGATGTCGATGGAGACGCCAAACATTCGTTGCGGTTTGCCGTCAGGTCCTCGTAAAACCTCACCTTGGCTATGTAATATGCGTACCACGCCATTGGGCTGAGCAATACGAAACTCCAGATCGTAACGCGCCGTGCCTGCTAGTGCCCCTTGCATAGCGGCTTCGAACAGCGCACGGTCATCGGGATGAATATGTTGTATGAAGATATCATAATTGGGAGTAAATTTTACCGGCTCCTCGCCTAACTGCCGGTAGGTCTGTTCTGACCAGATCAATGTGCCCGTCGCAATGTCCCATTCCCAACTGCCGATGTTGCCGATCTCTTGTGCATGATTAAGCCGCTTTTCGCTCGCACGTAATGCGCCCTCGCCTTGCCTGACCTTGTTTATAGCGGACCGCGCCGACTGCAGAACGGCCACTATAAATATACTTATGGCCATAGAAACGCCCATCCGTAGTAAAGTAGCCCCTTCGGACAGCGGCGCTCTCAACACAAATATCTCAACCGCAAGATTGCCAAACACAATACTCAATAGGCCCGGACCTGTACCAAACAGAGTAGTTGTGACTACCAATGCGACTAAAATAAAATTATACGGAGCGGAGGTCCCAAGCCATGGGATCAGCGCTACTCGCAGCGCGGTGGCCGCGACGACAATGCCCGATGCCAGGACATACCTTAAAAGAACCGGCATAGACCAGGTTAATCGGGGCGCCAGTACCTCTGCCAGTCGTTCATCCCACTTATCTGTTTTGCGCGACATGTACCAGACAGCGGCAAAAATAAAGAGCATAATGAAAATCCCAATAACCCGCCAAAAGTATTCCCACCATGTCAATTTCATAGTGTTTCCCATACCCAGCCAGCGGCTGTAAATACGGTCGTATTCGCCGCTTGCCTTGAGGATACGTAACCCTTGATCCAGTTTCCCTGTCAGCTCGGCATTGCCTTTGCGGACAGCAAATGAGAAGACGCGCTTGTAGTCGGGGATCGGCGGCCCGGACTGCACTCCGTGGATATTGGCCTGCCTGCACTCGAGCACGCCCACAAGTTTTGAACAGAGCATGGCGTCATGCCTGCCTGCGGCGATCATCCGCATCCCTTCGGGAATGGACTCCACAGTAATCATCCGGCCGATAAATTTGCGTTCTCGCAATTCGTGGTGGGCTGCGTCGGAGCGAAGCACAACGATCTCTTTACCGGATGCTTCCGCGATATCTTTGAATGGGGCCCTGCCTTCGCGTACAAAAAACGCATCAAAGGTCTCTGTGTGAGGGAGACTAAAGTCCACCAATGGCTCGCGCCCGGGCGTGCGCGCAACAACCGGCAGCACATCCAGGTCACCGGCAACAAGGCTATTCCATGCCATATCCCACGACATAGGAGTAATCCGCAATCTTAAGCCCATCTTATTAGCAACGGCCTTGAGTAATTCAACGCCAAAACCGGTAGGCTGGCCATTTTTATCTGTGAAGCAGTAGGGCCGGAAATCCAGTTCGCTGCCGGCGCGAATTTCCGGCGGTTCTGCCGCAAAGGCGAATACCGTGAGAACAAAAAGAAACGCGGGTGCCGCTAACAGTGAGCATCCGCGCAAAACCGGAAAAATAGAGGATGTTAGAGTCTTTTTCATAAGCCTTTTAATTTTTGCGCTATATATTTTTTTATGTCTTCCTTCAGCATCCTGTATCCGCCGCGACGACCCTCTTTATAAGCTCTGATCTTTTTTGTGCGGATAAGCTGCCGTACTGTCGTCCCTTTGATTTTCAGATAACTTGCGGCTTCTTTTGTGGTAAAAATATCATCCATCATGCGTTATCCTTACAGACATAACATTCAGTTGGAAATTAACATCAGTTAATATAAGTTAATATAAGTCATTATAAAGGAGACGCCTCGATATGCTATTGACTATTTTATCCTTTTTTTTGACTTTTTTCTACTTTTAATCTGCACGAATTCAAATCCCATAACGTACTCATTACTTCACTTTGAAGCAAGTTCGCCGAACCAATAGTCCGCAGTTACACCGTCATCCATAAAGAAATCACTGCCGGTAATAAATTTCACCGGCCATATCAATGGTCGTGTCCTGCCCGGGTTTTTGAATGATGTTGCAGCGATAATCGAAAGGGCAATTCTGGGGACATCATACTTGGGGTAATTCTGTGGGTAATTCTGGGGACATCATACTTTGGAATTCTGGGGACACATTACTTAACTCCCCCAGGAGAAATAATTACGTATTGTGTCCCTGGAACTCTCTCAGTTACGGTTTTTCTCCCGTGGTGCTACGACTGATCTTGCGGCACAAGAGCGAATCCAATGAAAAGCGCCCGGCGCCGGTGAGCATGATGGTGCCGGCGATTATTCCGTACAGGAACGCCGGTAATTTCTCTTGAAAAGGATGGTTAGAGAGAGCGCCGAAGAATGCAACGCACATGGTGAAAAAGACAAAAAAAGCAGCCGGCCGCGTTCCTAAGCCGACAGCAATAAAAAGACCGCCGACAAACTCCGAGAGAGCGGCCAACCAGGCAAAGATCACGGGCGCAGGAAAACCCAGGGCCTCGACGCCCGGAATGAGTTGCGCGATCCCTCCTTTAAAAACTTTGGCGTATCCGATGTTGGCCATGGTCAGCCCCATCAGGATACGCATCCACAACAAACCGGCATCTAATGCTTTATCTTTCCAGCAGTGCATAAATCCTCCTTGCTCCCTACAGATCAACAATCGTTTTAAATCCGCCGTAAGCCATGCGCTTGACATCGAAAGGCATATCCTTCATGCAGCCTGCCTTTTCCATCTCTTTCATCACCTTAGCGTTGACGCTATCTCGATGAGCGCGAGATTTGTAAACTATCCAGGAAAATATGACAGTCTCGCCGGGTTTAGTTTTGGTAAGTTTCGGGAACGGCAAACCCATCTTTACCTTAAGGTCTTCGCCCAGGCATTCCCGGTATTCAAGGGCGCCGTATTTGCGCCAGAATTTTCCCGCTATCTTAGCCATGCGCAGATATGCCAACAGGTTCTTCTTTGGTATTGGTATGACAAACCCATCTACGTATTTCATCTTAACTTCCCTCCTTTTTTGTTTGAATCCAGTGTAACCTAATCCAGGAATATGTATATAGGATGATACTACTTTTTATTGACTTGTTTCCACTCCTTTGGAAGGCATTCCCCGTGATAAACCAGGGAATAGGACAAGGCAGGGGCAATTCTGACGACATCATACTTAACTCAGAATTATGTAATGTGTCCCCAGAATTCCGACGGGGACGCTTGCTGGATAAAATTAAAACCTATATACAACACCCATCACATACCGCATGAGCGCGTCGTCGCCGACTATCGGCGAATCCTTACCTTCTTTTCCCAGAAAACTGCATTGGATATCCGCGAACATCGCCCATTTTTTCCCGAGCGGCAGGCCTATCGTAACCCCTGCCATATACTCTAGATCGCTCTCAGCGCTATACTCGTGGCGTCCGGCACTCACTTCGTTCGGCCTGACTCCATAATAGTAATCTGCCAGGTCATTACTAAGCCATTTGATCCCTGCCTTGGGCGTCAAGAAACCGTCAAAGAGTTCCTTATCGATGGTCAAACGGAGTTCCTGGCCCTGGTGCGTATCCGATAGATCTGTCACGCCTTCAAGGATCATATTGATAATTTCGTTCTTCCAGCTTACTCTTAAGCCGCCATCAAAAGCCAGATCTCTGTCCTGCATCCCTTCGAGGTCGCTGCTATCATCGGCTTCATAGCCCTGCATACGTAAAGAACCGATAACAGCCCAGCGAAAAGCTTCAGATTTATCATTAAAGTAGTAACCCGCGACCGTTTTGTCGACAAAAAACCGCTTTGATTCAAAGATCAAGACAGGCACCGGATAAATATCATCATCTGCCCCCTTGTAAGGGCTCTCGGTCATCATAGCGCCGGCCCCCATCAGCGAACCGTCATCTATGAGATCGCTTGCCCATACGGCTGCCGGAACGATAAAAACAACCGCTATCGCCAACAAACGCGCGAATAATCTTTTCATCTTCTCATCCTTTCTTTAAGCTACTTCAAGCCTATGACCGTACAGACTCTGACCGGATTGACAAAACCCTTTAAAGGGATCTCGCGCGTATCGGATATCTCAACTTTGTCCTTTACTATTTGGTACGTATCGTCAGAGATCAGGACCTCACCCGGCTCACAGTTAGCCTCCAATCTTTGGGCGAGGTTGACGTTCCTGCCGATGACCGTATAATCAAGGTGCTCGCGCGAACCTATGTTGCCCACGTCCACCGGCCCCGTATGCACGCCGATGCGGATCTGGAAATCAAATCCCAGGCACTTTTGCAGGGCAGGGACCCTCATTTGCATTTCTATCGCTGCCCGGACAGCGTCATAGGCATGGGTACCTGAATCCGTAAAATCGCCGAAGAACGCCAGGATGCCGTCGCCCATCAGCTTATTTATTATCCCGTTGCTCTCGGTAATGGCCTGGTTCATCTGGGAAAAGAACGCTTTCAGGAAGGCAAGCACTTCTTCAGGCCCGTGGGTATCCGAGAAACCGGTAAAACCTTTTATGTCGGCAAACAGCATTGTCAGGATCTTCCTTTTCGCGCTGACGGACAGATCGATCTTTTGCATAAGTATACCCTGCAAGACATGCGGCGAAATATAGCTTTTAAAAGCCGCGGAGATCCTCCTTTTCTCGCGCTGGAAGACGATGAAATTATAAAGGAAAGAAAATATGTAGGATAGTACGCAGACTGCGGCTAAAAATAGTACCGGCAGGACGATATTCTTCTTCAGGAACAGATAAATAAAAGAAAACACGCATATCCCGACGCACACTACCGATGAAACGGCTCCGATCTTATTGGAACGTAACGTGAGCGAGCATATGATGATACTTAAAAAAGCCGCTATCAGGAAAACAAGGAACGGCGGTAAACCATAAAGGAAGTTCCTCGCCAGAATCATATCGATTATTTCTTTCCATAACTCGATCCCGGTCATGGACTGCGTCTCGAATATCTTACCCGCAGGCACCGGAGTATTCACGAAATCCTTCGAAGCCATATCGGTCCGCCCGATCAGGACGATCTTCCCCTGAAAGAAGATGCCGGGATCGAAAAAAGGCTCCAGGACATCGCTTGCGCTGAAATTATCGACTTTAGCGCATTTATAGTTGATAAGCGCGCGCGTATTGTGAGCCGGAATACCAAGATCCTTCAAAGAACAGCCGGAATATTCGCGGCACACCGCCACGGGAAAAGACGGCATGGTGCCATACATTACTTTAAACTCCCTGGTCATCTTATCAGCAGGGTCGGATTCAACATTCACAACTCCGGTCACGGCGCTGCCGGACAGAAAAATATCCAAAGGTTTAAACAGCGTTTCCTGAAAACGGCCTGACCTTTCTTCTTTTACCGCGACAGGCAGGACACAGACAGGGGCGCCCTTAAAAACCTCAGCCAGTTCGCTATCTTGTTTTTGCGCGTTTTTGCCTCTTGTCGGCAGGTCCAGCAACAGATCTACGCCGATGACTTTCGGTCCTCCCAACTTGATCTTTTCAATGAGCGAGGCAAGCATCGAGCGGGGCCACGGCCAATTCCCTATTTTTTCCAGGCTTACCTCATCGATAGAAACGATAACAACAGCCTCACCCTTATCCTGCACAGGGCCACGGAAATAAAAAAGAGCGTCATAAAACTTGTTTTTGAGCGATGAAAGGAGAGCAAACTGCAGTAACGCCCAGGTAAAAACAAGACTGACACAAACAATGAGGAAGACTTTTCGGATCATGTGTTAGGGGATAAATAATTCGATAACAACAGCCGGTTGAAGCGGATCGCCTCTTGCGGCCAGCTGTTTTATAAGAGTGATCGCGCGTTTGTTACCGTTATGATCTATGGAAGTAGATTCAAATGACCGGTACACAGTGTCGCTAAAAGGCGCGTACTGAAACCCTGACGCCGTGTCAGAAGCCCCGCAGATATACAGGGGGAATGATACGGTCAAAACGTTACCGAGCTCCTTGCGCAGATCCAAACGCAGCTCTACGCTGTACTGCGCCTGCCCATTAAGCGTCGGAGACTGATATGAGTAAAGAGTACCGTACTCCAGGCTGTCGAATTTTCTTGAATCAACGACCTTGCCCTCTTGTGTGATCTGAACCGATGCCCCTCCAAGGAGGATCTCCCCGCCCCGGGCATTAAACAGGGTAAACTCGATCAATGGAGGATCATTAAGGATGACCGTTTCGCGCGGATAATAAAACGAGCAGGGATGAAACGTTGCCGGCGAAGTATCGCTACCCCTTGTAGCGCCGAACAAAGGGGCGCCCTGGTTATACGCTTGTGTTTCCGGGGCCAGATCAGCGACTTTGAATAACGACTGATCAAGCTTTGCGCGGAGCTCTTTTCTTCCGCCATTCTTAAAATACATGGCGATAAAAGCGTCCTTATCGAGAGTCAAAACATCCCCCGCGGCAAGCAATGACCCTTTTTTCACTAAACTGACTTTGCCGTCACGTGAGCTCTTGAGCAGAGCGCCGCCCTTGACTTCATACACCTGCGCTACGGGCTCCTGTTTATCGGAAGACGCCGGATACGCGGCCGAAAAAAGCGGCACGCTCAAAAAAACCGCCGCGAGAACCGCGCGTGTTAAAATAGGCATTTTTTACTCCTGAGCTTTTGGGGAAGAGACCGTGAACACCACTTCACCCTCTCCGTCGAGGCGGCCGTACTGCGGCGTCTGCAGATTGCCGGAGGCGCGCGAAACCTGGGGCATGAGGTACGCGCCAAGCTCGGAAGCGGTCACGATCAAGTCATTGTCGCGGTCAGCTTCACCGTCAAGCCCGCGCAGGAAATATTGCGTGAAGAGGCCGTGGCCCTGGACTTCGACTGCCTGCTCTTTCTTGCCGCCGGCGGTGATCATCTGCACCGAACGCAGCGAAGTGATCTTCTGAAGGTAGCCGTTGATCGACGGCTCAACGCCGAAAGCCCGGGTGAACCCCTGGCCGGAGTAACAAGCATCCATGACGTAGAGGATATGTTTAGCCTGGACCCGCCCGGAGATCTCGCGCACCTGCTGCATGGATATGGCAGTCGTGAAATAGTTAGTGATGTCTCCGTCGACCGGGATAATATAGCCCTGCTCTTTTCCGTCGGGAAGGGACTCGGTCTGTCCGTGCCCGGCAAAAAAGATCAACACGCGGTCATCTACCCCTGCTTTCTTGGGAAGCTCCGCGCCCAATGTGGTCAGAATACGTTCCCGCGTGGCTTGTTTATCAAGTATCTCTATAACCTCATCAAAACCGCTTTCTCTGAGCTTCTGAGCGACAGCCTGGGCGTCTCTGACCGCGTACTCAAGCGGCGGCCAGACATTATATTTATTGATGCCTATGACGACCGCCCAGCTTTTACGGTAAAAAGCCCCGGGTTTAAGATCGACGACCTGCACAGAAGGCCCTTCGAGTACGTTACCGGGGGAGGGGACGCTGCGGTGTTCGGCAAAAGCGGAGACCAAAGAAGACTTATCCAGTCCGCCGGCGAACTGCTCGAATGCCGCGCCTAACGCCTGGTCGAAGCCGTACGTGAAGGAAACATACGTCGGCGACGTGACGCCTTTGCCTTTGACAGCATCGATAATACGCTCCTGCCGGTTCATAAATGTGCCGGCCATATCAATGGTCGTGTCCTGCCCGGGTTTTTGAATGATGTTGCAGCGGTAATCGAAAGCGAGGAGCAGATCCACTTCTGACTTGGCCGCTTCGTCAAGGCTGCCGAACAGCGTAACGCTTTTGAAACGCGCCTTAAGGAGCTTGCTGAGGCCCTCTTCGACTTTCTCAGGATCGGTTCTTTCGAGGAAGGGAACCAGGGACCTGTGCCCGTGGCTCATGTGTTGTTTCATGTACTGAAAAGCCTGCCGGGTGTTCTCAGTATACACCAGGCCAAGACGCAAAGTAGCAAACGGGCCGCCCTGGCCGTAAACCTCTCCCGGAACGGCCGAGCGATCGACATAGTCCGGAGTTCCGAGGCATCCGCAGAGGAACAAACAGGCAATACAAAAAAATAAGGGGACGTTTCTATATTGTGTTCTCAACACCATAGAATCGCCCCCTTTCATGCTTAAAAACAGGAAGAACTTACCTTAAGAAATGAGGCCCCTCTCCTGTGAAACGAGAGGAAACCTTCTGCGTTTACAAGTATGTATTATATGGCTGAATAGAGCGGTTATCAAGAAGATTCTGAGTATAGAGCGGCGATCCCTCGCGCGATTTGCAGGTTTTATCCCATTTAGGGGAAAACCCTATTCCTCCTTAGAAATTATTCTGCCGTCCTTAAGGCGCACTACTCTGTCTGCAAGTTCCCCGAGCTGCGGATTGTGCGTGATCACAACCAATGTAAAACCTTCTTCTTTATTCAGCTTCCTGAATAATTCGAAGATCTCCCTTGAATTTTTACTATCCAGATTTCCGGTCGGCTCATCCGCGAAAAGCACCTTAGGCGAACTCGCCAGCGCCCGGGCAATCGCGACCCTCTGCTTCTCCCCACCGGATAATTGCTTCGGAAGATGATGGATGCGGCTACCTAAGCCCACCCTGTTTAAGAAGTCGACGCAATGCTTCCTCCCTTTTCTGGATCTTGAGAAATACAGGGGCAACTCTACATTTTCAAGCGCGGTCAAGCTGGGAATAAGCAGAAAATCCTGAAAGACAAAGCTAATGAATTTACGCCGTATGGAAACCAGCGCGCTTTCAGGAACGCATGATACATCTTTATCCATGACGCGTAATCTCCCGCTTGTGATCTTCCCTAAACACCCTAAGCTATCCAAAAGCGTTGTCTTTCCCGAACCGGAAGACCCCATGATGGCGATAAAATCTCCGGCGTAGATATCCAGATCGATATCCCTTACCGCGTAAATCTCCTCTGCGGGAAGTTTATATGTCTTAGTCAATTTCTCGGCTTTTATAATGATCTCACTCATATGACTACTCTCCTGAACGGATCGCTTCAATAGGTTTCATTAAAGAGGCCCTGAGCGCCGGATATGTGCCGGCAACCAACCCCATGACCAATACCCCGACAAAAGATAAGATCAACAGGCGTAACTCAATGAACACCAGCTTTCCGCTGGGAGCATAGGGTAAGGTCTTGCGGATAATATGTTCTACAATATTGCTTCCGAAAAACGCTAAGAACATGCCCAAAATGCCGCCGAAAAGGCAAATAAAAATAGTCTCGAGCCAGATGATCTTGAATATATCGAATGCCGAAGCGCCCAATGCTTTCATCACCCCGATTTCCCGTGTGCGCTCAAAAACCGACATCAGGATAGTATTTGTTACGCCGATAACAGCGATGAATATGGCGATCAACGCGACGGAATTCGCCATAACGCGCGCGGAGGAGACAAGGTTCAAAATGGTCCCCCGCACCTGCGTCAGGCTGACAACCTGGATCCCCGGCTCGTTATACAATTCTTCTTCCAGCTTTGCTGTATCCTGAATATTTATCAGTTTGATCCCTATACCGGTCAATTTCCCGGGAAGATCAAAAATGCGCTGAGCTGTTGCCAGCGGAATAAAAACAAGGCCGTCATCCTGGGTCCCCGTTCTTTCAAATATCCCCTTTACCGTGAGCACTTTATTAATCGAGGGAACAAAGATCTGATCTCCCGCTAAACGCTGTTCCACTTCCGCCGCCTCATAACCCATGATCGCCTCTTCGGCGTCGGGAGCAGAAAACCAGCCTCCGGACTTAAATTTCACCCAGGGTTTCAACTCAAGAAACGTATCATCAACTCCCATATAGAGCGTAAAGGCGCCGCGTCCTTGCGCGCTTTCCTGGTTATAAACGGTTGAAATTAACTGCGGGGTGATCTTATCGATACGCGGGTCCTTAATGATGCGCTTGTAAACCGCATCTTCCATATAGCGCAGGCCTCCGCCGCCTTTGAGGATAAGCGTCGCCGCCTCATAAGGGCAACCTTTCGCCGTTACTAAAATATGGTAACCGAGCTTATCAATATCATTGTTTAAGCTACGTTGATACCCGGCGTCAAAACCGAACAAACTCACCAGCACCGCAACCGCGACCGCCACTCCCCCGACCGTTAACGCCGTGCGTATTTTCTTTCTGTTCAAGTTTTTATAAGCGATCCCGAATATTTTCATTTGATCTCAACTCCGGTTCCCACCAAAGTTACTTGCAGGGCTTCTTTTTTGACGCGGCCTTCGACAACCGCTTGATGTCCGACGGCCTGCGGTATGACAAAATTCGACGGAAGGATGTCGACAAACAGAGTCCCGGTATCGTCCTTGACCCTGAGCCAGCATCCGGAAGGGCATACTTCGGATATCTTGCCTTCGACCCTGACCGTTTTCCCTTCAAATCGGTTAGGAGATCTGAGGATATCGATGATCGCGCTCTTATTTTTCTCACTGATCGCCTGGCCATACAAAACAGTTTTTGTCCCGCAACCGGATATCAAGACGGCTACCATCAATGTCAAAGCCCGCGCGAAAATAGTATTGCTTTTCATAAATATCCCCCCCTTATTATTTTAAATCCGCTTTTCCTGAAGTTTCAGGCGAAAAGCGGTGTCCGTCTTTCAAATAAAGTTTTCGTATGAGGATCAGGTTCTTCTTGATGCCGCGTAAAGTCGCCTTAAAATCTTCATGGCTTTTTTCCGTAGGGTCATCGATGGAAGCGGAATTTTTCATGAAATTATCCAGCGTCAAACCCTTAAACTGGTCGGCAAATCTTTTATCCATGAACTTTCCCGCTTCAGGCGATGACATCTTTTGGAAATAGAAATCGATCGTCTTGTTATCGAGATCCGAGGATAAAATAAGCTGCATGCCGCCGTACTTGCCTTTCTGGTTTACCCCATGGACATAACCGATAACATCTTTGCCTTTGAGGACGGTATAAAATGTATACGGCACATCGATACTCTCATAAACCGGTTCAAGCGTATCACCAAGCTCCAGTTCAATTTCTTTTTTAAGCGCCTCACCTCCTTGCTCTTTGATCGTGATATAAAAAGTTTTGTACCCGGTCGATCCGGGAAAAAGCCTCTTAATATCCCGCTCCGGATCATTGAGCGTGCAGCCTACGGCTGCGTAAGCCAGATGGACCACGACCAGAACAAAGAACGACATAATAATGATTTTGGCGTTATTCATCTCAAATCCCCAAGAAATAATATTGCACGATGACTTTATTTTCTTCTCTGAACGAATCATCCGTCAGATGAAACCCGTGAAAATAAGCCGCGCGTATAGTCGATGATTGCGTCAATTTGTACGTGACGCCTAAAGCCATCGTCGAAAATTCTGTAGAACTCGGTTTTAAATCGTTGAGCCAGGATTTAAACTGCAATTCAAATTCGCATTTCTGGTTCGACGGCAGGGTGTAATCGATCTCCGCCAAACAGCCTAAAACGTTATTTTTGTCCTCTTTGCCGTACGCGGCCTCTGCCTTAAAAAGATACGGGCCGTAAAGGTACTGGCCGTCGACCCCAACGCGCGTTTTCGTTGTCGTCCCTTCGGCCAAAAGCTCATTCTTAGGCCAGACACGCATGCCGTCAGGCTTAAGGACGCGGCCGTTCATGAAGGAAATCCCCCCCTGCAGATTTTTTGTCGCGGGGGTGCCGATCCTCGTCGTAAAAAGATAGCTGCCGTCTTGCCGCCGGATAGTCCCCTGCCCGGAACCCAACTGCAACGCCGCCTCATAATCAAAATAAGGATAGAGCCCTCTATATTCAACGCCCCAATCCCGGGTAAATCCGATATTTTGGCCCGCTAAAGTCTGAAGAAGCGTACTGTGGGTATCCAATAACGGCTCGAGTCCGAAGGCCGCGTCAAAATGGCCTACCTTAAGTTTTGTGTATTGCGAATATTTATATTCAAGCCACGCGTTTTGCACCTGGAGGCCCCAGCCATCCCTGGAATTCTTTGTGCTGTCATAGGCAATGCTCATCTGCAGATCAGCCGTCATATAGTCTCCGTATTCGTTAGAAAATTTTCCGTAATATTCAAATCCGACGGAGCTGAGCATATCATCGTTACGATCGACCCATTTGTCCCTGGTAGAATACCCTCCCATAAGATTGAGCTCTTTATAAAAAAAGGATGCTCCGCCAAAAACAGCTTGCACGGACACTAAAGAAATAGCGGCCCCGAACAAACAAAAGAACACTGCCCGGCGCATTTTTGACTTTCGGGAATTTCGTAAAAAAACGCGCGGATGGATGCCCGGGAAAGATCTTTTCATTTCACTCCTTTATGCTGAAAATAAATATTTAACGGCAAAACGTACCGAAAGCCAAGCTGTCCCGGCGCAAAACATGATCACGGAGATAAATTTAAGCTTTTCCTCAAACTTAAACGATAAACGGTATTGCGTTGCATCAGGGATGATCGCGCCGATGAACGTAAGCCATAACCCGATGATCACGCTTGCCGCGGCGATAGCGATATCGGGGAATTCCTGGAACAGGCAGAAGACGCATTGATGAAAAGGCGCCTCCAGCATAAGCGGCGAAAGTTTTGTATGCAGCATAAGCACCAGAAATATGAGCGCCAGAAGTGAGCTTACCGCGGACACTATTCTTGCCGTTTTGTTAAATAGAGACCGCGCCCTATAAGCGGCGAATGATGCTCCGATGAACGCGTAAAATGAGAACATCCAGAGAACGGCTTCCTTGCGGATGATCTTAAGCGCTGCGGACCTCGGCAGATCAAACATGAGCGTGCAGCAGCTGACGATTTTCGGCTTGATCGAACTTAAGAAATGAGCATCCAGGAACGATTCGATGATCATCAGTATCGCCAGCGGCATGACCAGGTAAAGTTTTCTTACCATAAACGGCTGGGTCTCGATGCGCCTGTCCACGGCGTTCAAAACCAGCCAGTAGATATATGCGAGCGGAATAAAAAATTTCAGGATCGTAGCGGCATAGGAAACAGGCGCGTCCAGCTGATGCAATCCCGCCATGCACATCGCGCCCGGGATCGACGGAATAAGGCTCTGAAGAGTAAGAAACCACAGCGGGATCATGAAGAGCCGCATGGAGAACCCCAGGCAGATCAACACGATCACCAGATACACCCGTTTTTCAAGCCGATGTTGCCCTTCGCTTGTATTGCGTTCGCGCTTCCAAACCCCGGCGACCTGCAACGCCACAAAAGCCGCGGGAAGGCATATCCCCAGGGAGAACACGATCATCACAAAATAGGAAACAACGAAATTATTAAGGATCATTTCATCCTTCCGTTCTCAAGCACATAGGACGATGTCACCGGAAGCTGCTTGGTCAAGAGTCCGTTATGGGCCGTTATAAGGAACGTTTTGCCCCTGCGGATCAGCTCGACGAATATTTCTATAATTTTAGCCGCGTTTCCGGCATCAATATTGGAGCTCGGTTCATCGGCAATGATGATGTCCGGATCATTAATAAGCGCCCTGGCGATAGCGACGCGCTGCTGTTCACCGCCGCTTAATTCATTGACGGGAAAATCAGCCCTGCCATGAAGACCGAGTGAATCGAGCAGATATCCGGCGCGCCTTCGCCTTTCCGCTTCACGCACTCCCTTCGGCACGAGCGGCATTCCTACATTCTCGATCGCCGTATACCCGGTAAATAAATGGTACTGCTGAAAGACAAACCCGATCTTACGGCGTCTCAGATCGCTGAGGAAATGTTCCGGCAGGCCGGATGTCGCGTTGTGGTCTATCAGCACTTCTCCGCTTGTCGGACGGGTTAAACAACCTACGACGTTAAGAAGCGTTGTTTTTCCGCTTCCCGACGTGCCGCCAATGAGAACACACTCTCCTTTTTGGATATCGATTTTCACGTCGCAAAGCGCAACGACTTCTCTTCCCGTTTCTTTGAAAACCTTAGTCAGTGATCTTATTTGGATCATGATCATCCACTCCGTATGGCGCTATCGGGCTCGATCGTTCCCGTAAGCCACGCCGGAAAGATCGTCGCCGCGCTTAAAGGAAAGAGGCCGATAACGAATAAAAGAAAAATACTGCTTCCCTCGATAGAGATCGGTAGCGGAAATTGCGGATAGACAACCGCCCATCCGAGAAAATACTGTTTCACGAGCGGCGCCCCCATATAGACAAAAAACATTCCGAAAAGGATACCGCAGAGGATCCCGCCCAGGCCGATGATCACGACCTCCATCATTTTCAATTCGATGATATCGAGTATGCTCCACCCTATAGCCTTCAAAACACCTATTTCTTTTTTCATTTCCAGGCTGATGCTGCTTGCCTGCGCCCACGCGAGCACAAGGACCGACAGCAAAAGTATCAGCCACGCAAGCTGGAAGATACCTGCCTTGCCGTCATATCCTTGCTTGATGGCCGTAGCGAGATCTTCTTTTGTCAAGGCGCGGACATTTTTGCGGGAAACAAGAATGTCTTTTGACACCTGGTCGGCAAATTGCGGTTCCTTAAGATAAACAGCCAAATCTGAAGATTCATTTCGGCTGTAACCCAGAAACGTTCTGGCGCTCTCTATGTCCGTGACGATAAGATCCGCCGTGTGTATTTGGGAGGAACTTTTGAATATCCCGATAATAGTAAACGCCGTTTCGTTGCCCGACTCATCGGTAAGCAAAATGGTACCGCCCAAGTCAACTTTATTCTGCGCGGCAAAGATTTTTCCGACAACGGCGCAATTTTTATCGGAAGCGCTTAAAAACCTTCCGCTGCCAATGGCCAAAGAGATATCCTGAGAAGAAAACGCGCTACCGACGTCGACACCCATTAACGTATACGAGGCAATGCCTCCGCCGGGAACGACCAACGGGACATATCCCCAGGCCCTGGGCACGACCTTTCTGAGGCTTGGATCCGCAGAGATCTCTTTCGCCAGTTCTTCTTGAACATAACTGACCCTTCCCCCGGCAGTTTGCTGGACGGTGATATCAGGCAGGGTGCTGACGGTATTCAGCGCGTCTTTATATATCCCGTCTTTGATAAAAGTCATAACAGCCGCGCATGCCATAACCACAAATAAAGGGATAAAAATGGCCATTGTCCGTCCGCGGAACCTGGATATATTACGGACAGCGACAGACCAGAATACGATATGTTTTGAAAATTCCATTTTTAAACCCCGTTCCACCGGTTACAGCGGCGCTAAAGAGAATGACGGTTCCACGGGAGGAGCAACAATGTCACAACTCCGGTCGTAACAATATCCTCCCGGGATATCCATCATAACGCCGTAAACTCCCTCTAACGTGCCGCGTGTCCCTACGCACCGCGTCGGGATACTTAACGAACAGACGCCTAACGCTTTGAGCTCTGCCTGGCGTGAGCCGATAATAGCGTGATCCACTCCAAACACCACCTGTCCGGCGTAAATGCCCGCGACAAGCGTAACGAAGAGGAGCGCCATGCACAGGAAAACAAGCGCGCCTTGTTTTTCCATAGGTCTCATTAAAACTTCCTCTGCCATTGAATGCTTGCTCCGGCGTGGTATTTCTCGCCAAGTTGGATGTCTTTGACGCTCTCATAAGCCGGCATACCGAACAGGCATGAAGCGTTCACATTCCCTCCCAGTAAAAGCAATACCTTCCTTTGATAAATGAAATTGTAATAAAGCGCGGTGCGGCCGGTATTGAGCACCTTTGTGCCGTTAAATTTATTCTTTAAACAGCTCTCTCCGTCCAATTCAAACCCCAGGATGTCGGAAGTATTAGGAAGATAATGTACGGCAAAGCCGTAATTCGCTACATCTGCGAACTTATAGTCATCTGAATTCTCAAGATTCCATTTATATGTTCCCGCCACATGGAACCAGAATTTTCCGGCATGATGACTATAGAGCGGCCCGAGAGTGAATCCCGGAGCGCCGTTACCCATTTGCAAGCTCGACATGCTGCGGATCGTAGAATCGTAATCGCCGGTGGGAAAGGTCACCGCGCCCAGCACTCCGAGATGTTTGTCATAATACGTATCGTGCCAGAAACGCCATCGCGCCGTAAGAGGAACATCCGTGATCCCTTCGTTGCGGGTAACGGTTTCACTGCCGTTTGATTTGGCTATCGCGGTCAGTTTCTTCTTCGCGTACGAAACATTGAGCGAACAAAAAAGATCCTCCGTGATTCCGTAACCAACTACCTGCGAAAACATATAGGTAGTCATTTTGTCCATAATGGAGGTGCGCGTCGCAAACGCCTCTGAGTCGGTTATTTTGTCGTCTCCTGCCAACAGGCCGTCCATATGCCTTACGCTGGCGCCGGCGCCGGCCATCAATACCCCCTGCGAAGGAACAGCCGCTGCTGGGATCCTGAAAGGAGCAGTCAAGGCGCGATAGGATGTTTTTACCAGCAAAACATCGAGGGACTCGATCTTGCCGCCATTCTTAGCCATAAACTCTTTTGCCTCTTCCTCAGAATCAAAGGCAATGATGTTAGGGACCATATCCGGGACCAAACGGCTTCCGATCACGTATGCCGCCGCCTTCATATCGACCGGATTTTCAGTTATCCATCCGGTCACGCGCGCTGATTTGACCGTATCCATTCCGCCGCGTTCATTGATCGACCTTATGGCGCATGAAACCCCGCAATAGGCCTCTGACTTACCGTCCTTATAATCGACATAAACAGCAGTGCGCGCAAAACGTTCGATGTACATCCCGCAGACACGGCATATCTTTGCGTTCTCTTTATGGTCAGAATGCTCTTCTTCGGCCCGGCACACCGGATTTTTAAGGTTCACGAATGAACATACCGCGACCATAACCATTATTATACGAATCCACTTTTTCATAACTCCCTCTTTTTTTAATAAGATTTAACATAAATGGAATTTAGGAAATGATCCGAAGCCTTAGGAACATGCTCGATCGATTTGAGAAACGGCTCAAGATAAGGAACGTTTGTAGAATGTTCAAAAGTAAATGCATTCAGAGATTCTCCCCCGGAAAGATTCGCGGCAAGATAATAATTACCTGCCCCGGAGCCGGAAACACCGTCTTCCTCGCTGGTAGTGACCTTAATTTGAAGGCAGCCGCGCTGTTGCGTGGGTGCGGTTTTAGTTTGACCGGGTCTGGAGCCGCATAAACAAATCGCGCGCTGACCGCCGCAGACAAGCTTTTCCTGAGAAGGCTTGATAAAAACGCCCAAAGGCAGGATCCAAATAAAAAACAAGAATATGAGCGCTACCACGGATAATCTCATACTATTCCTCATTTCGAGCTCACTTCCGCGTCAAATCTTGCCACAGCTTCCATCGCTTCTTTAAACGTCAGTATGTTCCCTTTGTATTTCTTTTTAAATTTCTGAACGGCCTGTTCTTCTAAGAACGCGAGCAAGAACGGTGCCATAGAACCTTTGGGCATTAAGGAACTGGCTTCCAGATAATAGGCCTTTGAAGCGTCTATGAGCATTCCCGTCGCGAAATCCCTGGTTTCCATTTTTACGACCTTGAGCGGCACAATGAATTTCTCTAATAAATACACACAGTGCATGCAGCACGTGTGCTGCGTACTTTCGTCGCTCAAATATACGACAAATTCCGTTTGGCTCTTGGCGGCATCCATGCCGCACATATGACAACGCTGGATGACCTTTGCGTAACTCACGTGCGGGGCGCTTAGCTGAGCCAGAACGAATAATATAAGGCAGGCGATCTTCATCATTTTTTAACAGGGCTATCCTTCTTTGCGCCGCAGCCGCGGCATATTCCGTAAAATTGAACAATGTGGCTCGTGATATTAAAATCGTATTTCCTGGACAGTTCTATTTCTGTTTTCCGCAAAAGCTTTAATTCCTCATCGACATAGTCCGCATAATCAATGATCTTCGCGCAACTTGTGCAAACAAGATGATGGTGATGATGATCCTCTTTCGGGCTTCGCGCTAATTCATAACGCATCCAGCCGTCTCCAAAATCGAATTTATAGACCATGCCGAGATTGGATAAAATATCCAGCGTCCGGTAAATCGTCGTAAGCCCGACACCGGGGCTCCGGGAATGGACTCGCGTGCGGATATCATCAGCGCTCAGATGACCGGGAGTTTTGGATAAAACATCGATGATAGTATTTCGGCCTGCCGTCAGCCGATATCCGCTCCCGGTAAATCTTTTCTGCCACCACGTAGATTTTATAAGGCTTTTATCGAGCATAGGATTTGTTGACAATAATGGCTTTCATTTCCACATGATATACTGCTTAAGGATTTTGTAAATTGCTGGATTCCGTTTTTTATTGACTTTTCTCTACTTTGGAAGGACCTATTGACCGGAAAAAGAATGATAGATGATGAAGCGAAGAGACAAAATAATATCCGGCGGATATTCCGCGTCGGATATCAACAGCGAAAGCCCTTTAAAAATAAAAAACTCGGGCTCCCCAAAGAGGGACCCGAGTTCTCCTAAAAGCATATAAGGGTCGATGGCTCCCGGAATTCAGGAACTTGATGATCAGCCAACCGATTTACCTGGAAACACCGGACATGCGCCTGACTGCGATTCGTCACAAACAGTAATGACGTAATCATATTGTTTGCCCTGTTTATAGCGATCAAAAACGCTCTTGGTCTTATTCTGCGAAATGTCTATACCCACCTCTTTCATGACCTCGACAACTACGGGATTTAGCTTGCCCGGCTCAAGTCCGGCGCTTTCCGCATCAAAATGGTCGCCGCCGTATTTCTTAAGGAATGCCTCCGCCATCTGCGAACGAGCCGAGTTGTGGATACATGCAAAAAGTGCGCGCTCTTTCACAAGAAACTCTCGAATAATTATTTAACACGATTATAGACCGTCACGTAGATTGACGGTATCACAAACAATGTTAAAAACGTAGAGATCGTTAATCCTCCGACAACAGTAATTGCCAAAGGCTTAAGCATCTCAAGCCCTTCTCCCCATCCGAAAACAAGCGGCAAAAGCCCCACAATAGTTGTCAAGCTGGTCATAAGAATCGGCCTGACTCGAAGAGCCGCGCCTTCAATAACCGCATCGTAAACTGTAAATTGCTTTTGCTTACGCAGATCATTAAAATATTCGATCAGTATGATCGCATTATTAACAACGATCCCGACCAGGAGAATAAGGCCGAGAAAAACCGTTGCCCCAAAAGGCGTTTTGGTGATGGCCAGCAAAAGAAACGCGCCTATCAACGACAGCGGTAAAGTAACCATGATGATCACCGGATCGATCAATGAGTCATACTGAACTGCCATAACCACGAACAAAAGAAAAACCGCAAGCAATATGACAATAACGAGCTGAAGATTGGATTCTTTTGCCGCCTGCTCCTCTCCTCCGTATTCCAAAAAGTATCCGGCTGGCAATTCGAGCATGTTTAACCGCTTTTTAATTTCATCGGTGATTTGCCCGACATTTCTGCCAACCGCATCACCGGTGACTCCGATCAAGCGCACCTGATCTTCACGGTCGATCTGCACAGGCCCTTCGGACACATTAACGCTCGCCACTTCCTTAAGCTTTACTTCAACACCGCTGGGGGGATAAATCGGCGTGTTTTCAATAGCCTCTTTACTGCTTACAACAAGCGGATCCGCAAGAACTCGAATATCATAGTCAACATTTCGCTCTTTGTCCGTAAACTGCGTGCTGACCGAGCCGTCAACTGAAGCTCGCACTACATCCGATACGTCCTTTGCGGTAAGATCAAAGTTGCTCAATTTTTCCCTGTTAAGGAAAATGTGTATTTCCGGCCTTGAAAAATCTACCGAAACGTCGAGATTCTCCAGACCGTTAATATCCTTAATCTTACCTTGAACATCTTTTGCGATCTCGTAAAGCTTATCTAAACTATAACCCCTCAATCGGATATCCACATCAGAAGTAGATGTTGTCTTAATACCCCGCAGAGGCATGCGCATGACTTTAATTTTCGCGCCCTGTATAGGACTATCCTTTAACTGCTTTTGAAGTTTCTTGATAACAACTTCCGTGGGAAACGGCCTCTTGGACTTTTCGGCAAGCTCAACCGTTATGTCCGATTCATTAGCCTTTTCGTAAACATTTCTTTTCTGCCAATACCCTCCCACCATGGAAAATACTTTTTTAACGCCGGGCATGGCGTTAACAACTGCTTCGAGTTTTTTCACCACAGCGTCATTTTTTTCCAGGGCCGAGCCGACCGGCAATTTTACTTTTATGCTGATCTTACCGTCATCAATTTGCGGCAGGAATTCCCGCCCTGAAGACCGCGCGAATAAAATACTCGCGGCAAAAAGCAATACGACCCCGCCGGTCATTAAAAATTTATGACGCAGCGCTCCCTTGAGCAGTTTCTTATATAACAAAGTACCCCGCTCGATAATCCTCTTGTTAAAACTATCTTCGTCAGCCTCTTTCTTATTCTTGAATAAATGCGCTGATAGGCACGGAACTACAGTCAGGCTTACAAACAAAGAAATAACAAAGGCAACCGTTACCGTTACAACCATGTCCCGGAAAAGAAGCGAGGCTATCCCTTTAATGAAAAAAAACGGAATGATCGCCGCGAGGTTGGTAAGCGTCGAGGCGATCAAAGCGCTGGTAACTTCCTTGCTTCCAACATGCGCCGCCTCCACCGGATTGGCCGCGTCACTCTGGTGCCGGGTGATATTCTCAAGCATAACGATAGAATTATCCACAAGCATACCCACCGCCAGCACCAGCCCGCCGAGGGAGAAGATGTTTAACGTGACATCCGAAAGCCCCATGAGAATAAATGTGCCTAAAATACTGACCGGTATGGCGATAGCGATAACAAGGGTCCTTTTTATGTTATGCAGGAAAAACCATATTGTGAGCATCGCCAAAATACCGCCCACGACAGCGGATGAGCCGACATTTGAAACAGAGTTTTCTATGTAATACGATTGGCTGGATGCCACGGCGTAATTGACATCATCAGGAATGATCTTTTTCTTCAGCAGCTCTTGGGCTCGTTTATTTATCTTGGAAACAACCGCAACGGTATTGGCGTTAGGCTGTTTTAGAAAACTTAAAGTAACGCACGGTTTGCCGTTAAAACGCGTCAGCACCCTCTGCTCCTCAAAAGAATCAACGACCTGCGCCACATCTTTGACCTTGATAAACCGTCCTTCGCGGTTAGCGATAATGATATCGTCTATCTCGGATGCGTCTTTAAATTTCGCTATAAGCCGGACGCTGTATTCTTTCTTCGTGTCGGAAATCCTGCCCGCGGGAAATTCTATGTTTTCAGCCTCAAGAAGATTTACTATTTTTTCAGTAGAAAGCTCGTATTTCTGGACTTTTTCCCGGTCAAATAAAACCTGGATCTCGCGCACTCTGCCTCCGGAAGTAACCACCGCGCCTAAACCGGGAATGCCGAGAAAATAGTTGCTTAGATCGTTCTCCGCCCAATCGCGCAAAGCGCGCTCATCTTTAGTTTTCGAGGAAAGAGCGATATCAAGAATAGGGAGTTGGGAAGGATCCGCTTTATAGATCTTGGGATAATCCGCGTCGGGAGGAAGTTCATTTCTTACCAGATCCAGCTTTGCCCGCGTGTCAGCAAGCGCCACATCCATGTCTTTGCCATATTCGAAGTAAACTTCAATGGAACCGTTCCCCTCGATCGCGGATGAAATAACCTGAATTGCGTCTTCGGTCGTGGCAACGCTCGCCTCAACCTTCTTTAATATATTCTCCTCTACCTCCTCAGGACTTGCCCCTTTCCAGTCGATTATGATCCTGATCATGGGATAGGTAATGCGCGGGAGAAGATCAACTGAAAGCCCTTTAAAGAAGAAAACCCCGAGCACAACGACCATAAGCGTAAGAACGAGAACGCCGACCGGCCTTTTTATGGAAATATCACTGAGTGTCATATCCTTTGCCTGCTATCTTTTCTATCTCAGCCTTTGCAAGTCGCATATCCAGTTTCGATAATGCACAATTAACCTGGGCCTGAGAAAACGCCTTTTGCGCATCCAGAAGCTCGATGCTGGTCACTAACGCGTCGCGGTAACGGCTTGAAAATAAATCGAGGCTTTTGCGCGCCTGCTCGCAACTCGTTTTGGCAATTTTCCATCGGCTCAATGCTGATCCGTACTTCAACCTCGAAGATTCCAGTTCTAAACCTATTTGCCGGATCAATAAATTCTCATATGAGGACAACTCTTCTTTATACGCTTTTGCCTGCTTAACGTCCGCTCTGGTCTTTCCCCAATCCCATATATTGAGATCAATAGCCACTCCGGCGATCCAATCTGTTTGTCCGGCCTGCGACCAGTCTCCCCATTCGTAGCCATAACCGTAGCGGGCGTTTAATTGAGGATAAAAGCCGCTTTTCGCGATTTTTATTTGCTCATCGGCTTCTTTAACTTCTTTGGATAGCTTCAAAATCTCATAGTTACGAGCTACATCAACCGGCATATCCTCCGCAAATAAATAATCATCCTTCAAATCCTGAACCTCAACAGTGCCGTTTGAATCCGATCCCATAGCGTTAAGAAGCGCTTTTTGGGCTATTTTTACGCCGTCCTGCGCGCTGATCAACTCCTGCTGCACTTCATTTACCTGCACTTCTAAACGTAAAAGTGTTTCTTCTCTGGGAATTTTAGTTCTCTTATGTAAATCAAGCGCTACGTCATAAGAAGCCTGCGTATATTTAAGCAGATCATCCTTGCTTCTCATTATGTCCCGGGCAAAGATCAGCTTGAAATAGGCTGATCTTACTCCATAGGTAACATCTTCCTTTGCCGCGAGATACCCCTGTTGGGCCGCCTCAACGCCAAGGCGCGCGGATTGCTTTTGAGCCGTGATCTTGCCGCCGGTAAAAAGCGGCTGGGTTACCACAATATCCGCCTGATAATCATCGTGAGAGCCGCCAAGATAACGTTGTTTCGCCGCGGTCACATAGGAAAGCCGGTCGTAACTTGCCGTTGCATCCACTTGAGGAAGGTACTCGGCGGTAACAGAGCGTAACTTCCCCTTCTTCTGATCAGCCTTGTAGGTGTAAATGCTTATTTTGGGATGGATCTTCAATGCCTGCGATATGCAATCATCTAACGAATATGTCTTCTGCTCTGAAAGATCATCGCTGGCGAAAACCGCGCAGGCACACGCCAATGAAAATATGATCGCTAAAATAGGCCGGTTGATGCTCATCGTTTCTTTCCCTTAAACCGCTCCTTATACAGCTTGAGGAACTTTTCCAACGCCTGTTTGCGAAGCCCGATCCCATCCGCCCAAGCATGAAGCAAAGCCAGCCCTCTGAGGGTCAATTCATAAGTTCTTTTGGCGGGCCCGGCGCTTTTCGTGTCCCATTTTGAAATAACGCACTTCTCCTTTTCCAATGAACGAAGCGTGCGATAAACCATGGCCGGATCGGGCTTGGATCTCTGAAAACCAAATTGATCAAGCTTTTCCATCAATTCATATCCGTATGACGACTGCCGGGACAAAAAGAACAAAAGGCAGGGCTCGACAAACCGCGTCATTTTGCCACTTGGGCATTCGCATTTCTTGATCTTATATTTCCTTGCTAACGGGCTACCTTCAAACATAACAACCTCTTCCTGGTTTTATTACATCTATATGTAATATACATATAGTATACACTGACAGCTGCCTCTCTGTCAACTAGATCTTTTTATAAAATATAGTCTTATTCATCATTTACTTGCCTGTTCCGGTAGTTCTGATCGCAGAAAACGGACAACAGGGAGCCGTTCCTCCACTGCGATTGATAGCCGACAGGATAAAAAACGCCGCTAAAGCTACGGCGATCAATAAATATTTCTTAAGATTTCCCATACGTAAACCACCCTTGTGTTCTTACGCAAATCTTAACCAGCATCAGCATGACCGGGACTTCTATCAAAACACCAACAACCGTAGCCAATGAGGCTCCCGAAGACAATCCGAATAGGATTGTCGAAGTAGCAATGGCCACTTCAAAATGGTTGCTCGCCCCGACCAATGCCGAAGGCGCCGCATCGCGATAAGGTAACTTCAACCATCGCGCCAGTGCGTAAGAAATAGCAAAAATTAAACATGTCTGAATAAAAAGCGGTATCGCTATTAAGAAAATTATCTGCGGTTGGTTGATGATCAGCTCGCCTTTAAACGAAAACAGTAAAACAAGCGTGAGTAATAGAGCGCATATGGAAACCGGCGTCAGATAATGAAGGAATTTCTCCTCAAACCATTTGAATCCTTTCTTTGCGATCAGCCACTTCCTTGAGTAATAGCCCAACAATAATGGCAGGCCCACATAAATAACTACCGACAAGACAATTGTCTGCCAAGGGATAGGCATTTTATTCACGCCCAGCAACCACCCGCCCAGTGGCGCATACAGAAACAGCATCGTGAGGGAATTGATAGCAACCATGACAAGCGTATGGCCATCGTTGCCCTTGGCAAGATGTCCCCAAATGAGAACCATGGCCGTGCAAGGTGCAATACCCAGCAGAATACACCCGGCGATGTAAGACCTGAACAATTCAACCTGCGCCCCACCCTTCACGATCTCCATTCCCGGAAGCCACCCTTTAAACAATACCCCGAGAAATAACCAGGCGATCGCCAGCATCGTAAACGGTTTTACGCACCAATTCACGACCAGCGTAAGAACAACCGGTTTCGGAGTCTTCCCCGCTTTTATAACCTCGGCGAAGTCGATCTTGACCATGATCGGATACATCATGAAAAAGAGGCAGATCGCGATAGGAATAGATACTTGATAGATCGAGATATGATCAAGAGCGATGGCCACCTGCGGGAACACCTTACCAAGCGCTATTCCGAGCGCGATACAAAGCAAAACCCAACCGGTAAGATACTTTTCAAAGAAACTTAATTTTCTTTCTTCGTGAATGACATGTTCCATCTGCTCTCCTTCGCAGCCGGCGAACACCGGTTGATCAGATAAGCCAGAAAGGCTATGGTTTGGTTCCCTTTAACCAAAGCCATAGGGCGGGAGTTAAAACAATCGAAAAATATAAATCCCTGAGTAATAAAAGCCAACGAGAATAAAGATCACCCCGGTGATCCTGCGGGTATAAAATTCCAGCTTCGTGATTTTATTAAACCAATGGCTTATGGAAGTCACCCCCAGCGCGATCAATACCGCAAAGAGCAATACAGGAAGCCCTGTCCCTACCCCATAAATAAAAGGCAACAAGGTCCCGGCTTTGCTGTTAAGCGCTAAAGGAATAAGGCTTCCGAAGAATAAGGCCGCTGAGACCGGGCAAAACGCCAAAGCAAAGATCAGCCCCAGAAGAAACGCTCCCGGAGCCCCTGCCTCGGCAAGTTTATTATGATGTTTTTGCGACAACCCGACACCAGGCAGACTCAAAGTAATTACCTCTAACAAAATGAGCCCGGTAACGATCAAAAGAGGCCCTAATGCTTTGCCTGCGTATTTCTGCAAGAACTGAGCGACCTGGGGGACACTCAGAAGCGAATTGATAATGATCCATCCCAATGCCGCGTAAGAGACCATCCTCCCAAGGGTATACGCGAGGCCCGAAAGAAACACTAATGCCGGATGCGCTATTTTCTTTGAAAGAAACGACACGGCCGCAATATTCGTCGCTAATGGGCAAGGACTGATCGAAGTCAATATCCCCAGCCATAAAGCAGAACCGGAAGCGATTAAGATCTCCATTATTTTACATCCTTAAGCAGCTCGGCCACCTCGCCGGTGACATACTCAATAAATTTTCCTTTATTGCCGGCAAGCCGCCAAATTTGATCAAGGTTCTTCTGCTTGATCTCCTTGCCGTCTTTCACCAACGAGAGAATGAGCGATTTTGTATAAAGCTGATAATCATCCACAAAATGCTCATTACCCTTGTCCTCCACGTTAACCGCCTTAAACTCTAAGCTGCCGGAAGCAAGCGCGTCTTTGAAATTTCCCTCAATCGCCTCCCTTGAGTATTTTTCCATATTCGTGCAGGTATAACAGCGAAACGTACCGTGAAAGTAATAGGCTATAACCTTAGCTTCCGGTTTATTTTCAGCAGCAAAGGCTTCAAAATTCAGACTCATTACCGCAACAACCGCCAGAATTACGAGAAATAGTTTCTTCAATTTTTTCCTCCTATCTTGAAATGATCTTCTTAATTTCATCCTTGCTTATTACCTTACCGGATGAAACTACAGCGCCATCAACCGCTAACGCAGGCGTCATCATCACTCCATATTCGGTGATCTTGTCAATATCCGTAACCTTGCCGATCTCCGCTTGAATATTTAGCTCTTTAGCCGCCGCTTCAGCATTAGCGGTAAGCTGTTTACATTTAGGACAACCTGCTCCTATAATTTCAATTTTCATCATGCGCCTCCGATTATTGTTTTACAGCAGAAACTTTTATACTAACTACCGCGTCTTGAGCGGCCTCAAGATCATCAAACATGGCGTCCACCGGATAGCTCGACTCGCTTATGATTCTGATACCTTGAAATCCTGCCTGTTCAATAAAACGCAGATATTCATCTTTCTTAATTGCTCCGGCAAGACATCCTACATACGCCTCTATCGAATCTTTGATCTTTTTCGGCAGGTCTTTAGCGAGCACCAAATCCGAAACCATCAACCGGCCTCCGGACTTTAATACCCTATACGCCTCTTTAAATACCGCCTCTTTATCCGGCGAAAGGTTAATAACGCAATTTGAAATGATCACATCTATTGAATTGTCCTCTACCGGTAGCTTCTCGATTTCCCCCAAACGAAATTCCACATTGGCATAGTTACCCTTCTTGGCGTTTTCCTTCGCTTTAGCGACCATCTCCGGCGTCATGTCAACGCCGATAACCCTGCCGGTTTTGCCGACACGCTGAGCCGACAAGAATGCGTCGAACCCTGCGCCGCTTCCCAAGTCCAACACAACATCCCCCTCTTTTAAAGAGGCGAGTGCAACCGGATTGCCGCAGCCAAACCCCAAATTCGCACCTTCAGGGACAGCACTCATTTCTGCATCGCTATAACCAACTGTCTTGCTTATAGTTTTTGCTTGGCTTGTACCGCCGCAACAAGAGCCCGAAGAACAACATGATGTAGCCTGCTTGATTGCTTTTGCGTAGCCCTCTTTAACGATCTTTCTTATCTTATCCGCGTCGTTCCTCATTTAACTATCGCTCCGAAAATCATCCCGCTTATGGTGGCCATGACAACGACAAGCGCCACATATACGGCTGTTTTCTTAACCCCCATGATACTTCGTAACACCAGCATGCTCGGCAGACTCAAAGCTGGTCCCGCCAAAAGAAGCGACAAGGCAGGCCCCTTACCCATACCGGAGCCAATAAGGCCCTGCAAAATAGGGACTTCGGTTAATGTGGCAAAATACATAAATGCCGCTACAATTGAAGAAAAGAAATTAGCCCGCAAAGAATTGCCCCCAACCAGCATCTCAACGAATCTCGAAGGAATAACTCCTTCATGCCCAACCCTGCCCAATAAGAATCCAGAAACCAATACCCCTCCTAAAAGAAGCGGCAATATCTGAAGCGCATAACCCCATGTCGCCCCAGTCCACTCCTTCAATTCATCCTTCTTAAACCAGCTAAAAAGAAAATATGCCAATACTGTTAAAAAGAATCCCGTGATCCACCATTTAGAAAGATAGATCATGCTCCAAATCCCGGTATCACCTTCCAAAGGCTTACCCCAATTCGCGAAAACCAGCACAGCGACCATAGAGAAAAAGTAAATAATGTCCTTCCATAACGGGCGGGCTACTTTAACTTCACCAAATTGAAGATCACCGTTGGCATGGCGGGCACGTTCCTCCTTAAGGAAGATTAAATGCATGAGCAATCCAATCACAACACTAAAGACAACCGCGCCTATAGCGCGAGCTAATCCTAACTGCCAGCCAAGGATCCTTGCAGTCAAGATGATCGCCAAAACATTTATGGCTGGGCCCGAATATAGGAAAGCAGTTGCAGGGCCAAGTCCTGCTCCCCTCTTATAGATCCCCGAGAATAAAGGTAAGACGGTACAGGAACAGACTGCCAAAATTGTGCCGGATACAGAGGCGACACTATAAGAAAGGAATTTATTCGCCTTTGCTCCAAAATACTTCATGACGGAGGCCTGACTCACAAAAACTGAAATAGCGCCCGCGATAAAGAATGCCGGCACAAGACACAGTAATACATGTTCCCTGGCGTACCATTTAACAAGCGCAAGAGCCTCAAAAATAGCGTTGCTAAACCGCAGATTCTCAACCGGCAGATAGAAACACGCTAAAAATACCGCTACGATATATAAGAACTTCTTCCACTCTTTCATCACTTACTCCTGCCCCCGACCTTACAACAACCGCCTTCTATTCTGATCGCTTTAATATTGACTAAACCATCTGCGATCTTATTTTGGGCAGAGGTTAAGATCCGGGAAAATGTAGGCCGCGAGATCTTCATGAGCTTTGCCGCGTCGATCTGCTTTAATCCTTCGAGACAAGCCAGGCGCACGGCTTCAAACTCATCGAGAGACAAATAAACCCCTTCGCAGCTGCTTAAGGGCTTGCATTGCGGCTTAAAACAACGCTCACCCGGAGCGCATTTGACCCACCTCGTCTTCTTTGGCCTCATAAATACCCCTTTATTGTTATGAACACCTGTTCATAACAAGCTTAACACATCTTATGCTTATGTCAATAATTTTTTAGTTAAAGTAAAAAATCTCTCCACCGTTTAACGATAGAGAGATTTTTAAGCCACCACCTAAATTTTAGTAATACTTAATTCCGAATTATGTATTGTGCCCCGGAATTATTTCCAACGTCAAGGAACCTCTCATGAGACATCCTCCTTCAGTGTCAATTCAAACCAACTTTTTACTTCGGGTAAGAATTCTTCACGGAAATCTTTCATTAAGTATTCCGCGTGAGACCCATTTCTAATGATCACTAACTTTTTTGAGGATCGCGTTTTATCATAGAGAGCTTGAGAATGCCACGGCTTTATTACCCAGTCCTTTTCGCCATGAATAAACAAAATAGATGAATTTAACTTGGCCACATTATCGATCGGCTTTTCTTTTTTAAGCCAGAACGGGCCGGCTCGAAATCCTCTCCCTTTCCACCCCTCTGCGGTAAATAAGGTATAAACCAGATCGCTTTTCAGGTTGAGCTTCCAAAATTGATAATCAACCCTATTAGGATCTGAAACAGCGCTTACGCATATAAGCGAATTAACTTTATTGCCGCGTGATAGCGTATTAATTGCTATGCTGGCGCCCAATGAAAAAGCTATCATTCCCACATTTTTGTATTTACCTTCAACAAAGTCTAATGCTACAAGCAGATCCTGCCCCTCTCTGCTTGTCCATGTATACAAACCGCTACTCTTACCATGTCCCCTAAAATCAAACATTAAAACATCGTACCGGTCTGTTAAGCTATCGGCTAATTGCTTCAAGAGAACCGCATCTTTACTGTTATAAAAACCGTGAACGATCACAATAACCTTGTCGTGCCCGCCTTGATAATGCCGGTACGCGATCTTTTGATGATCCGGTGTCATAAAAATCCCGGAAACGATCAAGGGTTTCATAGACGCTTTATTCATTTTCTTATGGGTCTTACAGTTACAAAACCTGAATGATTGTTTTACAACTCAAATAATGACTAGTAATTACGCACAGCTTCTACGGAGCCTTAATACAATTAGATAATATCTTCAATTCGACTTTTATCATTTAATTTTCTGATTCCCTGCTCCGACAAAATTCTATGGCAGCAAAATCTTCTTAAACTGCTCTTTCATTAATTGCCTACGCTTCTCAGAAAAAATCTTAAAGTTCTTAAAATCGAGACCAATTCCTTGCGGGATATAATGTCTTTTCATATAATCCGATAGTTCTTTCTCCCCCCTAAATGTTCCCTTCAACCAAACAGAGAAATCTTTGTTTGATTTTTCCTCATTTGGCAAACCTTCTAAAAGTTGTAAATTAAAAAGACAATCGACATTCGCCAGATAGAAGCCTTGCTGATCCTGAGGGACCTTATTATCAACAAAAATCTTTCTCTTGAATCGGCTTTTTGGGAAAATATGATCCATATGGAAACGGTTTCGAGTATCTAACGTTGGATATAATAATGATAGAATAGCAAATGCATGTCCCTGCCCATACTTCGTGAAGAAAAGATTTTCGATATCATCATCCGTAAAAATAAACGACTTATTTGTGCCTTTGAACCTATCAACAATTTGATCAAAAGGAAAGTTAGTAACAGGCTGTTTCAAAATTGTCCTCATGGGCCCTAGCACATTATCCGGCTGACCACTAAATATTCTCTTAATTAGAGAAACGGCCAACCACCTTTTAATCCTTTTCCTGTCTTCAATGTATTTAGTGGATAAAACGAAATTATCGGGCAAACATATTCTCATTATATAATAGGCAATAGGAATAATTGCATTTGCGGAAGTTAAATTATGTTTGCTATATCCAAAACTAGAAAGCAACTCTACCGTTAACCTGATTGACTTCTCAATATCCTCCCACTTTCTTTCTATAAGAAGCATATTATCATGGCTGAAGTTTTCTACTCTAAAACCAATACTAGTTATATCCGAAATTACCAAACAACTTTTCAGAACGAAGTCTTTATCGAAATCAAACCCTTCTCCAATACTATTTATCTCATCAACAAACGAAGTGACCTCTTCTCTTGCATCTTTTGTTTTCCATTGTGCAGTCGCAACAGATAGCAAAAGGTCAGAATAACTAAGGATAGTACCTCCACTATTTACGCGAATAAAAATATTAAGGACTTTACTCAATTCTTGTGATTGCTCAAGATAATAATTGATAATCCTATCTTTTTGGATAACGGAATGTAACTTAAATAAAGTCTTATTAGCAAATTTTGAAGCCTCTTTATCGAGAGACATAAGACCATTCTCTACGAGATAATCGTTTACTTCTGCCTCATCTTTTAAATTTAGTATTTTCCCAATCTCAAACCAATAAGTAGTATTATTACGCTCAACGGCTTCTTCAGGAACTAAAAATGCGACATCAAAATAAAGATCGATCTCACTTTCTTCTGCTTTTGATAACAAATTAATATATAGCTTCCTTTTCGGAAAAGCATCGCTATTTTCCCATCTCCTATGGGGGAGTTTATAAGCATATGTTCCTCTTAATCCAATATAAAGAGCTGTCAATCTTTGCTGCCCATCAAGGATAACAGTAATATTTTTGTTCCCCATCACACTGGCCTTTGGATTATGGGTATTATCTCTTTCATGAAACTCTCTAATAAAATCATAGAACTGATAATCTTTAATCCTTTCCTGTTCGACATCCCAAAACAAAAATGAGCCAATAGGATAGCCTCTAAGTAAAGAATCAAACAACATTATAATTTGTTCCGGTTTCCACACAAATTCCCTTTGAATAGCTGGCAAGAGATACCGATTCGCATGTATAGCATTAATAGCATCAACAATCGTAATGGGTGTCTGAAAAGCGGATTGTTTTATCTCCATAATATCCTCCTAAAGTCTAACAGCACTTGTAACTACTAATATTGCATTTGCTTAAGCTCTTGCCAACCATATTGGTTAACTTTTCCTGAATAATTAACTGAAAAAATAGCTAGAAGAAGTTTTTTAGCTATCTGCCAAGGCACACGTTTTACTGCGATTCTCGCGATAGATTCTGGCAAACCAATACCATAGAATGATTCCTAGACGCTGTAGCTAATTGTAGCTTGTACAAAGAGTTACACAACAATTCGATAGTAACTACGAAAAGAATTGTTTCGGAATTGCTTGATATACATAGGGTTACCTACAGCGTCTACGATTCTAGGATCGTCAACCCACTTAAATGTATCTTCTTCGAGAAAGCTAACTAACCACGCATAAGAAGTACTTGTATAAAAGAAAATACAAATTGCCAAAAATAACGTTATCCTAAGAACCCTCATTTTCATTTGTTGTAATTCTGCCATATCTTCAACAAAAAAAGGTAACCCTTAATTCAAAAATAGGTGACGTTTGTTAATGCTCAGTAATTAGGTAACTCTTTTGGTATAATATAGCCAAGGGAGGCCTAATTATGCGTTACCATTACGAGATTGTTCTTAAGCGCTGGTTACCCATACTGCAAGAATACGAAAAAACCAAAGCTAAGATTAATCCCCGAACTTTCAAATTTGTAAAGGATCTTTGTCAAGCGCATCATATCAGCACTAAAGAGCTTAGGCGTTATTATTCTAAATGGATCCAAGGAAACAAATCTTCTGAATCTTTACTCCCAGCGAAAAGAGGAGCAAAGCCAGGCTCCCGAAGAACGCCGAAAGAAATAGAACGTAATATAATTAACGCTTACAGAAGATTCGGCTCTAATAGATATGAGCTTGTGCTTCTGTTTAAGCCGTATTACCTGGACAAGACGCCTTCTCCTGCGACAATGGACAGGATCAAGGCGCGCTATCCTTTAAATGAGTCGCAGAAGAAGATAATCAAGCGCTATGAGAAACAGTCTCCCGGAGAGCTGGCTCATATCGACATTTCCAAGGTTCCCAAAGATATCCGCTGTTCTTTTAAAGTCAAAGAACTCTATGTTGCAGCCCTCTGCGATGATTGCACAAGGCTCACCTATACTGAACTCATTAAAGATAAAAGAGCCTCTACCTTAACCTATTTTATGGCTCGTTCTTTATCATGGTTTAAGCAGATTTACAACTTCGAATTTGAAGCTATAATGTCAGATAACGGACCTGAATTTAAAGGGACTCTCGAAAGAGAACATCCTTTTGAAACAATGTGTAATGAATTAGGAATACGACACATCTATACTAGGCCTTATCGTCCTCAGACTAACGGAAAAATAGAGGCCTTCTGGAAGATCCTTAAGAGCGAATTCTTTTATCCCAATTCCTTTGACTCTAAAGAAGACCTGATCATGAATCTTGGCAACTTCTTATTCGAATATAACCACTTGCGTAAACATGGTGGATTAAACTACGAAACACCTTTTGATAAGCTTCAAAAAGTTACCGAATTATTGAGCTAGTACAAACGTCCCCTATTACTAATTCTTCAACGTTTCAAATTCTTAGTCCCCTCTAAAAGTAACTTTAAGCACTATGGGAACAGTTTGCGCAGGGATTCTATCATCCGGAGGAGAACTTTGCGATAAACTAACTCTCCAAATATCGAATTTCAATTCTGGAAATTGCATTAACATTACAAAACAAAGTAATGAAAAAGGTTTTGGGCCTAAGGGAGCTAAAATAACTCGATATTTCTTTAAAAGATTAAAACTTAAAGCATTTAGATAATTATATGTCGTAATCAAATCCAATCCTGGATAAGAAATTACATTATCTTTTAATTTTCTAAATAATGACGCGTTGTTTGTACGAACTTCGCTCACAAACCTTGCATCATGCGAAGGATTTGCATAAAAAACATAAGCATCACCAGGATCAATATATTGATATAACCCAGAAGCTCGATCATGATCATATCCTAATCCTAAAATTAATGCAGTCTGCCTATCATTAGGTAACTCTAAATTACAGAAACCAGGGAGAGGATCCATAATTTCATTAGGCAATGTAGTCTTTGTAGGCTTAGAAAATTTTGCTGGACTATAAGCGAAAAATAAATTAATTTCCCTATTCTTATATGTCTTTATTGCACTTAAAGTCTGCAAGATAGTCGCATACCAAACTTTTGTCATAGAGGAGAAATCAACTAATAAATTTAATGAACTCCCTTTCTTTAATCTTTGTAGTATTATTTCCCTCAAAATACTCGAGTCATTTTCAGGTAAATCGATTTTTATAAATTTGAGTTTTTTAGCTAGATTTTCATTCTTTAGTCGAGAGCCAACATCTACTCTCCTCTGAAAAGCAAGAGCATATTTATCTTTAATCTTAAATTTAACGACTCTCTCAGCTATATTCATTGATCTACTCTCGTATCCTAAAGCCGTAAAGAACGAATCAAACTTAACAAAACATAAAGTGCTAAAATTGACTTGGGTAACTTGTTTTATTTTCATTTAAATAATTCGTATTGAAATTGAGACTTTTTCCCCTTCAGCTCTTTTTTCTTTCTGTAAGTTCTTAGATCTAAACAACTACTAAGATCAATCGATTTATATAACCTCAACGGCAACTTCCATACGGGAGCAAGCATGTAAGTTAAACGGAATCTTCTTCCCTCTAATTCACTATTAAATAATCCCTCGTCAGTGTCAGTTTGAATAATTGCACCATGATATGAAGCAAGCTTGAGAAAATCGTGCAAATTACTTGGAACATCTTTATCTACAACAAAACTAGTAATGGGCTCAAGAGAAAAGTGATCCCTTATTAATTTAGAATGAAAATATGAGGCGATTTGATTAAGCAATGTAACAAGATGGAATGTTTTTCCATTAACTTCTTGCTGTTTATTTGGGATTACTTTTAATAAAGCGCAATAATCTTTTGAAACTTTATCTAGCACTGACCGCTGTATTTCTTTTGCCACTCGGACTTTACCTCTCGACTTCAAAAGCATATCTTTCATTATACCGATTAACCATCTCGGATTTCCATCACTAATATCAGAAATAACATCAAATCCAAAAAACAATTCACTAGCCTTTCGAGATCTTCTTTTAATTTTTTCACCATACCAGCTTCTGTAGGTACTCCTAAACAATACAATAGGCTTTATTTTTCTTAAAACAGTATCTAAAAGATGCTGATTATCACTAAACGGATTATCAGGATCAATCTTTTTATTCAACAAAAACATTCTTAATCCCCTATCCTGGCGTGCCTCATCTTTAATTTTCTTCCAAATAAATGAGTTTTCCTTATAAACACCTTTTATTCCTTTTGCAGAAAAATAAGAGTAACCAAATATCAAACCGGGGTCGGTTTCTTTATAATTACTTCTTAATAATATAGATCTAGCTAAAGCACTGGTAAAATCATTTATATTCTTTCTTTTATGCGGCCAAAGTGGAATTTCTCGGAAGTCATGCCGAGGCCTAGCCTGCGTTCCCGAAATATAGCTAGGTATTGGACTGGTTCCTATTTTAAACAAGAATCTTTGATAAGTACTTCTGAGTTCAGAGTACAACTTTTCTTGAAACCATTTAGGCGCTAATTCTAATTCATCAAAACAAAGAGCCCATTTTATGTTGCATTTATATACTTCTTCAAAATAACTACATATCGATTCGGCTTTAGATAAATAATCAAAATGAAAAAAAGAAGGAAGTTTATCAATTAATCTTTCTTTCCTTGAAGCTAAATTAACTCTCGAGAATACTTCTTGTACTACACCAATTCTTGCACTCAGAGAATTTCGAACAAAAGAAATTGATGGGACTTCCTCGTCTAGTCCCAAAATTTTAATACATTGTCTACAAAATTTAACTTCATTCTCTTCTCTTTTTAAACTATTTTTAAGCTTAAGTCTAATATAAGTTTCTATTGAAGAAAGCAAATTAATTAAAATATTTATTGTTAAAGAGGCGTTTGAGAATATTTTATTCCATCTCTCGTCATAAAAGTTAGCTGTATTATCAAGCTGCTTTTTCCATTGTATATCTGAAGGGATATAAACAGCCAGAAAAGGAATATGCTCATAAACACTTTTTCCCTTAGAGCTTATTTTAGCCCATTTATTTAACGCATCTAACGTCAACATTTTAAGGAGAGTGGTCTTTCCACTACCACGGGGACCAAAAAGAACAGCATGATCATTTGAACATAAATCCTCAAAGTCTTCATTACAAATAAATCGCTCAGCCACCTCTTCAGCCGATAAATTTCTTGCATTGAATGAGTCGTACAAAGATAATTCGCCTCGGATCATACTCCCCTCCTACCAATCGCTTCGGGAACATCATTTCTTCCAAATAAAATTTTTAGTTTTTGCTTATCTAAAAACTTTTCAAATTCTAAAAAGTCTTTCGGTATAAGATTATTTACAGATGGAAATTTTCTGCTTAATAATTCCCAGGAGATTCCAACACCTTTTCTTTTATTAAACCAGCAACCAATCTGTTGCGAAAGAAGCCTTGGATCTCGACAACCAAAACCAGTTATGGCCGGAAATCCAGCCGAACGTTTTGTTGTGGGCTCCCAGCTAGTAAGTCCATATTCCCAAGTACTAATAGTTCCAGCCACTCTATCAGTTATATTTTTCTTATTTATAGCTAAAAGATGAAAGACATTACGTGTAATTAAACTCATAACTGGATCAAAAATTTTAGAGAAACTACCTGAAGCAAAAATGGGTAAAGCAGAATACCCACCTGGCGCATATCTTAACCGGGGATAATGTTTATGCCCATGGATAACTATATCAAAATTAATCTTTTCAAGTAACGATATAAGAGTATCCCCATTCAACATAAGATCATTTCTGGTAACATAAGGAATGTCATGCGCGATTGGATGATGATGCATTATCGCAATCTGAAAATACTTTTTTGGTCTCCCATTCAAAAACTTCTCAATTGCATCAAGCGCTCCATGATCAATTTTACCATGATCTCGCTCAATAGAAGCACCATGATCATACGCACTATTTAAAACCAAAATTCTAAAATTATTCTTTTCTTCAAAACAAAAATGCTCACCCCAATAACTCTTCCTTGCATTAGAACTCTTAACAGGAAAATCTTTCAAAGATTTCACGCCTCTAAAAGGCGAAGATGTAGACCTTTTTCTGCTAACATCATGATTCCCTAAAGTCGCAATTAAATGCCGTGCTTTTAATGCCTTCTTTATTTCATAAATTTGCTTCCAAGCGTATTTAGTGCCAGAAGTGTCAGCCTTATTTGATATATCTCCACAGATTAATAAAATTTCTGCCGATAGACCTTGGCTCTTAATTAGAGAAATTAATTTACAAACTGGATCAGGAAGTGTAGAAACACTACAATCAAGAAACGATTCGCCAGGAGAAGTAGAACAATGTAAATCACTAAGAACTGCAATATTTAATTTCATAACTTAAAATGGAAAAGATAAATTTGTAACAAAAACCTCATAAGTTTCTTTTCTAAATTTAGCAAAACCTGCAATATGACGTCTGGTTAAAACCTTCCTACAATTCCAGGCGTTCATAATATTTTTTACTTCTTTACAATATGCATAGCTCAACACAAATTTTGCTCCCGCGGCATTAACTCTTTTTAGCATTTTACCTAAGCGAACTAGATCGTCTAGTGTAAAACTCTGTTTATTATATTCCTTAAAAGCTTTTCTTTTCTTAAATACATAAGGGGGATCCAAGTAAACAAAATCATCGGCCTTAATACTACTTAAAGTTTCTTCGAAATCAGCACAAACAAAATTAGCATTTTTTAGGAGCATGGCCGATCTCCTGAATTCTTCCCACCCCATAATCTTGTTTTTTCCACTACCAAAAGGAACATTAAACTTGCCCTCTAAATTTGTTCTATATAATCCATTAAAACAAAATCTATTTAAAAAAATAAACCTTACAGTTCTTTCAATAGCATTCAGATTTTCGCAAGTCTTACTGCGTATCTCAAAATAGTTACTTCTAGTCACCTTAATTCTTCTTAGAAGATTGTAAACTTTGGCATAATTCTTGCTCAAGATTTGATATGCTTGAATTAATTCTTCATTCTTATCTCCAATCAAAGCTTTAACTGGTTTTATAGAAAAAAACAGACTTGCTGAACCAGCAAAAGGCTCGACATATCTTGAATAACTATTACTCCAAAACAAACTTAACTTGGGAATTAATTGTTTTTTGCTCCCAGCCCATCTAAAAAGAGGCCTATCCCTAACATCAATAATCTGTTGCATTTAATTTGCTCCTAATAATAAAAGTATTCGACGCTTAATGTAACCATCAACTATCAATGATTTCTAAATTAATTCCAACTTCTATTTCAAAATATTATAACGCAGTTCTTGAATCTATAGCTACTATTTTATAAGACGTTGTATGGATTAACAAATTAACAAGACGTTTTATATAATTATCGCACCATAAAAGAATTAGGAAACAATTCTTTCTTTCGAACCTCATCTCCTGCCAGACACATGTTCGCCATTGTAGCGGATCAAGGCGGAGCGTTAGTTGCTGAAACCCAGCAAATTGTTTCAGAATTGCTTGATATATATAGGGTTACCTACAGCGTCTACGATTCTGCTACTTCCTCATACAGATACTTCTGGAAATCAATAAAAGTGGCGCGGATATTATCTACACCGCCTAATATTTCTTCTGCATCGCGGATGGCCTGATATTTCAGAGTCAAAAGGTCGGGCAGTTTCTCCTGATCAAGCTCTTCAACGCCAGTCTCAATGTATTTAGACAGCACAAACTCGAGAAACTCTTTGTGCTTATTATCCAAGCCGCGGAAAATCTTTGCCTGCGCATGTGCTACACGCTCTTCACGAGTAATTGGTTTTATCGCGAAGGAGATATATTCAAGCACATCAAACAAGTCGCTTTTTTCAGCATTGATCAATTTCTGCAAGCTAATTAAAACATCTGCGCCATATCCGGCATCGAATAGCTTTTCAAGCAGGGCCCTGCGTGTAATCGGATTAGACCAGATCTTTCGCAGCTCATCTTCGCTCTTGAAGAACTCAGGCAAAGCGCCAAAGATACCTTTCAAAAACTCTTCCGCTGAAATCGGCCTACCATCAGCACCCCAGAAGGAAGTCGCAATCATATGCTGAATTTCACGCTCTTTACCGTCTCGGAGCTTTATTTTTACTTTTTTAGGGCACTCACAGGGACTTTTACCGCACTTAGGACACACGCGCGGCGGCTTTTCACACTCACAAGGCCTTTTGCCGCATACAGGACATGGCTGGGGCGGTTTTTTCTCACACACGCAGGGTTCTTGTCCACATTTAACACAGACCTCGACTATCGGCTCGCCGTCCCATTCAGGGTCGGCAAAATGGTGATACGCATCTACAAAATCATAGATGGTGAAATATTCTTTGCCGTCAAACAGTCTCGTACCACGACCAATAATCTGCTTAAACTCGATCATGGAGTTAATTGAACGCATAAGAATAATATTGCGGATATTTCGAGCATCTACACCAGTAGATAGCTTTTGCGAAGTTGTTAAAATTGTTGGGATAGTCTTCTCATTATCCTGAAACTCTCGCAAATATTGCTCTCCCAAAGCGGCGTCATTTGCAGTTACACGAACGCAGTAATTCGGCTCCGAACTTGTTTTGTATTGATTAACCAAATCTCGAACAGCAGCAGCATGATCCTGGCTGGCGCAAAAAACAAGCGACTTTTCTTTCTGATTGATTTCCGAAAGGAATATCTGCACCCGCTTAACTTCGCGCTCTTTTATCTCTATAATTTTATTAAAATCTGGCTCGGTATAGATTTTGCCTTCTTCTACCTCTCCCTCAATAACCTTATCATCAGAGGTGTAGACATAGTCATCAATCGTCGTCTTAATGCGCTTGACCTTAAATGGAGTCAGAAATCCATCATTGATGCCCTCCTTAAGCGAATAAATATACACCGGATCGCCAAAATAGCGGTAAGTATCCACATTGTCTCTACGCTTAGGCGTTGCGGTAAGTCCCAACTGGACAGCGGAAGAAAAATATTCCAAGATACCGCGCCAATTACTCTCGTCATTTGCTCCGCCACGGTGACATTCATCTATAATGATAAAGTCGAAATAATCTTTCGGATATTCGCCAAAGTAGGGTGCAGAATTACCAGCTGCATCACTACCACTCATAAAGGTCTGAAAAATGGTGAAGAAGATGCTTCCGTTGGTTGGAACATGCCCCTTCTTGCGGATTTCATCCGGCTTAATTCGAGCTAAGGCGTCTTCGGGAAACGCTGAAAAAGCGTTAAAAGCCTGATCAGCAAGGATATTCCTATCGGCAAGAAACAAGATCCGCGGCCTACGGCTTCCGTCGCGCTTCAGATTCCAGCGGGTTTGAAAAAGTTTCCAGGCTATTTGAAAAGCAATAAAGGTTTTTCCAGTACCAGTAGCCAAGGTGAGCAATATTCTCGGCTTGTCTTCGGCTATAGCGGCCATGGCGTTATTAACCGCGATTTCCTGATAGTAGCGCACGTCCTTTGTACCGCCAACATCTTCAAATGGTACTCTATTGAATTTATCCCGCCATTGGTTCTGCGTGTCAAACGTCTTACTCCATAACTCATCCGGGGATGGGAAACCAGCAACTAACCCTTCCTTCCCAGTCTTCATGCAGATGTGGTAAATCTCTTTGCCATTACTCGCATAAGTCGTGTCAAGATGCATCATCTCGGCATAATTCTTGGCTTGTGCAACGCCTTCCCCGACTTCGAGCTCATCACTCTTGGCTTCTATAATAGCTAACTTACGCCCATGATACACCAGCACATAGTCAGCAATTAACGGCTTACCACGACCGCCGCCGGGCTGAATTTTCCCGACAGTGATCTTATATTCCCGCAGGACCTTGGAGCCATCGGCTACACCCCAGCCGCCTTCTCTCAGTTTAGGGTCGATTAGTTCTGCTCTTGTTTCGGCTTCATTCATGAGCATACTCCTGCAAGTTCACCATTAAAGGCTTTTTGTAATATTGATTTCTTTAGCTCTTCAAGGTCGGTCAGTTTTTGCTGATATATAACTTCTAATCGCTTCGTATTAGCCGCCATCTCTTTCAAAGAGGAAACTATTTTCGCTTGAGCATCAACTGTACGCGGAACAGAGATCTTAAAATTAACCAACGTTTTAATTGGAAGCTGTGGTTGCGCCGCTCCTGACACATGTCGCACAATTTGTGTTTTAATAATCCCAGACCTCAAGACTTCGAAAAGAAAAGATGGCAAGAGCTTTTTCATGTTCGGCCTAAAGATAAGCATACCCGAATTGATTCTGATATTGTCGTAAGGCACTTCGCTATCATAAACGGCAAGATTCCCGATGGTTCCTCTGGTGGTAAGAATTACATCGTTCCGAATCAGTTTCCCCTTACGTAAAGCGGCGTCTTTCTCTTTTGTAATAAACATTGTTGTATCAAAACAAAAGCCATCTGGTCGGACATTCTTAGTATTCAGAAAAAGGCAGTGCCCTTTCTCAAGAAAATCTGATTTTTTAGGATATTTAACCCCACGGTCACCATCAATGATCTCGATTATAGAACTGTCCCCCAAAGTCTTTTCTTCCCACCCCTCACCCAAATTAGCAAAAATATTTTGCAAATACGACTCAAAAAGCTCGCGGGCATTTTGCAGATTATTTTCGACATTTTCTTTAACCATAACGGTTTTTCCAAAAATCTCATCTAATATCCTCACAATCTGCTTCTGTTCAGAGAGCGGCGGAAGCGGAAAGGGTAATTCCTCAAAATGTCGTAATCTTAATGACTTAGCTGTAGCTCCCACTGCAACATTTTCAAAATATTTATGAAAGTGAATCAAATATTTATAAATAAATTGAATATTAACTTTTTCGTTGAAATTGTATAGCGCATATGCCCGTTGGTGTAAATCAAACTTTCCTTTGTAGTATTTCGGGAAAAATTCTTGGCCTTCCCCCGGAATTATTATTGCTTCGCAATCGAAAAGGAAACGAGTACTTCTTTTAATTGTCTTTGATCTATCAAAGAAGGCGTATTCACCATCTTCGACTGCTTCATTAGCATTAGATTTCCCAGTGCTAATTTCACAGACTTCTCCGAGCTTTCTTGTAGTCCAATTATTTTTCATGAATTAACTCTAAAATGGTTTTTAAAATCTCTTCGCTCTCCTCGTCCAGTTTCTTCATCGAGGTCAATATTTCTTTTGGCTCACGCAGTGCCACCTCACCTTTCTTATGGGGATTCTTAACCGACAAATCAAACGTTTCCATATCCACATCGGCAGTGTTAAGCGACCACGAATTATCTGAGTCAGCTTTGGTCTTCTGTAGTTTTACAAAATCAGCCAGATCAGCCTCATTCAACGGATTAGTCTTACCGAGATTCCGATCAAGATTAAGCTGATAAAACCAGACCTTACGAGTCGGCGCGCCTTTTTCAAAGAACAACACAACCGTTTTGACACCTGCCCCAGTAAAAGTGCCACCAGGCAAATCAAGCACCGCATGCAAATTACAGCTTTCCAGAAGCAACTTTCGTAAACTGATTGAAGCATTATCTGTATTAGAAAGAAACGTGTTCTTAATAACGATACCGGCCCTACCACCTGCCTTTAGAATTTTAATAAAATGCTGAAGAAATAGAAATGCCGTCTCACCAGTTTTAATGGGGAAGTTTTGCTGAACTTCGGAGCGCTCTTTACCGCCAAATGGTGGATTGGCAAGGACGATATCATAACGGTCTTTTTCTTGAATATCAGCAAGGTTTTCAGCCAGCGTGTTCGTATGCACTATGTTTGGCGCTTCGATACCATGTAGAATCATATTCATAATGCCGATGACATAGGCAAGCGACTTCTTTTCTTTACCGTAAAAGGTTTTCTTCTGCAGGATGTCGGCGTCTTTAGTGGTCAGGTTCTTGCTGGTTTTGAGGTATTCAAAGGCTTCGCACAAGAATCCTGCCGAACCTAATGCGCCGTCATAGATTTTATTTCCGATTTCGGGCGCAACAACCTTCACGATAGTTTTGATAAGCGGCCGCGGTGTGTAATATTCGCCGCCGTTTCTACCCGCGTTACCCATGTTTTTAATCTTATCTTCATACAGATGAGACATCTCATGCTTTTCGACATGGGAGCGAAAACGCAGCTCGTCTATCAGGTTGACGACTTCGCGAAGGTTATAGCCACTCTGGATTTTATTTTTGAGCTCGTTAAAGATCTCGCCAATCTTATATTCGATAGTATCAGCGCTTTCAGCATTGACTTTAAACTTCTTCAGGTAGGGAAACAGCTTGTGATCAACAAACTCCTTTAAATCATCACCGGTAAGAGCCTTGTGGTGATCGAGTTTGCCGTCTTTGTCCCTAGGAACTGCCCAGGCTTCCCAGCGAAATTCCGGGCTAATAATACCCGCGTGGGCCTTGCCCGATAGTTTTGCCGCGGTTTTCTTGTCCTTCTCGAGATCATCCAGATACTTTAAGAAGAGAATCCACGAGGTCTGCTCTACATAGTCCAACTCGCTCGAACACCCGGCATCTTTATGCAGGATATCGTCAACATTCTTAAAGGTTTGCTCAAACATTAGCCATCCTTCTCTGTTTCATTGCTTCCCAGTGGCCACAATGCCCTGTTGATCCCTCGACTCACGTCGTTCTCTCGGGACTCCGCTCTTCGGGCTTCGTGGCACCGACTGAAGCCGTTTATTTCTTATCTTCGCACTTATTGCACAACTCGGGATCCTTGGCCGACGGACGTACGCCAAACAGCGTCTTCGCGATCAACCGATACAAGAATCCTTCCAGCGGCACTTTGCATTTCTTGCATTTTTTAGTCATAGTTAATCAACTTTCCTTTAGCTTCCACTTGGCCCAACTTAGCGTTCACATTTGCAGATTGATAAAATTTCATTTTATTTACAAAATTGATACAAACATAAAAGCCGGATCTACACCCTGACCCGGCTTGTTTAGTGCTTAAAATTGCTTAAATTGCCCCCCATGGCGCCTCTTATGCTTTCGTCGTAATTGTATATAATTATACAACTTTTGGGCCTGTTTGACAATGGGAATTGTAAGTTTGTAACTAGGAGTAATGTTTGGATCCCCGCTTAAAGCATGCGGGGATGACATGTGGGCAGCATGCGGGGATGACATGTGGGCAGCATGCGGGGATGACAATGGAGATTTAGGGTAAGCTGGGAGTAATGATTTAAAACCAGGGCTTGTTGATGGGAGATGACAAGTAGAGGCATACCAAACGAGTAGGATTCTCATCCTAAGAAGACTATATTTGCCCCTCGCTTAAACACTTGTAAATTCAATAAAATTTGTCACCTAAATAGTTTTTTGAGGTACACAAATTTATTGAATTTACTGCGCAGGCTTCGGGGTTAATAAAAAAACTCCTGCTATAAATAGCAGGAGTTTTTTTATTTAAGGGTGGCTGACGGGATTCGAACCCGCGACCACCAGAGCCACAGTCTAGTGCTCTAACCAGCTGAGCTACAGCCACCATTAAATCTAACTAACATATACTAACTTAAAAAGATACCACAAGATACTATTGAAAGCAAATGTATTTTAGATCACCGCTTTCGCGAATGAATCGTTGAATTTTAAAGTTTAAAGATTAATTAACAAAGGAAGGCTTAAGACTTAAGGTTTAATTTTAAAATTTATTATTTAACCTTTAATCTTCCTTTGTTATTTAGCCTTTATCATTTAGACTTAACTTATTATCTTATTTATAACCCCAACATCACATTAATTACGTTCTGGCTGACTCCCTGCTGCTTCAAATTGTTCACATCATCGGTAGTAAGCGTGTATTTCGAATTCGACATCCTGATCTTATCGATGATCACCGCTTCATGGACGCCTTCTTTACTCAACTCCACGATCTGCTGGATCGCTATCTGGTTAGGGTTATACGCCTGCTGTACTGCCGGAGCCTGCGCTGATTGAGCTGCCTGGCCGGGCTGCTTCTGAACATTGCTGCCTACGACAGCTCCTGATAAAACACCGGCTGCCGCCCCGATCGCCGCGCCTTCTCCGCCATGGCCGCTCTGGTGTCCCACGATCCCGCCGATAGTCGCACCCACTAAACCGCCGATCACGCCTCCCTCAACCGCCCTGTTCGAAGAACTCTGGCACCCCATATTCAAAGAAACCACGAACAAACTTAAGACAAGATAAACTGCTTTCTTCATTTGTACTGCCTCCTCTTTTTTACCTATTGTTTAATATCCTGCTGAACAGTATCCTTCGCCGTAGAATCCGGCGGATTTGTTGTTGCAGATGTATCAACTTTCGGGTCACGGCGGAATGCCGCTTCAACCGCGTCTTTTAGTTCTTTTCCGACGCCAAAAGTGCCGCTGATCACACCCCTGGTTAAATCTGTCGCCCCCTTTACCGTACCTTCCAGAAGTTTTCCCGGGATCGCCGCGACATCCTCAGCTTTGATGCCGCTTCCTTCACGGGCTTTAGAGATCTTATCCTCTACAGCCATTTTGATATCGCCAAAGCTGAACTGCGGATCATCCATCTTGGTCCTGATCGTAAAATCCAGCACGACATTGCCCTGGCCGATAGCCTTAAACAAACCGATCACGAGTGACGCGAATTTCTCGGTTTTTTCAAGCTGCTCGTCGGGCGCGCGCTTTTTAAACTCCACCTCAGTTAATTCAAAATGGCAGGCAGCGGTCAGATCATTATGAAGCGAATTTATTGAGCTGGTAAAATTCAGCTTCGCCTTCTCAATATGGGATTTCTCCAGATTAAACCATCCGGAATAATACGGAGCGAAATGGATACCGTCAATATCTTTGATCTTTAGCGTCGCCTGCATATCCTTCTTAAAAAAGTTGACCCAGCCTTCCGCCTCGACCCGGCCTTCCTGCTTAGAATTATTCCAGGGGATACTGGCCTTGAGGTCAAAATTAGTGATCGCTGTCTCCGGGAATAAACACACATTAGTAGCGTCAAGATTGACCTCTCGGACCAGGATATTAAGCGCGTCTGTCCCGACCGAACGGTCAGTCAAATTCAATTCTCCGTTTTCTACAATTAAATGTTTGATAACAATCTTCACCCCGGGCATTTTGGGCGCAGGGGTGACAGTTTTCTCCGACTGAGTTAAAACTTCTTGAGAAGCCTGAGGTAGCGCATCAAGAGCCTTTAACGGTTCAACCGGTTTTTCTGCCGGTTTAACTTCTGCCTTTTGCTGCGAAACTCCTGCTGACTGCTCAACAGGAAGAGCCGGTAAAACGGGCTCACCCGCGGCATCTTTAACCTGGGGCTGAGCTGCTGCCGCAGGCAACTTCTCTATCGAGGTCTCCGGCCTAAAGATCTTTACTTCATATAGCGTGATCTTCCCGTTCAAGCTGAATAATATACTCGGTGAGATATATAAAGAATCAGCCTTGATCAAATCTTTGATGATAATACCTTTTAATTTCAGGTTATACGGGGGGATAAGCGAGACGTGCTCGATCTTTACCTGCCTGCCGGTAAATTTGTCAGCCATTTTAATAATAAAAGCCCTGCCTTTAATATTGATAAAGGCATAAGCGGCCGCGTAGAGGATAACCAGGAAGATCAAAATTGCCCAGAATATTTTAGCTGATAGTCGCATATTTGCGGGAATAGATGCTTATCACTTATTTTAACTTTTTTGACTTAAAAAGATTGCTTCGCCCCTTTGGGGCTCGCAATGACACATTCTTCCTGCACGCTTAATTTTACGCGCCTGGCAGGAGTCGAACCTGCGACCCTTTGCTTAGAAGGCAAATGCTCTATCCAACTGAGCTACAGGCGCATTGTTTCACTTATATCCGCCTAGTGGTGAGCATTAGTCGAACCACAGGCGCGTTATTTTACTTATTTCTTAGCTTCAGCCTTACCGGAAACTAAAGCAGGATCATCTGTTTTTTGCTGCTCTTCAATAACAGGGGCTTTTGGCTTGCGGCCGTCGATATCGAAGATCTTCGCCCAGAATTCTAACGCTTTGACCCTATCCCCTTTAGCTTCTATTATTAATCCCAGATTTAATTGCGCCGGCTTATACGCAGGATCGATCTTCAAAACTTCAATGAACATCTCTTCAGCCCTATCCATATACCCCTGGTTCATGTATATGGCGCCAAGATTATTTAAAGCATACGCGCGGTAATCATTATTACGCGGGTCTATGATCATTGTCTTTTGAAAACAGGCGCTTGCCCGTTCAAGATCGCCGTTCTTATAAGCCTTTACCCCTTCATTGAAATATTGGATCGCTTCCTGAGTAATCAAGCCGTTTTGCGCGAATGAAAAAGTGTGCGGGATAATGACAGTGAGCATTAAGAACAGTATCAGCTTTTTAACACGGATCATTAATACCTCCTACTATTCCTTCGAAGCCCTACGAAGACTATTAACCCCTCGCTTCCGATACTTTTTTTTCAGGGAAGCTCGGGGTCAAATTCCGCCTTCGGCGGAATTTGGTCGGGGCGACAGGACTTGAACCTGTGACCTCCTGCTCCCAAAGCAGGCGGGTGCCACTAAAGCTTTGGCACCCGTCCGCCAATGTTTTAATGGCGGACGCTCTAGCCAAACTATTTAGCACATAAATTCATTATAACTCTTCTTCCTTGACCGCTTTTTAAGTATCTTTCTCGTTTCAAGGCAAGGGTGCTATTCTTATACTCTTCTATTCTTACCAAATCCCAGGGAGCTTTTGATTTTGTAGATAAACTATACCCCTTGTTATGATACATTAACCGTTCTTGAACATTTTTGCTCGAACCAACATAAAAACTACCGTCTTTTTTGCTGCGTAAGATATAAACATACATTTGCTGCATTCCTGTATGTTATAAACTAAATCGGGGCGACAGGACTTGCCCGCCACTAAAGCTTCGGCGGGCCCGCCAATGTTTTAATGGCGGGAACCTGTGACTCCTATAAATTAAATCGGGGCGACAGGACTTGAACCTGTGACCTCCTGCTCCCAAAGCAGGCGCTCTAGCCAAACTGAGCCACGCCCCGCTACAATCCTTACTACGTATTATCTTTTAAGAAAACAAATCCGCCTATCTACACATTATCGAAACACGCAGACGCGGTTACCGCCTTTTTGCTGGCAGTCAAACAACGCGCCGGTGGCATGACGGACGAGGTCATCTTTAGGCAAGCCTACCGAATGCTCCGAAACACCGATACTCACCGTGAGCCTGGACATGCCATACGAAGATTTCCGCGCTTCATCCTCGGTAAAAACAGCCATGCTCATTTTTTCCTTTATCTTTTCCGCGACAAAAACCGCCTCTTTAATTTTTGTTTCCGGAAGGATGATCGAAAACCCGTCTAAACCGTAACGGCAGACAACATCGACCTTACGGCAATTCCCCTCCAAAAGCTGCGCCACCTGCTTTAAAACGATGTCGCCGGCGGCATACCCGTGCGCTTGATTATACTCGGTGAATTTATCGATATCGACTATGATAATACTTAAAGGCCTGCGGTAACGCTCGCTGCGGTCCATCTCCTCCGAAAGCTGCTCCTGGAAGTAACGGTGAGAAAATAACCCGGTCAATGAATCAGTCACCGCCAGAAGCTTATTATGCTCCGCCAATTTGGTTTTTTCCAGATATAACGCGAAATAACTGCTCACCAAACCCAGTATTTTCAGGTCTTCGCTGCTGAATTGCGGCTGGTTTTTCCTATCGGTGATACTTAAAACACCATGCACCTTATCGCCGCATTCTACCGGCATGACCACAAAAGATTTCGACTGGTAACGCGCTAGCCTGCTGCGGGGCATATCAGGATAATCCGTTTCAATATCATTAACCAGTAGAAGGCGCCCCTCTTTGGCTACCTGGCCGCAAAAGGAATCCCCAAGCTTTACCTTTGCCTGAGTTACCGCGGGATCAAGCCCTAACGACGCCCGGACAAACAATTCCGATGTTGCTTCATCGAGCTGCATAAAAGAAACCCTGCCCGCCTCGAACATATCCGCTAAAATGCTGACCATTATCTGCGCGGATTTATTGATATCTAAATCAGCCCGCAAGGTATCGCTTAACTCGAGGAAGAAATCCAACAATTGCTTATCTCCCCTAGAGGCATTCTTTTGCCGGCTTATATCGTTGCCCTGGTCCTGCTCCATAGAGCCCTCCATTTTGCGAAAATCAGTATAGCATTATGGATATTCTTTGTCAAAAAGTATAACCCGATTCTTATTCTTTAGATCCCCGCTTAAAACATGCGGGGATGACAGTGCGTTTCAGATCACCGCTTAAAACATGCTGGTCCCGTTAGAAACGTAGTTTCTAACGGGGCGGGGATGACATAGTTAGGCTTCTCAGTTTTATGACCCGGCCTTATTAATATATTTCAAGAGTAACTTCTGGGCTTTCAGCAAAGCGCGGTAACGATGGCTCATCGCGTGCTTTATCCGGGGCCCGAGCTGAGCAAAAGTCTTTTTATATTCCGGGATAACAAACAACGGGTCATAGCCGAACCCGAAAGTCCCCTGCGGCTTAAAGCCGATACGGCCGTAACATCTTCCCTCGACCACGCCGATCAACCCGTTTTTATCGGCCAATGCCACTGCCGCGGCGTAGTATGCTTTTCTTCGGGAGGCAGGCACCCCCGTTAAGGATTTTAGTAATTTTTCGTTGTTCTTCTCATCGCTTTTATCAATGCCGGCGAACCGGGCGGAATAAACCCCCGGCTTACCGTAGAGCGCGGCGACACAGATCCCCGAATCTTCACCCAGCGTCAACTCTCCCGTGAAACGGGCAATGGCCAAAGCTTTTTTAGCCGCGTTAGCCTGGAAAGTTTTGCCGTTTTCCACGATATCCGGGGTTTTAGGAAGATCTTCGAGTGAAACAAGATTTACCCGTAAACCTTTCAAGATAACCCGGATCTCCTGGAGCTTCTTTTTATTCCTGGTCGCGACTACTAAGGTCGTTCTCATGCCACTATATCTTTAAGAAGCTTTTTCTGCTCCTCTATCAACGTCTCGATACCGCTCTGAGCCAGGTCCATTAACCGGACCATCTCGTCCTTCTTGAAGGTCTTGCGCTCCGCGGTCCCCTGGATCTCGATAAACTCTCCATTGCCGCGCATCACCACATTCATATCCACATCGGCCTTGGAATCCTCTTCATAATTCAAGTCCAGGAGGAACTCGCCGTTTGACATCCCCACACTTATTGCCGCGACATAATCCTTAAGCGGGATACGCGTCATCAGCCCGTCTTTTTTCACTTTTTGGAAGGCCAAAGCAAGCGCGATAAAGCTCCCGGTGATGGACGCGGTGCGCGTTCCACCGTCACCCTGGATCACGTCGCAATCGATCCAAACGGTACGCTCTCCCATATTTCTCATGTCCGTTACCGCGCGCAGCGACCGGCCCACTAAACGCTGTATCTCATGGGTCCTTCCGGAATCTTTCCCGCGCGGGATACGGCTCTTGCATGAACGAGGAAGCATCCCGTATTCCGAAGTCACCCAGCCGTTGCCCGAATTTTTCAAGAACGGCGGGACTGATTCTTCAACCGACGCGGAACAAATAACCTTGGTATTACCCATCTCTATCAAACAGGACCCTTCCGCGAATTTTAAATAATTAGTGGTCACCGTCATTTTTCTTAATTTATCCAACCCCCTGCCATCCAAACGAATTATGCCCATATGCTCCTTTACTTAGTAATTACTTTTTAAAAACGCTTTTCCCCCGCGCGTCGATGCCTACGATAAGAGGAAAATCGCGCACCTCTAACCGGTATATCGCCTCCGGCCCCAGGCCCTTATACGCGACCAGTGTTGACCGGCGCACATACTTTGAAAGTAACGCCCCGCAACCCGCGTAGGTCAGAAAATAAACCGCCCCATATTTCTTAAGCGCGGCGGCAACCTCCACAGAACGATCGCCCTTACCGATCATCGCTCTCAAACCCGATTTAACAAGCGCGGGAGTAAAGGAGTCCATACGCCTGCTGGTTGTCGGCCCGCAGGAGCCGATCGCCTTACCTATCGGCGTTTGCGTGGGCCCGCAGTAATAAATAATTGACTCTTTTAGATCGATAGGGAGCTTCTTTCCCTGGGTGAGCGCATCAACCAACCGCTGATGAGCCTGGTCACGGGCTGTATAGAGTACCCCGTCGAACAATACCTCATCTCCTGCCTTCAACGACCGGATTATTTTCTTATCTAACGGCGATACTATTTCTTTCATTCTTTTATTAAAAAAATTAAAGGAATTGCTCTAAGATTATGACTCTAATAAGTAGTTAGGTAATGGTTAAGAAGTTAGTTTTGTTGTCAGGTTATGTTGTTGGCAGCAAAAACAAACTACTTTACCGAACTACTAAACAAACCACTTTACCTTAACCTAAACCGCGTTATATCACTTTCTCAATAAAATCTTAACGCACTATGAACTAAAGGATACCTTCCGCGCTTCTCAACGCGTGGCAGCTGATATTCACCGCCACCGGCAATCCCGCGATATGAGTAGGATACGTCAGGATATTCACTGCCAAAGCAGTGATCCTGCCGCCTAACCCCATCGGCCCGATATTCAATTTATTGATCTCCTTCAATAATTCCCTTTCAAGACCGTGGACTGTGGACCGTGGACTGTGGGCTATATTCTTCAACAAAGCTTTCTTCGCCAGCAGCATCGCGTAATCCGCGGTCCCCCCGATCCCTACGCCTACGACATAGGGAGGACAGGCATCAGGGCCGGCTGACTTAACGGCCTCTATAATAAATCTTTTGATATCTTCGATCTTGGCCGTCGGATTGAACATCTGAAGCCTCGCCTTGTTCTCGCAGCCGAATCCTTTCGGCAGAACCGTGAGCTTAAGCTTATCGCCTTTAACAACCTCGGAATGGATGACCGGAGGCGTCAATCCCGGTTTGCCGCGCTTCAACGGGTCAGCGATGATCGATCTGCGGAAATAACCGCTCTGATACCCGCGTTCGATACCCGCGGCAATCGCCGCTTTCAGGTCGCCTGTTATATGGACATCCTGCCCGACCTCAACGAACACGCAGGGCATACCGGTATCCTGACAGATCGCCAGGTTTTCCTTGCCGGCAATAAGCGCGTTATCGATGATCGCGGATAATATTTTCCTGCCTCTTTTATTCGTCTCCGACCGGCACGCTTGCTCTAAAGCCGCGTGAACATCTTCCCGCAGCAAGGTATTCGCTTTCAAGCAGAGCGTTGAAACCATATCAGTTATCTTTTGAGAGGAAATAGTCTTCATTGAGCTTTATATTCCCGGCTTACGGTCGTGGTAATGCCGCCGCGGGGATTAAAGACGCCGGTTATTTTGGCCCAACGCGGCTTTGAAACTTTCACAAGATCATCCATGAACTTATTGATCAAATGCTCATGAAAGATCCCTATATCGCGGAAAAAGATCGTATACATTTTAAAGGATTTCAATTCTATGCAATATTTCGCGGGCGAATATTCTATTTTTATCTGCGCGAAGTCCGGCAAACCGGTTTTCGGGCAAATACAGGTAAACTCGGGGACGTCAAGGGAGATCGTATAAACTTTATCGGGATACTGGTTCTCCCAAACCTCTATTTCGGGAGTTTTCAGGCCCCTGACGCTCTTTTGCAACCCTTCATAACCGGAATGATCTTTCATTCTAACCCCACTATTTTATGGATCTGCGGAATAATGCAGGCAGTAACATGCCGATTAACGCAGAATTCCCTGAATTCATGTAATTTATGCTTCATCTCGTCATTGTCTTCCTGGCTGTTTGCCTGCAGGATCAAAACAGCGGAAGGGTCGCACTCGCTGACCAGGCGGATGACTTCAGTAAAATCCTCTTCCTTCGTCGAAAGACAAACAACGGTTTTAATGAAAACTTCTTTCCGGGCGGCAATTGTAAGGAATTTCTTATGCTCTTCCCAGAAATGTTTTAAACCGGTAGAACTGGGAAGCTTAATATCCATCGCCACAATATCAAGATGATCGATGACGGCTTCCAAAGCTTCAGGAAGCGTGCCGTTCGTCTCAAGATAATGCTTCAAGCCGCCGTGACGGTTCAAAGGCAGGAACTCTTTTAAAAAATCCAGGTGCAAAAGCGGCTCACCGCCGGTAAAAGAGATGGAATGGAATTTCCCGTGAAACTGTTTTAAAACCTCGATCAACGCCTGCGGTTCATACTCGATGAACTCGGTGAGTTTTGTGTCGCAGTATTTACAGCTTAAATTACAGCCGAAGAAACGCACAAAAAGCTGCTTTTCCCCGACATAAATACCCTCTCCCTGGACACTAACAAATATTTCCGCTATCTTTGCTTTCATAATGGGTCCTCTAACCCCGCTTCGGCGAATCCCTTGGCGCGGTAATAACAACTATCGCATTTACCGCACGGCCGCTTTCCCCCATGGTAACAGGACCATGTCCGCCCAAAAGGCACCCCCAGCGAGAACCCCAGTTTGACTATTTCCGATTTTGTTTTATTAATAAGCGGGGTAATAATATTAATTTTGTTCCCTTCCACCCCGGCCTTTGTCCCTGTTTTAATGACCGCGTCAAACGCGCGGTAAAATTCAGGACGGCAATCCGGGTACCCCGAATAATCCTGCGCGTGCGCTCCGATAAAAACCGCCTCTGCCCGGATAACTTCAGCATAAGAAAGCGCGAAGCTCAAGAAAATAATGTTACGGGCAGGAACATACGTATCAGGTATAGTCCCTGTCACAGCGCTGGAAGGGATAGCCTTGCTCTTATCCAGCAGGCTCGAACCTTTCCAGGGTAAAGATATCGTGACGGTCTCAAGCGGGGCCTTGAGGGCCCGCGCGATCTGACGGGCAGCCGCTACTTCTCTCTTGTGCCGCTGCCCGTAATCAAAAACCAGGCAATACGGCTCAAATCCGTTCCTCTTGGCGTAATATAACGTTGTTGCCGAATCAAGCCCGCCCGACAATAAAACCACCGCGCGTTTCCCCGGACGAAAACCTCTTTTTTTATTCTTCATAGGTAGCCGCGCTGGCAACATTTTCCCAAACTGTCACTTGCCTTAAAGAAGGGATACCGGGTTTGAGCTTCTGATAAATATACCGGGCGATATTTTCCGAGGTTGGATTGACTTTCTTAAAATAAGCGACACGGTTCAGATACGCATGGTCGAGCGGCTCCAGGACCTGCGAAAGCCTGGCTTTTAAAAGTTTAAAATCGAGCACCATCCCTATTTTATCGAGGGTTTCTTTCGCCGCGGAGATCTCAACTTTCCAGTTATGGCCGTGCAGGTCTTCACATTTGCCTTTATATCCGCGCAGGTTATGCGCGGAGCTGAAACTTCCTTCTACTTTTACCGTAAACATCTACACTCCTTGAAGCGTATTACTCATTATGGACCCGCTTGACGTTGGCGATCGCCCGTCCCAGGAAGCGTTCGGCTAAATCGCTGAACCATTCAGGATTATCGCTGACATAAAATTTATTTTCCGCTTTCTTACGGCTGTCGCTCAACAATCCTTCCGAAGACAATATCTTCTTGACTTCAATAGCGACTTGCTTGGCGGAATCGATCAAGGTGACCTGCGGGCCCATGATCTCTTTAATGACCGGCTTTAACAAAGGATAATGCGTGCAGCCCAGTATCACGGTATCCACCCGGGCGTCTTTCAAAGGCTTTAAATAGGTGCGCGCCACGTCCATGACGATCCTGCCGTTAAGCCAGCCTTCTTCGACGAAGGGCACAAAAAGCGGGCAGGACGCTGCCGTAACATGGACTCTCGGATCAAGCTGCTTGATCTCATTCTCGTAAGTCCGGCTTTTTATCGTCCCGCGGGTACCGATAACACCGATACGCTTATTCTGCGTCGCGTACACCGCTTCCCTGACGCCGGGAGTGATCACTCCCACGATCGGGACCCTGAAATGGTTTTTGATCACCGGAAGAGCGAAACTCGATACCGTGTTACAGGCGACACAGATCAGCTTTACTTCCTGCTTAAGCAAGAACAGCGTGTTCTCGATAGAGAACCGGATCACGGTCTCCCGGGATTTTATGCCGTAAGGCACCCGCGCGGTATCGCCGAAATAAATAAGGTCCTCATGAGGCAGCTGCTGTATCAGTTCTTTTACCACAGTCAAGCCTCCGACACCCGAATCAAATACGCCTATCGATTTCATAAAATACCCCTTATACGCTGGTAAAGATCTCTCAGATTAAATGATGCACGGATGATCATTTCTTCACCGTCATCACGGAAATATCCTGAACGTAGTTCACCAGGCCTTCGCGGATGCTTTCGGCTAACTTCTGGCGGTAATAATAATTCTTCAAATACCGTTCTTCCTGGCTATTAGAAACAAACCCGACTTCGATCAATATCGCGGGCATGCGCGCGCCTTTTAAGACCGCGTACCGGGCGTCCTTGACGCCTAAGATCTTCACATCAAGGTTACGGTCGATGGTCTTGCAAATAGCCCGCGATAACATTATGGATTCACCGCGGCACGCAGTATAGATCATATCCCAGAGGACCGCTTTTATCTCCAGGGGAAGCAACGCGAAGCTCGCGTCAACCAACGACGGCACGGCGCTCTTTGCCGCCTGCAGCGCGCGTTCGGAATCGCTGACCGTGGGAGAAACATAATAAACCTCAAAACCGTTCATGCTGCGCACCCGGTTAGCGTTAGAATGAATGCTCACAAAAAGGTCAGCCCCGCTTTCATTGGCGACCTCCACTCTCCGGGGTAACGAAATAAACCGGTCAACCGACCGGGTCAAAACGACATTAACCCTGTCTTTTTGCAGTATCGCCGCCAGGCGTTTCGCGATATCAAGGTTCACATCTTTTTCTTTTAAACCGGTCCTTCCGATAGCCCCGGGATCTTTACCGCCATGGCCGGCGTCAATGACAATTCTTTTAATAGTGGCGCCTAACGGGAACTCTCTGACTACCACGGGAACATCCTGAAACATCCCATCCAGGATATCCTCTTTAAATTTATAAGGCACGACTATCGTCCCCTGAAAAACTTCTACCGGAGACTTCAAATATCGAGGGTTGCCGTCGATAAGCGCTAATTTCTCCGATATGCGCAGATTGATCTTATGGGTATTCTTGGTTAGAACAGCCGTGCGCGTAAAAGTATCATACTCCAGAGCTATACCCCGCGCGTTGCAAAGGTTGACTAAAGGGAAGTATTTTATACCCTTGATGGAATAGGTAACGAAGTCGGATTGTACCGGGACTGATCGACAGCCGGAAAGAAAGGAAGCGCTAAGAAGAAAAAGAATGAATAAAAATTTATACAACATTAATGATCAGCCCTTGTTATTACTTAAGAAATCCTTATAGTTTCTGCTCGGCTTGCCCCCTTCGCGGAGGCTTGCTTCGCTGCGCACTCGCTGCCTCGCTTGTCGCTCGGCTACGCTCGTTGCCCGGAAAGGGCACACCCAGCATTCCTATTAAGCTGGGGTGCTGCGGCATCCACCACGAGCGAGCTGCGAAGCAGCGAGTCGAGTGGTGGAGGTGGGCGGAATTGAACCGCCGTCCTTAAATCATCAAATAAAAGTCAACTACATGCTTAGTCGATCTTTTGCGCGTAATCTTACCCGCTCCGCTCGACAGGATCCGGTAAGACGAGCCCTTAAAATCTCACCCGGGCCTTAAAGGCTAATCAGCCCGAGCCAGCCTGCTATTTCTCTATACCACCCCACAGGCAAGGATAGATAGAGGCTTCAAGCGTTAATTACGCCCGAAGACGAGTCCGCCAAAACCGACTGGCGCTGCAGCCATTACTGGCTGAGCTGCTAATCGATTAAACGTTGGTGTTTTTGCGTTTATGTTTGCAAGGATTTTTGACGCGGCCAACCTTGCCTCCGCGGCATGCTACCTTTACCCGATGTATCTAAGTCGAACCCTTTCACCCCCGATTTTTGCGTAGCAAAAATTGATCCCGAGCGGCACTCACTTTACTGTCGGCCGCGAGGGACCGATTTTCACTTACCCATTTCTTCTATTCTTTAAAACCCGGCGCAGCTTCATGTCCGTTTCACGCCGCTTTATATCGTCTCTTTTATCGTAATGCTTTTTACCTTTACCAAGCGCCAGTTCTACCTTGGCAAAACCGCGGTCATTAAAATACAATTTTAACGGGATCAGCGTCAACCCCCGCTGCGACATTTTTTCGTTGAGTTTACGGATCTGCGCCCTATGTAAAAGCAGTCGCCTGACGCGTGTGGGCTCAACATTCAAATAACTGGCTTCTACGTAGGGAGCTATATGCAGATTATGTAAAAATACCTGGTTTTCTTCAATACTCGCGAAACTATCGGTCAGGTTAGCATTAGATTGCCGCAGAGATTTTACTTCACAGCCGGCTAACTCAATACCTGCTTCCAGCCGTTCAAGAATTTCATAATCCCGGAAGGCTTTTTTATTGGTCGTTACTTTTCTCTCATCCATATTATTATAACATGCTTACGTTCGAAATACAATCCAATTAAACAGGGTCAAAAACACCGCAAGCGTCGCTAAACTGACAATGTGCGTAATGAAAACTCCCTGGCTGATAAGCTTCTCTTTCTGCCCATATCTTCTGGCAACAATCGCTAAAGTCGTTGCCGAAGGGACCGCTAACTGTAAAATAAGCAGTAAACCGATCAAATAAGGAAGCTTGATACACATAATGACCGCCAAGCCGACCAACGGCATGATGATAAGCTTTGCTAACACCAAGCGGACCATCTGCCCTGTTGCGATGGATTTGCCCACATAGAGATCGGCAAGGCTTGCCCCGACAACAATGACCGCTAAAGGAAAGCTGCAGTTACCCAGCATCCCCAGAGGTGATAAAATAAAATTCGGGATAACCTGATGGATCTTAAGAATAACGCAAATAAAACCTGCCAGTGTCGCGATCACCGGAGGGCTGAACAAGCTTCCCATCGAAAAACGTTTAGCTTTATGGTCAGAAAGAAAAAACACGCCCCACGACCAAATAACCAGGTTAAACCCCAGGAGGAACAAGAACAGGTAAATGAGCATTGTGCTCAATTGCTCTTGAGGCACGATCCATCCCAGCAAGGTCAAGGGTAAATATCCCGCGTTCTGAAACCCCACCAAACACATGAATTCCCGTTTTTCCTGTTTATCTTTGATCGAATAACCGAAAATGTACCCGATCCCGATCCCTAAAGCGGTAATACCGATACTTAATAAAGAGATCATCCACCAACGGGGGAATTGACGGAACTCGAATTTAGTGACGATCTGCCAGAATATCAGCGCCGGAAAGACAACTTCGATCAAAAGCTTTGTTAAGCCCGTGACCCCTTCCCCGGAAATGACCTTTTTACGCACCAGGATAAAACCTATCGCGCCTAAAAAGAAGATCTGAAGCATTGCCTCAGCTATTGATCTGGAATAGGTAAAAAGCATCATAGTTAGGAATTATATCATAAAATCAGAGGATTGATAATCTTCTTTATTAGAAGGTGTTCGATTATCGGTGACTAAAACAGTCTTAGTATCCGAAAACCAATAACCGGTCATCGAGTACCGAAGCTATTGACAGATGCTGGTTTGTAGGTTATTATTTATTACTATTGCGGGGGTGGCGGAATGGCAGACGCGCTGGTCTCAGAAGCCAGTGTCGCAAGACATGAGGGTTCAACTCCCTCCTCCCGCACTAAATTTTCTTGCGCTTCCCGCAAAAAAATTTGTGCAGACTCACTTACCTCGATCATTCTCCCAAAGCCTTCTTGATCTTCTTCAGCATATCGCCGGCATCAAATGGTTTCGCGATAAAATCTACGGCTCCCTGCTCTAAAGCCAGGTCACGTATCGTCGTTCCCGCTTGAGCGGTAATAAGAACTATTGGTATTGCGGCGGTTTTCGGGGTTTTTTTAAGCTTTCCGATAAGATTAAGGCCGGTACCATTAGGAAGCCAGTTGTCCAGTATGATCAAGTCTGGTTTTTCTTTAAGGACTAACTGCATGACCATCAACGTATCAAAAGCGCTGATCACATCGTAGTTATTTGCCTTAAGCCTGGAGGAGATCAATCGAACGATATCTTTATTGTCATCCACAATGAGTATTTTCTTTGCCATGCGTCACCTCTTTTTTAAAGTTTTATACTTATTTAAGGCTTTTTTGATCTCTTCGATTAATTTTTCGGAAGTAAACGGTTTGAGAATGTAACACTCGGCGCCTATTTGCGATATCGCCTTGAACACATCTTCCCCCTCTCCCCTGGCAGAAACAAAAATAATGGGGATAGATCTGGTTTGGGGATCGGCTTTTAACAGAGCACCTAATTTAAGGCCGCTCATCCCGGGCAGATTAATATCCAGGATGATCAGGTCAGGCGTTTCCTGCAAAGCCTTGCTTAATCCCTCATTGCCGTCAGCGCCCATAATAACGTCGTAGCTACTCGCCTTTAATCTTGAGGCTAACAGCTGGCGCATAAAGCCATGATCTTCCACTATTAAAATCTTTTCAGCAGCCATATTTTTATAAAAAGACAAAACCGCTTACCCGATGATCTTTTTTATCTCCTGCAAAAGTTCTTTTGAATCAAACGGTTTTAAGATATACGCTTGAATATCTTCTTTTTCAATTAACTCCCTTATGCGAGGCTCGCCCCTGGCAGTAAGCATAATAACGGGGATCACCGGGATATTTTCCCCGAGCATTCTCATCTCTTTTAACGTTATTAAAATGTTGTAACCGTCCAGTTTAGGCAACATAACATCTAAAATGAGCAGGTCCGGCTTCTCGGAAACGATCTTTTTCAAACATTCTTCTCCGTCGACAGCAGTAGCCACGGAATAGCCGTTAGCCTGTAATCGCGTCTTTACTAAAAGAAGTATATGCGGATCATCGTCAACTGCCAGAATTTTCTTCTGCATTCAGTTGTCTCCTTGTGCCTATAGTTATTGAACCGGCAAGCCGGGAATTTGCGCGGGTAAAACAAAGCTGAACTGACTCCCCTCATTTAACTTGCTTTCCACCCAGATCTTCCCTCCATGCAATTCAACGATCCCCTTACTGATAGCCAAACCTAAACCGGTGCCTTTCTCCCCAGCGTCGTCCGTGCGGCAAAATTGCTGAAATTTGCTGAATGTTTTCGGCACATCCGCCTCAGAAATACCCCTGCCGGTATCGCGCACAGAACACAGGATAACATCCGCTTTTTCTATAACCGATATCCCGATAAACCCGCGCTCGGTAAATTTAAGGGAATTGCCTACCAGATTAGTAAATACCTGGATAAGCTTATCCCGGTCGGCATAAACCTGGATATTTTCTTTAGAAAAGTCAGTCCTTATCTCCAGTCCTTTTGCCGCCGCGCGCGAGATAAAAGACGCGTGCACCCCTTTTACTAACCCGACGATATCCAGGACTTCTTTATGCATTTCGGTCTTTTTTGCCTCAAGCCTGGAAATATCCAAAAGGTCGTTGATCAACCTGGTCAGACGATCAACGTCTTCCAGGCAGAAGGACAAAAATTCGGTTTGCTGCTCGGTAACCGCACCCAGTATGCCGTCTAAGACCTGCGAAACCGACTCTCTAATAGTTGTCAGGGGAGTACGTAATTCATGCGAAACAGTAGAAATAAATTCCGATTTCAAGCGGTCTATCTCTTTATCTTTAGTGATGTCCCGCAAGAGGACCACTATCCCTAAGCGCTTATTCTGAGCGTCAATCGCGGGCGCTGCATCCAGGCGCACCACCATCTCAATAGATTTACCAAGATTAATTTCCCTGCTCACCAAACGATTTTCAGCAATGACCTGTTCCGACAAAGAGAGAAAAACAGGAGCGAGTGAAACTCCGAGGATATTGCCGGAATGGTCCTCTTCAACCCCCAGCATCTTTCTGGCGACCGGATTGATCAAAACGATCTGATTAGACTCATCGAGCATAACTAAGCCTTCAGCCATTCCGCAAAAAGCGGTCTGCATCTTAATTCTTTCTATTTCAATGATGCGGGATTGCCTTACTACCTCCTCCCGCGCCTTGAGGCTGTCAATAGCTAAAGCTACCTGCTCGGCAAATATCTTAAACATATTTACCCGGTACACCAGAAATGTGTCCGGTTTTCTGCTGCTAATAGCGAATAAACCCAGGTTCTTGCCTCTGACGATGAGATTTGTATGATAAAAGGCCTCGACCGCATCCTCTTGACTGCCCATCCGCAGAGGGGCATCGGCATGAGAACAAATAACAACCTCGATATCTTTCTCTGAGAACTTCCGGTCCATTGAAGCGCCTATAGCCTCAATTGTTTTAAGCTTAAACTCCTGAATATAACCATCCGAGAGAGGCTGGTTGAGCCTCAAATATAATTTAGCCCCTGATGGCTCAGGGATCACGATAGCCGCGCAGTCATGCTCAAGGACGATCGGGGTATTTTCAAGGACCCAGGTGACAAAAGGCCGGCAACTGGTAAGGGACAAAGCCTGATTCCCGACTTCCTTGACTATATCCGTGATCAAACTCTTATCATTACTCATCTCTTATTCCTTTAGCTTTATTAACCCCGTGGATCCCCCGCGGTCTAAAGACCGCGGCTCCCTCCTCAAGCAGAAATCTCAAAAAGAACATTCATCCCACGGGCTAAAGCCCGGGGATTTCTGTCGAAGGATTAGACATTAGGCATGACCGCCTGAGCTAAATTTCGCAAAGAAGCCCCTAACAGCATGAATAAAACAGATCCATTAAGCTTCTCCGCGCCGTGACAGGCGAAGAAATCAGACCTGAAACAAATAGGCTCATCTTCTTTATCTGAACAATGGCTATTGACCACCTTGAGGATGTTTTCCGAACCGGAATATTCAAAAGAAGGCGGATCCATATGAAATACGGTATTCACTATTTCCCCTAATGATTTTAAATGTGAACCCGACATTACCGTCGCGACCTCTTTAATAGCGGAAATATCCATTTCAGACAAAACTTCAGAAGTAACCCCCTTGCCAAGAAGCAGCCCGGTAAAAAAAACAATGCTTTTTCCGTCAATCACTATAAATATTTTCCCGGGGATGTTCCCTGATATTTCCAGGAATACTACCGTGTTACGGGGGGCTTCCCGGGATGTAAGTTGAGGGACATGTTCAGAGTTAAACCCCACGATGACCGCAGGTGACATTGTCACGGTCTTATTAATGAATTGAGAGAGGGCGGTAACAGCGCTGGCAGCTCCGATATGAGTTACTTCCTTAAGCGCGTCGAGCTGTACATCAGTCAAATCCTTAAAAATAGTCCCCATACTCCCCCCGATCATCTGCCGGCAGAATTGAACAATGCTAAACCATGAAATAAACGTATATTAACAATTAAATTATATCACAATTCTTACGCTTCTAAAATTGTTTTACATAAACAAGCACTGCCTCCGCTTCTTTATCCCCCGGCGGGAAAGAAATAAACTTAAAATAAACAAACGGATGGCTCGCGTCTACAAGCTGGCTGCCGCGCATACGGACTGTTTTTGACCTGTGCCCTCCTGATCCATCTGTCCATTCAAGGCTCAAGCGCCAGGGCAATTGCGGCGTAAGAAGTATGGCTTTATCCTTCGGGACCGGCACGGATAAACTATAGGTTTTTTCCTTCCGAGGGATGACGCCTTCCCTGAATTTGACAGTACGCGGCAGGAGCCGCAAAACATTTGGCGAGTCCCCCTTATCCGGCAAGAGATAAACCGCATGCTCCGCGTCATGATAAACAATAGTATTGCCTAAAGCCGCCGCGTAATCACCTTTCTCCGGATGAGACAGCTGATGCTCGTGAACTACGGCGTATTTGACTTTGTATGCCTCTAAATAGCGTTGAAAACGAGTGAGAGGCCCCGCGGCGACAGATTGCTTTAATTGAACGTAAGAAACAGGATAAAAGCTTACATACCCGTTAATGATCGGATTATCGTGCCTGAGCATCCGGTACATTGCCCAGGCTTCAAGCTCCATATTCGGAGCTGATAATTTACGAGATATCGGCAACTCGACCAAGGGGCTGCCTCCTCCATATTGGCGCAGCCAGTCGATGACCCCCTGATGCCGGTCCATTTCACGCCCGGGAAAGATCAAAAGAACAGGCATTGCCCACAGCTCAGCGAATAAGAGGACAAAAAAAGCGGCCGTAATAAATGTTTTCCTGGCCGCGCTTTTTATACGGCCCCTGATAAATGCCAAAGCTAACGCGGAAATTAAAGAGATCCCGAAAGCGATAAAGAGGTTCGCCCGCGCGGGAACACGCACATATTCCATGCCCGGGATGACGGAAAAAAATAAAGTATACAAGCTAAGATCTTTTCCATTGATAGGCACCTTCAACGAAGGGCCGAATCCCAGGAATAATCCCGCGATGATCACGGCAACCAGCCCCTTGATCATTTTCTTCTGATAATTACTTAAAGGTTGATGTTTAAATATACCCAGGAAGACAGATAAAATAATCACCGCTAAAGCCACAACGCCGATATCGCGGGAATACACCCCCCTCCATCCTAAGATACGCGTAAATAACCAATGGCCTTTTGCCGGAAGAAATAAATTATTCAGCGATAAGACCGCCATAACATCGTTTAAACCGCGCTCGAAACCCATTGCCTGCGTATAATATAATTGCCGCAGGCTATAGGGTAAAACTAATACCGTAAATAAGATTATAGCGGCAACACAATGGGATATTTTTAAGGAGCGTAATTTCTTAAGAGAGAAGAATCCAGACAAGGCAAACGGCAATAATACAGAAACAAATAACGCAAGTTGTTTACAGGTTAACCAGGTCAATACATAGCAGGCGCAAGCCAGCCAGAAATAACGGTAATCTTTCTCTTTAATGAATAAAAAACTACAAAGGATGCATCCTGTCGGGAATGCCGCGGCAAGCACCGGCAGGACGCAAAGCTTTTGAATGGCAAATGCGCCCGCGGTAAGTGAAATACCAGCCCAAAATGCCGCTATGCGGTCCTGAGTTAACAACAGGCTGGCGGCATACCCAACCAGGCCAAAACCTACCATGTACAGTATAATTAAGAGGTTATAGGCGAAAATATAGCCGGTCAGCTTTGCCACCAGCCAGATAAACAGGCAGGAAAACGGCTGGGTCTCTCCCCAGGCAAAAGCCCCCGGGAAAGGGTAATAAAAAGGGGCATTCCAATAAGAAGCCCCTTTATCTAAAACCTTGCCTGTCCATTCGGCGCAAAAAAGTTGTGTCATCGCGACTGCCGGAGGCAGACTGCCTTGAGGGATCGCTTCCCCGAAATGCAGGATAAGCGGCCAGGTGAAGGTCAACGCCGCTACGCTCAATAAGGAAGAAATAATTAAAATTTCTTGCATTTACCCTGAATTAAGTTAGAATAAAAAAAAATGGCTGTTTATTAGGAAAACACTTAAATGTTCATCTTTTTCCGGTTATTATTAGCGCATTTTCTGGGTGATTTTCCTTTCCAATTCAACATAATCTTCAAATTAAAGACAAGTGGTTTAAAGGGCATCGTCCCCCACGCGCTGATCATTTTTTTCTGCTCCCTGGCCCTTTCCTGGCCCTACCTGCACTTACCCCAGCTTTGGTTTTTCTTGCTCTTTCTGGCGGCAGCGCACCTGCTGCAAGATTCAATAAAACTCCGTTATGGCGCGGCGAAACATTGCTTCTGGGCCTACATCCTGGATCAAATCTCTCATGTAGGAATAATTTCTCTCGTGTTCCTGACCGATCTTAAGCAGTTAACGCCTCCTGCGGCGGGGCATAACCTTATCATAAGGCTTTACTCCAATGACCAGCTCGTAATCTACCTTATAGCGCTTATCTTTGCCACGTATAACGGTTATTTTCTGATCAGATGTTTTAAAGATAATTTTCTCGAAAGAGCAAGCTATAATGCTTTTGAGAAATGGTTTGGTATAGCGGAACGGGCTATAATAGTCTCTTTTTTCTTTATCCGAAGTTCTTTTTGCTTTTTACTGCCGGTAAGCCTGCTGCTCAGGCCGGCCATCTTTGCCCTCTGCAACAAGAAACTTAAGATCCATAAAGATTTCATGACCTTACGGGAACTGATCTTAAGCTGGATCATCGCGGTGGTCTCGGGGTTGATCTTCTCTTTACTTTAACCCGGTTACCCTGTATATGGGGATCGGCATAGATTTACCCTTAACCGTAATAGGGGTCAATTTCTCCGCAATTATTTGTTCTCGGACCAAAGCATATGTGGCATCGCTGATAATGATCTCATCCTTATCGGCAGCAGAGCATAACCTGGCCGCCAGATTAACATTATCTCCGATCACGGTATAATCCATACGTTCAGCTGAACCCATATTCCCCACAACCATTTCTCCTGTATTTATACCTATGCCTATCTGGAGCGCCGCGGTTTTCTCGCGGAGCCACTTATCCTTAAGTTGATGCATCTTCGCCTGGATTTCGACCGCCGTACGCACGGCCACTATCGCGTGGTCATTGAGATGGCGGTTACCCGGAGCCCCGAAGAAAGCCATCAATTCATCTCCCACGAACTTATCCAGCGTGCCGTTATATTTAAAAACCACCTTGACCTGCTGCGTCAATATCTCATTAAGCATGGCAACTACTTCTTCCGGCTGATGCGATTCCGAAAAAGCGGTAAAACCCCGTATATCCGTAAAGAATACGGTGATCAGCCGCCTTTCTCCTCCAAGCTTTAAGCGCGAAGGATCTTCGATCAATTCACTGATAACTTCATTAGAAAGATAATGGCTAAAAGCCTGCTTTATCCAAAGCTTCTCTTTTTCTTCGGTAAAGAAACGAAAGCTCGTTATGGCGGAAAATCCGAACACGACAATGCCCAGCGGCCCCACCAGGTCTATCCAGAGGCCGAAGCGGACAAAAATAAAATAGGAAAAGAAGAAGTATCCGGCCGCGTAACCAAGCGACAATACAAGGCTTTGCCATAATTTCAGCAAAGAACTGAACCCGATGACTAAAGCGGTGAGTAGGAAAATAAACAGGCGCAAAGCGCCTTCGGCCCTGACAATGAATTTCTCCGTAAGAATAGTATCGATGAGGTTTGAATGTATGCCGGCCATAGGGTAGTTTTCCTGCAGCGGGATCGGCCGCAGGTCATGCGTGCCGGTCGCGGTCAACCCGACGATACAGATCTTCCCCTTTACCATCGCGGTGAGCTTCTCTAAAAGCTCCGCTTCGCTTTTCTTAAAATACTCAGCCGCCTCACCGTCAGGCTGAGCTTTCATCTGCTCTCTTACTTCCTGGAGCCGGAGGATCAAATAATAGGGGACATGTTTAAAAGAAACACCCCATCTGCCCTGCCAGTTCACGAGCATTGCCCCTTTTTGGTCTACGGGAATGATTATATCCTTAACGGTGCCGTTTAAGCCGGCGCGCTTAAGGATAACACGATCATGCCCGGTTTCTAATTCCTTTACTCCCAGGAAATCCATGAGCGCGGCGATAGTCAGTTGCGGAAGGATCTTATCCTCATATTTGACAAACAAAGGGATCTTCCTGGTGACCCCGTCAAGGTCGGCGTCGGCGTTAATAAAACCGCTCCCCCGCATGCTCCGGGTGTACGCCATAATAGGCACGTTTAACATCCTGTATTCTTGACGGAAAGGCCATTGTCCGGCCGGAAGATCGATACCGAACTGAGCGATAAAAGAACTCAGCAGTTGCTGGGCGGGAAAACGCTGCCTCAAGTAATTTTCATCTTCGGAGAATAAATACCACCCGTATTCCTCCTCCATGCGCTTTAAAAGGCCGTCAAAGGAGATACCGGGATCTTGACGAATCAACTTTCGCGTAACTTCTTCTAAGACCAGCTTCTTTGCCTGAGGCAATGTCTCCAGGAGAGGCTCTAAAAGTATATTAAGTTTTTTTGCCGCGTCCGCGGCAGAAAGCGTAATATCCTGTAAAAGCAGGGATTTCAGCTCATCCGGAACAGCAGCTTGGTTTTCAATGAAATAAAAAGGCAGGTACGTTATACCGCCGCGCGCCATGGAATCGGCGAAAAGCGCGTCATCCTGAGGATTTTCCTTGAGCTCTTCAGTGAAAATAATATCCATCAGGACCTGCTTTGCCCGGCATTCCTTGAGGATATCGGTAAGTTTAGCGTGGTAATTTCTCGGCCAGGGCCACCTGCCGACGCCAGCGAGGCTCTGGTCGTCTATATCGATGTGCAGGATCGGCGATCGTGAAGGACGGCTTTCCTTTAAGGCAAACCGCAGATCTAATGCTTTTAATTCAAGTATCTGGTAAAACTTTGATCTAAGGGAAAGAGAAATTAACCCTGCCAGGACAATAGAAATACTCAGGCTGACAAATAGTTTAACTCGGGTCTTTTTATTCACTAATCTCTTAACTTAGAATCGGTAATACGTTGATATTGAAACCAACGACCCGGAATACTCTTCAACCGGCTCATTGGACTTGTTCTCCCGGTACGTATAGCTCAGGCCGAACGATATGGATTTATTAAAGCTGTAATATAACGCTGCCGTCGTTAAGAACGTTCTTTCATGCTCTCTGCATCCGGCGTCGTTTACCAGCGTGCGGCTGCGGTAATCGCGGAATTGCTTGGAAATTGACAGGTAACCGGTGAACTTATCGTTAAACAGATGCGTAAAAGAAGCGCCGATCTTGTGGGAATCATAATCATAATAATTCAGGAATTTTTCATTGGAGTTGTTGAAGAAATACTGGTAGCCGACTTTGAAAAAATCCTTGGTGAAATATTTACCTACCTCATATTCAACCGTGTGGCGTATATCTTCCCTCTTTTTTTCGCTAAAGGTATCGACAGCGGTGCGGATAAGCCGGTCGGCATAATTCCTGAGCATGAAATTATGCCCCAGGCTCATGTACATTTTATGGGGCAGCTTATATTTAAGCTTCATTCCCACTTGATTATCCAGATAATCGTCATTCCCTGAATTTATATATTCAATGCTGTCGAAATCATATTCCGCGGAGAAGCTAAGGTCCCGGGTGAGGTTATGGCTTATGCCGGTCTGGATGCCGTTACGCAGCAGATCGAGGTCGCCTTCGCCCGCGTAAAGCAAATTCATTAATTCATAACCAAGGAACGCTTCTGTTTTCTTGGAGACTGAAGTAGTGAACGTGCCCCTGAAAAAAGTCTGAAAATAAGCATCGCCGTCCCGGGCGCTGTCAAGGTGGCTGTTATTATCGTAACCCTGGGTCGTAGCCAGAAGGAATTTAAATTTTCCGCGTTCGATGATCGAGCGCTCCGGCTCCAGATAGATCTTTTTATTCCGGGGGGTAACATCTTCCTCGGAAACATCAGCAGCGGCACAAAACAAAGGCGACACCAGCACTGCCAAAGCAGACACAAAGAGTATTATTTTCTTCTTTTCCATTCTTCCTCCTTAAAGATTTATTTTACCACCCATGGCTTTCTTCTTCCCCCGGAGTTCTTTCCTCGATCAACTTTTCCACATTGCTCTCTTCAACAAGGTCCTTGGCGTCAATAACTTCTTCTATGATCCCTCCCTGATCAAGAGACTGGTCGGTCTTCTGTTCAAGGTCGGTCTTTGGCGAACTTCCCTCACCTGGGCCTTTGCTCTCAGATTTTTCTTTCACTATGCCCGCGGCATTATCAAGAAGATCGTCCTTAAGGGTATCAAAACGCTCAAACTCCCTTAAACTCACCTGGACCAAAGCGCCGGGGGTCTCAAACCGTTCGATGATCGTCTTAAATCCTTCAGGAAGCATTGTTTCAGTGGTCTGCTGCTTGTTAGCGTCAAATGTTTTTATGAATACCGTGTCCTTATAAGCGGAAACCTCATCCGAGTCCCTTTCAGTATATACCCTGTAACTGGAACCCCTGACACCCGCGACTGCTGAAGGAGTATTCACTTCAAAGCTCAAGCCCGCTTTAATATTCTCTAAATTCGAATAAACCATTCCGCGGGAAAGGTCCAACCTGTCCAGGGTGCCCTCTGAAGCTGAATTGAGCACTACCTGCGTCTTTTGTTCAAGCCTGATGGTATTTTGCTTCTGTGCGTCAAGGGCTATATCAACCCTTGAACGCCTGGCTGTCCTGATCGAATCTCCGATATCGACCTGCATGCCTTTTTCCGCTTTTCTCCAGGTGTCATCCGCGGCTGACTGCACCTGCACGCTGCCCTCAAGATAAATTATCTCAGCTGCCCGCGAAAAAGAGACAGCGCCGCCAAGCGTAATACACGCGCTTAGAAAAAGAACAAAGAAATTATTTTTTTTCATAACTATCTCCCTTTTTTTACGCTTACGCCTTTTATATGTTCCATACGGACCCTCCGGCAATTAAACCGGCATTAAAAAGATTTGGTAACCGACCACCACACATGATGATTATCCCCGTCCACGCCGTTTTGATGAGTAAGCGGCCAGCCCGCGTCCAGGCGCACTGAAAAACCCTGGTCAGGCACGGTATAGGTAAACCCGAACCCAACAGATGCGAGCGTAGTAACTTTCTTATCGTCAGGCTCTCCCGGGACAATAGATACCTTAGGGTTTTTAATGACCCCTTGCGCCCAATCCCAGAAGGTAAACAATTTTAAGGCATTATTCAATTTTGTCTTGGTAGAAAACGGCGCGTTCATGTCTTTAGGAATAAAATACGGAGGGAAAGAAAAACCCAGCGTTATCGCCCTGCCGCCATCCGCCGGCAACTGGGTCCGCGGATACCCCCTGTTATCGATCACGCCGCAATAACCTCCTATGCTGAACGCGTTCACTCCGGTGAGCGTAGCTGAAGAAACCTGCCAGCGGGCCTTACTGATAAAATCAATGCCGGCAAATAATGATTGCCGCCTTGCTACCGTCAAGAGATTCTTGACATAATTGCCTTTGGCGCCCGCGACAGAGGCGTCATCTGATTTTATGGTCGCTCCATTAAGAAAATTAGGGATCGCCATTTGAAGGTCGTTCGTGATCACCCAGCGGCCGTAATTATCGGCCCGATTGAGCGACAGATCCCACTTAAGGACACGGAACTCATCCTTCCTGGTAGGATTATTATATTTCTCATACGGCTTATACCACCAGATATCAAAATAGGTAAAACCATAGCTCGAAACAAACTCCAGGTCAGGCTTATTGATCAAATACTGATAAAACCAGAAATAGAATTTTCTCGCCCGTTTCTCAAAATCAGTGGTCTCATTATCCTTATAATAATAATCCTCTGATTTATACGGCAGGAGATAAAACTGGAATTTCCATTTATTATTAAGCGGTATACTATAATCCAGGTCGAATATCTTATGGGCATCGCCTTCAGCCCACTCGATCTTGGCAGTCAGGCTATCGTCATGGCCGGTGATATTATTATGGATAAGAAAAGTTTTGTAGCGGTTATAGAGGATGGTCTCAGCGCCGTAGTTATCCGCCTGCAGGGTGGCATGCAGCGGAGATTTATCTTTTACCGTCAAGGTGACGTCTGCTGTGCCTGTGCTCTTATCCAGGTCGATCTGAATAGCCAGCTTTCTATCAGGATGCCTATTCATCCTGTAAACATCCAGATTAAGCGCGATAAAGTTGAACGGCTGTCCTTCCTTTAAGGTTATTTTTTTCATCAACAGATCCGTCGAGAAATTCTTATTACCTTGAATATTGATCTTGCCGGTCCTGCCTTCTACTGCCATAATTTCCAGGATACCCTCAGCGAGCTTATCGGGAATAATGTAGGCATAAGAGGTAATGTAGCCTTCGCGGCTGTAAGCGCGGTTGATCAAATCCGCGCAGCGCTGCATTTGCCTGGCGGTCAAGTCCCTGTGTTCGTAATCTCTTTTGAGTTTATCGATAGCTTCCTGGGCCAGGAGGGTTGAACCTTTGACGACAACTTCTTCTATACGCGTTGTCCCCTGGGGCAGCGTCGGCTTTGGTATAAGCGCCGCTACCTGCTGCTTAATTATTAAAACCGGGGCTTTCTCCCGTTTCTGCACAATTTCCTGCTCAATTAACTGGGCATGAGGGTCATCATCGCCGGCCCCCTCGTCAAAAGCGATCGCCCGGGAATCATTAAACAGGAATAAAAACGCGACAACAAAAACCACGGCAAATCCAATAAACTTCCTTTGCCATTTTAGGCTATTCATATGCAGATCCTCCTTTTGCAGAATGCAAAACACGCCGCAGAAAGCGGCGTACTTGCCTATCCAATTAAGGCAAGTGCCGACGCAATACCGATCTGCGTCGGGTGTAAAACGCAAACGGTACACCCGCGCAATACCGTCGCAGAAAACGGCGTACCCAGCCACACCAGTAAGGCTGGGCGCGATGAGCGCGGGGTGTATTCGCTAAAAAAACGCCCGAGTTTATCGACTATTAATATAAAACATCTTAAAGGACACATCCCCCTTTGTCAAGGGAACAATTAGCTAACTTAACTCATTTATCAAAACGCCTTGATTCTCAAGAGGCACGGTATAATACTGCAGGATATCATCACCGCTAAACCATTGATTATCCGGCCCTGCTCCTATAAATTTTTTTGTCTTAAGCAGCCGTCCGAGATCATCGTACAAGAGTTCCTTTGTCGCGTAAACGGCATCATCGGCGCTAAACCACGCTTCATCCTCACCCCGGCCGTTATGCTGAGCATGGTACTCACGGACCCGCAGCAGCTTACCCTGGCCATCAAATTCGCTTTTGTGGTATTTCTCGACCTGGTCGTCAGGGCTGAACCATTTGTTGTCCGCGCCGCGGCCTGCGTACTCCACGTCTTTTACCATGCGTCCTTGCGTATCGTATTCATAGGCCGTGTAGTATATTATTTCCTTCGCGTTGTTATACCGCACGTCCCTGGACTTATTGCCGCGGGCATCATACTCATAGGCAACGCGATACTTCTGCCGGGAGTCCTTACCGTAAACAACCTCCCCGTCGGCTTTTTGCCGCGAATTATATACATACACCTGGTATTCCTGTAACGCGTCGTCGGGAGTAAAGATAAGGCTGTCCGTACCTGTCGTATAACATAATTTCTTCAGCATCCTCCCCTTTTTATCGCGCTCTGTCAGGAAATAATGATAAACCTCATCGTCTGCGGTGAACCATTGTTTATCCGCTCCCGCGACATATTTTATTTCTTTTTCCTCGTATATATCATTTCCTTGCTTGCCGGAAGTTTTTCCAATTATTTCGGCTGCCCCCGTCTTCTCCAGAGAAAACCGCTCTTCATCAGTATCACGGAATTGAGCATACAAATACAGGGGATTAAAAAAGAACCCTGAAGAAAAAAAGCATAAGCATAAAAACAATATTTTCTGTTTCATGGGCCCTATTTCTGCGCTGCGCTGAAAGCAGGCTTTGTAATCTTAGTTGCCGCAGTTTTGACTATGCGAAACCCCGTCATTGCCCGGCTCATATCGCGGTAATCAAATCCCCGGTAGCTGTTATTAAACGCGTCTTGATCCGCTACAAAAGCGACCTCAAAAGGCGGCCCCATCCCTTTACGGAAATTCGGGTCAGATATATAACATCCGCCGCGAACTGAGCGTAAAGGCTGGAATTGCTTAAAGAACGGCAGGTATATATACAGGCTGGGAGGCGGGCCTACGGGATCAATTTGCTTCTCGCTGCCGCTGTATTCGTTATACCAGTCATTACACCATTCGGCAAGATTTCCTGCCATATCGCTTAAACCCAATTTACTGTCTCCTTTGGGAGAATATGCCCCGACAGCAGCCGGACCGGATGTATAACTATTGACATTGGCATATGAGGCATCTGCGTCCTGGTTACCCCAGGGATATTTCCTGCCGTCATTATATTGCGCCGCGTATTCCCATTCCGCTTCAGTAGGCAGACGGTAACCTGTCTTTCCATACACCTGGCAGGACCAGTCATCAAGATCGTAAAGCGGGGACAATCCCTCCTGCTCACCAAGCACATTACAGTAAAACGCCGCCCCATACCAGGTCAGCTCCAAAACCGGCAGGTTTTCTTTACCCGCGGCCGCAGAAAATTTACCGTCCTGATAGACTATCTGCGAATCTTCATCCGCCAGGTCCTGATATTTCTGCGCTGACTTGGATACGCCGTAGGCCTGTCTTCTTTTGGCCTCCGGCGCTAAATAATTCATATCCAGATAGCCTTTACTTAAGGCGTAATTAAGCATATCAGCGTATTGCTGATTGGTTACCTCGTGTTTACCCATATAAAGATCATTAGTCAATACCACTTCATGCGCGGGCTTCGCGTTACTGAACGCTTCGTTACCCATTTGAAAAACACCCGCCGGGACCAGGACCAGTTCAGGTTTACCGGCCTCACTCTCGGAAAAAGCATGTTTGAAAAAAAATCCTGACCCCACGCATAAAATAACCGCCAGAAAAACGTATCTTTTCTTCATCAAAGGCCTCTTCCTGTTATTTAACCGGTTTAGAACCCTAACCTGCAGCCGCTATTCTTGCCATCTTCGCTCTTGGGGAAATTTGCCGCGAAACGCAACGCAAAACGTAGATATTTAAAAGCCGGGCTTGACCAGACCCCGCCTCTATTTCCCGCGCCGGCCCCGTCCTTACCCGGCCAGCTGGATGTGTTCGCGAAACCTTCCGCGTCCAGCTCTCCGTCTCCGTGCCTGCCGTCATAAACGCGGCCGAGTTTATGGCCTACGGTTACGCATCTTTCCCAGAGGTTACCGCTTAAGTTACGCGCTCCGTAATAGGAAGCGCCGTCATTTATCTTCTCGAGTATACCTTCATGCCTGCTATTTTCAAAGACCTCTCCGCTTACCGGCCCCTCAAACCCCGGGTTATCGGGAACTGTTTTCTTTCCTACATCAAAGGGAGCTATTCCTCCTCCAAAACAAGCATTCACGAGCCCTTTTTGAGGGACCTTTTTTTCAAAACCGCTTCCGTCAGCGCCATCAAAGGTCTCGACCCTGCCTGCTTCGGTAGTGCCCCAGGCGCCCTCATCAACAACAGGATCTTTTGGGCCGCGGCATGCCTTTTCATATTCAAGTTCGGTAATAGGCCGTAACCCTGCCCAATCGCCGATCGCGGCGATATTCGACCAGGACATGAAATTTACCGCGCGCGCAGGGGCATAGGTGTAAAAAATGACCGGTTCAGTTGTCCCATTGCCGCGTTTCGCGGTAACGATCGCGTTACGCAGATGTTCCTCTTCGCTATTTGTCTTAACATAATAATTCTTTATTCCATCCGCGCTTATATCCGACTCGACCATGCTCTGCTGCTGCTTCCTGTTCAAAGTATTTAAGAAATCCACGAATTGTTGGGAAGTTAATTCATACTTCATAACCCAGAACGCCTTATAGCCTTTGGGGAATTCCTGAGGAATGGTAAAGGGAACATCCTCGCGGCTGCGGGGATTATCCTGGTCACAGTATAATGCTCCGTCAACTTTATCCACGGTGATCGGATCTTCAGAAGCGATCAAATAAGCGCCATTATCAGGAAAGGCGTAAAAAGCATTATCCGGGCCGGCCGGGCCTTTTGGATCTCCCACGTAATGCTTATCCTGCGGAACATAGACCATTTCAATGCCAAAAACTTTTACCCGGGCTTTCAAGGCCGTCTCATCGCTGACGCCATCCTGAGCATAATCCCAGATAAACCCGACATTCTTGGAAACAAGGTTCCCGCTCCCTTTAGTTTTATAAATAAAAAATCCTTTTTTCTCTTCGGGCACCCACATTCCCGCATCCGCATTCTCGCCCTTTGAGAATAACTCAGGGGTATGGTCCGCGTAATCAAAAGCAGTGACGCTGGAGGCCTTCAATGAAACATGCTGCCACGCGCCGCCGGGAGCCTGAAATTTAGCGAAGACCCAAACCCCGTCGCAATTAGTATCGTTCTTCCAGGCATTATCCCAGGAAACATTACATTGGACCTTGGCTGTTTTTTTCTTGGTATTAACTTCGCTGATACGCGCATTCTCGATCTTTAAATGGCTGGCAAAAACATTATTATAAGAAAACATGATCATTAATCCCGCCAGCAAAGAACCAAAAAACTTACTTCTCATATATTCCTCCTCTTTTTAATGCATGTGGCCTTTAACAGAAGCGTATTGATTAAAACCTCCCTTACGCGCGGTTTTTACAGCGCTGACCAGCCCGGCAAATGTCGCGATCAACAGTCCCAGGGCGAGAAAATTGAACTGCCCGCGGAAAACATCCTTCCCGGGGAAGGAAGAAGCAATTTTCAAGATCACCGGGGAAAGGAATTGCCCCAGGTAGATACCCACGCTTACTACAGCCATGGCAAATGCCCGGGAAGTTTCAGGAGTGATCCTGGCCGCGCGCAGCAATAAAAGCGGCATTAAGATGCCGGAGCTAAAACCGATACAGAGCATTGAGAATAAAACCCCGGCTAAAGACGACACCGAGCCCAAAACAGCGTATCCGGCCGCCATAGCCGCGATGCCTATAACAGAACAATAAGGGCCAAACCAACGCAAGAGCATAGCCAGAATGATCCCGGATAACACTCCCACCAGTGTCATCGCGGAAAGGAAATATCCCGCGATCCCCGGCCTGCCTAAGCGCTCCGCGGAAACGATCAATCTATCATCTTGTTTAAGCACTATATATTTCTTATTCTTATCGGTAATACTCCAGCGCTTGCCCTGCTCTTCCGCGGCAAATACCGCGTTTTCCGAAAGAATGATCCCGTTATTCTTAAAAGACTCTCTGGTAACCTGAGAAATGATCCCCTTCTCTAAATAAGCCTCTAACTCCGCCTTATCCTTAAATAACGGCGTAACGCTTGTATACATCTGCCGTTCATTTTCTATGAACATTGCCAGATTTGTAGGCGCGGCGTAAAAAGCGACCATCATCAGGGCGCCCAAAACAGCGCAGAGATATACCCCGCCGGGAAGCTTGGATTTTACTAAACCGGCGGTTTTCTTAACTTCAGGTTCAGGCAGCCAGAAGAAAACCGTGAACATGATCAAGACTGATAATCCGTATACGCCAAAGGCATAGCGCCAGTTCATGCATGCCAGCCATCCGGAAAGCAAGAGGAATACCACCCCGCCGAAATGGGATACAGAACCGGAAAGCCCCATCATCTTAGCGCGTTCTTCCTTTTCGTAAAAGTCAGCGATCAAGCTGATGGAAAGCGGAATGATCAAACCGACGCCGATCCCGAAAATACCGCGGATGATCAATAACTGGGTTATGGTTTGCGCAAATCCTCCGCCTATGCCTCCCAGGAAATAAATAAAAAGGCCGATCAAAAGGATGTTCTTTTTCTTCGTCCGGGAAGCAAGCCATCCCCCGAGCAGGCTGAAAGGGATGATCAATAACGAAGGCAGCGTCAAGACCAGCTTTATCAAAGTTATATCCGTGTCAGGGAATGCCTGGCGTATCTTGGCTAATGCCGGAGAAATCGCCGCGGACGCCATAACCGTCAAAAGAGATATTGAAAGGATACTTATTTTTACCAGAAGATTATTCATCAATTCCCGCCTTCCAGAGCATAGGCAAGCGCCTCGCCGAAATCCCCCGCCGAACCGGGCCCGTCAGCGGTAATTATTTTACCGTCTTTCTCGACAGGTTGAGCGGTATAATCGACTCCGGCGGACTTAAGCTTATCCGCTTCGCTCGGATATACGGTTGCTTTTTTGCCTTTTAAGATGCCGGCATTGGTCAATATTACCGGAGCCAGGCAAATGCCGCCGACGATCTTATTTTGCGCGACTCCATCTTGCGCTAATTTATGGGCAACAGGGTCATCGAGGTACTGCGCTGCCCCCGGACCGCCGATAAATACTATCGCGTCGAAATCTTCTGCCGCAACATCCTTAAGCAGCATATCAGGCTTTGCCTTCATGCCGCCGGTCCCGGTAGCTTCTTGGAGCTTTGTTGAAGCAACCGTTACAGAAATGCCGCGGGCTTTAAGCGCTTCCAGGGGCTTGGCAAATTCATCGTCTTGAAAATTCTCCTGGGCAATGATGAAGACCGCTTTTTTAGTGCCTTGAGCATAGCTCAAGTTAAGATAAAATACAACCGGCACAATGAAAGCAATTATTATACTCAAGATCTTTTTCATTTCTTGTCCCTTTCTTTAACATGTCATTGCGGACACGATAAAAAACTACCGATTTAATCCCTCATTTCTTATAGTGCGCACCGGCCTGAAAGGATAACGCCCTTCCTTCTTGCCGGCGTAGTATCCGTCATAACCGAACTGAAAATTAACCCCCCAGCCGAAGGTATCGCCATACGTGGTAGAAGACCAGTAAAAACCAAGTGGCGCGATCTTTGTGCCGGGAAAGAATTGTTTATGGAACCATCCTCCGTCTTTAAAAGAAAGGTCCATGAGTGAGCCCAGCTCTCTGATCGTCGGCAGGCGCCAATCAGAATACCCGCCGAGATCTAACTCCCGGCAATACTTTAATGCCTCTTCCCAGTTCATTTCCGGGCCTTCGTCCTTCTTCCACATCAGCCCTGTATTAGCGTCCGTAACGGTATTGTCCTGATTATCGCTGAACGCGTACCCGGAAATATCGCCGAAGCGCCTGCTGAAGCCCGCGCGCACCGCGCGCACCGGGTAATAAAAATTTTTCAGGTAACAAATGGTGCACCCGTAGGCAAAATAAACCCCCCAGGCGAATATCGGCTCTTTATTATTGGAGTCCTTTGACCAATAAAACGCGGGCAGGCAGTCAGGAAAAAACTTCAGATCAACTGCCGGGATCTGCCCGTTATAATCAACTATTAAACGCAGTTCTTCGCGATTAGGCAGCCGCCAGTCACGAAAGCCGGCATAACCTTTTTTATTCAATTCCTTGATATATCCTAAGGCATCATCCCAGGTATAACTATTGCCTTTAAAGTTCAGGTCATTCTCCTGAGGGGACTTGATCTCCCAGGTTAAACCGGTATTGTTATCACGACACATCCGGAAGCCCTTTTCCCACGTCGCTTTGCCATCCAATTCTTTGCCTCCGGAAGCAAGCTTGGTGAAAGAAAGCGGATTGATACTATACGTGCCGTCCTGTCCAAAATAACGCCCCCCCTTTTTGGGCGCGTTGATGATCGCCCCCAGGTCATCGTAACATTTCAACTGTCCGGAATCAGGAAATCTAAAATCAACCATTGCTTTCACCTGCGGGGCGTCTATAGTGCGCACCGCGCGGAACAATAATTTTGCGTTCTTACTGGCATAATAACCGTCATAACCAAAGCAGAAATTAGTTACCCAGACATAAATACCTTCATAGGGCGTTGAGGAGAAATAATGCAACAGCGGCGGTTTGAGCCCTTCTGCCGGAAAGAAATCTTTGTAATACCACCAGCCGTTCGTGTAATCGAGATTAAGGATAGTATTTAATTCCTTGATGTTGGGCAAGCGCCAGTCAGCGTGGCCGGCCAGGCGCATCTGCTTACAAGCGCCAAGCGCAGAATACCAATCCATGCGTTCATTCTCAGCCTTCTGCCACTGGAGCCCGGTGAGAGTATCGGTGATGGTGCCATCGCTGTTATCTTTGAACCGGGACACAACAGCCCTGCCGAAATCTTTGTTATTGCCGCCCCTTACCGCGCGCGCATAACGCTCACTTGAAGGCGCGTAACAAATGCCGCTTCCCAGGCCGAAAAAAATACCCCAGACAAAAGGCTTCTGCATATTATACGTAACCGCAGTCCAATAAAGGTCGCTTTTTGTGTTGGGAAAATAACTTGTATCCACTGCCGGATTAGTCAATCCGTAGTCGATAATAGAGCGCAGTTCATCTTTATTAGGGAGGCGCCAATCGGAGAACCCGCCGTATTTCTTTTTATTCAACTCTTTTATAAACCGGCCCGCGGCATCTTTCCAGGAATACCTGTCTTCGCAATAATTTATATCATTCTTTTTAGGAGATTTAACTTCCCAGATCAGCCCGGTATTATTGTCCCGCACCATACGCAGCCCGTCTTCCCAATCGCAGGAATCAGAGATTACTTTCGCGCGGTCCTTAAGTTTGGTAAAAGACATCGGATGTACCTGGAAACAACCGTTCTGCCCCCAAAGCTCATCCTGCGGGGCTAACTCGATAACATTACCTTCTTTGTCAAAAGAACTGATCGCCCCGGCATCGGGCATTTTAAACTCCATGTTCTTCATGCTGCCGCCTCCTTTTGCTTCATAATATCCTTAATGTCTTTGGTGAGAAAATAGCTCAAGATTGTCCGAATGATCACGATCGCCCCTAAGATCCCCAGGCTTTGCCATGTAGGAGTGATAATAGTCTTGACGATATCGCTGGCGATAAAGAACTCTAAAGCTAACACCAGATAACTTCCCAGCTTGATGCGTATGGTATCGTTCAACTGCACCGACTGTTTGTGATTAAAGATCTCTTTACGCAAGAAATCAAACAGCGAGATCAAAATCCCCCAGATAGTGATCAGGGCGCCGACCAGGGTCAATGAAAGGCTTATACCGTCTATCCAGGCGTGTAAATTTCCCATAACTCAGCCCTCCTCCATGATCTCAACCAGGATCCCGTCCGGGTCCCGGATAAAAAAATACCGCGCCCCATTGTCGAAAACGCGCATATCGCAGGCAAAAGGAACTCCTGCCTTCTTAAATTTCCGGTACGCTCCTGTAATATCCTTGAGCGCGAAAGAAAAATGCTTGGTTCCTATTGTATGCAGGTCGCTTTCTAAGGTCCGGCGATATTTCGGAAGCAGCGCGTGTTTGCTGAACTCAAACAGCTCTAATGTAATATCGTTCTTTCTTAAGATCGCGATGGTCAACCCGGGTCCTTTATGCGGATATTTCTTCTTAAGCCGGAACCCGAAATGTTTTCCATAAAAAACAAGCGATCTGTTTATATGAGAAACGCTTATCGCGATATGAGCTAATTTCATTAAACCTTGCCTAAACCGAAGGGCGGATAAACTTCCGACTCAACGACAACGTCAATAAGGGCCGCCTTGCCGCAGCTCAACGCTTTCGCGAAAGCCGCCTGGAAATCTTCAAGCTTATCCACATGCACGCCAAAGGCGCCGCAGGCTTCCGCGTATTTGACGAAGTCGGGATTAGTGAACTGCATAAAAGCCTGTTCGCCGAAAAGATTAAGCAGGAATTTCTTGATCACGTTGAATTCGCCGTTATTAAAGATCACCCACACTACCGGGATATTATACTGTATGGCAGTCATCAACTCGAAACCTGCCATTTGATAAGCCCCGTCACCGCAGCCACAGATCACCGTGCGGGAAGGATTGGCGCATTTGACCCCGAGAGCTCCGTTAACGTGGCTGGCCATAGGCCCGAAACTTCCCGGGTTCTGATAAAGCTGGTGTTTGGTCAGCTCCAGATAACAGTTCAACCAAAGCATATGCGAACCGGCATCTCCCATTACGATCGCGTTTTCCGGCAGGTTATGAGAAAGCGCCTTGACTAATTCAGCCGGATGTATCTTTTTCCCCGGAGATGTTACCAAAGAATCAATCCATTTTTCTTTACCGACCGCTTGAGGGGAAACCTTGCTTACCTTCTTTGAAAGTTCATCCTTTAAAGCAATGATCGCACCCCGTGCATCGCTCAACACAGGGCAATCCGCCTTATAAACTTTGCCGATCTCATGAGGGTCGATATTTATATGGATCAAAACCTTGTCATTAAAAAGATCCTGCTTAAAAGCAAAGGTGGCGTTCTGGGCAAAAGAATTGCCTATTGCCAGAATTAAATTACTGCCTTGGAAATATTTATTTGCACCCGGGTCCCCGGATGTCCCGTATACGCCCAGGCATAAAGGATGATCCTCGGGGATAATACCTTTGGCGTCCATGGTAGCGGTAAAAGGTATCTGGAATCTTTCTATTAATTCCAACACATCTTTTTCACCGTGGCTTCTGATAATACCATACCCAAGGATAGCCATAACCTGCTGCTTTGAATTAATGGCTTTGGCTAAAGCTTCTGCCGCCGCGTTAATTTGCCCGGATTGGGGAAGGACCGGTTTAATATTCACTTTTATTTCCCGGAAATTATTCACCTTCATGATCGTCACATCCTTAGGCACGTGAATGTGCACCGGGCCGGGACGGCCTTCAAAGGCAAGATTGATCGCCTCTTCCAGGATATCGCAGGTTGAATCAGGGTCTTCGATGATCCAGGACTTCTTTGTGGTAGCGGCAAACATCTTGGGGGAATCAGGCGTCCTGCTTAAACCTGTGGATTCATTGAGGGCCCCTTTACCGCGGTCGCGGGATGAGGTATATCCGGAGATCCCTAAAACAGGCAAAGAATCGGAAAAAGCGACTGCCAGGCCTGAGAAAAGATTGAATTCTCCCGGGCCGCCGGTTGCAAAACAAACCCCCAGTTTATCGGAGAACATGGAGTATCCGCAAGCCATAAAAGAAGCTGCCTGTTCATTACGGATGATCACCGTCTTAATTTTGTCGGACCGCTTTAAAGCCAAAAGCATTGAACCGTTTACCTGTCCGGAACCTCCAAAGACGTGGTCGACGCCCGCTATTTCAAGTGTTTTAACGATCGCTTCATTGACATCCATGGATCCCCCTCATGTCTATTTTTGTTGATTAAATTTCCCGACTGCTAATTTGGGCGGCCTTTTAGAAAAGAGTATGCCGTCGCAAGCCGCGTTATCAAGGGTATATCCGTCAAAAAAAAGATAAATCCGGTCTTTCGGCACTTTGGAAACTTCTGAAAAGATAGTTATATATTTGTCGGCGAGTATTTCTTTTTGTTCGTCGGTAAGCTCTAATGAATGGACAATAATAGCAGGCATATTCACCCCCTATTTATAAAAACTTTTCGATATTCTATTGAGCGTATAGCGTATAGGGTATAGCGAATAGTTCGAGACTGCTCTATTTGCTACACCCTACACGCTAAACCCTATACGCTAAACCCTAATTACTTAAGCGTTGCTAAGACTTCAACGATCTTCTTGCCATAAGCAATGGAAGATTCAACAGATGTCCCGGTCACAAACGGCCAGTCAAAAGCGACTTCAGGATGCTCGCGGTTTGCCTTGGCATTAGCGATACACTGCCCCTGCGGGCCTACAGCATCCCTCACCAAAGGCTCAAGCGGCCAGAGAAAACCCGGCGTATGCACATCAGTGCCTTTGTTATCAGGAGTTGCGCCGTAGAGGTCATAGGTAAAATCCCAGTCCGGGCCGTAGAAATCCCAGGCAGCAGGATGCGCGGTGATCTTCTTACCGTAGATCACGCTTCTCTCCTGGTTCTTTGAATCGCGGCAGAATACCAGCGCGGTAACCGAATAACAAAGAGCACCGACCAGCTTATTCGAAGCCAGGGCATCCTTGATCAATTTATGCAGGTTATAGTTGTTGCACATATCGATCATTGCCCCAAGGCCACCGGTAAGCACGAGCGCGTCATAATCAGCCATCTTAGCATCTTTCAACTTAATGGGTTTTGCCCACTCATTTCCATCGGTCAACTCTTTGATCCTTTTGCAGACATCAGGCGGATTAGTCTTAAAATTAATGATCGGATCAACAAAATCCGGATTGCAGCTGACCGCTAAAGGTAACGGTTTTTTGCCCAGAGGTGTCGTAAGGGTCAGGTCATGTCCTGCCGCCTTAATAATATCCCAGGGCGCCTGAAGCTCTTCACCCCATGTTCCATAGTTTGTCGCTACGATCAATACTTTCTTTTTCCCCATTTCTCTCCTCCTTAATTTGCCCGCGTTACGCGGGTTATTTCTTCAGCCAGGGAAAATCCATTTTTACCGGGCTGAACACATCGATTGCTTCCGTCTTTCCTACTGCTACAAACTCATGCAGAACATTCGCCGGAATGAAATAGGCATCCCCTGCCTTAAGCCTGGCAGTATCCTCGCCGATGATCATCTTGAAACCGCCTTTAATGACATAGCCGAACTGCTCCTGCGAATGCTTATGCATTTTTACTACGCTCTTATCAGCCATATCCCAGTGCTGGACATTCATTTTTTTGCCTTCACCGAGATACTGGCGGATCACCCCCGCCCCCATATCATTTTTCTTGATCTTTTTACGAAAACAGAACATACTGCCTCCTTGAGCACTAAGCGAAACACCGGCCCATCCGATAGGGCCGGGTGCTAAATATTACTTACCCAACAACTCAATGATCTTTTTCGCGAAGACGTTACAATGGCCGCCGCTCCTGGCAGTGACTAAATCCCCGTCCACCACTACATCTTCGTTGACATAGACCGCGCCCATATTCCTGGCGTCGCCCAAAAGATTATTATGCACCACTACTTTTCTTCCGCGCACTAATTCAGGGACCGGCGCCAAGAGCCACATCCCATGGCAGATGATACCTTTGATAATATTCTTCTCGGCAAAGGCGCGCTTTAAAAAATCAACCGCGGGAGCAAGTTTTTTGACATCCTCGGTGTACCTCAGCCGGTCAGCCACCATACCCGCGGGCACAATAATAGCGGAATAGCTCCTGAGTGTGTCCTCGTCCATATTCTCGAAGCTTTCGCGGCATTCAAAGGGGATATGATATTCATGGCCCAGGAAGCTCAACGATTGCTGGCCCCAAAGCCTGGTTAAAAAATGCAGGTCCATGCCTTCTTCAGCGAAACGCAGCTTATAATACCAGATCTCCGGCTCATAATAATCGCCTTCAATTAAAATGCCGATCTTTTTGCCTTTAACCATGGCTTTTGTAGCCCCTTTCTATTTGCCTTTGTAACGCAGCGCCAGCATCGTGATATCATCCGATTGCGGCGCCCCGTCGGTGAAAACCCGTATTTCTTCCCGGATCTTCCCGATAATATCTTTTATCCCCTCATCCTTATATCTGGTCAGATGCTCTTTAAGCCTGGCCTCAGAGAACATCTGTTGAGTCCGGTTCATCGCCTCGGTAACGCCGTCAGTATAAAGGAAGATCATGCCTCCGGGCTTAAGCGTAAGCTCCCGCTGTTCGCATTTGCTGTTTTCCATTACTCCGACCACAAACCCGGAGAGCACACTGACGTAATCAAAACAACCCCGGTAATCGCAAACGAGCGGCGGGTTATGCCCGGCATTGCAAAATTTCAATTCCCCCGTATCAATGTCGAGAATAACGCAGAATACCGTAACGAACTGGCAGGTCTGATTATCAGGAGAGATTATATTATTCACGCGGTTCAATATCTCATTAGTAGGCAAACCGCGCTTGGCCTCATTTTTTATCAGTGTCTTGGTAATAGCCATAAAGAGCGCCGCGGGGACACCCTTGCCGGAGACATCCCCGATCACAAAACACAGCCTCCTGTCATCGACAAAAAAGAAATCATAAAAATCACCGCCTACTTCCTTAGCCGGGTCCATCATGGCGAAGATCTCGAACTCTTTCCTCTCGGGGAAAACGCTCGGCAGCATGCTGGCCTGGATCTCCTGGGCAATGCGCAATTCGCTTTCAATACGTTCCCTGGCCTCTGTCTCCGTCTTTAAATTCTCAATAAAACGCTTGATGCTCATCTGGATCAATTCAATAGCCAGCGCGGGGTCCTGGCCGAAAAGTTTTATGACTTCATCCCTGCCCATGGTATATGTCTCAACATCCTCCTCGCACACCGCGGAGGCGATCCTTTTCTTAAAAGGGGAAAAGATCCCCATTTCCCCGATCACTTCACCGTCCTTAATGATCTTGTTGAGCTCCACTAAGCGTATAGCGCCCTTTTTTATATAGAACATCCTGTCGGCCTTATCCTGCGCCTTGAAAATAACCTCTCCTTTTTTAAAGAGCTCTTGTTTCATAAAAGCGACCGGCCAGCGGAAACAAGAAACGCACTCCTCAACAACCGTTTCTTTTTTAACCGGCTCACAGCATTTTATACCCTTGGTTTTCACAAGCGTCAGGATATTACGCTCTTTGTCCCTCTTATATCTGACCTCATCCATGATCTTACGTATCATAAATATCCCCAAGCCGCCGACCTTGCGTTCTTCGATGGGCGCTAAGATATCAGGTTCAGGCAGCGATAGCGGGTCAAAGGGGATACCGGAATCAATGATCTCTATTTCCATGCAAGCCTCTTTGTTACTGATCACTATTTCCAGATCACCGCTGCCGGCCGGATAGGCGTATTTAATGACATTGACTAAAGCCTCTTCAGATGCCAGCTGAATTTTATTGATATGCTCGGGGCCAAAGCCCTGGCGGGAAGACGCTTCCCTGATAAAGGAAAACATCTTATCCAGATTTTCCAGTTTTGCCTGAATGGTCAAACGTTCCATATTGATCTATTCGCTATAGGTATCCTGAAGGGTCATAAAATTAGCCAAACCGCTCATCTTGATCACGCTCAAGATCGCCTCTTGCGCGCCGATGAGAAAAATATGCGCGTCTACGCCGATCTTCTGCTTGGCGAAGATCATCACCCGCAGGCCGGCGCTGGAGATATATTCCAAATCTTTAGCTAAAAACACGAGTTTTGAGATCTTCTGTCCGCCGAATTTCTTTAATTCCCCCTGCAGGCCTTCGGCATTCGTAGCATCTAAACGCCCTGCCAATTCAACCTTAACCACATCCTCTTTAAGAGATACTGAATATTTTGAGTCCATTGATCGTGTCTCCTTTCGACAAAGCGTATGTTTATTTTTTATCTTTACCCACTAATATAACTACTGAGCGAGGGCCTACTAAAAACTCCGTTTGGTTCTGGAGACTGATCTCCTTACCCACCTCCCAGATATCATACGGGCTTGCCGCATCGGTATTGGCAAACACATACCAACTCATCCAATCATGCAGTTTAGGAAGCTCGAAACCGTGCATCTGCCAATGCATATTCATCGCCACATAGATAGAATTATCTTTTACCGTGCCTGCCTTGGCATGCCTGCCGCAGAGCATGAACGCAAGCGTCCTACTTTCCTGAGACCAATCGGCATCCCAGGCTTTTTGCCCATGCCAGGTAATATCGGCATAGCCGCTTCCGACATAATCCCTGTTCTGAAAATGGTTCCGGCTCCTTAAGACAGGATGGGCCCGGCGAAAAGCGATCATTTTGCTGAAGAAATTAAAAAGCTCACGGTTATTATCCAGGAGCTTCCAGTCGAGCCAGGAAATCTCATTGTCCTGGCAATAGGAATTATTATTGCCCCACTGGGTATTCGCCATTTCATCCCCGGCAAGGATCATCGGAGTGCCCTGGCTGACCAAAAGCATGGCTACCGCGTTCTTCATTTGCTTTATGCGCAAACGGTTGATCTGGGGGTCAGTGGTTTCCCCCTCCCATCCGCAGTTCCAGCTGTAATTATCGTTTGAACCGTCGCTGTTATTCTCACCGTTGGCCTCATTATGTTTTCCGTCGTATGAGACCATATCTTTCAGGGTGAATCCGTCATGAGCAGTGATGAAATTGATGGACGCACAGGCACCCCTGCCCTCCCACTGGTACAGATCGGGAGAACCCTGCAGCCTTTGCGCCATGGCGCCTGCCATCTGCGGCTCGCCTTTAAGGAATTTCCTTAAGTCATCCCGGTATTTCCCGTTCCACTCAGCCCAGCGTCCCCACGCGGGAAAAGAACCGACCTGATACAGCCCGCCGGCGTCCCATGCCTCGGCGATCAGTTTACATTTACCCAGGACCGGGTCAAAGGCAAGTGTCTCTAAAAGCGGGGGGCTATGCATCGGAGCGCCGTTCTGGTCGCGCCCCAGTATCGATGCAAGATCAAAACGAAAACCGTCGATATGGTAATCTGCCGCCCAATAGCGCAGGCAATCAAGTATCATATTGCGCACAATAGGATTATTGCAATTTAACGTATTACCGCAGCCGCTGAAATTAAAATAATACCCGTCAGGGGTCAAAAGATAATAGATCTTATTATCGATACCGCGGTATGAAATATACGGGCCTTTCTCATTACCTTCGGCAGTATGGTTAAAAACCACATCCAGGATGACTTCAATGCCGTTCTTATGCAGCTCCCTGATCAATGTTTTACATTCATCAACCTGCATCCCGAACTTGCCTGTCGCGGCAAACCCTGCTTTGGGAGCGAAAAACCCGACATTGCTGTATCCCCAGTAATTCATCAGCATCTTGCCTGTCGTCGGAGACCTCCGCGAATTCTCGAATTCGTCAAATTCGTGGATCGGCATAAGCTCCACGCAATTAACCCCGAGCTCTTTAAGGTAAGCGATCTTCTCGCGGATGCCGGAAAAGGTACCGGGATGTTTTACGCCTGAAGAAGGATGCCGGCTGAAGCCGCGCACGTGCATCTCATAAATGATCAGGTCCTCAACGGGAGTTTCCAGGGGATGGTCGTTCTCCCAGTCAAAATCATCAAAACAGATACGCGCGCGATGCTGGTACATATCATTCCAATCAGGCGTCTGGCCCCAGACATCCCTACCCCCGATCGACTTGGCATAGGGGTCCATCAAAACTTTAGTTTTATCAAAACGGTTGCCTTCGCGCGGCTCGAACGGCCCATCCATATAAAAACCATATTCAAGATTATCGTAATCAAGATCAAAAACAACCATGGTAAAAACATTACCGATCTTAAATTCATCCTTAAAAGGGATCACGCAAAAAGGCTTGGATTCATGCTTGCTAAAAAGCACCAATTTACAGGAAACGGCGGACCGGGAATAAACCGAGAAATTCACCCCTCCGGGAACTATTGTCGCGCCAAAAGGAAGAGGTTTACCGACGCGCAAACGGAATTTTCCGCAATCACAGACATGAGTAGGATGCAGGTCAACTCTGAACATCAGGCCTCCTTTCCCAGGGCCTTTAAAGCCGCGGGAATACTGTCAAAAGTCCTAAAGAAATTACTAAACCCCGTCATCTCCATGACATCCTTGATCTCATCGCACAGGCCGCTTAAAAGCAGGACTCCTCCCTGCGTAGAAAGCTGTTTTGCAGCCATTAAGAGAAGCCGCAATCCCGCGCTGGAAATATAACCGCAGTCTTTAAGATCGATCAACATCGACATTTTCGAAGTAAGGATCGGAAGTATCTTTTCCTGCGCGTCATTAACCGTATTGCCGTCAAGGCTGCCGGATATTTTAATGATCGTTGCTCCCTCCTGAGTAGTAGTCTTTATTTCCATAGTATCACCCTCCTCATAGCTATTGCACAGGAACAAGCCTTACCTTGATTTTCGGCCGGTAATTCAAGTTCGGTAATGAGACAGTTAATTTCTCAGCGTCAAAGTTTTTCCAGGGGTTATTATCCACCCAGACTTCTTGTATACGCACGCTTCCCGGAGGAAGGATATCCGGCTGGACCCTCAGGACATCGCCCGGGAACCCATGAGGCAAAGGCTTAAAATAAAGTTCAAGCGGCTGTTTGGTATACAAAAGGTTTTCATATACCTGCGACAAATAGGCTAACTCCACTGAATGATACGCGCTCATAGAATGGCTGCCCTTTAAACGCTCAGTCCCCAGCAAGAAAGGCAATCCGTTATTCAGGACATTAAAATATACCGCCCCGTCATCATGATCCAGGTAAAAAGCATTGTAAAAAGCCGCGGACTCGCGCGCAAGCCGCAGGTATTCCTTATCCTTAAGGATCCCGTAAAGGATCGCGTACGCCAGGATCGCCTGCTCCTGCTGCCACCATGCCTTACGGTCATGCCAGACAAAACGATGGCATTCTTCACCCGGCTGTAATGCCCTCTCCATAACGTCATACCAGCCGCTGCGTTGAAGGTCCATTCCGAATTTCGGCATGATCTCGGCGATCTTTTTGGCGAACTTCACGTATTTTTCGTCCGGCGCGAGGCTGTTAATACGCATTAAATTCCAGGCGATCTTAAGATTATGGCCTATTACCGCCCTGTTCTGCTGCCATCCCCAGGTCTGATCATGGCTCCAGTCCTCGGAAAAGCGCTCATTAACAAAAGGGCTGTTTTCATAGTCAGGGAAATATTTAGTGATACAGTCGGCAGTATAAACCAGGAAATCCTTATATTTATCTTCTCCGGTAGCCAGCCATAAATTGATCAGGTAAGCCGGGGCATGGTCGCCTACTGAATTCCAGTTCTTGCAGGCGCGGTTCCTTCCCAAAGACTCGCTTCGGGGATTAAGGCTGATCGGATCGATATGGGAGAAGTAACCTTGCTTTTCTTTATCGAGAAAAAAACGGTCGAACAGGTCAATGGTCATCTTGATGTCCTTCATTATCGCGGGATCCCCCGTAATGCGGTATGTCTGCGTAGGGCCTGCCAGGGCATAGATCTGCTCATACATGGGGATCGCGTCATAATCGTCACCGAACTCTGAAGCGAAGATCTTATGCTCGCGCTCATGCTTAACGTCAATGCCATGATACCAATAGACGATATTTTCTTCCGTATCGTAAAAACGCATATGATCGCGCAAATACTGGGTCCCTTTTTCAGCTGCCTCTAAGAAACGGTCCTCACCGGTGAGTAAAAACGCGGAAGCCATGCCGTAAACCATACGGGAGATAGTATCGGTCTCCTGACGGTGGTCTTTCTTGCGTTCCCCGGTCAAAGACAGCATAGTCCGGTACTTACTGTAATCTATAGCCTCAGGCCCGCCAAACTGGGCCTTGATATAGAAATCAGCGATACTTCTTGCCTGGTTAACCCACCAGTTGGGCTCTTCAAAACGGTATTTCTCCGCGCTATCTCCCGAAAAAATAAGCACTTTCGCTTCAAAGGTATGGCCGTTCTTTTCCGGATAAAATATACCGAGGGTAAAAAGATACTGTCCCTGTACCAGCAATGATTCGATCTTACCGGTATAATCGCAATACCCCTCTTCCAGGTTACGGGGCCCGCGCGCATAGGTAGTGGCAGTAAGTTTGACCGAAAACTCCCGCCCATCAGAAGTTTTCATGCCGAATATTCTTTTTTCACGGTCATAACTTGTTACATAGCCTGCGATTGTATCGGAAAACTCAAAATTCATCCTTTGCACGGTGAGGCCTCCTTTTTAATAAACAGATTTTAAGGGAAATTCGGTTTTGCAAAAAAAAAAGCTGAGAAATGAATGAGCTATCTCAGCTTAGAATAAGGGCTTTATTGGGATAAAGGTTTTGATTATGGCGAGCATAATATTCCTATCCAATAGAACTTCCTTTTTTTAAAAGACGTGTGATTTGAGTATTATAGCATTTTTTCAAGCTTTTACAACAATTTTTCTTTAGGATAAGGATCCTTGTTCCTTGACACCGGGGACGGCTTTTCCAGCCCTCCCTGATCGCGGGGGAGAATGCTTAAATGGATTTTTTCTTGCCCTTTTTAACAAACGCCATTGTTACAGCGCCCACCCCGAAAAGCAGCATTGAAACGGGTTCAGGAACTACTCCTCTGGGGTCTAAAGCATTCGCGGCATACACGTGCAGGTTAAAATCATCGAAAACAACGGAAACGTTTTGATCGGCATTTACTCCCGGCCAGAGGGAGATTTTTATATCCGTATCGTCAATGCCGGCAGCATTATATTGGCCTATCAGCAGCCATTTATTGTCGCCGCTTATTGTCGGATCGTAATAAGCCCCCTGGAGTACTGAACCGGTCCTGATGATCCTTAAGCGCCCCTTCGTATCATCGGTACTTATTTGATGCGTGGTATCGCCAAGAAAATCAGTCAAATAGAATTCCCCGCCGTTATTGAGACGATTAACATCACCCAGTTCAGTTCGAAGGCCCGCGGTTACATCGTTATTAGGCACAGGCCAGTTATAAAGGTTATACGTTATAGAAGCTGAAAAGTCCCCCTGAATGGGAAAATTGAATTGAAGAACGCCTTCTCCGGGAAGATAACCTTCAGAGCCGGAGGCATATCTCATCAAAATAAGTTTATTAGCAGAATTAGATATATCGGTTATATAGGAAGCGGTAACACTACCGGAAGAAGACAGGGTCCACCAAGATGGGTTAAGCTGAGTGTTAAAGTCTTCAAAATACTCGTATTCAGCTTTGGCTTGAGGCTGGGCGCACGCTAAAAAAACCACTGCTAATAAGGCAATGGGTAAAAAACATTTTCTATTCACCGGCACCTCTTTTATCAGTCTGATTGAGTTAAACTGGAATAGTTATGAACGCTGTTTTTTTCTCTTGGCAAAAACCATCACTGCCCCGCCTACACCGAAAAGAAGCATTGAGACAGGTTCGGGAACAACGTTGATACCCAGGAAAGGCTTATGATCGCTGCTTACTGAAGAATCGAATATATGAAAAGGATCACTCCCCGCTAAAACAAGCGAAAGATTCCCGCCTTCTGTTTGTTTGGCAAAAGAAGAAACATTCCAAGAAACCCAGCCTCCTTCAGGCATATCAATGTATGTGGTATTTCCTTTGGTATTATTGGAAAAATCAGGCGCATTATTCCATGTTATGGTCGACTCATTCCAATCTTCTGTTTCACGATAAACAGCAATATCTCCTTCATCCGGATCATTATAACCCCAACTATCTTTAACTCTGTAGAGCCATAAATATGCGCTATCAATATTACTGATATCGGTTAAGTCGAATTTTAGATATGTACGGGTAAATTCAGTGCCATCGATACTTGGGGGGACGGCATCATAGTTAACCGTGGCTCCTGCCCACAGCTTATCAGGATGCGTAGTTCCTTCTGTTTCCATGTAATAAAAGCTGTCCGTGAACGCATCCTCTAATGACACCCGTTGATAGTCATAGCTATACGCTTGCGCTACAGACGCAAATAGAAGGGCAAAAGAAAGAATTATCTTTTTCATCTGTCTCTCCTCTTATTTACTTTTGAGTTTCTCGTCAAAGTCCTGAAAGAACTGCAGCAGGCTGTCATGGCCGACGAGCTTGAGCTGGCCGCCGGTAAGCTCGTAGGCATCCGCGCCGACCGAGAATTGGTCAAAAGCTCCCATATCCGACTCGGTAAGCGGATGATAGAAGAAAACTGAACCTATGGGCGAGTTGAATTGGAACATCGCCAGGTCAGAAGCGTCTAAGCTCACAGGTTCATACGAGATAATACTGCCGACAGGAGCTTGCGAGACCGATTCAGGTTCCGGGACAGGCTCTGGTTCTGGTTCCGGCTCAGGTTCAGGCTGCTCTGAGGGAATATTATTAAAATAAACTATGCCGGGAGCGCTCAACACGTTAATAACATCAGGAGTAGTCTCTCCCCGGATGATTCCGGTAAACGCCGCGCTGACTCCGTCAATTAGACCGTATGATACCAAATTTAAATTGCCAACACCTGTGATCAACACATCCAACGGGATATCCAATGATCCGATCATGGATGTGGAATAAACTATCTGATAATCCGGATATTCGCCTATACGTGAATATGTGCCGTCATAGATATATACATCCCCTGAAGAAGTAATATGCGGGCCTTCAATAGCGCCTGCTATGATCGCGCCCCCTGCAGAGATATAAAGCCCTGAACTTAGCCCGCTGATAGCCGCGTTCAGGAATATATCCCGGGCAGCATCGAGAACTTCCACATTGCCGTATACCTGTCCGCTTTGCGGATATTGCACAAAAATGCTTCCGGCAGTAGAGCGCACGCGTATCGCGTTCAAGCCGTCATCATCGCTTAAGAGGCTCGCGCTGAAATCAGGTTCCTCGGAATTTCCGCAAAGCAGGTTTTCACCTGCAAAAGTGAAGTTGCTTGCTGACTGGAATGAGAAATATTCAGAAGTCAAGTTAACGGCCTGTGCGCTGTAAAGATTCCCCGCGCCATTATCGTTATTATCCGCATGTAATTGTATCGTGCCTGCCTCGAGATCGCAGTTCAGATACAGATCCCCCGCAGAATGCAGGTAAATATAATCATCTCTGGGCTGCAGTTCGTTAACGGTAAGCGTCTCTTCCAATGTTGAATAGATCGCGATAGATGACGGAGAAGATTCTCCATACGGCGCATAGAGTTCCAGCGTAGTCCCATCATCGTTAAGCGACAGATAGAACGAACCGTCAGCGCCTTCAGTCACGACAAAATCATTTGCCCCCTGAAAAGAATGGCTAAAAGCTACCAGCTCAAGATATTCGGCTTCAAAGATCAGCTCGCCTATAACATCATCGTCGTCATAATCAGCATACAAGCCGATCGTATTGCCCATAAGGTTATTATTCAGCGTCAGGTCTGCGCCCGCGCGCAGGATCATGTCGCCGAAGATCTCGGAAGTGCCTTCCGCGTTTTGGGCGATCGCCTCAGAACGCACCGGGAATTCAAGCCCTTCGACATCGATCTCGATATCGCCGATGGCATAAACGCTCAAAGCGCCGGCTTGCGCTGTTGCGGTTAAGGAAGGAGCAACCGCGCCAAGTCCTATCGCCTGCGCCATAGAATACACCTGCGACTCACTCAGTACGCTAAAATTAGCGCCGGTCGTGATCTCCAAAGGCCCGCTTGAAGCAACAGCTGTATCGACCCCGTAAGCATACGCTGTGGAATTCAATCCGGATACTAAATCCAGGATAAAATTACCAAATGCAGAGACTATAATTTCACCAGAGGTGGCAATAGCTGAATTGCTGGCAGGCACATCGCCCCCAACCGTCGAGGTTCCGGCGCTGGCTTGCGTATAAACATGGCCGCTGTTAAAAATGATCGAAGCATTCGTGAACAACCCCATATCCCCTGAAACAGACGTAGCGATAGCGCCGCCCTGCGCGGTAGCTGAAGAATATACCGAAGACTCATCCGTTAATTGAATGCCGCTGCCTTCACCACGGTCGCCGCCCGCATCCAAAACCACCACACCGCTTTGCGCATCCACATTACCGTCACCCCAGGAAAGCGCGTTAGCAGAGGAATAAACACTGCTCTGATCATCCCCCGAATTGGCCACTAAGATCCCCCACGCCAGGATCCCCGCGTCGCCTGAACGCGCCGCCGCATCTCCGGAAGACTCCGCTGTTGCCGAAGAATAGACGTGGCCGTCGATAAAAAGGCTTGCGTATTCGGCGAAAAGCGTCACATCGCCGGAATCAGCGTCAGCTGAAAGGTACCCATCGGCCTGGGCGCTGGAATAAAATGATGCTCCATCAAAACTGATCCAACCGTCAAAAGAAGTAACATCGACATCGCCGGATTGAGCATCCCCCAGGCCATACGCATCAGCCACTGCAGACGTATACGCTGATGTTTGGTTAGAAAAAACGATTTCGTTCTCTGCCGTAATGATAATATTGCCTGATCCAGCAGTGCAATTACTGGCGTTTGAGGCATCGGCACGGCTGTTGGGAGAAACGTTGTTAAAACTAATAGCGTCTCCTGCGATCAGGCTTACGCTGCCGGAATATGCGCTTGCGCTATTGCCTTCTCCTGTATCCGCTTCAGCCAGGGAAGAAATAAACCCTTCACTAAGGGTAATAGATCCTAATAAACTTTCAAGATTCACGTCATCTGACTGCGCCCACGCCGTGTCAGAGGACTCCGCGGTAGCCCAGGAAGTAAAAGAAACCGTTGCGTCATATTGCGGATCACCTGCTGCTTCAATACCATTATAGCCTAAGACACTGACATATCCCGCGTACGCGAGCGCTTCCTGCGCATCTCCTTCAAAGGCATATGCCTGGGCACGGCTGTTCAAGTCAGGGAAGCCGATCAAACGGAACAATCCAAGACAAGTAACATCAATGTTTCCCGTCCTGGCATAAGCATATTCATACGCGCTTGCCGTAGCATTAGACTGAACAGGAGTATCGATCAGATCCATATTCCCGCTGCTATATAAGGTAACATCACCGGCAGTCAATGACATGGAATTGGAGGTGGCTTCAGGGGCACCTGCCTGGGAATAAATATAACCTCCGTTACCGGTAAAAGCGCCATACGCAGTAACTGAAACATCGCCTGACTCAGCTTCAACATTGTCAGAGCTATCTGCCTCGGCAGAAGAATATACACTTTCATTAAGAACAAAATTACCGTTGATCGTCAGATCAACTAAGCCGGAATAAGCATCGGCATCTGTTTCACTGGATGCCTCGGCTAAGGAATAAATATCATTGTTAACGGTCAAAGAGCCGCTTTCGATAGTAACAGGCCCGGAAACAGCATTAGCATAACTTTCACCATAGGCTGCTGCCTGAGAATAAATATTATTGTTAAAATCAAAAATGCCGGATGAATAGATATTGATCCCGCCGGAAGCAGCATAGGCATTCAAAGCGGTAGCTTCAACTTGGCTATAAACATACCCATCGATCAAATATATATTATTCCCGGCTAAATTAACATTGCCGGCAGTCAATCGAGCGGTAACAGCGTTAGAGCTTGAGGAAGACGCGCCGGTATAAGCGTATCCGCCGTCCAGAGTAAGATCTGTTCCGGCATACATTGTTACATCACCGGAAGTCGCCTGCACTAAACCCGGGGTATAGTCCCCGTAACCGCCGGCGTAAGCTTCGGCGGTAGAATAAGCGCTCAAATAGACGTTCACCGCCCCATACCAGCTGTGCACATCGATGCTATCGGAAGTAGCGTATGCCGAGCCGCCGTTAGAATTCACAACCGCGGAAACATTAGACCAGACAAGCGATGTAACCGGGATAGTAATGGTCCCATAATAAGAGACAAGATTGACCTTGCCGGAGACCGATTCAGCGAGATCCACCGCAGAGGTCAATGCATCGCTATACACATGGCTGGCGAGCGTAATATCATACCAGGCATCCAAGGTCACGTCGCCTGCGCGGGCATAAGCCTCCTCCGCGCTCCCTTGAGCAACAGCAGATCCGTAAACCTGAGAATTATCAGCCATCACGACCCGGTTGCCCGCGTCGATCAATACCGCCTGATAACCCCATTCATAGTTATTGTAATCGTAATAGGACTGCCCGGCTATAGCCGTCATGCTTGAACCGGCCTGCTCTTCAAGACTAGTCTGCGCATCGGCATCAGAACGAACCTCGGTCTGGGTAAGCAGGATATCTCCATAGGCCGCAGCAAGAATGACTGCGGAGGAATACGCTTCTGCGCTGTAACCAGCAGTCGCTTGTGCCCAAGAATAGACATCCGCGCCGTAATTATAGTACGGATCCCTGCCGTCGATCGTCAAAGTATTGCCCGCGTTCAAACTAACCAGGCCGCTTTGCGCGTAAGCGCTCGTGCCCAAATAAGAGTTCGCGTTGGCGGAAGAATAGATCAGCTCAAGAAATCCGGTATCAGTAAGGTTATTGCCCGCTTCAAGCAGAACATCACCGCTGTAAGCGGTTGAAGTTAGGCTGCCGCTGGCAGAGGCTTGCGAATAGACATGGCCCCAGTCCATGGTAATATTGTTTCCGGCAGTCAGGCTGACAACGCCTGAAGTTGCCGAACAATTCTCAGAACCGGAACCGTTGGCGTAAGAATAAACGCCGGCGCCGCGGCCAAAAATAATATCGCCGCCGGCGGATAAAATAACATCACCGGAAACCGCGTTAGCTACCGGGTTATAATAATCTGAACCTACATTCGAGGATATGCTGACCTGGTCAGCTAATTCAATGTTATCATCCGCGTACAAAGAGATCGATCCGCCGGGGGCATCCGCATAAATATCGCCCAGGATATTAAGGCTGGACATTGCCTGCAAATAAATATCTCCGCCATGATTGTAAATCCCGTCTTCATAAGAATCGGCGTAACCTACCTGCAGGTCCCCCCTATTAATGATATTGATATCGCCGCTACCGCTATTTGACGCAGTAACGGTCTGTACGCCGTTCATAGCCACATCAATACCGTTGACGGCAGAAAGTTCTACGGTTCCCGCCGAAATCTCTCCTCTACCCGCGGGCATCTGTGTCTGGGCAAAGATCTCAAGACCGGAAAGAGCCTGGTTATAGGCCCTGACATCATCCATATATCCTTCTACCGTGAGAGGCAAGTAACCCCATGAGCCGATGCAGAAAGAACTTGAGGTATCCGCAGAACCTTCTGCGACAGTAAACTCGCTAAAATACCTGGTTTCATCGCCGTCAAAGACATAAAGTCCGCCCTCATTACCGTCACGGACCATAGATAACTGATACCAGCTTTCGTTATTGATAGCTACGGTACTGTCAAAGGTCTGCTCATTCAACCAGTAACGTAAATAACCATTATGATTTTCCAGGGCATAGCCTAAGCCCCTTCCGGGAGTAGCCCCGGCCAAACCAACATACTGCTCATTCTGTGTCCCCTGATACCATACTATTAAGGTAAAGGGAGCACTGCCGAAATTGAAGTTGCGGCCTGTATTGATATAATCGTCAACTCCGTCAAAATACAAACAAGAAGAACCGTCAACCCCTGTTCCCCAGCCGGGGTTGCCGTTAACATAAGAATACATGCCGGTAACTTGATCATAAACATAGTTACCGTAACCCTCGTCAAAATTCCAGTAAGCCTGCAGGCCGTAATCAAGAACTTCCATGTTCCTGCGGGCGATCGCGCCGGTTTCAGAGGTCAGATAAATTCCTGCCCAATCCGGAGCAGTTATATTTGCTATAGTATTAATATATAGATTACCCTGGGCATTAAGTTCGATATCCCCTTCTGCCCATATCCCGTAGCGGACTCGCAGGTCGCCTTCAGCGGAAATATTGATCGACGCTTCTGCCGCGGTATTTTCCGCGGTCAAAACAACCAGATCCTTGTCATTACGAAGGTATATCCCGCCATTTTCTTCATTAAAAGCCACCAGGTTATTCACAGAGATCTCTAACTCATAATCGGGATCTCCGATCCCACCGATAGCCTCAAGGTAAAGCTCATCAGCCTCAATAGCAGTGCCTTCTGCGCCGTTTAAGATCGAACCCGAAGCCATCAAAACTACCAGGCCGGGAGAACGGATATCTGAAACGTAAAGATCAGGCGCCCCTTGTTCGATAAAGATATCGCCATATGTAGATTCAGGATTTATGACTGCGGAAAGAGATCCTACGTTGGTCAGGACAGGATGGTCAAGTGAGCCGATACCAGAACCCGCTCTTAAGTTCAAGGTACCGCCCCAATCATCACCGGAAATGGTATAATCACCGGTATTGATTATTGAACCAATGCCGGGATCATATGTTGAATCCCATTCATACCAGAAATATTCGTTGTCTTCAGTATAAGCTTGTTGATCAGCAAAGAGATTAAGGGTGGCATTGTAACCAAGAGTGATATTACCGATAATAGTAATATCGCGCCAAGCGTCAATAGTAGCGTCTGCTTCAATGAAAGTTGAACCTGCGGGGTCCCCGATCGTAGCGTATTCGGGGTCAAGGATGGCTTTTCCAAGGGTAAATCCCGGAGGAGCCCTGCCATTGAGAATACCAAAGAAACCCAATTGTTGGAATGCGTCAATATATACTGTTCCGCCGTTACCGCTCAAGGCTCCGGCTGAGAAATCTATTTTCGCGGTTTTGTTCACAAAAACGCTGCCCTGCCTGGCATCAATGGAGATCCTTCCGCCATTTCCCACAAGGCCCATTGCCCTTGCTTCTGTTGAGCTATTTTCATCCAAGACGGTGTTGTTTTCGCTGATAATGCTGATCTCACCGGCAGTACCCTCTTCATCAGCATTGGCAGAGATCAACCCCTGCTGCAAAATACTTTCAGCTTCCAAAACGATCTTACCGCCAGCAGGGGTTATTGCGGGCGCGTAAGCGATGATCTTACCCTCTTTAGTATTGGTTATGCTGTCTTCCTTTACCTTTATATATATCTCCTGCGCCTTTATTTCTCCGGAATTGGTAAAAGCTGCATCAGAGGTAATAGAAACTTTGTCCGCTTCCAGGGTGCCGCTATTAGCTACCTGAGCACCTTCAGCTAACAATTCGATTATCCCATCATGTTTGACTAAAGAAGTGACTTTTACCAGTCCGGTATTGTTGATCGCATAGTCAAAAACACGATTTAATATTTTAGCAGTCAGGATAACTTTACCACCTTCTGCCAGGATTGACCCGCTATTCTTTACAGCACAAGAGATCTTCTGGCCATCCGGGCCAAAGATCTCTTCTTGCACCCCTTCATCGATCACCACTGAAATCGCGTTCTTATCTTCCAGTGCCAGGGTCATCTTTTCTCCAGAAGCGAGGACCACCGTGCCCAGATCAGCCTGGATCATCATCCGGTTATCAACTGCCTGCGAAAGCAGGCAAACGTAACCACCGGACTGCGCGTTAAGGCTACCCTGGTTAATGATAAAGCTGCCTTTACCTTCTTGAGAAAACACATAATTCCCATTAAGAAAGTCTTCATTGGCAATATTAAGCGTTGAAGCGACAAGGCCCGCGACATCAACATGAGAACCGGGGCCAAACAATACACCATTAGGGTTAACTAAAAAGATCTGCCCGTTCGCGGACAATGTCCCCATGATACTGGAAGGGTCTATGCCAACCACGCGGTTCAACGCCACAGAGCTTGCAGAAGGCTGCAGGAAACGCACGGCTTCCTGCGCGGCTATATTAAAACTATTATAATTGACAATGAGTTTATCGGAAGGGGTATTGATATTCAGAGTATTGGATGCAGAACGGTCAAAGCTTGCCTCTCCGCTGACTACACTTTCACCTTCAGGAAGGGCAAAGAGCATAACCGGCAGAAATAAAACCATACAAATAGCGCTCATTACCCAATATTTAATCGCGGTAATCTTCATAAATTTTTCTGCGGCTTATTGCTGGAATGAAACCATCGACAAACACAACACTTACAGGATTTAGACTCTAATAAAGGCAGTATACATTATTTTGAAAGCGTTTTCAAGTTTTTTTTTAAAATTCTTTGGAAACCTGGACCCAGGGATGAAAGCGGTCGCCGTCAGAAGGTGTCTTTTTAACAGACCAGGCAAAATCAGCCCTTATGGAGAAGTTTTCCGGAAGATTAAAACGGATCCCCCACCCAAGGCTGCGCAAAGTGCTGTTTTTTCTTTCCCCTGGCTGAGGCTGGCGCAGATTAACATAACCCCAGTCATAAAATGCCACTAACTTTAAAGCATCGTAGAATTTTGCCTTTGAGAAAGGCACCAAAATATCCTTGGGTAAAAAGTATGGCGGGATCAGCCATTCCCAAGATGACGATATCCCCCGGTCTCCCACATATTCTCCGGAAGGATACCCCCTTACATTAGATATACCGCCCAACTGAAACTGTTGGGATGCCGTCAGGGTGTAGGGAGATGTTTGAGCCTGGCTCTTCCACAAAAGCATCGAGGATAACGGCATATTCTGAAGACGGATAAGATTTAAGCTATACTTGATAAATTTTCCGCCGGAGCCGACCCTTGAGGCGCGGCTGTCTTTTTCTTCCAATCCACCCATAAAATCAGCTAAACCAAGGCCTATTTCCGGAGAAATAATGGTCCTTCCTCCCCTTGCCCAAGAATCAGAAGCATCAAGGTCAGCTCCCAGTTTAACCACACGCAGACGGTCACGGCTCTGTTCATCGCCGAGTTGGAAATTAAAAGAATCCAGATAATCAAACCCGGCGTTCAAGGTAACGGCGTAATCATCCTTTTTGATCAAATCATGGATCGCGAAAATGCTGTAATTACGGCTCTTGCCTCTGGCCTCCAGGCTTTTGAATTCCCTGCCCAATTCCAGCGCTGATTTTGAGATGGAAAATCCCAGTTTAGTCCTGGAGGAAACAGGCAAAAGATAGCGCAAAGCGATCAACGTGTAATCCTGGCCGTCAGAGGTCTGATACTGCAGGGAAACAATATCATCGAATCCGAAAATATTGTTATGGCTGAGCACTCCCGTATAACGGTTCTTATCCACATAGCGGGAAGCGTAATTGTCATAATCTAACCGCAGATGTAACGGCAGGTTATCGGTAACTTCAAGGACAATATCAGTGGCACCCGCTTCCTTGCCGGGCGCGAGCACAGCCTTGACATTCCTGTCAGGATGCTCATTAAGTTTGGAAAGGTTTCTTCTGAGTTCTTTATAATCAAAATGCTCTCCTTTTTGAAGACGGATCGCCTTCCTGAGTACGGAAGTGCGGAAAAAACGGTTCCCCTTTATTTCCACGTCACCGATCACTCCTTCAACTGCCATGATCTCCATGACCTCATTTTGTATCTTTTGCGGAGGCAGATAGGCGCGGGAAGTCACATACCCTCTTTTACGATAGGCGTCAGTAATAAGGTCGACCACTTTTTGCATCTCCTCGAGCCCTATTTCTTTATTCTCAAAAGGCGAGATTATGCCCTGGATCTCCTGTTCAGGAATAAGCGTGACCCCTGTTACGTTGATCTTCTTGATCAAAACCTTCTCTCCGGCAGCAAGAGGGGCCCTGATCTCCGGCGGCGGCTCTTCTATCACCGGCTCTTCTTTCTTTTCTTCGATCCTCTCCCGCAGGAGTTTTTCTTCTTCAAGCTGGCGCTGTTCCTGCTGGAATTTCTCCACTTCCTGAGCCAGGGTTAAAGCAGGAAAAAGAAAAACAATACATATACCGATAAGAATTCTTTTTAATCTATCCATTTGACCCCCTTTACCTATAAATAGATAAAATAATTATCCTTTACCTTGAATCAAATGTAACGCGCGATCTTCATTTCTGAGAATAAAATCATTGTACCACATGCAGTTACTTATAACAAAACAATTTATATTTACTCATCTTCCCAAACACTGCCGCGGTCATTCTTACCCGCCTTGACGGAAGGGCCTGCTTGAGCGCCGGCAGCGCGAAGCAAGTCAATTATCTCGCTGTTGCTCCTAAACACTGCCATAGATAACGGTGTCGCTCCACTATCGTTCTTTGCGTTTATATCCGCTCCGTTATTAACAAGGATTTTCGCGGTTTCAATATGCCCTGCCTTCTTACCTTTGAACGCCGCAAAATGTAAAGGAGTCGAATTATTTTTCGTCCGCGCGTCAACCAGGGCATGGTGAGCGAGTAAGATCTTTGCCGCCTCAGGCTGAGCCTGAGACGCCGCCACATGTAACGGCGTGCCCTGATTATCATTCCTTACGTTTACATCCGCCTTATAGGTATCCAAGAGCACCTTTATAACTTCCAGCTGCCCCCGGCCGACCGCCCAATGTAAAGGAGTCTTACCTAATTCATCTTTTGAGTATAGCAGGCCGGAGTCCTTATCCAGGAGAGCTTTCAATTTTACTATATCGCCGCTTTTGGCTGCTTCATGTATTTCTGCGGCATACATTACGCCGGCGCTCCCTAATAACACACAAATAACGCATACCCCCATGATCGCTCTTTTCATACGGCTGCCTCCCTTTTAATTAAAACGAAAAACAAGCATGGTAATATCATCGGACTGAGGTTCTTCCTTTACAAAATCGCGTATTTCATTACGCAGGGCAAAGACTATCTCGGCAATACTCTTACCCTTTAACCCTGAAAGCGCCTTTTGCAGCCTTTTTTCGGAGAAAAACTCTTTTTGAGGGTTCATAGCCTCAGTTACCCCGTCAGTATAGAGGAACAGGCAATCCCCGTGATCGAGCTTGATCTTACCGGCTTTAAACTTAAAGTTCTGCATAGGCCCCAGAACAAAACCGGTTTCAACCTTTAGAAATTCGAAATCCCCGCCTCCTGAACAGATCAAAGGCGGATTATGCCCGGCATTGGAAAACTCAACTTCCCCTGTTTGCGTATCCAGCACCCCGCAAAAGACAGTAGTAAACATACTGGTATTATTATCGAGCGCCAGGATATTATTTACCTTAGAGAGTATTTCGGAGGCGGAGATACCCTGTAATGCCTCATTCTTCAAGAGGGTCTTGGTAATCATCATGAACAATGCCGCCGGCACTCCTTTGCCGGAAACATCCCCCATCGCGAAGAACAATTTCCTGTCATCGATCAGGCAAAAATCATAAAAATCACCGCCCACTTCCTTTGCCGCCTCCATCATGGCATAAATATCGAATTCTTTCTTGTCCGGGAACGGAGGAAAGATCCGGGGCAATATGCCGGTCTGGATTTCGCGGGCGATCTTCAACTCGCTTTCAATGCGTTCTTTTACCGCGGTAGTCTCGGTCAACTTCTTGATGTAATCTTTGAGTGACAGCTTCATAGTGGCGAATGCTTCAGTCAGCTTTCCTACCTCATCCCCTGAGAGAACCTTGGGTAATGGCACGTCAAGATCGCCTTTGCCGATGGCCTCCGCGGCAAGCGAGATCTTGCGCAGGGGTTTGGTAATGGAACGCGACAGGATGATAATTACTATCACCAGCAATACTATCCCGGCCCCGCCCAGGAGGCCGGACTCCAGGCTGTTCCTGCGGACATCTTCCAACAACTCATCTTCAGGGAACATGACCGCCAGGGTCCAACCGGTAGAAAGGACAGGCGCATAATACATCCAGCATTTTTTACTTCTGGCAATAGAAATAACCGGCGCAAACCCGGATTCTCCACGCACCATTTTTCTGGCGATCCGGCGTAATCCCGCGTCGTTGCGGGATTCTGCTACGCTGAAAATTGTTTCATTCATGATCAATTGTTTCACGGAATGCGTAATGATCGTCCCGTTCCTGGAGATAAGGTAAGCATCGCCGGTTTTCAACACCTTAACAGAAGAAACAATATCGGTGAGTTTTTCCAGCGAGATATCAGCGCAGACGATCCCTTTGAGTTTTTTCCCTCCCGGGGTCTTTTCGTAAAAAGGGACGGAATATGTCGCCATCAGGATATCGTCATAATACGGCTCTGTCCATACCGGGCGCTTGAGTTCACGGGGGATCTGATACCAATCCAGATAAAAATAGCGGTAAGATTCATCCCCCATATAAACCAAGGTCAGGCCTTCTTTTTCTTTGGCATAATAGGGAGCGAAATAGAGCGATTGAGCGTCAAAGGCATACGGCTCAAACGCTATTCCGGCTCCATATATCTCTTCATTATTGTTTACTACCATTTTCAGAAGGCCGACAACCTCTTCTTTGCTCAAATTACCTTCTTCAAGAGAAAAAGCCATATTTTCCGGGATTTTCTTGACCGAAGCTAAAATGGTCTCAATTTTATTGACGGCGCGCAGCGTAACATTCTCAGCGTTCTCTCTAATATTACCCATGATAATATTCTTGGAGAACCGGTAATTTAAACCGATGATCAGAAAAAAGATAAGCGCGCTGCTCCCCGAGAAAAAAAGGATGAACTTAAAGGCAAGGCTTTTATTCCTCATCATTGTTTGTAAAATGTTTGATAGAATTCCTTAAAACCAGGAGCTGCTTCGATTAAATCGTTATTTATGAGCTCTTTCACGACACGTTCGTAATCGTCTTTATTGAGTTCGCCCGGCCTGCCGCCGGTATCAGGAGGGCAGATGAGGTCTTTCATCCTGGAAAGCATCCACTGCTGATGGAGGCGGTTTGCCGGGACATGCGCCTGCCGCATGTATTTTAAAACAATATCCAATGCTTCATCGGGATGCTCAAAAGCATAGGCCCAGCCTTCAAGGCAGGCCTTTACAAAAGCCGCTGCCGCAAGAGGGTCTTTTTCAACTGTCTCCTCAAGCGCGTAGATGCCGTCTTCCGGAAAATTAAGGCCATGGTCACTTAAGAAAAACGCGGTTAACTCATCCGGATCGAGCCCGGAATTAAGAATAGTCTTGTATTCGTTATACCACATCGCGGAAACCACATCCACGCCTCCCATTAAAAAAAGGTTAACGGTATAAGACTGCGGGATAATTTCCGGGTTAAGCTTGTACTTGCGGAAAAATGCCTTAGGCTGCAATTGCAGGTCACCCTCCCAAAGGCTTACCTTTTTGCCCTGCATATCCCCGGGCTTCAGGATACCGCTGGATTTTTTTGCTACCAATAAGAGCGCCGAACGCTGGGACACCTGCCCGATGTTTACCAGCTTTACCCCTCGAGAGCGCCATTGGATCGCCGAGGAAAGCCAACTGATCCCAAAATCGGCTTTTTTGTCCTTTAATTGCTCGATCGGCGGGTGATCCGGGCCGCCCTCTAAAATGGTGACGTCTAAACCGTATTTTCTGAAGATCCCTTTATCATAAGCGACATAATAACCGGCAAACTGGGCCTGCGCCTTCCAGAGAGGGATAAAGGATATTTTTTTAAGGGAGGATTCTTCGGCAGAGGTAGTGCCGGAAAATAAGAAAATCATAAGAACAATTAAAAGGCCTGCCAAACTCCTCGACCGGGTACGTATCATAATTTATCTTATTTTAAACCTTCAACAAAGACCACATTCGCCTCAGCCGCGCCGTGGCGCAGCTTTTTAGCTTCGCAATACTCCGGCGAAAACCACCAGCGCTTGAGCGCCTCCATATCTTTAAATTCAATGATCACCACGCGCCGCGGCTGCCAGTTACCTTCCATCACTTCGACCGCGCCGCCGCGAATAAGCGGTTTTCCTCCATACTGCTCTAAGGTTAACGCGCCTTTCTTTTTATATTCTTCGTAACGGACAGGGTCTTTAACGTTAATATCGATAACCGCGTATGCCGGCATATTTTATCTCACAGGATAAGGCTGCTCTTGCAGAGGATTGTTAAGTATACCCATCATAATAAGAAAACAGGCTTTTGTAAAGTAATTATGCTTGACCGTTTTTTATTTTCTTATAGAATATCACTATGGACGCTTCACTTAAAAAAGTCGGGATCACCGGAGCATCAGGGAACATCGGTTCAACACTGCAAAAAGGCCTTTGCGATACATACGGCCTTTCTTTGTATGACCTCAAAGAGGCAAGCCCTCTATCCGGCTGCCGGTTCACCAAAGTTGACTTCGCGCGAAAAGAAGAGCTCGACGGTATTTTTGACGGTTTAGACGCGCTGATACATTTAGCAGGAAACCCCCACCCTGACGCGCCGCGCCAGGCTACCTACCGGAATAATTTTGCCGCTACAAGTTATGTTTTTGAAGAAGCAAGGCGCGCGAAGGTAAAAAAGATCGTTTACGCCAGCTCAAATTTTTATCACGAAGCTGCTATTTCAAAGGTCATCCAAGGCAGCTCCAAAAGCCGCATTACACTTGATATGCCGCCAAGCCCGCTTTCTCTCTACGGGGAATCAAAGGTATTCGGGGAAAACCTTGGCAGGCATTTGTCATATTTAGGCATACAGTTTGTGGCTTTACGTATCGGCTGGACCATCCCGCAAGATGACCCCACGCTATATGACAGTGAGTATATGCGCGCGGTTTTCTGCAGTAAAAGAGACCTCGTGCAGGCCTTTGATAAAGCCCTCCGGTTAGAAACGACCTTTCAGGCTGCTTTTGTAACCAGCGATAACACCGCTAATGTATTCGACCTGAACGAAACCAAAAGAAAACTTGATTTCCATCCCCAGGACAACGCGGAAAACTACTAAGATCAGCGCGCAGCGCGCACATCCTGATCATTGCGGCTATCTCGAATTTACAGGATCATCCCCGCTCACAGGGCCGGAACGATTGAAGGGATAATATATCTTGATCACTCTGCCGATCAAGTCGCCTTTCGGGACAAAACCCCGGAACCTGCTGTCATTACTGCCGGCGCTGTAATCTCCAAGGACATAATAAGAATCCTGCGGCACAGTTACCGGTAAACCTTTTTTCCCGAACTTACCCCGGTTATAATATCGGATCCGCTTATTCCAGGATTCCCTGAGCTTCGCGCCGTTAATGAGAACAGCATGCTCTTTTAACTCGACTGATTCACCAGGTAAGCCTATGATCCTGTGCATAAAGACCTCACCCGGGTTCTCGGGAGACCTATATATAAAAACATCCCCTCTCGTCGGACCGGATTTCTTATACCCCCTCAGATCCACAAAAACACGCTCGCTCGCGTAAATTGCCGGAGCCATTGAATCAGGAGGCGCGGAAAAAGAACGAATAAGATTATTTTCTATGAACACTTTTCCTAAATAAACCGGGTTTACTATCGCCAGGCAAGAAAGAATACCAATTATATATATGATCATTCTCAACGGATGAGTATCCGCGGAAAGCTTACGCGCGAGATTATATTTTCTTACCTGGATATAAGCATCCACTGCGGCGATAAAATAAAGAATGAGCGGGAAAAAGAAAGGGATATACCAATGCCGGCTGATCTTTATTGCCGGCTGCAGGAAATAAAACAACAAACCCGCGGCCGGCGCAATAGTCAACACGAAAGCGCTCACCCCGCGCGCCTGCCTGCCGGCATACACCTGCCCCAGGCCGGGTGACACTACAGATAACAACACCCCCATTAATGGTTCTTTAGCTTTTTTATTCATCCGGATCGCCTTTCTTAAAATCGGGAGGATCGGGGTGTTTCTCTTAAAATACCCCTTTGATCGAACAAGGATCTTTGAAAAACAAAATAGAATTTGTAATTTCTTTCGCGGAATAATTCACGGAGGGAAACCCTGATATGTACGTTCAACTTTTTAGAAAATAAATGAGAACACAAAATAGCCCGCGATCAGAAAATACATGGCAAAAGACACATACGTATCCACGAACGCCATCCCCGCCGCAGCCATATATAAAACAGGGCCGAAAATAAAAGCAAGGTACATGCTTCTTTTATATGCCGGCAGCGTCACCGTTTCTTTCAAGAGCTCCTGGTGCTTGAACCCGTAGAATCTGATCAATACAAACGCGGCTCCCGCGCAGGCCATCACCAGCCCGTAGCTGGCAACCGCAAGCGGATTACGGGGATAATCTCCTGCCAAAGCCGTAGGGAACGGCACAAAACAGACAAACAAGAGCACCTGGACATTAAGCCAGAACAGGACAATATTGATCCCCTTAAACATCTCGAAGATCCGGTGATGATTGACCCAGACAATGCAAATAGTCAGAAAACTGACCACCCAACTGACGATCTTCGGGGCAAGCAGGATCCCGGCATTCCATAATTCCCCGGGGGAATCAACATGCTCTATATGAGGGACTTTTATTTCCAGGATCAAAAGCGTCACGACTATCGCGAAGATCCCGTCACTGAACGCCTCAACCCGGTTTTTACTGAATACCCCGTACTTGAATAACTTATTATTTTCCATGACGCGGACGTTTCTATTGGTTTAGCTGTTCTGCCTCTATCCCCGGCATAGCTATACTATCATGTTTTTCTATTTTACCTTCTCTAATGATTTTATCATCCGGAAAATATTTTACAATAGAAATCTTAAGCATTTCTCTCATTAAAAAGAAAAAAAGCGGCGCTCCTGTTTAAAAAACAAAAGCGCCCCCCTTTATCAAAATCCTAAAGTTTAGGATACGTCCCCAAAAATATCCCGCTTAATTCCTGCGGCTCTTGAATCGACTCAAGCACCACCAGGATATCGCCTAAGACAGGATCGGTTTCGCAACAACTGTCTTCTTCTTGCCTTAAGATGCGCGCTATACATAAAATGATCTTATCTTTATAGCGAGCTGACGCATTTTGGACATATGCGGCGTACGTAAACTCCTGTAACCTTTGCGGACAAACATCTATCCCCGAACTGCTCACCCGTTCTATTTCCTGCCATTCCCCGGTGAGATCGACCTTTAACAACCTGCCCCGGCTCAAACCGGACATATTCGCGGTAAAATTTGTTATTGCCTGAGTAACCATAGGAAGAAAACGAAAATCAATCCCCCCCATATCATCCTTACGGAGAATTGATGGTGAGCCTGCCGAACCATCGATCCCGCCCATGCCGCTTTCTACCGGAGAGCCGGATTTTTGGCTCACTTCTATCTCTGCTAAAATAACACCATCTCCTTCACCGAAAAAGAGCCGCGCGACCCTGTTCTTTTCGACGCCTAACTTGATGTAATATTCATCCATGGTTTTCCTGGCTGCAGGGAGCTTCCGGATACCGTCAATAATATCCATGACCATATCTCCGTTAAGCATGCAGAAAGGCATTTTCTTAGACTGAGCGTTCTTTGCCACCAGCAGCCCGAAAATTAACGAGAAGGTTTCATTGGCCGCGACTATCTTAAGAGCTGCTTCTTTTTCAGCATCGCTTAATTCAGTTGAATTCTTTATCGCATTGGTCATATGAGGATTATAGATCTCAATATAAATATCGTGAAGTTTACGCAGGCTCTTAAAAGCGGCGGTGCCGGATAGAAGACGCTCTATCTCTACGTAAGTATTTAATATTTCCTCATCATGTATGCCTGACTGCAGAACATGGATCGTCTCGTGCGCTAAATGTCCCGCGGAAGGGATAGCTCCGCCATAATAAATCACTCTCCCTGCCGGAAACGCTATCCCCGCTCCTTCAAGATACGGGTAGCCTTTAAGATTAAGATTATTTTCCCATCTTCGCTTTGAAAGCACTGTTACTTTCCAGCCGGCTTTTTGGATAAGCCCGGATAAATATCGTATATCTATGTCAGTATCAGTTTTGGCGTCATTGCGAGGTACAAGACCGGCAGCAACTTCCCCAAACCCGGGTGGATCGACAAAGAATAACAATGATAAAGCCGCTCCTCCTATAATAAAACCTCTCCTGCTCAGTAATGTTTTATTATTTGGCGGCCCGTCATTGCTTATCATAGATGAGGCGGCGGACAGGTCAAACCGCAGGATTTGCTCATAGTTTTCTAATCTGTGTATTCCTTTCAACCTGAGCAAACCCCTCCCTCTTATTTCTTTAGGAGGGATTTTTATCGGCCACATATCAAGTTCTACTGCGTCAAAATCATCAATCGCTCCGATACAAACCCCAAACTCGTCATAGATCTCCCGCTCGACTTGCTGCATCCGGTCACGTTGCTCTTGTGTCTTATAAATTTCAACGCACATGTCTATATCAGAAGGATATTTGCGTTGAGTGCGCCCATATATTTTAAGCGCATCGCTATATGAAAGCTTTTTGGGATAAATGCCTAAACGGGGATTACGGCCCGTCATACCGCCGGCCAATCCTGTTATTTTCAACCCGATATTCTCAGCCTCCTCTATAAACTTATTTATTGCGCGTTGATAGACGAACAATACTTTCTGGGCCGCCAGATCAGTATTGGCCACTCCAAAATCATCGAAGTACCGGCTGGACTCTATACCCTTATCCCGCATTCCCTTTATCTCCTGAACTATTTGTTCTTCAATGGATCCCATTCTCTCGCTTCTTGACTTTATTAATTCGTCCCATACATACCCGGCGTTGCGATACAATTTCAACATTATTGCCCGCGTCCAATCACCTTTCAACGGTGAAGAAGCAGCTTCCCGGGAAGGCGCTGTGTTTATCTGCGGCCCTTCATTTGGGCCGGCCCCGGTAACAGGCGAACCCGCCTGTCTCGCGCCGGCGCCTGCCTCTTTCGCGAGAAGTTGCGCTTGCCTGTAGCGGTCCCCGATATCTACATAGGGAGTCTGACTCATGATAGCGCTTATAATTTCACTCTCCAGGATATCCGGCACATCTAAATCTTCCGCAAGCTTACCGTCAAAATTCTTTTTCCATACCGCGGACATACTTCTGCCTATACCCCTCTCCAATCTTTCCCGGAACGCGGTTTCCACATCAACATCTATTTCAACGGATTCGTCTACAAAAGACAGCGAGGTGTCGAAGGTCAGATCTATAAGAAAGTCCCTCGACGGCAGATGAAGCCCGGGCTTTAAATTACCGTAATCTTTGATCGAAGCGCACCGTAAAAACACCCCGTTACCGTTGACATAGATCGTTCTTTGTTCATTTTCCGAACTTCCCTTATACGTTTTTGTATTCACCGTAACATCCTCAGGCAGCCACCAATCGATACCTCCTTCAAAAGGCGCGGATAAACTCACTCCTTTTGTCAAAACCACGACATCTATGTCCTTATGTTCTTTCAGGTCCGCATCTTTCTTTAAACGGTTATGCAAATCCTTGGAAACACTTCCGACTACTATTCCAACCGCATTATGCTTTTTTAAGATCCTGTCCGCTACTAACAATCCTTCTTCTCCTACTGCCGCAAGAGGCGGGACCGGCTCTGTTAACTCCGGATCGAACTTTAAGAGTTGTTTCAACTGTATTTTTTGTTTTGAGGAAAGCTCCTGCCGCAGCTGCAGCGTTAATTCCATTCCGATAGGCGAAGCGGCAGCTCCTCGATAACTTAAACCTAATACAAATCTTACAGCGCTTTTATCATCCGGATCCGGCAATTGCCGCGTATATTCAACTGCCGCGGCTTCTCTTTCTGCAATACTCATGTCTTCAACTTCTTCCCTGTTCTCATAGATACGGAAAAGCTCGCGTTCTAAAGCGTGTTTTTCCCTCGCCCGCGCTATTTGTGCAGCCAATATTATCTTATCTTCAAAAGCCCGGTATAAATCATTATCGAAATAATACAGTAAAGCTGTGGTTGTGAAATCAGAATTAGGGATGTTGCCTGAGCGCACCATGAAGAGGTCTTTCTCCTTTACAATCCAGGGAATAGTTCCCGTACTGGCCGGCAGCTCTCCGGAAAATAGCCCTAATCCCAGGACAACGTCACGGTAAGACCGGGTTATGGTTTCTTTTTCTGATTCATTCAACAGCGTTCCGATCAAAACAAGCGGATTATCCGCTTCCAGCCGGACCTGCCCGGTTATCCCTCCGATCATTTCCCCTAAAGTCGCATCAAAACGCGACCGCAGGAACGAATCCAGGGCCTGGTTATTAAAACCTTCTTTCTCAAACAGCCCCTGAGGCCCGAATAAAGCATCGTATGTAATCGAGAAATCATCCCAAAAATTTATCGCCGCCGCTGACTGTCCCATACGCGCTAAAAAACGCCTGTCTATTGCGGCTAACCTGTCATTTATGGTCCCAAACATTTCCCCGGACGCAACAGCCACCTGCATCCTTGAAAACTCGTTTTTAGCATCTATAACCGCTGTTTCAAGCTCATTGACGAATTTAACATGGACATACGGCTTCTCTGGATTATCAGGTTTATCCAGCTTAACGATCATTCTCCTGCCGATAAACGCCTTTGAATAGAAATCCTGCACAACCCCGTAATAATATTTATCTTCACCTTTAACAACCACCCTGTCCCCTCTTTTGAATTGATGGGTGACCAGTTGCGCGACTTCGCTATCAACACCAAGATGTATAATACGCCTGATATCCGCCATATCAAGTTCGGCAAACCTGCCGCTGGCGTTTTTATATATAAAAACACCGTTATTCTGCACACCAGGCGCTTCCAATACAACGGCCTTTTCTCCTGTCATTCTTACCCATGCATCATCTATGGTAACTTCACTCCTGGTCACAAACGTAACATACGTATGCCTGCTTATTTCCGGCCAAGCGGCCATTTCTTTGAGTAAGTCATTTTTTACAATTGATGGCACTCCAGGCAATTCACCCTGCAATAGCTCTTTTGATAAATGTCCTCCAATGAGGAAATAATACGCGTCCATGCCGTTATTGCCTGAATAATGCCCCCCCCGGCCGTCATTGACAATTATTTCTGCCACCTCATTGAGATTTACTTTAGTCCCATCGGACATAATAACCATCGGGTTTCCGAATTCCGGAAACTCTTTGACAAAACCAGAGACCCGGCTTGTGACTTCCCGAGTATTATCCCTGCTCATGATCCCATATTGGATGTAAATAATATCCCCCTGCTTAATAGTCTTGATATTCCAGTCACGGGGATGCTTTGGCCATCTATCAGGATGTATTTTTTCTGCCGTATAAAGAGGGTCATACCCTAACTTCGCCGCATGTTGCTGGATCGTATCGGCTTCTTCCGGAGTCCATTTTTCCATATCAATATCTAATAAGGAGGCCAATTCGTCCAAGAGGCTCGCCCTATCTTCTTCGTTAACGACAACTTCCGTAGAGTATTTTTTCTTTAAAGCAGCCATTCTCTCTTTCTCGGCCTCATTTAATTCCACCTTTTTTAAGAAATCATTAATGCCTTCGTCGTTTCTGTGGCGATTCAGCAAAGCTCTTACTTTTGAATCAAGCAGTTTTCTGTCGTAATCATCATTCAAAACGATTTCCTCTCCCGGATTTTTACCTTTATAGTAATACCCCGGATACTGATAATTATTTCCCATGTTAGAAATGTATACGGAATAATCTCCGCTGGCGACCATACTCATGAACAAATGTAAACCCTGCCCAAGGAAATACAGGCGGATCTCCCACTGGCTGCTTGAATCAATTACCGGCACTTCAGTATCTATTGCTTTCCAAACCCGCCTTTTGTCAGCGGAATAAACTAAGCCGTCAATCTTATCTTCATCCGACAACCGCGTTATTAATTGCCGCAACCCGCCCCGGAACTGCTCATGCCTGATAAGATCATGATGGGTTCTGGAGAGTTCACGCGCCTCATGATCAAGCGCTTCTTTTATTTGATCAGAAGTACCTTTTGCAATAATATCTTCCCGTAAAAATAACCGGCCGTTCACCGCCGCCCCGTAAATCCTATTCTTAATAGATGATTCTTCCCTCACGATCAAACGGACAGTGTTAGCGCTGATCCCTAATCCCAGGAGCAGTGGGGCCAGGCGCCTTTTTTCTTCTTTGCTGAGCTCCCTGGTTTGCAGGGTTATATCCCTGGGAGAATTCTCCCCCTGGGACAGGAATTCTTCCTCGACCACACCGTCTTTTCCGGGAATCCTTACCGCACTAAAAAGAATTAATTTTCCATCATCATAAAGGTCCGCCCGGGGATATTCCCAGCGCCCCATCGTTCCTCCAGCTTCCGGATTATCAGCATCAAACAAGCTCTTACGTATGGTTATCGAGCTTTTTTCCACGCTGAGCTCATCCCCGCTCCCGCCGGGAACAACTTCAACAGCCAGCGCGTATGGCAAAGCCGCAAGCACATCGACGGGATAAACTGCCGGGTATCTCAACCCTCTCTGAACAGCATTTGCCATAGGATTATCCGGCTGTCCATGGCTGACTCCAAAATCTACCCCCCCGCTAAAATAGCTCCTGATAATCTGGCCCGAAGTAGTAGTCACTGTTTCGTGGAAGTTATATTCACCATTCTTAAATGATCTTTGATATTCTTTAAAATAGTCAATCGGCGACCATGCAACTTCTGAAGTAAGCCCCTTAAGGTCTCTTTTATCAATAAGCCGGCTATAGGATGCGCTTCTGCCGGAAAACTTCTGTTTAAACCACTGAGCTAGGATCAAGGAATAATACACCTGCCTTAAAGAAGCATATTTTTTAGAAGTATTTATATCCTTGGTCAGCGCGGGAATGATCAAATCACGAATAAGCTGTGAAGAATACGCGTTAAGCTCTTTCAAACGTTCATCTTCAAAGCTGTACTCTGTGGAATCCTTCATATAATCCTGTTCCAGCATTACCTTAAGTGTTGCTTTAAAGATATACGCGTTATCTTCGCTTTCCCGGATAATGATCTCATCAGGGATGATCCACGGCCGCGTTAAGGTGGGGATCGTTACATTATCGCTTCCGAAGATTTCCCCTGCTTTTTTATATAGCCTGCTCCAATATTCCTTGCCTTGAGGATTATCGGGAGAGGTATAGTGCGCGGTATCTTTTTTTAGCTGCAGGTCTGACTCTAAAAGTATTTTTCCCACGTCGGTTGCGGCTAAAGCGGGGTCAATAACATTATTTTCTGAATCAGGCCTTAAATTCACCCAAAAGCAGTCATTGGGAAGGCTTACCCCTATAAAAAAATATTGCAGAAGCTGCCGGGTGGTTTCTTCGACCTGGGATGTTTTCGGTTCTTTTAAGTTTCCCTTGTCCAAAAGAAGCCTGAAATTATTGTTAAGCGTATCATAAGAAAGCGACCTTAAATGCATAGGCCGGAATGATTCCTGGACGAAATGGCTACGAATGCCCGCCAATTTTCCGGCGATGTTCAGTTCTACCGCGGCGGCCTGAGCGAAACCCGATTGCTCAAAACAAAGCAGAAAACATAGAAATAAAGAAATGATCTTAACGGTTTTATTGGATTTTAGCTTCATTTAAGCGAATTGTGGTTACCGATTATTTTGGATAGAATATTATACTAAGTGTAACGTATATATAGGTAAGGTTTCAAGGGTATTTCGGGGCATTTTGAAAGCGTTTTCCGCGGCAGAAAGCCGCGTACCGGCGCAATACCGCCGCAGCAAGCGGCGTACCCAGCCGCTCCAATTAGGCTGGGTGCTATAAGCGCCGGGTGTAACGCCAGCACCCCAGCTTAAGAGGAATGCTGGGTGCGTCCTTGCTGGCCAGAAAGCCTGCCTGCCGGCAGGCAGGCCGCGTACCGGCAAAAAGAAGAAGCCTTATTCTTTACTTCGGAAATGTTATATAAAAGATAGTCCCCTCGCTCCTGTTAAGCGTGATCGAACCATTCATCTGCTCAACCAGGGAATTAACTAATTGCAAGCCCAATGATCCGGTATTCTCGAAATCGATATCCGAGGGAAAGCCGACCCCGTCATCACTGACGGTCATCTCGTAAATACCGTTTTCCCGCAAACCAAAGCTTATCTTAACGCTTCCCTTACGCTTTTTCGGGAACGCGTATTTCAAGGCATTAGAAACCAGTTCATTAATGATCAAACCGCACGGCAGCGATTTATCGAGAGAAAGAAAAATGTCCTTTATTTCCAGCGAAAAACCGACAAGCGCGCCATTGGTCTTATATGAACGGAAAAGATCGGTCACCAGACTCTCGACATAATCACGGAACGCGATTTTTCCGAGATCATAGGTCTTATACAATTTTTCATGCAGAAGCGCCATCGACTTGACCCGGTTATTGCTTTCACGAAAGATACTTAAGATCTGCTTATTTTTAATCCCCTTGGATTGCAGGTTAAAAAGACTGGAGATTATTTGCAGGTTATTCTTTACCCGGTGATGTATCTCTTTTAACAGGAGCTCTTTTTCTTTCAGCGCGTCTTTGATCTTCTCTTCGGCCGCGATACGTTCAGAGATATCGACATTGGTGCCGACATAACCTAAAATATTGCCCGCGTCATCCTTTAAAGCTTCAGAATAGCTCATGACGGTGACAAGAGCGCCCCGCTCATCAAGGAACCGGTATTCAAGAGACCAATTCCCGCCGGCCTTGACCATTTTGTCCCATTTTTCTTTAACTTTTTTCAAGTCATCAGGATGCACACGCTGCAGCCAGCCGTCACCCAAGGCCTCTTCAAACGACAATCCGCACATTTCAGACCAATGCTGATTGACATATAAATATTTTCCCCTGCTGTCGGTAAGATAGACACCCGCGAACGATAACGATGTCAGGGCCCTAAACCGCTCTTCACTTAACCGTAACGCTTCCTCGGCTTCTTTCAATTCAACAATGTTACGCGAAATGGTCCCGACGCTCACCAGCTCGCCCTGCTCATTGCTGACCGGATACATCTGGTTAATAAAATACATCCTTTTGCCCGACCAGAGGACATCATGTTCAAAGCTGATCACTTTACCCGTAGCAGCTACCTGAGTTAAGCTCGACATGATCTTTGCCGCGGCAAGCGTGTCGAACAGATCGTAGGGAGTTTTATTCAATACATCTTCGGCTTTAAGGCCGTAAACAGGAGAACCATTGTAATAAATGTATTTCCCCTCCGGGTCCTGCATCACGATGATATCCTGCGAATTCTCTACCAGTAATTTCAACCGCTGCTCACTATGCTTTAGAGACTCTTGAACGGCCTTACCTTCAGTTATATCTATGCTGGAGCCGGCCACCGAAACAACAACCCCCCAACGGTCAAATTCCGGAAAAAGCTGCCACTGGAACCAATATCCTTGAAAGCGATACTCAAGATCGCATTGCGTTTTAGTATCAAAAACGTTCTTGATACTGCGTTCCCAGAAATCAACAATATCACAATCCCCCAAAAGCTCGCGCGCGGTCTTGCCGATAAAACAATCGACGGACAGGTCAAATCCTTTCGTTGCGGCGGTATTTATATATACGAACCGTAGCGCCTGGTCGTAACGGGTAATACCGACCCTGTTATTCTCAGAAAGGGCGCGCGACTTTTCTTCGCTTTCCCGCAGGAGGCGCTCCATCTGAGCCCTATCGGCGATAAGCCCGTCGAACAAAAGCACCGTTACGGCAACAACCGCCAAGAACATCTGTAGTTCAAGGGTGCTGATCTTCATATCGCTGTGCACAAACGGCCCGTGGATGCCGGAGGTAGCTACCGAGGCGATAACCGCGAGCAGGAACAAAGACAAGAAAATAATATTCTGGTTCAAACGTAATACCGCCCATAAAAAAAACGGGGCCAGGACAAAGAGCGATAGAGGCAAATACCGTTCAAAAGGAAACAATTGAAAACAGTACGCGGCAGTAGCCGTTATGCATAAAAGGAAAACAACCTCTTCAAAAAGCGTGCGCTCCTGAGAGAACTTGCCTGTTTTATCCAAAAACGTTATTATACACGGAGCCACAATGAGGGCGCCGAGAAAACTCTGCCGCCACCAGCTCAGCCAGGTATAAGAAAAACTACGCACAGGGATAATACCCGCGATCATCAAAGCAAAGCTTTTAAAGGTAACACTGATCACAACACTGATAAAAACCCCATAAAAAATAAACTTAAGGATATGCTCCGAACTCCGGAAAGGGTTCTCATCGCCGATTGTTTCCCGGATTATATAAGCTCCGGTGAGGACAGCCAAAACATCCCCTGTCGCGGCAGCTACCCCTAAGAAAACAAAAGGCATGAATTTTAGCAGGCAATCAAAGGACAGGCATAACCACACATTGCTTACACAAGCCCCCAGGAAAACTCCCGGCCAAACGCGCCTTCCCCGCAGTAAAATTGCCGCCAGGATAATTCCTGACGGCATCCATAAAGGGAAAGAAACGCCGAACCAAAACAAAAACAACTCACCGATCATGACACTGATAAAATAGGCGTATGCGACGATAAGGCTCTCTAAAATACGCACCGTTACGACGGCTCGACTCATACTCTCCTTAAGGCTGCTGACAGCGTAAAACAAAACAGGCAACCACCAAGATCCGGTAATTGCCTTTACATTCAATAGTTCTTCCCATAATCACCTCACTGTAATATATGGGCCTCTAAAAATTAAAGACCGTCTTCCCCTTGCTCATCGGATAACGGCCATACTATATCATTGTGTCCTCCTGAAGAACAAAACCAAGTTGAAAAGCCAGCTTATGTACATTAATATTATACACCTTTATTTTACTAAAAAACAAGTGTTTTCGGCTAATCCAGTGCCCCAGCCACCAGTGCGCCAACATCCCAGTCTTAAGCCACAAATCCATATTTATTCTTTTACTGTGGACCATGGACTATGGACCACATGAGGCCTGCGACTTGTGTCATGTGACTTGTGACTATTATAGTACTATATTACTATAATCTCCCCCTTAACCAGTCGCGATAACATTTCTTGTAAGCTTTAAATGAAGGCTTTTTAAGGAAATCCCAACGCACCAGGCCGAAATAATCAGTCCCGGAGTTCCAATGCTTCTTGGTATCCCTGAAAAAAGCCCAAAAGACCTTATCAACAACATTATATTTCAGCAACTGCGCGTATACCTGCCTCACCCAGGCTGCCTGCTCCTGTTCATCGGGATTCCTCCCCATCCACCAGCCGGGAACTTTTGCTTTTTTAGGGACACCCGGACAGCCGGCTTCCGTGATCCAAAGCTTTTTATGCCCATCAGCGTTCCTGACCATGATCTTTTTCGCCAAAGGGGGATACGCGGCCACGCGTTTATCCGCCCCCTCATTCAATGGCGATTCGAATATATGAATATTCAAAATGTCAAAATAATCCTTAGCTCCATTATCATACAAGTGATTTACGCTCGCGATCCCATTAGCGAACCCTCCGTTCAAGACTTTACAATCAGGATCTATTTCCTTGAGCGCGGTATAAACATCTTTCAATAAGACGCAATACCCTTTCAGTCCGTCCTGATCTTCCCAATAGGTGCGTGAATCAGGCTCATTCCAGACTTCCCAGTATTTGACCTTATCTTTATACCGCGAGACGACCTTAGCCGCGTAATTAACGAATAACGCGTTGTCACGGGGAGGGCAATTCCATTTTCCGCAGGAAGATGCCCAATCGGCGCTATAAAGCAGGATGCCCAGGACATTGATCTGATTCCGGGACAAAAGCTCAACCAGATGGTCGTATTTGCCGAAGCTAAAGACCCCTGAACTCGGCTCAATATCACCCCATAGAAAATCCATCCTTACCCAGCCCACGCCGGCTTCTTTCATAAGCGCGACAACCTTCTCCAGATCATTATCTTTGCCATAAAGGTTATTATTCCACTCATGGTCCCACGGCAAGAATTCCAAGACCCCGAAAGGATTTGTTTCATCACTGCGTTCAAAAGCCTTTTTAGTTTCCATTTTTGACTCCGCATGTAAAGGCACTACACCATTTTTCATAGTCAGGAGCACCAGCAGCAATAAACAAATTATCGTTTTTTTTCTCATATGCGTTTACTTTCCTTAATGATAAAGGTTAAAGACTAAATATCAAAGGAGGCTTAAAGGTCTAAGTTATAATTTTAAAATTTAACCTTTAAACTTAAGCCTTCCTTTGTTCTTTAACCTTTGGACTTTAAACTTCACTTCTACCTTGCCTATATCCGTCTATTCGTGCTTCTTATCCTGAATATTGATATAATCGGTAAAATCGATCGGTTCACCTATTTCCTGTTTCACTACTCTTATCCGGTCAGGGACATAGGGATGGGTTTTAAAATAATTGATCGGGGCCAGCGGTTTACGCTGATTGACCTCCTGCAGCTTCTTCAGGAAAGTGATCATGTTATGCGGATCAAACCCCGCCCGTTTTATGTAGCGGGCGCCTAACTGGTCCGCGAGCAATTCATCCTCGCGGGCATACCCTAAGAAAAGCTGCGTAAACGCGACATCAGCGGTGGCACCGACAGGACCACTCCCCGGGACCACCGCCACCAGTATACGAAAGAAATCATAGCTCATAACGCCCTGGAGTTTTTTAATGCTGTGCCGGGCAACGATATGCCCGACCTCATGGGCCAAAACACCCGCCAATTCCGCGTCATCGGAAACCTTATCCATCAAGCCCTTAAAAACATAGACATAACCGCCGGGAAGAGATACCGCGTTGACCTCATCTTCATTGACAACTTTGAAATGGTAATCGATATCCTTACGGTCGCAGACCGCCGCTATTTTTCCGCCCAGGTCACTTACGCGTTGCTGCACCAGCGGATCATCCACAAGTTTATACTCTTTTTCCAACTCCTTGGAAAGAGCGGCCCCCATCTGGACCTCTTTATCGGTGCTATAGTAATATGTTTCCTGCTGTCCGGTAACGATATTATATTCGGTCGTACAACCGCACAACAGGCCCAAAGCGGCAGTGAACAAAACCGGGACAAACACGAATATTTTTATCCCGGCCTTTTTAAACATAAGGTATAATTTACGCAGAGGGATACCGACAACATTATAGAAGCATCCTTCGATACGACGTATAAAGAACGCTCCCTTGCCCTGAATATCAAAGCTGCCGGCTTTATCCAAAGGGGAAACAGAGGCGAAATAACTGTTGATCTCAGCGCCGCTCAAAGCATCCATATAGATCAACGTCTTCTCGCAAGCTACCTGCTCTTTAGACGTGTCTTTGTTAATAACGGCTAATCCGGTATATATCCATTGCGCTTTCCCGGAAAGCCGTTTTAACATAACACGAGCAGAGGGGAGATCTTTGGGTTTACCGAAAATGCGTTTTCCGCACACCACGATAGTGTCCGCCCCGACGATGACGCCACCGGGGACTTTTCCCGCCACTGCCCGGGCTTTTTGCAAAGCGTTATGTTTTACCAATGACTCATATGACAAACCGCACGATTGCCCTTTTTCTTGAATACCGCTTGAGACCACCCGGAACTTCAAGCCGAATATCTTAAGCAATCTTTTGCGCGCCTGAGAATCAGAAGCAAGATAGAGTTTAGTCATAATGAAATACTTATGTTATAGACACCAGACACAAGTCACAAGTAAAGGGCAATCCGTGACTAGTTAATCCGGGGATCAGAAAATCCGGGATGAAAATAAACCATGGACCATGGACTATAGACCATCGACTACTTGTGTCCTGTGTCTTTGTGTCTTGTAACCTTCATCATTTAATCTAACGCCGCGCTCTCGCCTGCCAGGTACCCGGTAGAAAACGCCGCCTGCAGGTTAAACCCGCCGGTATCGGCATCCACATCGATCATTTCACCGGCAAAAAACAATCCTCCAACCACGCGGGAGCCCATGGTACGCGGATTAATATCCTTTAATGATACTCCTCCCCGCGTGACCATCGCTTCCTCGATCGGTAAAGCGCGCGTAACAGCCAGAGGAAAGCCTTTCAGCAATGACAAAAGCTTCAAACGCTCAAGCGAAGTGACTTGATTGGCCTTTTTATCCGGGTCGATATCGGCCCTCTGGATCACTATATCGATCATGCTTTTCGGCAGCAGGGTTTTTAATGTATTTTTTATACTCTTAACGGCGTTATCTTTAAACTCACGCAACAGCCTGTTATCGAGCTGTTCAGAAGATAATGCCGGCTTCATATCGACCAAAACCAGGACCTCTTTACTTACTTCCAGCAGGTCGATGACCTTGCCGCTCAAGGTTAAAACTAAAGGCCCCGAGATGCCAAAACCGGTAAATAACAACTCTCCGATCTCAGAGACGATCTCCTTATTCTTATCTTTAAAAATTAAACGGATATTCTTAAGGGTCAAACCTTCCAAAGAAAGAATATCCCTGTCCTTTACCACCAGCGGGACAAGCCCGGCCCGAAGCGGGGTAACGCCGTGGCCTGTCTTTTGAGCCATACGCAACCCCTCGCCTGTCGAACCGGTAAACGCGTAGGATACCCCTCCCGTGGCGATAATAACCCGGTCGGCAGGAAGCTCTCTTCCGCCGTCAAGTAAAACTCCCGCGGCTTTCCCGTCTTTGATCAGCAGATCGCGGACCGTTGTTTTATACTGCACGATAACGCGGTTCTTCCTGAGCTCTTCCAGAAGGACTTTTACCACACTGGCTGAAGAATCAGTGACAGGAAAGACCCTCAACTGCCTTTCGGTTTTCAAAGGCAAACCGCGCTCCTCAAAGAAATCCATGAGTTCGCGATTGAAGAATTTGTTAAAGGCATCGCGCAAAAACTGACTGTTTTTAGAAAAACGGGTTAAAAAAGCATCGAAATCACAGGAATTGGTAAGATTACATCTGCCCTTACCGCTTAAAAGGAGTTTTTTGCCTACGACAGGATTTTTTTCTATAAGAATGACCGACTGCTGCAGCGCGGCCGCCCTGATCGCCGCCATCATACCGGCGGGGCCGGCGCCGACAACAACAATACGTTTTGTTTTCACTATAAAACCTTATTTACACGTCAAGATCTTTTATCATAAAAATCGACTCTAATTTCAGGCCGGCCTTTGCAAGGCTTTCCCGGGCGCCCTCACCGCGGTCGACGATAACCACTGCCCGGTCGATAATAACTCCGATCTTATCCATCGCTTCTTTGGCTTCAAGCAAAGCTTTTCCTGAAGTAGCCACGTCATCAACCAGGATCACACGGTCTTTTTCTTTTAATGCCGGGCCTTCGACCTGACGCTGCATCCCGTGCTCTTTCGCCGCTTTCCTGACAATAAACGTTTTCAAAACAATGCCCTGAATATGGCTTAACGCGGCGATCGCACCGACGATCGGGTCCGCCCCTAACGTCGGACCGCCGATAGCGTCGATCTTCCGGTTCTCAATAAGCTTTAAAATAATACTTCCCACCAGATACGCGCCTTCCGGGGTCAAGGTAATGATCCTGCCGTCCAGATAATAGTTGCTTTCCTTGCCTGAAGAAAGGATGAATTTGCCTTTTTTAAAAGCATCTTTCTTTAAAAGCGCTATCAATTTTGTTTTTAGTTCAGAAAGGTCCTGTTTTTCCATGAAAGTATTGTACTATCGTTAAGAGGTTGTGTCAAGGGGAGGCGGTTATCTGGCGTTGACAAATAACAATTTCATTGATATTATATATCATTGTAAATTGCTGTTTTGGCAGGAAAATTCGAGGTGTCCATGGATAACCCGCTTCCGAAGTGCTTTAACGCCAAAATATTGTTCTTAGATACGCTCAAAAGCCTGCTCAATATCATTTATCCGAAGATCTGCCTGGTCTGCAAGCGCAAACTCGCGCTGAATGCCCAAAACCTGGTTTGCGCGGAATGCCGCAGGAAGATCCGTAGGAATCTGCCTCCCTTCTGTCATCGTTGCGGCAGGCAATTAAAGGCGCCGCATATAACCAAGAATATCTGCGTTTGCTGCCTTAAGAAAAAATTGCACTTTGACCGGGCGTTTAGCCCGTGCGTCTACGAAGGGCCGCTCAAAGAGCTGATCCATGATTTTAAATATAAAAACAAGCAGCACCTGGGCGCGACCTTAAGCGCGCTCATGATCGATTTCATCAATGAATATCATGTGCCTATGGATGTCATAGACCTGATCGTCCCGGTCCCGTTGCATAAGACAAAATTACGGGAACGCGAATTCAACCAGGCCCAGGTATTAAGCACGCATATCGCAGACGCATTCAATAAAGATGTTTTAACGGATACGCTTCTCAGGCACCGCCATACCAGGACGCAGACGGACCTTGTTGCCGATGAACGCTCTATCAATGTTAAAGACAGTTTTTCCATCAAAGAAAAGGACTCACTCAAAGGCAAACATATCCTGTTAGTCGATGATGTATTAACCACGGGCTCCACCGCTTCTGAAGCGGCATTAGCCTTGAAAGATGCCGGCGCCCATATTGTATTTGTGTTAACATTAGCCAACTGATTGAAGACATACCTTAATTTTACCCCCCAAGTGATTTGGCGAGCGGGTCACAAAAAACGCACAGCAGCAATGGAGTTGCTTTTATAACGCCATGCTCTTCGTGCCGATAAACTATGAAAGTATTACGCACGTATATCCTCAATGAATTCATCGGGCCGCTGATCTTAGGCTTGTTTGTCTTAACCTTTGTTATGGTGTTGGGCAATCTCGTCAAGATCGCCGACCTTGTCATCAATAAAGGAGTCGACATATTCAGCGTCACCAAGTTATTCATGTTTATGGTGCCCTACCTTTTGACCTACACGCTGCCGATATCGGCTTTGGTCGCGGTACTCCTGTCATTAGGGCGGCTTTCCAGCGACAATGAGATCATCGCCATCAGGGCAAGCGGGATCAACATGTTCAACATAGCGCTGCCGCTTTTGACCGTCGGCTTGATCTTAAGCCTTATTCTGGTCATCTTTAATGACCGGGTCATTCCCTACGCGCATTTCGCGACCCGTAAGACCCTTATGGAAGTAGGCATCAAAAATCCCACTGCCGCCCTGGAACCGGGCGTATTCATCAACTCTTTCGACCAGTATATTTTATTCATATACTCCATAGAACAAAATAAGCTGAATAATATCCGCATCTATGAACCGCAGGGAGAAAATAAGCCGACGCGCATCATTGTCGCCAAAAAAGGCGAATTTATCGCCGTCCCCGAGAAGAACATGATCAAACTCAAGCTTATTGACGGCACCGCGGATGAACCCGACCCGAATAACCCTAACAGCTTCTATAAGCTGAATTTTAAGAATTATTTCATGTCTTTGAACTTAAGCCAATTGAAAGACAAAGATAAAATAGAAAAAAAGCCTAAAGATATGACCATTCAGGAGCTCTCTTCCGAGGTCACCAAGCTCAAGAAGCAAGGGGTCGATCCGACACCGCTTTTGACTGAGATAAACGAAAAGATCTCTCTTGCTTTCGCCTGCTTTGTTTTTATTCTCCTGGGAATGCCGCTCGCGGTCATTACCCGTCGCCGGGAAAAATCGATCAATTTCGGCATCGCCTTTCTCATCGTCGGGGTCTATTACCTTTTATTGTTAGGCGCTGAAGCGTTAAGTTTACAAGGGTACCTGAACCCGGAGATCGCTCTCTGGCTGCCGAATATCATATTCGGCTTGATCGGGACACTGCTGACGTATCGACTATGCGTATATTAGAACGCTACATAATAAATTCAGTGGCGGGATTATTCACCGGCTGCCTTTTTACCTTTCTTTTTCTATATATCATTATCGATTTATTCTCCCACCTGGACGTCATTTTAAAGCAGCAACTCAGCCTTGAATTCCTTAACCGCTACTATATCGCTAATTTACCGATCATATTTGTGCAGGTAGTCCCGATCGCCTGCCTGCTGGCGACACTCTATACCTTCGCGAAGCTTAACCGCGACAACGAGGTCATCGCAATGCGCTCCTCCGGTTTAAGCATTTTCCAAATAACCCGTCCGGTCATCATTTTCAGCTTAGTGATCAGCGTGCTGGTTTTCTGGGTAAATGACCGTATCGTGCCGCCCGCCTCTGCGCTCGCCCAAAAGGTCAAAGAACAAATGGATACCGGCGGAAAAGATTTAAAGAACAAAACTCCCGATATCATCCGCAACCTTTCCATGTACGGGCTGAAAAACCGCCTCTATTTCGCCAATTCATTCAATCCTGTCACCAGCACCATGGAAGGGATCGTCATACTCGAACATGATGAAAAACAAAATATTGTCAGGAAAATAATGGCAAACCGGGGAGTCTATGAGAATGGGTCATGGAAATTTTATCACTGCATCACCTATACCTTCGATGAAACAGGCTCGATCCAGGAGCCGCTCTTCCTTGAAGAGCAGATCATGTCCATCACCGAATCGCCTGAGGACTTCTTAAATCAGGGGCAGCGACCGGATTTTATGACAACCGCGCAACTGGACAACCATATCTTAAAATTATCCAGAAGCGGGGCGGCAAGCGTCATCAGGAACCTCAAAGTCGATCTCTATCAACGCTTCGCCCTTCCCTTTACCACCATCGTCATAACTCTTTTAGGGATACCGTTCTCATTTATAATCAGGAAACGCGCGACAGGCCTTTCTTCATTGGGAGTATCCCTCATCGTCGGATTTCTATATTACGTCCTCAACGCGGTCAGTATTGCTCTGGGAAAAGCGGGGATCTTAAGCCCATTCCTTTCCGTCTTCTTAAGCCACATCGTCGTCCTCATCTTCAGCCTCTATTTTATTACTTCAGTGCCATAGACTCGGTTATCGGCTGCGCAGCACCCCAGCATATCGGAATGCTGGGTGCGCCCTTGCTGGGCAGAAAGCGTTACACCCGCGCAATTCCGCGGCAGAAAGCCGCATACCCAGCCACACCAATGAGGCTGGGTGCGATTAGCGCCGGGTGTTATCGGTTATCGCGTAAAAAAGTCGAAAGTTAAATAAAAAGGTTTATACATTACTTTTGCCTTTTGACTTTATTGATTATGGACTGGCGAGTTTATTATTATTTGTAGTTAGGTAAGGGTAAAGATATTAGTTTAGTAGTTGGGTAAAGGAGTTTGGTTTAAAACAATAAATAGTAAGATAAGTCTAAAGTCTAAAGGATAAATAACAAAGGAAGGTTTAAGGTTTAATTTTAAAATTTAACCTTTATTCTTTGGACTTCCTTTGTTCTTTAGACTTTAACCTTTATCATTAACGTTCAATAACCCAAGTTTCCTAACCTAACAACTACACTAATATCCTAACCTTAACCATAACCTGTAACCATGGACTGTGGACTATCGACGACATGTGTCTTGTGTCTTGTGACATGCGACTTGCTCGCCCCGAGCTTGTTGAGAGTTGACCTGCGAGTTGTGTCATACGAAGAACAAGTAGATTAATTATGAGACAACAAACATTTTTATTTATATTTTGACTATAGACTGGGGCACTGGAGACTGGCGACTAAACGTAAACGCGGGGGACACGGCTGCCTAAGCCGCAGGCGATCTCATAGGGGATAGTCCCTGATAATTTGGCAAGCTGTTCTGTGGAGATCTTATTTTTGCCATGGGAACCGATCAGGATCACTTCATCGCCGACACGCACCGGATAACTGCCGACATCGATCATTACCTGGTCCATGCAAACCATACCGTTTATTTTCATTAATTTATTATTAATAATGACCGGAGCGGCATTGGAAAGATTACGCGGATATCCGTCTCCATAACCGATGGGCAGGGTCGCGATATACGTTTCCTTCTCGGTGACATAGGCATGGCCGTAACTGATGCCCCATCCTTTCGGCACTCTCTTAACATATACTACCCTGGTCTTAAGGCTCATAACAGGCTTCAGGGGGATACGGATGTTATCCCGAGGATACAAGCCGTATAACATGAGCCCGGGACGGACCATATTAAAATGGCTGTTCTCATATAAAGCAACGCCGACGCTGTTTGCGGCGTGAAAAAGCGGGATACGGGTGCCGCTCTTGCAGAGGTCATCAACCAAGCGTTCAAAAATATCGAGCTGATAGATCGTAAAATTCCTGTTCACGTCCGCGCACGATAAGTGCGTGGCAACCCCTTCAATATTAATATTCTTGAGCTTCTCAAGCCTTTTAATAAAATGAAAGGCCTCATGATGTAAAACGCCGATCCTTCCCATGCCGGTATCAACCTTAACATGGATATTCAGAAGCTTTCCCTTGCGTTTAGCCATCGCATTTAACGCGACCGCCAACTCTTCAGAACAAACTGTTTGACTTATGTTATAGCGAAACAGAGGCTCAATATCTTTCTTAAGCACCATTCCGAGCACCAAAATAGGCGCGAAAATCTTTGCCTGCCTAAGCGTTATCGCTTCATCGATGGAAGCAACAGATAAATAATTTACACCGCTTGCTACTAATTTCGAGGCTACAGGAATAATGCCGTGCCCGTACGCGTCAGCCTTAACGCACGCCATGATCTTTACATCTGAGCCGACAAGTTTTTTTACCTGACGGTAATTATACGCTAAATGGCCCAGATCAATCTCTGCCCATGTCGGCCTATAACCAATATCCACGCGCTGCACGATATTCATCTCCACAATTAATATTACTTGTACTTACTTAAACTTACTTATTATTACCTTATGAGCAATATGTTGTTACTTAAACTTACTTACATTTACTTAGATTTAACTGTTAAGACTTACTCAAACTTACCTATTATTACTTATATTTATTTAATATTATCTATTAATACTTACCTAAACTTACTCAGAATTACCTATTTTTATATTAGAGTTATTTCTTAAACTCTTTTATCTCTCTGATCTGACATTCTTTAGGATAAAGATATAACGGTTTTAACTCATAAGCGTTAGACACTTTTGCCGAGGAGATCTTTTCCTGGGCGAGAGCGATCATATGACGCGGTCGCGGATACCAGCAATCTTTATCCAACACCACCTCCCTGCCCGGGCCTTGCGCTCTCGCCTGCCGGTAAAGCTCAACTCCGTCACCGGCGAAAAATAGCGTGACCTTTCCTTTTTTACCGCCACAGTGGGAAAGGATCTTCACGGATAATTCCTGAGGACTTAACAGGAAATACGGGGATACCCGTTTAAGATCCCTGCCTCTAAGCTTATAAACACTACTATAGAACATCTTTCGCTTAGCGTCAATGACCGGCACAATAACGATATCCTCCTGCCTGAGCCCGTGACAAACATCAGCGGCCCCGGCAATACCCTGCTCGCTCAGGAAAATGCCCCGCGCGAGACTGTCAAGCGTCGGGATACCGACAAGCGGTTTCTCAAGCGACCACGCCAGGGCCTTAACCGCGGCAATCCCCACCCGAATACCGGTAAAAGATCCCGGGCCTAATCCACAGGCAAAAAAATCAATATCACCAAGGCCCATACGCGCGCTCTCCAGGGCCCGTTTTATCGTCGGCATAAGCAGCGAAGATAATTTTACGCCTACCTCAAGAGAGCACTCATATATCTTTTTACCATCACTAATACCTAAAGACAAGAATTTAGTTGAAGTATCCAGCGCCAGAATTTTCATATAGCCACCTCGGTTCTGTACTATACATACCAGTTAATCAAAAAACAAAATACTACACATCTTAATGATAAAGACTAAAGTATAAATATCAAAGGAAGGTTAAAGGCTGCCGCAGAAAGCGGCATACCAACCAATCCGGCATGGTTAGGCTTAAGGCACAATTTTAAAATTTATCTTACTATTTCCTCTTAGAACGTACTTTCTTACTTAACTCAAGTCTCAATTGTAAAAGAAGCTCCTCATACCTCTTACCTGCCGCAGTCAGCCTGATCAAACGCCCTTTCTGAGCGCCTAAAACCTCTAATTCGACCTTCAAGGATTCCTGAGGGGCCAGCGCCTCCAAACGGTCCGCCCATTCAATAACCGAAACTCCCTCACCATACAAGTATTCCTCATACCCCAATACCGCGATATCCATCAAGCCGTCCAAGCGGTAAAGGTCAAAATGGTTCAACGTGATACGCCCGGGATACTGCCGGATAAGCACAAAAGTAGGGCTGATCACTTCTTCTTTCGGGATCCCCAACCCCCAGGCGATCCCCTTCGACAAGACCGTCTTACCCGCTCCAAGTGCCCCGTATAAACAAACAATATCGCCTGGCCTAAGATACCGCGCTATTACCCTGCCAAGCGCTAACGTATCCTTAACAGACCCGCATGTAATATCCATATGATCTTTTATTAGAAATGACGGTATCCCGAGGCCGCGGCCTTTCGCCCCACCCCCCGCCTATCCACCAGGAGGAAACCGTTTTCTTGACGCGTGATCTCACCTACAACCCGGAAATCACCGCTACACGCCGTTAAACGCCGCGCTTCCCGCGCGGGCATGGTAAACAACAATTCAAAATCTTCTCCCGATGATACCGCCGACTGAACGCTCCCCGCGTCCTTATGGAGCGGCAACAATCTCTCATAAATTACAGCGCCGGCATTACTGGCTTTTAATATATGGGAGAGGTCCTGCAGCAATCCATCGGAAATATCTATCATCGCGGTGACCTTAAAGTTTTCCACCAGGAAACGGGCTTCCTTAAGCTTAGGGATAAACTTCAAATGCCGCCCGCTTTTCAAGGAACCGCCGAGTTTTCCGCTCACGAGTATGTGGTCTCCTTCCGCGGCCGCTTGACGAAGCACGAGCATTTTCTTCTCAACAAAACCGGCCAGGGAAACATCGATGGTTACCACAGGTGAGCGGCTTATATCACCGCCGACGATATTCACCCCAAAGCGCTTCGCCAGGACGCGCATCCCCCGGTAAATTTCATCGACAAATTGAACCCGCGTCCGAACCGGGATCCCCAGCGAAACAAGGGCATATCGCGGCAGGCCGCCGCAGGCGGCAATATCGCTGAGAGACACAGCCAAAGCTTTATGGCCTATCCAATACGGCTTATCCTTCAGAGTAAAATCAACCTTCTCTACGATCATATCCGCGGTCAATAAAAGGTATTCCCGGGCATTATAATCGATCACCGCGCAATCATCGCCAATACCCTTAACGACCGAAGCATCTGTTTTGATCGTCCTTTTCAGACGGTCAATCAGGCCGAACTCCCCCACTCGTTTTATTGACATCAACATACTTCCTTAAATTGGCCGTTAGTCCATAGTCCACGGTCCATGGCCTATCGACTATCAGCCATCAACAACTGATTGATCTTTTGCCTATCCGGCTGCCTAATGATCCCCTTATCCGTAATAATAGCGCTGATCAGCTCATGAGGCGTTACATCAAAAGCAGGATTATATACGTTCACTCCGGCAGGAGCGATTCTCCGCTTAAAAAACATATCTGTAATTTCCGAAGCAGCGCGCTCTTCAACGGGAATATCCCTGCCGCTTGAGATCTTCGGGTCGAAGCTGGATACCGGCGCTGCCATATAAAAAGGGACCTTATGATACCGGCACAAGACCGCCAAGCTGTAAGTCCCGATCTTATTGGCGGCATCGCCGTTCAAAGCGATCCTGTCCGCGCCGGCGATGACTTTTGAGATACGCCCCTGCCGCATTAAAGACGCCGCCATATTATCGCAGATCAAGGTAACATCGATCCCCTGCCTGCTTAATTCCCAACTCGTAAGCCGCGCCCCCTGCAAAAGCGGTCGCGTTTCACAGGCATATACCTTAAAACGCCTTCCCTCTTCTTTCGCGCGATACATGACCCCCAATGCCGTGCCATAATCAATCGTCGCGAGGATCCCGGCGTTGCATACCGTCAAGAGGGTATCACCATCCCTGATAAGCTTCGCGCCGAATTTCCCGATATCGCGGCAGGCTAACCTATCTTCTTCGACAACGGCGCACGCCTCCCGCAACAGGCGCTCTTTTATAAAATCAACCGTTTCTGCGGCGCAGGATTCAGCGGCGCGGCGCATACGCGTAAGCCCCCAAAAAAGATTGACCGCGGTCGGGCGGCTTGAGCCGAGATACACAGACACCGCTTTAACGAGCCCCAGGAATTTACGGGGCTCCCTCACCTGGGCATCCTTGACGCCAAGATATACTCCGAAAGCCGCAGCCGCGCCTAATGCCGGCGCTCCACGGACCTTTAACTCTTTGATGGCCTGCCACAGCGCCTTAACGTCTTTTATATGAAGATATTTTAACTTCCCCGGCAGCAAAGTCTGGTCGATGATCACAACCGCGTTATTCTTCCACTCAAGCGTTCTTATATTCATATTTTCATGGTTTAATTAAACTTCTTTTATTAAGGTTAAAAAATGCTTTCGCGTTGGAGCTGGTTTGGCGTGCTATTTCCTCAATGCTTACCCCCTTGATCAGCGCAACTGTTTCCGCGACATATCGGACATTTGCCGGCTCATTGCGCCTGCCGCGTAAGCCTTCGGGGGACAAATACGGCGTGTCCGTCTCAAGCATCAGGCGTTCGAGCGGAACTGATTTCAGGACGTCCCGCAGGTCCCGGGCTTTCTTATAGGTGATATTCGCGGTAAAAGAAACAAAGAATCCCAATTCAAGACAATCTCTTAAGAAGCGCTCGTCGCCGGAAAAACAGTGCACCACCGCGCGTAACGGCATTTTCTCCCTCAGGACCCTTAAGCAATCCGTTTCCGCCTGCCGGCAATGGACCACCACGGGAAGCCCCTGCTCTTTTGCCAGGTCAAGCATGATGGAAAAGACTTTCTGTTGCTGGTCCGCGGGGGAATAATTCTTAAAATAATCCAAACCTGTTTCCCCGACCGCGACGACTTTCTCTTCGATGGCAAGGCTCCTTAATGTGCCGAGTGAAACGCTGTCGAAGGATGCCGCGTCATGCGGATGCACGCCTACTACGGCAAAAACCCGTTCATATTGTTTTGCTAACGCTACCGAATTAAGCGACCCCTCGATGGTAGAGCCCACATTGATCATATATTCAAGGCCCTGCGCCGGCAGGCTCCGCAGGATCAGGTCACGGTCCCGGTCAAACTCAGGGTAATCAATATGGCAATGGGTATCGATCAGGAGAGGTTGAAGATCAGTAGTCATGCTTTAATTCTTCCTGGGCGGCTTAGTATCTATACGCGGGAACAAAGGACTGCCTTTAATAATGCGGTCTGTGCCGACCTGCGCCTGTATTGCCGCGGCAGTAGAAGGCATAAACGGCAGAAGCGCGCTGCTCACCGCCTTGAGGACATCGACTAAAAGGCGGATAAAAGCCTTTAATTCCTGCGTTTTATTCTCCTTGGCCAGGTTCCACGGCTTTGTCTCTTCAACATATTTATTAGCCGCGTTTATGACTTCCCAGATGCGCTCCAACGCGTGAGCGAAATTATAATGGCTATCGATCCCGATAGCTGCAGCGATACCTTCACCTAAATGCCGCATTTTTTCCCTGATCGCCTCAGCAGAACCGTCCTTTATCCGGCCGTCGGGTTCCGGGATATTCCCCGAGAAATATTTCTCAACCATGGTCAGGGTCCGGTACACCAGATTACCCAGGTCATTGGCAAGATCGCTATTGAAGCGTTTAATGATGGCGTCTTCGGAAAAGTTACCGTCGAGGCCGAAGGGCACGTCCCTGAGCAGGAAATAACGGTACACATCTATTCCGAACTTATTGACCATATCGAGCGGATTGACCGCGTTTCCTTTTGACTTTGACATCTTATCTTCATTGATCATCCACCATCCGTGGGCGAACACCGTGCGCGCGGGAGCGATCCCCAGCGCGCGCAGCATGATCGGCCAGTATATGGCGTGATGACGCAAAATATCTTTTCCGATCAACTGAAGGTCTGCCGGCCACCACTCTGAAACATAAGCGCCGTTCTTATCGAAGCTTCCTACCGCGCTGGTGTAATTCAGGAGCGCGTCGAACCAGACATAGGTAACATGATCGACGGAGAACGGCAGCTGTATCCCCCACCCCAGGCGCTCTTTAGGGCGCGAGATACACAAAGGAGCCAGGGTATTGAGCTCCAGGAAGCTCATCACTTCATTCCTGCGGCTTTCCGGCTTAATGAATCCGGGGTTCTTGCGGATATATTCCATGAGCCAGGATTGATGCTTGCTTAAATTAAAGAAATAATTCTCCTCGGATATCCGTTCGACCGGCCTTTTGCAATCAGGGCACAGATTATCAGGGGCCTGCTGCTGCAGCCAGAAATTCTCGCACGGCGTGCAATAGAGGCCTTCATATTTATCTTTATAGATCTCGCCCTTCGCGTAAAGGATCCGCAAAGCATCCTGCACGAACCGGACATGGCGGCTTTCAGTGGTACGGATAAAATCATCGAACGAAATATCCAGTTTTTCCCAGAGGGCTTTGAATTGCAGCACGGTTTTATCGACAAAGGCGATCGGCGTCAGGCCTTGCGCCTGCGCGGCCTTCTGGATCTTTTGGCCGTGTTCGTCAGTCCCGGTCAAAAACCGCACCTGCTGCTTGCCAAGCGACTGGCGCATATACCGCGCGATCGCGTCACAAGCGATATTAGTATAAGAATGCCCGATATGCGGAGAGGCATTCACATAATAGAGCGGCGTTGTAATATAGAATTTTTTCTTCATTTTATTTAAGCGGCATCTCTGGCGTCCTTGGGATCCAAGGCGTCTTTAGTGTCCTTAGCGTCTTTGCTTTCCTTATAATGTTTATCTTTATAGTCCATCTCAACATGCGAGCCGTCTTCAAGCTCAACCATCGCCGTGCGTTTAAAGACATTGACGCTGACGACCTTTCCCTTCCCCGTAGGCAGATGCAGCCGTTCGCCTTCACGAGGCAGCCCCTTTGCCAGGTTCTTATAGGTTTCATATTCAAAATACAGGCAGCACATCAGCCTCCCGCAAATACCCGAGATCTTCGGCGGATTAAGCGGCAAGCCTTCTTCTTTTGCCATCTTGATCGTCACCGGCTCAAAATCTTTCAGGAAGCGCGCGCAGCATAACTCCCTTCCGCAGGGGCCGAACCCTCCAAAAAGCCGGGCTTCATCCCGCACGCCGATCTGGCGCAATTCTATCCTCGCCTTAAAGATCTTAGCCAGGTCTTTAACGAGATCCCTGAAATCGACCCTGCCGCCGGCGGTAAAATAAAAAACGATCTTCGTGCGGTCAAAGGAATATTCCGCGTGGACCAGCTTCATATCGAGTTTATGTTCATCGATCTTACGCGCGCAGGTAGCATAAGCTTCCCGTGATTTCGCCCTGTTTTCGTCGATCTGGCGCAGGTCGCTTTCTTTGGCAAGCCGCAGCATTTTTTTCGGCGCCTGTTTAGACTTCGCGTCTACCTGCACCTTGACGGAAGATACCTGCCCGTAATCAAGCCCCCGGTCATGCTCGACAATGACATAATCGCCTTCTTTCACGCTTATTTCAAAAGCATTATACAAAAAACTCTGGCCTGAATCCCTCAGGCGCACCAAGATTAATTTTTCCATATTTAAGTTAGGTTAAACCTACTCCGCAGTTAACGCTTTAATTGAGCCTGGATATTGGACACGACCAGCCGCATATTCAGGTTTTGTTCGCAATACCGTAACGAATCAACGATCACCGTAAATATTTCATCAAGCTCGGGATAACTATAACGCCCGGCAAATTGATGCAGCTCATCCGCGCGGTCCCGGTGGATACAATCATCCCGCGACAGGCCCGATTTCAACAAATAAACATCCCTGAACCAGCTCGCCAGGATATTCAAGTGCCGGCGCAAACCTTCCCGGCCGGATTTCTGCAGGTCCGCAGGTTCGGTGAAGCCCGCGGAAACGAACTCATCGATCACTTTATTCTTCTGCTCCAGGACATCGCTGTCTTTTAAATGCAGCGCTCTCCCTATGCTTCCTTCGCAGAAAAAAGACAAATAATGAATAAGCGCTTCATCAAGATGAGCGGACTTGCGTAAAATATCTTCCAGGGTATCACGCTTCAAAGGAGCGAACTTAAAGACCTTACACCGGGAAATGATCGTATTTAACAACAACGACGGTTTGGAACTCACCAGTATAATGACGCTGTTCGCGGGCGGCTCTTCCAGTGTTTTTAAGAACGCGTGGGCCGCCTCAAGGGTCATGGTATGCGCTTCTTGGACAATAAAAACTTTTTTTCTTCCTTCATACGGCCGTAAATTTATTTCTTTCTGCAACTGCCGGATACCCTCGATCTTGATCTCTTCGCCAGGCTCCTGGAGTTTACGGCTTTTATATCCAACGCCGCCCTCCGGCTCTTCAGGGACCCCTCCGGCGTCCAGGTCATTGACCATATGAACATCGGGATGCTGCCTCTTGCTTATTTTTTTACAGGAGGAGCATTCTCCACAGGCATCATCGTCCTCCTTAAGGCAATTGAGCGCCGCTGCCATTGTCTGGGCGACGGAAGTCTTGCCGACACCTTGCGGGCCGGAAAAAAGATACGTTCCGGTAATAGTACCGGCGCGCAAATATTGCTTTATCCGTTCTATTGCCGCATCCTGACCGTATATATCAGCGAACGTCATCGGTTCCCTCAAATAAGCGCCAGAACTAAAGCCCTTATTTTCTCCTGTGTCATTGATTTTTCTTTCTCTAATTTTACGATCCTGATCCTCTTGGGTTCCTGGCGGCTGAGTTTTAAATAGCCGTTCCTGACCCGCAAATGGTAATTAAAAGACCTTTGTTCAATACGGTCTTTAGTGAATTCGCGGTGTTTAAGCCCCTTATGAACGGGAAGGTCAAGAAATACCGTCAGATCAGGTTTAATGCCTCCCGTAACGAAATCACCCACTTTTTTAATAAACTCTATATCCATCCCTAAGCCAAAGCCCTGATACGCAAGCGTCGAATCAAGGAACCGGTCGCAGATAACGACCTTGCCCTTAAGGAGTGAGGGTTTGATCACCTCGTTAACGATCTGCGCGCGCGCGGCCATGTACAAAAGCATTTCTGCCGTTGAGGCCATGGAATCGTTCTTCGCGTCCAGCAGGATCCGGCGTATCTTCTCGCTGATCTTTGTACCCCCGGGCTCACGGATATAGACGACATCGAAGCCTCTACGCTTTAAGAACGCTGCCAAAAGTCTTGACTGCGTGCTCTTGCCGCAGCCCTCCGACCCCTCGAACGTGATAAATTTGTTCTTCATTCTCATCCTATGGATATTCATCCTGCAAAATGTTACACGTGAGTTTTAATGTTTTACTTACGCGCACAAAAAACTTTCGCCGTGCGCTGCAGTTTACGGCTCGTTTACGCTATAGACTTACGTAAAGAGCGTGCTGCAACTCGCCGTAATTCTTTGCGCACTACAGATAAAACCCCTGTGCCGAAAGTTTTCAAATGTGCGCTTAAAGTAAAACATTAAAACTCATTCCAACACTGCTCATTTTTAATTTAGCGTTGCCAATCTTACAATTTCCTGCGCCAGGTCGTGCCTTCTTTAGAATCTTCTATAACGACACCCGCCTCATCCAGATCTTTGCGTAATTTATCCGCTAAAGCAAAATCCCTGTTCTTGCGGGCATTGTTCCTTTCAGCGATCTTCGCGTCAATAGTCTGATCTTCAGATGAAGGCCCTTCTTTCGGAGAGCTCACCGCAATACCCAGCACGCCAAACAATTCTTTCAACGCGACAGAAGCCGCGGAAATAAAACCGGCATCATCTATTTTCTTATTCGTTATATTGACTAATTCAAAGAGCGCCGCCAGCGCTTGAGGGGTATTAAAATCATCATCCATAGCCTCGGTGAACCGGACTTTTATCTTATCGATCTCAACGTGCCTCTCTGCGGCCCCGTTTGGCGCGGCCGCTTTCTTTTCAAGCTTTTCCATCAAGTTCATGATCCTCACCCAAGCCTGCTTTGATTCCTGGATCTTCTCGTCGGTATAATCCACCGGATGAGAATAATGCGCGGCTAAAAAAAATAATTTCAGCAGATCGGCATTCCGGAACTTCCGCATAAAATCCTTGATAGTGATAAAATTCCCCAGGGATTTGGACATCTTCTGGCCGTTGATCGTCAAGAGGCCGTGGTGTATCCAGTATTTCGCGAAGCACTCCCCGCTTTGAGCCTCGCTCTGCGCCAATTCGTTCTCATGATGCGGAAAGATCAGATCCCTGCCCCCCGCGTGAATATCAAGCGTGCGGGTATTCAAGTATTTCCGGCTCATGACAGAACATTCGATATGCCAGCCGGGCCGCCCTTTACCCCAGGGGCTCTCCCAAAACGGCTCTTCCGGCTTTGACCTCTTCCATAAAGCGAAGTCAAGCGGATCAAATTTAGCTTCATCGGAGCTTTTACGCACTCCGGTCAACATCTGGTCAATGCTCTGTCCGGATAACTTGCCGTAATCCTTGAATTTTCGCACGCTAAAATACACCCCGCTCTCCGAGACGTACGCGTAGCCTTTATCCAGTAAATCCTTGATAAACGCGATCATCTCAGGAATATTGCGCGTCGCGCACGGCTCCCGGCCCTTATCCTCTATCCCGCGGCGTACCCCTAAGATGCCGAGGTCCTCATAATAGCTATCGATGTATTGCGCGACCAGCTCCTCCCAATGAACCTGAAGCTCATTGGCGCGGTTGATGATCTTATCGTCGATATCGGTGATATTGCGCACAAAACGCACGGTATACCCCCGGTACTCCAGATACCGCCTGATCACTTCGAAAATATAGAGGCTGCGGGCATGGCCGATATGGCAGGCGTCATAAACCGTTACTCCGCAGGTATACATCGTGATAACCGGATGGGACTGAGGGATGAACTCCTCTTTTTTTCGGGTGAGAGAATTATAGATCCGGATGGGCATTGTAATTTATTGTTGGCCGTGCTCTAATTTTTCTATGCGTTTTTCCAATTCATCCATATTCTGCTTGATCGGGTCAAGGACATGGGCGTGATCGAGGCTTATGTCAATTTTCTTGCCGTCCTGTTTAGTGATCCTGCCCGGGATGCCGACGACCGTGGAATTCACCGGGACATCTTTGATCACGACCGCGTTTGCCCCGATATAAGAATTATCACCGATAGTAATATTCCCCAGGACCTTGGCGCCCGCCCCGACGACAACATTATTACCGATAGTCGGGTGGCGCTTTCCTTTTTCAAGGCCGGTCCCACCGAGGGTGACCCCCTGGTACAAAAGAACATCATCTCCGACAACCGCCGTCTCACCGATCACCACGCCGAAACCATGATCGATAAAGAACCGGCGGCCGATCCGTGCCCCCGGATGGATCTCGATACCGGTAAAATACCGGGACACTTGACTTATCAGCCGCGCGAACAAATAAAACTTTTTCTTATAGAAAAAATGGGCTATACGATGGCTCAGGAGCGCGTGCAGCCCCTGATACAACAAGACCACTTCAAGGGGGCTCTTGGCAGCCGGGTCCCTTTTTTGCGCGGCGGCGACCTCATCTTTAAGGAAAACGAAGATCACTAAGACCTTCAGCACAAACAACCCCGTAAGAATTAATACGATATTCAATACCAGTTCCATGTCTTAACTCCCCCTCTTGAGCGTCGCTACGCAATAGCTGGAGACCGCCAGGCCTTTTCCGATAACACCCAGGCCTTCATGGGTCTTTGCTTTAACATTGACATGATCCGCGTTTATCTTCAAGACGCGACAGATCTTTTCCCGGATCTTTTTCTTATACTGAGTGAGTTTCGGCTCCTCCAGGATCACGACCGCGTCGATATTACTGATCTTATACTTCTTTGATTTAACGACTGCCGCCACGCGCCTGAGCAATTCCACGCTGGAGATATCCTTATACCGGCGGTCGGTATCGGGGAAGTGCTCTCCGATATCTCCGGCACCCGCCGCCCCCAATAAAGCGTCGCAGACCGCGTGTAAAAGGACATCCGCGTCGGAATGGCCCAATAACCCTTTAGGATACGGGATCTCAACGCCTCCTAAAAATAAACGGCGCCCTTTAACAAAACGATGAATATCATATCCTATACCGGTTTTAACCATAGTTATATGCCGCGTATTTTCCGGCGATTGCGCGCCAAAGCCTGCGCGACAATGATATCTTCCGGAGTCGTAACCTTAATATTCGAATATGAACCCGGCACGAGCCTTACCCGAACGCCCAGTTTTTCGACGAACATAGCGTCATCGGTAACCTGAGAGAGCGCGAATTTCTTACACGCTTTCATAAGCAGCTCTTGCTTGAATACCTGAGGCGTCTGCGCCTCCCAAAGGCGCCCCCTGTCTAATGTCTTACGGATGAGCGCTTTCCCTGAAGAAACAAAAACCTCTTTTATGGTCGATTTCACCGCTACCGCCGCGATTGCCGCGCCGCACACAAGAGCCTCCTTGATGACCGCGGAGATGGTCCGGCTATCGATAAACGGACGAGCGCTATCATGGATCAAGACCATGCCGTTTTTCTGTTGGAGTGCGCGCAGGCCGTTTAAGACCGAATCCTGCCGGCGGAGGCCGCCGGGAACGATCCGCGTGACTTTACGGATACGATAGCGTTTTATCAGCGCATCCACCTCATCGCGCAAAGCTTCTGAAACCACGACTATGATATTATCGATGTCCCTGTGCTTCTGGAACGTCTCCAATGAATACATCAGGATCGGTTTTGAATTTATCAAAACAAGCGGTTTGGCTACCCGCCCCCCCAGCCGCAGCCCCCGGCCTGCCGCAAGGACAAGTGCGGTAACAGGCATCAGCGTTCCATTTTTGTAAAAATGATCCTGCCGGCGGGAGTCTGCAAGACCGATGTCACCACGGCTTTGACCTCCTGGCCGATAGACCTGCGCCCGTCTTCGACAACGATCATCGTGCCGTCTTCAAGATACCCGACCGCCTGGTTATACTCTTTACCTTCCTTGATCAATTTTATCTCCATGCGCTCGCCGGGAAAAACCACCTGTTTCAAGGCATTAGACAGCTCATTAATATTCAAGACCTTGACCCCCTGCAGTGTCGCCACCCGGTTTAAATTAAAATCAACGGTCAAGATCCGCGCTTCCAGTAATTTTGCCAATTTAACCAGCTTGGAATCCACTTCCAGGACTTCAGGGAATTCTTCTTCATGGAAGCTCAAAGACAATGCCGCTTCCTTCTGGACGGCGTGCAGGATCTCTAAACCACGGCGGCCCCGCTGCCGCTTGATCGGGTCGGTAGAATCAGCGATCTGCTGCAATTCCTTTAAAACAAAACGGGGGATAACGATCTTTCCTTCAATAAACTTCGTCTTTAAGATATCCAGGATCCTGCCGTCAATAATAACGCTGGTATCAAGTAACACTACTTCTTCTATCTGGTCCTGCCGGCGAAGGCGCACATAAGGGATAATAATATTGAACTCATCTTTTCCGCGCAGCGCTATCGCCATCCCCAGATAACAAAAGATAAGCGTTGCCGTCACATTAATGACCGACAGGCTTTCCGGGGTGATCGGGGCAAGTTTAAAAGCGTCACTGACAAGCTTGGCCATAATAAGCCCTAAAATAAGCCCGAATACCGCGCTGGAAAGGCCGCGCATGGAAACACGGCGCATTCCCATTTCCAGCAAGATGATCCCTAAGCTGGCAGCCGCGCCCCAAAGGATACCATAGATCGCCTGTTTAGGATCCATGGTCTGATACCCAACGATCATACTGCCTACAACAAACATAATCCGCAACGCCAGTAGATTCATATGAACCCCCCTCTTATGAAAACGTTTAGTACTAACTACTTATAAATTAAATTCTTTATTTAAGTTGTTTGGTTAAGGTTAAGCTATTAGTTTAGTTGTTAGGCTAAGTAGTTAGATTAAAACCCAACCTCTTTACCGAACTACCACACTAACTGCTTTACCCTTACCTAACTACTCAATTTAACTCAGGACAGTTACTTTTTCTTCGACGTATCAATACCCGCTGCCGCGTCAAGGGCTTCCGATAATGTAGCCACCGGGACCAACTCTATGGTTTCTTTCTTATAATCAAGATTCTTAAAATTATTCTTCGGCAACAGGCAATAGCGAAACCCCAGCTTCTCCGCTTCTTTAATACGTAAGCCGGCCTGCGAGATACTCCTCACCTCGCCTGCCAGGCCGACCTCTCCCAAGACCACCGCATCAGCGCAAATATGGCGGCCGCTTAAGGCTGAATCGATCGCCATCGCTACCGCCAAATCGGCCGCGGGATCTTCCACTTTAATGCCGCCGGCAACATTAACAAAAATATCTTCCGCCTCAAGCGACAAACCGATCCTTTTTTCAAGCACCGCCACCAAAAGGCTTAAACGATTATAATCAAATCCCTGGGAGCGCCTCTGCGCGTACCCGAAACCGGCCTTACTGACCAATGACTGGATCTCAACCAGTAACGGGCGCGAGCCTTCCAGGACTGAAACAACCACCGACCCGGAAACATCCTTGGGCCTCTCGGACAAGAATATCTCGGAAGGATTCTTTACTTCATTCAGGCCGTTGGAGCTCATTTCAAAAACGCCGATCTCGTTTGTCGAACCGAACCTGTTTTTCACCGCGCGCAGGATCCGGTAAATGGAAAACCGCTCGCCTTCGAAATAAAGGACTGTATCGACAATATGCTCCAGGACCCGCGGCCCGGCGAGCGTGCCTTCTTTAGTGACATGGCCGACGAGAAAAATAGTCGTGCCTGAAGTCTTTGCCAGTTGCGTCAAAACACCGGCGCATTCACGCACCTGGCTGACGCTTCCGGGAGATGAGCTGATAGCCGGATCAAAAACAACCTGGATCGAATCGATAATAACTAATGCCGGCTTTAATTTCTTTATATATTCAATGATCAACGATATATCGGTCTGATTCACGATATAAAGGCTGCCGTCATGGGCTTTGCCTAAGCGCGCGTATCGCAGCTTCGTTTGCGCGACAGATTCCTCGCCGCTGACATACAAGACCGTATGCCCCGCTTTAACCAGCTGATTGGATATCTGCAGCGATATCGTCGATTTCCCGATACCCGGGTCTCCGCCGATAAGCACAACCGAACCGGCGACGATCCCCGATCCCAGCACGCGGTCCAGTTCTCCGATACCCGTCTTGATACGGCCTGCCTCTTTGACTTCAATATCTTTAAGTAATACAGGCGCGTCTTTATATAAAGCGCTGCGTTCTTTCGCCTTTGAAGGCGGCGCATAATCCTCCTCGACAAAAGAATTCCAGCTATTGCAATCAGGACATTTCCCCAGCCACTTGGGAGACTGATAACCGCAATGCTGGCAGCTGAATATTGTTTTTGCTTTCATCTATTTTATGAATCCGTATTAATTTTTAACCGATAACACCCGGCGCAGATCGGAATTGCGCCGGTGCGCGCTTTCTGCGCAGCCGATAACACCCGACGCAGATCGCACCCACTACTTCGCCTTTGATTTCCAAAGCAATTTCCAGGGATTCCGCCGGATATCCTCCACTAAGCCGTCAGTCTGCTTAAGCAATGCCTGCAGATCGTTGCCGATCGCTTCTATCTGCTTGTATAAAGCCTCATCATACAAAAGCTTGCCGAGGGTTCCTTCTTTATTCTTTACTTTTACGATCGTTTCATTTAAATTATTAACGATGGACATTGCCGCGTCTCCGACCTCATGCATCGCGACCGGGTCATTGCCCTTGAGCGGCTGTTTCTCGTTCAGGAACTCCGTATAATTCTTGCCGGGCATGATATCAACATACTTCTCTCCCAAAAGCCCCAGCGTATTGATCCAAACCCTTGAATCAGTCGGTATGCGCGCCTCTTGTTTAAGCAAACAGGCAAGCTCGACCTTCATCCGCTGTTCTTCAGGAGAGAACACGAACGATATATCCTTAACTTCCCCGACATCGACGCCCGCGAAGCGTACCGGCGCGCCCAACTTTATCCCATTGACAAAGTTAAACATGAATTTGACCCGATGGCCGGAACCCCAGGTTTTGAAATCACCGATCAACAAAATGAACGTGATCAGAATTACCATGCCGGCAAAAACAAATAACCCGACTTTCAGCTCCAGCTTTGTTTTACCAAAAACCATCTTTCGCCTCCATGTATATAGAAATAAATTATAACAAAAGGTGCTTTACGCGGCCTGATTACTTGAAATGACCCGCCGTTTCAGTGATCGGCCCCTGCGCCAAGCCATTTACAAATTGATGCACGATCGGATGCGTCGTATTCTGCACTTCAAGCGGCGTGCCTTCAAAAATGATCTTGCCCTGATATAACATCGCGACCCGGTCGGCAATACGATACGCGCTTTTCATATCGTGAGTAACGACGAGGGAAGTGACTTTCAGCTTGTCATGCAACCCCCTGATAAGCTCATTAATACTATCGGCGGTAATAGGGTCCATGCCTGTTGTCGGCTCATCATAAAGTATAATATCCGGTTTGATGCAGATCGCCCGCGCGAGCGCGACGCGCTTTTTCATCCCGCCGCTTAATTCGGAAGGCATCAGGCTCTCAATACCTGAAAGCCCTACCATGGAAAGGGCTTCCTCCGCCCGCTCCCATATCTGTTTTGAATCAAGAGAATCATGCTCTATCAAGCTAAAAGCCACGTTCTCCCCCACGGAGAGAGAATCGAAAAGAGCCCCGCCCTGAAAGACCATACCCATTTTTAAACGCAATTTATTGAACTCTTTTTCCGTAAGAGAAAGGATATCTTTGCCTTCAATAAGGATCTTGCCGCTTTCCGGCCGCAATACCCCGACGATATGTTTTAACAAAACACTCTTCCCGCAGCCGGAGCGCCCGAGAATGACCAGGGTCGAACCCCGCTTGACCTTTATGCTCACTTTATTAAGCACCTTATGAGAATTAAAGGATTTCGAGACTTCCTGGACATCTATCATAATATCGTCGTGATCTTCCATAGTTCACCCTAAAGTCGATCCCCCCGCGTCATCGCCGTCTAAGGAACGGGACAGGTTAGGGGAATATAAAATAAAACAACGCGGTAAACAAACAGTCACAGGCAATGATCAATATAAACGAGATGACCACCGCCTGCTTAGTCGCTCGTCCGACGCCTTCCGCGCCGCCTTCAACGTTAAACCCCTGGTAACAGCTGACAAAGGCAATGATCATGCCGAAAAATACCGTCTTAAAAGTCCCGGTAAAAAGGTCTTTAAACAAGAGCGCGTCGAAGGTGACCTGCATATACAAACTTGAAGATATCCCTAATTTCACGACGCAAATAAACCAGCCGCCGAAAATACCGATAATGTCCCCGAACAACGTCAAAAGCGGCAGCATAAGGCTCAACGCCAGGAAGCGCGGCACGACTAAATATTGCACCGGGTTAGCAGCCAGCGTTTCCAGCGCGTCGATCTGTTCGGTCACCTGCATCGAGCCGATCTCAGCTGCGATCGCCGAACCGACCCTCCCGGCGACAACAAGTGAGGTAATGACCGGCCCCATCTCCCTGACCAGGGAAAGCGCGACAATACTGGCGATATATATTTCCGAACCTAACCGCTGCATGAGATAGGCGGTCTGTAATGCCAGGATAACGCCGATAAACAACGAGATCAGGCAGACGATCGGCATGCTATCGATACCGGCCTTCTTTGCTTCCTCTAAAACACGCTGCCGTTTAAACGGAGGAATGAACAAAAAGTAGAACGTCTGGGAAGCAAGGTTGCTGATCCCGCCCACAAAATACAAAAAGGCTAATACCTTTTGCCCAATATTGGTCAAAAATCGGCTCATCATACTTTTACCGCGTCTTCAAGGACCAGTTCCTCATTCTTACGGACTACGCGCACCATAGATCCTTCCTTCAATTTCTTAGCAATGATATCCGACGCCAAAGGATCTTCCAGGAACCTCTGGATGGTCCTCTTGAGCGGCCGCGCCCCGAAAACCGGGTCGAAGCCTTTTTCGATCAGGAAGTCTTTGGCTTCCCGGGTCACTTCGATGGAAATTTTCTGCTCTTGCAGACGGGCAGCGACTTGTTTGAGCTCGATATCGACGATCTGCACGAGATCTTCTTTGATCAACGGGCGAAAGACTATGGTGTCGTCGACGCGGTTCAAGAATTCAGGCTTAAAGGTCTTTTTGACCTCATCAAGCAGCTTCTGTTTCATCTCCTGGTAGGTAACATCCTCCTTGGGGCTCTTGAACCCGATAGAACCGGTCCGGCGTATCAATTCCGCTCCGACATTCGAAGTCATGATGACAATAGAGTTCCTGAAATCGACCTTCCTGCCGAAGCTGTCGGTCAAGCGCCCATCTTCAAGGACCTGCAGCAATAAATTAAAAACATCGGGATGGGCTTTTTCGATCTCATCCAGAAGGATCACCGCGTATGGACGGCGCCTGATACGCTCGGTCAGCTGCCCGCCCTCTTCGTAACCGACATATCCGGGAGGCGCTCCCACCAGGCGCGAGACATTGAACTTTTCCATATACTCGGACATATCCAGCTGCAGAATAGCGTTCTCATCGCCGAACATGAACTCAGCCAATGCCCGCGACAAAAGCGTCTTTCCCACGCCGGTCGGCCCTAAGAATATAAAAGATCCGATCGGCCTGCGCGGGTCTTTGATCCCCGCCCGTGAACGCCGCAGCGCGTGAGCGATCGCGCTGATCGCTTCTTCCTGGCCGATGACGCGGCCGCGTAAACCATCTTCTATCTTTAATAATTTTTCGCCTTCTTTTTCTTCAAGCCTGAATATGGGAATACCGGTCCACTGGGAAACAATGCTGGCGATATCTTCTTCCCCTACTTCGGGACTGGTCTTATCCCTGGCCACCGACCAATCACGGTTAAGCCTTTCTAATTCTTCGCGGGCAGTGCGCTCCTGGTCGCGAAGCGCGGCAGCTTTCTCGAAATCCTGGTTTTTAATATGCGTTTCCTTTTCTTTCTTGAGCACTTCAACTTTTGCTTCCAGCTCTTTGATCTGCGGCGGAAGGACTAACGCGCTTAACCGCGCGCGGGAACCGGTTTCATCTATCAGGTCGATCGCCTTATCGGGAAGGAACCTTCCGGATATATAGCGGTCCGCGAACTTTGCCGCCGCCACCAGCGCCTCATCCTTGTAGACGACCCGGTGATGCGCTTCATAGCGCTCGCGCAGGCCTTTTAAGATCTCGATGGTCTGCTCGATCGACGGAGGTTCGACCATGATCGTCTGGAACCTGCGCTCAAGGGCGGCGTCTTTTTCTATATATTTACGGTACTCATCTATCGTGGTCGCGCCTATACACTGTATCTCACCGCGTGAAAGAGCGGGCTTGAGGATATTAGACGCGTCGATCGCGCCTTCCGCGGCGCCTGCGCCGACGAGAGTATGCAATTCGTCGATAAAAATGATCACGTCCTGCGAACGTTTGATCTCTTCCATGACCGCTTTGATACGTTCTTCAAACTGCCCGCGGTATTTCGTCCCCGCGACCATGAGCGCCAGATCCAGAACAATGATCCGCTTATGGCGCAGGACCTCCGGGACATTGCCCGAGACGATCAACTGGGCAAGGCCCTCAACGATCGCGGTCTTGCCTACCCCGGCTTCCCCCAACAAAACCGGGTTATTTTTCGTGCGGCGGCTTAAGATCTGTATGACGCGTTCGATCTCTTTCTCCCGGCCGATAACAGGGTCGAGTTTTGCCTCTTTCGCCAGCGCGGTCAAGTCGCGGCCAAAGGCATCGAGCGCAGGAGTTTTCTTTTTCGCGGCAGGCTGTCCGAAACCGGGAAGCTCAGAGCCTAAAACTTCCATTATCTTATTACGCACCGTTTCCAGGTCCAGCCCGAGGTTGATCAAAACTTGAGAAGCGACCCCTTCTTCTTCCCGGATCAACCCTAATAAAATATGCTCGGTCCCGATATAGTTATGGCCCAAGGCATGCGCTTCTTCAGCGGAGAGCTCCAACGCTTTCTTTGAACGGGGAGTAAAGGGAAGGTCGCCGATTATTTGCGTCGTCGGGCCGGGCTGCACCAATTTCTCGATCTCTAAACGTATATTTTCAAGCGACAACCCCATTTTTTCCAGGACACTGGCAGCGACGCCTTCTCCTTCCCGGATCAAGCCAAGGAGTATATGCTCGGTCCCGATATAATCATGGTTAAACCGCTTCGCCTCTTCTTTGGCTAAAATAATGACTTTTCTCGCCCGCTCAGTAAAACGATTAAACATTTTTAATTCCCCCTTTTGTATTCCCGCATAAACTCATATGAGCCTGCATAATTATTCTCAACTATGGACCATCGACTACCGGCTATTAGTAAGCCTCTTACGGATCAACTCCGCCCGTTTGACATCCCGCTCCTGCGAAGAGACCTTCTTCTCATCCAACCTTTGCAAATGCGCCGGCTGAATGATAATAAAAAGCTCGTTTATCGTGCGCCGGTCGATATCCTTGACCATACCCATGTCAAAGCCCAGGCGGACCATCGAAAGAAGCTCAATGGTCTCCTGGCTGGTAATAATATGGGCGCTCTTTAAGATACCGAAGCTCCTGTTCACCTTATCCTCGACCATTGCCCTGTTCTGGGAAAGCAGGACTTCACGGGCCTGATTTTCCTGCTCAATGATCTGCCTGATCAATCCGTTAATATTCTCAATGATCTCTTCTTCTTTTTGGCCTAAAGAGACCTGGTTTGATATTTGGAAGAAATTCCCGCTTGCCTGCGTGCCTTCGCCGTATAACCCGCGCGTGGTAAAACTCAGCTTCGCGATCGCCGCCAAAACATGGTTGACCTGCCGCGCCATTACCAGCGCCGGCAGATGCAGCATGACCGAACCGCGCATACCCGTGCCGGTATTCGTCGGACAGGCGGTCAAATACCCCCAATCAGGCAAAAAAGCGAATTTCAATTCCCCCGCCAAACCGTCGTCGATGCGGTTAATGATATTCCAGCATTCATAAAGATTGAACCCCGACTGCATCACCTGGATACGGATATGGTCCTCTTCATTGATCATGAGAGAAATGACCTCATCTTCATCTATGACAATAGCGCGGAAATTATCCTTCTGAGCATGCTCCAGGGACATCAAGTGCCGCTCAACCAGGAATTGTTTATCGATATTGCTGATATCGGCCATCTTTAAAACGCTGGTCTTATTGAGGCAGGCAACCTTGCCCACGGCGTCAACTACCGTATCCAGCACCTGTTTTGCCTGTTTCTTATTTGCCCAGTTAGGGAACGGGATCTTCTCAAGGTTACGCGCCAGGCGGATACGGCTTGAAATGACGATATCCGAATGAGGGCCGCTCCCCTTTAACCATTCACTGGTATGTTTCATTAAATCATTTAATTCCATACGGTTTCCTTTTAATCAGAAGTATCTTTAGATTGTTTTTCCTGTAGTTTCTTTATCTGATCGCGGATTTGCGCGGCTTCTTCATATGCTTCACGCTGTATCGCTTTCTGAAGCATAAAACGCAGATCCTGCAGGTTATTCTTCTCTTTTGCCGCCTTCGGCATTTTAACCGGCGACTTTCCCAAATGCGTGTTTGACCCGTGTATCTTCTTTAACAAAGGCGCCAGGTATTTACGAAAGGTGCTGTAACATTCCCCGCAGCCAAGCCTGCCTAATTTCTTAAAATCCTTATACATCAGGCCGCATTCCGGGCATTTCAAAGAAATGATCTCTTTTTCCTCCGCCGGCTTTTGAAAATCAGACAACCCCGCCAAAAGGTCGGCCAATCCGAACTGCTGCTCCATCTTAGCGCTTTTCTGACGGGCGCATTCTTCACACAGGTGCAGCTCGCTCATCTGTTCGTCGACGATCTCCGTAAGATGGACCGTCGCTTGATTCTTCCCGCAGACATCGCATACCATAGATTTTCCCCTTCGTACGGCCGGAGCTCTTTAAAGCAAAAGGCCCTTAATACCTGGTCCCCGCTTTTTTAGTCAAATCCCTGAATTTCTTTATCAGGCTTAAGGTAAGGGCCCCCGGTTTTCCCTCGCCGATGACACGGCCGTCAACCTTTACCACAGGGATGATCTCAGCCGCGGTGCCGGTCAAAAAACACTCATCGGAAATATAGACTTCGTGCCGGGTGATCACATGTTCATGGACCGGTATTTTTTCCTTTTTGGCGATCTCCAGGACGCTGTCACGGGTAATGCCGCGCAATGTCCCCATGCACTGGGGAGGCGTATACAAATGCTTGCGCTTAACGATAAAAATATTGTCGCCGGTGCACTCTGCCACAAACCCCATGGAATCAAGCATGATCGCTTCATCACAACCGGCATTGACCGCCTCGATCTTGGCTAATATATTATTTAAATAATTCAATGACTTTATCTGAGGATTTAACGCCTCCGGCAGGTTTCTCACCGTCGGGACCGTTACGATCGCCAAGCCCTCCTGGTAAAACTTTTCCGGGTACAGCTTGATCTTATCCGCGATGATGATCACGGTCGCCGCGCCCACGCATTTTCGAGGATCAAGACCGAGGTCGCCCTCTCCCCTGGTCACCACAAGGCGGATATAGGCATCATCGAGCTTATTGGCCTTTAACGTCCGGACCACCTCGTTCTTTAACGCTTCTTTTGACAAAGGCATCTTGAGCATGATCGTATGCGCCGATTCAAAAAGCCGTTCGATATGCTCTTCGAGCTTAAAGACCAGGCGGTTATACGCGCGAATACCCTCAAAGACCCCGTCGCCGTATAAAAGCCCGTGGTCAAACACCGAGATCTTAGCGTCTTGTTTTTCATAAAACTTCCCGTTGATATTAACTTTCATCTTTCACTCCGTCATTAGAGCAGGCTTTCGTCAACCTGCCAACAAGCCATCTTTTAAATGGTATGTTTTTTCCGCCAAACCGGCTAATTCCATATTGTGGGTCACCAACACCACCGCCATCTGGTTTTCCCGATGGATCTTTTGTATCAACGCCACGATCTCATTGCCGGTCTTGGAATCGAGGTTTCCCGTCGGTTCATCGCATAAAAGCATCGCCGGCTTATGGATGAGCGCGCGAACAAGCGCCACCCGCTGCTGTTCGCCCCCTGAAAGTTCACTGGGAAAATGCTCCATACGTTCGCGTAACCCCACATGATTAAGAAGGCTGTGGGCCTCTTGATCAAGCTGTTGGCGGTTCACGCTGGTTTCAGAACCGATCAAGAGCGGCATCAGGACATTCTCAAGCACGGTAAACTCAGGAAGCAGATGATAGAACTGAAAAACAAAACCGACCTTGCGGTTCCTGAACTTGCAAAGATCGGGGTCCGGCAATGCATACAGGTCATTGTTTTCAAAGAATACATGCCCGCCCGTCGGATTATCCAGTCCTCCTAAAATATGCAAAAGCGTCGATTTCCCCGCCCCCGAAGGGCCGACAATAGAAATGAATTTACCCCGCTCTATCTTGAGATCAACGCCCTTGAGGACCGAAACTTTCCTTTTACTGTCCTTATACGCTTTATGGATATTCCTGGCTTCAAGCATTTTCCTCTATCTATTCGTAGCGTAACGCTTCAACCGGTTTTAACTGGGCGGCCTTGACGGCAGGATATACCGACGCTGCCAACGTGATCAGAAGGGCCGCGATAATGATCACCGCGACATCCGGCCAAAAAACTATTTTTACGGGAAGCTTATCCATATAATAAATATCTTTAGGCAGTTTAATGAACTGGTATTTCTTAAGCAGTCCGCACAGGAGCATCCCGCCGGCGGCGCCAAGGGTGATCCCGCAGGTGCCGATCGTCAAACCGACAAAAGTAAAGATCTTGCGGATACTCGCCGAACTCATCCCCAAGGCCTTTAAGATACCGATATCCTTGGTTTTCTCAACCGCCATAACGATCAGGGTACTGATAATATTGAACGACGCCACCAGGATGATCAGCGTCAGGATAATGAACATGGTCAATTTTTCTAAATTGAGCGCGGCGAAAAAATTCTGGTTTGCCTCCATCCAGGTCTTATACGTATAATCAAAGCCCAACGTATTGGCGAGCTCTTTCTTGACCGTATCAGCCAGGTACAAATTATCAAGTTTAAGGGCAAGCGCTGAGATCTGGTCATTCATGCCCAGGATCTCCTGGGCTGTCGGGATACTGGTAAAGATCAAATTGAGATCGTAATCAAACATTCCTGATGCAAAAATCCCGGAGACCTTTAACGCTTTCTTCTTTCCCGACGGTGAATACGTCTCCAGAGAGGCCCCCAGCCCCAGGCCCAGATATGACGCCAATTCCTTGCCGATGATCACCGAATCCGCCCCTAACCGGGCGATTGTCCCTTCTTTAATATACTGCCGGATCTTCGTGACGCTGCCTTCTTTTTGCGGGTCGATCCCCTTCAGGGACACCGCGAAAAACCGCTGCCCCTCTTTCGTCAAAACCTGCCCCTGGACATAAGGGCTTACGGCAATAACATGCGGAGAAGCCAGTATCTTCTTTTCCATCTGTCCGTATTCAGAGGCGGCTAACCCCCGGTAACTGCCGATCGTAATATGCGAATAATTACCGATGATCTTATCCCTCAGGTCTTTATCAAACCCGGTCATAACGCCGATAACGACGATCAGGGCCATGACCCCGATAGCAACCCCTAAAACGGAAATAAGGCCGATCGCGGAAATAAATTTTTCTTTTCTTTTGGTAAACAAATACCGCCAGCTGATAAAAAGCTCGTTTTTAAGCATCTTCTAAAGTATCTTTGGTTTCCGGCCGCAGCAACGGAAAAAGGATCACATCGCGTATTGAAGCGGAGTCGGTCAAAAGCATGACCAGCCGGTCGATACCGACGCCCAAACCGCCCGCGGGCGGCATCCCGTGCTCCAGCGTCAGGACATAATCCTCATCGACGGATTTCTTCGCGTCGTCGCTGTCCTGGACTTCTTCGGTAAAACGGCGCTTCTGTTCAATGGGGTCATTGAGCTCCGAATAAGCATTGCCGACCTCCATACCGCCGATATATAATTCGAAGCGCTCGGACACCAGCGGCTCATCGACCCTGGTCTTTGCCAGCGGACAGAGCACCGTAAAATAATCGGTGACAAAAGTCGGATTCTGATTCATATCCTCACCCAGGATCTCCTCGATCACTTTAGCGATCTGGGAACGGCTGAGCTTGGTTTTTTCTTTCGCGAAACCTTTCGCCTGCAGCTTCTTTAACATGGCCTGCGGCTCATCAGCCGGAGCAATATCGAATTTCTCCTTGACCATAGCGGAGAAAGACCTTCGCTGCCAGGGCGGGGTCAGATCGATGCTCTTGCCCTGATACGTGAAAACCAGCCCCCCTAAAACTTCCCGCGCGAGCGAACAGATCATGTCTTCGCAAAGCTGCATCATATCCTCATAATTGGCATAGGCCTGATAAACTTCCAGCATGGTAAATTCAGGATTGTGCCGCGTCGATATACCTTCGTTACGGAAATTACGGTTCATTTCATAGACCCGCTCCAGGCCCCCGACCAAAAGCCGCTTTAAATATAATTCAGGGGCGATCCTTAAAAACAGGTCCGTATCATAAACATTATGGTGCGTCTGAAAAGGCCTTCCGGCGGCGCCTCCGGCGATCGGATGCATCATCGGCGTCTCAACTTCCAGGAAATCTTTACCGTCAAGAAAACCCCTGATCGTTTTAATGATCTTGGAACGCGCCAAAAACACCGACTTCACTTCCTGGTTGGCGATAAGGTCAAGGTAGCGCTGGCGGTAGCGCAGGTCAACGTCCTTCAAACCATGCCATTTCTCCGGAAGCGGCCGAAGCGCCTTTGAAATGACCGCGTATGCCTCTACTTTTATCGTCGGCTCTGCGGTATGCGTCTTGAACAATTCCCCCGTAACGCTTAAGAAATCGGCGATATCGATATTATCCAGCAGCGCGAAATTCTCCTGCCCGATGAAATCAGATTTAATATACAATTGGATCCTGCCGGTCCTGTCCCGCAGGTCCATAAAAACCACTTTCCCATGAGAACGCTTGGCGTAAACGCGGCCGCACACAGAAACCTTTTTGGTTTCCTGGAACTCACTCAAAACAAGAGCGATATCCTCACCCGCGGCAACCTTGCTGGGATAAACATTTATGTTCTTGGCCTTCAACGCCTCTAATTTGGCCTTGCGTTGTTCAATAATTTCATTTAACTCCATTTTTACCTTTCAGTTTTATTAATTTTCACCCGTCATATAGAATTATAATTATATAGCAGAAACCACTCCCTGTCAACCGCAATAGAACTAAATTTATTACTCATAAATCATCCAGCCGCAATCAGTTAAAAACATTTTACAGGGAAATCCACTGTTAATTTTGAGAGAAAGGAAATTCTCTTTATTTGCATATATTTACAATTCCGCGAACTGCGTGCAAGAAGAATAAGAACATGCTCATTTGTTTTGTAAAAAGCCCTAAAGAGGATAGTTATTCGGGGAGAAAGCTCAGGCAAGATCGCTATACGGGCGGTTGTTTTTTCTTCACATACAAAGGGACACTCGCTTCAACTTTTCCGTCAATTACTATATCGACTACAAAATCCCCGGGTTGGGAAAAAACAACATTTTGGCCGTTGAGCGCGAATGAAAAGGCGGATTCCGGAACACCCCCTTCGGTGAGCCGCATGGTAACGCTCAAATCCGTATTCATAAGCTTCTTACCGTCGGCATCTGAGAGAGAAACATTAACGCGATGTTCTCCTGTTTCTGTCCTGCGGAAAAGCAAGCGCAGCGCCACGCTTAAACGAGGGACGCTATAGGGAAAGCTAACGGCAGAGACAGTATCAAATGCCCTGCAAACAGTCAAACATCCATCTTCAATCCAGGAATGCTCACAGATCGCCGCGACGAGGATCTTCATAGTTTACGCTTCCCTTTTATCCCTTGATCACTTCATCTTTAACCGGATACTTCCCGCAGCTAAACTGTTTAGATTCAGGGCAATAGCTCAATTTTTCGCATTTTGCCCCTACCGCGGAGAAAACCGAAGGCAGGTTCATCTGACAGATCTCCAACATCTTCGAAGCTAAACAACGTATCTCCCACTGCGCCCTGGAGCAGCAACGCTGCTCGAAGAAATGAATAAGCTCCCGGCAGTTCATCGTTACCACGATCTTAGTCTCCGCCGCCTGGGGAAGCAAGAAGCGCACATCCTGGTTTGCCTCTTCTCCCGCTTTGCCTTTTGCCTTAAAAGCCTCCAGCATCTCGTCATAATGCTTCTGGATATCATCCATGATCTTGACGAATTTTCCGCACAGGGACTTATCCTCCTCTATCGAAGGAGGAATTATATAATTGAACGCGCTTGCCCTGACATAGCGCTGGCTCTGCTGTGAATACGACGCTATCCTGTGGCGCACCAGCTGATGAGTCAACGCCCGCGAAACGCCTTCAAGAGCAAAAGTGAACTTTACGTGCTCGAGCGGGCTTTCATGCCCGGAAGCGGCGACTTTGCGGATAAACTCTTCCTGCTTATGAGGATCCTGCGAGGGCTCCGCGAAAATATCTCCGGCGAATTTACCGGAATAACATTGGCGGCAAGCCGCGTAAATAAGCGCGACCGGATTCTGGGTCATATCGAGAAGTTTAATGTTCAATCTTACTTGTGCCATAGCGATCCCTCTTCTTTCTTAAAGATATGCGTGATCTTTTAAATAACCGGCATAATCCCTGACGGAATCTTCCAGGCTTAAACAACGATGAAGACATCCTGCCTTACGCAGCTTAGACAAATTTGCCTGGGTAAAATATTGATACCGCATGCGCAGCTCCTCCGGCATCGGGATATACTCGATACGCGGCGGCTTCCTAAGCGCAGAGAACAACGCGCCTGCAACAGCATTCCAACTTCTGGCTTTCCCGGCGCCCACGTTAAAAATCCCCTTTTTATCCAAATGCTCGATAAAATAATAAACGATCTCGACGGCGTCTTTCACGTAGATAAAATCGCGCTTTTGCTCTCCGTCGGCGTATTCTTTTTTATACGATTTAAACAACCGCATTGTCTTACCGGCTGCCACGGTATCAAACGTTTTAGCGATGACACTTTTCATATCCCCTTTATGGTATTCGTTAGGGCCGAAGACATTGAAGAATTTAAAACCGGCGACCTGACGGGTAAGCTTATTATTCAAAAGCCACAGGTCAAAAGCATGCTTTGAATAACCGTACATATTCAGCGGCTTAAGCTTGACGGTAACGCGGTCCGCGTCATTATACCCTAATTCTCCGTCGCCGTAAGTCGCGGCGGAGGACGCGTACAGGAACGGGACCTTTTTTTTCAAAGCCTCGATCGCCAGCGTTTTAGAATATAAATAATTATTTTCGATCAAATACGAAGCATCCAATTCGGTGGTCGAAGTCGCCGCCCCCATATGCACCACGGCATTCCCCCTTCCTGCCGGCAACACTTTCGCTAAAGACGCTAAAAACCTGTTCTTTTCAATAAAACAAGAGATCTTTTTTCCTTTGAGATTGCCGTTTTTTTCCGCGCCTTTCTCATCGACGATAATAATATCGGTTATACCCTCGGAGTTAAGCTTCCACACCAGGCAGCTTCCGATAAAACCAGCCCCACCAGTTACGATAACTTTCATTGTCTTGTACCCCTTTAAATTATATGAATACTCACCATTATCACAAGTTACAGGCCGCAGGTCACATGACACAAGTCATCTGTGTCGTGTGTCTTTGTGTCTTGTGTCGCGCGCCTCTCTCAGGATCCCCCGATCCCCTTGCGAATCATTGAATATACTCTGCCGCCGAATACGAACTGCGGACATACGGCCCGCTCACCACATGGCGCAAACCGGCGGCCTGGGCCTGCCGACGGTAATACTCGAAATCTTCAGGAGCGATATATTCTTTGACCGGCGCATGGGAGACACTCGGCGACAAATACTGGCCGATACTCAAGAAATCACAGCCTGCTTTTACCAGGTCCAGAAAAACACCGAGGACTTCCGGCTTATCTTCTCCTAATCCTAACATAATGCCCGATTTTGTATATATATTTCTATTGATTTCTTTGACCCTGCGCAAAACCGCTAAAGAGCGGGCGTAGTCAGAGCCTAAGCGCACCTCCCGGTACAACCGGGGGACGCATTCAATATTATGCCCGATAATATCGGGGGCAGCCTCGACGACTGCGGTAAGCGCTTGCGCTTCAAGCTGAAAATCAGGGATAAGGACCTCGATAGCCACCGTATCCCGGCCCGCGCGTATCGCGCGGATGACCGCGGCGAAATGCCGGGCACCGCCGTCTTCAAGATCATCCCGCGTAACGCTGGTAATGACGACATGGGACAGTTGGAGCTTACGCACCGCCTCCGCGATACGATACGGCTCATCGGCATCAACCGGTAAAGGCTCTGCCTTTCTGACGCCGCAAAAGCTGCATTTACGGGTACATGCCGTTCCCAATATAAGGAAAGTCGCCTGATTTTTCGCGAAACATTCGCCGATATTCGGGCAGCTTGCTTCCCGGCAAACCGTATTTACCCTTAAACCGTTCAGTAAGGTCTCTACCTTCCGGCAATCGCCTAAATTTATTTTTTTGTTAAGCCAACGCGGTTTTCTCAAGCAGGGATGCGTCATTACATTCCTTTTCATTTACCGGCAGAGTCACTTCCCGGAAGTTGTTCCAGGAGGACGCGGCATATTTTTCCCGGCGCAACTCATCCGCCAGCGAGCGCTCCTCCTGCGTAAAAACGCAGTCCGTTAAGCCGACAGGAAAAGTTCGTTGAAAAGCTTTTCTTAGAATACCGGCAAGGTCATTGAACTCTATTTTCCCGCGTAAAACTTCATCCAATGCGCAAACCTCATCGCTCAACCCACGCGGCTCCTCACGGAGGAAGCTGATCGCCGCCTGGACATCGCTCTGCAAAGGAATACTGCCGTGCTGAAAGATGATCCCCCGCGAACGCTTCTGAGCGTTACCGCCCAGCTTCTTTCCTTCGATAAGTATATCGTATTTTTCTTTTCCCGCGAAACAAAAAGGCGCGTTAAAACGGCACGGCAGCGCTTTGCCTGCCGCGCTCTCTATCGAGAATTCCGCCTGGAGCCCCAGGTCGCGATACGCCCGGATCAGGAACGCGCATATCCTGCGAAAAGAAGCGGCAACAGTCCCGCAAGCGCCGAGATCGTCTTTACCGCAAACCAGGCTATAGGTAAGTTCACGGCAATGGAAAATAGCTCCTCCCCCGGTCATTCTTCTGACGACAGGGATATCATTCTGCCGGCATTCCTCAAGCCGTAAAACCTCACCCGGCTCTTGAGCCAAACCGACGGAGAATGCCGCCGGATCCCAGCCGTAAACGCGCAATGTCGGTGAGCACCGCCCCGCGGAAAACTGCCGCAATAATGCTTCATCAAAAGCCATATTGGTATAGGCATCCGCGTAGCCGCTTTGAATGAAACGCCAGGTATTTTTCATTGTGGAATAAATAATTTAAATTTCAAAGTCTAAAGTTTAAATAACAAAGGAAATTCAAAGAATAAAGATTCAATTTTAAATTTAACCTTAAACCTTTAATCTTCCTTTGTTATTTAACCTTTAGCCTTTATCATTAATCCTTGGGTTTCCAGCGCAGGTCAGGCTCACGTGCGGCTTTTGTTTCATCAAGTCGTTTGATCGGCATGGTTACCGGCGAACGCCGCACGGTATCGGGGTCATTCTGAGCTAAGAGAGCGATCTCGATCATCGTATCGATAAAACGGTCGAGCGTCTCTTTCGACTCCGTTTCTGTCGGCTCGATCATTAACGCTTCCTTGACTATCAAGGGAAAATAAATAGTCGGCGGGTGGTAGCCTTTATCAATCAGGAACTTGGCGATATCGAGAGCGTGCACACCGAAAACAACCTGGCGCGAAGCGGAAAATACGCACTCATGCATACATATCCGGTCAAAGGCCGGTTCATAATACTTTTTAAGCCGCACGCGGCAATAATTGGCATTCAAAACCGCGATCTCACTGGCGTCGATCAACCCCTGTTTCCCTAACAACAGGATATACGCGTAAGCTTTTAAGATCACGCCGAAATTACCGAAGAAGGGCGCGATATGCCCGATAGACTTCTTATTCCCGTAATCAAGCTCATAACTGCCCGTTTTATTCTTGACCAAACGGGGTGCCGGCAGGAAATCGATCAGGCGCTCACTTACCCCCACCGGGCCGGCACCCGGCCCGCCGCCGCCATGCGGCGTGGCGAAAGTCTTATGCAAATTCAGATGCACTATGTCGAACCCCAGATCTCCGGGCCTGGCTTTTCCCATCATGGCATTAAGGTTTGCCCCGTCATAATACATGAGGGAACCCGCCTGATGGGCCAGATCGGCGATCTCTTTTATCCGCGGATTAAAGATACCCAGGGTATCAGGGCAGGTCAGCATCACCGCGGCGACATCCTCGTTTAATTTATTTTTATACTCATTCAAATCCATGTACCCGTCTTTGTCCGTCGGAACGACCACCACCGTATAACCGGCGATCGCGGCACTCGCAGGATTCGTCCCGTGAGAAGAATCGGGGACAAGAATATATTTACGGGCATTGCCTCCTGTATGCTTATGATACGCGGCGATCAACATAACGCCGGTCAACTCGCCGTGGGCGCCCGCCAGCGGCTGCGTCGTAAAAGCCGCCATGCCGGTGATCTCGCTTAAAAGCATCTCCATTTCCGCGACTACCGCTAAAGCGCCCTGCACCAGCACCTGGGCCTTCGGCACACGGCAGAGCATCGGATGCAAACCGGCAAAACTTTCTATGGCGGCCGCTTTTTCCGTGAACTTAGGGTTATATTTCATCGTGCAGGAGCCAAGCGGATAAAAATTACCGTCAACGGAATAATTCAGCCGCGATAAATTGGTAAAATGCCTGACGACATCGAGCTCAGAGACCTCCGGCAAATGCGCAAGTTTCACCCTGCGGTATTTTCCGGGAAATTCCTTTTTTGCAGGGATATCGCTCTGCGGAAGCTTAACTCCCGGCCTTCCCGGAACTGTCTTCTCATAGATCAGCTGCATAGTATCTCCTTGAGAGCTGCCGCGAACCGAATGATCTCCACCTTAGTCTTTTTTTCCGTTACCGCCACCAAAAGATAATCATCCATGCCTTTATAAAATTGTCCGAGGGGAAAACCGCTGATAAAGCCTTTTTTGAGCATCGCGGTAAAAACCTTTTGCGCGCTCCGCGGCAGCTTGACCGTAAATTCGTTAAAAGTGGGAGAGCTGCGTTTAACTTCCACGCCCGGGATATCGCTTAAACAATCCTTGGTGAATTCGCACTTTTGGAAATTAAGCTCAGCCAGCTCTTTTAAACCATTGCGGCCGACGCTGCACAGGAAGATAAGCGCCCGTAAAGCGCACAGAGCTTCATTAGAACATATATTCGAAGTCGCCTTTTCCCTTCTGATATGCTGTTCGCGCGCCTGAAGCGTTAAAACATAGCCCCGCTTTCCGTCTTTATCCACACTCGAGCCGACGATCCTGCCGGGCATCTGGCGCATAAGCTGCGTGCGCGTAGCGATAAAACCCAGGTACGGCCCGCCGAAAGAAAGCGGCAGCCCTAAACTCTGGCCTTCGCCGGTCGAGATATCAACTCCCATTTCACCGGGAGACTTTAGTATCCCCAAAGAAACCGGATACACACTCGCGATGACCAGCGCCCCCACCTGGTGCGCTCTTTCTATGATATCTGAATGGTCGTCGATCGCGCCGAAAAAATTCGGGTTCTGGATGACGACCGCAGCGGTGGACTCATCAAGATACTGTTTAACGCTGTCCCTGCAGCTCTGCCCGTGCACGACGGGTATCTCCACGAATTCAATGTTCAAATTCGACGTATACGTATAAAGCATGGCGCGGTATATATAATTAAGCCCGCAATCCACCAATATTTTCCTCCTGCCGGTCGAACGCACCGTCATCATCGCCGCTTCAAACAGCGCGGTCCCGCCGTCGTATAACGACGCGTTAGACACATCCATCCCCGTCAGCTCGCAAATAGCCGTCTGGTATTCATATATTGCCTGCAACCACCCCTGAGAACACTCCGGCTGATAGGGGGTATACGCGGTGTAAAACTCCGAACGGCTGGAAAGCGCATCGACTACTGCCGGTATATAATGATCGTAAAATCCCGCCCCCAGGAAACTGACCAGCCCCGCAGTATTGCGGCTGCCCAGGCCGGACAAATATTCCAGGACCTCGAACTCCGACTTACCCTCGGGCAGGCGAAACGACTTGGCCCTGAGTTCAGGCGAAATATCCTTAAAAAGGCCTTCAATACCTGAAACGCCGATACACTCAAGCATTTCCCGGATCTCTTTTTCCGTATGCGGGATATAATTCATTACGCTAACCCTTCCACATATGTTTTATACGCGGCAGCAGACATAAGATTGCCCTTTTCTTTCAGGTCCTTGATCTCAATGACCGCGAACCACCCCTGATCATAGGCGGATTGATTGATCGTCTCCGGGGAATTCTTCAGCTTCTCATTGACCATTTTAACGGTCCCGGAAAGCGGCGCATACACGTCAGAGGCGGCCTTGACCGATTCCACGGTCGCTAAGAATTTTGTTTGGACAACGCTCTCCCCGACTTTGGGAAGATCAACAAAGGTGATATCTCCCAGGGAATGCTGGGCGTAATCGGTAATACCTACGGTCGCCTGTTGCCCCTCTATCTTTACCCATTCATGCTCTTTGGTAAACATGAGCCCTTCAGGAATATTCATCGGTGTCCCCTTTCTATTTTTTTAAAGAACTCCGCCGGTAAAACGGCTTATTGATTATTGTCGCGGGGATCTCAAATGTGCCGGCGGCATCTTTCACGCTGATCTTAGTACCAAGTTTATCGCAACCCGCCGCGACATACCCCATGCCGATACCGTAAGAAAGGCTGGGGGAAAAAGACCCGCTGGTCACTACCCCCGCCTCTTTGTTCCCCGAATAGATCTTGTAATTATGGCGCGGCGCGCGGCGCGATTCGGTAGAAAAATAAACAAGCTTCCGCGCGGTGCCGCTTTTGTGTTTGGCGATAAGGGCATCACGCCCGATAAAATCTTTTTTTAAATCAATGAATTTCTCCATGCCCGCTTCAAGAGGAGTGATCTTTTCATCTATATCCTGGCCGTAGAGGGTATACCCCATTTCCAGCCGCAGCGTATCCCGCGCGCCTAATCCCGCGGGCTTGACCCGGTTGTCCTTTAAAAGCATGTTCCAGAGGCCGGTGACCTTTTCGTTGCTGAGATATAATTCATAGCCTAATTCCCCGGTATAGCCGGTACGGCTGACAATATTATTCTCACCCAGCATCACAAAATGATCGAACGTGTAATAGGTCAAGGCGGAGATCCGGCTGCCCAGGAGCTGGCGTAAAACCTCATACGCCAGAGGCCCTTGCAAATCAAGCTTCCCCAGCCGAGCGGATAAATCTTCAAATTTGGCGTCTTTGGTCAAATGACGTTTGATATGGGCCGCGTCAATATCGATACGGGCGGCATTGACCACAAACATCCATTGGTCGGCTTTGAGCCGGTAAACGATCAAATCGTCAATGATCCCTCCCGACTCGTTTAACATGGATGTATAACGGCAGCTGCCCACGCTCATTATCTCGAGATTAGCTGAAACGATCCTGTTCAAACCGCTCTTCTGCGGGTCACCGTCGATCAAGAATTCACCCATATGGCAGATATCAAATAAAGAGACCTGCTGACGGGTCCACGCATGCTCGGTGAGTATCCCGCTGTATTGGATAGGCATCAGCCATCCGCCGAACGGCCCCATCTGAGCGCCTAATTTCTGATGAACTGGTGTTAACGGAGTCTGTTTAAGGTCCATAGTAAGGAAAAGACAGATAAATAGGAGGTTACCATTAAAGCCGATACAGGCCTCACCGGTAAGAACTAAATACTGCTTTTTTAAAAGGGATTGTAAGAAAGAAAACTACTTGTATTTATTATAATAAAAAAACCTTAATTAGTCAATATCGTAATCGGTAATCGGCTGCGCAGCAAGCGCGCACCGGCGCAATTTCGCGGCAGAAAGCCGCGTACCCAGCCATTCCGATTAGGCTGGGTGCGAATAGCGCCGGGTGTTATCGGTTTTCGATGGTCGCTTACCAGTACCCCATCACCGATCACCGATCACCGAGAACCGAGCATCAATAAACTCGCTGACTTCCTTGACGATCGCTTCTTTTCTCTCTGCCAGCGCCTGCGTCAAACCTTCCCCATGCGACACATCCCGGGCTTGAATACCGGCGATATAGATCTTTGCCTTAACTTTAAATTTCCTGGCGAGTTCAAAAATACTTTTCAGGTTAAGTTCATGAGAAGAGATCGCGCCCTGCAGCTTATCGGCGCGCATCCGGCTTAGATCAAAGATCGACAACTCACCCGGCGCAAGGCCGGCATCAATAGCATCGATCAAAAGGACCTCATCATATCCCTGAAGTTTAAAGAGCAGGTCGAAGCTGGCCGTCCCGAAATCAAGATAATCAATATGCCGTCGCTTATAAAGAGCAAGGAGAGATTCAAGGACCAGAATACCGATCCCATCGTCCCTCCTTAATGTGTTCCCTAAACCGATAACAGCCCTTTTTTTAGACAAATTTCACATCTAAAAGATGGGTCGCGCATGATATACAAGGGTCATATGCCCGCGCGAGCATCTCTAATTTAAGCGTTATATCATCCTCACTCAGACGCCCCACCATTTCCGGGACGATCTTTCTCATATCATCTTCAAGATTACCGATATTCTGGTTAGTCGGAATAACGCAGTTGGAATGCGTAATGTGGCCGGTATCATCAATGGTATACTCATGGAATAACGTCCCGCGCGGAACTTCCACGCAGCCGACGCCGGTATTGGGAGTATATTTCTTAGCGGCAACCTCGCTTCTTTTCGGCCAGGAATTCACAACCACCTTCTTTTCATCCAAGCCGTCTTTTAAGATCTTTTTTAGGATCACGATCGATTCTTCCAGGCAGTGCACCCATTCTACAAGCTGAGCGGCGGTATTTAAATACGGATTGTGCACCGGCGCCTTTAGACCAAGCTCTTTGGCAACCGCTTGAGCCGGCTTATTGAGCAATGCGTAATTATTATTAAACCGCGCGAGTGCCCCAACCGCGTACGATTTATTATTAATGGTCGCGATCTTAGCCTTGGAATAATCATTGACCGTCTCGGTTAAGAGGCTCTTATAATCCTTGACCTTCGTGCGCTGACCGTTATTGACAACCAGGTCGCCGTCATACATCGCGTATTCTTCATTGCTGGAAAGCGACAAATATTGGGTCGGACGCTCGAACTCGGGAAACTTCAGTGTTTTAATGATCTTAACCGTTTCAAGGCCGTCTTTGCGGCTCTCGAGCATCATCTCGTAGAGCTTCTCCAAACCTTCACGTGAAGGCAACTGCGTCAGGCCCCCGATAACATAACTGATTGGATGGATATGGCGGCCCGCGAGGACCTCTCCGGCGTAATCGCTCATGCGCTTCATGCGCAGCGCCATCTCAATGACCGGGCGGTGCGTTTTAATGAGCGGAACGATGCTTTTTACCCCCAAAAGATCGGGAGCGATAAGGATATAAATATGCAAAATATGGCTGTCAAGCTGTTCAGTATACAAAAGCAGTTTACGCAGCATGACCGTTTCTTCCGAGGGGCTCACCTGTAAAGCGGCTTCCGCCGTCTTGATGCTGGCCAGTGTATGGCCGCAGGCGCAGATCCCGCAGATACGGCTGGTAATATGCTGCGCTTCCCAGATCGAACGGCCCACCAGCATCGACTCAAAAAACCGGGGAGATTCAATTACCTGGAATTCGCACTTGGTCATAGTCCCGTCTTTAACATCGACCACGATATTGCCATGGCCTTCCACCCGGGTCAGGTATTGCACATCAACTTTGACATCCTTAGAGATCGTCTTATTTGAATTCTTTGTCATATTTCTCTCCCATTGAATCGTTATATAAGGTAAAATGCCGTAAAACATCGTCGAGTTTTAAACCGTATTTCACTAAAATATCTTTCTGGCCGTTGGCGGCGGGATTATCCACTAACCCTCTGCATCCGTAACATCTATTGCCGTTATTGATACACCAGGAATTACACCCTGCCCTGGTGACCGGCCCCATGCATTCCTGGTCCTTCTCGTACCGGCAGACATTCTCGTTCATCTTACATTCGGTACACACAGGATAATTAGGCACCACATACGGCTTGCCCATGAGCAGGCATTTGAGCACCGCCACAACTTCAGGGATATAGACCGGGCAGCCGTTGATGATATAATCAACCTTGACCACTTCATGCACCGGCATAGTCTTGATCGTATTGATGATATTGGCCTTGTCTCCATAGACCCGCTGTTTTGCGACATCAAGGGAAGTACGGTTTTTCATCCCGTTGACGCCGCCGATAGTCGCGCAGGCTCCCAGCGTAATAATGACCTTTGCTTTTTCCCGAATAGCTTTAATACGTTTGACATCATGGTCGGTGGTAATACTGCCTTCAATAAAAGCGATGTCATAATCCTGCCCGTTTTCCGACATGATCTCACGGAAATTCACGATATCAACCAGGTCGGTGACCGCTAAGAGCGTCTCCCCCATATTGGCAAACTGCAATTGGCAGCCTTCACAATCGGAAAAATCGAAAAAAGCCACTTTTGGCTTAGATTGCTTTTTCATGGCATTCTCCTTTAAAATTTTTTAATTGGCTATAATTGAAAACAGGGCCCGACTGACAGACATACATACCTTCGATCTGGCAATGGCCGCATTTACCAAGCCCGCATTTCATCCTGCGTTCAAGGGAAACAACGATCTGATGGTCGGGAATATTCTTCTCAATGAGCTTGGTAATGACAAATTTATACATGATCGGCGGCCCGACGACAATCGCATAGGTGCGGGTCGGATTAATATCGACTCCCGGGATAAGCGTGGTGATCAAACCGACATTGCCCTTCCAATCCGGGTCCGCCCTATCGACCGTGCAATTGAATTTGATCTCCGCCCTGCGCTGCCAGTCATGAGTTTCTTCTTTGAACAAAAGTTCTTTCGGGGTCCGGCAGCCAAGCAGGATCTGGACTTCCCCGAAATCGTTGCGGTTATGCATAATGTAACGGATCAAAGAGCGCAGCGGCACAATACCCAAGCCGCCTGCCACGATAACCAGGTCATATCCGAACATATTATCCAGCGGGAACCCTGTTCCGAAGGGGCCGCGGATACCCACCGTATCGCCTTCACCCAATTGATGCAAAGCGTTGGTTAATGTCCCGACGTTCCTGACGGTCAGATCAAAATAGCCCTTGTCGGTCGGAGAAGAACATATGGAAATAGGGGCTTCCCCATAACCGAATATCGAAACCATGACAAACTGCCCCGGCTCGTGCGCGAGGTTAGTTTTTCCTTCCAACTCGATCCTGAAAAATTTCTCCTTTTCGGTAAGCATTCGGGCTTCAATGATCTTGCCTTTCATCGGCTTATAGGGAGATGTTTTCATATGCTCTAAAAGTATCTCTCGGTCAATCATGATCATTTCTCCTTTATTTACTATCTTATAGGCGCTTATTAAATCGTCCCAACCAGGGAATTAACGGTATCTACCAAATTAATCTCTGCCATGCACGTCCTCGTACAGCGGCCGCAGCCGGTGCAGAAATAACGGTTGAATTTATCGACCGGATATTTGAACTTCCGGTAATAACGGTGGCGCTGGCGGGCATCCCGGCCTTTCCTGAAATCCTCGCCCCCCGCGACTTTAGCAAAATCTTCCATCTGGCAGGAATTCCATATCCGGTAACGCAAACCTTCCTGTAATGAGAGCTCCATATCGTCCATAACATCAAAGCAATAACAGGTGGGGCAGACCGCCGTGCAATTACCGCAGCCGACACAGCGTTTTCCGACATCTTCCCAGACTTTAGAGGCAAAAGATTTATCGAAAGCTTCATAGACTTTCGGTAAAGACGCATTAAATTCCTGTTTAAAAACCTTTTTCTTTGCCTCTCGCGCGGCAGCCAAAGCATCCATATCTTTGGGGCCTGCTTCCTTAATATACGCCAAACCCTTGACCAGCAATTCTCCTTTTTCAGAATTAATATGCAGGACAAACTGCTGCCCGATATCGACCATCATGAGGTCATATCCGCCGCGCGGGACGTGGTTCCCCATGACCGTGCAATTGGCGAATTTATCGCAGTATTCAAGGCACTCGATCCCGATGATCATCATCTTATCTTTACGGTTAAGATAATTAGGGTCTTCGGGCTCCTGGCGGAAGACCACATCCATGCACTGGATACCGGCTATATCGCAGGTATGCACGCCGAAAAGGATAAAATCCTCGAATTCCTTTATCGCCTTGGATGTTTTAAAAGGTTTAACGTTGAATTTGAGCAGTTTTTCTTTTTGAGGAAAATAGTATTTTTTAGGAGGAAGTATGGTCGGGATATATTTCAGGCAGATATCCTCGACATCCTTGACGGGACGAAAGACAAAGCTGTTTTCTTTTTTCTTAGGCGCGTAAAGGCGCGCCTTTTTCATTAAATGCGTAACCCACTTATTCAAGTCATCTTTTTTTATAACGGCATATTTCACGTTTCCTCCTGGCGTTTAAGCAAAATCTAACTTTGTAATTTCCAATTCCGGACCGTAGGGGATTTTCTTGATCTCGACAGCGACCTTCTCCCACCGGCTTCCCGCGACCGCTTCATCATAATGATGCCGGAAATGCTCCTCGGTCAAACCGCCGAACTCCGACAAAGATATATATATCTTGGAGATATTCCTGGATTGGGAGGCTTCTTCCTCTGCCAGGTATTTCAAGATATTACCTATAAGGTGTGTTTCGTGCATAAAACGGCTGCTTGTGAAATTTATCACAATCTTATTGAGATTTAAATAATTTTATCACTCCGAAACTTCTTGTCAAGAAATTTGTCTTTTAATGCTTTTAAAACCCCGATTCTTAAAATTTGTCATACCCGCGAAAGCGGGTATCAAAAATAATAAAGTTATTATCAACAAGACCCAGCCTTTAATTTCCACGTCATTCCCGCATGCCCCGTTAGTAACGTAGTTTCTAACGGGGCATGCTTTAAGCGGGAATCTGTTTATCAAGACCTATAGCCAATCTCCTTAAACCCTGTACGAGGGGCGACCTATTTCTAACGGTTCATCCCCACGTGTGTGGGGAACATTAAATAGAATCAGGTTAATTTTCCATTGTTGGCGGTTCATCCCCACGTGTGTGGGGAACATAGGTTTAAGCTATGTGGTGTATGCTCTCTTATCGGTTCATCCCCACGTGTGTGGGGAACATCTGAATCAATTATCAATGATCAATGATTGCCGCGGTTCATCCCCACGTGTGTGGGGAACATGATTAGAGCCAACATAGAAGTTTTCCCCTAAACGGTTCATCCCCACGTGTGTGGGGAACATTTGCCCAATCCTAATCTCAAAATCTCTCATCACGGTTCATCCCCACGTGTGTGGGGAACATAGTTAAATTTTGCGGTGAGTAAGTCTTGAGAACGGTTCATCCCCACGTGTGTGGGGAACATACTAAATCTGAATCTTTCTCTTTGCCTAAATTCGGTTCATCCCCACGTGTGTGGGGAACATCTATTCTTGTATGCCCGTTTTCAATTTGAGGACGGTTCATCCCCACGTGTGTGGGAAACATGCCACACTGATAACCGTTGTCCCTGTTGCCGCCGGTTCATCCCCACGTGTGTGGGGAACATGAGCTTACGCATACATCGTACCCCGCAGCTATCGGTTCATCCCCACGTGTGTGGGGAACATAACTCCCCTGCAGACAAATAATCCGCTTGTGTCGGTTCATCCCCACGTGTGTGGGGAACATGCAAAAGATTGCCCGCGCGCAATGTCTCATACCGGTTCATCCCCACGTGTGTGGGGAACATAACTGTAGGGATAGTTACTGTCCAAGAGTTGACGGTTCATCCCCACGTGTGTGGGGAACATTATAACGTCGCTTTTACTCTTCCGAAGATAACCGGTTCATCCCCACGTGTGTGGGGAACATACAATAGGAACAGCCGGGGCCGGCTCCTCCGCCGGTTCATCCCCACGTGTGTGGGGAACATCCAGCATTAGCCTCAGCAATATCAGCATTAACCGGTTCATCCCCACGTGTGTGGGGAACATCTTCTGATTCTACTTCGTTTGTTGTTCCTCAGCGGTTCATCCCCACGTGTGTGGGGAACATCTAAAAACATGCTGCTTATTACCATTATTAGCCGGTTCATCCCCACGTGTGTGGGGAACATTAATGAGCTAACGCCTTATCACCAGTAATCTTCGGTTCATCCCCACGTGTGTGGGGAACATCTCTCCATTTTCTCAACACAAGCAGAATCCTCCGGTTCATCCCCACGTGTGTGGGGAACATGAAAATGTTATTCCCGCCGACCTTAACGGTTACGGTTCATCCCCACGTGTGTGGGGAACATTGGGTTCACAGGATTAGCAACTTTAATAATAACGGTTCATCCCCACGTGTGTGGGGAACATACCAGACAAAGAACTCCGCGCTAAATTTAAACCGGTTCATCCCCACGTGTGTGGGGAACATAGTACGCCTGCCGGAAATACAGGAGTTAGAAACGGTTCATCCCCACGTGTGTGGGGAACATATAGGCGTGGGTAATATAGAGAGAAACTTAAACGGTTCATCCCCACGTGTGTGGGGAACATTCTCTTATTACTTTCTTTTCTTCCTTGTCCACCGGTTCATCCCCACGTGTGTGGGGAACATACATCAAAATTTACTTTATCATTTACTCCAAACGGTTCATCCCCACGTGTGTGGGGAACATGATGCCCAAAAGTTGCGTAACAGTTTAGCCGCCGGTTCATCCCCACGTGTGTGGGGAACATAACGAGAGGTATCTTGATAAAGTTATATAAATCGGTTCATCCCCACGTGTGTGGGGAACATTTCTCTGGTATCTCCAACTTCTTTTCTTCGGGCGGTTCATCCCCACGTGTGTGGGGAACATTTAGTGAGCAGAGAGATTCATACAAGAATAATCGGTTCATCCCCACGTGTGTGGGGAACATCGATAATTGTAATAAATGACCGCGTTTTCATACGGTTCATCCCCACGTGTGTGGGGAACATTCTATATATATCCATATGTATGGTTAAATTGCCGGTTCATCCCCACGTGTGTGGGGAACATCTCGCCCTTTTCATTGACCTTAGTTTTCAAGACGGTTCATCCCCACGTGTGTGGGGAACATATTTTCCTTTTAAGTTCGCCGTTCCCTTTCCCCGGTTCATCCCCACGTGTGTGGGGAACATATCATCCCGGGAGAGCATAACCTATCTCTTGACGGTTCATCCCCACGTGTGTGGGGAACATAATTTGATTGGCAGAAAGATAGAAGATCGAAACGGTTCATCCCCACGTGTGTGGGGAACATCTGCGCCAACTCTATATAAAGCTCTAAACGAGCGGTTCATCCCCACGTGTGTGGGGAACATCGGCAAAGTGAAAACGATATGCCCCAGGCCGCCGGTTCATCCCCACGTGTGTGGGGAACATGCCTCACGGTTATTTTTTGGCTCCGGCTTTTCCGGTTCATCCCCACGTGTGTGGGGAACATGTTTTCAAAGCATAACCAAACTTGTTTACCTTCGGTTCATCCCCACGTGTGTGGGGAACATCGTTGTCTAAAGCGCAACGTTCCGCCTTTACCCGGTTCATCCCCACGTGTGTGGGGAACATGAAAACCCAAACGGCCACAAACCTTCCAAAGTCGGTTCATCCCCACGTGTGTGGGGAACATACTTCTCTTTTTACTTAAAAAGCCCTACAATCAATTTTCTTAAAAGAAAACCATTGGTAACTCAAAAACAGCCTTACCAAACCATACTTATTCAGCTGGCCCATCGGGATTATAACCACTAATCAACTCTTTGGTTTCTTCTTCTGGGAAGAAAGAAACAAGTTTAATCCCATCTTGGTCGACAGGGATACGCCGGTTCTTGCCTATTGTCATAAAATCGAATCCCGATTCTGTCGGAGCATCCCAAATCATAACGGCATTACCTTCTCCTATTCCCTCCTCAATATTCTTCCAAATCATTTCTCTGACTTTCACCGAATATTCTCCGACATAGACGCCGGCACGTGCTTCTAATAGCCAAACAGCAAGTCTTCCGCGTAGACGAGACGGGACATTCTCAACCACGATGACCAGCATCCCCCAAACCTTCTTTCTCCGGGATAGCAGGCGACAGAGCCTCTTCCGGCGCAACGGGTACAGACAATTCTCCCGCGGCTAAAATTTCCTCAATAGTCGGTATAATTCTCGACAAAAGTCGTGTGCTTCTAAACATTTCACGACAGGCATAACGTACAGCCTGTTCAGGATGAATAGGATTTTGTGCAGCTGTCTGAAAAGCCGCCGGAACAACTGTCTCAAATTTAAAAATATCCGCAATGTCATAAACAAATGACAAAGGCTTTCCTGTATGCAGAAATCCTATCGCGGGAGCATATCCCGCCGCTAAAATCGCAGCTTCAGTAATTCCGTATAAACAGGATGTTGCAGAACTTAAGCAACGGTTTGCAACATCTCCCTTGTCCCATTTTTCTACGTCGTAATTGCGTTCCTTCCATTGTACACCGAAACGTTTAGCAAAAAGTGAATACAGCTTACGGACACGTGCGCCCTCTATGCCTCGTAATTGTTGAATACTTCTTTTCGCCGGAGGCTCATCATTAAAACGCACGGCATACATTTTACGAACAACTTTTAGGCGCGCTTTCTCATCAAGCGCTAACTGAGCTTGATAAAGCAGCCTATCTGAACGCGCGCCTCCTGGCTGCCCAGAAGAATATAACCGCACCCCTGCTTCTCCAACCCAACAGATCAAACAACCGACACGCGCCGCAAGTGCCACCGCCGCATGAGAAATTCTCGTCCCCGGCTCCAACATCAAACACGAAACACCACCAATGGGAATATGTGTCCTAACTCCAGTAGAATCCACTACCACAAAAGAACCGTCTAAAACATCAAGATTTCCTTTTTCCACGTACACTAGAGAGATACGTTCTTTAATTGTTATCGGAGATAATTTCGGTAACAACGGATTGTTCCCTGTGCTCATCGGCCATTAACTCCTGTCTTGCCTATCGATAATCTTAACACCTTTATTTGCAACCAATAACTTCATCTGCGCGATCGCAATTTTATTTAGCTTCTTTAACCGTTCCGGCTGCTTTCTCCCTTCGGAAATAAATAACGCATTCAAATTCTCCAGATTGGATAAACAGATAAGCTGGGAAATATTCGCGTAATCACGGATGTTCCCCCTTTTATCCGGATTGCGCTCCCTCCATTGCTTGGCGGTCATGCCGAACAATGCCATATTTAAAACATCGGCCTCATTGGCATAAATTATATCTTGCTGTTTCTTTGTCAACTCGGGAGGAATCAAATGCTCTTTGACCGCGTCCGTATGAATCAAATAATTTATCTTGGCCAAATCACGCTTAATGTCCCAGCCAAGCTGTTTTTGTTCCTGATCCTTTAATCTCTGAAATTCCTTAATCAAATAAATCTTAAACTGCGGGCTAATCCACATACCGAATTCAAAAGCAATATCTCTGTGCGCATAGGTCCCGCCATACCTGCCTGCCTTAGCGCTTAATCCAATCGCGTTAGTCTTTTCGACCCATTCTTTCACACTTATTTTATAACTATTCAATCCTGCCTGACTTTTAATTATGGCGAATTCGCCATAATTAAAATCCGGGTTATGTATTTGTTCCCAAATCCCAAGATATTCCACAGTATTCCTGTTTCTCAACCAATCGGAAATAAAAAAATCACCGTCTTTGGCTTTCAACATGTCTGTTAATGAGATGTAATCATTCCGATTAATCGAAATAACCGTTATTTTGGTTCCCTGAACTTCAATTTTTGGCATGAAGCACTCCTCCCACTCTAAAACATCATTTGTTTACCTTAATCAACCGCTGATTTTTTTGCCTCATATAGCATTACTCTTCTCTGCGCAAATTGTCGTTTATACAATTCAAATGAAACCGGTTGATCCATATAAGAATCAATACCGCTACCAAACGAATCAACCTCCTCAACCCGGGTAAACATTTCAAGCGATATACCATCTAAAATATTTTTTATAGCCTCTTCTTTTGATGTGTATATTCCGGCGAATATTGGCGCAGAAGGTACACACGCTTTTCTGCCAAGCCAAACACCCCACACTGGATTCTTTAAAGATAGCCCCACCTTCTCAAGAAACTCCCTATCGCCTTCAAAAACCGCCCAAAATCCAGAATCATTTAAATATTGGCGATATGTCAATACCGCATCTTTCTTAATAACACCTTTTGCATCCCGCGTCCCCATAACCGTGTGATAATCCTGCATCCGCTTAACTACAATTTCCCGTTTGTTAATTTTTTTCGGTACGGCGACACATAACAATTTTACCGTCATGAATCTCTCCAAAACGTCTTTTTCTTCTTGCGATCCCCGCGCTGCCCCCATCGCCGCGCAACAAAGTCCAACCAACGCGCTTTTGGTCGGAAATAAACCGGTATTGCGACGGTTAAACTGGCTATCGTATCCCCACGACTGCATCGGCCCCTCTAATCGTAATGCAAGAACTGCCTGATCAGTTGACATATTTCTCCACCTCCGCTAAAAGCTCGGATATTTTCTTCTCAGGAAGTGCAATCTCCGAATTTGCCATAACTTCCCATTTATCTTTTAAACACTCATATTCCTTATTTAGTTTTTCAATTGCATCTTTCACTATACCATTCTTGCTAAAAACCGGCTCTTCAAAAGCATTAACTAGCTGTACAGGGTGCCCTTTTTCGCGAATGACACACAATACATACTTGGGCCGCACATTACCGTTTTGCGAATTCCTGCGCGCGACAGGAACGGCTTCGATAACCGACTTAATAAATGTTTTCACGACTTCTTTGCGTTCACTCGTCTCAAGACAAGCTAAATGATTTTTATCAAAAAGCATATCCAGATTCAACGCGGCAAAACGGTAATATGTCGCGGAATTAAACTCAAGCGTACTGGTCATGGCAGCACCAGCATCAATGTTAGGAAAATCCTCTTTTGTTGAAAAATAATCAATCTCATTATCGACCTTGTGCACAGAAAGTGCGTGACTAAACATAGCCGCTCCTTCAAGTGTAAGCGTATGATCACTGGCAACCATGCGACCAAACAATGAAATATCTGCTGCATCTTTCAAGTCTTCGGGCTTAATTTCCTTTACTGCTTTCTTTACATCACCATGCTTCTTATAAGCTTTTGCCAGTTTATTTATTTCCCCTTGCGTTGTGAAATAAGCTGTTTTTACCCTTTGTATTTCTGACTTTTTTTCTGCATCTTTATCATAAGTCGCTAAATATTCTGCTATTTCCTTAGCGGCTTCCAGCGCATTCTCAACCTTTTCTCGTTCAAGAGCAAGTTTAAGCGGCTCCACAATCAATCTACCTCGCTTCCCCTTAAAAAACTCGGGGGAAATTTCTTGTGCCAGCTCTCTCGTTGCTCTCTTCCAGCACTGGCTTGAAACCCGCGCGCGCTGGACACCGCCAAAAATAGCGGTTTTAGGTGAATTCAAATCATCACGATTAAGACAGGTCACCGGAAAAGACTGCAAAATATGAAGCTCTAAATGTTTCATGGTTATTCTCCTTTTTAGTTTTACGCTATTGGCTTAAGAATAAACAAACCAAACCCGAACCCTTTGGCGCGGCCGATACCTTCTTTAACTGTTTTTAAAAATACCTCCGTATTCTTTACTTCCAATGCTCCTTTAAACTCAACACCAACTATGCCCCCTTCGTATTCCTTTTGAGTCTTCTTATCTGCTTTGTATAACCGATGAAATACCGGCGGCAATATCTCCAGTTGCGGCTCATCGCAAACCAAAAATCCTCCTTGTTCAGCTTTCCTTGTAATCCACGCCTTTAATTCATCCTGCTTTGTTATTGCATAGTGACTACCGTTTTTTTTCTTATTTCCGGTCGGATCGCGATACGAAAGCGTTCTTGTTGGATTAACCGTCACTTTAAACAAATACCGGCTTTGTCCAAAAAATGATTCCGTCAATTCCTTTTCCCGCCACTGCGCGGGAACACACCAATCGGGTTTTTGCGGCTTAACCACAGACAATACGGTAAACCGCAAGTCTTTTTCACCTGCATCAAGCCGTGTAAGAAAATCACGTTTATCTCGCGTCCGACCGGGGAATAAACGCCACGCTTCCTGATGCCACTCATAAAGACCATAAAGTCTGCGTCCAGAGGCCGCGGCCTTATCCAGAGTAATCTGCGATACATACATCATCCAATCACCTCCTCCAGCCCTGAGACGTTCCAAAAACTACCGGCCCATTTCGTCTTAATTTTATCTCCCCAATACAGCAAACCGTCAAAAAGATCATCGTAATTAACCGCGATATTTTGTGCTTTCATCCTTAAAACAAAGCGGATAACGCGGTCACAGATTTCTTCTCGTTCCGACGCAAGTAAATATTGAAACCTCTTGGCAACCGGCCCTACATCTTTTGGATCAGATAGCTTTTCATCGTCTCGCATCAAATCTCGGCACGATAAACCAAAATCTCTCCTGGAATCATTTTGAGAATACACCCCAAATAATCCAGCGACAGTTTGAATAACTTTTGCCTCATGGTCATACTTTTTAGTATGGTCATCAATACCGCCAAAACGGGCAAGAACAGGCCACGCCCGATGTTTCTGTGTTTCTTTAAGCGCGCATCGTAAATTAGCAAGTACTGCCCGGTCTTCACTGTTTTTACGCAAAAACTCTAATAATCGCTCTTTTGTATTCCCTCTCAATCTTCACCTCCTGTTTCTGCCTCTTCTTGGTCAACGTTTTCACTCGGTTCTTCAGAAAATAGTTTCTTCCATCCCAAAGCAAACGCTCTAATCTGCCTTGGTGTTTCCTGGCCACAAGCCGCCACATATGCATCCCGCGCCGCCTTATTTACTACCTTGCCCCATGCCTGGCGCTTAGGCTCCAAATCATCCGTGCCAAACGCGTCTACGCACTCCATCAATAAATGACGCTGTTTTTCTATGGCCGTCCAGTAAAAACGCATGGCCAAAGAATGTAATTTAGCCTTTAGCTTGTTTCTATCCTTACCTGCCTGTTCTACTCTCTGATCCCAAAATCTATCGACATTACGCCGATACGTTTCTATAGCATAACCCAAACTTCGCGAACGCCACTCTGCTTGTTTAACACCATCTTCATAAACACTTCGACCATCTTCATTAAATAACTGGCTTGAGATCGCATACACCGACTCTACCATGCTTTCGATAGTCGCTTGATCTCGAATTAACGCACAAACATGAATATCAAAATTTTTCGGCATCTCGTTAGAAAATACCAACGGACCGCCCACACTATTATCAGTCCTACGAATAAATAAAGCTGTCAATTCACGCCAAATTGCCTTATCCGGTCTCGCCCCCAACACAATCCTCTCAGTTTTATCTCTATTGAGTGCTATAGACGCCGTTGGCTCTGCCGGCCAAACAGACAAAACTGACTGATTCTTTTTTGGTTTTTTTATTTTTCTGTCCATTATCGGGTAATCAAATCCTTTACCGCAATGCACTCCAGATAAATCTGGTTCTATTTTTATCCATCGGCTCAGAGGAACAAGCCGACCCAAATAAGATTTAGTCGCATTGGTTATCTCAACATCACTATCGTGACTCAAAGGGAAACTCTCCCAAACCGGTTTACCCCAATAATCATCTTTATTTACCAAACTATAATGCAATTCAACTGTTTTTTTTGACAAAAGATTGATACAAATAGTTTCAAACACATTACATCCTCGCAAAAAAGTATGATACATGCCGCCGGTTATACATAAAGCATCGGAATTACCAACCTGCCCTGTTTTTATCTTCCCCCATGAAGTCACCGGCAGCCCTCCACCAGGCGAAAAACACTGAAACGCAAGCATCCCCAAAGGGATCCTTTGACTACTAATGTCTCTACTTTCTCCTCCATTCGCCTCGTGATCAAACAAAGTTGTATTGTTTCCTGTTGCCAGGAATAAATCTAATTTGCTTATCGGTGTCAATTCTGCAGAATTTAATCCGGCAATTTGTAAAAACGGTTTTTCCTTATCAAATAAATTAAACGACGGTCGCCATCTTTCTAAATATACTCGGGCAGCGCTTGGTAATTTATCCGGTGCGATTTTCCAATCGTTTTTATCTTTAGGGCCATCCAGAGAGGCTTGAGCGATACAAATAAACAGACGCATAAGCGCTACACGTTCATGCGGTCTGACCGCAAGGTCGGCAAATTTTTCTCCTTCTGTAAAAATCTGCATCAAGCCGGCAAAATCCGCCTTACCGTCAATAGTCGTTACCGGAATCCATTTTTCAGTCACAAGGTTCATCATCCACCTCGCCTTTTTGCATATCGTTTATTATTTCAAGTCCGTTTTCCGCAGTATATTTCAATCTATATCCTTCCTTCAACCGTTTACAAGCGATTTCATCGTCAATCCCCATGACACCTAATTGCCAATCACCGGGCACTAAGATTAAAATATCCTTATTGTCCGGCCTTGAGGCAAAACAATATGATGGAACCTTTACAATATTGCGATACAGCGCCCGCGCGGCAATTAAGTTATGCTCTTTACCTAATTCAACATTTTCCCCTGTCAAAAGCGTCAATGTTCTTGCGTGCTTTTGTTTCACTAAAATCAACTGTGTTGTTGGATAACTGTTGATTCTGGTTTTAGCCGCCCCTTCATCATCGTTAAGCAGCAGGTTCCACACATTAGTTTCAAAATCAGCCGCCATTTTAAGCGCTGCTTGTTCACCTGCAATTTCATCTGAAAGCTTTTGCCAATCTTCCGGATCATCATCCCTATCTTCATATGTTTTAATAAGAAAGCCACGGATATCATCAGGCAGCTTTAACGATTGACCATCGCGGGTACGCCAAAATTCAAGACTGCGCAGCAACACATACGCTGCATAAACTCTGGCTTTATTTCCAAACATCTTTTTTATCTTATCCGCCGAAGCGTTTTTAAATTCAGCAAGATCCTTCTTTTCAGAGAGAATATAAAACTCCGGCCTTTCACATGGCCGCTGTAACCGATTATGCCGCCACAATCTGCCCATGCGCTGGAATAACATATCTGTCGGCGCCAATTCACTTACCATAAAGTCGGCATCAAGATCAACGCTTTGCTCCACCACCTGCGTACTGAAAAGAATGCATCCATTTCTATTTTCGCTATCTTTGCCCAGTTTCTCCATCCAATAATCTTCCAATTCTTGTCTGCGAAATAGCGGAAACCGTGAATGCAATAGACCGATCTCAAGGTAACCATTAACCTTACCTTTCGCATTCTGATACATTTCTTGCGCGCGATTTACAGTATCGCATACCCACAAAACACACGCCCCACTTTTCGCCTTTCGGATCGCATCCACCATTGATTTATCTGCGTCCTTAAAAGATATATGAATATTCTTTTCTTCTGGCCTTTCAACAGAAGTTTGTAACTGTTCACCGGAAACATATACCTTACCGGTGATAACCGGATAAATTTCATTTTTCTCCTCAGTTACATCAACAAACCGTTTTTTTGTATCGCTGATCAAGGTCGCTGAAAGCACTATAATTGTGCACCCCAGCGGTAATAACCTATCGCATAATGCTTTAATAAGCATTCCGGTATACAAATCATAAGAATGCACTTCGTCTAGAATTATTACCTTGCCGGCCAAAGCAAATTGGCGAACAAAAAAATGTTTAACCGCAATAATGCTCATAAGAGCTTGATCTATTGTGCCGACTCCAAACGACGCGAGAAGAGCACGTTTTTTTGAAGCAAACCAATCTTTTGCCTCCTGTGCAGACTCAGCTTCACCAAGAAAGGCCGGACGTATGGCTGGAACGCTAACTTTATCAAAAAGCCAGGAATTAGCATGTATAAGTCGCGTTGACACCGGCATGAGCGATGTTTTATCCAAGAAGTCTTGCATACGTGTATACATACGATTACTGGTTGTCTGCGTCGGTAAAGAAAAATAAATTCCGGTTGCCTTACCAACACACATTAATTTATATGCGCTCCATAAGGCGGCCTCGGTTTTACCCATGCCCATAGGGGCCTCGATAACATAAAGACCGGGCTCAACAATTTTCATTCCCGCCTTTAACTGCAGGTCATTGGGCTGAAACGAGCGGCCACGTTTATCTATAAAAATATCGCTGAAAGAAAGACCTTTGCGCACATTAATAGCTTCAAATCCAATTGCGCTAACGGCTTCTCTTGCTTTCGCGGCACTTTCCGCGATATTTATTTCTATCTGCTCCGGCGAGAAATAATCTTCGTTGGAAGCGATCCAATCTGACACCGAAACAAGCCCCGCCATCCACCAGGCAAGCGGCCAGGAATTATTAATTACAAAATTCGGCAATGGAACCGTGTCTAAAAATTCCTGAGCCAACTTCTCGCGATTATCCTCCCATTCGTCATCTATTTTGCACCCTTTTGGCGTTATCCCCGGCCTGTTTAATCGGCCATGGTGTGCCCCTAAAAGAGCCGCCCAAATTTCGGCTGATTCAGTTACCATATTTTCTTTCTTAAGCATATTCTGAACGGTAAATTGGCTTATTTTGGCATGATCAGATTCAAGCGTATCCCATGCATTATTTCTTGCGATCTTTTCAAGCCCATTTTTCCGCAACCATTCAACACATTTGGCTTGAAATCCTGGAGAAGCTTTACCAATATCATGCAATCCGGCAAATGCTGAAACAATCTTCCGATTCAGATTATATCGTGACAATAAATGTTCCTTGTCACGAAGCACTATATTCGCCACAGCCTGAACATCACGCATATGGGATAGTACTGATTTTCCTGGATTACCATCGACTGAAGTTTTTGCCCAATAATATCCTAACATATCGTCCCTTTTAATAATTTAAAGATTTCCTGCCATCTCTGGCAGTATGTTCCAAAACGGAACATACTGCTATTTCCCTTAACTCACCGGTTTTGAATATGTTATGTAAATGTTCTGTTATAGCTGGACGCTGTGTCCCAAACAACTGAGCAATCTGCTTTTGACTCAACCAAACCGTTTCCCGGTCGAGTGTAACTTCAAGCCTGATTTTTTTGTCTTTAGCCCGGTAAATTACTACTGCTCCTTTAGAAGCAATCTCATATTCTCTTTTATATTTCATACAAACATCCTTAGTTTTATGTGAAATTTCTCTATCCCTCATTTGCATGCAGTGCGGACAGTTTGATCTCCAGCATCCTGTCCACCCTGAAGGTCCGCTCTTCCCCGCGCTTGAGGCAATAGGCGGTAACGCCGACAAAGGTTTCCCCTGAATAAGACATTTCTCCGAGACCCAGAGGCTTAATTACCCTGCGCGTCTTCTCATCGCTGGCCTTGAGATAAACTATATCAAGATGGCGGCCTTTCTGGATCGCCTGTTGGATCAAATTCACTTTTTCCTCAAACGGCAGGTCGCGTTCGGATAACGCGTACTGGTATTTCGTCAGGAACCCCACTATGCTCCAATCCATTCTGATATCGGATTTCCTGATCGGGCGTTTAAGTATGATCCCTTCCAAAGAAGTGCACCTGCTTAAAGCAACATAGGTCTGCCCATGGGCAAAGGCGCCGTTTCCCATATCGATAACTACCCTTTCAAAAGTCTTACCCTGGCTCTTATGGATAGTGATCGCCCACGCCAGCTTTAAAGGATACTGCATAAATGAACCGGCAGGTTCAGCTTCTATGGCAAAGGTATCTTCGTTGAAACGGTAATGGAACAATTCCCAGCTATGCGGCAGGATTTCCTGCACAGCGCCATCCTGCATCCGGACATAGATCACATCACAATCATTTTTCTTATCATGCTTTATTTCCTTGACCTCCGCGATAGAGCCGTTGACCCACCTATTCTCCATATCATTATTCAACAACATTACCTGCGCCCCCACGGCAACCTGTAATTGCTGATCTGCGGGGCAGGCATGGGCTTGGAAATCACCCGACACTTGCGCAGAATAGGTGAATATTTTCGACCTTATCTGCAGCAAATGGTGATTATTGATCTGGGCGGCCATTTGATTGGTCGTGGTCAGGTGCACGGTGAACGCGCCCCCCTGTTTATCGGTAAACGGTTTAACGCGCTCATTAAGCATTCCCAGCATTTCATCCGTAATGCTGTTGTTACGGATGGCATTAAGCAGAACTATAAAATCCTCATCCTTTTGCCGGTAGATCGTCTCCAACTCGATGAATTCCATTCTAAATTCTTCGAATATACGCGCGGAGAAGAAATACGGGCTTTGGTAATGCTGGCTGAATATTAACTTTTCTTGTGAAGTAACTACCGGAGGCAATTGATAGAGGTCTCCGATAAAGATCATCTGCGTACCGCCAAAAGGCTGATGGGAATTCCTGCCGTTGAGCCGCAGGAACTTCTCAACGCAATCCAACAGGTCGGCGCGCACCATGGATATTTCATCAATGACAAGAGCGTCAATTTCCTTATATATCCGGGCGCGCTTGCCTTTAAGCTTCTTTATTTTCTCAAGCGTGATATTCGGCTTAAACTTAAAAAAAGAATGTATGGTCTCTCCCCTGACATTCAAGGCGGCTACACCGGTAGGAGCCAATACCGCGATCTTCTTTTTGGTTTTGGAGCGGAAATACTCCAGGAGCGTTGATTTACCGGTTCCCGCCTTACCGGTAACAAAAACGTTCTTCGAGGTATCTTCCATCACCAGGAGGGCCTTCTGGAATTGCTCGTTGATCTCAATAGTCTTTGATTTCATGGTATTAGTAGCGGTTGTAGGTTATCGGTGTTCGGTGGACGGTCTTGCCGCGGCGGCAACAAAAAACCTCCGCCGGGCATTCTGACCCAACGAAGGTTTTAATTGATTAAAGTGGCGGATTTACCCCTCCAAACTGCACCACTGTAGTATCTTTTAGTATTAAATTAAGACTATCACTAATTTACTAATAGTCAATAGAAATATTCATGTTTGAATACAACAAGAAATTTATTCCATACTTAGTCAGTGACCGATAACCCAGCACCGAAAACACCCGGCGCAGATCGGAATTGCGCCGGTATGTCGCTTTCTGCGACAAAAAGGCAGTGCTATTGAACTAATAACACTGCCCTCTGGCCGAACATTCTAAACTAATATTATTTTATTTCTTAATATGTTCCTCAACAGCCTTCAATAATACCTCAGGCTTGACCGGTTTCTCTAAAACAGCTTTAACCGGAAGCCAGTCTTCATCGGGTTCAAAACCAAAAGGGAGATTCATGTCGCGCTTAATACCGGTGATCATAACTACAGGCACATCCTTTGTTTTTGCTTCTTTCTTAAGATTTACCGCTATATCGAAGCCCTGCGTTTTTGTCGCCATCATCACATCAAGCAATATCAGGTTCGGGACACTTGCCTTTGCCTTCTTAAATCCTTCTTCCCCATCAGGAGCAGATGTCACCTCGTAACCTTTAGCATCCAGTAACGTAGTGATCGCTTCTACAAAATCGGCATCGTCATCAATGATAAGTATTTTCTTGGACATCGCGTTCCTCCTTTGTTGGTATTTATTATAACAAACTTATTCTTTAACTCAATAGAAATTATATCCGGAACTTACTAAAATGCCTGTCCCCAACAGTGACTGTCACCTAATTGCTGCAACAGGTGTCATTGCGAATCCCTGCAAAGCAGGGATGAAGCAATCTTTTTTTATTTAATCATTTTCCTTTAAAAGACTGCCTGCCTGACGGCAGTCAGGCTTCGCTTAATACAAAAAGCGACGCTCGCAGTGACACGAAGAAGCCCCCTTCTACGATTTACTCACCTAAACCCGCGCCTGCACCAGCGAATCTCCCCGGGAGAAATCAAATCCCCTCCCCGTGGCTTCACTTAAGCCCCGCAGATACCCTTGATACGACGCGACCGATCCATCGTGATTGCCCTTGCCGGGATATATTTCATATAATTGAGCGTATTTCCGCGGAGTAAAATTAAGCATAACCACGTTCGCCCCCGCGCGAAGGCCGTCGGCCTTAAAATCCTTCTTACCGATACTGCCTAACGCTGTTGTAGCGGGAAGGTGCGCGTTTTTAGTAACGATCCTGGTAAGCGCCAGCGCTTTCAAGGTCAAGTTCACATCTCCCGGCGGCTCTTTCCCCAATTCAGTAACAGGGTGCGGGATGAACGGCCCGATCCCGATCATATCGAATTTGTTCCTCTTAAAAAAAATGATATCCCGGGCGATCATCTTCGTTGTTTGGCCCTTTAAGCCGATGATCACGCCCGTTCCGGTCTGATACCCTTGCCGCTTGAGCACGCGTAAACAATCTATCCTGTGTTTAAAGCTCATCCCCGGATGAAGCGATCCATACAAAGCCTGGTCCGTTGTCTCGATCTTAAGCAAATACCGCTGTGCCCCGGCTTGGCGCCAGAGGGCGTAATCACGCTCACTTCTTTCTCCCACGGAAAGCGTAACGGCAATATCAAAGCGCGCCTTGATCGCTTCAACAGCTTCTTTCAGCAAGACCGCTTCCATACAGTAATCTTCTCCCGACTGCAGTACCACGGTCTTTATCCCTAACGCGGACATCGAAGCGATACTTTCCAGGATCTCATCTTGAGAAAGACGGTAGCGCCCCAGTAAGACATTATTCCTGTTGAGCCCGCAATAAGCGCAGGAATTAACGCAATAGCTGGAAAATTCTATGATCCCGCGCACAAGGATCCCGTCTCCCGCGTATTCACGGCGGACCCTATCCGCGAAACGAAAGATCATATTCATCTCTCCGGGAGATTCCCGCGACAATAAATACTCAATATCCTCCGCGAGAGGGTCTTTGTCCTCATAAATCCTATGTAAGAGAGCTTCTGTTTTAGTCATAGTATCTAATATGCTGCGGTTATTGGTGTTCGGTGGTGATAACCGAGCACCGAGGACCGAGAACCACATCAGCTTTTCCCTCTGCCTTCTTATAACCCTGCAATATCTCTATGGTCTTCTTAGGCGTCAGATTACCGTAGATCTTTTCGTCGATCATGACTACCGGGGCAAGCCCGCAGGTACCCAGGCAGCGAGCTTCCTGCAAGGTGAACAAATCATCCTCACTTGTCTGGCCGACATCGATCTTCAGCTCTTCCCTGATCGCATCCAGGATCTGGTCGGCGCCTTTTACATAACAGGCGGTCCCCAAACAAATCGAGACCGTATGCTTACCCTTAGGTTTAAGATTAAAGTAATGGTAAAATGTAGCGACTCCCCATATATGGGCAGTCGGGATATTCATCTGTTCTGCCACAGAATCCATGACCTCCTTGCTCAAAAAGCCGTATAATTCCTGGGCTTTATGCAATATAGAGATCAGGTTCGATTCAGGATGCGCCTTTACCTTACAGCTTTCCATAAATGCCTTTAATTCAACCAGTTTATTATCTGCTGCCGAACACATATCCTTACCTCCGTTTATATTTTCGCGGCCTAAAACCGCTTCAAATATTCCCCCGGCCTCAATTCCCAGCCTTAAGCCCGGAAATGCATAGAAAGGTTTTATTTAACCGTAAATTCTTTCGGGATTATACCTTTGGGCTCTTTCGCCTTATAATGCGTATGCAAAATTTTATGCGACTGGGCGGAAAGCGGCCTTCCCAGGAACTCTTTATAGAGCCTCTGCACATCGGGATTTTCATGGCTCCTGCGGATCGTTTTATTCCGGTCGATATTGTAAAGCGCTTCAGCTCTTTTTTTCAGGCACTCTTCATCCAAAGGGATCGAGTTAATGCCCGCGTACGGCTGGCCGCCTCCGCCGATACACCCTCCGGGGCACCCCATGATCTCGATAAAATGGTATTTATCGGGTTCACGGCGGACAACATCAAGCAGGTCACAGGCGTTTCCCAGGCCGTGCGCGACTGCCACGCGTATCTCCTTACCGTCTAAAACGACCTTACCTTCCTTGATCCCTTTCAACCCGCGTAAATCGTTGATCTCAATATCAAGCAGCGTCTCACCCGTATACAATTCATAGGCAGTCCTGATCGCGGCTTCCATAACGCCGCCAGTCGCGCCGAAAATAGTACCTGCCCCCGAAGAAAGACCGAGAGGCTCATCAAAATTCTCCCCCTTGATACGCAGCAGGTCTATCCCCGCGGACTTGATCATCCAGGCCATTTCCCTGGTCGTCACCACAATATCGGTCCCAGGCATCCCCTCAACCATCAATTCCGGGCGCGCGGCCTCATATTTCTTAGCGGTACAGCACATCACCGCCACATTTAAGATCTTTTTAGGGTCCTGTTTTGTTTTTTGGGCGAAGTACGTTTTGACCAAAGCGCCCATCATCGACATGGGAGATTTACAGGTCGAAACATTATCGATGAGATCCGGATAAAATTGTTCCAGGCATTTCATCCAGGCGCTTGAACAAGAGGTGATCATCGGCAGCTTTCCCCTGCCCTGGACCCTTTCTAAGAATTCACTTGCCTCTTCCATGATCGTCAGGTCAGCGGAGAACTGCGTATCAAAAACATAATCAAAGCCAAGGCGCTTAAGCGCGGCGACCAGTTCATGCTCCATCGACCTTCCGGGCTCCAGGCCGAAAGCCTCACCTATAGCGGCGCGCACCGACGGAGCGACCTGAGCCACTTTGATAAGCGATCTATCGTCTAATTTCGAGAATAATTCCTGGGTATAGTTCTTCTCGACAAATGCCGCCGTAGGGCAGACATTGATACACTGCCCGCAGGTGGTGCAGACGCTCTCCTTAAATGGCATATCATAGGCGGGCATGACAACGGTCTTAAAGCCGCGGTACGCCTGCCCCAGGGTATGCGCCTTCTGCACTTCAGAACAGATCCTGACGCAACGGCCGCAGAGGATACATTTGTTCGGGTCACGCACGACTGAAGTCGATGAAATATCTTTCTCGTAATGCTTTTTCTCTCCTTTAAAATGCCGGTTGCGGATACCCATCGAATACGCCAGCCGCTGGAGCTCGCAAATACTATCGCGCTCGCAGGTATGGCAATCATCGGGATGATTATCCAGGATCAATTCCACGATGTCCCGGCGCGCGCGGCGGATATCCTGGGTATCGGTATGTATTTTTATCCCCTCACTGACAGGGTAAGCGCAGCTGGCCACGTAATTTCGCGTCCCCTCGACTTCCACGATGCAAACGCGGCAGGCGCCCTCTATGGATAGCCGCGGATGATAACACAACCGCGGGATACGAAAGCCCAGCTTATCAGCCGCCTGCATGATCGTTTGCCCCGGATCGACCTTATAGGGTTTAGTATTAATATAAATAGTTATCTTTTCCATTGATCGGTTACTCCTTTATTCATTGTGCCGGCACCAGGTTACAGCTTGAGTCCTTTAAAGGGGTCAGCTTTTTTTTATCGCGTTAAACTTACACACCTTAAAACATAATCCGCATTTAATACATTTTTCCTGAAAGATCTCATGCTTAAGCTTAGGGCTGCCGCTGATCGCCTGTACCGGGCAGTTTTTCTTGCACATGGTACAACCGACGCACGTTTCGGTGATCTCATAGACTAACATCGCCTGGCAAACCCCGGCGGAGCAGTGCTTGGCGTTAATATGGTCCTCATATTCCTTACGGAAATGCCGCAGCGTGCTCAGGACCGGGTTCGGCGCCGACTGGCCTAAACCGCACAGGGACGCCTTCTTGATCATATTGCCCAAACGCTCCAGTTTCTCGATATCTTCAGGGACACCGTGGCCCTTGGTAATGCGGGTCAATATCTCAAGCATGCGCTTGGTGCCTTCGCGGCAGGGAGTGCATTTCCCGCAGGATTCGTTCTGGGTGAATTCAAGAAAGAACTTAGCGATATTGACCATGCATGATTCTTCGTCGATAACGATCATGCCTCCGGAGCCCATGATAGAACCTGCCTGTGAGAGCGATTCATAATCGATCTTAGTATCCAGGTATTCTTCAGGGATACATCCCCCTGACGGCCCGCCGGTCTGGACGGCCTTGAATTTTTTATTATTCGGGATCCCCCCGCCGATATCATAAATGATCTGGCGAAGCGTCGTACCCATCGGCACCTCGACAAGCCCGGTATTCTTGATCTTACCGGCAAGGGCAAAGACCTTGCTGCCCTTGCTTTTCTCCGTGCCTATCGAGCTGAACCACGAAGCCCCGTCAAGGATAATGACCGGGATATTCGCCCAGGTCTCCACATTATTGATGACGGTAGGTTTACCAAAGAGCCCGCTGACGGACGGATAGGGCGGGCGAGGGCGCGGCATGCCGCGGTGCCCTTCGACTGAATGAATAAGGGCGGTTTCCTCGCCGCAGACAAACGCGCCCGCTCCGAGGCGTATTTCAATATCAAAAGAAAAACCGGAACCGAGGATATTGCCCCCGAGAAAACCTTCCCGGCGGGCAACCTCTATGGCCTTCTCCAGGCGTTTGATCGCCAGCGGATATTCAGCCCTGATATAGACGATCCCCTTGCCGCAGCCTATGGCGTAACCGCCGATGATCATCCCCTCGATAATCGTATGCGGGTCCCCCTCGATCATGCTGCGGTCCATGAACGCGCCCGGGTCCCCCTCATCGGCGTTACAGATGACGTACTTTTCATCGCTTTTTTCCCGGGCCGTCAAATCCCACTTAAGCCCCGTCGGGAACCCTGCCCCACCCCTGCCCCGCAGCCCTGATTTCTTGACTTCCGCGATGACCTCGGCAGGCAAAATATCGGTCAATACTTTTGCCAGGGCTTCATAGCCCCTGACGGAAAGATAATCATCAATGCTCTCCGGATCTATAATACCGCAGTTACGCAAAGCGATCCTCATCTGCTTACCGAAGAAATTAACATCCCCGAAGACCCGGAAGAACCGGTTATAGAGATGATCACCGTCGATAACCAAAGCGGCAAGCGGCTTTTTCTTCATTAAATGTCCGTCAATGACCTTCGGAATATCCTCAACGCTCAAATTACCGTAAATGATATATCCCGGATTAATGATCATAACCGGCCCCTTCGTGCACATACCCAGGCAGCCGGAAAGGTTAATACTGACCTTATCTGAAATCCCGTGCTTCTCTAATTCCCGTTCAATGGCCTCCCGCAGCTCTTTCGACTTCTTGTGCATGCAACTGGGCCCGTCGCATAACGTGATCGTGTAATGTTTCATATTTGCCTTCTGTTGTGTACGCTGTTATCGGTGCTCGGCTGCGCAGAAAGCGCGCACCGGCGCAATTCCGCCGCAGTAAGCGGCGTACCCAGCCACACCAATTAGGCTGGGTGCGATTAGCGCCGGGTGTGCTCGGTTATCGGTACTCGGCGCTGAGTAACCGACAACCGATAACCAAGAACCGAAAACCAAATACCTTTTTTCTTTTTATCTTACTTGATCAGCCACTCTTTGATAACTTCCCCTTTTTTAAGATGCCGCTCGATGATACCGAGGGCTCTTTCCTGGGTTACTTTGCCGTATTTGACCGGGATCTTCCCCTCTTCTATCACCTCGACCGTCGGCTCCAGATTACACCTGCCGGCGCAGCCTTTTTGCGTCAAATAAACATCCGTAAGGCCGTTTTTTATCGCGGCGCTGAAAACCTCCATAACTTCCCTTGAACCTGCAGCGATCTCACAGGTCGCCATGCCGACATAAACCCGCTTCGTGGACAAATACCCTTTTCCGACGATCCTGTTGATCGCTTCCGCGCGCTTCTTTTTAATGATCTCAAGTGGTGTGGCAGACATGCCTTTTCTCCTTTCGCAGAAAGTGAAACACCGGCGCAATACCTATGAGCGCCGGGTGTTCGCAGAAAGCGAAACAGATGTTTTAGTCTAAACTTTCGCCAGTTCAAATATAAAAGCGTTACCCTCTGAGCGCGGCTCAACCCAGATCCTGCCGCCGTGCTTCTCGATTATCTCCTTGGTAATAAAAAGCCCCAGGCCCGTGCCGCGCTCTTTCTTATTCTCGGCGTAATTCAGGCGGGAGAATTTCTGGAAAAGCTTATCGGAATCCTGCGACTGAATAGGCCGGGCATCGTTATATACTTCGACCTTCACGCTCTCAGGCAATTCAACAGCGCTCACGATGATCCGGCCGCCGTTCTGGCCGTATTTAACGGCGTTGGCGATAAGATTGTTAGCGACGATCTGCAGCAGGTCGCTGTCTCCTTTTATTCTTAAACCGGCGGGGACCGAATTTGTGACCCGGATATTCTTTTCATTTGCCTCACGCATAAGGGCTTCAAGGGATATATTGAAAATGTCGTCTTTTACCGACAGATCGCCCTTCTTCAGGCTCAACTCCTGTTTTTCGATCCTGCTCAAGTTCAGGAAATTCTTGATCGTCGAGGCAAAATAATCGAGGTTGCGCGTTATGGAATCGAGGGCTTTGCGTTGTTTAAAATTAACCATCCCCAGGAAGCCGTCCCTGACGGTATAAGCATTGAGAATGGTAGATGACAATATATTCTTTAACTCATGCGCGACAAAACCGATCAGATCGAGGTAGCTCTTATTAAGCTCCGCCAATTTATCGCTGGATACCTTCAGGCTCATATCGCGTTCATGAAGCTTAGACGCCATCTCATTAAATGACCGCGCCAATTCCTCCAGTTCTTTCACCGAAGCCTTATTTTCCACCCGGAATTCGAGCTCACCGCCGGATATGCGCGAGGTAGCTTCAAGCATTTGCGTCAAAGGCGATGTAATGGTTGCCGCCAGGACATATCCCAGGACCGCCGCAAGGATCGAAGAAAATAAGACGATCGCGACCAGAACAAACAAAACATTTCTGGTAATATCGCTGAAGGGCTTTTCCAGGATACCCACATAGAGGATACCGATGATCGCGCCATTGACATCACGGATCGGCTCATACGCGGTGAGATACCAGTCAGTCACCACAAAAGCCCGGTCGACCCAGGACTTTGCCCGCTTTACCACCGTATCATAGACCCTTTCGGAGACGCGCGTACCAATGGCCCTGTTGCCCTGCGCGTCTAAAACATTCGTCGTAATGCGGACATCATCGAGAAAAATAGTCACGGTCCCCAGGGGCTTGGCGTCATAGAGCTTATTTTCAAAGACCAGGTCGCGGATCTTATCCACCAGCGCGAAATCACGGTTAATGATCTTGCCTCCGTAAATAACGCTCGTGACCTGCCCGCGCTCATTGATTACCGGCATCGCGTACTCCAGGGCCATGGCTTTATCGAGTATCTTCTTGGTCGTGGATTTTGCCTGCTGCGTAAAGCGTATTTCTATTTCTGAACGCTTGAAGAATTCAGCCCCTATTTCCAGAAGTTCTTCCTTATCGATAATACGGCTTGCCCCCAGGCTCCTGCCGGAAAACGCAAGCCGCGCGACATCGCTTAAAAGGCGCGCTTTATTTTCAAGTGTTGCCACGCGTAAATAATCCAGGCCCAATCTATCTTTCAATTCAACGACGCGGTCAGCCGCGGGCAGCATGCTGAACATCTTTTGCATCATATCAAGCTCATTATCAAAGACTGCCCGCGCCGCTTTCAGGTCATTCTTGACCTGGGTCTGAGCGCGGTCGATGATATCTACCTTGATCACATAGGTGCGTAGCAGCGCGATAGACAACCCCATCACCCCGATCACGAGGAAAAACGAGAACAATATTTTTTTCTGTAAGGTCTCGGTCTTCATTTTCGCAATACCTCTAAAGACGCCGGGAACGGCGATAACACCCGCTCTAACACTCCCTGCAGGAACGCGATACAAATCCCGTAATTGGTTACCGGGACATTTTCCGCTTTTGCTTTATGAATACGGAAAAGCATCTCCCTGCGGGTAAGCATGCAGCCGCCGCAATGCACGATCAACTTATAACATCGCAGGTTTTCCGGATAATCCCTGCCGGAACAAACATCAATTTGCACCTTGAATCCCAGGTATTTCTCCAGCCACAGGGGGATCTTGACCCTGCCGATATCATCTTCAATGGCATGATGGCTGCAGGATTCGGCGATCAGTATCTTATCTCCCGGTTTGAGCGTGCCGATGGCCGATACCGCTCTTACCATTTCCGTCAGATCGCCTTTATTGCGCGCGAAAAGGATGGAAAACGTTGTACATTTAATACCCGCGGGAGTATCAGCGACCATCTTCTCCACTACCTGGGAATCACACATCACGATATCAGGCGGTTTCTTCAAATTAAGTAAAATATGCTTATATTCCTGTTCCTTAACGATCAATGCCGCCGCGTCGCCGTCTAAAGCGTCCCTGATCGCCTGCGCCTGAGGCAATATAAGCCTGCCCTTCGGAGCTTCTTTATCGATCGGAATGATCATCACCGCCAAACCGCATGAAGGCAAAAGGTCTTTTAATAAGGGGGGAGGATTTAAAAAATCAGCGGGGCAGACCTCGATCAGATTTTTCTTCAAAGCAAATACATAGGTATCCCGGTGAGCGCGGTCAACACTGGAACAAAGAAAGAATTTATCGGTCTTCGCGCGCAACGCTTCTATAAACTCCGGTGAAGGCGCCATTATATCGGCTTTATTCACCACAACGATCACCGGGATCATCCGCTTACCGGCCTCATCCCATATCTTATCTTCAAATTCCCCCCACACGCCGGATTCCGCTATCAGGACGATAACATCGGCCCGGTCGAAGATCTTACGGGACTTCTGAACACGCAAGGAGCCCAGTTCAGAGGCATCGTCGATACCGGCAGTATCCAGGAATACGACCGGCCCTATCGGCAGCAGCTCCATGACCTTTTCCACGACGTCAGTCGTTGTGCCCGGGACAGCTGAGGTGATCGCGACATCCTGGCCGGCAATGAGGTTCAAAAAACTTGATTTTCCCACATTTGTCCGGCCGAACAAGCCGATCTGTAAACGTAATGACTTAGGCGTCGTCTTCACAGTGATTCCTCAAGTTTGGGTTTCTCCCGGGTGTTAACGAAATAAATGACATTTTCCAGCTCCAACTCCAGGTTTACGTTATTGATCACGCAATCCAGAGGGCCGCGCAAACGTATGGGCGCGAAATTCAGGATCCCCTTGATACCGGCTGAAACCATGCTGTCGAGAGTCTGCTGCGCGGCGATATCAGGAACAGCGATGATCCCGATCTTGATCTTATTCTTCTTAACGAAATCAGGCAACTGCTCTAAGGGCAGCACCGGGACATCCGTGACGCGGGTAAATTTTAAAGGATCTATATCAAATACCGCCATGAGCTTTATTCCCTCTTTCTCAAAGCCTTTATACTTCATGAGCGCGGTCCCGATATTACCGGCTCCGGCAATAACAACCCTCTGGACCTCGTTCTTGCCTAAGATACCGTTGAGCTTCTCAATAAGCTCATCAACCTGATAACCGCCCCGTTTATTCCCCGAAATACCGAATATCGAGAAATCTTTCCTGACCTGCGAAGGCATGACACCGATAGCGTCAGCTAAATTATCAGAAAATACTTTAATGAAACCAAGTGTCCTGAGACGGTATAAAGCATTTTTGTAGCGCGATAACCGGATGATACAATTCTTATTTGTAATCATATTGCTCCTTTTTTCACAATAACTATTTTAAGTATACCATATCTTACAGTTTTGTCAAATTTTTTGTGATTTAATTCACTAAAACACGCGGTATCATAACGCTTTATGTACCAGAGTGTTATACTCAGACAACTTTATAGCTGAATTAAATTAATTATTCACAAAGGAATTGTGTGATGAGGCGGGAGGAATTTACTCTATGCGGATAACTACCGCGAGATTTAAAAAACCATAGAAAAGCTAAAACGAGCGTCAGTGCCCACACGCAACCGGGGCCCCTGCTGCCGGTTTAAAACAGAGGATAGTTTTTGTATTGTATCCTTCAAGCCGGCAATATTAACCGCGCTCATGGGGCAGACGAAGCGCACTTCATCGGCGCCGATCTTTCGCGCGAAGAGGAGCATTTCATTCAATTCATTAATGACCGCATCTGTTACCACGACTAAAAGCACGACCTGCATCCGCAGGGTGAGGCCCTTCGCCGACCGCCTCAATTCGGCGATGCCGGCAACCGACTGATCGAACGATCCAGGCGAACGGGTAAGCCGGTCATGTGTCTGCGGCCGCCAGGAAAAAAACTTGACCAGAAAATCAGTTACACCCGCGCCAAGCAAAGACGCGGCATATTGAGGGTACAGGCACCTTCGGGCGTTAGTAACCAGCTGAATACGCCGGGGGTTTTGTCTTTTTAACGCGCGGATAAACGTAATAAGCCACGGCAGAAGCGTAGGCTCTCTCCCTGCGATCGTTACAACCCGCAGATCGTCCGGGAAAACGGCAGCCGCGTTTTTTGAAGCCATCGTTTTTCCCTTGATAAACCGCGCATGTTCATAAATACAGTACCGGCAGGAAGAATTACAAGTATCCCCGGCATAAAGCGGCGCCCCCTCAAGATCTTTACCCCGGTAATGCCGCGAAAGCAGTCCGGAAAGTTCCCCTAACCGGGACAGTATCTTTTTTCCGTCAAGCGGCCGGCGCTCAAGCTTAACGCTCTGGACATGATCACACAAAACTTCAAGCAAACCTATCCTATCAGGGATCTTATGCGCCAGGCCGGCATACAGCGCGTGGACCTGTTTTGTTAATTTATCTTTAAATCCCCAGGGATGCTCAGAAAAATATCCGCCTAAAGGAATATCATTAATGCTGCCGCCTGATTCAGGCAAAAGGCAGTTATGCGCTTTTGCCAATTCATATAATGCCACATCCTGATTAATACGGATATCGTTGAAGTTCAACGTCGGGAACAGGCCGCGGATCCCCTCGGAAAATAATGAACGTATATTCTCCCTTAAACCCTCTATTGTCTGCCAGGGATGGAAAAAGATAAAGCTTCCCACGGTCTCAGGCATAAAAAAACCGGGATCGAACCTGTCGCGAAGCCTTATGATAACCTTAACCGCCCTTCTGACTTCATCGGCACTTCCCCTGTTAAAAAGCATAAGATCTTGGCCGCGAAAACTTTCCAAGCCAACCACGCTCATCACAAACCGAAAGCCGGTATCAAGTGCCGTCTGAAGCAATACACGGATATCGGCCTCATGCCGGGCTAAAACCTCCGCCCTGAATTGACCGGAGAAAATAACCGGCTTTATTCCCAAGCGCTTACTGTTTCGCATGATCCAGGGCAGCGCGCGTAAATATAATTCCGGATAAACGACCGCGATCTCTTTTAAAGCAGGCAAATGAGCCTGCAGGTAACGCACCTGCTCTACCATAAGCGTCTTTTTCCTGCTCTCCGCCATAGGGAGCTTCGGAGATACTTTTGCCGCGGCGCAATAGGAGCACCCATATGTACTGACCATATTATCGAAATGAACGTGTTTATATGCGGGGTTGGAACGGACATCTTTATGATAGGGGCAGGAACCGACGACGGTGACAAATGCTTTCTTCTGCTGCGGCGTTCCGTCGGCGCCAAAGAACGTAAAATTAAACTGAGGATTAAACTTTTTCTGCGCGTGAAGCTTCCGGGCAAGACTGCCCACGCGCCGCGGGGTGGCGTATCCCAGAACAACCGAGATTATCGCGACCGGGACATCTTCAAGCTGATACAAAAAATCGGGGATATCTTTTCTATCGGATGAATCTAAACAAAAGACTTTCGCGCCGGTTTTCCTGCGAAAATCATCCGGCAGCCACGGCAGCCAGGAAGAATGCATGACGATATAATTAAACTTCCCCCGGATGATAAAAGCAATGAACTCATCTATGGTTTTCCGGTTTTTCTTCCGGTTTTGCAGGTCCATCATTAAAGCGCACAATTCGTTCTTGATATTGAATGACGAAAGGCTTCCGGCAAAAAGCGATAAATTCAGGTTTCCCCAGAACAATCCATTTCTTGCCAGCGTATTAAATAATACCAAAGCGACTTTTGGCGCCTGAGCGGCCCCCTGCTTCATTGATGGTATCCTCCCGAGAAGTCCCCGCAAAATTATCTTTATTATCCCGTAACCATTATAACGATTTAATCATTCTTATCAATTTAATTCCTCGGCACCGCTCACCCGGAATACCCCGGAGCACCTAAAAAAAGTCGCGGCAGGATGCTTCAAGAAAGATCAAGAAGAGGATACAGCGCGCGCCAGCGATTCACGGGCAGTAAAGCGGGCCTTAAACCCCAGGGACTTTAACCTGGTCAGGTCATAGACACGGTCTTTAACAAAAAACTTTGTTTTAGAGCCGACATACGGTATTTTAAGGAGGACAGGCGTCATCCAGGAAGGGACGCGTAAAGGAAGCGGGGCGTGGATATTCGAACTTAAAATAGCCAGGATCTCTTTAACGGTCAGGACTTCTTCATCAGCGGCAAAAAAGCTTCCCCGCAAGGCTTCTTCTTTCTTAAGCGCCAGCAGCAAAGCGTCGACGATATTCTCCACATATCCCAAATGCCATTTGGCCTTACCCTCCCCGACGAGCGGCAAAAGCCGGTGCTTTAAGGCAAAAGCTATCCTTTCCGTCGCGTGCGGCTCACCCAAACCGTATACCATGCACGGACGCATGATCGCAACGCGCAACCCTTTTTTCCTGAATTCCACGACCTTGCTCTCAGCGTCTAATTTAGAAAAACCATAAAGATTTGTGGCGCTATACGCAAGGTCTTCCGTCAAAGGAGAGATATCGTTTCCGCTTACTACCGCTACCGAGCTTAAGTACACTAACCGCTCAACACCGAGTTTAAGGCAACAGGCGCAGATATTTTCCGTGCCTACGACGTTGACCCGATGAAGCTTTTTCCAATCGTCGTCCTTAACATAGCCGGCGCAATGAAAAACAGCATCGAATTTACGCGCCATGAGAGGCCGCAGGCTTCTTTCAACGCTGACGTCGCCTATGATGCAATCAATCCCCCGCTGTTTCAGAAAATCGACCTTACTGGTTTCTCTGACTAATGCCGACACTTCATGATTTTCCCTCAGCAAAGCCTCAACCAGATACCTGCCGATAAATCCTGTCGCCCCCGTAACCAAAATCTTCATTATACCCCCAGGTCCGTCGGCGCGCGTCCGATAGAATGCAGCGTTTTCACGATAACATCGATCCTCTCATGCATCTCTAAATCTATACCGGCACGATTGGGGTAGATGTCATATAATTTACGGTATTTCCGGGGAGTCACATTGATCATAACGGAATTTGCTCCCGCCATAAGCCCAAGCCTGACGGCGTTTTCCCTGTCTAAAGTTTCAAAAGAAGTATTAACGAGAATATTAGCCTGCGGACTCTTGATGCGGGCGTTGGCAATGGTATTCAAAACCTCTTCAGTCGTAGGCGAGGGGTATTTTGCCAGAGGAGTACCAGGATGGGGAATAAACGGCCCAAAAGAGAACATGTCGGGGCCGAGAGAATCAGTTACCTCAATATCCTTAAGGATATCTTCTTCTGTCTCCCCCGGCAAACCGATAAGAAAACCGGTCATGACGATATAGCCGATCTCTTTTAATTTCCGGACCAGCTCCAGGCGGTCTTCTAAACGGTGTTCAGGCCTCATCTTTTTGTAAATAGCGGCATTACCGGTCTCAAAGCGTATCAGAGCGCCGCGGGCTCCCGCGGAGTATAATTTCCGGTAAGTTTCCAAGTCCCGTTCTCCGATACTTACGATGACTAAACAAGGGGCCTTTTCCCTCATTTCACGCACAATTTCCGTAAGCTTGTTATCGTCATACCAAAGGTCTTCTCCCGATTGTAAAACAAGCGCTTTAAACTTTAATTCATGAACCGCTTTTACCGCGGCATCGACGATCTCCTCCACGCTCATCCGGTACCGGCTCACTCCCGCAGAATCTTTACGAATACCGCAATACAGGCAATCACACCTGCAATGATTGGAAAACTCCAAGATGCCGTGGATACAACAGGAATTACCGTGATTTTTATGGCGGATATTATTGGCTACCTGATAGAGCCCTTTCGGGTTCTGCACGAGCTCAGAATCGATCTCCTGCAGCTTAAAGAACAATTCTTCCCACGTCTTAAGGATCTCGGCGGCCTCGCTCTCGGAGATCTTTTGCACGACAAACCCGCCCTGGGCATAGACATAATCTCCCGGGACTAATTCATAGAACTCATTCCTGGCTTTTTTGTGCTCGCCGAAATAATCTACCGTAATGATCTTCTTATCAATGTCCAGGACCTTGCCCGGGATCGCGTAACACATTAGAAATAAACGTCTCTCTTTCCTTTTCTGATCTCATCCAGGCGCGCGCGCGTTCTTTCCCGCAGCGCCTGATCATGTATCCGGCCCAGATAAAACTCAATAACGCTCCTGCCTTTTTCATATAATTGTTTATCGGCAAAATCTTCCAGGTACTCGGCAAAGGTAAGAATGCCGTTCGGCCGGCAGAATTTATGGATATCGCCTGCCTTGGAAATATCCATAAAATGTTCCCCCGTGCGGCCCAGCCGGTAACAGGCTGTGCAAAAGCTCGGGAGATAGCCTTCTTTAACAATGTCTTTGACCACTTCCTCCAGAGAACGCTCATCCTGGATCTGAAACTGCGGATGCTCCTGAGCTTTACCGTAGCCGCCGATCGTCGTGCAGGATGCCGCGGAAGCCTGTGAGATCCCGATCTTAAAAGCGGCGCGCCTGATCCCGGCACTTTCCCGCGTTGAAATGATCATCCCGGTATAAGGGACCGCCAGCCGCAAAATAGCTATCAGCTTCAAGAAATCATCATCGCTGACCTGATAGGTTTCACTCATGCGCGCAGTAGGGGCGGGCTGAAAACGGGGGACCGAGATCGTATGCGGCCCGACCTTATATTTCTTATCCAAATACAGGGAATGAGCGATAAGGGCAAGCACCTCAAAACGCCAATCATATAAACCAAAAAGCACGCCCAGGCCGATGTCATCAAGGCCCGCTTCGAGGGCGCGGTCGTGCGCGGTGATCTGGCGAAGGTAATCCGCTTTAGGCCCGCGATGGACCTGTTCATAGGTAGCCCGATGATAGGTCTCCTGAAAAAGCTGGTACGTCCCGATAGAGGCGCTTTTGAGCATACGATAATCCTCAACACCGGTAGCGGCGATATTCACATTGATCCGGCGGATACTTCCCTTATCCGTCTTCACCGAATAGATCGTTTGAATAGCTTTTACCACATAATCGATATCGTTATGCCCGCTATCCTCGCCGAACTCCACCAAAACGCGCTTATGCCCCATATTGATCAGGAATTCAGTTTGCTCTTCGATTTCTTTAAGGGTGAGCTTCTTACGCTGCAAGGCTTTATTCCGGGAGTGAAAATTACAATAATCGCAGTCATTGACGCAATAATCGGATATATACAAAGGCGCGAAGAAAACCAACCGTTCACCGTATATTTCTTCCTTGACTTTCCCCGCTGCAAGAAAAATATCTTTCATTACGCCGGGATCTTCAACATTCAACAGATACCCCGTCTCTTCAAGGCTCAGCCCTTTTTTTAATCTTGCTTTTGCCAGGATCCCGGCAACGGCTTCACGCGTTGGTGATTTTGTCTTATTAAGCGTGTCCTCTATATATCGTTCGTCGATTATATCTATATTTTGCTTCATTTCTTCCCTTTCAAATATTCATCAATAGCGGCCGCCGCGCGCCTGCCGGCGCCCATTGCAGTGATCACCGTTGCCGCCCCGGTCACGATATCCCCCCCGGCAAAGACCCCGTGAAGCGATGTCCTTCCGGAAGCGTCCACCTCGATCTCGCCATGCCTCTTGATGTTTAAACCGGGAGTCGTCCGGGAAAGGATCGGATTCGGCGTTGTCCCGACCGCAACGATCACCTCATCGACCGATAAGATAAAATCCGAACCCTGCACCGCGAAGGGGCTGGCCCTTCCCGAGGTGTCAGGCTGGCCTAATTCCATCTTAACGCATTGGACCGCCTTGACAAACCCGCGGGCATCGCCGATATAAGAGACCGGATTCGTCAAAAGGTAAAAAATTATCCCTTCTTCTTTGGCACGCAGGATCTCCTCCTCCCGCGCGGGCATCTCTTTTTCCGAACGGCGATAGATCAAATACACGGTTTTCGCGCCCAAACGAAGAGCAGTCCTCGCCGCGTCAACGGCAACATTGCCTCCGCCGATGACCGCGACCCGCTCGCCTTTCTTGACCGGAGTATCATACTCAGGAAAGCGGTAGGCCTTCATAAGATTTACCCTGGTGAGAAATTCATTGGAGGAATACACCCCGTTCAAGTTCTCCCCCCGTATCCCCATAAATTTAGGCAGCCCGGCTCCTGCCGCGATAAAAACCGCGTCAAAGCCGGCCGCGAACAGCTCCGGGATCGTTTGCGCCCTTCCGATCAGGACATTGGCCTCAAAAACAACCCCTAACCTCTTTAAAAACTCGATCTCGTAAGATACAATTTCCTTCGGGAGGCGGAATTCAGGGATCCCGTAAACCAGGACGCCGCCGAACTTATGAAACCCCTCATACACCGTTACCCGGTAACCATATTTGGATAGGTCCGCAGCCGCGGCTAAACCGGCAGGGCCGGAACCGACAACAGCCACCGCTTTTGACTGCGAAGCTATCGAGTGAGCCTCAACTCCGGGAAGGTTCTTACGGTTACGCAGGTCCCAATCGGAAACAAACCGTTCTAACCGCCCGATCGATATGGGCTCACCGCTTGGCGCCAGCACACACTTCAATTGACACTGCTCTTCCTGCGGGCAAACCCTTCCCGTTACCGCCGGCAACGTATCGGACTCATGAAGGATATCGATGGACCTCTGAAAATCCTTATCTTTGATCGCCTTGATAAATCCGGGGATATCGATCATGACCGGGCAGCCTTTGACGCAAGGACGGCTGGGGCATTGCAGGCACCGGGAAGCTTCCCGTAACGCCTCTTCTTGAGAATAGCCGAGAGGGACCTCTTCGAAATTCTTTATTCTTTCAGAAACCTCCAACTGCCGCATCGGCACCGTTTTTTTCTCAATGGGATTCTTCATGTTTATACGTATCTAAACGCTGCATTAATTCATCAAAATCAACTTTAGAGCCGTCAAAGTCGGGGCCGTCCATACAGGTAAACCGGACCTCACCCGCTATCGTAACACGGCAGGCCCCGCACATTCCCATGCCGCAGACCATTAACGAATTTAAACTTACTATGACCGGGACACCTTTTTCTTTGGCAACATCGACGACCGATTTCATCATCGCCGTCGGGCCGATAGCAAAGGCCCTGTCGATGCGCTTACCCGCTCCCAATACCTCCCGGAGGACGTCGGTAACAAAACCCTTTTTTCCGTAAGAACCGTCATTGGTAGCAATAGAAAGCTCATCAGAGACAGAGCGTAATTTATCCTCCCAGAATACATGCTCCTTACTGCGGTAGCCCAGCACCGATAGTACGCGGTTGCCTTTTTCGCGCAAGGCCCGCGCCAGGGGATAAACCGGGGCGACGCCGATACCGCCTCCCACCACAACAACAGTCCCGAACAAGGCGATCTCAGTCGGATTACCCTGGGGGCCGAGAATATCCGCGATACGCTCCCCTTTATTCATTGCCGCCAATAATCCGGAAGTCTTGCCGACATCCTGAAAAACGATCGTGATCGTGCCTTTTTCACGGTCGTAATCAGAGATAGTCAAAGGCACGCGTTCGCCCTTTTCGTGAAGCTTGACCATCACGAATTGGCCGGCACGAGCTTTTGCGGCGATAGACGGCACATCTACCACAATACTATAGATCTTCGGGCCGAGGTTGAATTTCTCTAAGATTACGGGCATATTATGAAAATCCTCTTTTTAATTTATAAACCAGGCTCTCCAATTCAGAAGCCATATCAACATTCGAAACATAAATATCGGCAGGCAGCACCAGGTTAACCGGAGAAAAGTTCAATATCGATTTAATACCGCATTTTACCAATTCGTCGCTCACCCTTTGAGCGGATGCCGCGGAGACCGAAAGCATCGCGATCTTAATTGCTTTCTGGGCGATGATTTCCCTGATCCGCGCGATATGCTCTATCTTAATGCCTTCCCTGGTCTTACCGATCTTCGCGGGATCGTTATCAAAAGCAACGGCGATCTGTAAATTAAATTCCCGGAACCCCTTGTAACCCAAAAGCGCGCTCCCCAACCTCCCGATGCCCACCAGCGCGATCTTCCAAACCACATCCGTCCCTAATATCTTCTCGATCTCGCCTTTAAGGATATCGACATCATAACCTACTCCCCGGCGGCCGAATTCCCCGAAATACGACAGGTCCTTCCTTAATTGGACGGAAGAGATATTCAAAAAACGGGTGATATCCGCGGATGAAGCGACAGCCACTTTTTCCTGGCCAAGCCTGCGGAGGCTGCGCAGATATAAACTCAAACGCCTTGCCGTTTCCTGGGGGATATATTTTTTTACTTCATTCATAGCGCCACTTTGTTACGTTTTTCACAAACCAATAAAATATACCACCAAAGCGCGATCTTGTCAAATCCGCGGGAATTCCCTGCTCCGACAACCGCTCTATGCCTTGAATTCGGAAAGCTGCTTAATACGCTTAAGCATATTCGGATGGGTACTCAAAAGCTCCATGAGCTTATCGCCAAAACCTAAAGTGACCTGTTTATTGCGTAACTGCTCCAATTCATGGGTATCAATGGTCCCGCTTTTATCCAGATCAAGCTGTTTTAATTCTTTTATTTCAGTTAATGCCCGGGATGGATCATTGACAAAGAAAGCCTTCAACCCTTCAACCTCCTTCAAAGATTCCTTGTCGATACGGGCAGACCCATAGACGAGCTTATATAAGCTCGAGGCAAGCGCGGCGGGTTTATTCCCCAAAAGCATCGAGCCGCGGTCGGCGAAATATTCCCTGATACGCGAGGCATATAATACCAGTAAATTAGTAATAAAATAAAAGAGCATCGCCACGATCCCGATCAAAACGGTATTGCCTCCCCGCTCATTCCTGCGGCGGCCGTAAAAAAGGAAATTCCAGGCAATGCGATACATGATCATCGGGATGACCGAAAGGAGCGTAATGGTCAAAACGTCCCTGTTCTTTAAATGGCTCAATTCATGGCCGAGCACCGCCTTTAATTCATCGTCATTGAGCAGCTGCATAATGCCTTCGGTAACGCAGACCCTGCCGTCTTTTATCGACCTGCCGAACGCGAACGCGTTCGGGATGCTTATTTGAGCGATGCCCACCTTCGGCATCGGGATCCGGGCCTGGTTACTTAAGCTTTCTACCATCTGAAATAAACGGGGATTATCCTGGCGTTTAATATAGCGTATGTGCATCGTCCATTCGATGATCTTAGGCCCGACCAAATACTGAATAAACATCACCCCCAGGGATATCACCAGGTAAAAGTAAAAATTAGACACCCCCATATACGAACCAACCATCACGATGACCGCGTAAATAATCGCGAAGAGCGCGACGATCAATAAATTCATTCTTAACTGAAGCAACCACATAGGAACCCCCTTCTCTGATTTAACCTGTTACTCATTAGTTGAAGCTGCTGATCCTGTATCAAGCTTGGCGCCGAAAACATCGGCCTTAACTATAAATCTCATGACCGGATTTTGCGCGTCATCGGTGTCAACGTAGACAAACTGGCGGACCGGCCCGTGATACCCCTTTGAATTAAATTTCACATTAAGCCACGTAGACTCACCCTTCTGCAATACATTTCTTCTTACCTCTGAAACCGTACATCCGCAGGATGAAGAAACATCTTTGATCTGTAAAGGCGCGCGACTGTCATTTTTGATCGTAAAATCATGCTCCACGACCTTACCTGCCTCCACCATGCCGAAATCCCAGATATTCTGCTCTTGGGCTTGCGCCTTTTGGGCGGGAGTATCGGGATCACCCGCAGGCTCAGAAAAACAACCGGACAAAGGAACCAGCAAGAACAAACCCGCCAATATCAAATGCCGCGTATTCATTATGCCCTCCAGATCAAATAAACCCCCAGGCCCAGGAAAAGGGCCACCATCGCCATTTTAACCGCTAAAAAATGCTTTTTAAAGAACCGGGCGAATTGCTCTGAGGTTGCGCCAAAAAGCGCGATCAAGAAAATAATACCTAACGGAACAACAAACATCAAATTATACAGCACCAGGTAAGTCAACGCCTCAAGTTTCAACTGCGTGCTTTTCAGGATAAAGGTGATGGTCGGTAAATACACCTGCCCCGTACATACCGCTTCCAATATCGACACCAGAAATCCCGTAACAAAGGTATTGACGGCTAAAGAGGCGAGCTTTATTTTTTCCGGCCCTCTATCTTCGGTTTTTTGCTTACGGTAACGCGCGCCGATAGCGGCATGTATCTTATTTTTCAAGCGTTCCGGCAGCTTTAGCGCAAGGCCGTCGGTGCTCAGGGTCCTTTTGTATTTCAGGAAATCTGAAAAAGCGAATACCCCCAGGATAAGACACATGAGCCCGATAGCGTAATTAATGACCTTAGTGGCCAGCCAGAATCCTTTCAAACGATAAAGAAACCCGAAAAGCCCCAGCCCGATCAAAAAATACGCCAAATACACCGCGGCGATAAAAACCAGGCCGATAACCGACAATTCTCTTTTCCTATACCCCTGGAGTGAAAGATACGATATAAAGAAAATGATCACCGCGAAAGCGCACGGATTGATACCGTCGATCAACCCCGCGCTTATAACGGCCCAGGGAGTGAACGAAAGAAAAAGCGCGACCAGGTCCTGCAGCGAATATTTACTTTCGCCGACAGGCGAGGCGCTTAAAGAACGCTCAATAAACTCAATGATCCCCGAACAGACCTCTTTCTCTCCACTCAGGAGATTCCCGTTCAAATAAACGATCGGCAACCCCAGCGATTTGGTTATCTTAAGCCTGCTCTTAAGGCTTGCCAGAAGCTTATACGTCTCAATATCTCCCATATCACGGTAAACAACAGTAAGCCGCCCTTTGAATTTTTCTTCAATTCCCGGCATACATTCCGCTTTTGCTTTTACGCAGGAATGACAGCTCGGAGAATGAAAGAAAATGAGCTCCGGGACACTTCCCGCCGGTTCACCGGCGATAGAGATAATCGGCATACCAAACATACAAATAATACCGATAAATATATTTTTAAGTTTTCCCATGCCTTCCTTACAGGAATTTTTTATCAGGGTTGGTTTATTTATACGGGGGAGATGCTCTGCATTTCAAAATTTGAAATAATCTTTAATATCTCTTTCTTGGTCTTTACTTTCTTGAGGTATTCAACAGTGAACTTATCCTTCACCAGCCGTGATATCTGGGCAAGGATCTTCAAATGGTTCCCGACATCGACTTCAGGAGAAGCCAGCACAAAGAATAAAAATGTTTTTTCACCGTCTAAAGCGCCGAAATCGACCCCCTCATCCCGCCGCGCGAAGGCAAGGATAAAATCTTTGACTTCCGCAGACTTCGTATGAGGGATAGCCACACCGTTCCCAATACCGGTCGACCCCAGCTTTTCCCGCTTATAAAGCGCGTTCAAAAACACCTTTTTATCTTTTAGCCTGCCCGATTGAGCGATCAATTCAACCAATTCACTCAATAATTTCTTCTTATTTTCCTCTTTGAGGTCAAGTTTAATGTATTTTTCTTTAAGAATACGTGATAAGCTTAATTCGCTTCTTTTCTTAACGCCCATCTTGAAGAGCTCCCGATCATATTAATAAAACAAAGGATTTATCTCTTAAGTTATTGTATATATTATACTTAAACGGCATAGCTTGTCAAGTGTTTTCAAGATTTGAGGTTGCCGGTTACCGGCTTTCGATGGCCGCGAACTGTTAACCGCCGAGCACTTTCTCAGCCGCAGCTATGACTTCTTCAACAGTTATGGCCTTCAAACAGGCAAACCCCTTCTTACAATAATGGGCCAGGCATTCAAAACACCCTGCCTCTTTATGTAAAACCTGATCTTTAGGCCCGAGCGGCCCCCAGCGCTTCGGGCCTAACCCCGGTTGGTTCCTTCCATAAATAACCACGACCGGCGTCTTGAGCGCCGCGGCAACATGCACCGGGCCGGAATCATTAGAAATAAAAAGCCGGCAGCGCTGCAATACGACTGCCAGTTGGGCAACAGAGGTTTTCCCCGCCAGGTTCAACGCTTTATGGCGCATCTTTTTCATCACAGCTTCAGCGATTGCAGCGTCTTTGGCCCCTGCGACTATCAAAACAACAACATTATATTTATCAATTAACCTATCAGCCACCTGCGCGAAGCGCTCAGGCATCCAAAACTTTGAAATACAACTGGCAGCAGGATGGATCGCTATAAGGCCGGCGTTTTCTTTAACTCCATTCTGAACGAATAATTTACTTACCCAAACCTCTGCCTCCGGAGTTAAAGGCACATACAATCCGCTATGCCGCGGCACAACGCCGAGATACCTGACCAGATCAAGGTTGTATTCCATTTCATGCTTTTGCCCTGATTGTTTTGTATGCTCCAGCCGGTCGGTAAGCAGGAACCCCATTTTACGGTTATAGCCGAGGCGCTTTGGTATCCCGCTCAAATATGCCACCAGATGCGCCCTATTGCTGGGATGCAGCACCACTACCAGGTCAAAGCGCAGCTTGCTTAATTGCCGCGCGAATAAGATCGTGCCGCGCCAGCTTTTTTGCAAATTATCTTTATCATAAACAATGACTTTATCCAAATACGGATTACCATCGATTATATCTTTCGCGTGCGGGGCGACCATCATCGCCAAATACGCAGAAGGGAAGCCGTTCCTTAAAGCCTCGATAACCGGAGTCGAGAGCACCACATCCCCGATCTTATCGGTACGCACGACCAAAATGCGTTTAAACTCCTTACGCCCGGGAATTTCCCGCCGTTGCGCGGGAGCCCCGGACAGCACTTCCCTTACCGCCCTTACCACATCCTGGACCTTGATCAATTCCATACATTCAACCGTTCCATATAAACACTGCGCCTTCTGGCAGGGGCGGCAGGTGACCTCTTTTTTAACCACACGGTATTTTTCCGACCAGGGGCCGTACTTTATATCATCGCTGGCCCCAAAAAGCGCGACGATAGGCTTATTTAAATAACTTGCCAATTGCAATGTGCCGGTATCGGCGGTTATCATTAAAGAGGCCTGTGTTATCAAATATACTAATTGGCTTAACGTGGTTGATCCCGAAAGATCGACGATCTTCCCCTTTGCCGGTGAGGGGCCGCCCGGGAAGCCCAAAGCTTGTTTTTTACTTCCTATAATTACAACAACATATTCATTACTTAAAACCCGGCAAAGGCCCGCAATTTTTTCCAGCGGCCATTTCCTGTTCGCCCCTCCGGTTTCAGGGCTTATCAGGACAATCTTATCCCCGGGGATTATATAATGCTGTTTTAAAAGCCCCTGAACAAGCGCTTTATCTTCATCACCGGTAAAAAGCATTCCGGGCTGCGGCAAGACAAGCGGGCCGGGCTGTTTTAAAGCCCGTTGTAAACGGTAAAGGTGGCGGTCTTTGGCGCGTATCAACTCACGCGGCATGACCAGAAAAGGCGAGGTTTTATAGCGCGCCGGCAGAAGCGCGCCATACAGGGTATTACGCAAATCGATAACAATGTCAAAGCGCTCTTTTTTAAGCGCAAAGAATAAAGCTAATTTTACGCTCCAGGAAGAATATTTATCATAAATAATGAGGTTATCGATAAACGGATTCTGAGCAAAGATCTCTTTGGGCCGCGGGCCGACCATGACCGTAAGGCGCGCCCCGGGAAAACGCTGCCGCAGATGATCCAAAACAGGCAAAGTCAAAACGACATCGCCGAAATTACTTAAAGTAATGACCAGTATTTTTTGAACAGTTTCCATAAGGTCAAGCCGCGAAAGGATTATGCTTCAGCTTTGAATAAGCGTATCTGAGCTAAAACATCTTCGGGTTTAATCGCGTCCATACAACGGTTATTGCCGCAATCAACGCAATAACAGGGGATCTGGCAGCCTGTTTTCTTCTGTATGATGACCACGTTATCTTGAGGGAACGGCCCGGTGATCAATGGATGAGTCGGGCCGAAAAGCCCGATTATTTTCTTCGTGCCGACCGCGTTGGCAATATGGAGCGGCCCGGTATCGGCGCTGATAAACACGTCAAAGCGCTTGCACAAAGCGGCAAATTCTTTCAGGTCAAGCGCCCCGCAGGCAAAAATAACCTTTGTTTTCATAAGCGCCTGTATCTCATGCGCCAAAGAGATATCATCGTGGCTTCCGGTAATAATAATTTTAGCGCCGAATTCACGCGCCAGCGCGTCAGCCAGCAGCGCGTAATGCTCTTTGCGCCAACGCTTAGGCCCCCAATTGCCGCCCGGATTGATGCCGGCCACAAAATCATTTTCAGTTACGGCATTTTTCCGCAGGAAGCCGTCAATAACCTCATGAGAGTAGGCCGGCAGGAAAAACTGGGTAAACCGGTCTTTCACCTTTAACCCGGAGCGTTCGATCAAATTTAAATAATAATCGATCCGGTGCACGGTATCCTGGGGAGCAGGCATAATATTCTTAGTCAAGAACAAACTGCGTTTTTGCGAATAATAACCGATTCGAACCGGGATACCGGCAAGCCAGGTGATCAAAGCCCGGGTTAACGAACGATGTAAAAGAAAAACCATGTCGAACTTCATGCTCCGCAGCAGGAAAATAAATTTCAGCTTCGAGATAAAACTTTGATGCTCCTTACCTTCATCAAAAATGACGATCTGATCGATATACGGATTCCCCTCTAAAACCGGATAACAACGGCTCGGGATGACACAAGCGATAAAACTATCCGGATAATTATACTTAATATTACGGATCGTCGCTGTTGAGAACAAAACATCCCCTACCCAATTCACATTAAAAATAAGTATACGCTCACTCGCGGAAGCAGACATCGGTACTCCTGGTTAATGAGATAGTAGAATAGTGGACTATAGCCTATAGTCCACAGTCAACGGTCGATGGTCCATAGACTATGGACTGTTGACCATCGGCTATGGACAATTCTCAATACTCTTACTTACCTTTATTCTTACCTTTTTTCTTACCTTTACTCTCCCGCATCATATTATAATAGCCGCTTGATTCAACCCAGAAAACGAATAAATTCGCGGCATTTTCCGATATCCTCAGCCGCTTAAACGCGAAAAGATCGTCATCGGCAAAGTCCCTGCCCGGATTGGTGGCTAACGCCATTGAATATCCCGCGTCAATCACGGCCTGCCTTACACCCGGATTAAACCCGCCGGCGGGATAACAAAAAGCATTCACCGGCCGTCCCAATTTCTCTTCCAGGACTTTCCGGGAACCAATAAGTTCTTTTTTCAGTTCTTCCGCAGATGTAACGTCAATTAAATAAGGATGATTGAGCGTATGGCTGCCAAAGGAGATCAAGCCGGAATCCCGCATAATGCTCACCTGTTCCCACGTAAGCATACCGGGCCGGCCGATCTCGTTGACAATGAGAAAGACCGTCGCGGGGAGACCGTATTTCTTTAAAACAGGGAACGCGACGGAATAATTGTCGAGGTAGCCGTCATCGAACGTAAGGGCAACGGTGCGCTCAGGCACAGGCTGCTTATCCCTGATGAGGCGCACGATCTCATCCAAAGGCACCACGTTATAATGATTGCGTTTTAAGAACTCCATTTGCCGGTCAAATGCTGCCGACGAAACGATCAATCTGTTTCCCTGAGGGACTTGCGGCTTGACCGAATGATACATAAGCACCGGCACAACATAATGATGCCGCAGGTAATTCACCGCGAAAACCGCCGCCACGGCAATGACCGCTAAGATTACAGCTCTTTTTTTATTTCTAAACATTCCGCGTAAACCTCTTGAGTTTGGGCCGCCATCCGGCGGTGCGAAAAATCCTTCCTGATAAAAGCCTGGGCGCGCCGGGAAAAAAGCTGCCGCTTCCCGGCATCCTGAAGCAACGTTATTATAGCACACGCCAGCCCTTGCGGGTCCGCCGGTTCAACCAAAATACCGTTATAATCGTTTTGGATCAAACTTTTAATGCCGCCGACGTTAGAGCCGATGACCGGACACCCCAAAGCCATAGCTTCCATCAAACCCAAGCCCAGCCCTTCATGAAGCGACGGCATTACAAACACATCCATGACCGACAAGAACCGTACTGTTTCAGGGACATTAGGAAGGAAAATAACCTTATCGCTGATCGCCAGTGAATCGGATAAACTCATAAGGTCTTTTTTGATCTTCCCTTCACCGATGATCAATAACCGGGCAGATGAGATCTTCTCGCTCACCTGCTTCATCGCTTCTATCAAATAGCGGTGCCCTTTTACCTCGGAAAGCCGCGCGAGTATCCCCACGATCAAACTATTTGCTACCCCAAGCTCTTTCCTGGTTTGAAGGCAGGTTTGCTCGTCAGAACGGCTAAAGCGCTCCAGGTCGATACCGTTATGGATAAGCCTGATACGTTCAGGGGCGAGTTTAAGATCACCCGCGAGGTGATCGCGAACCTGAGCGCTGATCGCGATACACAAACGCCCCCAACAGGGCATAAGCATACGAAAAAGCCTCTTCTTGAAAAAACCATGGCACGTCGATACATAGGGCCGGCGGCAGCTCCAGGCAAGCAGGCAGCCGACAACCTGCGTGACACGGGTCTGCGCGTGAATAATATCAATATCGTATTCTTTAACTTTCCGCGCTAATATCAAAAAAGTCCTTAAAACCTGGAGGCTTATTTCCTGTTTTGTGTTGATCGGCACGGGTATATACTTGATCCCCGCTTTCTGAAAGCGCGGAAGAAGGTCTCCGGGGCCGGCGGCAATATAAACAGCGTGCCCCTTTTCCTTCATCGCTGCGGACAAGGTCAAAAGGTAGCTCGAAATGCCTCCGGTATTTAAATGAGTCGTAATATAAAGGATGTTCATGCGGTTGTTTTTATGATCTGCATAAGCGCTTCTAAGACTTCTTCCGGCTTAATAAGCTCCATACACTTCAAGCTTTCGCACTTTGACCGGTAACAGGGGCTGCACGGCAGGTCTTTTCTTAAAACGGCCAGCCTTTTTGCCGGCGGGACATGGCGCCGGGGGTCCGTCGGGCCGAACAACGCGATGACAGGAGTATCAACGGCGGCGGCAATATGCAACGGAGCGGAATCAGCGGAAATATAAACATTGCACCGCTTCACCAGGCACGCCAATTGATTAACCGTCGTTTTACCGCAGCCGTTAATGAGCTTGGAATTCTTAACCGTATTCAAAAGCTTCTGAGCGAGGCCTGAGTCGGCTTCAGTTCCCGTGATCACCACGCGAATATCCCTGCGGCCGAGCTCTTCACACAATTTCACCAAATGATGGTATGGCCATGCCTTGGTTTCCCAGCGACGGCTGGCGCTCACATTGATCCCGACGACCTTCTGATGAGGGCTCATCCAATGAGAGGCAAAGAACTCCTCAATATATTTTTCATCCTGCTGAGACGGCCAAAGCTCTAAACCGCGGCCCTTAAGCTCAATGCCCAGCATCTTTAATATCCTGAACTGATGGGTCACCGGGTCCAAAGCCGGTTTTTCATCCTTAATACGGTGATTAAGCAAAAAACCGTATTTCTTGTTATCATAACCGTAGCGGTTCATCGCTAAGCTCAACCGGGAAAGAATATGGCTTTTACGGTTATTCTGCAGGTCGATGACCACATCAAAATGCTTCTTCCTTAAGAAACGGGCGAGCCTCAGGAATCCGAAAAGCCCTTTATCCCTGTTCTTAAAATCACACACGAGCAGCTCATCAATATAGGGGCATACCATCAAGAGCTCTTTTGACTCATCGCCTACCAGAAAACTAAGCTTGTGATTCCGGGTGAAGCCGCTCCCTGCATCACTGCTGAAGCTTTCCCGGACCGCTTTTATCGCGGCGCTCGACAGGATAATATCTCCTAAAGAACTGAATTTGATCATCAAGATCTTGAGGTCTTCCAGCGCTTCTTTATAAACACCCAGAGTATCTTCAACCATACGTTTTACGTCGTATTTTTCCTTCACTTTTTGATACGCCGCTTCCGAGAACTTATGAGCGAGCTCTTTATCGTTATATATCTTCAGGACTGCTTCAGCCATATGCACCGGGTCAGCCGGAGGCACCAGTAAGCCGGTTTTCCCGTCATCGATAATATCAACAACGCCGCCGACGCTCGTCGCCACTACAGGCACGCCGCAGGCCTGCGCTTCGATAACCACCCTGCCGAAAGCCTCATGCGTTGTCGTCGATAAGACCAGCAGGTCCAGGTGTTTTAAGATCTCAGGGATGTTTTTCTGGGTCCCCAGGAATTCGGTCGAATTCCAAAGCCCCGTTCTCTTGACTAACACCTGCAGCTGTTCTTTATACGCCGCCTTGGAAACAGGGGCATCGCCTACGATCCATACCTTAAGGTTCGGGACCGAGCGCATCACCCGGGCCATCGCTTTGATAAAATACAAATGCCCTTTAAGAGGAGTGATCCTGCCGATGATCCCGACATTGAACTCCTTGTTCTTCTTTTTATCAAACGGGATAAATTTAAATTTCTCAAGGTCAACACTGCGCGGGATCAGGCGTATCCGGGAATGGGGGACGCCGAAGTCGTCGATCATATGGCGGCCGATCACGTTACTGGGGACAATGACCCTCTTTGCCCAACCCATCACATAGCTTAGCAGGTGCTTTTTATAATACCCGTGACAGGTAGTGATAAACACTTTACGGGTCTTTCGGCAGGCAAAATAAGCGATCCAGGCGGGGATACGGGAACGGGCATGGACGATATCCACCTTTTCCTTCTCGATGATCTCGACCAATCGGGGGACCATCTTAACCATTTGAAAGATCGATTTCTTGTGTACGGGAAGGCAATAATGGAGGGCACCCGCTGCCTCAAGGTCTTTTACCAATTCACCGCCGTTTGAAACCACCACGACTTTATGGCCCAGCTTAACCGCGTATTTTGCCAGGTCCACGGTGCCGGTTTCAACCCCCCCTACCCTCAATTCAGGTAATATTTGCAGTATATTCATATGGTCATCTAAAGTATTGCGGAACTATTAAACTGTTACAACTGCTCCGCCCTGTGAACGCCGGCGCAAGGATAATACTTTATTTTATATTAAAACTTGGTATAATAAAAACATGTCAAAAGAAAAAGACCTGCTCAACATTTTACTGTTTGTCGTTACGATCTTCATTATCGCGATACTTATTAATTACGCGATGTTTATTTTTGCCAGGCTCGGAAAAACTCCTGAAAGCCGGCCCAAGCCGCACCTCATGAAGATCGAAGAAAAAAAAGCCTTTAAGGATGACCGGGATTACCGTAAAGTGATCGACAGCTCTAAAACCGATTATAAAGACTTCATGCAGCAAAAAATGATCTCACCGTAATACCGCTCCTTTCATCACATAATACGGCGCAGCTTTTCCTCAATCACCCTTTTATTCTCCAGCCTTAAGACTGCCGGATCACCTTGAAACAACCGCTCGATAAGCCCGGAAAGCTCAACGGGATGACAAAGATGAATATATCCGTCTTGGGACATTTGTTTCAGGAATGCTCCGTGGCGGCGGCGTAACCCCGCCGCCTGGAAAACAATGACATGCTTACCGCTGCCGGCTGCTTCGGAGATCATAGAAATACTTTCAGGAGAAACAACGACCAAACGGCTCAACCCCAATATCCCGCCCACTGCTTCAGGGATATTACGTTCATTAGCGATCACTTGCAAGAGGCAGCGCGGTTCATCGCGCAATTCGCTCTTGATAAGCGCTTCCACTGTTTTTGACGTCCGCCGGGATGTGGATACCAGGATAGAAAAACCTTTCCCGGCGGCAAGAGCTTTAACCTGAGCGAATACCTCAGCCACGGCCTTCGGCTCTAAACAAAAATTTTTTGTGTCTCCGCCGATTAAAATCCCGATAGCAGGGCCCGGCGGGGTGGAAGAAGACGGCATCAGCCGCTTTAATGCTTGAGCCTGGCTTTCAATATATTCCCGGTCGATCAAATTAAGCGCCCCTGCTGTTACGGCGATATTCTTACCCCGCGGGGGATTATCATGGCGGGGCATCACGACCAGATCAAAACCTCCTAAATCCAGTATTGACGGCCGCATAACTACCAGAGATTTGGCGAGTGATTCCCGGGAAAGGACCCGGTTCACGGCCGCCCCTGAAGAACCGCATGAAATAATAATATCCGGGGTTTGGCTCTTGAGCTGCCGGTAACAGGAAGCCTCTAAAGAAACCTTCAGGCAGGATAAGCATCCCTGACAGACCCACCCCGCCGAAAAACAGCTGGCCAGCGTTAACGCCTGGCGTAAAAATACGCTTTTATATTTTAACCGCACGCACCCGGTATTGACACGAATGCCTTTATCCGCCAGATACCCGCAGGTGATCTTGGCAAGTGATTCCGACTGGCGAAGATGTCCCGTTTTGCCGTCATCCAGGATCAGGAGAAAACGCTCCCGCGAATATTTCCAGATCTTATATATCCAAAGGTATTCCTGGGGATAACGGGTAATATATTTTTCGAAAACATGCGTCAGCGCCTGCACATTATCCCGGATATCGGCATCAAGGTCGCCGGTTTCCTTAAGCGCGAAAGCAGGCTCTATAAAGACCGTAATCACCGGCCCCGCTACGCGCGTAAAGAAAACGGGGACTATTGCTACACCGTATTTTAACGCCAGGCGGACCGCCCCGCTCGACATTGAAGCGCCTTTACCGAAGAAGCTCACTTCCACGCCGGCCTTGCCTCCCTGGTCCAGCGTCATACCGACCGCCTGATTACGCTTCAGGATTTCTATCAGCTGCCGGATCTCATTCTTTCTCTGAAGAATTGAGCAGCCTTTTTGGCTGCGATATGAATTCAACAAACGGTTCAGGCGCGGCATTTTCTGGTCGTTGACAAACATATGGAACGGCACTCCTAAATTGGCGCTGAGTATATTGGAAAGCTCCCAACTGCCTTCATGAATGCCAAGGAAGATGAGCCCCTTGCCTTTTTGCAGGCTTTCCTGAATATGCCCCAACCCTTCAAAACGGATATACCGGTTAATGTACTTTCTATCGACCTGGGGAATAAAGAATATCTCAATGAGGTTCTGCCCAAAGCTGCGGTAGAAATCATGAGCAAGCCTGAACAATTCTCCGGGGGAACGCTGAGCGCCGAAAGCCGACTTAAGATTCGCGTAAACGCGCTGGCGGTGCTTACCGTCACAATAAAAGACACACGTTCCCAACAGCCTCCCTAAAGCAAGGCTCACCCTTTTGGGCAGGCTTCGTAAAAGCGGGCCGCAGGATCTAAAAACTATACAGCCGAAGTAATCGATTAAGGAATCTTTGTTCATCTTTGACGATTTTAAGTTCAATGCGCAAAGCATAGAGCGCGCACAATGGATTTCTTTCGTATAAAGACAAAAAACGCGCCGCGTCCTTTTCCGTCGTAATAATAGCTTCGATATTCTTTTCTTTCGCGCGCGCGCACAGCAACTGCCAATCCCGGAGAGAATAACAATGATGGTCCTGATACCTGACCGATAAAGCGCTCTGTATCCCCAAAGTGCCGGTAAGCTTCTCAAAAGCATCAGGATTCCCGATGCCCGAGACCAAAACAGCCGTTTTTCCCTTGAAAAAAGACGGCGCTAACAGTTCAGCAGGGTTATCGATACGGTAAAAACCTGCCGCTTGGGGTAGCGCTTCCACGATCAACGCCCGGGGGTTAAGCTGCGCCAATGAATCGCGTAAAGCAGACGTCTCTGCGGTTATATGCGTGTTATTCAGGACAAAAATGTCCGCGCGTTTCAATGATACGAGAGGCTCACGCAGGATCCCCCGCGGGATCATCTTTCGGTTCCCAAAGCAAACGGCAGCATCGATCACCACGATCTCTAAATCCTTGGCGATACGCCATTGCTGAAAGCCATCGTCGAAAATAACCGTATCGGCTTTATGCTCGTTTATTGCCCGCAGGCTGCCGGCTACCCTGTCAGCCCCGACTATAACGGGAACGCCTTGAAGGTTCTGCGCGAGCATCTTTGCCTCATCCCCCATGGACGCGTAACCGGGGAGGGAATTCTTTTTAAGCCTTTTATAACCCCTGGTTATTATCGCTACGGCAGAACCCCGCCCTTTTAAATACCGGGCGATATATTCCACGAGCGGTGTTTTTCCTGTCCCTCCGAGAGTAATATTCCCGACGCTGACCACTTTACAGGGCAAGCGGTACGGCCTGAGGGAGCACCACCGGCTCAACACCCGTACAATCGCCCCGTAAAGAATGGATAAACCAAACAAGACAGCTTTGAAGATGCCGGCAGGAGCCCCTTGTTTTTTATCCGTTGCCAGCTCTAAAAGATATTCTTTTATCATACGCTTAAACACGCTCAAGTCGCGCGCGCTTTCATTATATCGCTAAAACCGCCGGTTCCCAAACCCTTAAAAATCTATTTTCTCTCCCTTGATGATACCGGGTAAATTCTGGGCGTCAATACGCATACCGCCGTCATGTTCGATCTTTATCGTATAAAGTAACCCCGGGAGAAACCTCGTTCCCGGAGCTTCTATCTGAGCATTTTTAACACCAGCCCTTTTTGATCGGCGGGGTTCAAAAGCGTATTGCCAGAATTTCCTCCAAAGTTTCTTTTCAAAACCATTCCTCCCCCCCGTTACCGCATAGCCGCCCGGGACCTCATTTACCCGGGTGATCTCGAACTCCTCCACTCCCGGGCCGGTAAACGCGAAAGCCTTGAGGAAAATATAGGCGCTCTTTCCCCTAAAGGGATCAGCCGACTTCACGTAAAGATCATCAAACCTGATAACCAAAGACTGGAACTGTATAATATTCCCGGAAAAGGTAAAATAACGCGGGGAAAGCGGGTTATTGCGGGTATCATACTCTAAGAATTTAATGGTCGTAAACACTTTATTCAGCTTCTGATCGGGTTTTACCTCAGTAACCAGGACTTCGGCGATCCTGGTTTCCGCTGTCAGGCGTTCGATAACCTTAAGCAAGAGGGACCTTTCCCGCATATACCTGGCCACCAAAAAGACCACGAGGGAAAAAACGGCCAAAACAACGATAGCCTTAAATCTTTGCCCCGTCAAGCGCATAGCATCCTTTTTTAACTTAAATTACAGATGGAACAGCCGTATCCTTGCCAAAGACAAAATATCCTGACGGCTGGTGACCTTTTGAATATCCGACACATACTTACCGATAGAAGGCTTCATCCCCAGGGTCTCCTGCGCGGCGATAAGCAGCGAATTTTCTCCCGGGGGGACAAAAGCGAAAAATAAGAATACCAGGATAAAATACATACCCTGAGAGACCAGGAACATCTTCAGGCTTTCCGCGAATTGCAGGCCGAATGCCCGCGCCTGCAGCCAAATATAAAAAACAACGGCAATAAACAAAATACCCACGGTAAGCTGCTGGCTGAAAACACCCGCCAGGTCAGTCTGGAATTTAAAAACAAGCGCGTTCAACATTTCCCACAATCCCCGGGAAAGCAACAAGACGACAAACCAGCCGATATTCAGGTTCAGGAAAAAAGAAAGAAATTTCTTCCAATCCTGAGCCACGATCCTTACCGAGAAGAAAAACGCCAGCCACACGCACGCTAATGATACTAACAGGTCGATCACGGACAAGACTACCGTATCCTGTAATTCGACAACAACAGGGCCTTCTTTTTTGTCAGGACCCGTATAATTAAGAAGCCATTGGTAAAAGCTTACCGCCTTCACCGGCGCCTCCGTTGCCGCAACTGCCGTCACCCGGCGGGTCGGCTCCTGTGCCCGCAGGCTCACCTGCCACAACAACCCTCCCAGCGCCATAAACAAAACTGGAACAAAGATCCATATCCGCTTCATCGCAGCCTCCGGCTTTCTAAAACCCCCCTTAAAACCATGGGGTCTTCCATATACAAGATACTATTATATCTCATTTTTTATGATATGGAGAAAATCAAAACTTTATTGTTACGGCTCAATGATGAGTGGTGATACGCGTTACGTCAGATACACAAAAAGCGTATTTTCTTTTTTCCTGAGGCTTTCCTTGGTGATGATAAATTTACCCTGCGTAGGCTGAAGCTCTGTTTTCTCCAGTAAAACTTTCTGTATGGCGTATGTTCCGCTCTGACGGCTTTCCCGCAAGAAAATGACCCGCACCGTTTTACCGTGAGCGGTAAAACTGACCTTGATCTGCCGGCTGCAAAAAGAAGTATCCAGCAGCTTCGGGTCGAGTAAAATATCGCCTAAAACAAACTTTATCCCTAAAACTTCTTCCATCAAGGTATAAATATACCAGCTGGCTGAACCGGTCAAATACAAATAGAGGCCGCGGCCGGCATTATCGAAATATTCGGGGACAAGCGGATAGATCCTGGCTTTGTCATCGGTTGCCATGGTGTAAATGGAGTTGATGACTTCAAATCCTTCTTTCACAAAACCGCGCCGATATAAAGCGTTTGCCAACATGACCACCATATGGTTGAAAAAAGCGCCGTTTTCCTTTTCCCCATACGCAAATCCAAACGCCCTGCCCAGCTCAAGCATACAAGAATTAAAATTCGTGTTTAAACGAAACCCGCCTAACCCGGCGTCATATAAGTATTTTTTCACGGAATGCCAGGCCTCATCAACCTGCTGATCTGCCGCGCCGCCGCTCATGATCGCGAACACCTGAGAAGCAAGCATCATACGCGGGCCGCTGCCGCCAAGCCCTTCTACCGCCTTCCCCCGGTTGTCATAATAACCGTTAAAAAAGCCTTCCCGCAGCCATTCTTTTTCTTTAAGCCAGGAGAACAAATGAAGCGCTTTCCGCTCCAGATCACGGATCAAGTCATCGATCTTGATCGTAACTTTGCGTCCGCCAAACTCAATTGTTTTCCCGAAATATTCTTCAAGCCGCGCTTGTTTTGCTTTATAATTTTTATAATTAACGGGAGCGCCCCCGAGCGTATCCAGGAGGATCTTTAATTCCTTAAATACGGCTACCGTTGCGGACTTTTGCTTCAAGGCTTCTAAGAAGCCGCACATATCCTTAAGATTGTGGGCGTACATAAAGCTGAAAGGGACACTTTCTCCCCTCTCTGCTGCCATATCCAAGCCGTCATTCCAATCCGCATTCTCCAGCCGGATAATATTATGTTCCCCCACATTAAAAAACGGGACAAGATTCTGAACCAGGAGATGCTCTAAAATACTCCCCCGATACACGGTTTTTTCTTTCGTCCGTAAAAGATAATCCTTCTGCGAAAAAGCGGGATCGACTTCCCTGGCGCGTTTAAGCTGTTTGTCCCTGAAATACGTTGCCTCTTTTAATAAAAAGTTTATATCAGCGGTTTTATTTAAGTACAGCCGCAGCGTCAGGTACGGCCATACGCCGTGGTCCATCCAAACCCTGCTGATACGGTTCCTGTCCGAAACAAAACCGCCGTCTTGGGTTATGATCGTCGCGTTAGAACCGTCGATACGCACGCCCTGAAAGCTCTTAGAGATCATTTCCCCGGCTTTCTGCGGTTCAGTCAAAAGAAGGGCCAAAGCATCCTGCCAGAGGTCGCGCCACCCCCGGCCGCCTTTACCATAATCGAAATGCGGGAGGAACGAACAACCGAATAATTTACGTAATGTCGGCTGCAATTTTACCCACAACAGCCAGTTATTAAACTCTTTGTCCGCGAAATCAAAATCCAGGCGGGAAAGATAATCGCTCCAGTAGCGCTTGGTATCACCTAAGCTCTGCTTGACCTTTTGAGGGGTATTGAGCTTCCGGAAAACAGATTCGATCTTCCGGGCATCTTCGGCGATCCCCATGACCAGGAAATAATCCACTTCCTGGCCTTTACGCAAGGTCTTTTCTTTAAAACGCAGCGCCGCGCACGCTTCTTTGCCGTCGAATCGGCTGAGTTTTTTAGTCGCCGCGGGGACATTTTTAAAGACGGCATCGGGTGAAAAAATATCCGAATCACCGCAGAAATAATCCATGGCGGGGAATTGCCCCTCGGGAGGCAGCGTATCATCTTCGTAGCCTAAAACAAAATAAATAGATTCATTGAGACTGTGGCCTTTTTCATCAAAGATCATCGTCGGCTGCAAAAGGGTACCATAGGGATGAAGTTCGACGCGGTTAAGCAGCGCGCTGACATGGCGATGGTCTCTCAGATTCTTTTCCGATCTGCCGAACAAAGGGATAAAAGAAGTCGGCGTGAATTTTACCGGTTCACTTGCTTCATTACGCACTTTAACCCACATAACCTCGACATCGCGGTCATAGGGGATAAAATTCACAACCTCAACAGAGAGCTTACCGGTTTTTTTGACGACCTTATGATACAGAAGCCCCGCTTCCAGACTATCGTTATCGGTATAAGCCATACGCAGGATAGTCTTTCCCGTTTTAATAAAGAAATCCCTGCGGCAAAGAGGGTTATTTTTAATGTCTTCAATACTGGCAGGAGGAGTGAGGAAATGATCGTTATCACGCTTAATATCGCCGGCTAAATGAGGGCTGATAGAACTCAAAAGCGTGCCGTTTTGATTGGTAAGCGGGAAATAGAGGCCGCAATCAAGCGGCTTTTCTACGACAAATGTCCCTTTATCGTCAATAAATCGATACATCATAGTTATAATAGGAACCCCGCTCTTTTTACGCGATCAAACTATTGGGAATCGTAAAAGGAGCGGGGTTATTCACAAAGTAAACGCCTGCAAATACTTATTTCTTTCCCTTCATTTTTTCCACTAACTCAGCTGTAAATTTCCCGGCCAGGTCTTTGCAGCCTAAACCAAACGCCAACGCAAACCCCAGACCAAGCGAAGCTAATACGATACTGATGGTAAGCTCAATGATCTGCGCTTTAATGTTCAACTGCTCAAGGGTAACCAGGATAGCGAATACAATGACGACAATTTCAACGACCTGGGCCAATAACTTTGCCTGAGAGAGCCCCGTGTTATTAGCAGCAGTCAAAACGATATTACGTAAGATCGTGGCGACAAACATGCCAGATATCATAATAAAGATCGCGGCAATGATATTAGGAACGTATAAAGCGACTTTATTCAATAATTCAGCGGCAATCGGCAGCCCTATAGAATTGATCGCGACCACAAACGTAACCAACAGTGCCAGCCAATAGACAATAATACTGATCAATTCGGAAAGCGGATAGGTAATTCCGCCTTTTGCCAATAATTTATTCAATTCAATCTTATCAGAGAGTTCATCAAGCTTGACTGTTTTCAAGAGTTTCGCGATAACCGTTTTGATGAATTTCGAGATGATCCAACCGATAATAAGGATGATGATCACCAAAAGCACGTTTACCAAGAATTGACTTACCTGGGAAACAACTGTTTTTGCCGGCTCAACAAAGATTGCCTGCCATGTATTCATCGCTCCACCTCCTTACAAGGTTAACAAAACCATAAGAAAAACCTTTCTTATGGGAAAAACCAAGCTGACTTCAAGCTTTAAACGGGTCATCAATATTTTTATAACTTTATCATAAATATCGAGTTATGTCAATAGTTATCATGCTCGGCTGCGCAGCACCCCAGCTTAATAGGAATGCTGGGTGCGCCCGTTCCGGGCAGCAAGCGCGCACCGGCGCAATTCCGCGGCAGAAAGCCGCGCACCCGCCTCTCCAATAAGGCGGGGTGCCGATTAGCGCCGGGTGTAATCAGTTATCGTTGGGCAAAGTCATCGATAACCGACTATTACTTCCTATAGACACCTTGAATCGATGAATCCCGATATTTCTTTTAGCTCATTAAGCACCATATCAGCGCCGGACAAATACTCCCGGGATAAACTCGTAGTAAGCGCGATACAGAACATATGAGCCCGTTTTGCCGATTCAATGCCCAAAGGCGCGTTTTCAATGACCACGCATTCCTTCGGCGCGACCTTCAAGGATCTCGCGGCTTTCAGATAAGGTTCGGGATGGGGCTTGCCCTCTTTTACCTGGTCGCCGGCGACAATATGATCGAACAAGCTCCTGATCGAAACAGGCAGAATCCGCTCGACTTCCCGCAGCGGAGTGCCGGTCACTAACCCTAAAAGATACCCCTTCCCTTTAAGGCAAGCCAGGAGTTCCATAACATCATTAAAAATAAACCGTTTAAAATATTTCTTAAATATCTTCTGGCGTAAAGAAAATATTTTTTTCAGTAACACCGGAGTAGGCAGGCAGCCGGAGCGGATCAAGAGATGGTTTAAGGTCTTATCCCAACGCTCTCCTTCTTTTAAATAAACATCAAAACAGCTCACCCGCACGCCAAACTGCCGCAATGATTCATACCAGGCGATAAAATGATACGGCATGGAATCAATAATAACCCCATCCATATCGAAAATAATGGCTTTCGGCTGTGACTTAAGCTTATTTTTATTGGTCATATTTTAAGAAACAATAACTGAATTATCATTAACAGATACTTATATAATGTTAATGATAAAGTCTAAAGTCTAAATAACAAAGGAAGATTAAAGGTTAAAGGTTAAAGGTTAAAGGTTAAAGGTTAAAGGTTAAAGGTTAAAATTTAATCTTTATTCTTTGAATTTCCTTTGTTATTTAAGCTTTAAACTTTAGACTTAACTTATTATATCTGATTCCCGGATGTTCAGATCACCCGATCTCCTAATCCCTGATTACCTGTTCTCCGGATAACCGACCGTCGACTATAGACCCGTTGCGACCTGTGCCTCAAGCCCTGCCTGTTTCGACTACCATATGCTTTATCTTCTTACAGACGGGGTCATTGAGAAGTTCATCTAATGCCGCCGGAAGCGTTAAAGACCAGTTCAGAGGGCTTACCGTGCCGGGAGTATTGATCCTATATTGATAGGCATCGCCTTTTAATAGATCGGTAATTCCTAACCAATCAATAAGCAACTGGATAGCGAATATCGAATTTGATTTAAGCGTCAAATGCAGTATTTTCGAGATGATCTGCACATCAGATTTTTCTCTCATGCACCCGGAAATACCCAGGTGTTTCCACAACTTCTCTTTTTCCCGATACGTGTTCGCGTACATATCGACAAAATCCATAACTTCCTCTTTGCGCTTGTTTAAAACCGCCAACAGCTTGTCGACAGAATCGATACTATCAAGCCAGCGCAGCCTCCCGTGACGGGAACGCTTATGGTCGAAAAGATCATCTTTAACGCTATGATAATCGATCCAGCGATCCTGGCATTTCCTCAAAAAAAGCGCTTCATCCACGGTCCCTGCCTCATTTTCCCACCAAGCCGCCCAATTCGTTGTATCATGCGTTGACAACATGGATACGGAAAATAACCGGTAATCCTGCGGCTCCAAGAAATCATGTTTGACATCCCAATCTTTAACCCAGCGCTGAACTTCATTACCGGGAATACCAAACTCTTTTAACGCCTCAGTACACACCCTTGGAACCACCCCCAGGTCTTCAGCGCACAAAAGCATCTCTGTATTCTCTAATATCACGGCTAATAGCTTCCTGCCCTGCTCTGCCCACTTACTTTCATCCCTCGGGTCGAAAAAACCATGCAACCCTTTATTTTCCTGAGGCTCCTGCGCCGGGATACTCCAGATCCGGAATAAACCCACCACATGGTCGATGCGTAAAATATCATAAAAATTCTGGGCGTAACGCAATTTCTCTTTTAAATACCGGTAACCATCGGCTTCGATCCGCTCCCAATTGTACGTCGGAGTCCCCCAACGCTGGCCTTTTTCACAATACATATCGGGCGGAGCTCCCGCGGTAAGTTCAAGATTGAAAAATTCAGGATGCGCCCAAACATCTGCGCTGTCCAACGAAACCAGGATAGGCAGATCGCCTTTCAGCAAAACATTCTTTTGCCGGGCATAAGCCTTGACCTCTTTAAACTGGCCGTATAAAAGCCACTGGGCCCATATTTCGAAGGCGATCTTCTCGGGATGATCTTTACCGAAACTTTCCAGGGCCGGGCTCTCGCGGTTTTTATATTTCTCTTCCCATTCATACCAGGGGCTACCGTGATGATATTCTTTGAGCGCCTTAAAAAAGGCGTAATCATACACCCAATAGGCATTCTCTTCCCTGAATTTATCAAAGCCCGCTAAATCATTCTCAGTCTCCAGATTAAAAAGTTCATTTAACAAGCCGGCCTTTTCGCCTTTTATTTTATAATCCAGATGCTTCTTCCCGCAGGGAAAGGCCTTGCGGATGGCTTTTATCTTTGACTGAAGCGGCTTTACGTCGCCCTCAGGCATCATCGCAAACGACACATACATCGATTCCAAGGCAAAAGAACTGACGGAGTCATACGGGCAAAACGTACTGCCGACCTCATTCATCGGTAAAAGCTGCAGGAGCGAATTACCGGTCTTATGGGCAAATTCAACAAGCAGCTTCATATCGCCGAAATCCCCTATCCCCAGGCTTTCTGAAGAATACGCGGAGAACAACGGGACTAAGATACCGGCGCGCTTTTCAACACCGGTCTTTTTCCACTTCTCACCCGATAAAGTATTAAAAAAAACAGCTCTCTGCATAACACCCCGTCTTGTTAAGATTATTGAAAAACAATACGTTAATTTTAAAGGATAAAGGTTAAATATCAAAGGAAGGTTCAAGGTTTAAGACTAAAGAATTAATCTTAAACTTTCCTGCCTGCCGGCAGGAACCTTTATTCTTTGAATTTCCTTTGTTATTTGAGCTTTGAATGAACCATGCCTCAGGCGCTTATGGTTCATTCATCCCGAGCTCTGTCGAGGGGTTAAACTTTGGACTTTTCCGTCACCCTGATATCCAGAATTTATGTAGTTGGGTTAGGGTTAAGATTTTAGTTTGGTTGTTAGGAATGGTTGTTAGGTTACTAAAAACCCAACTACTCAACCAAACTACCAAACTAACCGCTTAACCATGACCTAACTACTATTTAGGTCAAACCAAGGAATATACTCTATCACTTTTTCCTGAAATTACAACTTTTTCGTGATACACAATTTATCAGGGCCGCTTAAGAGTAACGCCAGGCAGACACAAAGGATCACCAGGTTATATTCAAAACCGCCCGACGACAAGAATAAACCCTTTGCCAGATGCACCTTAACGGTTGCCACTACCATCAACACAAATATCAAAGCAGACGATACCCTGACACCTATCCCTAAAATCAAAAAAAGCCCTCCCAAGAGCTCCACATACGCGGCCACGTATGCCCAGAATGACGCGGGAGCAAACCCCATCCCGGCTAACATCTTTGCGAATCCCGGGATCCCCGGTCCTCCGAACAAACCAAAAGCTTTTTGCAACCCATGCCCCAAAAACACAACACCTAAGCCCAAGCGCAACGGTACACTCGCCCAGTCTTTCATGCTTAACCTCCTGCCGCACAAAGCGGCACACCGGCGCAATCCCGATCTGCGCCGGGTGTAACTTGCATACACATACCAACGCAATTCCGCGGCAGAAAGCCGCGTACCGGCGCAATTTTGCCGCAGTAAGCGGCATACCCCGCCATTCCAATAAGGCGGGGTGCAATCTGCGCCGGGTGCTCGGCATACCCAGCAATCTCATATGCTGGGGTGCTCTTAAGCGTTGGGCGTTACTTACTATTTTTCCCTTTTCCTATTAAAGCTTTAATGATCCCCCAGCGATTGCGCAGCCCATACGAACGAAAAACGCACATAAGAAAATGCAGCATCGTCGCCGCTAAGCCTTTGACCTTAACCCCCAGGACAATACCGCAAGACTGATTATTGGCCATCGGGATAATATACCCCAGGTCAACCGGCCTGTATTTCTTTAACGGCCTGCCATGGATAAGATTCAAGATATTATCAGCCGCGGCCTGCCCTTGCGTTATCGCGAATTGGACCGCCATGCGCAGCGCGTTATTCTGATAACTGAACGCTGCCGCGTCGCCGGCCACAAAACAGGCGTCCCGGAACATAAGATTATCATCGACCAATATCCTGCCCTGCGGATTCTTTTTTATCGCCAAGTGCTGCGTAAAATCCACTCCCCGCACGCCTGCCGCCCAGATGAACATCGCGCGGCGAAAAACCTCACCGCTGGAAAGCGCGACAGCATCATCATCGATCTTCTCAACCGTCGCCGGACAGATCACCTCCACGCGTAAACGCTTAAGGTTATCCATAACATACTGCCTCATCCATTGCGGAAGCGGCCCTAAGATCGCGGGGGCTCTTTCGACCACAACAACCCGGTTTGCTTTATTTTTCGCATCCAGCCACCTGCGCAAGGACGTCGCGATCTCAATACCGGTATAACCGCCGCCGCAGATAAGGTATGTTTCATATTCATTCCGCGCGAGTGAGCCGGTAAGCTTTATCGAATCCGCCGCGCTGTCTAAGGTAAAGGCGCGTTTTTGTATTTCCTGGTTCGCGTAAAAATTGGTTTCCGAGCCGCTGGCAATGACCAGATAATCAAAGGCGAGCCGCTGGCTCACCGTAATAACCTCTTTCTTCTCCAGATCTATTGAACTGACATTTTCCTGAACAAACCGGAAACGATAGCGCCGGGCGTATGTTGCGATAGGGCAGGCCAAATTCTCAGGGTCGATGCCCCTGCCCAAAGTATCCGGAAGCAAAGGAAGAAAACTTGACGCCGGCTGTTTATCGATCACTATTACTTCAAGCTGCTCTTTACCCCGCAAGAGCCGCTTCGCGGCTGACAACCCCGCGAAACCACCGCCGATAATGACGACCTTCTTCATCAATTGACTCCTCTATCGTTTCAAGATAAGGTCCAGGACCACAACGATACTTACCAGAGCATGTACGGCTATCGTCAGCTGTGATGATTCCATTAATCGCAACTTATCTTTAACCGATCCCTTTAATATTCCAGCGGCTTTCACTGCCGGGATAAGCGCCGCAAAAGATGCCCACGCGAAAGCACCCAGGAACCCTCGCGCGATATTGATGCCGACGAAAACCAAGGCCAGAACGATCAGCGCGCAGTAAACCCGGTAGGCATGTTCAGGCCCCGAAGCACTGACCCAGTTGTATTTTCCCACGGCTATATCAACCGGGTAATCAGGCACTTCATTGGCGAATAAGATCGCGGCAGTCAGGAACCCAAACGGAAGAGATACCAGAAAACTCTTGAACGCCGGAAAGAGGCCTGACTGAATGAAATACCCGCCCATGACGCAAACCGGCCCAAAGAGCGTAAAGATCACTACCTCTCCCCATCTGCGATAGGAAAGCCTGGCCGGCCGCGCGGAATACCCCCAGGCCAGTAAAAGGACCACAGCAAACAACCAAAGTACCAGGATGCTTTTTAATACCGCCGCAAGGAAGAAAACACCGGCAGATGAAACAAGCGCGAAAGAAACCGCAGCGTACAAGTAAAAGCGTTCTGAAAGGATATTCTCCTGAATAAGCTTGGAGCCGCCGAAAAACGAATAAAATGTTTTATCCTGCCAGTCATTGCCGCTCTTTGAATCGGCAAAATCATTCAAAAGATTAGCGCTGAGATGCGTGGAAATCACTATGACGAGACCCAAGAAAAACCCAAGGGCGTTAAACTGCGGTTTTGCCAAAAGAGAACCTGCCAGGTACGGAAAAAGGCTGGCGGTAATGAACGCGAGCCTCAAAGCTCTGATAAAATTCAATATGCCCATTTGAGAACAAGAGGATTTTACCATATAATTATTTGCAAATCATTTCCTTATATGATAACATAAAAAAATGCTGAATAAAATCAAAATCGCCATTGACCGCGAATTACCGATCTTCCTCGACCGTCTTAACAGGTCTTTTTCCCTTAGAAAACTTTCTCCTATCCTCTACGAATATATCCATGATTATGTGTTACGGCCCGGCAAGCGGGTACGCCCCACGCTCCTGATCATGGGGTACCTCGGCTTCGCGCGCCGCAAAGCCCGCGGGCTCTATACCAGCGCGCTTTCCCTGGAACTCCTCCATGACTTCATGCTCGTGCACGACGATATTATCGATAAATCGGATTTAAGGCGCGGCAAACCCGCCATGCACACCATGTTCCGGGCCTATCTGAACAGCGCTAAAGACATCAAGTTTAACGGCGAAGACCTCGCGATCGTCGCCGGTGACATCATGTACGCGATGGGCTTGCACGCCTTCCAGGCGGTTCGCGTCGATCTGACAGACAAAGAAAAAGCGATGAAAAAGCTCATCGAAGCCGCTATCTATACCGGGTGCGGCGAGTTTATCGAACTTTTATACGGGACAAAGGATATCTCTGAAATAACCAAAGCCGACATCTATACTATTTACGACCTGAAAACAGCGCGCTATACCTTTTCTTACCCCCTGGCTATCGGAGCTACGCTTGCCGGAGCAAACGACAAACAAATACAGGTACTTTTTGATTTTGGCGCGCGCCTCGGCAGGGCATTTCAGATCAAAGATGACGCCTTAGGGATATTCGGGACAGAAGAAGAGATCGGAAAATCGATCCTGACAGACCTGCAGGAAGCAAAGAAAACGATCTTTATCTGGCATGCGTATAATCACGCAGACAGGAAAAACAAAGGAACGATCAAGAGAATTCTCCTGAAGGAAAAAATAACCGCGACAGACCTCAAAGCGATCAGGCAGATCATCTCCGCTTCAGGCGCCTTAGAATTTGTCAGAAAGGAGATCAAGGACTTGATCGGCGAGGCTCAAACGCTTTTGAGATCATCAAGCATAAAAAAACAATACCAGTCATTGCTGCTTTCCTATTCCCAGCAGATCCTCAGCGTATGATCCGCTCCCCCCAAGCCTACCGGTAATTCAAGATGAATTTACTATTCGAAGTTAGAAATTAGACTGCAGCGTTTTATCTTCCAAAGCTTCAATTTCTTTTTTCAATACGTCAGGCAGGCCGAGAATATCGACATCCATAAAACCGCGGATGATTATCGACTGGGCCTGCTCCGCGGAAAAACCGCGCGAACACAGGTATTCGATCTCTTCCTTGCTGATCTTTCCGATCGCGGCTTCATGGGACATATCTACGTCCCGGAAATCCGTCTCTAATTCAGGGATCGCGTGTATCGTGCCTCTCTCGGATAAAACCAACCCCCGGCATTCCAGATGGGCCTTCACATGATCGGCCTCGGCCTTAAGATGCCCGCGGGCAATGAATTTACCGCCTAAACTTACCGAACGCGCGATTATCTCCGCCTGGGAATTCGGGGCGCGAAAGATAACCCGCGACCCGATATCCTGAAGGCTGCCGGGATGGGACATAACCAAAGAATTAAAACTGGCGCGCGCGCCCTCTCCCTCCAGGACTGCCGTGGGGTACATCGTGATCTCCTTGACCGGCTTCAGGCATACATAATTAGAAATAAACGTCGCCCCCTCATCAACGACCGCGATACTCATGGGCTTGACTGAAACATCCTTCTGCCAGTTGTGGATCATGGTAAAATTCAAATACGCGCCCTTTTTCACAAAGAACTCCGAGATCCCCAGATGAAAGCCTTCATGCGCGGAAGCGGAAGCGGAGCATCCGGTTATCAAATATACTTTCGCGCCTTCTTCAACAATGATCAAATTATGCACTTTTTGCTTGAAGCCCTGCGATTTTAAGAATAGGCAGGCCTGAACGGGCAACGCGACGGTTACCCCCTTTTTCACCCGGATAAAATAACCTCCGTCGGTATCCCGGGGGAATTCCCTGTTCAAATACCGGAAATTCCTGCCGTAATATTCTTTGGCTTCGGGAATAGTCTCCAAGGCTTCAGCGATACTGAGGGTATCGACACCCTCCAGGAAGCTGCGGGAAAACAAGTTAGTATTATCCTGCTGCATAAAACTGGCAGAGCGGGTCTTCTCCGACAAGTCCATCCCGGAAGAAGTGATCCCCTCAAGGTCAGCGGGCTCTATATTCTTATTTAGCTCTTTTGCGGACATTCGCACACCTTGCATTTTTCGTAGCCGGATTCCCGGATACTGTTAAACATCTCTTTAGGTTCGCCGACGCACCAGAATTTCCCCCCCATCATAACACATCCGTTTTTCGCCTTGATATAATCAAGGATATAACCGGTATGCGTGATAACCAGGGCGGATTTACCTTTTTGGCTCAAATATTTGTTCAATACGCTGCCCATGAGCGAAATATTCTCCAGGTCAACGCCTGATTCCGGTTCATCCAAAAGCAAAAGGTCGGGATCCTGCAGCATCAATTGAAATAATTCGGAGCGCTTCATCTCGCCTCCGGAAAAACCAAGATTAATATCCCGGTTCAAATGCTCTTGAAGCGACAGGTGCTCTGCCATTGATTTGATCTTTTCGGCATCGCTTGACAAAAAAGAAGCGATCTGCGCGAGCTTGACCCCCCTGATCTGGGGAGGATGCTGATACATGATACCCAGGCCGCCCCTTACGCGTTCTTCGGTAGGAAGGGTATCGATACGTTTATCCTTGAAAATAATCTCTCCCTTTATTACTTTAAAGCCGCCAAACCCCATAACGGCTTTAAGCAGCGTGCTCTTACCGCTGCCATTAGGGCCGAAAAGGATCATCGCTTCATCCTTCTTAATGTGCACATTCACATCTTTAAGAATGATCTTCCCGGCAACCTCAACTGATAGATCTTTAATATGCAGCATTGTTAGCCCCTCTGGCCGCAACGACCTGGTTCCTCAACCTTCCTATACCTTCTATCTCTATTTCTATTATATCACGATTCTTCATTTTGCCAACACCGGGTGGAGTCCCCGTAGAAATGATGTCCCCCGGCAGGAGCGTCATGACCCGGGAAATATACGAAACCAGAAACGGCACCGCGAAGATCAAATTGGAAGTTGAAGAAGCCTGTTTGACACGTCCGTTCAAATACGCTGTTATTAAAAGTTCCCGCGTTTGCAATTTTGTCTCCAGCCACGGGCCGAAAGGGCAAAAGGTGTCAAACGACTTTGCTCTCGTCCACTGGCCGTCTCTTTTCTGCAGATCACGGGCAGTAACATCATTGAGGCAGCCATACCCTAAGATATGATCGCAAGCGTCCTTTTCTTTAATGAACCTGCCTTCTTTCTTAATGACCAGCGCCAATTCAGCTTCATAATCCAACCGCTTGACCCCGCGCGGATATATGATATTCTCCCGATGGGCGATAAGGGCGCTCGGAGGTTTCAGGAAAATAACCGGCTCCCGGGGGACATCCATCTCTAATTCCCGGGCATGGTCGCGGTAATTAAGGCCGACGAGGATGATCTTGGAAGGGCAGGCGGGTGAGCATAACAGGACTTTCGATAAAGCGATCCTTTCACCCGTAAGCTCAAATCTTGCGAAAGGGTGGTTTTTCAGCACAGAGATATCGTTATTCTCTATAACACCCCAGGAGATCCGCCGTTTATATAAAAATCGCGCAATACGCATAGCAGCTTCTCAATTAAGCGATGATCTTGAGGACTTCTTTAACAAGCTGGCCTTTTCTAATACCAAGCTTTGCCGCAGCGGGAGAACAGGAATGAACGCTCGCCTTTAAGGCATCATCGATAGTTTTTATTCCGGTGACCTTGACCGCAACTTCGCGGAACCTGCGGGCGGCATTTAAATTAAGGTAGCCGCACATAATATACCCTCGAGAGCCTTTCAAGAGAATAAGGTTCTTTTCCAATAAGGGGATCAAGAACGCTTCAATCATTCTTTTCCCGGCTTTGATCTGGCGATGTTGTATCATAACCACCCGCAGAGCGCAAAAGCGCTGATCGTCTTGGCATCGGTGATCTCACCCGCCCGGAACAATTTTTCCAATTCCTCCCGGGTAACCACAGCTGCGGCTATAATTTCATCCGCCTCAAGGCGCGCTTTTTGTTTTCTTAATCCCTGCGCCTTGAATATCGTGATCTTTTCCGTTGAGTAACCCGGCACCGGATAGATCACGCCTAACCTGGTGAACCGGGCTGCGGCGTAGCCGGTTTCTTCGATGACCTCCCGCTTGGCGCAGGCTAAGGGAGATTCACCCCTGTTAAGCGTTCCCGCGGGCAACTCGTATAAATACGCGTTGATGACCGGCCGGAACTGTTTTAACAAAACCACTTTATTCTCACTCACCAAAGGGATAACCAGGGCCGCTCCCGGATGACGGATCGTATCCAAATGAACAAGCCTGCCGTTTGGCAGCAACGTCTTTTTCGTCATTAAACTGATAAGCCTGCCCTTAAACCTGACGCCATTGTTACCCATAAAACAAAGCCTTTCCTAATCGTTAGAACAGCTCAACGGAAGGTTACGCTCGACGAACTCGAGGATCTTCTTCTGCGTCTGGTTGTCTAATTTGTAGAACTCCAGGCCCATTCCCGGATAAAGCTGCGGTTGCAGCTCTTTCTGCACCAGCCAGGACACCTTGCAGTCAAGTTCAATGAGCCCGGGGCTGGGCAGAAGCGTAAGTTTAACGCGCAGCAATTCTCCCAACGGATAATTCTTATCGGCAAAAACGAGCAGCCCAACGGCGCTTAAATTAAAGACTTTACCGCGGATAAAATCTTTTTCGCGCGTTTTTGACCTAAGCTCTATATGAATATCCAGCGGCAGGCGTTTAAACCGGCGGCGCAGCTTCTTTTTCTGGATCTCGAGCATAGAACGCTCTCCCTCAAAGCTTTTCAGGGCTTCCTCAAGGCTGTCGTAAACATCCAGCACCCGGTCAAGATAAACCAGGCACAAAATTTTTTTCAGGTGCGCGGAAATATTACAAAGCTTCATGTGCGCCTGATGGTTAAGCACATTCTTGTAGGCGATCGTCAACACGGTCAAACCGGGGTAATCGATCATACTGACATCCTGAAAATCACAGACGATATTCTTAAAACCGTTATCCAGGCACCAGCCGATCCTTTCGATAAAATTAGCGGCATCGATATCGATAGTCCCGGACAGCTCAAGGACCATACCCGACTTTTCCTTGCGTAATCTGATCTCTAACATAAGATTTCCTTAATTGAACTTAATATTGCGGCAGTCGCGCCTCGCTGCTTTGTAATGAGCTCTTGAGCGCGCCGTCCGAGCTTCATTAATTGCTCGGGATCATTTAATAAGCGAGTTATGCTTTCTTCCAGCCCCCCTATGTCCCTGACGGAGATCGCGGCCTGGTTTGACAAGAAGAGATCCGTAATATCGCGGAAGTTGAACATATGCGGGCCGAAAACAACCGCCTTTCCCAGCACTGCCGGCTCCAATATATTATGCCCGCCCCGGGGAATGAGGCTTCCGCCGACAAAAACGATATCCGCGGCGCGGTAAACCGATACCAGGTCCCCGATAGTATCCAGTATCACGACCGTTTGAGCGTTGAAGGAAGGCTGTTTATCCGCCAACCGGGAAAAACGAGCAGGTAAAAGCCCAAAACCTGCGATAATTTTCTCTATTTCCGCTGCCCTGTCGGGATGGCGCGGAGCCAGGAGCAGGCGCAATCCCGGGAACATAGGCCTCAGATGCGTATAAACCCGCAATAATCCCTCTTCTTCGCCGGGATGCGTGGAACCGGCGACTAAAAACTTTTCCCGGGGGCTCAACCCCAAACGCAGACGGTAATCCCGGCCTTTCTTCTCCAAGGGCGCAGGAGGCGCCTCTACGTCAAACTTCATATTCCCCGCGACTTTAATTTTTGCACTCCTTACCCCGATGTCAGCGAATCGCTCGGCATCACGCCGGCTCTGGACACAAAACAACATAACCTTATTCAAGAATGGCGCGAGCAGGAATTTAATTGAACGATATCCCTTATAAGAAGCGTCCGAGATCCTCCCATTGACCACGATCACCGGGACCTTTTTCCGGTACAGGCAGCTGATCAGGTTCGGCCAAAGTTCGGTCTCCACAATGATAAAAAGCCGGGGATTGATCCGCGTAATGACTTTGTTGACGATAAAGCTAAAATCAAGCGGCAGGTACAAGACCTTGTCCCCATCCCGGGAAATATTCCGGGCGATAGTATTGCCGGTAGGTGTCACCGTAGAAATGACGAATTTGACGCCGGGGATTCCTTCGCGTAAAGCTTCAACCAAATTCTTCACCGCCATCGCCTCGCCGACACTCACCGCGTGGATCCAAACCGGACGTTCCTTGAATACGTCTGTCCCCGGCAGGAAGCCAAAACGCATCAGGAATCCCGGATGAAACTTATTCTTAAGAATATACCTCGGCAAATAAACGAGTGTCACAAAAAAAGCGATAATATCATAAATGATAAACATGCGATCCTTTAAGCCCGGGGATGAGCTTTATCATATACGCTCTTAAGCCGGTCAGTGGTCAGGTGCGTGTAGATCTGCGTCGTTGAAAGGTTCACGTGCCCCAGGAGCTCCTGCACGCTGCGCAGGTCCGCCCCGCGGTTTAAAAGGTGCGTGGCGAATGAATGGCGCAGCGTATGCGCCGATACCCCCTGCTTTATCCCGCACATGCGTATATATTTCTTGACTATATTGCGCACGCCCCGGTCGCTGATACGGCTATTGTTTTTATTCAGGAACAAGACATCCGTCTGTTTCTTCCTGTTCTCAAGATACGCCCTGAGCGCCGCGAGCGCCGTATCGCCGACAGGGACGATCCGTTCCCTTCTTCCTTTACCCATCACCTTAACGACACAGCTGAAGAAATCGACATCGGGAATGCTTAACCCGACGAGCTCGCCGATACGCATCCCGGTACTGTAAAACATCTCCAGGATCGCCCGGTCGCGGTGCCCCCGCTCATCATCAGTCGCCGCCGCGTCTATCAGCCTGCTTACCTCTTCTTCTGTCAAGAAAGAGGGAAGATGCTTATCCTGCTTGGGGCTTGATATCGCCAGAATCGGGTTATTCTTCAAAAAGCCTTCCCGGACCAGGAATTTAAAGAATGAACGCAGCGAAGAAAGCCGGCGGGAGACCGTCCGGGCAACCAACTTTCTTTCTTTTAATGTCGCCAGATATTTACGCAGGGTGAGATAGTCGACTTTTTCCAGATCAGACTCACCCAAAAAAAGCCGGAAAGCCTCAAGGTCCAAATGATAATTCAGGATGGTATACTTAGAATAATTCTTTTCGATCTCTAAATACCTGATAAACTTCTCGATGTATTTATCAGTCATTTAAGCTTGGGTTTCCGGCAATGCCTTTGAGGTATAGGTGCATTGCGGATATTTTGAACAGCCGTAAAAATACCCGCGGATCGAGCGGCGTTCGATCAATTCCCCGTCACAGCCGGGAGAAGGGCACTTTACCCCGCTGGTTATGGATTTAGAGCTCTTGCATTCCGGATATCCGGAACAGCTCAGGAATTTGCCTTTTCTGCCCCACTTCAAGATCATCGGCTTGCCGCAAAGCTGACAGACCTCATCCGTGGTTATCACTTCCTTCTGGATATTCTGCTGGGCGAAATCAACGCTCGTTTTAAACGGCCCGTAGAATTCAGATAATATTTTTATTTTATCGGCATTGCCTTGCTCGACCTCATCAAGCATTTCTTCCATATTCGCGGTAAACTTAACATCCATGACCTTAGGAAAATACTCGACCAGGAGGTCGCAGACTTTAAAGCCCAGTTCCGACGGATGAAAATACCCTTTGATCCTGCGTATATAATCCCGCAGGATAAGGGTAGCGATGATCGGCGCGTAGGTCGAAGGCCTGCCGATGCCCTCCTCTTCCAACGCCTTGACCAGGGAGCTGTCGGAAAATCGAGGCGGCGGCTTGGTAAAATGCTGGGAGGGCAGAAGCTGCAGCAGCTTCAATATTTCATCTTTCTCCAAAGCCGGGATCTCGTTCTTCGCTTTAGGCTTCTCCTCTTCTTCTTCATTTGTTTTGCTATAGACTTTCATAAAACCTTCAAAGATAAGGGAACTGCCGCTTGCCGCTAAGCCGTATTTTCCCGCTCCGATAGCCACCGAAGTAACCGCGTAACGCGCGGGCATCATTTGACTGGAAACAAAACGGTTATAGATCAACTCATACAGCCTGAATTGTTCGGCGCTCAAGAATTGCCTGATACTTTCAGGATGACGGCTCACGTCGGAGGGCCTGATCGCCTCATGCGCCTCCTGGGCGAATTTCTTGACCTTATAAACAGGCGGCGCCTCCGGAAGATACTCCTGCCCGAAACTCTTTTGGATATATTCGCGGACATAAGCTACCGCTTCCTTGGATACCGCGGTAGAATCCGTACGCATATACGTGATCAGCCCCACGGGGCCGTCCTCCCCGATATCGATACCTTCATAGAGTTGCTGCGCGACGATCATAGTCTTCGTCGCGTTAAATTTCAATTTATTAAACGATTCCTGCTGCAGGGTACTGGTAATGAACGGAGGGTCCGGGTTACGTTTTTTTTCGCTCTTTTTGACGTCAAGCACGACAAACTGCTCTCCCTGCAATTCCCGGATGATCGCGTCTGTTTCCTCTTTACTCTTAATTTCAATTTTTTTATCTTCACGTTTATCGAGCTTCGCGGTAAAAACCCCCGCATTTTCAACCGAGGGCTTAGAAAGCTCCGCTTCTACCTCCCAGTACTCCTGAGGGATGAAAGCATTGATCTGGCGTTCCCGGTCCACGATCAGGCGCAGTGCCACCGACTGGACCCTGCCGGCGCTTAAGCCCCGGACGATCTTCTTCCATAATAACGGGCTCAAGAAATATCCGACGAGCCTGTCCAGGATCCTCCTGCCGATCTGCGCTTCAACCATATGCATCTTAAATTCACGCGGATGCTCAAATGCGCTTTTAACCGCGGAAGCCGTGATCTCGTGGAACTCAACGCGGTGAACCTCTTTATCTTTAAAAAGCCTGTTCTTCAAATGCCAGCCGATAGCCTCTCCTTCCCGGTCAGGGTCGGTAGCGATATAGATCACGTCTTTGTTCTTGGCCTCTTTCTTCAGGTCAGCAAGCATCTTCTTCCTGCCGAAAATAACGACGTAATGAGGCTCGAAATTATGCTCAATATCGATCCCCAGGTCTTTCTTGGGAAGATCGATCAAATGCCCCATGGAAGAAACAACCGAATATCCGCTGCCGATTATCTTGCCGATCGTTTTAGCTTTGGTGGGAGATTCAACTATAACTAAGCTTTTTTTCTTCATCATGATCCCTTATAAATTGTTTGCCCGGAAGTTGTTTAATTAATTTCTGGACCTGTAGCCGTAAGAGTGCCCCCAGCACAAAAGCAGTATCCAGATTCACCCGTCCTGCTATCTCATCCAAAGAAACAGGATAATTCGATATAAGGCCATACACCATCATCTCCTCAGGGGACAAAGAAAGAGGCTCATTGCTCCCCATATCGCGCCGGGCCGGCCGCAGGGTTGAGCGTTGATCCAAGTTTTGCGCAAAGGCAAACTCTTCAATAATCTCCTCGGCGCAAGAAACTAATTTCGCCCCTTGCTTGATCAATTCATGCGTCCCGTAGGAATTGCGCGCGCCCAGATTTGCCGGTAACGCGAAGACTTCCCGCCCCTGCTCTAACGCGAAATCAACCGTGATCAATGCTCCGCTGTTCCGGGCTGCTTCAACTACCAGAACGCCTTGCGATAACCCGCTGATAACGCGATTGCGGCGGGGAAAGTTTTGCCTCCACGGCCCGGTCTCCATGGAGAATTCAGAAACAACTACTCCGGATTGAATGATCTTTTCCAACAACGCGCGGTTCTCGGGAGGATAGATATGGTTAAACCCGCTGCCCATGACCGCGATGGTCCGGCCTCCCCGCGTTAACGCGGCCGTGTGAGCGGCCGTATCGATACCCCGCGCCATCCCGGAAACAATAGTGAAGCCCCGTTCAGATAACTCGCCGGCGAACTTTTGCGCGTAGGTTATCCCATAATAAGATGCCTGGCGGGACCCTACTAAAGCCAGGCTCCGTTTATCTTCCGGGACAAACTCACCGCGCACGTACAAAACGATCGGCGGATCAGGTATGCACGATAAATTCCCGGGATACCCGCGCTCTCCCAGCGTCAAAAGTTTGATCCCTGATCTTCTGATCAGCCGGAATTCCCGTTGTAGATCTCCCGCTTTTAACGAGCCTATACGGCCGGCGATATTGGCGCCTATTCCACAGACGGATATGATCTTCTCCCGGGGCGCCTTTAAAATATTCTCCGGCTTTCCGAAGGCATCGAGCAGCTTCTTTAAACGGATGCTGCCGACGTCACAAACCATATTTAATCCTACCAAAGCTTCTAAATCATTCATGATCTGCGGTGGCCAGGGAGATCTTCTCTGCTGCCTCCTGAATGGATACGCCTGAAGTATCGATACTCACATCCGCTAACGCGTACGCGGCAGCCCGGATTTTCAACAAAGATTCGATTTTCGCCTTTGGGTCGGGGACATTCAATAAAGGACGATGGGCAAACCTCCTCGTCCTCTCAATGATCACTTCCGCGGAAGCAGTCAAACAAACAAGGATACCTGCTTTTTTCATGATCTCGATATTCTCCGGATCGGTCACGATGCCTCCGCCGCAGGCGATCACGCAGGAGCTTTCTAAAACAGCTTCGCGTAAAGCCTGTTTTTCCAGCTGCCGGAAATACGGCTCTCCGTCGCGGGCGAAGATATCGGCGATCTTTCTTTTCTCACTTGCTTCGATACGATCGTCAAGATCGACAAACCGCCAGCGCTTCTTCCGGGCAAGCGCCTTGCCCACGGAAGTCTTGCCTGTCCCCATAAATCCTACGAGAAAAATATTCTTCATTCTGCGTTCGATAAAAGCTCTAAAGCGAAAGCCGCTTAAAGCCGTAACGGGATCATTCCTGGTACGCGGACAAAACCACCCCGGTAAGTTCAACAAGCGCTTGCTTGGTCGCGGGATAAAAAACATTATACCATTTCCCGTCCTTAGACTTTTCCTGGGGCATCCCCAGAAACAAGCCGTTTTTTCCTTTCACCACGCGCAAGCCTTTAACGATAAAATCGCCGAAAGACACATCGACAAAAGCCTTTAAACTGGAATCGCCTTCCAAACGGAACAACCGCACTACCGTAACACCTGTTTCCCCGGACATATCGTTCCTCCTTTTAAAGCGCCTTTTGAGCAAAAGGCACGTCTTTTAGTAAGGCATTAAGCTTAAGCGCACCCTCTTGGCGCCATACTATGCCCTCACTAACAATAGACGTTTGAGGAACGATTTTCTAACAAAAATATTTTTAATATCCCGCTAAAGCGACTGTAATTTCGTCAGGATCTCAGTGACACCGACATACTGCGCGCCTTCTTCACGCACGACTAATTTGTAGAACTCGCAGACCATGCAATTGCCCACTTTCGCGGCGAATGCCCCCTGGACCTTGCCGCCGCAAAGCGTTCCCGATACCGCCCAACAGGCACGGCCGGCATTCTTGCCGCTATTGATCTTATCCACCCGTATCTCAAGAGCTACGGGGCACGCCCCTAATTCAGAGACTTTAATGCCTCCCGGCTCCCGGCCGCATTTCTTGAACTCCCAGCAGTTTTGTTTTGCCATAAAATCTTCTCCTTTTAGAGCATTTCTGACCCGGCAAAGAACGGCACTTTACCAAACTTACGCTTTCTTGAGCCTTAATAAATACGCTTTATAGGCGCTCTTAATATCCACAAGGTTATCCTCGCCGAACTTCTCTAAAAACGCGCGAGATATCTCGAAAGCAGCCGCGCTTTCCGCGACAACGCCGGCAGCCTCCACGACGCAAGTATCCGAACGCTCGACCGCCGCTTTGGAAGCTTTCTTCGAAATGATATTCACCGAATCCAACGGGTCCATGAGCGTGCAAATAGGCTTCATACACCCCCGCAGGATAATATCTTCTCCGTTGGATATCCCGCCTTCTATGCCACCGGCATTATTCGTATTACGGTAATATCCTTTTCCACGGGAATAATAGATCGCGTCGTGCGTCTGTGAACCCCGCTTTCCGGCATAACCAAAACCTAAGCCGATCTCAACCGCTTTAATACCGGGTATTGCCATGACAGCCTGAGCCAGGCGGCCGTCAAGCCTGCGGTCAGGATGAGCATAGCTGCCTAAGCCGACAGGAATACCGGTGATCCCGATTTCGAAGATCCCCCCCAAAGTATCTTTTGCTTCCTGCGCCTGAATGATCTTAGCAATGATCCCTTCCTTACTACTTTCCCCCCCCACTGATATGACACTACTGGAAATAGAAATATTGAACTCCCGTAAGAATATCTTACAAAGAGCGCCTATCCCAACGGTAGCAACTGTGCTGCGCGCGGAAGCCCGCTCCAAAACTTCCCTGATATCGCTTAACCCGTATTTTAATATACCCGGCAGGTCCGCGTGCCCGGGACGGGGACAAACTACTTTCGCTAATCTCTCGATACTGGAATCTTTATTTAAGACCAAAAGCGAGACCGGACTGCCCAGGGTTACCCCGTTCTTTAAACCGGAAATGACCTGAGCGCTATCCTGTTCGATTTGCATGCGTTTTCCCCGGCCAAATCCCTGTTGACGGCGCTTTAATTCCTTATTAATCGCTTCAACATTTATTTTTAAACCTGCCGGCATCCCTTCCAGAATAACCACATTACCCTTCCCATGCGATTCACCGGCAGTTAAATAACGTAACATAATAAGGCCTCCTCTTCTTTCACTTTTTCACTTACTGCGGATATAATTGTTAATTATTACATAGCAATATATTACATGAACATCTAAACACTGTAAAGAAACTTTTACTTGTATCGCGATCCTATTGCCAAAGGCCGCGCTTATTTTCGCGCGCGTCCTGGTATAATTTCAGGAATAGATCAGCATATTTCACGTTTGGAGGATATGTCATTAAAGAAGCATACCCCTGTTTTACGATCTCGGCATTTATAAAGGTACCATCCGGTAAATAAGCATACCCCAAGAGCCTTCCGTATTTATCCTTTTTTTCCACGTCAAATTCCAATTTGACGCGCTTTCCTTCCACCAGGCCCCGGGTAAATTGATACGAGCGCTTCCCCAATTTCTTAATGGTTTCAACGTTCTGGCTCATCCGCTGGCTATCCCGGTATAACTTTTTAGACTCATGCATCTCAGGAGTATCGATGCCGATAAGCCTAACCCGTTGCCCGCCTTCTAGTACCAGAGTATCGCCATCAACCACTCTATCTACAAGTATATCATAATACTTATCTTCAGCGCCAATTGGCGCGTTCGCCTTATTACTGCTTTGATTACCTATCCAACCTGCCTGCTCACAAGCAGCAAGGCAAAGCGAAAGAAAGATCGCGGATAAAAGTAACCCTTTCTTAAACATCTTTTTCATTCTTAACTCCTTTATTACACTATATTTACTTAGAAATAATTATTGGTGATCCGCTTATCCGGGTACCCCAGTCGCCAGAGCCCCAGTCACAAGTCGCAAGACACAGGTCACATGACACCCCTCGACAAGCTCGGGGCAAGCAAGTAGTCGATAGTCTATAGTCAATGGTCGATAGTCCATAGTTATAGGTTATGGTTAAGGTTAAGATGTTAGTTTAGTTGTTAGGTTAAGGAGTTGGGTTATTTAACGTTAATGATAAAGTTTAAAGCTCAAATAACAAAGGAAATCCAAAGAATAAAGTATAAAGTTTAAAATTTCCTGCCTGCCGACAAACAGAAAACTTTAAACTTTAACCTTCCTTTGTTATTTAGCCTTTACCATTTAGACTTAACTTGTCATATACCTAACTACCAATAATAAAGTCACAAGACACAGGTCGCAAGACACCCCTCGACAAGCTCGGGGCAAGCAAGTAGTCGATAGTCCACAGTCCATAGACGGGAGAAACTTTACGGTTTTTGCTTTAAGCGCACATTTGAAAACTTTTGCCAAAAGTCTGCGAGGAATTACGAATCGCCGTAGCACTCGCGACCACGAAAGTCAACTGGCGAAGGCGATGAGTAAACCGAAGCAGACGGCAAAATGTTTTTTGTGCGCGTAAGCAAAAAGCGTAAAATTTCCCGGCTACTACCGACTAGTTGCAACATGCGACTGTTCAAGTTTCTCAATATTCACTTGCACGCTCACTTGGCACTATTCTATTCTTTTTTATTAGATAAATCAATGGTTTTGGACTATAATAGTGATGCCACAACTTATGGAGCGAATGAAATGAGCGAACATAAGTTGTTTGACCGAACTATCCTGCCGAGTACGTCAAAATTATGGAACAGAATTTTGACGTATCTTACGAGGCAGGATGCATATTCGGTTATCGGAGGCTCGGTTATCGCTAACCGAGAACCAAGACCCGAGAACCAATAAGCAAAAACTGACAACACCCGGCGCAGATCGCACCCCGCCTTATTGGAATGGCGGGGTATGCCGCTTACTGCGGCAAAATTGCGCCGGTGCGCGCTTCCTGCCCAGCAAGGACGCACCCAGCATTCCTATTAAGCTGGGGTGCTGCGCAGCCGAACACCAAGAACCGAGCACCGATAACCGTGATATACGACCGCTTTCAAGAAGAAGCCATAAACTACATTAACCAGGGATACTCGGTAATTGTATCAGCTCCTACCGGCGCCGGAAAAACTGCGATCGCCGAGCATATTATTGAGAATGCCTTACGGCTTAAGCAGGGAGTCATCTATACCGCTCCCATCAAAGCCCTTTCCAATCAGAAATTCCGTGATTTCCAGCATCAATACCGGGAAGATATCGGCATTTTAACCGGCGACGTATCGTTGAACGCCCATGCCCCGGTACTGATCATGACCACAGAAATATTCCGCAACAAGATCCTCGATGAACCCGAGAGCCTGAAAAAATATTCGTGGGCGATCTTTGACGAGATCCATTATATTGACAACTATGAACGCGGGACTGTCTGGGAAGAATCCCTGATATTCCTGCCGAAACACATCAATCTGCTGGGTCTTTCGGCGACCATACCGAATATCAAGGAATTCGCCCAATGGATCGAATCGATCCATGAAAAACCGATCAAGATCGTCATTGAAGACAAGCGCCCGGTGCCCTTGCATTTTTTCTTCCAGTGCCAGAACCAGGTGGTCGATAAGATCGAAGCGCTCAGGAGAATCCGCTTCAGCAAATTCAACAAGCTCGTCTCCCTGGTCAATTATATCCAAAGAAATAACGGGCTTCCCTGCATCTATTTTGTCTTCGGCAGGAGAAAAGCGGAAGACCTCGCTTATGAATTATACAGCTATAATTTTCTCACCCCCGAGGAACAGGCGAAGATCACTTTACTCTTTGATTCTCTCTGCGAACGCTTTGATTTAAAGAACGAAAAAAGCGCTGTTGCCATGTACCCGCTGGTCAAACACGGCATTGCCTTCCATCACGCGGGCATGCTTCCGACATTAAAAGAAGTGATCGAACGGCTTTTTACCAGCAAATTGCTGAAAGTGATCTTTACCACGGAGACCTTTGCCCTGGGCATTAACATGCCCAGCCGCAGCGTCGTATTCGATGAACTGCGTAAATTCTACGGCCGCTACGTGCGCAACCTCAAAACCCGGGATTTTTACCAGATGGCCGGCCGCGCGGGAAGGCGCGGCATGGATAAAGAAGGTTTCGTCTATGTCCGGGTGAATTTGAACAGGATCAAGCATGAAGAAGTAAGGAATATCCTTTACGGCAAACCCGAAGAGGTCAAAAGCCAGCTTAACAATTCCTACGCGACGATCCTTAACCTCTACCAGCGCTATAAAGACGAACTGTACCGGATATACTCCTTCTCATTCCATTATTTCCAGACCAAAAAATACCAGCAAAAAGAAGCCCTCAGGTTAATGCAGGCAAAGCTGTCGCTGTTGAAGGATTCAGGATATATTGCCGACGAAGCCTTGACCGCCAAGGGGCAATTTGCCAAGAATGTTTACGGCTACGAGCTGCTTTTATCCGAACTCTTCGCGCGCAACTGTTTTGAAGAGCTCGACGAATTCGGGCTGGGGATACTGGCGGCGGCAATCGTTTTTGAACCGAGGAAAAACCAGCAGGCCCATCAACTTCCAAAGGCAGCGCGGGGGATACAGGAACTCTGTGAAGACGCCTTTGAAAAAATATACCACAAAGAATCGAAGTATAAGATTTACCCCATCAGCAAAGCGCCGTTTTTCCACCTGGCAAAACCAATGGAATGCTGGCTGCAGGGTATGCAATTCAGCAAGATACTACAATACAGCGATACTGATGAAGGTGAAGTCGTGCGCTATTTCAGGATGAGCATCCAAATACTGCGGGAAATCAACAAAACCCCCATCTCCCCTGCCTTAAAAGAAAAGATCAAAGAAACGATCCGTGTTATCAACCGGGGCATCATCGACGCGGAAAAACAGCTCAGAGAAAGCTAAAAGTCCAGCCATAGGTTAAAGTTTGGGTTATTCAACGTTAATGATAAAGGTTAAAGTCTAAAGAACAAAGGAAATTCAAAGAATAAAGGTTAAATTTTAAAATTACCTGCCTGCAGGAACCTTAAACCTTTAAACTTTAATCTTCCTTTGTTATTTATCCTTTAGACTTTAGACTTAACTTGTCATATACCTAACTACCAATAATAAAGTCACAAGACACAGGTCGCATGACACAAGTAGTCGATAGTCCACAGTCCATAGTTATAGGTTAAAGAGTGGGGTTATTTAACGTTAATTTAAAAGTCTAAAGTTTAAAAAACAAAGGAAATCCAAAGAATAAAGTATAAATTTTAAAATTACCTGCCTGCAGGAACCTTTAAACTTTAACCTTTAATCTTCCTTTGTTATTTATCCTTTAGACTTTAGACTTATCTTACTATTTATTATTTTAAACCAAACTCCTTTACCCAACTACTAAACAAACTTCTTTACCCTTACCTAACTACCAATATTAAAGTAGCATGACACAAAACACAGGTAATCGATAACGATAAATTTAGGTTTGCGACTTGAAACATGTGACTTGAGACTGGGACGATGGGACTCTGGAGACTGGGGCACCCGTGACTTTTATCTTTTGATTTTTTTTGATCTTATATAATCGAGGATGATCTTCTTGTGGTCGAAGGCAAAGGATAACGCGTTGATCTTACGCAGCGGAACGACTTTGACTGCCGCGGCGTCATCACCCGCGCGGGGAACACCCGAGGCTCTGGCTGTGAAAACCGTGCCTATGGTGTGAAAGCGGGGGTCACGGCCGGGATCGGAATAAGTATGGAACTGTTTTACATCGAACAGGTCCAATCCGGTTTCTTCTTTAGCTTCACGCACGGCCGCTTTTTCTAAACTCTCTCCATAATCGACAAACCCCCCTGGCAATGCCCAGCCAAACGGAGGGTTGCTTCTTTTTATTATCACGATACCTTCTTTTAACTCGATGATCGCGTCCACGGTAACAAAAGGGCTTTTGAGCTTATTGACAATATAATCCAGGTAGCCGAACATATTGCGCTCAAAAGCATCAAAGGTTTCTTTATCCGGCAGGCAAAAAATTATTTCTTTTAAAGAAGGCTGCGGCTCTTGCCGTATATACCGATAGACTTCCTGGGCCATGATCTTTGCGCAGGCAAGCGGGCTTACCCCTTTTAAACCATCCCCTAAAGAAGGGAAAGCAATAGAGATCATTTTTAACTGCTGCGCCAGGCGCAAACAATTACCGGCAGCACTTCTTATTTTCATTTCATCGCTCCGAAGCGCCCCATTCGCCGTCACCGCATGTATCACCGCCCGGGCTTTCAAACTCCCGCTATCCGTCAAACAAACCTCTCCCGCGGGAAACGGGCTCATCTTGATCGCCTGATCTTCTATGATCCTGCCGCCTTTTCTTTTTATTGACGCCGCAATGCCGCGGTTCATCATAAGGCTCTTATCGGCAACAGACACAAGCGCGTCCGCGGCACAAGCGGTAATATCACCCTGTATCACAGAAATATTAATATTATTGATCTTCATGGGGATTGTTTAAATAAAAATTCAAAGGCTAAAGATTAAATAACAAAGGAATTTAAAAGGTTTAAGGTTAAATTTTAAAATTTCCTACCTGCCGGTAAGCAGGAACCTTTAGCCTTAAACCTTCCTTTGTTATTTAGACTTTATCCTTTAACATTATCGTATTATAACAGACTTTGTGACACCGGTGAGCATCATTTTTATTGCTTCAAATACCCTTTTTCCTCTAATTTCTTGCGCAGTTGTTCAAAAGCGACCCCTACTTCCTTAAATTCGTCATATTTCCGGAAATGGAACGGCGGGGTGTTTTTCCCCTCACTGAGCAAATTTAAATGCTTCTCAAGCCGGTACAAAGGCCCGGCGATGCGATGAGAATACAAAAGCGCTAAGATCCCTACGCACATCAAGACTACCGGCAAAACAGTCAACAATATCACCTTCGTATTGATCCAATCCAGGAGGTCCTTGTAATGTTTCATCTCCAGGGTATGCTGCAGGATAAAAAGTTCCCGCTTCATCACTTCTATCTTATCGCTCAAGGTCACCCCCAAATCGGGATTCTCAAGTTTTTTCAGCGTCATATGGAGCGAAGCCGTTTCCTGCGCGAGTTTAAGCTTCTCATTATTCATCAGGTTTTCGCCGCTTTTAAAGAGAAGAAAAATACTAAAAATACTCATGATCAACGCCGGGATGATCGTCATAGCGATATACTTGACCTGGCTTGACGGGTGGACAAAATAAGCGCCTCTCTTACCTTTTTTCTTCATAAACGCCCTCTCCTGTTTTAAAATATTCTCCTAAAGCTTTTAACCGGTAATTAATAAGAAAGTGTCACGATAAAATCCTGAAAATCCTTATCACCGCCGCTCCTGGTATCTTCGCAGCCTATGGTGATCTTACGCAAAGAGGTATTCATATAAATCTTCATGTGGTCTGAATTATCAGAATTACTGTTTGTTTCGGAATAATAGGTATACCCGGGTCCTTGAGGGGTCGTCATATAAAACCCCACAATTTCACCGCTCTCGGTGGGAAACGATGCCTTGGCACCTGTTGTATCAGCGCCTTTAAAAAGCTGATGCAGCACTTTATTGCCTGTTGCCGGGTCGATGGTATAATAACCGAACTTGATCTGAGGGGCCCATCCGGCGTATTCTCCGGTTATTTCCGCGTTTAAAGTCCCGTCAAAAGAGCTGAATTTCTCAATAGAGGTATCCGTACCGGAGAGCTTCGGTTCACCGGAAGACTGCGGAAGGATGACCGCGCAGCCTCCGACTAATTTTTTCCCGTCTGCTAAAGTAATAAGGTTCTTACTGCTGAGTTGATTAATAAAGTCCATAGTGATATCTTTTCTGGACATTCCCAACAGCGCAAGGATAGCGTCATCAATGATCTGTGTCCCGTTAAAATCGCCGGTCAAGGGGTCATAAACATAAAAATTACCCGCAGGGCTTTGGTATAACACACTGCTGAGCTTTCTCCACTCGCCGTCAATTACCCCGGGAGCAGCCAGCACATTGATAAAAAAAGCGTTCGAGGCGGAAGCATACGCGGTTGAAGCAGAATCCAGGATCGCCGGGTACAAAGGAACCCTGCGGTTTATGGTTGATTTAACATAATACGCGTTGATCCCCACGCGCGTGCTGGCAATAGCCTGCTTTTCCGCGGCAAGTTGCGCTTCCTGGCGCAAACTCACGATCTTAGGGACGGAAATACTCCCCAAGATCCCCAGGGAAAGAATAACGATCACTACTTCCAGAAGCGTAAAGCCTTTGTTTTTCATACTTTAAGTATAACACAACCAACGACTATTTCCCACACCAGTAGCGGTATTCGGTGTTCGGTTATCGGCCGGCATGGTCACCGAAAACCGAACACCGATAACCTATAACCGAAAAATTACTCCCCTATTATCTTGACCAATACCCGCTTTTGCCTCTGTCCGTCAAATTCACCGTAAAAAACCTGTTCCCACGGCCCAAAGTCAAGCTTCCCCCTGGTTATCGCGGCCACTATTTCTCTTCCCATGACCGTTCTTTTCAAATGAGCGTCCCCATTATCCTCGCCTGTCCGGTTATGCTGATACGCGCCTTTACCGTAGGGAGCTAACTTTTCCAGCCAAGCGCTGAAATCTTTATGCAATCCGCTTTCATCATCATTGATGAAAACGCTCGCGGTAATATGCATGGCATTGACCAGACAAAGGCCTTCTTGCACGCCCGATTTTGTAACGGCATCATCAATTAAAGCGGTAATATTAATAAATGCCTGGCGGGTTTTTGTATTAAAATTCAAATACTGAGTATAGGATCTCATCTCTATCGCGATTTCTCCAGTATCAATTTCTTATTAGCGGCATCGATCTTAAAACTGAAATTTTTCAAAAAAGACATCCCCAAAAGCCCGTCTTTCAGGTTGGATTCCATCGTGGAATCCATAAGCACGGCAACATCGACATTGCGGGCAGACATCCCCTGAACGCTGATACTCTCAACGACAAAATGCCGCGCCTGGATCTTGCGGCCGTCAGCCACGATCGTTTCCAGGATATCATTCTTATTAACGGCTTTTTGGTCGATTTCCAAGCCAAGCTGGAGAGCGATACTGCGCGAGAGCATGACCAGGGACGCGCCCGTATCTAAAATAAGGGAGGCCTGCACTTTATTATTCAACAAGGCCTTGACCACTAACTGTCCGCCGTTACCTTGAAAAACCTCGACATGTTTCGGGGAAGACTCTTCCTGCAGCCGTAAAGCCTCTGCCCGCCGGGCTGATTCCTCTTTCTGCCTGCCCCAATGCTCATGGATATCAAACGTCTCTTCCGCAGTAGATCGATAGATCCGCTCTATCTCCTTGCGGTTAAATCCCACGACGCCAAAACCTATCTCCAATTCGACCCGGTCATCATTTTCGCTTTTGATCACTCCCTCAACCGAGCGGCCGTTTTTAAGATATATCGTATCGGCGCTCGCCTGACGAATAAAACAAAACAGGGCAGCCGACAAGAACACCGCCTCAACGAATAACCGCACATAGGCGTTTTTCTTTTCCATAAAGATCATTTAAAATTATAATGCTTCTTCACTACTTCTTTAATATCCCAGACGCACGACAAACCCCGGGGAAAGCTCACGAAATCGCCCTTTCCAAAACTCACCTTTTCCCCATCGGAAGTTTCCACAACCGCTCTCCCCGAGAGGATATAACACTCCTCAATGCTGTCATAGTGCCACTTAAACCGGGAAGCCTCTTTTTCCCATACCGGCCAGCTCAAAACTCCGCGCTCATTTAACTCATCCTGCGTCAATTTTTGCACTTTGATTTCCATAGGCACCTCCACGCTTAAACCTTATTCTGATAGATCCCCTGATAACCATGCGATGTTTCATTGATGCCCTGAAAAATAAGCTGCACCAGGCGCGCGTTCTGTTTGATCCTCGCCCCGCGGGTATTTTCAACGACTAACACAAACTCGCTTCTCCCGCTAAAACCCGCGTCCCAAACTCCGGTATGCGTCAAGATCCCCATCCGTAAAAGCGAACTCCGGGGAAAAGAAACAGCCAGGATATCTTTAGGCAAAGTTACGGTCTCATTGGTCGTTATTTTATAAATGCCTTTTTTTAAATGCCACCAGCCGAATTCGTCCCGCTTATTCTTTTTACGGGGAATAACCTCTTTACACGCGGGGAGCTTTCGCTCCTTATTGGAAAAATCAAGGCTTCCAGCCGAAGAAAACGAATGGATACAGGCGGCAGTCAGGTCGAATCCATTAGGAGTAAGCTGGGTGTTTAAATCGATATACCCGGCAACCAGGCGCTTTTCTTTGATCAATTTCCCGATTTCCTGACGATTAAGCATCTTATACCCCTTTGATCTGCTGAAGCGCTAATTTCATCCTGACCTCATCCGGTATCGGGCTCGGCTTAAAGGCCTTATCGATACAAACCAGGAGCGTCCTGGCTTTGGCGATCAGCTGGTTATTCTGATTACGGAGCTCGTTCTCAAACCACATCTTAACACCGGTTATCTCGGAGACCGAGGTTTTTACCTCCAATATATCCCCGTAAACCGCCGGCAGCTTATAATCGATCTCCTGCCGAGCCACGACAAACAAGATCCCTTGAGCCTCCAGGTCCTTAATAAACAAGCCTCGCTCCTCAAAATATCCGGTCCGCGCCTCTTCAAGGAACTTCAAATAGTTAGCGTAATAAACAACGCCTCCGCAATCAGTGTGATGGTAGAAAATCTTTACTTTCATCGTATCAACTCCTTTTTTACCCCGATATTCTTTTCATGATAGCGCTGCGCTGTGAATAAGAGATCTTCATTTTCTGAACGATGCGCGCAAAAAACTGGATAGTTGAATCATAGGTCTTCAGGTCAACCGGATACGGTGTCGCGTCTTTTCCTCCGTGAGCGAAGGAATACCGGGCAGGGTCTTCATGCGAAGCAGGAGCGCCGTAGATCACTTCAGACACCAGCGCCAATGCCCGCATCGTCTTAGGGCCGACCCCTTCAAGCGATAAAAGTTTCTCGTAATTCTCCGGCTTTCGTTCGCAAACCTTTAAGAGGATCTTCTCCAGATACGCGCTCTTTGAAAAATCTTCCGCTACGACCGGATGCCGGCGAAATTCCGTATTTTCAAGATTCAGCAACGTTGTCGTAGCGCCCTCTCCGGCAACCGACACCATTTGTGACAGATTCGAAGTATGCTTTCTGATGATCCGGATATCTTTCATCAACCCCTGATAACTGCCCTGCACCAGTTCAGTGCTCATCGCGCGGGTCTTCTGGCTGTCTTTAGCGGTAAGGTCCAGAACAGGCACACGCACCTGGCTGATAATGCCGGAATGCGGCTCACACACCAGATCAGTGATCTTATTGGAATACCAATGATACCGCCGGGCAGTCTGATTCCCGGTATTCATCCCCTGCTGGACAACAGACCAGGTCCCGCCCCGGGAAAAGAAGAAACTATGATGATAGATCTGAAAGCCGTCCTGAACAAGCGCGCTATCTACCTTTGCCGCCATTTTTGAATTATACACCAGATTATCGACTTTGGGCGTCTGCAGGCTCAGGATATTTCCCCAGTTTTTTATTTCATCGGGGGTCTTACGGGAAGTCTTTCCTTTACCGCCGCAGATAAAAATACCCAATGTCCTTTCATTACCGCGTATCGCCTCTTTTAAAGCCGCGGTCAGTATCGTCGTTAAACCGGAGGCATTCCAGTCAAATGCCAGGACCGTCCCCAAAGATTGGAACCAAACAGGATCTGCGATCCTGCGGATGAATTCATCAGGCCCGTATTCCTCGATGATCACTCCCATCATCTGCCGCCCCAATGAAACCATCCGCTCAAAAAGCCAGCGGGGGCATTTACCGCTATCTAACGTGAAAGTCGCTATTCCTCGGTGGATCATGGATATGAAGTTTAGTGTTACAAAAAAATTTATAAATTACGGGTGCCCCAGCCTCCAGTCGCCAGCGTCCCAGTCACAAGTCTCATGCCTCATATCGCAAATCTATAGCTATTTATTGCTATGGACCATGGACCGTAGACTATCGACTACGCGTGTCATGTGACTTGTGTCTTGTGACCTATTTCCCCGGACTTGTCGAAAGCTTACTTCTTACTTTTACTTTCTTTTTGTATATATTTCTCCGTGAACGCGATGACCTGGTTCATCATCTCGACTGCCTGCACGGGGTAACGGCCGACCGCGGTCTCAGCGGAAAGCATCACATAATCCGAGCCGTCGAAAATAGCATTGGCGACATCGCTCACCTCCGCCCTTGTCGGACGGAGATTTTCAACCATGCTTTCAAGCATCTGAGTGGCGGTTATGACGAATTTACCGGCGCGGTTACATTTTTGAATGAGCTCTTTCTGCCGTACCGGGACCTCATATATCGGCAGCGAAACCCCCAGGTCGCCGCGGGCGACCATGATCCCGTCGGAAACCTCCAGGATCCCGTCAATATTCTGAATGCCCATGCGGTTCTCGATCTTAGCGATAAGCTTGATGCCTTCGCCCGCGCTTCCAGACATGTCCCGCACCCGCGCCATATCAAGCTTCGTGCGCACGAATGACTGCGCGATAAAATCAACCCGGTTTTGCACGCACCAAGCGATATTCTCCTTATCTTTCTGCGTAACGCCGGAAAATTCCAGGTTTGCCTCCGGGATATTAACCCCTTTATGGTTCTTAAGCGTGCCTCCCACGACAACCTTTGTCTTTAAATATTTACCGCGGCAACTTTGCGCCTGTAAAGCGATAGTCCCGTCATCAATGTATATCGATTGCCCCGGACGGATAACTTTTAGATCGCCTTCATAATCAAAAGGAACAGTAAGGGATTCTCCGGTAATTTTTTCTTGAGTCAATAAAACAGTCTGGCCTTTTTTGACCGGCAGGGGCATTTTCAAGTTACCAAGCCTGATACGATACCCCTCGAGGTCTCCGAGGATCAACAAACGCCTGCGGTATTTCTTATTGATCTCTCTAATTAAAGCAATAAGGCCATTTACTTCAGGGATCTTTGCGTGCGAAAAATTCAAACGCAGAACATCCAAGCCAGCAAGCATCATCTGCCTGATAATTTTTCTATTAGCCGAAGCAGGCCCAAGAGTAGCTATAATTTTAGTTTTTACCATTTTAACCCCTTTTCACGTATAAAGTTATACTATCACGCCCTTAGAGCAGAGGCAATATATTTCAATTTCTCACACACTATCTAAAACGGAATCGGAGGAACAAGTTAATAACAAAGTCTAAAGGATAAATAACAAAGGAAGCTTAAAGGTTTAATTTTAAAATTTGACCTTTAAAATTAAACCTTTTTTTGTTATTTAAACTTTTACCTTTAGAATTAGCTTGTCACTCTTATATTTTTATTACGGGGGTAAATCTTCCGAGCAGGGGGAGGAACTGACATTCACTACATCTCAGAAACCAAGAATGTTTCTTCAATATAAAATTCCAATCCATTGCTAAAATCGACTGTGGGACTTACTTCTTCAAGGACATTCAATTCCTCCAACAATGCTTTATCAAACCGCTCGGAGCTGTTTTTCCGATGGAATTGGACGGAAAACGCCATGATCAAGACTAACAGGGAAACTGCAGGGACAAAAACAAGAGATTTCACGCGGGAGGCGCCCCAAAACCCCGGTTTATACGCAGGCACCAATACTTCATTAAGTTTATCATCAAGCTCGCCTTGAAATTTCCGCCAAAATTCTTCAGTAGGATGCGGGACACGCTTGCTCCGGGCGATATCCACGACATTCTTGATTTTCATGAGATTATTCCTGCATCCCGAACAAATATCCAAATGTTCTTTGATCTGAGCGTGTTCTACCTCTGAAAGGCTGTTATCAAAATAGTCATATAACTTTCTTTTAATCAATAGGCATCTGATCATCATACACCTCGCTTGTTAAGCCGAATGAACGGATAATTTACCCTGCAACGCTCTCACCGCCCTGAAAAGATGCACTTTTACCGTTGACAAACTGCATCCTATTGTTTGGGAGATTTCCTGGTTTGACAGGCAATTTTGATGCTTTAAAATAAAACACACTCTCTGTTTTTCAGGTAATTCCCCGATACGCAGGTCTAAATGACGAACGAATTCCTGTCCGGACAATACACGGGCCGGTTCATTACGCGTATCGGCGATATCCTGCTCTTGCCCCTCTTCATCAAGCAAGGGCCCCGTAAAATGCTTATTCAAGACTTTTTTCTTCCTTAAGAAATCGAGGGAACAATTAGTCAGGATACGGTAAAACCAAGTCGCGAAAGCGGAATCTTCCCTGAAATTCTTAATATTCCGGTAGACCTTTATAAAAGCATCCTGCAAAACATCCTGGGCGTCTTCAGGATTCCCGACAAGATTATAACAAATAGCAAAACCCTGCTGGCGGTAGCGTTTGACTAAAACATCAAAAGCAGAGCGTTCGCCCTGCTTGAGACGTAGAATGAGCAGCTTTTCTTCCTGCTTATCCGACTCAGTAAGCATACCTTTTAAAGGGCCCCTTTCTTATCTTCAGCGCGGCCTTTACCCGCGGCTCCGGGAATCTCACCCCTGTTCTGCCTCATCTTTTCACGCCGCCCGGTCATTTTCTCTTTCAGCTCAGGATGATCATTCATATATTGCTGAAATTTTTCCGGTTCTTCCCGGCGTAACTGACGCAGCTTCTGCAGCTCTTCCTTCTTTTTCATGACCTGCTGATATTTCTCAGGATCCTCGGTTTTCAGCTTTTCCAGGCGGTCCTGCATCTGTTTCTGCCGGGTCTCCATGAGCTTTTTATATTCTTCAGAGTTTTCTTTTTTCAACATTTCTATTCTTTCTTTGCCTTCCTCTAAACGCTGTTTCAATTGCGGGTGTTCATTTAAGTATTGCTTAAACTTTTCAGGATCTTTCTGCTGTAATTGGCGTAATTTCCTAACCTCTTCCTGCCTTTTCATGATCTGTTGATATTTCTCAGGATCCTCGGTTTTCAGCTTTTCCAGGCGATCCTGCATCTGTTTCTGCCGGTTATCCATCAATTCTTTGAATTTCTCCGGGTTTTCTTTCTTAAGCTGTTCTAACCGTTGTAAGCGCCTTTCCCGCATTTCCCGCATGACTTTCCTATATCTTTCAGGTTCTTTTTGTTTTAAATCTTCCAGACGTTCTTTGATCTGCTTTTGACGCTCTGACACTACTTGCTTAAACTTCTCCGGATTTTCCTGTTTTAACTTTAACAACTCCTCTTTATTCATCCCTTTATGCTTACCTTTATCCCATCCTTTATGTAGCCCCTTATCAGCAGAACCCTCATTTGCTTTTACCGCCGCGGAATTCGCCTCATCTGCATAAGACAAAGCCGGCAACATACACAAAGCCATAATTACCACGCCGAGCGCAACACCGTTTAATTTAGTATTCATCGTATCCTCCATTTTTGCCCCTCACCTATATTAGACGATTGAACGGTTAGAAAGGTTTACTGAGCTGCCTCGCATATAAAAACACGGTGTTAATTTTAAAGGACAAAGGTTAAAGAACAAAGGAATTCTAAAGGCTTAAGGTTGAAATTTTAAAATTTAACCTTAGAACTTAAACCTTCCTTTGTTATTTAGACTTTGGACTTTAAACTTTGTTATCAGCTCACTCTTTCCTTTTCCTAAATTTCTTAATTAATTATCCTATCACAGCATAAATAGGTAAACAACTATTTTCAAGGTTGCATTCAGAATCGAATTAGTCTATACTAATGGGTATGAAAAAACCTATTCTTAATATTCTTTTGACCGGCATCATCGGTACCTGCCTTATTGCCGGCGGCGCGTATTATTACACGCTCAGCAACCCCCGGCATTCTTTCTACCAGGTCGCAAAAGCGCTCAAAACCCATGATATCGAACTATTCAATAAGTATGTCGATGTTGACGCGGTTATCGATGAATGGGTGCTCTGGGGAAGTGAAAAAGCGAAATCAGACCTCAAACAGATAAAGGGCTCGCACGCCAACCCCATAGAAGACGGCTTTGTGGAACTGCTTATGCCCAATATGCGTTTAAAGCTTAAAGAAGAATTCAAGAAAACGATCGCTGAAAATATCAGGAATTCAAAAGACGGCTCGATAGCTTCCGGGATGCCTATCATGAGCATGGTCTTCCTCCCGATAAAAACTGTCAGTGTTCAAGGGACTACAGCGGCAATTTCAGTCGATCACCCCAGGAGTAACGATGAAATCATCTTCAAAATGCGCCGTGTGCGCCGGCACTTCTGGAGAATATTCAGCATCCAAATACCTTCTTTAATGGAAAGAGAGAGAAAATTACCCTTACCCCCGGCGCGTAAAGAAACGGCAGAGGCAGAGCCCGAGGCGCCTAACATCCCCGACACCCCGATCGCCCCGGGGATCACCCTCAACAAAGAAGCTATGGAAATAACCGTCCATCCCCAAGAAACCTCAAAAGTCGCCCAGGAGCGGGAAGATATCCTGACGAAAACCATACTTTACACCGAATATGCTCAGGCAATAAAGGATAAAGTCACTCAAACAGTCGCTCAGAATTATAAAGGCGCGGAAACCGGCAAAGTCGCCCTGGAGCTGGTCATTCTATCAAATGGGAAATTTAAAGAAGTAAAAATAGTGGAAGAGAAATCAGAGGCAAGCCAGAAATTAAAAGATACAGCACTCAGGTCGGCAAAAAATGCCGCCCCTTACCCGGCGTTCCCCGAAGCATTGCACTCCAGCGAATTAGGCTTTAGTATCCTCATTGCTTTTGAAAAATAACTTTCTTTAACGCTGCCGGCTGACTCCCGCTTTCCGGCAGCTGCGGGCGGCAAGACAACGGCTGCAAAACGGGGACACCGGCACGCAAATGTTCTGCCCGAAAGCAACCAGCAACGTATTAAGCTCGATCCAATATTTCCGCGGCACTATTTTTTTCAATGCTTCTTCAGTCTCATCCGGATGGCTCGTCTTGACCCAGCCGAGCCGGTTGGAGATCCTGTGCACATGGGTATCGACGCAGATAGCGGGGATATGAAACCCTAACCCCAAGACTAAATTCGCGGTCTTTCGGCCTACGCCTTTAAAAGCAAGCAGCTCTTCCAGGCGGGAAGGAACAGACCCGCCATACTCATTAACGACCTTTCTGCTGGCCTCAAGGATAACTTTCGATTTATTACGATAAAACCCGACCGGATAGATCAATTTCTGCAAGACAGGCAAATCAAGTTTCAACATATCTTTCGGATTATCCGCGGCCGCGAACAAGCGCTTACTGGCATCAAGAGTCGTCTTGTCTTTGGTTCGCAGGCTCAAGATACAAGAGATCAAAACCAGATAGGGATCATTATGGAAAGACACTTCGGTGACAGAAGGCACCGCGACGCCCTTAATTTGTTTTCGTATCAACCGGATCACGTTTACAACAGGACTACTCATAGGTATTCAAAAGCAGGACAGTGCTTATTCACTCGCACTGTCCTGCTTTGCCCCGATTTTAATCTCGTTTAAACAACCTTTTGACCAGGCCTTTTCCAACCAAAACCGCCACAATAAGGCACACGCCTCCAATAAGGACCATGATCGTATTGGGGAGAGCCTCGACGATAAACTTAAGCGTTTTTATGGCCGAACGCAGAATACGCTCTTTAAGCTCCTGCCGCATTTCTTTCAAAAGCTTCCCTGAAACTTCAGCCTCACGGAAACGAAGTTCGATAGTAGTAAATGAAACGGCGTTATGAAGGGATTCCAGTCTGTTCTTGATGCCATTGATCCTTGCCAGCACCGGGGACAACTGCGATTCCAACCTTACGGCTTCGGGAATGGTCACCTGTCTTTTCTGTAATGTTTCAAGCATTTTGTTATAGACGACCATAGCCGCATCGAGCTGCGATTTAAGATTGGCGTATTCCTGCCGGACATCCTGGCTGGAAGTAGAGCTGTTTTGAACTTTGCCCAAAAGGGAGAACTTATCAAGTGCGGCGAGGAATTTATCCCGGGGAATACGCATCGAGATGACACCGGCGTCCCTGCCTTGCTCATCCTTATAGAATTGAGATGAAGCAATATAACCTCCAAGAGAATTACAGAGAGCTATCGCCTCTTTATACGAACGACCGCCGTCCTCCACTTCCAATTGTATTTGAGCGGTACGGATGATCATATCTCCCTCACCTGTAGCCGGCAAGGCAGGCTGCACCACGATCACCGCTGAATTAGAATAATCCCCTACTCCCGCCTGTTCAACAGAGCGTTCATTCCACCCCTCTTCGGTCTGACTGCTGGAACGGGTAGGAACGGCCGAATGTAACGGCATTGCTTTTCCCGGGGAAAGCCTGTCGGAGCGCGTGTAATAGGGTTCATACTCTACAGGCTTGTTCTTTCCTTCATCAAACGCGAACCTTTGTAGACCGGATTGATCCCCGACATCATCAGCGGCCTGCCTGAGCCGCCCCTGCAAGCCTCTGTGTGTATACATCTGGCCAAAGAACATAACGATCAAGAGCGTTACCGCCACACCCGAAGGAACTAAAATTGATAAAGCGTGCTTCTTCATTTTCACTGCGCCCCTTTCAGTTTCCCGGCGCACAGCTTCTTTGATCACCGCGTTCTGGAAATCAGCATCAAGGTCAGGGACATGCCAACTTTTGAGCTTTTCGGAAAGCGCCTGCAAACGCGCCAATTCCCTTCCGCACAAAGCGCATTCTTTAAGATGTTTTTCAATAACCTCTTTTTCTGCGCCTCTTAATTCATTATCCACATACCTGCTGATCTCTTCAAACATAAAGCATTTATTCATAGGAACCTCCCTTGGATTCCGCTACATAGGGAAGAAGTTTTATCTTCAAGCTCTGCCGCGCGCGGTAAATAAGTGTTTTCACTGTGCCCAGGGATCGATTTAATATTTTTGATATCTCCTGGTAATCAAGATTTTGATACTCCCGTAAGATCAAAGCTTCTCTTTGGAGAAAGGGAAGGCTTTGTATGGAGCGCTGCACCAGAGCGGAAAAGTCGCGCTTTTCAGCCGCAGCGCAAGGAGTTGGATCCGGGCTGGGGAATTCAACGCATTCTTCAGGGCAATCATGTTTTCGCGGCCACAAAACAAACCATTTCTGTTTACGCACTCTGCTGATATACACATTATGCGCGATGCAGAACAGCCACGTGCAAAACTTAGCGAGAGGTTTATAATCATCCTTGTGTTGATGTACCCGCAAAAAAACCTCCTGCGTTATATCCTGAGCTTCAGCGGTGTTCAGGCAAAGCCGGTAGCTAAAATGGTAGACTGGATTTTTATATCGACGCAACAACTCATCCATCGCCCCCGGCTCTCCTTTCTGATAACTCAAGATCAATTGCTCATCTGTTAAATGCTGCATATCCCTTGCCTTTGTAGATGTTCGCCCAAACCCTTTCTCCATCTTATTAAACGCGCGAGAAAGCAAAAAGTTTCATAATTTTTCTTCATTACATAAAAAGCTATGCGCCGGCAAGCAAATTCTTAAGGGGTTTTCTTGAACCGGGGCGTATCTGTTCATCAGGATACCCCAACGCTACCACCGCCATAACTTCCAGATCAGCATCAAGTTTAAGGAAGCCGGCGACTTCCTGTTTTTTATTTAATATCTCCCCTAACCAGCATGCGCCTAAACCTAAAGAACAGGCGGCAAGCAGCATATTCTGAATACATGCCCCCATAGCCATCAGGTCTTTATCCCGGTTATATAAAACCGTGTTATCCATACACACGACGATCACGCAAGGCGCCGATTGGATGATCGCCGCGTACTTGGTAAAACCCAACAAGCCGTCTTTCTGTTCTTGTCCCTTAATGACTAAAAACCGCCAGGGTTGATTATTTAACCCCGACGGCGCCCAGCGGCCGGCTTCCAGGATCTCAGCGATATCCGCATCCTGCGGCAGGGAAGCCGTAAATTTCCTTACCGAGCGCCTTTTTTTAATACAATCCCTGGTTTCCATTACTTCGTTTTCCATTGCGATTGGCCTGCCGCATTAACGGTCTCAAGAGGAGTACCTGCCGGCGCATCTGCCTGCAGGCGCTGCGCGTATATCTTTTGCACCTCCTCAACCGAAGTATTATTCTTCCTGGCAAGGGCCTGATATATGACCGCCCGGTCGCTGTTTTCTTCGCTCACCAACGCGCTGACACCCTCATCCGCCTGCGCAATGGCGCGTATTTCAACCAATCCCGATCTATTCTCGCCAATAACCCCTTTTCCTTCCCACTCACTCAACGCAGCACGCCTGTCCCGCCGGCTTATTGCCGCTTTCTCAACTTCAGGAGAAAGCGATTCCTGCGCGTACGCCGCCCCCACGCGAAGATCAAGCAAGCTCCTGCCGTTGGTTTTTATATCTTTTTGAGAAGCCCCGCCTGTCACTAAATTCTCGATATCATCGATATCTTTAGCGACGTGCTGATAAATATCCAGGCGCATGGAGATATCGACTTTAATCGGCTCGCGAGGAGCTTCAACCCGCACCCGGGCACATCCCAGCATCACGACAAATATCACTACGGTTAAAACAAGCTGTCTTTGCATGGTTCCTCCTTTTTGTGTATGTTAAACTAAACACTGTTAACGTTAATGATAAAGTCTAAAGGTTAAATATCAAAGGAAGGCTAAAGTTTCAAGGCTAAATCTTAAAATTTAAACTTCAGACTTTGAATTTCCTTTGTTCTTTAAACTTGAATGGGGCATGCCTCTGGCGCTTATGCCTCATTCACCCCGAGCTTGTCGAGGGGTTACCCTTTAGACTTAATCTTTTATCTAGCGGGTGAGCAAGTCCTGCAAAGAGAAATCCCTCAGTGCCACCGTAAAATCGCGTTTACCTTTTGCTCCGTTCAAAGAGACCTGGGAGATAAGGTCGGCGCCTTCGAGGGATATACGCATCCCGCCGGTATTAAACAGATAATCTTTAAAAGCGTCGCTGACAAATCCCACTGATTGCTTTGAATTCTGCGCGATATGCTCAAGGAAACGGGTATCTTTAATAGTCAAAGTTCCGCCGGGAGTTACAACAGAGAAATCGCCCCGCACAGATTGAAAGACCGCGTTCTCCCCCGAGCAGCTCATGCCGCCCTCCACAAACCCGCTCATCTGCACTTTATCCGAAAGCTCAAGATCACGGATGAGCCGCGCCAGGTCGACTGAAACAACATTAATACGCATTTCGTAGCTGAAGGCTTTCTCAAAATTCAAGTTTATATCGGCAAATATCTTTCCTCCCAAACAATCCGCGGACAAAGACGTAAAAGAAAGAGCTTGATTTTCATAGAGCAGTTTTCCCGTAAGCCCTGAAAGGGTTAATTTCTGATAACCGGCGCTTCTCAACGTAATTTCTCCCGCGCGAGCCCCTTTGGCAAGGCTGCATAAAACCCCGTCAATCCGTACCCCTTTACTTTCAAGGGAATCAAGCTCAAATCGAAAAGAGGAAAAAGATTTCCGGGGGACATCGGCCTCACAAGAAAAACGGGCAGCGCAAACTAAATCTTTCGTCCGAATATCAATGCCGGCGGAAGAAACCACTGCCTCACCCACAAAAACCCCTTTACCGGGGCTCAAGCGGATATGCTTTTTTAGATCGGCGATCTCCTGAGCGGGGGCATGGATAGAAAGGTACGGGCCATCGAAAGAGACGCGGTTAATTTTCGCCTTCAAAAGGCAATTGAGATCATACTCAACGGTAAGCCGCTTGATCCGGAAGTCGAAAGCCGAAGGATTAATGATGCGGATATCGGAAAAAGCCAACCGGTGCAACACATCCAGCGAACATCCGCCGATAGAGACCTGCGCGCCCGGGAAGAACAACACAAGCCGTTTTTTTACGTACGATACGATACCGGGAACGCTCAAGTAATAAACACCAAGGATAAAGAGCAAAACGAATACTACTCTGATATGCCGCTTCATACGTAGGCCCTAACCCCTGACCTGCTCAATCATCTTGGCTACAAAAACTTCTTTTTTCTGATAGATGAACCGTATCTCTTTAATCAGCATAAAGATAAAATAGCACCCCAAGATAATGATAGAAAAACCGAAACACCCCAGGATCAGGTCGATAAAATCCCTTTTCTGAACAAATATTCCTATTTTAACCAGGATAGCGCCGAAACAGGCAAGCATGGCCGAGCTGAAGAAGCCGCACCACAAGAACACCGCCATGAAGGTGAATTGCCGGACGGCCCATTTTCTCAATACTAAACTGTCTGCCGTATCAACGGCAGGCTTTACCTTCACGATCACTTTATCGGCGGCTTCTTTCAAGCTGAAGGCTATGATAATAACCAGCCCCGTCGATAAGCCGATGACCAACAAGACGGAGAACGCGGATAAAACAAACAGCTTATATACGACAAAAACAGCCACGCACGCCAGAAAGAGCACAACCGAGAGCGCGACGGCCTGAAACCTCGTTAACTTCGGCCTAAGATTTATTTTTCTCATTTTCCGAAAGAACTAAAGAGCGGTTTTCCGGGATCATTCCCCGTCGACCTTCTTGATCATTTTTTTCGTCTTATCCAGGATCTCCCTGATCGTCATAAAATCAAAAATGATGAAAAAATGCCCCGACAAATTCCTGCGTTTATCGTCAAAAACGGCTTTGATCAAAATAGTGTCTTTATCAGCTTTATCGTGCAATCCCGCGAAAGCAAGGTTCACCAGGGAACCGGCGGCACCATTGGTCAAAGTGACCGTCGAAGGGAATGCCGGGATCCCGGTAAAGGTCGTCAAAACGGACAAATACGCTGAAATAAGGATATTGCCCATTTCTTTCAAAGAAGACATCCCGATTTCAGTCAAGCTGCTGGGTGAAGCATCGCTGGGCCCGAGCAGAAGATCGACGATCTTAAAGGCGTCCTTGGTCGGCAGGACCAAAAGCGCGTTCCCCCGGGCCCCTCCCAGGATCTGCATATGGATGCCGATAACAACTTCATCGTCGTAAGAAGCAAGGTAACGGGGAAGCTCTTTAATATTAACGATGTCAAGGGAAGGCAGGTTCAAATTGATCTTTTTACCGACCATCTGCACCAACGCGGTCGTGGCGTTACCCGCGCAGATAGAACCGACTTCCGTAAGAATATCCTTCTCCAATGCGGTCAATCTTTCCTTGCTCATGCAGCCTCCTCTTATAAATAAAAACGGTTCATCCTTTTACTAATGCTTTCGAATGTTTTACAAGTGCTGCCGCGGCGCGCAAGGCTTCTTCTCTGGTCTTGATCTTACCGATCGCCTGCAGCTCCTGTAACTCACTCAGTACACTGCCGATCAAAGGAGAAGCCTCTAAAGTAAAACGGCGCATAATATCATTGCCGTCAACCAGCCGTAGGGCGGGAGCGGTATCTTTTTTCGCGCAATATACCCGGATCAATCTTTGCACCAGCCGCTCATGATTCAGGCGAGACTGCGCGGTCGCTTGCGGCCCGCTCGTCGCGCGCTGGTCAGCCAAAGAAATAAGTAAAACACTCAACGCTTCAGAAGCGGTATCCCGGAAGAAACGAAAACGCGCGCGCTCACTCGGTGAGCTATCAGCCAAATATCCCGGCCGCAAATGCGCGAATATGATTTGTTTCAAACGGCGCGTTTCATCATTGGAAAGCTTCAAACGCACAGAGATATCTTCCGCCATGAACGCGCCGACGCGCTCATGGCCATGGAACATTATCTTACTATCCCTGACCCGCAGCGTCCGGGGCTTGCCCACATCATGCAATAACGCGGCCAAAATCATTAACGCGTACCTGCGGCGGCCGGAAGAGATCTCTTCGTTCAAGAAGCCATGGATCCGCGCGCGCCGGCGGAATTCCTGAAAAATCAATTCCAGATGCTTAACCGTTTCCAAGGTATGCCCCAACACGTCAAGATGATGATACTGCCCCTGATCAAGCTTCTGCAGAGGCTTTATTTCCGGAACGATCAATTCCAGCAATTTGTTCTTTTCCAGGCTCACCAGAGACTCATACGCCCGATGGCTGGAAAACACCTTAAAAAGCTCATCGCGCACCCGCTCGGGAGAAACCGCGGATAATTTCTTACGCTTTACGATCGCCCGACGCAGCGTTTCTTTATCGATCGCGAACTCAAATATCGCCGACAGGCTGAAAGCGCGCAAGATCCGTAAAGGGTCCTCATCGTAGCCCCTCTTATTCACCAGCCTGATCACCCTCGCCCGCAGGTCTTCGATCCCATGATACGGATCAAGCAGCATCGCGGCAAAAGCTTTCCCGGAAAGCCTGCGCTTCTCCATCCGGGACAAAAGCGCCCCCAGCTCAAGGGCCAAGCTGTTAATAGTGAAATCCCGGTGTAATAGATCTTCCTCCAGGGTCTTTCCGCGAAAATCCGTGAAATCAAGCGTACAGATCCCTCCGGCACCGTCCGGGCGCCGGTATTTATATACGACGCGGGCGCAGCCGTGTATCCTGTCCAAAACGACAAAACCCGACTTTAATTCACTGGCCGCCAAACGCCCGAAATTGATCGCTCCCTTACGAAGGCAAAAATCAATGTCAGGATTGTCTTTTTTCCTGCCCAGCAATGCATCACGCAGTACCCCGCCGACAAGATAAAGCTTTATATTCTTATTTTCGGCAAGAGCGCTTATTTTCTTGAATATTTCTTTATGATCATTAAATACGGCAAAAAAAGAGTCCATAGGAAAGGTTAAATCTTGAAAAGCTCTGCTCGTAACGCAGGCAGTTCAACAATAGAAACGGTAGATTCTCCGGTAAGCCAGCCGCCGCATTCTCCGGGATTAATGACCGTCACCTCAGGCTGAATGATGATTTCCGGCTTATGCGTATGGCCGCAGACCACCAGCCGCGAGCCTTCCCGCTTGAGGTCAAGCTGTTTAAGGTCATGGACGAGCGTTATCGCGATCCCGCCGAGTTTGAGGCGCAAAGGAGCTTCAGTGATCTTACCCTGCGATACGCCGGTGAGCCCCGTACGTTCCCCGTCATTATTACCGAATACGCCCCTCCAATCGCAGTGAAGCGTTTTTAACCGCAGGACGCTAAAAGGCGCGACGAAATCTCCGGCATGAAGGACAAAATCCACTTTCTGCCGGTTAAAAAATAGTACCGCTTTATCAATATGAGGCAGGTTATCGTGCGTATCAGAAAGAAGTCCGATCTTCATGCTTTCACTATTTATTGTCCTTGATTAAACACCTGGGACTGCTCGACGATCGCGTCTTCCACAAATATCGGGACATGCGCCCTGACCGCCAAAGCGATGCTGTCCGAAGGGCGGGCATCAATAACTTTGATCTCGCCTTTTCCTGATTTAATGAACAGCTTGGCGTGAAAGGTATTTTCTTCAAGTTTATCGATGATCACTTTTTCCACGCTCGCTTCAAGACTCTCGATCGCCGCCTGCAGCAGGTCGTGCGTCAAAGGACGCGGGGGCACAAAACCGCTGAGCTTTAATTTGATCGCGGAAGCTTCATGCAGCCCGATCACGATAGGCAGAAGCCTGCTGCCTCCTTTTTCCTTAAGCACGATCAGCTGATCATGGCGTTTTTCATCAATAACTATCTTATTAAGCTCCATCTCTATCATTGCATACTCTCCTCAAAAGAAAACATTTGTTTACGAGGGGCTGTTTTAATGGCCATGGCCGCGCTTCTTGCTCTTGCGCGGGCCCTGGTTAAGCATATACTTCAACTCCGCCATAAATTGGCCGACATCCTTAAATTGACGGTAAACCGAAGCAAAACGGACATAGGCGACATCATCAAGGGTTTTGAGCTTCTCCATGACCAGCTCCCCGATCTTGGCAGCCTGAACTTCCCGGTCAGACTTCTTCTGGATCGCGTGTTCAACCTGTGTTACCAGCTCTTCCATCTTATCGATGCTGATCGGCCTTTTCTCGCAGGCTTTGACGATCCCGGAAAGGATACGCTTGCGGTCAAACGGCTGGCGCCTGCCGTCTTTTTTAATTACCATAAGCGGGACGTCCTCGACATATTCATAGGTGGTAAAGCGCTTAGCGCATCCTAAACATTCGCGCCGGCGCCTGATCGCGGTTCCATGCTGGGTAGTGCGGGAATCCACGACCTTATCTTCCTTGTAATTACAAAAGGGGCATTTCATCGGTTGTTACTCCTTACCATAAGCTTCTCAAAGGCTCCCCCGGCGCTTATTTATGAAGCGTCCGTAATTTAATTTTTGCCTGTTTCAAGAAATCCATTGCCATCTTGTCCGGATATCCGTCGGCAATCACGATCTCACTGATCCCGGCATTGATCAGCATTTTCGCGCAGATGATGCACGGCTGATTGGTCACATAGAGCGTCGCGCCTTTAACGCTTATCCCGTGCAGGGAAGCCTGGATAAAAGCATTCTGCTCCGCGTGCAGCCCGCGGCAGAGCTCATGACGCTCACCCGAAGGGATATTGAGCTTTTCACGCAAACACCCGACATCCAAACAATGAGCTAAGCCGGAAGGCGCGCCATTGTACCCTGTCGCCAGGATCCTTTTATCCTTCACTAATACCGAACCGACACTGCGGCGCAGGCAGGTAGAACGCCTGCTGACGAGGAGGCACAATTCCATAAAATAATCGTCCCAACCGATGCGTTCATGCGATCTCTTTTTTGCTTTCATGGCTTCTTTAGGCGATCTCCTTATTTAATTCCGGATACAGGGGGAATTTAACCGTTAACTCCAGGACTTCGGCCTTAATATCCTGCAATTTCTCCGGCTCACCGCGGTGCGTGATCGTCCGGTCGATTAAACCGGCGATAATATCGATCTCCTGCTCTTTGATCCCCCGGCTGGTGATCGCCGGAGTTCCCAGGCGGATACCGCTGGCTTGGGCAGGCGATAACGTATCATACGGTATTAAATTCTTATTAACGGTGATATTAACCAGCCCCAGGAGGTCCTGGGCCTCTTTACCCGTGATCTTCTTCGAGGTCAAATCCACGAGCATCAAATGCGTATCCGTTCCGCCGCTGACAATACGAAACCCTTTATCCTGTAATTTCGCGGCTAACCGGCGGCTGTTCTTAACGACCTGCTCCTGATATGATTTGAATTCTTCGGATGCAGCCTGTTTAAAGGCTACTGCCTTGGCAGCGATCACATGCATAAGCGGGCCGCCCTGCATCCCGGGAAACACTTCAGAATCGATCTTTTTACCGAATTTCTCCCGGCACAATATAAACCCGCCCCGGGGGCCGCGCAGCGTCTTATGGGTCGTGGAGGTAACAAACTCCGCGTGAGCAACCGGCGACGGATGTATACCGGCCGCGACGAGCCCGGCGATATGCGCCATGTCGACAAAAAAGACACTGCCCACCTTATCGCAAATTGCGCGCAAGCGCTTAAAATCTATTTCCCGGGGATACGCGGAAGCCCCTGCCAGGATCATTTTCGGCTTATGCGCCAGCGCTAAAGATTCGACCTGGTCATAATCGATCATTTCGGTTTTCTTATTGACGCCGTAGGGGACGACCTTATAAAACATACCTGAAAAATTATGCGGATGGCCGTGTGAAAGATGCCCGCCGCAGGCTAAATCCATTGCCAAATACGTATCCCCGGGTTTCAGGGCGGCAAAAAAGACCGCCATATTCGCCTGTGAGCCTGAATGCGCCTGGACATTGGCGTATTCGGCGCCGAATAATTCCTTCACCCGCTTTATCGCCAGCTCTTCAGCCATATCGACGAATTCACAGCCGCCATACCAGCGCCGGTGAGGGTAACCTTCCGCGTACTTATTCGTCAAGACGCTCCCCTGCGCCTCTAAAACGGCTAAAGACGTAAAATTCTCGGAGGCGATCATCTCTAAATTATCCTGCTGGCGTTTCACTTCATTTTTTATTGCCTCATATATTTCGGGATCAACTTTTTTGATATGTTTCATCTTTCCTTAGCTCCTATTTGTTTTTCGATTTCTTTAATCAGGTTAAGCCTCTTTTGGTGCCGCCCGCCCTGGAACTCTGTCGAAAGCCAGGCGGCCGTGATCTTTTTCGCAAGCGGCAGGCTGACAAAGGCCGAACCCATGACCAGCACATTGCTATCGTTATGCTCGCGGGAAAGCACGGCTGCCTTAACATTATAACACAATGCCGCGCGCACGCCAGGCAGACGATTAGCCGCGATAGAATGGCCGATACCGCTCTTGCAGACAAGAATTCCCCGTTTATATCTCCTGCTCGCGATCTCTTTGGCCAGCGCGTAGGAATACTGAGGATAATCACAGCGCTCGGCAGAATAAGTCCCCAGGTCCTTTACCTCAAAACCTTTCTTCTTCAGGAACGCGATCATTTTTCCCTTAAAATCAAAGCCCGCATGGTCGGAAGCTATTACTATTTTTTCCATATGCTGGATCTCCTTATGCCTTAAGCTGCCTTTCCTGCCTTATATAAGGCTGCAGACCTTTTCAATAGATTCCTTTATAGTCGCGTATGTTTCCTGGTAGTACTCCAATGAATTGCCTATAGGGTCAGGGATATCCAAACGATTATCTTTTACTTTCGCGAATTCCCTTAATAAGAAAAGCCTGTTCTTTACCAGAGGATCCAGTTCAAGGACCCGTGTTTCGTGCAGCCGCTCCATCACTAAAATAAGGTCCGCCTTATTCAAAAGGTCCCTGCTCACCCTCCGGGAACGATGCCCCGAAACGTCGAGGCCCTGCCGTGAAAGGACCTCCCGCGTCTGTTCTGAAGCGCCTGAACCCGACATCATCATAATGCCGGCGGAGGCAACATCCACATCGCAGCGCTTGCCCTTACGCAAAGCATCCTTTAACAAAGCTTCCGCCATGACCGAACGGCAGGAATTACCGGTGCAAACAAAAAGCACGAATTTTCTTTTAATCACCGCTTCTATATCAGCCGCGGGGATCGCGCCTTCGCGGACCACGCGGCCAGGGCTCACCGTCAGGTCAACGATCGTAGACTCCATCCCCCTGGCCGTCTCCCCCGTATCAAGAGCAAGATCAACCAGCTCTTTTAAATCCTGTATCGCTTCCTGAAAACTAACCGGCGCGGGCCTTCCCGAAATATTCGCCGAAGGGCAGACAACATTGACTTTTGATAAGGCAATGACCTTGCGGGCAACGGCATTATCAGGCAGCCGCAGGCCGATCGTCCCGGTATTCTTCGATTTTAAAATAAGCGTCAACGGCCCCGGCCAGTATTTCTCGATCAATTTATACGCCGCGGCGGGGATATCTTTCGCGAATAATTCTATTTTTTCTTTTTCATCGATAAGCAGCGAAAACGGCTTATCTTTCGGCCGCTGTTTTATCGCGTACAACCGCTCTATTGTATTTTGATTCGAGCTGTCGGCGGCAATACCATAGACAGTTTCGGTCGGAATGATCACCAGCCCCCCGCCGGCCAGGATAAGCGCTGCCTGTTTAAGGGATTCCTCACGGGGAGAAACAGGGTCAACTTTTACGATCTTCACCGAAGCCATTTACTCATCACTCCCGCACGCGCACTCCTTTAAGGAACAAAAAGGACAGAACGTTATATTTTTATCTTAATGCTTTTGATCTTTTTCTTCATTGAGCCGCGGTATTTCAAAAGCTTCTGACTGATCGTTTTATCGGTAATACCCAATATTTCCAAAGCGAACAACCCCGCGTTCTTAGCCCCCGCCTTACCGATAGCCATACATGCCACAGGGATACCGCCGGGCATTTGCACCGTTGATAACAAAGAATCCATCCCTTTAAGCGTTGAAGTTTCAATAGGAATGCCGATGACCGGGACAACGGTGTGCGCGGCGACCACTCCCGCTAACGCAGCCGCGCCGCCGGCGGCGGCAAGAAAAACTTTAACGCCCTTCACCGACGCGCCTTCCACATATGCGGTGAGTTCTTTCGGGGTGCGATGAGCCGAGAGGATCTTTACTTCAAAACCGACATTAAATTCTTTTAACACATTCACAGCTTCACTTACCGTATCCATATCAGACTGGCTGCCCATAATGATACTAATAAGCTTACTCATAGGCCCTCCTCACTATAAAAAGTCGCATGTCACAGGTCACAAGACACAAGCACTTGGAAATCCGGTAAACGGGCAATCCGGGACTAGGGTATCTAAACACCCGTGATCCGAGATAGTACTATACATAAAACTTAAAAGCACAAGTCTCAAGAGCCCCCTCGGCAAGCTCGGAGCAGGCATGACACAAGTCAGAGAAGTAAAAATTGTGACTGGTGTCTTTGTGTCTGGTGACCCTGATTATTCTCAAGATACTGCCTTACTGCCGATATCCCGGCGATAATGCATCCCTTCAAAATGTATTTTATCTACCGCTCTATACACGGTAGCGATAGATTCTTTAATAGTATTGCCCAGCCCGGTAACTCCCAAGACCCTGCCTCCATTGGTAACCATGCCGGCAGATACCGGCTGGCTACCGGCGACTTTTTTCGTACCCGCGTGGAACACCACGATGTCCGGCAACCGCGCGGCCTCCTTCAATCCGGAGATCTCTAAACCATTAACATATTTTCCCGGGTACCCCTTCGCAGCGCAAACCACGCATACACACGCGCGGTCATTCCAGGAAATACCGCCGGATTTAACTATCTTTGTTAACTGCCCGCTTGAGGCGGCAAGCATTACCTCCAGGAGGTCTGATTGGCAACGAGGAAGGATAGCCTGTGTTTCCGGGTCACCGAAGCGCACGTTATACTCTAAGACTTTCGGGCCGTCTTGGGTTATCATGATCCCCGCGTACAAAACTCCCCGGAAATCGATCCCTTCTCTTACGAGCGCGTCTATAGTGCGATTAATGACCGTATCCCTGATCTCTTTAAAGAGCGCGGGCGTCACGACAGGCGCCGGAGAATACGCGCCCATACCCCCGGTATTGGGGCCTTCATCGTTATCAAAAACGCGCTTATGGTCCTGGCTCGAAGCAAGCGCTATGACTTCTTTGGAATCGGTAACAACAAGGATGCTGGCTTCCTGCCCGACGAGGCAATCTTCGACAATGACCCTCTTTCCGGCGTCTCCGAATATTCTTTCCCGCATCATCGCATCCACCGCCTGCTTAGCCTCATCGACGCTCGAAGCCACGACCACGCCTTTACCCTGGGCCAGGCCATCGGCTTTTACAACACAGGGTGACCCCCGCTTCTCGATATACCTTTTTGCTTCTTCCGCATTGTCAAAGACCTGAAAGCCTGCGGTCGGGATATTATACTTCGCCATTAACTCTTTGGAGAATATCTTGCTTGACTCTAATTGCGCGGCTTTCTTTGACGGCCCGAATATCTTTAATTTATGTTTCTGAAATTCATCGGCGATACCCTGCGTTAACGGCACCTCCGGCCCCACGACGGTGAAGTCAATTCTCTCTTTTTTCGCGAACTCCAAGAGCCCCGGGATATCGTCAGCCTTTATATCAAGGCATTCCGCCTGCTGCGATATACCTCCATTACCGGGAGCGCAAAAAATCTTATCCGCAAGCTTCGATTGGGCGATCTTCCAGACAAGGGCGTGTTCCCTTCCCCCTGAGCCTATAATTAAAATACGCATCTTAGAACTCCAAGAATGAATTGTCACAAGTCACTGGCCACATGACACAAGTAGTCGATAGTCCACGGTCCATAGTCGATGGTCAATGATAAATGAACCTGGCGGTTTTTTCGCTTAACACGATTTTACCGTATTATATTTATAATGAGGCGGCACGCCAATGATCTTTCGCATTTCGGTGGCTGCTGAACTCGTCCTATTTGCTCTAACAAATAGGACTCAAACAGCATCGCCATCCCAAGATTGCCCCGCTCTCGCGGGGCCTTGGGATTCCCTCAATGCTCAAGCTCCATTGGCTAAAATCGTGATGCGCTCAAAAACTCGCCAGGTTCATTGTTAGCCCAACCTCTAATTCTTCCCCATCATGACAATTTATTTAACCTGGCCGCTAACGGATGGCTGCGACTGATTTTGAGCGGGGCATAAAGGCAAGGAGCGGGCCCCGTTAGAAAACTACGTTTTTTAACGGGGCGGGCATGGATGCCCCTCGATAAACGAAGTCGGGCAGAGCGACGCAGCCGACCTGAGTGCAGCCCCGCCACGCCGGGGCGGGGCAAACGTCCCCGCGAGAAACAGTCGCGGCCATCCGTAATCTAAAAGAGCAAAAAACTGACAGGTCCTTTATTATTATCCTAAACCAGCAGCTATCGACCTTATTTATGTTCGGTCTTTAAGGGCAATACCCCTGCAAGTTCGCCGATCACATTGACTAATTCAGAATTACTCGGCACCACGATCTTGGCGTTATGCTGCAGCGATTTCTCAACCGCTTCAAGCTTCCGTAACACCTGGGCATTGCCGACAAAGAATTTTTCCGCCGCTTCATTGACCAGCTTGATCGCTTCAGATTCGCCTTCCGCCTCTAAGATCCGCGCCTGCTTGATACCCTCGGCTTTCTTGATCTCCGCCCTCTTCTGGCCGTCGGCGGCGGTTTCGGTGGCGGTCGCGAAATCGATCGCCGCGATCTTTTCATTTTCCGCTTTGACGACCTTATTCATCGTCTCCTGGACGTCTTTCGGCGGGTCGATCTCTTTTAATTCCGTCCTGACGATATCGATGCCCCAGCTGGCGGTCTCAGTCATCAAAGTCTTATGCAATTCCGAATTGATCTTGCCTCTTTCGCTGTTTGCCGATTTCAAAGTAAGCGTACCGATGATATTCCTTAAGGTAGTCCGGGCAAGATTAACGATCTGCCACTGGTAATTATTCACGTTATACTGCGAGCTCTTGACGCTTTCCTCATCGATCTTTACTTTAAAATAGACCTGCGCATCGACTTTCGCGTTCAAATTATCGTTGGTAATGATCTCCTGCGGTTCAGCATCGACCATCTGTTCGGTGACATTAACCAAATAAATACTTTCAATAAGCGGGATGACCCAATTAAAACCAGCATTGGCGAAACGGCGGTACTTACCCAACCGCTCGATCAAACCGCGATGTGTAGGCCTGACAATGCGGATCCCCATCAAGAAAATAACAACTGCCGCGATTATTACTCCATAATAAAGCCCCATAACTCTCCTCCTTCGTATTTACTCCCACTGCATTGGTTAAACGACCTCAACCTGTTTTCTTCCCTTGACTACCTCTCCAATGACCCAGGACTTTACTTTTGATTGAGCTAACGCCGCCCGGACCGGCCCAACCGCCGGCGGCCTTACGATCAACACCATTCCAATACCCATATTTAACGTGTGGAACATTTCTTTATCGTCAATAGAACCTTTGTTCTGTATCAAACGGAATATTTCCGGGATCGTCCATGCCCCCTTATTGATCCGCACATCGACATTGTCCGGCAAAATACGCGATATCTTATCGTAAAAAGCGCCCCCGGTTATATGAGAAATGCCTTTAATAGCAAGGCCTGACTTTGAACGGGGGCCAGAGAGTAATGCAAGCACCGGCTTTACATAGATCCGCGTCGGTTTAAGCAATTCCTTACTCATCCGTTTTAATTCATTGACCGACAGGACTTGGCGCACCAACGAAAAACCGTTGGAGTGTAAACCGCTGGATTCCAACCCTATCACCGCGTCCCCCGCGGCGATCCGGGAACCGTCAATAATATCTTTACGGTCAACTGCTCCGACACAAAACCCGGCAATATCATATTCTCCCTTGGCATACATGCCCGGCATTTGAGCGGTCTCACCGCCGATCAAAGAGCATCCCGACTGCACACACCCGTCATTAATACCTTTGATGATATGGGAAAGGACCCCCTCATCCACCGAGCTGAAAGCGACATAATCCAGGAAGAACAAGGGTTCAGCTCCGGCGCACAAAATATCATTGACATTCATTCCCACCGCGTCAATACCGACGGTATCGTGCTTATCGGCGAGGATAGCGATCTTTAATTTCGTTCCCACTCCGTCAGCTGAAGAAACCAGCACCGGGTCGCGGAATTTTCCTTTCGGGAACCTGAAAAAACTGCCGAAGCCGCCGATGTCTTTTAAGACTTCCGGCCTGAATGATCTTCGTAACAACGGCTTTATCTGCCCCTTAAAAGCATCCATAGCATGGATGTCTACTCCGGAGGACTTATAAGTTAGTTTTCCCATAAATGATCTCTCCTTGCCCGCAGCAACGCCTCTCTAAAGAGAATTTTCCGTGTTTTTTCTCCGCCATGAGGGGATATTTCCCGCTCCAGCAGGCAGTACAATAATGCTTCCGGCCGTCTTTTAAACTTCCCAGCATACCGTCCAGGCTTAAATACCCCAGGCTATCAACCTCTAAGTATTGACGCACCTTCTCGATCGACTCATACCGGTTGGCAATGAGTTCCGACGAGAGATGAAAGTCTATGCCGTAGTAACAAGGAAAACGATGCGGCGGGCAGGATATCCTCAAGTGGACTTCCTTAACCCCGGCTTTGCGTAAATTCCGCACACGTATCTTGGAAGTCGTACCCCGGACGATCGAATCATCGACGACCACAATGCGCTTTTTCCTTAAAACATCCTTTAAAATATTGAATTTGACCCGTACGCCCAGGTCCCGGGAATCCTGTGCCGGCTGAATAAATGTCCTGCCGACATAATGATTGCGGATGATACCTAACTCCAGGGGGATCCCCGATTCCTCCGAATACCCCATTGCCGCGGAAAATCCTGAATCAGGCACCGGGACGACAAAATCAGCCTGCGCCGGATGCTCCCGCGCGAGCTGCTCTCCCAGCTTGCGCCTGACCAAATGCACGGTTTCCCCGAAGATGACCGAGTCGGGCCGCGCGAAATAGACGTGTTCAAAGGTACAGTGTGAAAAATTATTCCTTGTCTGCAGTTCTTTTGGTTTTATCGATTTAATACCGTCGTTACGGATAAAAACGATCTCTCCCGGCTCAACTTCACGTATATATTTCGCGCCTATCAGGTCAAAAGCGCAGGTTTCAGACGCCAGGCACCAGGAATTATTCACCTTCCCCAGGCAGAGAGGGCGAAAGCCATGAGGATCCCGGGCGCCGATCAAGGTATCGGAAGTCATCATTAAAAGAGAATACGCGCCGCTGACCCTTTTTAACGCGTAGATCAGGCTTTCCTGGAGGCCGCTGGACCGGGCGCGCGCCATCAAATGAATAATGATCTCCGAATCGGTGGTCGTCTGGAATATTGAACCTCTTTGCTCCAGGAGCTGCCGGAGTTCCAGGGAATTCACCAGGTTCCCGTTATGAGCGATACAGATCGAACCTTTGGCATAATCGATCAATAGCGGCTGAGCGTTCTTTAAAACACTCGATCCCGTCGTCGAATACCGCACATGCCCCACAGCCATATCGCCTTTAAGCTTACTTAAGACCTGTTCATTGAAAACGTCGCTGACCAGCCCCATCTCTTTATGAATAGAGAGTTTTCCTTTATTGTTAACGACAATACCGCATGCCTCCTGCCCGCGATGCTGCAAGGCATAGAGCCCCAGATACGTAAGCCAGCTGGCGTGTTTATTTTTCATTATGCCGAATAAACCGCAATATTCTTTAGGTTCGTCGTTATAAGTGCTTTCGCGCATAGTCTACTCCATTCTTAAAAATAAAAAAACCGTCTCCCTCACCGGCAGGGCCGCGCCGATGCCGGGGATGCTGCAAAAAATCGATATGGCGTTCAGGGTGCGGCATAAGCCCCAATATCCTTCCTGTCTCATCAGAGATACCCGCGATATTCTCCTGTGAGCCATTGGGGTTATCAGGATACCCTCCCGGCTCGCCCTGAGCGCTGCAATAGTGAAAAACGATCTGACCGTTCTCGCGCAGGCGCTCCATCACCGAATCATTCTGTACCACGAATTTACCTTCCCCGTGCGCTACCGGTAAAGATATTACCTCAGGGATATCTTTGGTCCACACGCACTTTTGACTTTTGACTTCTGACTTTTGGTTTTTCAAATACACCCACCTCGCCTCGAATTTCCCTGAATCGTTTATGATAAGGCTGGCTTCCTGGCTGAAACTGTCATTGCCCGGCAATAATCCGCTCTTAACCAGGATCTGAAAGCCGTTACAGATCCCGATAATAAGCTTTCCTTGTTTAATAAAACGCTCAACGCTGCTCATTAACTTGAACTTAAGCTCATTCGCCAGGATCTTGCCCGCGGCGACATCATCGCCGTAAGAAAATCCTCCCGAAAAAGCTAAAATACTGTATTTATCCAGAAGGCAAGTCCCGTCGATGAACTGATTGATATGAACGGATTCCGGATCCCCGCCTGCCAGGGAGAACGCGAAGGAAGTTTCTTTATCGCAGTTAGTCCCGGCTGTCCTTAATATACATATTTTCGGTTTTTTCATATAAAAGACGGCATCGCAAAAAGCCTACCGTTTATAGAACTTCTTGATTATTTTAACCACATCCTGAGGGGTATCGGCGATCTCAAAGATCTTAAGGTCATCCTTGCTGATACAGCCGCTTTCCAAGACCGTCTCATGCAGCCATTCAAGCATGCCTTTCCAATACCGGCTGCCGAAAAGCACGACCGGAAAACGGCAGATCCTTTGGGTTTGAATAAGATTGATCGCCTCGGTAAATTCATCCAATGTCCCGTAGCCGCCCGGCATGATCACAAAAGCCTTGGCATATTTAACAAACATGACCTTTCGGATGAAGAAATAACGGAAATCAAGCAAGGTATCCACATAGGGATTCGCGCGCTGCTCAGAGGGGATCTGAATATTTAATCCGATCGAGTGGCCCCCGGCGCGCCGCGCGCCCTTATTTCCGGCTTCCATAATACCCGGGCCGCTGCCGGTAATAATAGCGTAACCTTCTTTCGCCAAACGATAGGCGGTCTCCTCGGTCAACGCGTAATATTTATTATCCGGCTTCATGCGGCTGGAGCCAAAAATGGTCACCGCTTTGCCGACGCTCGAAAGCACTTCAAAGCCTTCGACAAACTCAGCGATGATCCGGAATATCCTCCAGGGGTCTTCGCTCGTAAAATCCTGTTTCAGATTCTTAACCTTCAACATCGCGTTTTCCTTTCGCATTCATAAGGCTCATCTTACATCCGCCTCCGCGCAAACTTCGGGGCGCTCGGTAAGCCTGCGGTGAGCAAGCGAGCCCGCAGGCGAGCGCGTCGAACCGCCTGCGGTGAGCGCGTCGAACCGCCTGCGGTGAGCGCGTCGAACCGCTACCACCGCAACGGTTTCTGCCAGGCTTCTTTTAATTGATAAATATCGGCCTCAAGGCAAACGTCGCCGTCGACACCGTGGACCTTAAAATCATTGCCGCTTGAAACGCATCCGATCAAACCAAAGCGCACACCTTTGAGTAAACGCTCAAAATCTTTTTGCTTATGCCGGCTGACCGTAACGATAAACCGGGAATTTGATTCAGAAAATAATATAAAATCATTCTTTTCGCTGCCGGTTTGTGTTTTATACGGCACCTCGGCTAAAAACAATTCCATCCCTAATCCGCCGGAAAAAGCCATTTCCGCGGCAGCAACCCCCAGTCCGCCGTCAGAACAATCATGCATGGCCTTGATCAATCCCGCCTGAGACGCCCTGCTCAAAGCGTTGAATGAATTCAACGCCTGGCGGGGAAAAACCCGGGGCACCGCGTTACCGAGCGAACCGAACAAGTCAAAATAGTGTGAACCACCCAGTTCATCGCGGGTCTCTCCCACGATATAAACCAGGTCGCCCGGCTCTTTAGCGAACATAGATACGGTCTTCTCAACATCATCCATGACCGAGATCGCGGAAATTAAGAGCGTGCCGGGAATAGCGATCGATTTCTTCTGGACCGTATATTCATTATAAAAGCTGTCTTTGCCCGAAATAAAGGGAACGCCATAAGCTTTGGCAATATCATAACAGCCGTAGGCCGCCCTGACCAACCCTCCCAAACGGTCGGGTTTATCGGGATTCCCCCAGCAGAAATTATCCAGTATCGCTACTTCTTTCAATGAACCTCCGACGGCAATGACCTGGCGCAGCGCTTCATCAATACACGAAGCAGCCATCCAATACGGGTCGATAAGCCCGAAGCGGAAATTTATGCCGTTAGAGACAATAATACCGCGCGAGGAATCCAACAACGGCCGCACCACCGCCGCGTCCGACGGCCCGTCATTGACTATGCCGGCAAGAGGCTTCAGGACACTCCCGCCCTGGACCTCATGGTCATATTGACGAATGACCCATTCTTTCGAACAGATATCGTAATGCGAAAGCAGCTTCATTAAATACCTGGCAAGGTCTTTCTCCCGGGGAAGCTTGGGCTCTTTTTGCCTGAGCGCCGTATAAACCGCCTTCTTTTCTATTTTAGGGATGCCTTTATGCAAAAACTCCATATCCAGGTCACAGACCAGATTATTTTTATAATACAACTCAAGCTTTCCTGTCCCGGGAAATTCACCGATGACCGTCGCTTCGACATTCTCGCTGCTAAAGACCGCCTGCAGCGCGTCGATCTTCTCGGGAGGCACCGACAGGACCATACGCTCCTGCGATTCCGATATCCAGATCTCCATGTAGGATAACCCTTTATATTTTAAAGGGACCCGGTCAAGATGCACCCTCGCGCCCAATTCCTCGCCCATCTCCCCGACAGCGCTTGACAGGCCTCCGGCGCCGCAATCAGTAATGGCATTATATAAATTCTTATCGCGCGCCTGCAGGATGGTATCGACCATTTTCTTTTCTTGTATGGGATTGCCGATCTGCACCGCGCCGCTGGAGATCGTCTCCGACTCATGGGTGAGTTCCCCCGAAGAAAAAGTCGCCCCGTGAATACCGTCCCTGCCGGTCCTTCCTCCGACCACCACGACAAGATCGCCTTTACGCACGCGCTTAAACGATTTGTCTTTCGGCATGATCCCCACCGTCCCGCAATATACCAGCGGATTCCCCACAAAACGCGGATGGAACAATATCGCGCCGTTGACGGTCGGGATACCGATCTTATTGCCGTAATCCCTGACTCCGGAGACAACTCCCTTCATGACCCGTTTCGGATGAAGAGAACCCTGAGGGACATCCGCGAAAGGGAATTCCGGCGGAGCAAAACAAAAGACATCGGTATTTAATATCGGCTTGGCCCCTAAACCGGTGCCCAGGGGGTCCCGGATGACGCCTCCGACACCGGTATTGGCGCCGCCAAACGGTTCTAACGCTGAAGGATGATTATGCGTTTCAACCTTAAAACAAATATTATATTTATCATCAAAGCGAATGACCCCGGAGTTATCCTTAAATACCGAGACGCACCATGATTTGTTCAAATCAGTCGTCGCTTTCATGATGGTGGCTTTCAAAAGATTATGAATGACCTTAGGCTTACGACCTACGGTGAGCGGTTTATGGAGACCTCCCTGCGCCAGGCGTTCTTCATACCTGATATTCCCGCGAAAAGTCTTGTGCCAGCAATGTTCCGACCAGGTCTGGGCTATAGTCTCCAACTCGCAATCGGTGGGATCGCGTTTTAACTTCTTAAAATAACCCTTGATCGAACGCATTTCAACGAGATTAAGGAATAACTGCCCCTTTTTACTCAACTGCTGCAACGCGCGGTCGGCGGTTTCCAATAAACCGACGTTAATTAATTTGAACCGGTAATCGGGAATACCCGCCGAGGCTTCCAGCGCATGCGCAGACGACTCATCAACGACATGCTGGATCAGTTTATTATACAACAGCTTATCCGCGCACATCTTCAATTGCGCGCCGCTCAAGTGCCCCTTGATCACGTATTTCTTCACCGTCTTTACCGACCGGGCGCCGGCGATACCCAGATCCCTGATCCCCTTAAGGATAGACTCCTCGGAAGGGTCCATTACCCCGGCATTATAGGCGACCTCAACCACAGATTCACCCGGGGAACTCCCGCGATATCGCTGATTAATAGAATATTCCTGGACCACGCTGTCAACGAGCAACGCTTCGCATATCTTATTTACCGCCTGAGGGGTAAAATCGCCGTCAAGCATATAGATAAGGCTGAAGCGGACTTGATTTACGCCGTTGATCCCTAAATCCAGGATATCCTTTTCAATGCCCTGTCCGACCGCATCGAATATCCCGGGTTTATCTTTGATCTCAATTTTCCATGACATGAAAAAACTCCAAACAGAAAAGGAAGGCCGTTACTTATTACAAACCAACATTTCTATAGATCCTATCCACATTACGCAGGTAATAGTTCAGATCGAAGATCTTATCCAATGCTTCTTTCTTTATATATTTCGCTACTTCTTTGTCATTTAAAAGATTATCGCGGAAGGCGCTCCCTTTAAGCCAGGTATCCATCGCGCAGCGCTGCACCAGGTCATAGGCGCGGGGCCTGCTCAAACCTTTCTCCATGAGCGCCAGGAGTACCGCCTGAGAGAATATAAGTCCTTTGGTTTTAACCAGGTTAGCCATCATGTTTGCCGGGTAAACCTGCAATCCCTCGACAACCGCAATGAATTTCTGCAGCATATAATCCAAAGCAATGGTAGAATCCGGAAAGATCACCCGCTCCGCGGAAGAGTGGCTTATATCACGCTCATGCCAGAGAGCGACGTTTTCCAATCCTACCAAGGCGTTCGCCCGCAGGATCCGGCTTAAGCCGCAGATACGTTCGCAGATCACCGGGTTACGCTTATGCGGCATGGCTGAAGAACCTTTTTGGCCCTTGCCGAACGGTTCTTCAACCTCTAAGACCTCGGTTTTCTGCAGATGCCTTATCTCCGTGGCAAACTTTTCCAGAGACGCCCCTATCACCGCCAGCGTGGACAGATAGTGCGCGTGGATATCCCGCTGCACTATCTGAGTGGAGATCTTAGCCGGTTTAAGCCCGAGCTGAGCGCACACATAGCCTTCCACATCAGGATTAATATTGGAATACGTGCCTACTGCCCCGGAGACTTTCCCCACCCGGACCGCTTCCCGGGCCTGCCGCAGACGCTCCAGGTTACGGGACATCTCGTCATACCAAAGCGCTAATTTTAGCCCAAAGGTCATCGGTTCGGCGTGGATCCCATGAGTGCGGCCGATGCAAACCGTATCTTTATACTGCTTAGCCCGGCGCGCCAGAACTTTGAGCAAAGCCTCGACGTCACCGATCAAAATGCCGGTCGCCTCTTTAAGCTGCACACCCAGCGTCGTATCCAAAAGGTCTGACGAAGTCAACCCTATATGCAGGTATTTAGCGTCGGCGCCGATATAACCGGCGACATTCGTTACGAACGCCACAATATCATGATTGGTCTTTTCTTCTATCTTCTTTATCGCCGCGACGTTACACTTTGCTTTTCTTCTGATGCGCGCGACTGCCGCATGAGGGATCAATTTATCGCGGGCCTGCGCTTCGCAAACCGCGATCTCGATCGCGAGCATGGTCTTGAATTTAAAATCATCTTTCCAAAGCGCCTCCATTTCCGCAAGGCTGTAGCGTTCGATCATATCAATCTCCTTTGCGTATCATTATAACAAAAATAAAATGAACTGCAAATTAAAATAGGCATCTTCGCGAGAAAACGTAAAAAAAGTATTGACAAAAACCGCAAATCTGCTATAGTTACTTCTGTAAATAACATGCAAGGAGTGGAAAGATTTTGGACCGGGATTATCGTAAAACCGTAAAGCAAGATGATAAAAACAAGCTTTACGGTTTTTTTGTTTATTGAACCTGCAGGCGCCGTATTTGAACGCGCCCGGTTCATTCTGCCAAGAGTTGCTTGGTTTTGCTTCGCAGAATTGAAGTAACGTTCTGGTGGATAACCTTAATGGGGGAGGTGAAAAGTAACACATGGCAAAAGGAAAAGTAAAGTGGTTCAGCAATCAAAAAGGCTATGGTTTTATCAAAAGTGACGATGGGAAAGATATCTTCGTACACCATACCGCGATCAAAGGTGATGGTTATAAGACTTTAGAGGAAGGCCAGGACGTCGAATTCGACGTAACCCAGGGCCCTAAAGGCGACCAGGCAACAAACGTCAGTAAATTATAACTTCCCTTCAAACGCAAAAAGCAAACCGCCGGTTTTCTAAAAAAGCCGGCGGTTTTATTTTTTTACCATCCTCGACAATATTTTATTTTTTACGCTGCGCAGGGGAAAGCGCCGTTAAGGGCTGAGAGGGGCTGATAAAGCGGTTTGATCATTCCTGTTTTGCGTGAAGCTGCGCTTCCAACTCAAGGATCCTTTTTTTCAATTCGATCATCCGGATCTCCCGTTCCACGGTGATCTTATTGAACATCTCCAATTCATTGACCTTCTGCTGCATGTCGGATTCTTTCTGCTTACGTTCAGTGATATCCTCATAAGTTCCGAGAACGCCGATCTCTTTTCCCTGCGAATCGATGAGAGGCACTTTACTTGTTTTAAGCCAGATCTTACCTCCGCCGGGCGTAGTTTGAGGTTCTTCAAAGTTTAGCTTTGCTTTTCCCGACTTCATGACTTTCAGGTCATCAGCTTGATAAATTTCAGCCTGCTCCGACCATCCCATCTGGGAATCATTCTTGCCGATCAGGTCTTCGGAGCTATTTTTGCCCGCATCTTTAGCAAAGATCTCGTTACAACCAAGATACTTTAAATTCCTATCTTTCCAGAATACCCTTATCGGAAGAAGATTGATTATTCTCTGCAACAATTTTTGAGAATTATTAATTTCTTCCTCCCTCTGCTTGCGCTCAGTAATATCACGAAACATCCATATCCTTCCCAGGTAATTCCCACTCTTGTCGATGACCGGGGAGGAATACCTGTCAAAAACGGTCCCGTCAAGGAACTCGATCTCATCACGGCTTGTTTCCTCCTGATGCGAATAAAGATACCTGACCTTATCAATGAATTGCCGGGGGTATTTGGCCTTACTGACTACGTATTGCAGAAGTACTTCGTCATTCTTTTCGTCAATGATATGCTGCGGGACTTTCCACATTTTATACAACTGCTGATTACTCAAGATCCTCTGTCCTTGGCTATCGACAACCAATACTCCGTCAATAGTTGCTTCTACCTGAGCTTCCAGGAATACGGTCTTACCCTTAAGCTCTAATTCAAACTTCTTGCGCTCGGTTATATCAATGCCCATCCCTACCAGAAAAGGCGTGCCGCCTATTTCAGTGCGTAACCCGGTAAAATAATACGCCGTTGTAGCCCCGTCTTTAGCGGACATATACGCTTCAACATCCGAATGCCCGTGTAAAAAAACATCTTTAATCCTTGCGGCTACTCTTTGTTTTTCTTCACCGTAAAAAAGAGCGAGCGGCCCCCTATCGATTAATTCCTGGAAACCATACCCCGTAACCTCGCTGAACTTCTTATTAACCCACAGGAACCCGGCCTTATCATTGATAACATAAGCGACACCCGGCAAGCTGTCTATGATCGACCTCAGGAATTCAGGGCTATTCAACATTTCATCGCGGGATAGTTCATTTTCACTCATGGCATTCTTCCTTTTTATAAATAAACAACGTCTTCTTTATGAAACAACGACAGAAAAAGCAATAAATAATCCTTGATATGGCGCGTGATCAGAAAATTATTGCGGATATGCTCCCTGCCGTTCTTACCGAGCTTTTCGGCGTAAGCCGGATTATTCAAAAGCTGCTTGATCGCAAAAGCAGCGCCTTCTACTGAATGGCACAACAAGCCGGAATATTTGTGTTTGACCTGTAACGGGATCCCCCCGACATTGGAAGCAACGATCGGCTTTGCTTTCCATAAAGCTTCCGAAACCGTCAAGCCAAAGCCTTCTTTCAAAGACTTCTGGATGAGCACCGTTGAAGCCCTTTGCAAGGCATTGACCTCAATATCGTTTTGCGGCAATAATAATATATGGATATCCTTATCCTGCTTCGCCTTAAGCCTTACTTCATCCAGGACTTTCAAGCCTTCCGGATCGTCAGTAGCGCCTCCCCCTGCTAAAATAAGCTGACAATCGATGTATTTCTTGACCAAGAGATACGCGTCGATGACCCCAAGCGGGTCCTTCAGGCGGTCAAACCGGGAGATCTGCGTAACAATAGGCTTATCTTTCTGAATATTGTATTTCCGCAGCACCGCGTCAATGGTTTCAGGAGGCAGCTCCTTATTCTTATCGCTGAGCGGGTCAATTGAAGGAGGGATCAGGAATTGGCGTACCGGCAGGCGGCGCGAAAACGAAGGCGCCGAAAACACCGTCGAATCATACAGAGTGATAAAATCCATCAAAAATTTCCAGACACGCTCATCCGGATTGGAAACATCTATATGGCAGCGCCAAAGCCATTTATTACCCGCGCGCTTCTTGATAAGGGCTATCGGTTGAGGGTCATGGATAAAAACGATATCTCCGCAGGTATCGAGCTCCTCAATATTCTTTTGGCTTGTATCTAAAAAAATATCGAACTCCTGCTGCGTGAGCTCTTCGGGCTTGCCATGCAACGCGTTATGGAACTTCTTGGTCACTTCAAAGAATTGTTCTCCGCCCTTTATCACGTCCCAGCGGGTCATAACCCCCAGCTCCGTCAACAGGGGGACCATTCTGCTTAATATTTCAGCTACTCCCCCGCCTACGGCGGTAGAATTAACATGCTGCACGAGCTTTCCTTTTAATTTATCAGCCAACAGCCTCAGATCATCAATAACCGACTGACCCACAATAGGAGCATAATCCTCGATTTTCACCATATCAACCAAACACCTCTTCTTCCATGATCTTGATGACGGTTTTACGCAGCTCATCGAGCGTATACGTATAGGGGTCAAGTTTAGCGATCTCATCCGCCAACGGCTTATCGCCCAGGGACGTCTCGATCCAATGCGAAAAATCATTGGTCTTTTTCTCCAGCCTTAAGCGGGCCTCGAAAATATGGAAATAAATGGAATCAATGGTAATGTGCTCTAATACGCTGATAAATTCCTTTAAATCATGCGCTAAATATGGGGTAGGCAGAATAAAACTTACCGACTTCATGAAATGAAACTCTTCGCCTTCACGGCAAAAGCGCAGGCTTGCTAAAGAATGCGCGTTGAGATACCCTTCGATCATTGAGACGAACGCCTCCCTGAGGCCGCGGATAGTCGAATACTGGATCGTATCTATGCTGGAAAGCTGCTCTCCCAGCTCATCTTCTCCGATAGCCTCAGTCACCCAATACGCGAAATCATTCGGCGGTTCAGGAGAAAGATATTGATGCTGCTGCAGAAAACGATGGGTATGATGATAAATACAGGCATCAGGGACTTTTTTTAAAAGCCCGCACAACTGTCCCAAGGTAGTGGCGCGCAGGCCGGTCAATTCGGTCAAATGCAGCCGCGTAGAGAACCTGAACGGTTCTTTAGCCTTTTGTAATGCTTCCATGATCTCTTCCCCTTTGTAGAACAGCTAATCTACCGAGCAGCCTGGTTACTTCAACAGGGCCTTTAACATAATAACGAGCGCGCGAACGCCTCACGCCTCCGGCGAAAACAGTCACTCCCCGCGACCCCAAAGCCTTAAACGCGTCTTCATCGGTCAGGTCATCTCCGATATAGACCGGGACAATACCATTCTGCTTTTTAAGAAGCTGCCGCCGCGCCTTCCCGAGGAGCCATAAAACAGCTTTACCCTTATCCCATTCCAAAGGAGGCAGGACCTCCAGCACTCTTTTGCCTTCCCTGACCTTTACTTGATGACGCGCGATATAAAGCTTAACCGTTTCATGAAAAGCCGTTTTGACCGCCGGGGTATTAGCTACGGACACCCGGCGAAAATGTAAAGAGAGCGATAAGCCTTTATCCTCAAGTAAAACACCCGGTATACGGGAGAGATTGAGACGCAAATCATTTTTTATCTGCTCCAATATTTTCTTATACCGAAGCGTCACAGGCACACGAAAGCGCAAACCCGGCCCCTGGATCTCCAAACCATGATTACCGGAATAAAAAATATTACGCAGCCCTAAGCGCTCTTTTATATCTTTCAGGGCCCTTCCGCTGATAACGGCGACCTGAAAATCCCGGTTTTTTGCTAACGCCTCAAGTACGCTCACGGTTTTTCGGGAGAGGGATGCCTTCGCGGGCTTTTCCGCGATAGGGGCAAGCGTACCGTCATAATCAAGGAACAAATACACGCGTTTTCCCTCCAGCGCCTTTTTAAGCGCGCCCAATTCATTTAAAATGTATTTCATCTGCCGGCCCGGGATCTATGGTTTCTTAAGCGAGGTAAGCTCCGTAATAATATTCCCCGCCCATTTATAAATATTGTTATCCGAAACGACGCGGCGCATCTCTTCCATCCGCCTTTTCTTTTCATCAGCGGGCATTTCAATGGTAAACTTGATGGCATCGGCGAATTCCTCTATGGAATACGGGTTGATCAAGGTCGCATCCGTCAATTCCCGGGAAGCCCCGGTAAATTTACTCAATATCAACGCCCCGCTTGAATCGGCCCGCGATGCGACATATTCTTTCGCCACCAGGTTCATCCCGTCATGGAGAGAACTGACGATACAAAAATCAGCCAGCTGATAATACGGGTGTATTTCTTCCTGGGAAAAATACCTTTTCAAATAAATGATCGGCTTCCAGTCTCCGTCGGAATATTTCCAGTTCTTCTTCTCTATCAACTCATCTATTTCCCCCATTAATTCATGGTAACGTTTAATATGGGTGCGGCTGGGAGCGGCCAGCTGTATAAAAACAAACTTATTCTTATACTCAGGGTATTTTTCCAGGAAGCGGTCTATGGCCAGGATACGCTCAATGATCCCTTTGGTATAATCGATCCTTTCCACGCCGACACCGACGATCTTTCCCCGAAGGTTATACTCCTCCTTGATCAATTCTACCTGCTTCTCTTGAGAAGCGGGGATTCGGCCGGAAATATAGCCGTCGACACTGATCGGGAATGCCCTGATAACAGTTTCTTTTGTGTTACGCACGACGCTGAATTTCTCCGTATCAACGCGGCATTCAATGAGCCTGTTGGCGGTATCAAGAAAGTTATTGCATTGGAATTGAACATGAAAGCCGATCAGGTCGCAGCCAAGCATTCCGTCCAATATTTCCTGCTGGTACGGGCAGATGGAAAAGACTTCCGGGTTAGGCCAGGGAATATGCCAAAAGAGGGCTACGGTAGCGTCCGGGCGCCTTTCTTTTATCATCTTGGGAAGCAGGGTAAAATGGTAATCCTGAATAAACACAAAAGGGTTCTTTGCCGGCAGCTCCTCAAGGATATTCTCCGCGAACTTCTGGTTTACCGCCTTATACATTTCCCAATCGCTCTGCCGGAAAATAGGGCGCGTATGCGTCACATGACAGAGCGGCCAAAGCCCCTCATTTGCAAAACCGTAATAATAGCCTTCTTCCTCTTTCTTGGTCAACCAAACCCTTTTAAGTATATACCGGTTATCTTCCGGCGGCACACCCAGCTTATTCTTGGAATTTACAAAGGCCCTATCGGCATTCGCCGCGCCATGGGCGATCCAGGTCCCTCCGCAGGCGCGCAGGATCGGGTCGATAGCGGTAACAACGCCGCTTGCGGGCCGGATACATTTAGGCTTTCCGGTAACCTCGTCGATAACATGCATATACGGTTCCCGGTTCGTCACCACAAAAAAGGTGTTTTCGCCCAATTTCGCATGGACAAGGTCGCGCAGCTTACTCTCAGTCCAGGTGTCCTCTTTTTGAATGCGCGCGCCAGCCTCATCAGAGACCACCTTGCGGGCAACGCGCAAGCTTAAAGCGACTTGTTCAACCTCACTGACAAGCTTTCCGAACTCCCCCTTTTCCGCCGCGAACGGCCGCAGCTTGTCGATCTCCCCGCGCTGGAAATAAGCGAACCACTGGGTCAGCCGGCGGACCGGCATAATGAATATCTGCCTTTGGATCAGGAACGCGGCTAATGTTATCAAAGCTACCAGGATGATCAACGTCACACTGATCTTTTTCCAAAGTTCAGCTAATGTCGTGAACAGATACGACGTATCATAAATGACCTCAACTAAGCCCAAAACATTATCGTCGTCATCAAGGACGGGAAGGATATAACTATATACGGAATATTCCTTGAACTTCTCCAACGCGCCCCGGGGACGCTTTGTATTTATGATCTCATTTAAATACGGTTTTTCTTTTTGCCTCCAGTCGGCGATCCGCTGGGTTATCGCTAAAACATCGCCCGTATTACCATAAATAACGCATCCCTGCAACCGCTCCCGCTTCTGAAAACTTTCTACAAGCCGGCGCGCCAGGTGCTCGTCTTTGTTTATAATACTATACCGCGCGGCCATCTCCAGGCTTTCATTAACGGTTTTAGCCTTGCGTTTAAGGTCATCCATCAGCTTATCCTGCGTGAACCTGACCTGCATGACCCCGGAAATCGTTATTCCGATCGAAACAATAATCAATATAGGTAGAATAAATATCAAGATACGCTTCATTAACACTCTCTCCTTTTTTAGATGAATGATACGGATATCAGCTCAAAAACACCCCTCTGAACGCCGACAGGAAAAAATCATTTTTCCTGCTCATAATTGACAGCCCTGATCGGATAAGGGATCACAATATTTTCTTTCGCGTAACGCGCGTGCAAGCGCTTGACGAACTCGTGTTTGATCAAATACTGATCGACAAATTCTTTTCCCCTTAAAATAACGGTCAAATTAATACTGGAATCGCCGAAACCGCCGTATCGTATAAACGGCTCGAACTCCGGCACGCCTCCCGGGACTTCACGCATCGTTTCTCGCGCCACCGCGACAGTTATTTTCTCTACTCTCGCAAGGTCGCTCTTATAATGAACGCCCAGATTGACCAATACCGCCATTTCTTTATCCGGCAGGTAATAATTCGTGACGATCGCCTTGGTCAATCTTTCATTCGGGACAAGGACGACATTATTCGGGAGCATTTTTATTTTGGTAGAGCGCCAATTAATATCGGTAACATAGCCCTCTTCCCCCGAATCTAATTTAATGTAATCGCCGATCTTTACCTGTTTAGCAACAATAATATGAAACCCTGAAAAAAGATTTGAGAGAGTATCCTGCAGCGCCAAAGCCACTGCCAAGCCTCCAACACCGAGTGTAGCAAGAATAGGGGCAATTGAAATACCAAAACTGTTCAAGATGACCAAAGCCCCTATCATCAAAATGATGATCCGGGCTATATTACGGGTCAAAGAAGTGACCGGCAAAGCAGATTCAATTCTGGCAGAATAAACCACGATCAATTTACCGGTAATATTGGCTAAAACAAGCGTCACCGAAAGGATACCCAGGACAAGCAGCAACTTATCAAAGAAATGGACAACACTTTGCGGTAATTCCGACAATTCTAACCCTAAATAAATACCAAGCATGACAAACCAGATAATAAAAGGCCCCCGGATACCGGAAACGATAATATCGTCAATTCGGTTTTTTGTATTTTTTGACCACTGCATTAACCGCCTAAAAAGCACCATACGTATCAGATAGCCGGCAACAATCGACCCCAGAAAAGCAGAAACCGGCAGAATTATTTTATAAAACCTTTCAGCAACAATAACTTGGATTTGTTCCATAGCCCTGCCTCCACAAAAAAACCGCCATTCTACTTTTAAAAGCAGAATGGCGGCCCGACCATTCAACTACCCTTCGGGAAAAGTTATATCCCCGAACCTCTTAGTTATCAACAAACCCGCATTTCTGCTTTTTATTATATATTTTGTTATTCATTAAAATACCCGGTATTTCAACCAGGCGCTTGCCGATCAAACAACAACTTTTATTATTGTAGCTCTCATCGAGATGCCTGTCAATTGCAATAAACTACTTTATTTCGACTTTCTTCCACCTGACCGCAAGAGGGCCATAAAATCATGGTTCAATTAAGAACTAACGGGTCAATAGTCGATAGCCCATAGTCCATAGTTAAAACTGAGGTTGGCAACCATGGACTATGGAGTACTGGCCTTATAAATAAAAAGGAAGAACTCTCGTTCTTCCTTTTTAAACAATATGCCGAGGGAGGGAATCGGACCCCCCACGCCGGCCTTTTCAGGGCCGCGCTCTACCACTGAGCTACCTCGGCTATAAACCTCTATAATCTATGGTTAAACCTAAAATAATGAAATGTCCTGTTATTCAGATAAAATAGTATAACATATTTTACATAAAATTAGCAAAAAGAAAAGGAAAATAATTTTTTACTTACCGAGGCTTAAAAACGAGGCATTTCAAGGGATCACTTGACTTCCTCCATGATCTTCATGAATATATCCTGGGCAAGTTTGAGATTAGGCATGTAATATTTACGCGCCGAGACCTTAAGCCGCGTGGTCGCGCGCGTCAGCCTCACCAGTTGTATTTTGACCCGGCTTGCATCAGCTTCCAACTCAATGACCCCGCGGGTCATATCTTCGCTCTTAAGCTTGCCACGGATCCTGCCGATACGCGCTGCCGCGTCCCAGAGCGTATCATACGCAGTGTCGCTTTCACCCTGCATCGTATCCTTACTGATCGCGTATCCGCCCACCCCTCCCACCACCGCCCCCACAATTAACGGCGCGCATCCTGTCATCGACACAAATAAAAACGAGATCAGAACATAAAAAGCAGCTATTTTCTTCATTTGAGCTCCTTTTTTGAGAACACTTTCATAAAACAAATAATACTCAAAGAGATGATCATACCCCAGGAAAGAATTAAAAATATCCAGCCCCCGATCTTCATCTTAAATTCTCCATCTGTGCTTTCTTTTTTCTCCAGGCGATCTTAACTAAAACCGCCAAAACAAAGAATATAACAAGCAATCCGATCCGCGTGGCTAAAACATAGGGCTGATCCGCCGCGGAAACGTTTTTCATGAATATGATCGGCAGCCACTCCTGCCAAAACCACATCCCTAATATACAGAATAAAAAAAGCGGCGTAATATATTTAATGATAAATTTATAGATCCGGGGCACACGCATATCAGCACCCCGGTGTATCTCATCCCATGCATGTTCAGCGCCAAAAACCCAGGTAAAGAGTATCGTTTCTATTGTCGCGAATACTACCAGGAAGAATGTCCCTCCCCAGAAATCCAATTCATCGACCACTCCATTGCCTAAAAAGAAGATCGCCGGCTGACAGAGAATAAAAACCGCAATGCCGAATATCGAGACGGCTTTTTTCCTGGTAATATCGAATTCGTCTTCCAGAAATGCCACCGCGGGCTGGGCAAGTGAAACCGAGGAAGTGATCCCTGCTAAAAACAATAAGAAAAACCATAAGAAAGCAAATACAGCGGGCCAGGGTAATTTATTCAGAATAAGCGGCATGGTCACAAAGCCGAGATTAAAGACCCCTGACCGGGCGATCGATTGGATATCCACCGGGCCGAAAAATACAAATGCCGCGGGGATTATGATACTGGCGCCTAAAACAACTTCAGCCAGTTCATTGGTACCGGCAGCGGTAAGCCCGGAGAGCACGACATCATCCCCCTTGGATAAATAACTGGCGTATGTCAGGATGACCCCGATACCGACGCTCAAAGTAAAGAAGATTTGCCCTGCCGCTTCAAGCCAGACTTTTGCCGATTTTAACGCCGAGAAATCGGGGTTCCACAGGAACCCGAAGCCGTTAGAAATATTCCAGTCGGGCTTAGCGGCATCCGGCGTGCCGAGAGTCATTACCCGGACCAAAAGTATCGCTCCGAAAACGAATAAAAGCGGCATTGCCCATTTGCAGAGCTTTTCTATCCCTCCTTTTATCCCGTAATAAATAACCCAAACATTCAAAAGAAAAGTTATTACAAAAAATGTATAGGCATACCCAAAACCGCTGAAAAATTGATTTTTTTCTAACCCCTGAAATCCGCTTAAGAAGCTGCGCATAGAAGCCTGGTCAGTTAAATGGGAATATTTTCCCATTAACGCGAAGATACTATATGCCAAGGTCCAGGATTCAATATAGGTATAATAGATAAATATGACTAACGGCCCGAAGATACCGATAACGCCAAAATATTTAATAAAACGGTTCTTTTGCCAAACGCTGTGGAATATCCCCGGAGCGCTGCCATGCCCGAAACCGCCGCCATAACGGCCCAAGGTCCATTCGATCCACATGAGCGGCAGACCCAGGAGGAGTAAAGACACAAAGTAAGGGATCATGAACGCTCCCCCGCCGTTCGAGGCGGCTTTCGCGGGAAAACGTAAAAAATTACCCAGGCCGATAGCAGACCCTGCCACTGCCATAATGATCCCGACCCTCGACCCCCAGGAGTCTCTTTTTTGCTTTTGCTTCATTGCCTTCCTATCATTAAAGTTACAACCCAGCTTGAATAAATTATATCTATCTTTATATTTATTTTCAAGGGTTTTTCCAATTAAAGAAACCTATACGGGGATCCCCAGGTCCTTTACAACTATTTTACCGCAATAGTGCCTGCCTTCGCCCCGGATCATCCCGCGTTTACAAGCGATAAAGGTTACGGTCTTATCCGCCTTTACGCAGCATCCTAAAGGCCTTCCCTTCGTGGCATCTAAGCCTGAAGGGATATCAACGGATAAAACCTCACTTTTCGCCTTATTGATCCACGATATTACATCCGCGTATATTCCTCTGACTCTCCCGGATAAGCCGATGCCTAATAACGCATCGACGATAAGATCGTAGTGTTTCATTTTGCTGCCGCAGAACGGGGTTTCTTCAGTGAACGCAATGACTTTTTGTTTCAGCTTAAGCAAGATCTCAAGATTGACGCGCGCCTCGGCGCGCACCTGCGCTTTAGAACCTGCGAGGAATACATCGGATCGTATTCCCGCCGCCAGCAAATGCCGCGCGCAGACAAATCCATCGCCGCCGTTATTGCCTTTACCGCAGAAAACAGCGATTTTCCCGCCGCGATACAAATTCATGATCTCTGCGGCGACCGCCTGGCCAGCGTTTTCCATTAAAACAAGCGCGGAAATCCCGAACTTTTTCTGCAGAGAGGCATCGACGGATCTCGCCTGACGGGCGGTTAAGGCATAGGAACAGCTTTTTTTCATGACAGCCGCGGGTTACTTCAACTGATTCTTTAAAGACTCATCAAAGGCGGTAAATATCTTACCTGCCATCCATTCCTTCGCGTAAGTGCTGGGAGATGATATCTCAATTTGGGTTTTATTCGCGTCGATGGCCTTCAGGAATATCCCGACAGGAGTGGTATCTTTGTCAGAGACATAGACCGCGATCAAATGGTCAAAAGCGTCTTTAGCGTAAATATAAGCCTTCACCTCATCTAAGACCTCTAAAACCTTAGCATTGCTCGTTGTATAATCATAATCGAATGTCTTGGACAAAGCGTCTTTTCTTCCGTCCACCAGGATTTTCGTCGATACACCGGCGACACCTTTTACCCCTTCCCCCAAAGAAGCGCACCCCGCGAAACACAAAACCAGTAATACACCCGCGACTCCATAACCTTGCTTCAGACTCTTCATATCTCCTCCCTATTTTAATGTATACTCTTTCGGTTATCGGTTATTGCTTATCGGTTTTCGGTGATTGACTGACCGATAACACCGCCGCGCATATCGGAAATTGCGCGGGGTGTGCTGCCTTCTGCAGCACCGATCGGCGCTATTCATTGATCATCTGCCATATTTTATCCAAATGCTTTCTCGCTTCAAGCTCACCGCGCTCGGCAAAGATCTCCGACTTACCGAACTCCAGCCAATGCAAACCGCTGATATCAGGATGCAGCACGACGTCGGCAAGCTGCCCCTCTTTCTTGGCGACTTCAGACTGCATGACCTCGATACTGCTAAAGATTATATCCAGAATATTGGTTTTGAACTTTTCCTTAAGGAATGACTTGAGGCTGAAAAATTTTCTTTTCACCCGCGGGTCCATTGGTTCTTCCCGCAACGCCGCCATATTCTGGAACTGAAGCAGGATATCTTCTTTGGAAGGAGTGACATTGACCGCGATGATCTTTTTAACTCCCATCTCAAACAAAGGCTCCGTCGGCAGCGGACAGGTTATCCCTCCGTCCAATAAAAGCTCTTCCCGGAAACGAAACGGCGCGAAAACCCCCGGCATAGCGCAGGTCGCCATAAGCGCATCGATCAGGAGCCCCGAATCAAAGATCCTCGATTCTTTCCTTTTTATTTCACTGGCAACGATCTTTAAAGGAACACGCACATCATGAAACGTCTTATTGCCGACGTATTTCTTCAAAAAACTATAGAGTTTATTTCCTTTAATGAATCCCAGGAAAGGAAAGGTAAAATCAACCAGCTCCCAGATATATTTAGGCTCTTTAAACTCCCGGGTTATCTGCAGGATCGAACTGCTGGAATTCCCGACGGCCCAGAGTGCCGCGATGATAGCGCCCATACTGGAGCCGCATATAATATCGACCGGGACCTGTTCGTCTTCAATAACTTTCAAGACGCCGATGTGAGCGAAGCCATACGCCACGCCGACGCCTAATACCAGGCCTACCTGGCAATCGCCCTCATGCCGCGCGATCCTCCTGACGGCTTTGCTATATGCGCCGTTAGGTTCATCGAGAACGGGACGTCCGGAAATACCCGTATCCGTAGCAGGAAGCGTGGCAAAAATATCGCGGTGCAAGAACAGCCGCTCTTCTTCTTCCGAGACAGGCGCGGGGACGGCGCCGTTAACCACGACCTTGATCTTATCTTCGGGAAAGTGGAACTCTTTACTTAAACGCTCAAGTAAACACCGGTTTTTCTTCAGGTCCCACTGATGAAGCCTGGTTACCACATGTATCAGATCCGACTGGCTTAACGTGCTCACGATCGGCTTTTCCAGGCTCGCGGGCAGGTCCAGGATAATATAATGATAATCGTTAGTGAAAAAACTTAACATATTAACCAGGTTCTTTAAATAAAACTCCTCCTCATGTTTAAAGCGCAGGCATACCAGGTCGATCCCGAAAACATCCTTCAAGATCATCTCCCGCAGCAAAGCGCTGTCTAAAGAAGAAACGGACATATCGAATACCCGGTAAGCGTCATCGGCTATCCCCACGCGCCGGGGGATACTATACGGCTGCTGCTCGGCGTTTACCTCAAGGATGATCACGGACTTATGCGTCTCCTTATGTAAGCTCAAACCCAGGTTCAACGCGTAAATACTTTTGCCGGCTTTAGGATAAAAGCTGAAAACCGATATGATCGTGCTCTCAAAGATGGTCTTTTGGTGAAGGCTCTTACGTTTAAGCCTGCGGGACAAGCTGCGGCTTAAATCGATCGCGATAGAAGGGATCTTTTTGAGGATAAAGCTGAAATCGGGGTCCTTAATGACCAGCAAAAGACAGTCATTATGCGCCTTGGCATTTACCGAATGCGTATCGCCGGTTAAAAGGGATATAATGCCGAAATATTTCCCGCGGTGCAGATACTCCAGCACCGTTGTCACCGCCTGGGCGTCTTTAGTGTAAATAATGACCCGCCCGACGATCACATAATAAAAAGCGCTCGGGAGAGAGCCTTCGGTATAGATCACCTCGCCTTTTTTATATTCAACAATGTCGCTTCGTTCTTCTATGAGGCTGAACTCGTCTTGAGATAAGCCGTCAAACAAAGGGATTTCTTTCAGGATCAAATTTTTGTTTACCAGTTCCATATCGAGTTAAAGCTTTCCTGTTTGACAAACGCCGGCGAACTTCCGGGCGCTTTCCCTGACGGTACGCGCGCCGCTGCGGTAATCGACGTTAATAAGCCCAAAACGGGGAGAAAACCCCTTATCCCATTCATAATTATCCAGGAGCGACCAATACATATACCCCCGGACATCAACCCCTTTCTCAAGGGCGGCGGCAATATATTTTAGATGATCAACGATAAACTCCCAACGCTGGGCATCATCATGCGTGCAGATGCCGTTCTCGGTAACAAAGACCGGGAGCTTGAATTTCTTGAGTTTCATGAGTAATTCATAGATCCCCCGGGGATAAATATCCCACCCGAGGTCGTTTTTCTTCAGGCGGCTATGCTGCTGATCGCAAAAATCAAGCAGGAGGTTACGGATCCCCCACCCCTTAGTCTCAACCAAACCTCTCGTGTAATAATTAACGCCGATAAAATCCAGGGCATTCCTGCGGCAGAGCTTCTCAAGAAACGCCAGGTTAAAAAGCCTGTCGCGCAAATAAACCCCTAATTTATTTCTTAACGTCGGCCTGCAGGCTACAAAAGCCTGCATATGATGCGCGATCCCGACCAGGGGCGCGGCGAACCGCTTCTTTCGGTAGATATCATGGATACGTTTATAGGTTTGCGTGTGCGCCTCGAGAAGATTTTTAGCTACCCTCTCGGATATCCGCAGCGATCTCTTTTGGGGAGGCCAAATCCCGGCGACATAAGCATGGTAGACATATACCATCGGTTCATTGACCGGGATCCAGTATCTCACCTTATCAGAAAGCGCCTCTACTATTTTTTCCACATAGCGGATAAAATAATTACAGGCTGACGGGTTCTCCCACCCTCCGAGGCGGCTCAACCATTCAGGATTGGTAAAATGATGCAGGGTGACGATCGGCTGGATATTCCTTTCCCGTAAAGCGGTTATCACATCGATATAATGGGCGATCTCCTGAGCGGAGAATTCATTTTCGTGCGGTTCAACGCGGCTCCACTCTATCGATAAACGATGACAACTATGATGCAGCAGCTTAGCGCAGGTAAAATCCTCTTCAAAATACCGGTAATGCCCCGCGGCGGCACCGCTTGGCTCCTTCCGCCCGGAGGACTTTTCCCAATGCCACCAGTCGGCGAAAACATTATCGCCTTCTACCTGATAAGCGGAAGTGGCGGCACCCCATAAAAAATGGACAGGAAACGTAATCATTATCACGTATTATATCATATTTTAAAGCTATAAAACAAAAATTCCCAACTCACCGCGGCGAAAAACACGCCGAGGTCAATTGGGAATCTTAAAACCCCACAAGGCCGATAAAAGGCGGGGGTTTTTGTCAATCCCGCCTTCCGGTAGCCCAGCCACCATATTACCACGCATGCCTCACTATCCGGCCTAACCTTCAGCGCCGGACACGGCTTTGCCTGACAACACAGGCCTGTAACTTTGCGCCCCCCGGTTTCCCGAGGTTTACCTTTATCGGCTCAGTTAAAATATAACACATCCCTTGTTAAATTTCAAGGGCCTATCGGGATTTTTTCTTGCCTGTTTTAGCAGCGGGGGCCGGGTTCAGATAAACACCTAACAAAGCCCAGGTTTTCGGCCCTATCTTTCCGTCCACAACAAGGCCCTTTGCTTTCTGGAACTCTTCAATAGCCTTTCGCGTCATGGGCCCTACTTTACCGTCAACAATACCGGTATAAAAACCGGAATTCTTCAAAGCGGTTTGGATCTCAATATTCGTCGGTTTATACGGGCCGGCGGGAGGCATCATTTCCAAGCCTGCTTCTGCAGGAGTCCCCGATACGGGAGCGACAGCGGTAACAACCGATTTCGCGGTATCAGGCGTTGTACCCTTTTGACTTTCAGTCGCCAGCCTGCTTAAATCTTCAGGAGACATAGGCTGCTGCATTTCTTCCAACGCCTGCTGTTTTTTTGAGCACCCCCCTAAACATATCATTCCTGCACAAAGCCCCCCCACAATAAATCTTTTCATGCTGCTCAAGCCCCCTTTCCTAAAATACTCAACCGTTTTATAAAATTGTTACACCTGATTTTTCTTTGTCAATGCATCCTTTACCAGATCGCTGACCAACTTGCCATCCGCCTGGCCGGCAACCTTGGCCACAACTTCTTTCATAACCCTTCCCATATCTTTTATACCGGATGCGCCGGCAGAAATGATACTCTCATCAACTATCTTCTTTACTTCCCCGGCGCTCAGTTCCTGGGGCAATAAAGCCTTGAGGATCTCCATTTCAAGGGCTTCTTTATCCGCGAGGTCGCTGCGGTTGCCTTTGGTAAATTGTTCGATAGAGTCCTGCCGTTGTTTTATCTGTTTGCGTATAACTGAGACCACATCAGCGTCATCAAGAGAATTCTTTTTCTTCTCCACCGCCAGGTTCAAGATCTGGGCGCGCAGGAAACTTAAAACCGAACTGCGCAGGGAATCTTTACTCTTTAAAGCTTCTTTGTATCCATTAAGGATCTTCTCTTCAAGCATGGTTGCCTCTTTCTCAAAACAACATGATTTTCTTAAACTTATTCAACCGTAACTCCAGGTCGCCTACCTTAAGCCGCGCGGTCCGTTCAGCCCCAAACGCCTCAACATTAAATGAAGCGGCGATCGTCCCATAGGCTATCGCCTTTTTGATCGCTTGAGGATTGATCTTGCGTTGAAGCGTTAAATACCCCATAAATCCGCCGGCGAACGTATCGCCTGCCCCCGTGGGATCGACCACGGTAGCCGTCGGATAAGCGGGTATCGCGAAAACGAATTTATCGCTGTAGAACAGTACGCCATGCTCGCCTTTTTTGATCAGGACCATTTCCGGCCCCAAAGAGCGTAAACGCTTGGCGGCTTTAAGCAGATTATGTTCTCCCGACAACGAGCGCGCTTCCTGGTCATTAGCGACATAAATAGTGACATTCTTTAAAAGCCTTAAAAGAGAAGCCCGTTTAGTATTGATCCAGTAATTCATGCTATCCAGGCCGATCAACCGAGGAGCGTTCATATTGGTAAGCAAGTGCCGCTGGATATCAGGATCGACATTTGCGAGGAAAATATTCTTAATATTCTTCTGCTCGTGCGCGATCGTCGGCAGGAACTCCAAAAGCACGCCCAGTTCAGTCTTGATCGTGAGCGCCGTATTTAAATCCCCGCGGTATTCTCCTTCCCACTGAAACGTCTTGCCGCCGCTTCGGGTAAGAGAAGTCAAGTTAACGCCTTTTTTCCGCAGAAAGCTGATATGGTCTTTAGGAAAATCAGCGCCGACGATCGCTACCAGGTTAACATCCGTAAACAGGCGCGCCGACATTGAGAAATGGACCGCTGAACCTCCCAGCATGCGCGCCCGCTTCCCAAAGGGGGTCTTGACCGTATCCAAAGCCACCGTACCCAATACAAGAATGCTCATACGTATCGCCTCACTTGATAAATAAGATCACCATTATGCCGGCAACAAAACAATAATATCCGAAATAATGCAGCTTTGCCCGGACTACCATAAGCTTCAAAAGCCATAAGCACAACATCCCGACCAGCGCGCTGGAGATAAAACCGAGTGAAAAACCGGCGACATCACCCTCGAGCGCAAAGCCGATATCCTTGGCTTTAAAAACAGCCGCTCCCAGGACCGCGGGGATCGCCGCGATAAAAGAAAAACGAAAGCTTGTTTCCCTGTCAAGGCCCCTGAATAAAAGGGCGGAAACCGTACTACCGGATCGGGAAATTCCCGGGATGATCGCAATACCCTGCATGCATCCCATAACTATCGCGTCCTTAAGGGTAACGGCATTTCTCCTGCCGTTCATGAATTTTTGCGTGGCTAAAAGGATAAAACCGGTCATCAGCAACCCGATAGCCGTATACTGCGGCAGCGCGAACAACCTTTCAAAAAGATCCTTCCCCGCGATACCGATAACCCCTGTTATGACGGTAGCCGTAAATACCAGGCCTAACAGCTTTAAATTCTTAAAGAGCGCGATAATATCTTTAAAAAAGAAAACAACCAAAGCGAATGTTGTCCCTAAATGCAAAATGATATCAAAGCTGACAAGCTCCTGGGTGATCCCCAGCATTTTCTGGACGATCACCAGGTGGCCGGAACTACTGACCGGAAAGAACTCCGTGAGCCCCTGAACTATACCTAGTATTATATACTTAATCATATTTTGTCAACAACTCCTTTTTCATCGGCGGAAAAAACCTTCGCCACAGCAAGTTTAACCAGGTCAATATCCCAATTATAAGAGATAAGCTCGGAGCTTATCTGCGCGCTCGTGCCGCCTTTAGACTTACGCTCAGCAATAAAGGTGGCCAAGATATCTACATTATACTTTTGTATCCGGTTAAGCGCGGGCAGTATTGCTTTTTGAGTATCCGGGTCATTACGCGCGAAAGCCGCCAGCGCCCAAAAGAGCGGTATCAGCAAAATAAAGAGAGAACCCGCGTATAAGGCAACGGTAGTATGCCCCACGATATAAACAGCCGTTCCTCAGAAGACATCGAATAAATAATGCGCGACGATCAAGGGGATGATGCCGTAGCGCAAAAAAACAAAACCATAGACAAGCCCCATCGTCCCGACTTCAATCCCCCGGAACCACGTCGGGAATATCGCGTATTCGGAATGCCCGAATCCCCACAGGAAAGAAGCCGCGATAACGGCCAAAAGAGTATTGCGCAGGTACTTTTTCCCCCAGCTGATCCCGAAAAGGCGGTAAACGACCTCTTCATTCAAGCTGGCGATAAAACCCACCGTAAAAGCGCTGAAAACGGGAAAATATGAAGAAGAATATTGCGACAGCCTGAACCACTCTTTCCAAACCCCGAAATAACGCTGCCCCAGATAGAACAAACCCGCCTGCATACCGATCAAAATGACACAAAGCACATAGCCAAACAGGATCCCGCGGCAGACTCCCCGGGTCAAGAAGCTCGATCTCAGATAATGAGTAAAACCCGCCAGGGGTTTATCCGGCAGCACCTCAGCGCAAAGCGTTTCTCCCGCGACTCCGGGCATGATGAACATAACGCTTAACAACACAAGATTAATGACCGCTTTAAAGAAATATATGCCCAGGAAAGAACCGAGTGACCCGCTGGTCGGATAATACGCGATAACGCTCTGAATATTGTTAACAAGATCGGCAATGGTGATACCGCAGACAAAGACCGCCAAAGTCAAATACCACACCCGGGTACGCAATACCACCACGCTCTGGCGCTTCTTGACCACGACATATATAGCCGCGACGATCAACCCTATTAAAATAATATAATAAACACTATACAGGTACTCCCCTAAAAGCAGCTCCTTTGAGATATCACGGTAAAACTGGTCGGGGATCTCGAAATCGTTCACCGAAAACTGAGAAACCTCATTGCCGCACACATTCGCCGCCAATAACAGTTTGGCTCCCCCCTTATCTTTCTTCCAGGGGATATATACCCCCTTCTTCTCCCAGGAAAAGAAATAGTCGGTCCTATGGTCATAACGTTTTACCTGCTCGGCATGAGGTTCATACTCGCGAAAATCACGATCATAATTCCTGATAAAGAACTCTTTGGCCGCCAGACGCGCGGCGTCTTGAGTAATAGCCGGGCGAACGGCTGTATCTTCGATCAAATGAGTGAACCTTAAAACCTGCCCTGATTGGGGGCTTATTTCAATAAGATACTCTTCCTTCTGGAACTCTTTAAAGAACCTGATCCTCCAGGAAAATAATTCATACTTATTTTCTTTCATAAAAACTTCCTGCCGCGCCGCGCCAAGTGTTTTCTGCAGATAACGGTCCTGCCAGTTTTCAACGCGAAATACCGCGGCCTGCCGGTATTCCTGAAAGGCAACTCCCCGGGAAACAAGATATTCCTGCGCTTTCCTGCAGGCCTCAGGCTTATCTACCGATAGGTACACGAACGACAGCTGCGGATACCCCAGCTTCAGCCAGGTAAAAAATCCGATCAAGGCGATACTGATGAACAAAACCCATTCTTTGGCTGATATTTTCATATTTCTAGGCCCGCCGCGAAAGGAACTCGGTTAATTCGGCAGCTAAAGGAAGCTTTAATAATAACGGTTTTCCGGTTACCGGATGCTTGAACTCCAGAGATTGCGCGTGCAAGCATAACCGCTTGGCTTTCAATTTAAAATCCCGCCGGAAAGCGAATTTAGTCTCTCCGACAAGAGGGTAACCGATAGACTTAAAATGAATACGGATCTGATTGGTCCTGCCGGTCAAAGGATAAACTTCCACGATCGTAAAATCGTTCCTGCGCTGGAGCACTTTGTATCTGGTTAACGCAGGTGAGCCTTCGATCATATGAGCGATCTCACCCTGCGCTTGAGGCAGCGCCCCATGGACAAACGCGATATAGGACTTTTTAACCGCTCTTTCTTTAAACAGGTCCATTACTTTTTTCTGAGTGGATTTACCCTTAGCATAGATGATCAATCCGGAAGTTTCCCGGTCTAAACGGTGGCAGGGATGCAGGCGATAGGTAAGGCCGCGCTCCTTCGCGTCATCATTGAGGATGCCGGTAAGAGTGCGGAAATTTCCTCCCGGCTGAGGAATTACTAAAAGCCCTGACGGTTTATTTACGACCAACAGCCATTCATCTTCATAAACCACCGGGATATTCATCTACATGATCTCAAGCATCAGATCGATCGCTTTTTTCGCGCGTTTACGGATACTATCGGGAACTTTTACTTCAAACTTTAATTCCTCCAACGCAAAAAGGATCTTTTCCTGCGTCGTACGCTTCATATTCGGGCAGACCGCCGCCTCAGAAGCGGGATAAAACTCCTTGCCGGGATTATCCTTCTTGAGCCGGTAGATCAAGCCGGCTTCCGTACCGACAATGATCTCTCGGGCATCGGTTTCTTTAGCGAATTTGCTCATTAAACTCGTCGAGAGGACCGCGTCCGCCATCGCCACTACCTGAGGAAGGCATTCCGGATGCACGATCACTTTCGCCTGAGGATGGAACTGCTTTTCCCGCCTTATATCTTCAGGGAGTATTTTGACATGGGTCGGACAAAAACCATTCCAGGCGATCAGCTTCTTGCCGGTCTGCTTGGAGACATAATCCGCCAGGTATTTATCCGGGACAAAGATGATCTCTTTTTTACCCGCGAACAAACTGCCGCCTGAATCGGCATCAGAGAGTATTGCCTTGACTACGGCAATAGCATTGGTTGAAGTGCAACAGACATCCAGCTCCGCTTTTACTTCAGCGGACGTATTGACATAGCCGACCGCGACCGCCTCCGGATGATCTTTTTTTAATTTCCGCAGGTCAGCCGCCGTGATCATATTCGCCATAGGGCAGCCTGCCTGCAAATCCGGGACAATGACCATCTTATCGGGAGACAAAATAGAAGCGGTCTCAGCCATAAAATGTACGCCGCAGAAAACGATCACGTGCGCTTCCGTCTTCGCGGCAATACGGCTGAGTTCGAGTGAATCACCCCGGAAATCAGCGATATCCTGCACTTCCGGAAGCTGATAATTATGCGCTAAAATAACCGCTTTACGCTTTTTCTTTAATTCTTTGATCCTTCGAACAACATCTTCTTCAAGCATTCTTTTCATCATGGGAATAATAGACTTTCTCGATAATCCCGCCACCCAGGACGATGTCTTTATCGTAAAAAACCGCTGACTGGCCGGGAGTTACGGCAAATTGGGGTATAGTGAAAACCGCTTTGATCTTTTTTCCGGCGCGGGCAAGCTCTGCCGGCATTTCCTTGTGATTATACCGTATCTTAACCTTCAGGGCAACCTTCTTTTTCAGGCAAGCAATCTCTCCGCAAATGTCCTTTATTAAAAATTCCCTGCTGCAGGCCGCTTCTCGGGCCCCCAGGGTGACTGTGTTCCTGCGGCAATCGATCCTGGTCACATACGCCGGATGCCCCATCGCTATCCCCAGCCCTCCCCGCTGCCCGATAGTATAAAACGCGGCCCCCAGATGCTCTCCCAGGATATTACCCACGGCATCGATGACCCGCCCCGGCTTTACCCTGGCATGAGCATACTTCTTCAGGAATTCCCGGTAATCGGTCCGGGGCAGAAAACAGATCTCCTGGCTGTCAGGCTTATCCGCGACAGGAAGTTTAAAATCAGACGCAAGCTTTCTCACCTGGCTTTTTGTGTAATTACCGAGAGGAAAGATGACCCGGGAAAGGACATCCGTTGGTACGCGGTACAAGAAATACGACTGATCTTTCTTTAGGTCTTTTGCTTTTTTAAGGACTAACCCGTAACGAGACGATTGAGCAAGGCGGGCATAATGGCCGGTCGAGACATAATCCGCGCCGAAAGCAAGCGCCTGATCAAAAAATACGCCGAATTTTATAAGCTCGTTACAACGCACGCACGGGTTCGGGGTATTCCCGGACAAATACTGGCGGCAAAAGTCTTTAATGACCTTTTCCCGCAAGGCCCGGCTGATATCGACGACCTTATGAGGTATCCCTAAACTTTTGGCGATGTTCTTTGCGTCCGTTACGGCGGAAGCGTTACCGCAGGAGGCGCGCCCTGCCTGAGGATACGCCAGTTCAAAATGCATGGTCATACCAAAAACATCATAGCCTTTTTTCTGCAAGAGCGCCGCGCAGACCGAAGAATCCACCCCGCCGCTCATTGCCACTGCTACGCGTTTATTTTTATTCATACGGCCTCACATCGATTAACTATTCAGGAAAATATTCGGGAAGCAATACCCTCGCGTCGAAATTACGCGTAACGCGGTACAAAAGAAAATAAAAAAAGCGGTTTTTCCTTTGTAGATTATCAATAAAAAGGTGTACCGCGAAACCGGCGGAGAAAATGATCGCCCCGGCAGAAGAAAAAACAACCCCTATAATGAAAATGCCGATAACCAGCTCCCATGAATGCAGCACAATATACGTTTTGCCGGAACGAAGGTATGCGCAGCAAAAAAATCCTTTGATATCAAATCTCTTTTTATCATAGATGAAGCTGTCAACCACATGGTCAAGGTCCACCAGCACTCCGGATGAGAAAACAAGGGCTACATAAAACAGGCTTCTTGAGCGGGCATACACCCCCGCAGCCAGCGCGCAGGTGGCCAAAAGGTGGGCCGCAATATCAAAGCATATTCCCCTTAATTCCGGAAGGACCATGTCAACTCACACTATCAATAGCTTTTACATTATAATACCCTAAGACCTTTACTTTAGCCTTTGATTTACCCACCAGCCAATCGTGGAATTTCTTCATAAAGCGGTCATGGTCCTGCTTTGTCTTCCATTCATATACTGAAGCATATTGGCCCGTAAACCCAAAGCGCTTCATCGTGCGGTAAGCGACAAAACCTTTAGCTTTTCTGGCAAAACCCGCCCACATTAAACTGTCTTTACGGTACGCGGGGACTTCTCCAGGCTTGATCTCAAATAATACCGTGTGAACGAACATCGCGTTTCTCCTTTTATCCTATTGAGGAACTAACCATGATAGATTATTATATAGCTCGGGAGGGGAAAAAGAAAGCAGAATTCGATAACCGAGTACCGAGCACCGACTACCGCAATTCACTACCCCTGCTCATATCCTGTAGGTGAAATTTCAGCGCTTCGCGCTTTGAAATTTCTATACATTCGCAGGGATAGTTCGGGCCCACAGTAAAACCATAAGAAATGAGTTATGTTCAAAAACAAACATAACTCATGCCCTCATCCCTGCTCATAAAATGCATGATAAATTTCAGCGCTTCGCGCTTTGAAATTTTCATGCATTCGCAGTGATAGTTCGGGCCGACAGCAAAACCATAAGAGATGAGTTATGTTCATAAAGCGAACATAACTCATGCCCTCACTACCACTCAAAACGAACTCCCCCCTCGATACACCTGCCGGGCTGGTCAATACCTTCAATTTCCTGATATTCAACATTCAAGAGGTTCGTGATATTAATAAACATCTTCCCGCCAGGCGCCTCCTGAGCCGGGGCCCCTTTCATAAAAACACCGCGGAAGGCATTCAAATTACAACTCAAATGCGCGTTCACCAAAAACCACCCGTCACGCGCGGGTTTTTGTTTATACGTCAACCCCGCCGACTGTTTTCCAAACGGCAAATTAAAATTTAAAACGGAATTCACGATATGCCGGGAATAATTCGGCCCGTATTTATAACTGTAGCCGCATGTACCGATACGCTTATTTGTATACGCGTAATTCGATTCCCAGGAAAAATAACGGTTTATATCTGCCCGCAGATATTGCTCCACGCCAAAGACTGAAGCGGCGGTAATATTCTCCACTTTCCATTGCGCCTGGGAAGGGCTTGTTTTTACCCAGTCGATAAAATCATGCTCCTGCCTTGAAAAAAGAGTCATCCCCGCGGCAAGCGCCTCTTTTTTATATTCAACTCCCGCCTGATAAGAAAACGCTTCCTCCGCGCTCAGGTGAGGATCGCCGATGGTCGTGGGGTCATTGTAATACAGCTCCGTAAAAGAGGGGATACGCATGCTGCGCGAAACACCAAAAAGCAGATCAAGAAATCGCCGCGCGTGATAGCGGCAATTCAGAGAACCGGTGTAAACCTCACCTCCGCCGTCATAGGCATCCAGCCGCCCCGACGCTCCCAGCGATAAAGCAGGGATCAGGTCTTTACTATCATCGAAGAACACGCTCTTATGAGAACGCACATGCTTGCCTAAATTACTCGAGTTAATCCGTTCATCGCCGTATTCCATCCCGAACCCGGCTTTGCCCAAAACAGGGAAATCCTTTTGGAAATAAATACCCGGAGTATACAGGTCCGTGCGGTGGCGGTTACGGTATTTTGAACGCGCTTCTGTCTTATCCAGCGCGAAGGTATCATAGTGGCGCCGCCAGAGAAAATCCGGTTTTATTAAAAGCCCGTCATCTACCCAGATGAGACCGGCATCGAACAAACAGGTCTTAGTCCATTCCCTGGAAGGATACCCCGCGCCGGGGGTATAAAAGTCAAAAGCGCCGAATTCTTTTTCCTGATACCCGAAACCCGTATCAAAAGAACCCGCCGGCAGCGCGAGCGCCGTATTAACCGTAGCGGTGAATTTCTTAAAATCAGTGTCATACCTGAAGCCGGAGGATTCATCGGAATCAATTGAAAGGCGCGCTCCCCAATCATCATTGCTGCGGGTGAGGCTGGTGAGAATAGATCTTAATTTGTGCGTTCCCCCGGCTACTTCAACGACCCTGCGGTTCCCGCGCGGTTTTTTACGGATGATATTAACCGCCCCTCCGATAGCGTCCGGCCCGAACAACGAAGAAGACACTCCGGGGAGCACTTCCACCCGTTCAATATCTTCCCGCGTTAAAGGGATATCGGAATTATGATGCGCTGTCTGGGGATCGTTCAGGCGCTTCCCGTCGAGCAGCATGAGCACTCCCTGGAACGTAGACGCGCGCAGGGAAAAATCATCCTGAACCGCGCGGCGGGGCGAGCGGCTTTGGATATCCAGAGGCAAGGCGCTGAGGCCTTCCAGGAACGAGCCAAAAGCGGGACTCTCCAAATCAGAGCTCTCAAGTGAATACGGCGTACTCAAATGGACCCTTGATTTTGTAATTATGATCGGCTCCAAGTCCAGATCGCGGGCATCAAGGCCCAAAGCCGGCTCCAACCTGCAGGCGGCAATGAAGCATAAAAAAAATAAACCGCATCGGCTAAAAAATCGCATGCGGCTATTGTAATCTAAAACTAATCTATTGTCAACCTGTTATTAATTATTGGTTGACATTAACGGCAATGGATAATGTCGCCTGACATGACCTTCCTCATGAGGCCGGAATCATCCCGCAGCAGCAATCCTCCGTCGGTATCGATATCGACCGCCTCCCCTTCAACCTGTTCACGCTGCGAAAGCACCCTGACCCGCTTACCTAAGGTAACCGCCAGGCCGCGCCATTTTTCCAGGATAAGGGCGCCTCCCTCTTTCTGGAAATTCACATAATTGGCTTCAAGGGCCCTCAAAACCTCCTGCAATAATTCCACCCGGTTCACCGGCTCTTTCTTCAATTCCCTTAAAGATGTCGCAGCAGGAGGGAGCGCTTTTTTATCGGTATTGACATTTATCCCGATGCCGATGACAATAAAGCTGGTAACATCCATTTCTGCGTTCAATTCCGTCAAAATACCGCCCAATTTCTTGTTTTGAATAAAAATGTCATTAGGCCATTTGATCTGCGCTTGGATACCGACAGCCGTTTTTATGGCTTCGCATATGCTTACCGCGGCCAGAAGCGTCAAGACCGGGCAAATGTTCGGCGCGATATCCGGCCGCAGGATCAATGAAACATAAATACCTTTATACTGAGGAGAGGCCCAGATCCTGCCAAGCCTGCCCTTGCCTTTAGCCTGCGCTTCAGCAACGACGATAGTCCCTTCGGGCGAGCCTTCCATACCCAGGCGCATCGCCACATCCATGGTCGAGGAAATATCGTCGAAATAATGGACCTTTTTCCCGATCACCTTAGTGTGCAGGCGGTTGACGATCTCATGCGGAAAAAGCCGGTCCGGGCTTGAAACCAGGCAATAGCCTAAATGCGGGACCGCGACAATATCATAGCCTGTTTCGCGCAATTCCTGGGTATGCTTCCATAACGCCTGGCGGCTGATACCCAACTGTTTACTGATCTCTTCTCCGGAAACATAATCCTGTTTCTTGCGCAGGAAGTTAAGGATGGCTTCTTGCATTGATTCAAACCTTCGTTTTAGAAATGATGAAAAGCTAAGTAATATGAGTAGTTAGGTAAGGGTAAGGATTTTAGTTTAGTAGTTAGGTTGGGTAGTTTGCTTAAAAAAACCTAACTCCTATACCTAACAACCAAACTAATATCTTAACCCTAACCCAACAACGTAACCAATTATTTATTATAAATAGGCGACATCGCGCGCAATTTCGCGGCGATAGGAGGAAGCTGCTCCAATATATACGTAATGTCCTCATTTTTGGTCCATCTGCCTAAACTGACGCGTAAAGAGCTATGCGCGACCTCATGCGTCAACCCCATCGCCAGTAAAACATGAGAAGGCTCAAGAGAGCTGGAGGTGCACGCTGAACCGGTAGAAACGGCAATACCCAGCATATCCAGGGTCAGGAGTATCGATTCTCCCTCGATATACCGGATGGAAATATTGGCGTTATTCGCCAGCCTTTTTTGCGGATGCCCGTTGAGACAGGTATCAGGGATCTTTTTTTGTATTTCCCGGATAAAGGTGTCCCGCAATCCGGATTGAAAAGCCGCCTCCTCAAGCATCGACTCCCGGCACAGTTCCAGCGCCGCAGCCGCGCCGACAATTCCCGGAGTATTATACGTTGAAGCGCGCCTGCCTTTTTCCTGGTCTCCTCCATAGAGGAACGGTTGAATACGGGTCCCTTTTCTAATATATAAAGCGCCCACGCCTTTAGGGCCGTAGAATTTATGCGCCGCAAGCGATAAAAGATCAACATTCAATTCGTTTACATTAACCGGAATATGCCCGACGGTCTGTACCGCGTCCGTATGAAAATAAATGCCTTTCTCCCGCGCAAGAGCGCCGATCTCAGCAATAGGCTCAATCGTTCCGACTTCATTATTGGCGTGCATCACCGAGATCAAGACCGTCTTATCAGTGATGGCTTTTTTGATATCCGAAGGATCGACCAGGCCATACTGATCGACCCCCACAAAGGTCACCCGGAAGCCTTTTTTTTCTAAGACTTTAGCCGGCTCAAGCACCGCGTGATGCTCTATCGCGGAAGTAATAATGTGGTTGCCTTTTTTTTCCTGAGCGCCGGCGACCCCGAATATCGCGGTATTATTAGACTCGGAACCCCCTGAAGTAAAAACGATCTCTTCAGGCAACGCCCCTAAACAGCGGGCGATCCCGGCACGCGCGTCTTCAATAGCATTCCTTGCTTCTTTCCCGAAAGAATGGATACTGGAAGGATTCCCGGCTTTCTCGAAGAAATACGGCTCCATCGCCTTTAAGACCCGAGGGTCGCACGGCGTGGTCGCCGCGTAATCAAAATATACTCTCAAGAGAGCCTCCTACAATCTGATTTCCATAGCCCGGGTCGGGCAGATCTTAATGCAGAACTCGCAGGCAATACACTTAGTATTGTAGAAATTAACTTTTCGGGTTATGGGATCGACTTCAAGGGCTTGAGTCGGACAAATAGGGACACAAACGCCGCAGTGCGTGCACTTTGCCTCATTGCGCGTCACGTCTTCGCTTAACGGCTGAATTCTGACGCCGGAAGACTGCAAATACTCCACCCCTTTTTTAAAATCATCATCTTTCCCGTTTAATTCCAAGACCATAAGCCCCTCTTCCTGAGGCGTCACGTAAGCCTTCAATATATTAAATTTGAGGTTGAATTCTTTCACTAATTTATATACGATCGGCTGGTCGACTAAACGGTGAGGAAAATGTAATACTATCCTTTTAGAGATCATCGTAACTTCACTCCTTCGCTTTCCTTAAACAGCGACTACTTCTTTTACCGCGGGGACATCTTTCTTGAGCATCCGCTCAATACCCATTTTCAAAGTCATCTGGCTCATCGGACAGCAGCCGCAGGCTCCTGTCAGCTTCACCTTGACCACTCCGTCCGCGGTGACTTCTACTAACTCCAGGCTGCCGCCGTCAGCGGCAAGCATTTCCTTGATCTTGACTAATGATTTCTCAACTGCTTCTTTCATGATATGCTCCTTCAATTATCCGCCCACCTTTAACGCAGCCGTTCTTACGCCATAGTTAACCGGCGGATTTATTATTCTTTTTTCTTACTGCGGTAATCTTTCACCGCTTCTCTCAATGCCTGCTCAGCAAGCACCGAACAATGCAATTTTTTCTCCGGCAACCCTCCCAAAGCTTCCGCGACCGCCTTATTGGAAACCTTGAGGGCTTCATCAACGGTCTTGCCCTTAACCATCTCCGTCACCATTGAAGATGTAGCGATCGCCGCGCCGCAGCCAAGGGTCTTGAATTTAGCATCCGTGATAATATCATTTTCCACTTTAATATACAGCTCCATGATATCCCCGCAAATGATATTACCGACCCTGCCCTTACCGCTGGGATCACTCATTTCCCCGACATTACGGGGATTAAGGAAATAATCCATTAATTTAGAGCTATACCCTTCCATGCCTGCTTCCTCTTTAACACATTACGGCAATAGTATCGGCCGTTCTTTTAAAGGTTTAACCGAATATCCGGAATCAAAAGCCGGTAAAGGCTCAACCGGCTCCGAGAGAAGAAAATCCCCCTTGGTTATCCAAGCCTTAAGCTCTAAGGCGATCTCTTTTGCTTTGGAATAACTGGACAACGCGCCAGTCGGGACATCTTTACCCTGGATAAGGATCTTCCCGGATTTCAACTGCGCGTAATTAACTTCGCCCAATGATCCGGGGACACAATTCGGATATGACTGGCTGTAATCAACGACTTGAGTGAATATCTCGTCATCTTTACGCGCGGCAGAAGTAAGGACCTCTTCATTGAGAACAGGGATAGGGACACCGATCCCGACCGCCAGGCTTACCCCGTAACCGAGCATACTCGCCCCGCGAAGCCATTGAGGCTTCATCTGCTTTAAGTCTCCGATAACCGCTAACGTGCCCGCGGGCACACACGGGATACCGTTTTCTTTACGCGGGACCCCGGGATTATGCTGAGTACCCTGCCAGGAAACATAGCCGATCCCTCCGCCTAAGAATATCCTGGTGCCGATCCCGATCGTTTTATAATAGGGGTCCTTAAGTAACGGCGACAACTGCCCCGCCGAACAATAGTTGGCGTTGCCCAGCCCCGGTTTAAGCGCTCCCATATACGTATAGATCACTTTATCGGAGAGGTTCACCGCCACATTATAATTTTGATAAGCGTTGCGGATATTAAAAAGCACCGCTTCATTTAAATCGCGTAAATTAATGAATGTCTCAAGCTTCCTGCGGGGATAACAATCGGTGCCGTAACTGGAGGCTTCCAAACGGACGTCCCTGCCTTCAAGTAATTCCTGAATGACATACGCTCCGCCATACCTGAATTCACCCGGATATATTTTATTGCGCGGGTCATCATCCGGCAGGGCGGTTGCGCCCAGATAAACATCTACCGCGGCAAAGCCGGTATACGCGGGCACGTCATTAAGCGTGCAGGTCCCCCCGCCGATCTTGATACGTGGCTTGCTATGCCCGATATTAAAATAAGCGCCGGAAGAGCACATAGGGCCGAACGTCCCCGTCGTTACGACATCGACTTCCTGGGAGGCTTTCTGAACGCCCTTCTTTTCAACCAGGTCAATGATCTCTTCGGCAGTAACGACAACGACATTGCCCTTTTTTATCTTTTCATTGATTTCAGCTACTGTTTTCATTTTTTATTCGCCTTTTTTAATTTATTGATCAACTCTTTGGATAACTTTCTTCCCGAAAGAAGCATTCCCCCGAATATCGGCCCCATGCGCGGGCCGCCGAATACGCCGTTAGCGGCCATTCCGCAGACATAAAGCCCGGGATATACCTCTTTAGTATTCTTAATGATGAATTCTTCGCCTTTATCCGCCCACATTGAACCTTCCCCGACGATCTTTCCGGTCTCGGTCTTTAACACAGCTCCGACTTTTCTTTCGGTAATACGGCAGATCTCCACCGCGTGGCCAGTCGCGTCGACCGTATACGTTGCCCGGATCGACAGCGGATCGACATGGAGCTTGGCAATATCGACCGCCGACCAGTTCAACACCAACCCCGTGATACAGCCGCTGCGGATCATCACGTCTTCAGCGGAAATACAATTCAATATCCTGACTCCCGCCTTCACCGCTTTAGAGGTAATGGTCGTGATCGCTTCAATGGAATCGGATAAATAATAGCCTTTCTCATACTCCCTGGTACGGACATCCATTTCATCGAGTATCTCCTTGGCTTCTTCCTGGACCACGATCTCGTTAAACATCATCCCGCCGCCCCACATACCTCCGCCGATAGCGAGCTTGCGTTCAATTAAGATCACATTGACGCCCTGCCTGGCTAAATAGTACCCGCAGGTCAGCCCCGCAGGGCCTCCGCCTACGATCGCCACCTCGACATCAAGAGATTTTCGTAATTTATCCGCGTACGCGTCAATGATCGCCCTGGAAATCTTAATATCATCAAGTGCCATTTAATGCTCCTTTTCGTTTACCAAGAATTATAACAAATTTCTCTTCATTAAACAAACAAATTCGTGGATAGATACCTTTCTCCGGTATCAGGCAATATTACCACGATCAATTTTCCTTTATTCTCCTGTCTTTTGGCCACGGTCAAAGCCGCGAAAACCGCCGCCCCCGAAGAAATTCCGGCCAAAATCCCCTCTTCTTTTGCCAACCTGCGGGCTGTTTCTGCCGCGTCATCATTACTTACCTGGATAATCTCATCCAACAACTCTTTTTTTAAGACTTCAGGGACAAAACCGGCGCCTATACCCTGGATCTTATGCGCGCCCGGCTTTCCTCCGGAAAGCACAGGTGAATCTTTTGGTTCAACGGCAACCGCCTGAAACTGCGGATTTCTTGCTTTGATCACTTCAGCGATCCCGGTGATCGTGCCTCCCGTTCCCACGCCGGCAACAAGGATATCAACTTTGCCGTCGGTATCACGCCAGATCTCTTCCGCGGTAGTTTCCCGGTGGATCTTCGGGTTCGCGGGATTCTTAAATTGCTGAGGCATGAATGAATCGGCGGTCTCACGCGCCAGGCTTTCCGCTTTCCTGATCGCCCCGCTCATGCCTTCCGCGCCGGGAGTCAAGACGATCTCCGCGCCGAGAGTCTTAAGCAGCTGCCGCCGCTCCAAGCTCATCGTATCAGGCATGGTCAAGATCAAGCGATAACCCCGGGCGGCGCAGACAAAAGCCAAAGCGATACCCGTATTCCCGCTTGTCGGTTCAATGATAACGGTGTTTTTTTTAATAAGGCCTTTATTTTGAGCGTCATCGATCATGGCAACGCCGATCCTGTCCTTGACACTCGAGAGAGGATTAAAAAATTCACACTTGGCCGCCAGCGTCGCCCCTGATCCCTGGCTCAATTTATTGATCCTGACCAACGGCGTATTTCCTATTAATTTCGTTATATTATCCGCGATTTTCATCAATACCCCCGGGGAGTTTCCCGCGCTCTTTCATTATTTAAATGGAATACAATTGACACTGCGCTTCTTTTTGATGCTGCCTGTCCACCATTTGCTGCAGCGTAATGGATTCTAACACGTGCGCGATCTTTTCGGAAACTTCCTTCCAGACATCGCGGGTTATACACATCTGCATCCTTACACAGCCCTGAGGGACCTCCACGCATTCTACGGCAGACAGAGAACCTTCTAATATTAAAACAATGTCTTTCAATGTTACCTGCGCCGGAGATTTTGCCAGGATATAGCCTCCATGCGCGCCTCGCAATGAATTAACTAACCCGGCAGCTTTAAGCGAAGAGATCAGCTGCCAAAGGTATTTCTCCGATATATCCTGTTTTTCAGCGATATCTTTTAAAAAAACCGGCCCCTGGCCATAATGTAAAGCTAACTCTAACATTAAGCGGACCCCATACCGGCCCTTTGTGGATATTTTCATTTCAAAACCTCCCGAACACCAATCACCACTAACTCTATCATATAAGTAGATGATAACACGAGATATTTTTTTGTCAAGAAGAAATTCTATATACCCCTTATAGTTACGAGAATCATTAGAATTTCAAGGCTTTTCTCGGACAGGCAGTTACACAAGACGCGCACTTCAAACAATCACCGTCTTTAATTTCAACAACGCTTTCATCCTTCTTGTAACTATACGGCTTAATTTGTACCGGGCAAACCTTGAAGCATTGCTTGCACTCAACACATAAGTGGGACTTGATCTTCAAGGGCATCTTATTCCTGCCGGCCAAATTCGACAGTGTGCCGATAGGACATATATAACACCATATCCGCTGGTGATACACCAAAGCAAGGACAATTCCTACAGCAGTAGTTACGGTAAGCATCACCGCGAAGAATTTTCCTATTTTATAGAGGCTTGGCCAACGGGTTACGATCTGCCAAACCATAATGCCCATAAGAAAAACCAGGACGCTCAAGCGTACGGGCATACTTTTAATAACCGCGGGTATTGTTTTCCGGGGGCTGTACGGTTTAATCACATAATCCCAAAAGCTCCCGCGCGGGCAATACCAATCGCACCACTTGCGCCCCTTGAAGAAAGCGATACTTATACCTAAAACCATACACAGGGGAATAAAAAAACCCAAGAGCGGCAGGAACCAGCTACCGACAAGGACCAGGATAAAAAGGCCGGAGAATAACAACTGTTTTACTATCCTCTGTTTTTCAAAATTTTTATACTCACCCATTATATCTTCTTTTGCCCTTTTCATGAAAACGGCTGTTGCGCCAAATACCTGAACACGCTTAAACAAGCTTTCGAACCTTCGCCCGCGGCAATAATGATCTGTTTTTCAGGGACATCGGTGACATCTCCGGCGGCAAAGATCCCCGGGATATTTGTTTGATTATGCTTATCCACGATAATTTCTCCCCGCTCATTCTTCTTAATGCCGGGGATAAACTCGGAATTAGGGATGAGGCCGATTTCCACAAATACTCCCTGCACATCCAAAAGGCGCTCCTTACCTTCATGGCCTATAACAAGACGGCTGACCATTTTTTCTCCCTGAACAGAGATAACACGGGCATTATTTATAACGCTTACGACCGGGCTTTGAGAAACCTTTTCCCGCATGACATCGTCGCCTCCCAAACCGGCGGTATTATTGACCAGGTAAACCTTGCGCGCGATACGCATCATTTGTAAAGCCGCGTCCAAAGCGGAATTCCCTCCTCCGATCACCGCAACGTCTTTCCCGGGAAAAAGCGGGCCGTCACAGGTAGCGCAGTAGGTCAATCCATGGTTGCGGAATTCCCGCTCGCCTGGAACTCCCAGCTCCCGTGACCTCTTGCCCGAACAAATGATCAAAGACCTGGACTGCCAAACGCTCTTTTGCGCCTGGACCGTAAAGGCACCCCCGGAACTGCGGATATCGATGATCTCTTCACCCTCTTTTACCTCGATACCGTACGTACGCATGTGCTCTTCAAATTTATGCACTAATTCCGGCCCGGAAATAAACTGATAACCGGTATAATTCTCAATATCACCGCTCCATGCCGCCTGGCCGCCGATATCTTTACTCAGCATAAGAAAACTCATTTTCTTACGGGCAGCATAGACCGCCGCGGTAATGCCCGCGGGGCCGGCACCGATAATGATCAGATCATATATATTCATATATCAAACGGTAATTTTTTGATCCCTTTATATTTCTAAAGCCTGCTGAATCCGCCCCTTGTCAAATCCCACGATAATTGTCCCGTCTATATCGAGCACCGGAACACCCATCTGGCCGGACTTGCGTATCATTTCTTCGGCCATCACCTGATTTACCGAAACATCGATATCCTGAAAAGCCACATTATTGTCTTTTAAGAATTGCTTTACTCTCACGCAATACGGACAAGTAGGCGTGCTGTAAACTTTAACATCCTTGCTCATCTCACTCCTCCTTTCGCCAGAAAGGCGAATACCCACGTAATTCCAATTAACGTGGGGTGTTCGCCAGAAAGGCGCATACCCACGCAATTTGCGGCAGAAAGCCACACACCCCGCTACACCTATAAAGCGGGGTGCCAATTAGCGTGGGGTGTTCGCCAGAAAGGCGAATACCGGCCTATCCACTAAGGCCGGGTGTTCGCAGAAAGCGAAACACGCCTGATCAGGCTGTTTTTTTATGGACTGTTTCCCTTAAATGATGCGGCGTAAGGTCGATAACCGTTATCACATCCATAACGACCATATATTCAGGCTTCGGCAGCAATACTTCCGGATGTTTTTGATGCCCCTTCTCACCCTGAATATTCTTCACTATCCGCTTACTCAAACGGCTATTGATCTTCTCTTCCCAGGAAGAAACCACCTGAGGGTCGATCTGCTCCACGTTCACGATATGCGCCCTGCCTTTCAGGCAAAACCCTTTAAAACGGTGTTCATCAACCGCAGAAACACTTATATTCGGGCAGCGCTTAAGATTTTCAAAGGTCACCCCTTTATACAGGTCAAGCAAATATACCCGCCCCGAAGCGTCGATCGTAACAATACCTTTACATGAAGCGTGTATCCCGCCATCCCGGTCTATCGTCGAAACAAGGACATAACCCTGATTTTGGAAAAAATGGATTATCTCGTCTTTTAATTCCGTCATTTACGGCTTCTCCCCCCCTGGCGCATTAATTCACCGCAACAGGTAATATCGAACGGCTGGCGGCAGCAACAGGATCGCTCAAGGGTTACCGCTAACCCGCATTCCGCGCACCGATACCGCAGCGGCTTTTTCACCCGGCATGTTTTCTTTATAACTGCTTTCTTTCGCATTCGTCTATCAAAGCTTTGAGGCGAATTCCTTTCCGAACTCAAAGCAGCGCTTGATCTCATTCTCATCGGGGACAAATTTAACGGCAAGGCCGGGGAATACCGGCTCGACGCCGGCAGCCTTCAACACATCCTCGATCTCTTTTACCGCGCCTCCCGCCCAACCATGGGAACCAAAGGCACAGGCGATCCGGTTTTTGGGAAGCAGGCCTTTCACAAACTCCATAAAGCCGGCCATAGCAGGCAGCATATCGTTGTCATGGGTTGAAGAACCGAAACAAAAACCCTTAGCATCAAGCATTTCTTTAATGATCTCCGTCCGGTCAGAGGTCGCCACATCGAAAAGCTTGACGCTCGCCCCCGAAGCGGCAATACCTTCCAGGATCTTGCGCGCCATTTTCTCGGTAGACCCCCACATGGTCTCATAGACGATCACTACCTTAGGCTTAACGGCATTATTCGCCCAGGAAGTATATTGAGTGACGATCTGCAAAGGGTCTCTGCGCCAAATAACGCCGTGACTGGGAGCGATCATCTTGATAGGAATACCCATTTTCTGTATTTCGGCGATCTTTTTTAAAATTACCGCGCCTAACGGCCAAAGGATATTAGCGTAATATTTAAGCGCTTCGTCCATCAAGGCGCACGAGTCGACCTCATCATTAAAACGCTCACTGGTGGCGTAATGCTGGCCGAAGGCGTCATTAGGCAAGAGCAGCGCTTCCTGCGGGCAATAGGTGAACATACTATCGGGCCAATGGATCATGGGAGCCGCGATAAACGCAAGGGTGCGCTTTCCTAATTTCAATGTGTCGCCGGTCTTAACTACCTGAAAATCCCAATTCCCGTAATAATACTTATACAAACCCTCTTTACACTTTTCAGTGCCGAATATTTTAGCCTTTGGGCAAAGCTTCATGACCGCCGGAAGCGCCCCCGAATGGTCGGTCTCAACGTGGTTAGCGATAATATAATCGATCTTTTCTACCGGAACGACCTGCCGGATATTCTCGATCAACTCAGCCGAAAAAGCGCCCAGGACAGTATCCACCAGCGTGACCTTTTCATCAATGATCAAATACGCGTTATAGGTCGTTCCGCGGTTTGTTGAATACGTATGGCCGTGAAAACTGCGCACATTCCAATCCACTACCCCTACCGAATAAATCCCCTCCAATACTTTATTGACTGCCATATGAGCCTCCTGGCTATTCCGGATGATTTAACCTAATAGCCTGTAAAATTCTCCGTAATAATATTCTCTTCCGGCGTTGACAGGTCCCGGCTTAAAATACCCTTCATAGCCTCAACCATCGCCGGCGGCCCGCACAAATAAAATTTCCTCGCCGCGTAATCAGGAACTTCCTGCTTGATCAACCGGGTATCGATATTCCCTATTGAACACCTGAACCCTTCAGCCGGCTCGCAAAGGACATGCGTGACCTTCAACCCCGGGTATCGCTGCTGCATTTGTTCAAAATCAGCCCGAAAGACAATATCGTTTATAGAACGGTTGGCATATATCAAAATAAGGTCTTTTCCCAGGCTCTTATCAACGGCATACCGGCACATGCTGCGTATGGGAGTGATCCCGATACCGCCGGAAAGAAAAACCACGGGAGCATCTCCCGCGGCGTCCAAGGTAAACTTTCCGAAAGGATACTGGACCCGCAGCGTGTCTCCGCTTTCAAGCGTGTCGAGGACGACGGAAAAATCGCTGCTCGTGATCTTTTTGGTAAATTCAAGATACCCCCGCTCCGTGGGGGAATTAGATATTGAAAGGTAGCGTTTTAGCTCCTTCCCGGACTTTAACCACGCGCAGAGGAACTGCCCCGCGTTAAAATCCATTCGGCCCGGGACCTGTAGCCGGAAGCTTTTCACGGTATCAGTGCGTTTGATCACTTCAATTATCTTTGCTTCCACCTCTTGAGGCATGATAGTATCCTGTCCTATATTTTCTCAAACTGGTCTTTTCCCACCCCGCATTCAGGACAAACCCAGCTATCAGGAAGCTTCTCAAACGGCGTCCCCGGCTTAATGCCCTGCGTCGCGTCCCCCGCCGCGGGATCATAGACGTACCCGCAAACCGTACACTTATATTTACTCATGGGAATCACCCTCCTTTTTGACTAAACATTCGAACTGAATATTGGTATGTTCTATTTGAAATTTATCTTTAAGCAAAGCGTTGACCTGCTTTAAGAGTTCGCTCGCGCTGCTCACCCGGCAATCGTCAACGACCACATGAGCGGTCAAAGCGTGCATACTGGAAGCGATGGTCCAGGCGTGCACATGGTGCATATCATGGATACCGGGAATATTTGATTTAACGCTGGCTACCAACTCATCGATATCAAGATGCTTCGGGGTCGATTCCAGCAGTATATTGGAAGAATCAATGATCAAACGCACCGCCCAAACAACGATCAGTAAACAGATAAAACAAGACAACAGCGGATCGACGATATAATTACCGGTATAAAAGATTATAATGCCCGCCGCGACCACCGCGACACTCGAGAACATATCCCCGATCTCGTGTAAAAAAGCGCTTTTAATGTTCAAATCATGGGAACTTACTTTCGCTAATAATATCGTGCTGACGCCGTTGATCACCAACCCCAGGCCCGCGACAAAAAGCATTTCTCCGACCTTAACCTTCTCAGGATGCATAAAGCGCAGGATCGATTCGTAGACCAGATACGCGGAAATAATGATCAAAACAATACCGTTAATGAAGGCGGCCAGGACTTCCGCGCGGTAAAAACCATATGTCCTTTGCTTAGTTAACGGCCGCAGGGACAAAAGAATGGCGAAATAACTCATTCCTAACGCGAATAAATGCGTCACCATATGCCCGGCATCGGAAATAAGCGCGAGGCTGTTCGAAAGAAATCCGCCGGCAAATTCTATGACCGTTCCCGCGAGAGTAAGAGCGATCGCAAGCCGTAAACGGATTAATTTCTCTGTCTTATGATGGTGGTGATGATGAAAATGAATAATACTCATTGGACCAGTATTATATCACATTTTTCGCTGAATTAAGCTTTTTCCTCTTTCAAGGCTATTACCCCCCCTTACACACGAGAGGACACTTTTACTCGAGGATTATTTCATCGATAATGCGCGCTAAAATAAAATCATTCTCAGTCAATCCTCCGGCAGCATGCGTAGTCAAAGTGACGATCACCTTGTCATACAGAAGAGTTATTGAAGGATGATGCCCCTGTTCTTCGGCGATGGAACAAAGGATATCGACAAAGAGCCTTGCGGAGGCAAAATCCTTGAACTTGAATTCTTTCCTGAGCTTTTTCTCCTCTACAAGCTGCCAGCCTTTATTCCGGGAAGCCATCACCTGAAGCGCGGAGCGCTCCAGCAAGCCGCTGCCCGCCTCGCAGGGTTTACACCTGGATGCCGCTCCTTTAGCTAAGGCTGCCGAAGGATGCATGATCACCTCATCAAGGCCTTTCAACACATCCGCATAATCAGGCGAGTGCGTCAATTCTTCGACTATTTGCATATAGCGGATAACCCCCTGCTTATCGATAATAACAACCGCCCGGCTCAAAAGGTTAAGCTCTTTTATCAACAAACCGTAATTTATGCCGAACGATGCCGTTTTATAATCAGAAAACACCTTGATATTCTTGATATTATTTTCATCACAGAACCTTTTTTGAGCAAAGGGAAGGTCCATACTGACGCCGGCAATAACAACATCGGATGATAAAGTTACCGCCCGCTTATTAAATTCTTTAACCTGCATATCACAGACGGGCGTATCCAAAGACGGAAAAGAATTGATGATCTTTACCGTGTCACCCAGGTCATGCAAGCTGACCTCATTAAGGGAAGCATCGCAAACCTTAAAATCGGGAGCATAACCGCCTTCCCGCACTGCCCTGCCAACCACATGCAACGGCTTGCCATGAAAACTGACATTTCTTACCATTGATCCTCCTTGAGCTCCTTAAAGCTTTATTTAGCGTCACCCGGCGCTATTCGGCATTGCGCCGGTGTGCTGCTTTCTGCGTCAACACCCGGCGCTATTCGGACGGGAGCTCATTGCAACAATTCCCGGACTTTATTCAAGATATCCTCGACCTGAAAGGGTTTACTGATGACACCGTCGGCAAGCCAGAGCAGCTTCTCTGTACCCTCCTCAACAGCCGCTTGCTTATCTTCCTTAAAACGGGTAACAAAGTCACTGCCGCTCATCACCAGGATCTTCGCCCCGCTCCCCATCTCTTTAGCGGTCTTTATGATCTCAGTGCCGAGGATCCCCGGCAGCTTCATATCAAGCAGGACGAGATCATGAATATCCTGCTGCAAGATATTCTTCGCGTCATAGCCGTTATAGACCGAATCAACCAGGAATCCTTCCCCCTTCAGGATCTCCCCGAGCTCTTCACACATCGCCTCGTCGTCATCAATAATAAGGATCCGTTTTCTGCTTTTGCTCATCACAGCTTAAGATTTTAGTTCAATCGCCCGTTTTTGCTTCAGGGGAAGCCGTACCATAAAAACCGTTTGCCCCTTTTGGCTTTTTACTTCCAATTTACCGCCATGCAGATTTACTACATGGTAACAAACCGTCAGGCCCAGCCCTGTCCCTTTAGTTTTTGTCGTAAAAAATGGTTCCGCCAGTTTTTGCAGGTTCTCAGGCTCGATCCCTACTCCATTATCGGTAAAACTTACATTAACCAGGCCCAAAGGTTCTTCGAGAGACGCCTCAACCTCGATCTTACCTTTTTCATTCGGTAAAGCCTGGTACGCGTTATTCAATATATTACTGAATACTTCCTTGACCTGCAGCGGATCGGCTTCAACATATAATCCGTGGACACCTGAAAGCTTCTTCTTCAAGACGACTTTTGCTTTCGGGAAATTATTCTTTGCCGTGGCCAGGCATTCCTCAATGATCGCGCTCAAATTCACCCGCTCATACTGCGGCATTTTGATCCTGGAATAAAAAAGTAAATTACTGATGATCTGGTCGGATTCGATGACCTTCTTCTCAATATTGCCCAGGTGCCCTTCTAAGAAAGGGCTATTGAGCGTTTTCCTGCGTATATTATACGCGGCAGTGCGGATCACCCCCAGGGGGTTCCTCAGCTCATGGGCGACGGTCGCCGCCAGCATGCCGACAACTGATAAATGCTGGGCCGCGGCTAATTCTTTCTGCGTTTTCGATAGTTCTTCTTCGGCAAGTTTACGATGAGTAACATCCACCAGGATCAACACCAACCCTTCCGTGCCGCCTGAAGGGTCTTTAACCGGCTGCAGGCTCCAATCCCAGTACGTCTTTGCTTTCCCGGGATCATCGCCTTTGATCAAGGTCATAGCATACGCCGCGTAAGCCTCCCCCGTTTCCAAAACCTTAGTAAAGATCGACCTATTTTCCTCGTTAGGGAATAGATCAAAATAGTTCTTCCCGACATAGAACTCAGGCGAAGTACCGTCCAATTGCCAAAAAGCCTGATTGACGCGCATAAAATTAAAACGGGTATCCAGATACGCGATCAGGAAATTACTGGTCGCGAACATCTTTTCCAGCAATTCATTGGTCTGACGCAGCTCATCGTACAAACTGAATTTATGTATCCCTTCCCCGATCAAAACCGTTAACTCATGAATAAACTGCGCCAGGGCTGTGGGGAGCTTGCCTGAGGCTTCATCGGCCAGATGGATCACGCCGATAACCTGCTCCTGATAATAAATAGGGATAACCGCCAAGGTCAGGAAATTGTTCTCCAGGCATTTACCCCGGTACTTTTGCCTCTCCTCGACAGACAAGCCATCCATAAGCGCCCTCAGATTATTACAGACAAAGGCCCTTTCCATGAATTTTCCCGCGGCATCCTGGCGGATCATCTTGCCGGTAGTCACCCGCAAGCAGATACAATCATCTTTCTTTACCGAAAGATAGTTCTCCGAATTCCAAAAATCATCACTAAAGCCCATCGAAGAGACATAGGGAACATTCCCCTCATGGTCCAGTATCCTGATACCGACGCACCGGCAGCTTGTCACCCCCCGGATCAATTTAACGACTTTAGCCAGGTACTCGCTTTGCGAAGACGTCCTGATCAACAATTTTAAAACAGCATTGCTGATCTGAATACGCTTCTCAATTTCCCTGCGCTCAAAGACCTCTTGAGTCAACTGCTTATTTAACGCTCTTAAATCAGCGGTACGCTCCGCCACCTGGACTTCCAATTCGTTATGGGCCTTGCGCAAAGCGTCTTCCGCTTTCTTACGCTGGGTTATATCTATACCGGTAAAGATCACTCCGGTCAAAACACCATATTCATATAACATCGCGTTTCCCGCGGAGAACATAATAAAGTGCAAAGAGCCGTCCCGGGCATACACGGAAACATCCATCCCCTTATTGGCCTTTCCCGTGATCGCGGCCTTCAGGTTCGCCTTGATCTTCTGCCTCTGGTCAAGGACAACAAATTCAAAAGCGGACTTTCCGATAACTTCTTCCCTGCGGTACCCCAACTCGTTCAAAACAGCTTTATTGATATCCTTTATCCTTGCGTCAAGCCCGACCACGATATTAAAGGCCTGGCTCTCTTCATACAGGAACCGGTAACGCTCTTCCGATTTCTTCAGCAACTCTTCAAAACGGTAACGCTCCGTAATGTCATGCCAAACGACAACGGCTCCGACGATCTGCTCTTTACTGTAAAACGCCGCCCCGCTCCCCAGGACCGCGTGATCATTACCTCGCAGGTCTTTGAACAAAAACCGTATATTATTAATGACCTCCCCCTTGAGAGAGCGCGTGGAAAGCATGTCTTCGTGAGTCAGCTTTTTGCCGTTCACAAAAGAAAGAGAGATCTTTTCCAGCAAGTTCTGGTCGCTTAACGCGATCGGATCAAACCCCAACGCGTCGACCGCGGCTTTATTGACCTTGACCACCGTGCCTTCCTGGTCATAGATCAGCAGAGGGTCCGCCACCGCGGCAAATATCGTATCAAGCTCCTCCGAGTGCTTTTTTGTTTCTAAAGAAAGCAACTGCACCTTCTCAATATATTCCTGGCGTTCAGCCTCGATCCTTTTTGTTTCGGTTATATCGCGGCCGACTGCCTGGTATTCAGTTATCGCGCCCCGGGCATCGAAGATCGCGTGGATGATCCATTGCTGCCAGCAAACCTCGCCTGTCAAAGGAAAAACCCGGTACTCGATCATACCGGCAGGATTTTTGGAATTTAAAGCCTTAACAAATCCTTCCAGTTTACCCTGTTCTTCGCTTGATACGCCCTGAATAAAAGTTTTTCCCAGTAATTCATCCCTGCTTTTACCGAAATACCGGCAATAGTATTCGTTCACAAAGGTCAATCTTTTGTTCGGCAGCCACCGGCAAATGAGCTCGCGCTGGTACTCGACTATCCCGCGGTAACGCTCTTCGCTTTCTCTCAACTCCTGCTCGATCTTTACCTTATAAAACGCTATCTCAAGGGCGGCCTTTAACTCTTTTTCCTCAAACGGCTTAATAATGTACCCGTAGGGCTGCGTGATCTTGGCCCGTTTCAAGGTCTTATCATCCGCGAAAGCAGTCAAATAGATCACCGGGATATTAAACCGCGACCGGACCAGTTCAGCGGCAGCAATCCCGTCCATTGCGCCTTTGAGTTTTATATCCATGAGCACCAGATCAGGCATCCCGCTTTCAACCGCCTCAATGACAGCTTCCCCGGAAGTTACCGGCTTCAAGGTCATATAGCCAAAGTTTGACAAGCATTTCTGCAGATCTTTGGCAACCAGGCTATTATCTTCAACTATCAGAACCCTTTGTTTTTTCATAGACTCTCTCGATGCTTACAAAAAAAATGCAACTTTCTGCTCTTTGCATAAGAAAGTTGCATCGCCACACAAAAATCCCTGTTTTCCGGCACGCACATTATTTCTTACGAGAAATTGTGTTGAATCAACCATCCTTACCGCGTTTAAAATACCTCCACAGGCGGGTTAAACGCCTAAAAGCAAAGAAAGCTCAACAACATGTTCTTGTTCGTCAATAATGACATGCCGTATCTCATGCTCAAGCGTCTCAAAGGCATACGGCAGGCTTTCCTTATTATCAAGGACCGTTTTATAAATTTGCTTGTAAAACGCGATAGCATCTTGCTCACCTTTAAGATTGACCTCAAGGATCTTTTTTATTTCTTTGGCGCTATGCGTTTCAGCCAGCTCCATTACCGGCTCGCCTCCCAGGTATCCGCCGATTAAATTACGGAACTTTCCTTCATGTTTTTCTTCATCAGAAGCTATTTCTCTCAGGCGGGCGATTACCGCTTCTCCCATCAAGCCTTTCACTAATTCCGCGTGAGCAAGGTATTGTATACGTGCCGCGTGTTCAAGCATAAGCGCCTTATTAAGCATCTCGACTAATTTTTCTTTTATATTCGCCATCTTAACGGCCCCTTTCTCTTAGAAGCTTCCATTATTTTATTCTACCGTCACAGCCTTGGAACTTTGCCAAAGCCCGTGGATATTACAATAGGATGAAGCGAAAAGCCTCCCCGGCTTTTCACTCTTGAATTTTACCGTCACCTCAGGATGAGTATACACACTCGAAGTATCCGCCCCCTGCGCGGACTCTCCGTGAGCGCTGAAGTCGGCACGAGCGAGCTGATACGGGAACTTCTCCCCGTCCGGCTGAAAATAAAGCTCGATCCATCGGATATGGTGAGCTGTTGTATTCGGATGAGGGATCTCCTTACCGACACTCACGGAAACAACCGTCATCTCACCTCGCGAGACCTTCTCGACACATTCAATGACAGGGACATGTTTTTCTTTTTTCCAGTCAGCACTCTGAAATAGATCTTTCACATCAGGCATTGCAAGTTCTCCTTTCGCTTAAACCCGGGTTACACGCTGTTCTCGCTCAACACCGACTCAATTTGAGCGATAATATCTAAAGGATGGAACGGCTTTTTAAGGCATTTTTTGATCCCGCAAATATTTAAAAGCGGCAAATAATCATCTTTAAAGTACCCGGTCATGATAATGATCGGAACATTGGTCAATGAAGAAAAATGCTTTAATTCATCAGCGACCTGAAAACCGCTTTTTCCCGGCATCTTAAGGTCGAGCAGGACGACATCCGGATTGATCTTTGTCGCCACATCGATCGCCAATGACGGGTCATTGACTTCCACCACTTCATATCCGCTTAATGCTAAGGTCTCTTTAAGCTCTTCCAAGAACTCTTTATCATCATCTATGACTAAAATTTTTTTATTCATGCGCACTCCCTCCCTGACCCGGTTTTCTAAAGACCTTTCAAAGTACTCGTATTCATCGAAGCTATCAACACTCATATTCCCCCTTACCGGGATCCTCAAGAATAACGGATTATTTAATGGCCCCTTTCAAAGCGAAGATCGGATTCCTTCACATCAATAACGACGATCTTGCCGGTATTCTCTCCAAAACGGCTAAAGGCGGCGGCCAGCAGGTAATTAACCATGACCCTCAAATCAGCCGCTTCTCCCGTGTAAGATACATCCCCGATCCATATTTTTCTATCCTCTTTGGCATTACGCAGCAACCCCGCGTCTATTACCTCCAGCATAAGTGAAGAAGTATACACCGTGGCCCGGTAAGGGACATATGCCGTATAACCAGGGTATGTCACTGTTGAAACAGAAGACTTACCCTGCGAATCATAGGTACGGATAGTCCCCACTTCCGCGGGGTAAAAAACAGGTTTGAAATCAGAAACGGCCCTCCCGGAGCTCATGGAGTACGTAAAAGATAAATAAAAATCGGCTTTTTCATAAGCGGCCAAAACATACCCCCGCTGGAAAAGCAGCGCTTCGATCTTGGATTTTATCTCCGCCTCAAAAAGAGGATTCCGGGCGTTTTTGTTCGTTAACACACAAAAGCTCGAGCCGGTCCTTAAATGCTGCTGCGGCCAGGAAGGATCCAGGTAACCATTAACTCTGACAGGATAATATGTCGCGCATCCGCCGAGCAAACAGCACACGGCCGTAAGTAGAATGATCTTCTTCATTTTTACACCCAAAGTTTAGAGATCACTTCAGAAATACAATGCGTATCGATGAGCATGAACGCGTCCTCATCGTGATGATCGAATTGCCGCTCTTTCTGCAACAGATGTTTTTGCTCAAGCTTCTCCTTCAACAGTGACTTGAACAATTCCGCGTCCGCTTGAGTATCGCAACATTGCTCCAGCGCTTTATACGCCTTAATCGCCGCTTCGCTGATCTCAAGGCCAAGATTCACCGCCCCCAGCAAAGAAAAACTTTCGGCGTTTAATTTACAGTATTTACATGAATGTTTCAACTGAAAATCATCGACACCGAGATCTTTGAGCCTGGACATCAACAACTCCTTATTAGCCTCAGAATTGTCCGAGAACGTTTTAAATGTCTCCTTGACCTTCCCGTTCTTAAGTAACGTCGCAAGATATCCGAAGCAAAGGCTTCCGACATGCTCAACATCGATCGCCATACCCATCACTTCAACGATCCTATCTGTCTTTACCATGGGAACTCCTTACTGCCGCAAAACATTTTCTTATTCTAATTGTTTTATTATATCTATAGTACTATAAAACGTAAATTGGGTCTTTCCCCTTTTTATTGACTTTTGAACACCAAATGTTTTTATCCAGTGAAACCCCACCGAGTGCACGAAAGAAATTTCGAAGAAATTTCTCGTACGCTTACGAGATGGGGTATGCACCTAAATAAAACCAATCTAGCGCAACTCCGACGATTGCGTTATAATTTTCTAGCGAAGCGTAAGAAAATTATAACGCTTCTTATGAGTCGGAGTAGTTCCACCTAAAAGCTTTGCTTAGCGATACCCCCTGAAGCACGCCGTCAGTTCTTCAATAATTAATTTAAAGTGCGTAGGAGGGTGAGCAGGCACTTTTGAATAAAAGAAGTATCCCGAAGTTCACCCATGCTTACGAGGCGCGGGTAATTTCAACACCCGGCTTTATTGGAATTACTCCGGTGTGCGTCCTTCTGCTTTCACCCCGCGCAGATCGGTATTGCGCGGGTGCGACGCCTTCCGCGTCAACACCCGGCGCTATGAGGAAGTTGCGCCGGTGTGCCGCCTTCCGCGTCAGAATTTCTCCCAGTGCAAAACATCTTTTAAACTGTGTTTTTTTGATTGTTCTCTTTCTTTTAACGGATACCCCAAAGATATTAAACTGATCAATTTCATTTGAGGAGGCACATCGAGCAATCGCGAAACACTATCGGCATATTCTTTTTTATCGCCGGCGACCCAACAGGCCCCTACCCCTTGATCGGCAGCGGCAAGCAATATATTTTCCGTTGCCGCGGCACCGTCTTCAAGATAATATTTTGTCTCCTGGCAGAAAACCGCGATACAAGCGGCGGCATCGCGAAGAAAGCCTCCGGTAACCGCCATGCTTGCGAGCTTACTTAAACACTCTTTGCGCGTCACCACTACAAAATGCCATGGCTCCACCGCTCGCGCAGTCGGCGCACGCCTGCCGCAATCCACCAACAATTCCAAAACTTCCCTGCCGAGAGGCGCCGCGGTATATTCTCGGACGCTCACTCGGCGGGTAATACACGCGATTGTTTCCATAGGGACACCTCCTGTTTGAAAAGATCCTCACGTCTGGTTGATTTTGCCCGGAAAGACTAAAAAAGCCGAAAAGATTATTTGCTTTTTTTCTTAAGTTTTCTTCTCTTGCAGGCTTTTTTATTGTTTCGGCTGTTTCGATAATCGGCAGGGGTACAACCCGTATTCTTACTAAAGATCCGGATAAACGACTCAGCATTCTGATACGCTAATTTATCGGCTATCTGATTAATATTATATCCCGTATCAAGGAGAAGATGCTTGGCCTTTTCCATCTTAAGCCCGAGCCGGTATTCGCTGAAGCTCCTGCCGGTAACCTGCTTAAAGATCCTGCTTAAATACTTCGGGCTTAAACAGACTTCTTCAGCGACATGGCGCAGCGAAATCTTTTTATAACAGTTTCGCTCGGTAAAACGCTTGATCTTTTCAATCTTGCCCTTAATGCTCTTAGTATCAATCCCGCTGGCTTCGAGTTTATTTTCCAATAAACGGTCGACGATCTCTTTTATTTTATGGATATCAAGCGGCTTCTCAATGTAGTCGTCAGCATGCGCCTTGAGCGCCTCTATAGCCACATCCTTAGAGCTATAGCCGGTCAAGATAACAATGCTGATATCCGGGTCGGCATTCTTGATCTCGCGCAAAACATCCATCCCGCTCAAACCCGGCATCATAACATCTAAGATCACTAAACCGACCTGGTGCGCCTTTTTTAATAGTTGCAATGCCTCAGAACCTCCTGAGGCTTCAACAACCTCATAATCGTCAAGATAATCTTTTAATTCACTGCGGAATTCAGCGTCGTCGTCGACAATCAATATTTTATCCGTCATTAAGCCTCCTGCTTATTACCTCTCCTAAAAAAACTTTACCGGTTCCCCGGCTATTTTTGCCGAACTCCCCCCCCAACCCCATACGATGGCATTGAATACCGCCGCGTATCAGGCTGTTCCATAACGGGGCCTTTCCTTGAGGCGTCGATAATATCGATCTTGGTCGCGATGCGGACCTTCCTGCTCCGCTTGCCTCGACTACGGATCCTGTATGTTACCTTAACGGTATCGCCGACCTGAAGAGGGGTAGTGAGCATGGTTGAGGCGTCGATCTTAAAATGATTCCTGACAATGACGCTCTTCACCCGTTTTTTTTCAACCAAAACCTGCGCCGGAGAAATCTTTAAAACCTTGCCGATAAATTCCCTTTGCTTCGATTTTATTTCCTGGGCCTGGACTTTAGGGCAATAAAACAAGGAGGACAAAAGCAATAAACCTATCAGCGCGCGCGGTGAAAACCTTTTCATAGTCATACCCGTATCGGATAAAAGCATTATTATTGAACAAAGGACTATCCTTCAAGCAACAGGGCCTTTGCCCAGGATCTCCTGCAACAACCTTTTATGTTTTTGTTCTTCTTTAATAATACTGCTGATTTCTTCTTTGGCCTGCGGCGAAATTACGTTATTCCGGCAGGCCTCATAGAACCCGATCGATACATCTTCCACCTTCAACCCGAGGCGAAGCGCTTTCGCCGGATCACGCACAAGAAGAGCGAGTTCTTCTATGTTTTTATACGGCTGAAAGATGCCATACTCCATGCTCGACAGAAGATCGTCGTCTTCCGAAAGGTCGCTGGTTCGCTGGCGTAATTCGGAGAGGCGGCTTTCAAACAAGCTTAAATGCTTTTGCTCTTCCTTTAACAAATAGAAGAGGGCCTTGCGGGCCGGCTCGGCGGCGACGTTCTTGAGCAAATAGGCGTAAAACTCCAATCCGTCGGTTTCAATCTTGCAGGCTATCTTATAAGCCTCCACAGCGTCGAAATCAACGACCTCGAAATTACCATTTTTTTCCTGAATACGCATCTCACTCCTCCCCGCATGCTTGCTACAGCGCCGGACGTTCCGTTAATTGTTTTTTGTCAAGATCACTACCTCGATTTTTTCCCTATCAATACGAAAACCGGCATGCCCAAGCCAAGGGATCTTGCCGGCCATTTTTATCGTTTCTTCCGAAGTAAAAGAACAAACACCGGGTAAAACAAATAAGTAAAACGCGAGGCAGAAATGGGGATACGCGCAAGGCAGGCACATATAAAGTGCCTGCCTTGACAAATAATACTATTTCTTCTTCTTGATCACTTTTTTGGCTTTTTTCACCGGTTTCTTTGCTTTCTTAGTCCCACATGAGCCACATCCCATTTACACCTCCCTATACCCCCGGCATTATGCTTAAGCGATATAAGACTTCTCATACCGCCCCGCTTGCCGGAGCATGTTCAAATATATTTATTATACGCCTATAAATACGGGAGTAAATAAATAATTATAATAAAGACCCTCTTAAAGACCTAAAACCTGAAATGGACAAAGATCCTCCCGAAATTCTTATCATCTTTTTCTATTCGATGATACAGGCTTTTTATGTCTTTCCGCTCAAGAAAACGCAAAACATGTTTCTTCAATTGGCCGCTCCCTTTACCCGGAATGATCTCAACCAAAGGGATCTTTTTTTGTACCGCTTCATCGATTGCCCGGGCGAGAGACGATTCAATTGCCCCGCCTTTATTAAAAACCTCATGCAGATCGAGTTTAATGCGTGCCATAGTTTCCTCTATCCTATAGGTTAAATATATAATTTTAAATTTTAAAGCCTAAATAACAAAGGAAGCTTAAAGGTTTAATATTAAAATTTAGCCTTTAAACTTAAAACTTCCTTTGTTATTTAATCTTTAGCCTTTAATCTTATCTCAATAACCTCTTCTTCCGATTTCCAAATATCCCCCATTACTTCTTAAGCATCTGCGCCAAATCCTTATCAGGAGTTGTGATCAATTTCAGGTCAAAAGTATCCTGAAGTACCTTAAAAACATTCGGGGTAATAAATGCCGGCGGCGTAGGCCCGACACGGATTCCCTTTATACCAAGATACAGCAATGTCAAAAGAATGGCAACCGCTTTCTGTTCAAACCACGACAGGACAAACGTCAACGGCAGATCATTGACGCCGCAGTTGAACGCTTTGGACAAAGCAAGCGCGACCTGTATCGCCGAATACGCGTTATTGCACTGGCCGATATCGATCAAACGCGGTATCCCGTCAATAGAACCAAAATCGAGTTTATTAAAACGGTATTTCCCGCAGGCAAGCGTCAAGATCACGCAATCAGCAGGCACTTTCTCCGCCAATTCAGTATAATAATTACGCCCCGGCTTAGCCCCATCGCAGCCTCCGATAAGGAAAAACCGCTTGATCTTGCCGCTTTTTACCGCGGCGACGATCTTATCCGCCAGGCCTAAAATAGCGGTATGATGAAAACCGGTCATGATCTTCTTTGAAGGGGCCTCAGGCAAAACAGGCAATGATCTCGCTTTTTTTATCAATTCGGAAAAATCCCTTCCTTTAATATGCACCGCGTCCGGGATACCGGTTATACCTACCGTAAAAAGCCTGTCCAGATAAGTATTATCAGGCGGGATCAAGACACAATTAGTAGTAGCCAGGATCGCGCCGCTGAACTCTTTAAATTCTTTTTTCTGCTCTTGCCAGGCCCCTCCGTAATTACCTGCCAGGTGCTTGAATTTCTTAAGCTGCGGATAACCATGAGCGGGAAGCATTTCGCTGTGCGTGTAGATATTAACACCCGTACCTTCCGATTGTTTAAGCAGCTCATAAAGATCCAGCAGATCATGGCCGGTAACTAAAATGCCCGGCCCCTTGCGCGTTCCTGTTTCTACTTCCACAGGGACCGGATTGCCAAAACGCTGGGTATGCGCCTTATCCAAGACCTCCATGATCTTTAAATTCATCTCTCCGCATTTCAAGACTTCCGCTATATGCTGATCGAGGTCAAAGCTCACATTAGTCACTGTTTTAAATAAAGCCTCATGCATGAACGCGTCAACTTCCTCGCTTACCGCGCCTAATTCCCGCGCGTGAAAACCATACGCGGCAATGCCCTTGAGGCCGTATAATAATATATCCTGTAAACTCTGGATATCCTCATTCTTCCCGCATACCCCCATTTTCGTGCAACCGCTTCCCCCTGCCGTTTGTTCGCATTGATAACAAAACATTTTACTTCCTCCTCTTTCTAAATTTGTTTTCCCGCCGCCTGGTGCGCCCGGGAAAATATAATACCCCCCTATTTAACGCAGCCGCTCACCTTTTATACTTATTGTTACATCTTCAAAGGGGACCTTTTTCCCCGAAGCCTCGATCGCAGACTTAATAACATTGATCATCCCGGAACAACACGGGACTTCCATATGCGCGTACGTGATAGACTTGATCTTATGCTGTTTTAGGATCTCTGAGAACTTTGCCCCATAAACGCTCAATTCATCTAATTTCGGGCAGCCGACCAACAAAACTTTTCCTTTCAATAAATCTTCATGAAAATCAGCGTATGCAAACGGCACGCAATCAGCGGCAACAAGCACCTCGGCATTCTCCAAGAACGGGGCATGAGCAGGCACGAGCATGAGCTGCACCGGCCACTGCCTTAACGCAGATGCCGACTGATAATGAGCCCTGCGCTCCGGCTGCTCAAGATCATTCCCCCTGAAATCCATCATTTTTGAGCCGGGACAACCTCCCGGGGCACTGGCGTCAGCTTTACTCACCACAGGACACCGAAGAGCCTTTTCCATGACCGGGGGGACACTTACTTCTAAAGGATTATTGATCTTATTGTTTATTAAAAAATCTAACGCCTGCCGCAAATACCCCTGCTGGCCGTGGTTCAAAAGATGCTCTAAATGAGCCTTAATGACATTCTCCCCCTGCTTAACGATATTTCCCATAACCTTGAACTCATCGTAACCTTGAGCTTCCCTCGTCAGCGTTGTTATAGCGCCCTGGGGACAATGCCCGATACAGGCGCCTAAACCGTCGCAAAACAGATCACTGATCAAGCGGGCTTTTCCATCAATTATCTGCAGCGCTCCTTCGGGACAGTTCGGGATACATGCTCCGCAGCCATTACATTTAGCCGCGTCAATTTCAATCATCTGCCTTTTCGCCATTTTCATTCCTCACAATTAGAAATTATCTTTAAAACCCGCCTAATGAATTAATGAGCCGATATTGATCAACTTTAACTCCGCGGCAACGCGGCGCTCGATCATTTTAATCTTTCCCCGCAACACACACGTGTTTTGCCCCGGACAAGCGCGCTTTTTGAATAAACATTCGCTCAGCTCGAAATCACCCTGAAAAATAGTTATTAATTTTAATAACGTAATATTGCGCGGCTCTTCATCCAACAAAAAACCGCCCCCCGCCCCTTTATATGAAGACAATATACCTGCCTTATTTAATTTTTGCAGAAGTTTACGCAAGAAAGGACGAGGTATTTTTAACGCTTCTACCAGATCGGAGGCGGCAATGATCTTTTCCTTTGAGCGGGCGATAAAACACAGCGCCCGCACTGCATAATCCGTATCACGAGTCATTAGTTTCATAAAGAGTCCCTTTAAGCGGTAATTGGTTATCGATTGCCAAATAGGCCGGTAACCGGGCGCCGAAAACACCCCGCGCTTATCTGAATTGCGCGGGTGCGCGCTTTCTGCGCAGCCGGGCACCGGACAAAAGACAGTTTAACGTCATGTCCGGGACAAAAGAGGACAACCCTCTTTACATCGGGCCACTGGCCTTAACATATATTTAAGCGTAACGTTCATGCCTACCTCCTTTTTTGCATGCCTTAATGATACCATAACTGTATCATTTGTCAAGAAAAAAATTTCCCCTTCTAAAAACAGAGGAAAAATACCTCAAACTTCACTATAACCTTATATTAAAAACCCAAGCGCTTCGCAGGCTACCCCTGGCCGCGAAGATGCTTCAATTGCGCGCCTAATTCCTGGCAACGGTTTTGGCAGCCTGACAGCTCATATTCAAGCTGTTCCCGCTTTGACCTCTCTTCTCCAAGATACCACTGCGACTCTCCCAGGCAGGTCCTTAGTTTTTGCAGATCACTTTCCAGCTGCTGTATATACAGGGCTTTATGCTGCAGCTCTTTTTCCATAAAATCCCGCCGGGCCTTTTCTTCCCCCAAAAACCACCGGGCATCCTGTACCTCTTTCTGAAAAACATTGACAGTATCGGACTTTTCCTTTAAAAGCTTGATCAGAGACTCGATATCCGCCGTGATGCGCTGCTTAATATCCTGATATTCATTGGCCAGAGCGTTTAAATCAGACAAGATCCTTTCCCTGTTCACGAACTCTTCTTCCATATTTGGCCTCCTCAGCTCTCGTTAAGCTTAAAAACAGCCCTTTTGGATCATCATCAGCACGAATAAAACGATAGAACAAAAAAATTTCCCAAAACCCGCCTCTTACTCGATAATCTTTATTTCTTTCACCAATTTCCCGCTGATACTGCAATACGCTTCTACCGATACTGTATCACCCGGCTTTACATCCGGCAAGAGATAACTTACCGTTTGAGTGGAATTATTATCCTGCCTCGAGATCTTATGTTCAATGACCTCTTTTCCGTTGAGCCCGACATCGACCTTAGCGATAAAATGATTTCCCACATTGCTTACCGGGTGCGTAATGACCGCTTTCAATACTTTCGAAGACGGGTCAAAGGTGATCGCGATATCCGTTGGCGGATGAGCATACGCGACGGTCGCTATTGCCAGAAAAAACACTAACACCGCAAGCCTGCTTATTTTCAACATCTCTTACCTCCATTTTTATATCAGTTTTTCACACCAGTGCCCCAGTCGCCAGGACCCCAGCGCCCCAGTTTCCCGGATAACCGAACTTTAAAAGATTGCTTCAACCCTGTTTTGCAGGGCTTCGCAATGACACACAAGAAGCAGCTATAGACTATGGGCTGTGGACTATCGACCATGGTCTACATGTGTTCTGCAACCTGCGACATGCAACCGAAAACCTGCACTATCCCAGCTTATTCAACAACGCAACAAACATATTCATGATCAACAGGCTCGCGAGCTCAACGTCGAACTTCACGCCGAGGGCGGTCAAGACAAAGATAAGCGCGGCAAGTAAGGCGCCGAAAAGCCATTTTGCCCGCGGCTTTACCGGAGTAGTCCGCGGCTCAATGATCATCACAAAAATATAAAAATAACTCAAATATCCGAAAATATTAAGTACAGGGACCTTCTGCATTACAGCTTGAGCCCCGAATAATACAAGCGTTACCACTGCGTATCCGAAGAACAGCTCTAATTTACGGATCTTAGTAATTGCGTACAATCCCGCCGGCGCCAGGATATACCAGTCATACGTGCCCTGCCACTGAGTTTGCGCCCGCAACAAGATGATCGCCGCAAATATCCCGAATGCCGCCGGATTGAATATGTGCTTATTATTAAACCGGATGACATGCTTTGACGTTATCGCGAATATCGCCGCAAGCGCGAAGACCCACCACGGTTGGCTGCGGAAGATGACAAAACCAATGATCAATCCTGAAATTATGGAACTTTCGGTCAAAACCAGTTTTTTCTCTTTAAGAAAAATAAACACCGACTCACAAAGAGCCGCAAAAACAACGGCGATACATGTCGTAAAAAGAAACGCGGCATCCCGGTCTTTAACAGAAAGAAAAACCGCGAAAGCCGGCAAGAAAAGTATTACTTGCGTCTTGATCGAATCGATCTTCATAGCAGCCCGCTCCCTGTATTATTTATTTTTTGCCCCCGCCGCAGCCGCAGCCGCAACCTCCCCCACCGCCGCATTTTTTCATGACCAACAACACGATTACGGCCACCGCAAGTACAATAAGCGCTATTTTCATCATACGACCCCCTTCTATTTAAACATTCTATTCATCATATAACCGACCACAATGATCTGCGGGACAGCGATCGCGGGCAGCCAAAGCGCTACGCGCCTGCCGACATTCGACCATAACAATCCTATCTCCGTATAATCAGTGGCGACTCCCGCCATAAGGAATACAAAGCTGTTGCCTAAAGCGCCCGTTTGCCGGTAAATCTCAAAAGCAAGCGGAGAAGACCCTTCAGAACAAACCTCGATCACCGTAGCCAGGGCGAGCGTTACCAACAACCCCACCACTGTCGGGCCCATAAATCTATGGAAAAAATGTGTCGGGATATAGGCGCCGGCAAGGCTGGAAATAAACACACCCAGCAAAATCCACCATAAAACCATATCAGCAAGAGCCCTCGCCCCGGCTAAAACCCCTTTTCCATCAATAACCAGCGTATCAACGCTAAACCGGTAATGTTTCGCGCGGACCTTTATATCCTTAATAATGGAAAATTCACCGGCAACACTGACAATGTTCTTATTTTTCTCTATCAATCCCTTATGCTCCAAGAATATGAATATAAAGCCGGTATTGATCGCGATCACGATTGCCGCTATTATGATCAGGACCCCCTTGAGGCCAAAAAGACTGATCAACATGATCGTAATGGCAGGGTTTGCCCAGGGGCTGGCGAGCAGGAAGCTGACGATAGCGGGATTCGACGCGCCTTTTTTATGTATCTGAATGGCGAGCGCCAATATTCCATGGCTGCAGGCGCTCATTAAAAATCCCAGCAATACCGCGTTCAGGATCGTCTTCGGGCTTTTACGGGCAAGCACCTTGGAAATATATTCGCGCGGGATATAGTAGTCAATGACCCCTCCTAAGAATAACCCCAGGAGCACTGCCCACCAAATCGACTTCAGATATAATAGAAACGCTTTCCGGAACGGCTCAAGCGAAGGAAAGAACAGCGATGCGGCAAGAAGCCCTCCGACGACAATAGTGAGGATAAATAATTTATGCTTATAAAACGGCTGCCGCGCAGGCGCGCAACAGGCGGCAGTATCTTTTATACCTTCCTGCTGGATAAACCTGTCCCGGCAATGAGTAGAACAAAAGAAATAATCAACGCCTTCCTTTGTCACTTTAACGGATGACTGAGGGTTAACCTGCATTCCGCAAATCGGGTCAATGATCATGTGCGCCTCGATTTAAAAAACCTATCTTCCCCAAACAAACCAGACAAACAAATATCCCGCGGTTACCGCTACCAGCGTAAACGGCAGCCCGATGCTCATAAAATCCTTAAAGGTTACCTTATAACCTTCTTTTTTCAGCAGGCCGCAGGCAACAATATTAGCCGAAGCCCCGATAGGAGTGATATTGCCTCCCAAACTGGCGCCGATGAGTAAACCGAATAGAAACAATGACGGATTAAGGCCCAGCGTATTCGACATTGAGATCGCCACCGGCAGCATGGCTGCCAGGAACGGCACATTATCGACAAACGCGGAAAGAAGGACCGAAAGGAAAACTATTAATGTGTACCCCAAAAAGATATTCTTGCCTACCAGCCCGGAAAGAAAGACAGCAATGGTATCGATCCACCCGGTAAGCGTGATACTGCCCACAAGGATAAAAATACCCATCAGGAAAAATGTCGTCTCCCAATCCAAAGATTTTATACTTTCCACGATAGAACTCTTGTTGACACATTTCTCCCAAAGAATAGCAACAACCGCCCCTATCATGCATAATATACCTGCCATATAGGAGAACTCAGTGTCAAAGAACGAACTCAGGGCAAGAAAAAAGATCAAATCCACCAAAATAACGGTCGGGACCCACGACCGTATCTTTTCAATCGCCACCACTGCCACTTTTTCCTTATGCGGCCTGAAAATGAAATACAAAACAAAGAATGACGCCAGGGCGCCCAATTCCACGGCAAAAAATATACTGGGCTTACCTTTATAAAAAAAGAAATCCCCGAAATTCATTTTCGCGAAACCGCCCAAAAGCATGCTCGGCGGATCGCCGATCAACGTCGCCGTCCCCTGCAAATTGCTCGACACCGCGATAGCGATCATCATCTTGACCGGGCTGATCTTTAATTTCCTGGCCAATTCCAAAGCTATCGGCGCGACAATTAAGACCGTGGCGACATTTTCCACGAACGCGGAAATAAATCCGGTTAAAACGCAGATCGACAGTATCGCCCAGGCGGTATTACGCGCCTTATCGACGATCACTTCAGCGATATAAGCAGGGACACGGCTCTTCATGAAAACATCCGCGACTACCAGCGTTCCCACAAAAATACCCATAACATTCCAATTGATCGCTAAAAACGCCTCATGTAAAGAAATAACTCGCGCGACGATGAGTAAAACAGCGCCAATAACCGCGATATGCATTCTCTTAGCCGGCAGGAAAACAAAAAGCACATACGCGGCAATAAAAACCGCTAAAGAAATTATCTTTGGATCAAGCATATATACGGGCCCTATTCCGTCCCTTATTTCCCATGCCTGCCCGCGGCGCTTTGTTTAAACAACATTACAGCGGAGGCGAGCGCTAAAGCTATACTGATAAGCTGAGAAAGCGTTACTACACCAAACACAATAAAGTTTTGTTCATAATACCGAAAGCCTTCAATGATGAACCTGTTGAGCGAATATAAAAGAATAAAAAACAAGAACAAGAAGCCGTCGGGCTTTTTACGTTTTTCAAGGAAAAGAAGCAGGCAAAAGATCGCCAGATTCACCAGCGCGTCGTACGCTTGAGTCGGGATCACCGGGAGGGAATACGCGGCAGTAGGCGGGATCAACCCATCAAGTGCCTGCTGGCTAAAAGCCGGAGGATTTTCCTTACCCGGGAAACACACCCCCCAGGCTCCTCCAAGCTTTCCATAACAACAGCCGTTCAAAAAACAGCCAACCCTGCCCAAGGCAATGCCTAACGCCAGAGAAGGGCTTAAAATATCCAGCGTTTTCCAGATCGGGATCTTATGCTTTTTCAAAAACCAGGCCGCGGCGCCAAAGCCGCATATCAACCCGCCATAGAAAACCAGGCCGCCTTCCCAGACTTTAAAAGCATCAAGCAAATGGCTTTTATAATATTCAAAATTAACCAGCACAAAGAAAAGCCTCGCGCCGAGAAGAGAAAAAACCAGGATATAAAAAATAAGATCAGTTACTTTATCCGGGCTTATCCCCGCGGCCTTTGCTCTTTTATGGGCCAGGTATGTGCCAATGATAAATGCCAGGGCCAACATAAGCCCATATGAATAAACGGTAAACGGCCCTAAGGTAACGATGATTCGGTGCATAGTTTTATTCGATTAGTTAAATGATGACCTACTCTAACTATACTTCATTTTACTGCTTAACTGCTCATTGAGCAATGGGAAAATAACATGGTCTCAAGACACAGGTCACATGTCGCATGACACAAGTAGTCGATAGTCCATAGTTATAGGTTGTGGTTAAGGTTAGGATATTAGTATAGTTGTTAGGTTAAGGAGTTGGGTTATTGAACGTTAATGATAAAGGTTAAAGTCTAAAGAACAAAGGAAATTCAAAGGCTAAAGGTTAAATTTTAAAACTACCTGACTGCAGACAGGAACCTTGAACCTTAGACCTTTAATCTTTAATCTTCCTTTGTTATTTATCCTTTATACTTTAAACTTAACTTACTATTTATTGTTTTAAACCAAACTCCTTTACCCAACTACTAAACTAACTTCTTTACCCTTACCTGACTACCAATATTAAAGTCACAGGGCTCAGGTCGCAAGTCGCAGGTCACAAGACACAAGTAGAAAATCAAGTAAAGACGCCGGGGATACGGGAATGACAATAAGCGCAGGCGCCGGAGTAGATGTTATTTTCTAAAATACTAAAACCTTCCCGTTTGACCAAAAGCTTCTTACAGTCCGGGCAATAGGTATCGCTCCCCCATCCATAGGCATTACCCACATAAACAAATTGCAACCCCGCTTTATGCCCCAGCTGCTCAGCAGATTTAAGTGTCTTCTCAGGCGTAGCCTCATTTTCGGTGAACTGATAATCAGGATGAAAGCGAGAAATATGCCAGGGGATGCTCTTATCAACTTCAGCAACGAATTGCGCGATATCCCGCAGCTCTTCCCGGGAATCGTTAAACCCCGGGACAATCAACGTCGTTACTTCAACCCATATACCCAACTGCTTCATTAATTTAATTGAATCCAAAACAGGTTTAAGGCGCGCGGCGCAAACTTTCTTATATGATCCCTCCCGAAAGGCCTTAAGGTCAACGTTCGCCGAATCAAGATACGGCGCGATCATTCGAAGCGCTCCCCCGGTCATATACCCGTTGGTAACAAAATTATTATAAAGGCCCCTGGCGCGGGCGTATTTCGCGGTATCAAGAGCATATTCAAAGAAGATCGTCGGTTCCGTGTAGGTATAAGAAATACTCTTACAGGCGTTCTTGACGGCCGCCTGAACAATATCCTCCGGAGAAAGTTTTTGAGCTCTCAAAGTTGAAGCATCCCGCACCGACTCCTGGGAGATCTGCCAATTCTGGCAGAATCCGCAGCGAAAATTACAGCCGATCGTAGCAAACGAGAGGCTCTGCGTGCCGGGAAGAAAATGGAACAGCGGTTTTTTTTCAATAGGGTCAACGTTAAGCGCCGCCACTTCCCCGTAGACATGGGTATACAAAACACCGTCGATATTCTGGCGCACCCCGCAAAAACCGAATTGTGAGCGGGCTATTCTGCAATGGTGAGCGCATAAATAACAGTGTACCGCGTCATTATCGAGTTTTTCATACAGAAGCGCTTCTTTCTTCATACGATCATATCCTTAACTCTTGAAGCTTATTTTCTTCAAGCGGCGTAACTTCCAAAACAGTATCCTCACCCGCCGCCCCCTTACGGCAGAGGATGCGCGCTGTCTTGGCGCCGTGCAAATCGCAGTAGCGGGCATGAATGCTGCCGGAAAGCCGGACCAGCTCATCGCTGAATTTCCCGACGCCCAGGGCAGTCGCGCCTGCCACGGTCAGTGAGGGCATAAAACAATGATCATCTTCCCGGGACAACCTGATAAGCTCTTCATTCTCCGGTTCATCCCTGCCGACGATCAACTTTGCCTGCGCCGACAGCCGGAAATGCCTGCCGACCTTTAAGAGCGCGACATTCCTCAAGTTCACTTCATTGTGCCTCATCAGATCTTCCACCCTTTTTTTAAACATAGGATCCGTCAACAAACAACCGCCGGCGGGATTTGAATATTGCTTTATTCCGAATTCTGCCGCCAGGTCCATCTGCGGCCTTCTTCCTCTTCCGTTAAAACCCAATAACCGGCTTCGCTCTACCCACCCATTTTGTTCAGGGATAGTTTCAGGAAAAAGCAATCCTGAGAGCGGACGGATGATCAAACCCTTTAAACCGGATTCCTCATCGATATTTTCCAAAGCCTTACGATGCTGGGACATCGGGCGCTGCCCCAGGACCTCTCCGGAAACGACAAAAGAAACGCCTTCCGCCTCCATTAATCCTTTTGCCTTACGGAACATAAGTATCTTGCAATCAATACAGGGGTTGATATGCGAACCATATCCGAATTTCGGATTCAGTAAAACATTGAGGAAATCTTCCGAAATATCGACAGTTCTGAGAGGTATCCCGACTTGAGCGGCAGCCTGGCTGACAAACGCAGGCACCGGTTCTTTATTGCTTTTTTTTGATGAATAAAAAGGGATATTAAAATGCAAAGCGATGACTTCTATACCCTGCAGATGGATCAACTGCGCCGCCAGTAAACTATCGAGGCCGCCTGAAAGTAACGCGAATGCTTTCATAAACAAATCCTATTGGCTTGGCTCTTAACGCAAGATACTGAAATTAAGGACCCCCCCTACCAGCATTCCGGTCAAGATCATAATACCGGCGGCTTTCAAGAGGGCCTTAAATCCCAGCTCTTTCCAGAGGACCATGAACGTAGCTACGCAAGGGAACGAAATGGCAAGCAATGTAGTGGCAATAAATAATTGTTTCACCGTCAAGCCTAAAGGAGCCAGCATGCCGACGGCGACATCTTTACGGATGAACCCGACAGTCAAAGCAATGATCGCCTCGTTCGGCAAACCGAACAGCCCCTTCATAACGGGAGAGAATATTCCCGTCACCAGGTCCAGGGTATGCGAATACAAAAGGAGATTCACGATCAACACCCCCAACAGCACAACCGGGATCGCTTCTATTAAGAAGCCCTTGACGCGGAATAAAAGCTTCCGAAAAAGCATTCCCAGCGGCGGCAGGCGGTACGACGGGATCTCCATGATGAATTCCGGGCTGTATCCTTTTATTACCCGGTTAAGAATCAGCCCCAGTATCAACCAGACAGAAAACAATACCAGGTATACCCCGCCGACATAAAACCCGGAATACTTCCCCAATATCCCGAATATCATCGCCTGAAGAGGCACGCAGGGGATACCGATAGAGATAAGCGTCGAAACAATAAAACGCTCCCGTTTTGACTCCAGCATCCGGGTGGAAAGAATGCCCGGGACGTTACAACCGAACCCCAGGAGCACAGGAATGATCGCGTACCCATGCAGCCCCAAACGATGGAACAAGTTATCCAGCAATATTGCCAGGCGCGGCAGGAAACCCATATCCTCCAGGAAGCTTAAAACAAAATAAAAAGCGATGATGTACGGCAGGACCATATCAAACTCGATATAAGGAGCAGTCGTCAGGACCCCTAAAGACTGTTTGAAATCTATCTTTCCGTCGATCAGGTCGCCGATGAGCAGATGGTACACGAAGCTGTCGCTGCCCAAAGCCAGGCTAAGCTTATCAAGCAACGGCTTATAGAGATTAAAAAAGATCGGGTCAAAACAGTAGGTGATCAGGGATTCTCCGATGAAACGCACCACTTTGAACGCTAAGAACAATATTCCGGCAGCCATAAGGCCGCCGGTCAACGGATTAACTGAAGCGTCTTCCAGACGCTCCCGGAAGGTATGATGGCGGTGGCTTAGCTGCTGCACCGCCTCCACGATCCTGCCGATCTCCAGCCACCGCGCCTGATGCCCGAGCTTCTGGATCAAGCCGACCTTCTTATCCTTTATCCTTTCAATCAAAAACTTTATCCCCATACCGGTCACCGCGCAGGTAAGGACCACCGGCACTCCTAAAAGCTCTTCAAGCTTTGCCTCGTTAATAGTAATACCCCGGTGTTTCATATCATCGCACATATTTAAACAAACGAGCACGGGATAGCCCTCTTCAATAAGCTGCAGTGTCAGGAATAGGTTACGCTCAAGATTGGTCGAATCGATGACGCTCATGACCGCGATATCGTCTTTGGCTTCTTTTTGCAGCAACTCTACCGCGACCTCTTCAGCTTTTGAAGTAGGCTGCAGGGAATACGTCCCGGGCAGGTCCACTACCTCTATCTTCTCATCGCCGATCTTGAGAAGCCCTTGAGCTACCTCAACGGTGGAACCGGGATAATTAGAAACGATGACCTGCACCCCGGTCAACCGGGAAAAGACCATGGATTTCCCGACGTTAGGATTACCTATCAAGAATATTTTTCGTATCATTCTACCCCGACAATGATCTTGCTCGCCATGCCATAGCCGAGCGCCAAAACGCTTCTGCCCACCCTCATCGCGACCGGCCCCCTTAAAATAAAATGGCTCAACTTCACCACTTCTCTTCCCTCATAAATACCCATCGTCATAAAACGGTGCTGCAATGCCTTGCCGCCGAGAACTTCAACGATCTTGCCCTTTTGTTTAACGTCCATCTGGACTAACGATAATTTTTTCATTGATCTTGAGCGCCTTCCGGTTAAAAAAACCGTTCTCTGATAAAGGTTATTGAGTTATTGTATATTAAACAAAATAAGAATGCAATTGAGAAAACGTTTTTTAACAGGAAGGTTATTCTTTAAAGGCCATTTTGAAGAGAGCCATAAAACCGATACCGGCCAGAAACGCGATAAATGCCGCCAGCGACCGCTTTTTATCCTTCTCTTTATGGATTTCAGGGATCAGGTCGGACATAGCTATATAGGTGAAGCCGCCCGCGGTAAGCGGTAAAATAAAGTTCGAGACATACGGGATAATACCGGTCAACGAATAACCGATAAGCGCGCCGATCACCGCGGACAATGCCGAGATGAAATTATAGAACAAGGCTTTCTTTTTGGTAAACCCGCCGTAGATCAAAACGCCGAAATCGCCTAACTCCTGAGGGATCTCATGCAAGATGACCGCGACCGTGGTCACTACGCCCAGTTTTATAGAAACGACATAGCTCGCCGCGATCACCATCCCGTCGATAAAGTTATGAAAGCTGTCTCCTATCAGGTTTAAATAGGTAAAGGCGTGAAATTCACAGGGGCTGTCATGGCAATGCCGCCAATAGAAATAATGCTCCATCAGGAAAAAAAGGATGAGCCCCGCGATAAAGTAAGAAAAAACCTTAATACTCTCAACGTTTTCTACCGCTTCGGGGAGGATATGCAGGAATGCTCCGCCGATCAATGACCCGGCGGAGAATCCGATCAGGCAAAAGAGGACCTTATGCAATAATTTATCTTTTATCGCCAGGGTAATAATACCTATCAGCGAAAGAGCGCTTACCACAAAAGTACTTATAAGGATCCAAATGAGTACCATGAAAGACTTGGCCAAATACGAGGCTTTAGATAGGATACCACTATTGCTTTCAAGGGAAACGAAAGCCTTGCCTTATCCTAAGTTTGGTTTTCTACCTTTATTAGCTTTTTTGGAACGCCAATTCAGTTTTCCTCTACGTTTACGTTTTCCCATGTGAAGATGAACTAACGTATGGAGGATGTCCTCCTTACGTTATGTGTCTTAATTTTCCTTCAGGGTGAGACATACGCCTGCCCTGAAAGAATGGTTAATAATATGGACTTCTTTTATTGCCCACGTGAGTATCGCTCACCGATACCCGCTCAAAAACAAAATCTATACGATAGCCGGCAAGATAAAAGCCCCGGCTTAATACTTGTAATAATTCGCGGGTATCGTTTGAGAGATATAGCGCACCGCTTCAATGATACAAACACGGATAGCTTTCTCCATAGGAGTGTTCGCGTACACCGACAGCCCGCCGCCTAAGCCCCATCCACCCAGGAATCCGGCCATAAAACCGCCGGAAGCATCCGATGCCTGTCCCTGGACGCGGGTAGCCGCCAAAACTTCAGATGTTGAAGTATCGATGATACGGATATCTAATGCCATATGGGCCTTATTTAACGCGGCTCCCAATAACCCTCCGAGGATCCCGCTTCCCACGCCGCCGCCGCCGCCGATACCGGCACTTCCGCCTGAAGCCTGAGGCTCAAACTCTGTGACTGCGGCAGTAACAACCAGGTCAGCGGTCTTGATCTTACCGCGCTGCGGCCCGCCGCTTCCCTGCTGCGCGGCGCCTGATGAGGAAAGTTCCTGCTCCTGCATTACCGCGCTTAACGCCTGGCGCTCAACTACACTAAAACGGCTGCTATTAATAAGGGCGGTCACCAACATCTCTCGCAGCCCCGAACCTATCTCCCCGGTGGCCTTGGCCGCTTTAACATCAAAATCAGCTATGGCGATCCGCGCCCTGGGCCCCGCGTAGGGAGGCAACGGCTGGGTCCCGACATTATTATCAACCTGCGCGGTAGGCTGCGTGATCTGCTGCAATGTAGTACATCCTAAAAAAGTAAAAGCAATAATACTGCCTATCAGGAAGAATGATACTCTTTTCATGCCGGTTCTCCTTTACTGCTTCAACGCGTCAACTAACTTTTGCGCCAGGTCATCAGCAGCATTTACCAACGCTTCTTTCCCCCCGGTAATAACATCCGGATGGACCGAGTTACCCGACGATTCAAGATACGCGGCTACTTTCCCCTCTTTTATATTGATCAGCTTAGCCGTAAGATTCGCGAAACAGGAACGCATCGTTGACTGCGGGACTGTTCCTCCGGCAGAAGCGACAGCCTTACCGATGATCACATAATCCGCCTGCGAAAGGTTCCCGAGTTTTATGGAATCCTGCTCCGATAAATTCACTTGCCGGAAGGCCGGCTCTTTTTTAATAGTATCGGCCATTACGGCAGGCTCAAGGATATCGTAGCCCTCTGCCGTTAACTTTGAAACAAGCCGGGCTTCGGTCGTCGAAAGATCTATCTCGCTTGCCCACCAGGCGCGCTGAGGCCCTTCAATATTCTGTTCGGCAATAAGCAGGACTATGCTCTGTTTTTTTTCAGCCGCGAATACCTGAGAACAGGAGCATATAAATAAACCGGCCGCTGCCAACACAATAAAAATAGTTTTTTTCATTTTTCCCTCCATGGCTTAAGCGCTACTATACCAAATTTTCCGCTTCAGGTCAAGTTAAATGAGCCGATCCAGTGAAAAGTACTCGGTTATCGGCTGCGCAGAAAGCGCGCACCGGCGCAATTCCGATTAGCGCCGGGTGTATCAGTTGTCGGCCGAGAACCGAGTACCGAGAACCAAGGTATGTTTTTCCCCTGTTAAAGTATTTTAAGCAACTCCCGCATATCGCTGATTATACGATAAGGCTTTTCGAGCTTGATCTCTTTTTTCAAACTGGATCCGGTTGTCACAATAATAGTATCGATATGCGCGCTCCTGCCTGCCTGGGCATCAATAGTCATATCTCCAATATAAACAGCATGTTTTGCCTCTACGTGAAGTTCTTTGAGGATCTTTTCCATGATCTCAGGATGAGGCTTGCCGCGTTTAAGCTTATCCGAGCACAAGACAAAATCAAAATATTGCTTTAGATCAAAGGCGCGGATCAGTATCCGGGAGAACAGTGTCGGCCGGTTACTGGCGACTGCCAGCATAAACCCTTTTCTTTTTAAATACCGTAATACTCGCTTTGCCCCGGGGAGCATTTTAGAATAGGCGCGTAAAGCGCGCTTGTGATGGCGACGGTAAACTTCAAGTACGCCGGAAAGATCTCCTTGTTTTACAAAAGGAGCCAAAAGATGCCTGTCCCCCCAGCCTACGGCGCGGCGGATAACCAACGCTTTCTGCCGCGGGTACCCGAACGCGGACATCGCGTGATTAAAACTCCTGATGATCGCCGGATACGCGTCAATGAGCGTTCCATCGAGATCAAATATTGCCAGCTTTTTATCATCCATAATAAAAAAGGGCATCTAAGAATATGGACGCCCTCGGCAGATCAATTATCCAATTTAAGAAATATTATTGCTTTTGAGGCTCAAGGCCGGCTTGCGGATCGCCTTCTTCCTTTATCTGCGGGTCAGCTACCGGCGCAGCTTCCTGCTGAAGCAGAGGCTCAGCAGCTCCCTGAGGATCGAAGTTTTCCAAAGGAATGACCGGTTCTTCAGGCCGCTCAACGCTGATATTACGCGCTAAATTCTTACCGTCATCGCCGATAATATAATCGATACTGAGAGTATCCTGCACTTTTATCTCATCAAGGGAGGCGACATTCTCAAACATAGTCTTCTCATCAACGCTCAAAGGCATTTCTTTTTCCTGATCAGTTTCATAATCAAGGTATTTCACGGTCAAGGTCTTATTTTGGGTATCAATAGCGCCGGCTTCTCCCCAGAGCCACTGCATTTCTATATCCATGGCTGTTTCGGCGACTGCCTCAGGGACAACCCCGGGCGCTGATAAAGCGGAGTCTTCCGCGCCGCATATTTTACCGCCCGCGCATAACAATACGGATACTGCCACAATAAAGAACGCTTTTCGAGACATACCTACCTCCTTGATTGCAAGCAATCTATCACAGAATAATCCTTTTGTCAAGCGATGCCCACACCCCGGGCGTGAGCTTTCTGCTCCTGCCATCTACCGGTAAAAAGGCAATACCGTAAGCAATAACCAAACGATACTTGTGGTCACTACCCCTACCGTTGCGCCTATCCCAAACCATTGAAAAAACGTCACCTTCATCTTTTTTTCTTTTTCAATAATACCCAAAGCAACGATATTGGCGGTTGAGCCGATCAAAGTGATATTCCCCCCTAAACAACCGCCGAACAGCAATGCCCACCATAAAGGTTCTAAATTCATATTCAACCCCTGAAAACTTTGAATAACGGGGATAAAAGCGGCAACTAACACTACATTATCCAAAAGACTGGAACCTATGGTGGAGACCCATAACACAATACCGATAAGCGAAGATATGCTATTGCCCGCGACTGACGCTATTTGCCTTGCCAGAACATCCGTGGCACCTGTATATTTCAGCGTCCCTGCCTGGGCAAAAAGCAGCATAAAGAACAACAGCGTCCACCATTCCACATCTTTCTCTATATATTCGCGCGCTTTCTGCCATTTCCAGATCATGATCGCCCCTGATGAAAAAAGCGGGGCCGTCAGCAAAATAGTGTTCGGCTTGAGCTGCAAAAGAAGCTCAAAACGGTGATGCAGCGAGATAAAACACAAGGTCACCGCGAAAACCGCCAGGCTGATCTTTAAATTCTTACCCGGAGGCACCGAAATGAGACTGATAAGGATCTCATTGGCGCCGACTTCTTTCATCTTAACGGATAATTCGGCTATCGCTTTACGGTACCAGACCATTACCACCATGATCGCCGCGACAAGACAAACCATTGCTAAGGGAAAGGCTTTTATGATAAAATCTTCAAAGGTAAGGCCGGCCTTGGTCGCGATCAATATCCCGATAGGGTTGCCTAAAACGGTCGCGGCGCTGCCGATATTGGTCGCGAGCACCGAAATAATGATAAAGGGGGCCGCGTTAACCTCAAAATAATCGCAAATTTCCAGGACAGCCGCTACCATAAAGATTATCGAAACCACTTCTGAAGTCATGGTCGAAAGGACCGCCGAAACCACGGAAATAATAACAACAAATTTAGGGCCGTTCAAGCGGCGGATCATCAGGATAAGCTGGACGATCCAGGCAAAAAAACCCGATTCTTTCAGAAGAGCGACGATCACCATCATTCCGACGAGGAATAGAATGACGTCTAACGAGGCGAACTGGATCACATGCTCCATGTCAATAGTCCGCGTAAATAATAGTATCGAAGTCCCCAGGAAAGCAAAACCTAAACGAAAATCCCAAAAGAAGAGCGTGCCTAAGATAGACGCCGAGAAAATAGCTATTGCCAGAGATTGATACCCGCTCAAGCCGATTCCTCTGGTAAAGAATCCCAGCCCCAGGGAAAGGCCGATAAGGATAAGGAATTTCTTCAACATATGTTCATCAATTATTGGTTACTCTTGAGACTCCCCCGCCAAAGCCTTTAAAACATCGCAACGGGCGACCATTCCCACGACAGCTCCGGACTTATCTAATACGGGTATTCGCCGGGCCTTTTGGGTAAGCATGACCCTGGCAACTTCGCAAAGGGTCGTATCTTCAGTCGTGGTAACGACTTCACGGCGCATCAATTCACTCACGGCCATCGATTTAAATTCAGAGAATTTCTTTTTCGTTGATTTCGGATTTTCTTTATAAATGAATTTCCCCACGTTTTCTATATAACTCGGCAGCATATGCGCCAGGATCTCTTTTTCCGTGAACATACCGACTAATTTACCCTCGGCGTTAATAACAGGAAGGCCGCTTATCTGCATATTCGTCAATATTTGCCACGCGGCGTAGGCGTTCTCCTGCGGCTTAATACTCACCACATCCCTGACCATGACCTCTTTGATTTTCATATGAGGATGCTCCTTTGTGCGCCCTGCGATAAATATAATTAAAAAATATTTTCAATACGGGTTTTGAGCTTTTTGTAGAGGGACGCCGCTACAGCCGCTTTCACCAGGTCACCGGCAATAAAGGGGACAAAACCGATGAGCATAAGCTTCGCGAAAGAAAGGCCCGTTAAAACCTTGAGCCATAAAACGCCGCAGGATAAGAGCATAACGTCGGCAGCGCAAAACATAGCGAAAGTAAGCAAGAAGCTCTGCGAACTGTGTTTAAGCGCTTTCCCCAAGAAGAAAGCAGCTATCACAAAACCAAGTAAATAACCTCCGGTAGGCCCTAAAAGGTAATACGGCCCGCTGGCAACGCCGCTAAAGAGCGAGAGACCGGTTGCCCCCAAGAAAAGGTAACTTAACTGCGTCAGAGCCCCTAGCCTGCCGCCCAGGAACGCTCCCGATAACAAAACAAAAAAAGTTTGTAACGTCAGCGGCACCGGCGTAAACGGAAGCGGGACGCGAACAAACGCGCCCAGCCCGGTTAAAACGATAAACCCCGCTACCCCGATCAACCGGCATATTGTTTTATTAACGACGATCTCTTTCTTCAACAATGCTTCCATTTTTCCTCCTTAATAATTAAAGTTAAACCATAATATCCTAGTATTATATATAAAAAAGGTGAGTTAGTAAAGATTTCTTATCGTAGAGTTTTGCAATAATTTTAAAGGAAATGAACAGTACAATTACAATGGTCGCAGGTCGCATGACACAAGTCGCAGGTCACAAAATAGTCCATAGTCCACGGTCCATGGTCCATGATCCATAGTTATAGGTTGTGGTGAAGGTTAAGATGTTAGTTTGGTTGTTACCTGCCTGCCGGCAGGCAGGGACCTTGAACCTTAGACCTTTAATCTTCCTTTGTTATTTATCCTTTATACTTTAAACTTAACTTACTATTTATTGTTTTAAACCAAACTCCTTTACCCAACTACTAAACAAACTTCTTTACCCTTACCTGACTACTAATATTAAAGTCGCAGGTATATCAATTAAGGTTTTGATAATAATTATATGCCAGGGATGAAAGGCGGGATATAAATCTCTTCGTCGGTTTAGCAAACCTGTCGGAATGCCTGACAAGCACGCAGATCAAGAAATCGCCCTTACCGGTAAAAACGATCCCCACGTCATGGCAAATATAATTTTCCAAACCGGTCTTGTGCGCGACGAGAGTCCCCTGCGGCAATCCCCGGGGGATACGGTCATTAACTTTCTGCTGCCCGAGCAGCCGCAGGCATTTCTCGGAAACAGCTTTATTTAAGAATCTCTTATGATACAGCGCTTCCAGTAAATACGCCATCTCGCGGGCGGTCGTATAATTTTCCACTCCTTCCCCGCGCTCTTTAAAATCAAGCATTTTACGCGAAAGATTCGTATTTTTAAGCCCTATCTTTTTAAAATAACTATTCAACGCGTCAAAACCCATTGTATCGATCAAAACATTCGCCGCGGTATTGTCGCTCTCAGTGATCATCGGCCCTAACAGGTCTTGTATTGAAAAAACCGAACCGGCGGGGGCATCCCCCAAGACCTTTGACCCCGGGACCTTCTCGGAGCCCCTTAAGCTTATCGTATCAGTCAGGCTGATCTTACCTTCCTGGGCGGCATAATAACAAGAAAGCATAATAGGTATCTTCACCAAGCTTGCCGAAGGAAGCGCCGTATCTTTATTAAAGGCTATTTCCCAATTAGTATCGAGGTCCTTGACCACGATACCTACCTGGCCCTTAAAGCTCAAAACAGTCTTTTCTAAAGACCTGCTTAAAGAATCCCACGCCGCCTTTTTTCGTTTAAGCGCCAGGCGTTTTGTTTTCGCCTCATTATAGGCGCTATAGGCCTTACAACCAAGGAAAGAAACGAGCGTTAGAATAATTATAATAATGAATAAAGAAACCGTATTTTTCTTACTCATATCCCTCTGTAATAAAACTGGCTCTCATGAACATGCAGATTAATTATAGCACTCTTAGTTGAAACAGGCAATTGAGCTCCTACTGCTTTTTTATCCAGCGAAACCCAACCGAGTGTGCACATAAAATTTCCGCAGGAAATTTTATGCACGCTTACGAGGTGTGGGTCTTATTTTCACTACTGCTTTTTTATCCAGCGAAACCCGGCGTTAATCGCACCTTGGCTGATCCGATGGCCACGTGCGCGCCTGCCTACCGGCAGATAGGCTTGCTGCGCAGCACCGATAACCGATTTAAAAAAACGGGACGGATAATGTTTTCTATCCGTCCCGAATTCCGGCTCAAGTAACGCTTACCTTATTCCTTGGCTATTGCCAGGGTAATGATCCCCGCGAGGACCAAAAACGGGGCCGCGCAACCTTTGATCACTAACCAGGTATGGTGCCACCAAAGCCTTCCTATTAAAAGATACGCTGCCAATCCCAGGAAAGCAAAGCCTAAAATAACCTTAACAAACATCCCTGTTGAACTCTTAGCTTCTGCTTTCTGTTCCTCTTTCTTATTCTCCTCTGCCATTGTCGACCTCCTTGAGCACCTTAAAGCTTTATTTAGCGAAACCCCACCGAGTGTGCGCATAAAACTTCCGCAGGAAGTTTTGCGCATGTTTACGAGGTGCGGGTGTTATTTCCAGTTTTCCCGGATTATACGTTACCTTCGTGGTAAAACTTTACGGTTTTTGCTTTAAGCGCACATTTGAAAACTTTCGGCACTGAGATTTACCTGCAGTGCGCAAAGATTTACGGCGAGTTGCAGCACGCTCTTTACGTAAGTCTATAGCGTAAACGAGCCGTAAACTGCAGCGCACGGCGAAAGTTTTTTTGCTGCAGAAAGCAGCACACCTGCGCAAATCCTATAAGCGCAGGGTGAAGCGTAAGCGAAAACCGGAAAGTTAAGCACCTGCTATTGACTATCGACTATGGACCATGGACTATTGACCATTGACTACTTGTTTATCCACCCCACCCGCCGGCTCTTTCATCTTACTCTTCCAGCGGCGATGTATCCAACCCCATTCCGCAGGATACCGGCGGATATAAGCCTCTATGATAGTGGTTATTTTCTGTACATTGAGCGTAATTGTTTCCTGTTCGGTCTTTCCTTCCACCAGCTCCAGCGGCGGCTCAAAAACTATTTTGTGAGTATCATCTTTCTGGCGGATAATAAAACAGGGGACTATAGCCGCTCCCGTGCGTTGCGCGAAAACAACAGGGCCTGTTGCCGTAGCAGCCTTCCTGCCAAAGAAATCGACAAATACCCCCGCGGTGCCGAAATTCTGGTCTAACGGGATAAAAAGCAGGCTGTTCTCGCGTAAAGCGCGGATGGAATCCTCAACACAGGTTTTACGGGGCTGGCTATATACCGTATTTATACTAAGCTTCTCCCGGTTGCGTAAAAAAAGTTTTTCGACTTTAACATCTTTCATAGGCCGCATGATCGCGGCGACCTTGTAACCTTCCACGCTCAAACGGGCCAGCATAACCGGAAAATTCCCAAAATGAGCGCTGACCAGGATCACACCCTTGCCGCGCGCCAAGGCCTGTTCAAGGATATTCTTACCGACCAGTTGCATGCGCTGCCTTAAGAAATCAGGCCGCTCGGTCATATAGATGAGCTCAACGCCGGATTTTGCCATATAAATAAAACAATCTTTAGCGATCCGTCGAATTTCATCAGGCGATTTTTGGCCTCCAAAAGCGGTTGACAGGCTGTCTAAAGCGATCTTTCTCTGCCTGCCGGCAATGATATAACCGAAATTACCCAAATGCCTGGCAAAAACATAAAGATATCGCCAAGGAGTCTTTCTGATTATCGCAGAACAGACAGTGAGCAACAACCAACCGATAAAATAACTGAATTTTTTGTTTATTTTTTTAAGGTCCATATTCTTTTGCGAGAATTATAGCAAAACGAGTAAAGAAACACAAGAAAAAATACCGGTAACACACAGAAAAAACACTCCCTAAAGTTTATATCCGATCTTACGCAACAACGAATGGCGCCATTCGACATCCTCTTTAGACTCAATACCTTTCGGCTTTAAACCATCAACTACCCCCAGAATGCCTCTTCCCGTTTGAGTTTCAGCGACAATTATCTCCAAAGGATTAGCGGAAGCGCAAAATATATTACAGACTTCAGGGACAGCCTTAATCGCGTTTAACACGTTAAGCGGATACGCGTCTCTTAGTAAAATAATAAAACTGTGGCCGGCCCCGACCTCAAGGGCATTTTCAGCCGCTAAAACGGTTAATTCCCGGTCAGTCCCCTGCGACCGCACCTTGCATGCCCCTGAAGCTTCAACAAACGCCAGGCCGAATTTTATGCCCGCAACGCTATTTACCAGGGCTTCATAGATGTCTTCAACCGTCTTAATAAAATGGCTCTGCCCTATTATCGCGTTCATATCGTCGGGCTTCTTGATCTTAACGACTTTGATTTCAAGCATAGTTTCGGTTATCACATTCCTTTTAAAATCACCCAAAGGCCGATACTGGAAATGATCCCCATGATCCCTCCGAAATAAAACGGCACCGCGGGTCCGAATAATTTCCATAAGAAGCCGGCCAATAACGACGCCGGCAGCAATCCGATCCCGACCAGGGTCGCGTGCAGCCCGATAGCGGTCGCGCGAAGTTCAGATGGAGCCACATCGGCAACAAGAGCTTTTTCCACGCCCTCAGTGAATCCCATATACAACCCGTATGTCCCGAATAACCACCAGAGCATGGAGACGGAGTGATTAAAGGCAAAACCTATATAAACCAGCCCGTAAAACAAATATCCCAATACCAATAATTTCCTTCTGCCGATCTTATCGGAAAGCCGGGCCGCAGGATACGCGACTAAAAAATAGACCACGTTATACACAAGGTAAAGAAGAATGACCTGCGGCAACGGGCTGCCCAGGTCTTTTGCCCTCAGCAGCAGGAATTGATTTGAAGAATTTCCCAGGGTGAAAAGAAAGGTAAAAAGGAGAAAAAGCTTTAATTTCTTATTCAGCATCCCCCATTTAAATTGCACCTTTGCCTTGCTTGAAACAAGCGGGCTCTTTTTCTCCCTGACGAAAAAAAGAAAAGCTACTCCGAGAAAAGCGGGGATCAGGGAAAGCAAGAACACATTCTTAAAATCACCTTTATAATTAACGATCAAAAAATATGCCAGGATAACACCGGTAGTCGCCCCCAGGGTATCCATCGCGCGATGCAAGCCGAATGCCGCCCCTTTCTTGCCGTCAGGCGCGCTGTCAGCGATAAGCGCGTCCCGCGGAGCGGTACGGATCCCTTTGCCTAAACGGTCGATGATACGCCCCCAAAGCACATATCCCCAACCGGTGGAGATAACCAGGAAAATTTTGCCGATCGCCGAACCGGAGTAACCCAATATAGTAAAAGGCTTACGCTGCTTTATTTTGTCGGAGAAATAACCGGAAAAGACTTTCAGGAGGCTGGCGAGGCTCTCCGCGATGCCTTCGATCACCCCTAAGATCGCGGGGCTTGCTCCCAGCGTGGTAACCAAATAAACCGGCAAAAGAGGATAAACCATTTCGCTGGAAATATCGATCAGTAAACTGGTAATTCCGAGGACAATTATATTGAACATATGTTTTAAACCTACCCACTTTACCTAACACCCAAACTACACAGGCATAGATTCCCGCTTTCGCGGGAATGACGCGTCTTTCACTTTTGCCTTTTGACTTTCCTGCCTGCCGGTGAGGCAGGTAACTTTTACTTATTCAAGGTATTCCAAAGGATCCCGATAAACTTCATCCTTTTTTACTTCAAAATGCAAATGGGCGCGCATCTCCGGATGGTCCGCGTTGCCTGTTTTACCGACGCGCCCGATCACCTGCCCCTGGCGGACAAAAACGCCGTCGGAAACATCGATCCGGGACAAATGCCCATATAACGTGCTCATGCCGTCGGCATGGCTGATCACCACATAATTACCCATACCGCGCGGTTGTACCGCGGTATGCGCCCTGCCCGCGCGGCAGGCTAAAACCTCGGTCCCGATATCGGCGGCAAGGTCGATCCCGTTATGCATGCGCTTACCGCTTCTTTTCGCCGCGAAAAAACCTTCTCCCCGGGAATCACTGCGAACAACCATGTCCCAAGGATACGGGATAGGACAAAGAAAATATTTTTTATCTAAAGAAGAAATACTCGCGACAAGGTATGTCGGCAACGCGACTAAAATGAACAAAAGCAGGTATTTAATAATTTTCTGCGCCATGGCTTCAACTCTTGCCTTATGAATAAATGTTTCCCGTTACTCATCAGGATGATCTTTTTCTAAAGGACATTATTATACCACAAAGGATAATGAAAACACAAACAACAACAAAAACATCTCCCGCGCGGGCATAAAAACTCATATCTCGCGCCCCTGCAGCGACTTCCCGAGTAAGATAACCGTCGATAAACCGGTTTTCTCCCGCGTTATCCATGACCAATGATATGATCTTTCCTGAAGGGTCAATAAAACCCGAAATCCCGGTATTGGCGCTGCGTACCACGGGCCTGCGATTTTCCACCGCCCGCAATACCGACGCGGCGCAATGCTGATACGGCGCGGAGCTCTTGCCAAACCAGGCGTCATTGGTCATCACGACTAAAAAGCGGGCCCCTTTTCGCACGAATTCCCGGGACAATTCAGGGAAGAGGTCTTCGAAACAGATGAGGACGGAGAAACGGTTTTCGGTAACCAAATGCGGAAGGGAAAATACGGTGTATTGACTGCCGGGGCTGATATCGCCGATAGGCACTATTCCGGCCAAAAAAGGCAGCGCATGACGCAAAGGAATATACTCTCCAAAAGGGACTAAATGAAGCTTATTATACATTTGCCGGATCTCGCCTTCTGCCGACAATAATAAAGCGCTATTATAATACGCTTCATCCTCCAGGGTTACCGCGCCCAGCAATAATGGTGTTTTGATCTCTTTGACGAAATTACAGACCCGCTCAAAATAGGCCGGTTCTTCCGCGGGCACCACCGGCAAAGCAGCTTCAGGCCAGATGATCAAATCGGGCTTCCGGCTTATTACCGCTGAAGTAAGCTCAATATATTTATTAACGATCGGGGCCCGGGAACGGATATCCCATTTAAGTTCCTGTGGAATGTTCCCCTGGATCACTGAGATTTTTAATAACGACGAGTCCCGGTTGTTCTGTGCCGCGTGTAATTTAAAATACCCGTACCCAAACGTAAGCGCCAATAATAATAAAACAACACCGTATTCTTTGAGGGCTGCGCCGAACGGAATTCTCCCTGTCGCCCTTTTCCCCTGCTCCCCGCCACCGAGCACACCCGGCGCTAATCGGAATTGCGCCGGTGCGCGCTTGCTGCCCAGAAGGGGCGCACCCAGCATTCCTATTAAGCTGGGGGTGCTGCGCAGCCGAGAACCGAGTACCGAGTACACCGCCACATTCACCATCATCACTAAAAACGATACACCCCAGGCGCCGGTTATATCGGCTATTTGGATAACAGGAAGGTTCAAATATTGCGAATATCCCAGGAGCGCCCAGGGGAACCCGCTTAAAAGATGCGACCGGAGGTATTCCAATAAAACCCAGGCGGCAGGAACGAACAATACCCGCAAAAAAACCGGCTGCGCGCGTAAAGCAAAAGCAAAGATCAATCCGAAGATGCCGAAATAAAGCCCCAGATAAAGAGCCAATAACAGCATTCCGGGCACAGTAACATGAATGAGCCAATAGATCGTTCCCAGCCAGAAGAAAACGCCGGTAAAGAATGATAAAAGGAATGTTTTGAGCGATGATTTGTTTTGGAGGTTAAAAAACAGGGGGACAAACGAACCCCAGGCTAAAAGCTCAAAGTTCAAAAGGGGAAATGAAGCAGCCAGCAGGAATGCGCAGATAAAGCATAGAAATAATTCACGCGCCAGAGCGTTAGCCTTTACTGTCCGCAGCATTTTTTATATTTTTTCCCTGATCCGCATGGGCAGGGATCATTTCTGCCGACTTTCTCCTGCGCGGCGGCAGAAGCAGCGGCCGGTGTTTGTTGACGGATGGCCCCCGCCCGGGAGTCCGGGCCCAGGTTACCCCGGGATACTTGCGGGTGCGACAACTCCTGCGAACCGGAATGAAAAACTTCCTTAAATTTCGCCTCCGGCGGCGCGGGTTGTAATTTAAAGATCATCTCAACCGCCTCCGCCTCGATCGAATAAAACATGGTGCTGAACGCCGCGTACGCTTCCCGCTTGTATTCTATCAGCGGATCGCGCTGCCCATAGGCGCGCAGGCCGATACCTTCGCGCAATTTATCCATCGCGTACAAATGGTCCTTCCATTTACCGTCGATGATCTGCAGGAAGACCATCCGTTCTAAATGGCGGGTGAGGGGCTCTCCCATCGTTCTTTCTTTTGTTTCATAAGCCTCGACGATCTTCGCGAAGATGTCTTTCTTTACCGTGTCCCTGTTCTTGTCCTTTAAGAACGCGGCATCCAACTCTAAGCCGAAGCGCAAGCGTAGCGCATCAAGCAATTCACTGTCGGAGTTCTGGCGCTCCTGAGACTGGTCATTCATATAAACCGCCATGATCTCATCAAGCATCTTTTCCACAATTTCAAGGATATTTTCTTTAAGCGATACTCCTTCTAAGATCTCCCTGCGCTGGCCGTAAATCACTTCCCGCTGTTTGTTCATGACATTGTCATATTCCAGGAGCTGTTTCCTGATCTCAAAGTTATGCTGTTCAAGCCGGCGCTGAGCGATCTCTATAGACTTGCTCACTAACGGATGCTCGATCACCTGCCCTGCTTCAAACCCAAGCTTATCCATGATCCCGACCAGCCTGTCTGAACCGAACAAGCGCATCAGGTCGTCATCAAGGCTGACGTAGAATCTCGACGAACCGGGGTCCCCCTGCCTGCCCGAGCGCCCGCGCAGCTGATTATCGATCCGCCGGGCTTCATGGCGCTCAGTCCCTAAAACATGCAAACCTCCCAGGCCCACGACTTTTTCGTGTTCCGCCCGGGCTTCCTGCTTAAGCTTAAGTGAGACCTTCGAGTATTCTTCCTGATACTGCGGGTCTTGAGGCGTCATTTTCTGTTTTATCAGGGTTTTCGCCATAAAATCGGCATTGCCGCCTAAGAGGATATCAGTCCCGCGGCCCGCCATGTTGGTGGCGATAGTCACGCCCTTGAACCTTCCCGCCTGCGCCACGATCTGGGCTTCCATCTCATGGTATTTAGCGTTCAAAACCTGATGAGGGACCCCCCGCCTTTTTAACAGCACCGAGAGATGCTCCGACTTATCGATAGAAATAGTCCCCACTAAAACAGGCTTACCGGAATTATAAAGCCCGACGATCTCTTCCACGACGGCATCGAATTTTTCCTTCTCCGTTTTATAAATACAATCGGGGGAATTCATCCTGATGAGCTTCCTGTTCGTCGGGATAGTAACGACGTCGAGCCGGTAGATCGCCTTGAATTCCGCGGCCTCCGTCATTGCCGTTCCGGTCATGCCGGCAAGCTTTTCATACATGCGGAAATAATTCTGAAAGGTGATCGTCGCCAGCGTCTGGTTTTCCTGTTCGATCTTTAAGCCTTCTTTTGCCTCGACAGCCTGATGCAAGCCGTCCGACCAGCGCCTGCCGGGCATGAGCCTGCCGGTAAAATCATCGACGATAATCACCTGCCCGTCCTTGATAACATACTCCACGTCATTCTTAAAAAACTCTTTCGCCCGGAGCGCCTGGATAATATGATGGCGGTATTCGATCGTCTCGATACTGTGTAAATTATCGATCCCCCAGAGCCGCGCCGCCTTTGTTTCCCCCTCGTCGGTAAGGGCGACCGTCTGGGCCTTTTCCTCGGCGATATAATCAAAGCCTTTATTCAGGTCGTCGCGCCTGTTCTTATCTTCGGGCTTTTCCTCGGTGATACGCCTCACCTTAAGCTGCTCGGCGATCTTTTTGGCGGTGTAGTATTTATCGGTGGAGTCTTCAGACGGGCCTGAAATGATGAGCGGAGTGCGGGCCTCATCGATCAATATCGAATCAACTTCATCGACGATAGCGAAAAAATAATTCCGCTGCACAAGGTCATGAAGGGAATATTTCATATTATCGCGCAAATAATCAAAGCCGAACTCGTTATTGGTGCCATAGGTGATATCGCAGCCGTAAGCGGCTTTACGCTGTTCATCGGACATGTCATGCTGGATGACCCCGACGCTTAAACCCAGGAATTCATAGATGGGCCCCATCCATTCCCGGTCGCGCTTGGCTAAATAGTCGTTGACCGTCACGATATGCACGCCCTGCCCCAGGAGCGCGTTAAGGTACGCGGCGAGCGTAGCCACCAGCGTTTTTCCCTCACCTGTTGCCATCTCGGAGATCTTGCCCTCGTGTAAAACGATCCCGCCGACAAGCTGCACATCAAAATGGCGCAAGCCGATAGTGCGGACGGAGGCTTCCCTGACCGCGGCAAAGGCTTCAGGCAATATATCGGCGAAAACCTTATTACGCACCGCCTTTATCCTCTCTTTAACCTTGTCTTTTTCTTCGGGGATGGTCGTCGCCTGCAGGGAATCCCTGAGGTCAACCAGCACCGGCTCGTAACGCCCGGCTTCTTTCATGACTTTCGCTTTAAATTCAGCTGTTTTATCCCGCAGCTGCCGGTCGGATAGTTTTTGGAATTCCGGCTCGAGCGAATTGATATTATTCACGGCCGCGGCCGCGGCCGCCACTTGATCGACCGAAGATAACGGCATCTCCTGATGTAAAACAATGTTTACTCCTGGATACCGGCGCCTGATCGAATTCTCTTTGTGCGACAAGATCGTATTCTTAATAAACCCTAACATCGTAGCTGCTCCTTGTCCAGTAAGGACAACACCCGCGCATTATTGCCGCAAAAGGCGGCATACCCAGCCACACCAATTAGGCTGGGTGCTGCCGCATAAGGCGCGTACTTGGCAATCATTTATGCCAAGGCGCGAATAGCGCGGGGTCATCTGGTTTTCTGTAATTTAAGGTATTCCTCGATAAAAGTGCCCAGTTCGCCATCCATGACCGCCTGGACATTGCCGGTTTCATAGCCGGTGCGATGGTCTTTAACCAGGCAATAAGGCTGCATAACATAGGAACGGATCTGGCTGCCCCATTCGATCTTCTTTTTCGAGGCGGCCTCTTTTGATATCTCCTGTTCTTTTTTCTCCTGCTCTAACTCGTACAACCTGGCTTTTAATATTTTTAACGCGTTCTGCTTATTTTGGAACTGGGAGCGTTCATTCTGGCACGCCACGACGATACCGCTGGGCAGATGGGTGATCCTGACGGCGCTGTCGGTCTTTTGCATATGCTGGCCGCCGGGCCCTGAAGCGCGGAACGTATCGACCGTCAGGTCCTTATCTTCAATCTTAACCTCGATATCGCCTTCTACTTCCGGGATAACGTCCACAGAGGCAAAGCTGGTATGGCGGCGCTTATTGGAATCAAAGGGAGAGATACGGACCAGGCGATGCACCCCGCGTTCCGCCTTGAGGTACCCGTAAGCATATAAACCCTCCATGAAAACCGTTACATTCTTGATACCGGCTTCTTCCCCGAACAAAACATCGATCGTCTTGACCGCATAGCCTTTCGCGTCGGCAAAACGGGTATACATACGAAACAGCATCTCCACCCAATCGCAGGACTCTGTCCCCCCCGCTCCGGCATTAATGCTCAAGATCGCGTTATTCTTATCAAATTCACCGTCAAGGAGCGTGCTGAACTCCAGCTTTTGAAGGTCTCCTTCCAGGAGAGCGGTACTTTTTTCCACCTCAAGCATCAGTTGCTGTTCACTCTCGGTAAGAATATCGGAAAGCTCTTTTAACTCGAGGTATTTCTTCCAGGCGGTCTCCCAGGGCTCAACGGCAGATTTAAGCCCTTTCAATTGCCTGACGACCACAGCAGATCGTTCGCTGTCATTCCAGAACCCGGCATCAGACATCTGTTTCGAAAGATCCTCTATCTGTTTATTCTTTGTATCTATGTCAAAGATAACCTCTGAGCTGTTCCAGGTGGGCATGTATCGCGAGAATCTTTGATTTGATATCCGAAAGCATATGACTTCCTCCGTTTAACATCTGATTACGTTTTTTTAATACCCCTGAGAGCAAGGATAAATTCATCTTTATTGTCGGCGAAATTCATCGCTTCTTCTTCAGTGATCTTCTCCTCCTGGACCAGCTTGATCAAACACTGGTCAAAGGTAAGCATGCCGAATATCCCGCCGTCCTCTATATACTGGTGCATCTCCCAGACCTTACCTTCCCTGATCAAACGGCTTATCGTCGGAGTCAAAAGCATGATCTCATACGCCGGAACGCGGGCAGTCCCGTCTTTGGTCGGCACCAGGCGCAGGGAAATAACACCCTTAAGCAGCTGCGCTAATTGAGTGCGTATCTGCTGATGCTGGTGCGGCGGGAAAAAATTAATGATACGCTCAACGGTCTGCGACGCGTTGACCGTATGCAGCGTGCTCAAGACCAATACGCCGGTTTCCGCGCTGATCAAAGCCGACGACATCGTTTCATAATCGCGGATATTAGCGATATAGATAATATCGGGGCTCTGCAGGGTGAAAGCGCGGAGTGCGACGGGATACGAAAAAGTATCCTTGCCGATCTCCCGCTGGTTGATAATGGAATTTTTATCTTTAAAGGTGAACTCGATCGGCTCTTCAAGCGTCAGGATGTGCTTCTTGGCGTTAATATTAATATGCTCGATCATACTGGCAATGGTGGTTGATTTACCTGAGCCCATAGTGCCGGTCAAGAGTATGAATCCCCGGTTCTCCATGGTCAATCTCTTGATCGCTTCCGCCGGAAGGTTCAAATTCTCCAGGGTTTCGATGACCGGAGAGATATTACGCACGACAACAGACGGGGTATTGCGCTGCATAAAGATACTGACGCGAAAACGGCGGTTGAGCTCCGCGGAATAATACGCGAAATCCACGTCCAGGTTCTTCTTAAAGAACTCCCGTTGATCGTCATTAGCCAGGTCGACCATCACCCGGTTCACATCGTCAATGGTCAGGATCTCTTCGGCCACGGGGACAACCTTACCGTTAATACGCATACGCACCGCGCCCCGGGGGCGATAGAACAGGTCAGACGCGTTCTTCTCAACCATCATTCGCAGGCAATCTTTAATTTTCATCCGCTACCCCTCTTTTCTATCTTGACAATTTATATGTATTATACCACTTTCCTGCTCTTTTCAGTAGGAGAAAATTCCATGTACTTTCCCAGCATAAGCCGCGTTTGCGCGTCCAACGCGGGAGTGGAACCCAAAAAGAATATAATGAACGGAACAATGACCCATTCCAGGAGCATGATGACATTTTTAAACCAGGATACATCTTTTGGCCGGGCAGGCAGGATTATCCTGCTTAAGACGATCCAAACCAGGCTTGTTCCCAAGGTAAAATTAAGCAGCATCCCGGTGATCTTAGGCAGGTTATAACTGATCGGCGTCTGGGTAAAGAAAACTCCGCCCCACAGGATAGGAAGCGGGGCGATAACCGCGATGATGATCGCCCAGACCGCCCAGGTAACATGGCTTTCCAAAAGATGGAAGCTTCTCTTAAGCTTGCGCCCCAGAGGGATCTCCCAATCATTCAAAAACCGGCTGACCACAAAGGGAAAATTCTCAATACCCCACGCCCACCGGCGCTTCTGCTTATATTGGACTACCAGGGTCTTAATAAATGTATTGCTATAAGCGATATCCATGGAAACCGTCGTATACAGCGGCACGACCTGATAATCGCCCTTATAGAACAAAAATGCTTTCCAGTAAACCACGGAATCATCCGAGACCATATCAACCGGCCAATAATCGATATCAACCAGGGTCTTAAAACTCATACTATGGCTTGAAAAGGTGACAAATTTCTCCAGGCGCATACTCTCGATCATCTGGCAGAATGAAGCGCTGACCTCCACCAGCCGCGCGAATGACGGGGCATACCAGATATTATTATTGTACACGGGGATCGGCTGATAACTGGCCTGATGCGGCTTTGGATACGTCAGGAAATGATACGCCAGGCAGCCGAAATATTCCTTGTTAACGCAGGTATCCGCGTCAAAACAAGAGACGATAACATTTTCGAAGGCGATACCTTTCTGCGCCAGCAGCTCGCGCGCTTTACGCGCGGCCCAGGTGGCATTCGCCCCTTTGGTCCGTTTTTCTCCGGGAAGGTCATCCGGATGGAACGTGGTAACATAATCCCCGAAAACCGGTTTGAATTCTTTTTCCAGAACAGAGGCGTACTCTTTTGCCAAAGGATGCCGCTGTTCAAACGCCATCACCACGATCATTTTATCTTTCGGGTAATGGCTCTGTTTCAACGCTTCCAGGGAAGGCCGCAAAATATCCAGCCCTTCTTTATATACAGGAAAAATAACCAGGTGATAAACGTTCTTCCAGCGGCTGTGCGGGCGCAGGCCCGAACAAAGCGCCATCCAATCGATATTTTTCTGCAGCGCTAATTTGCGGTACGCCATGACCAGGAGCGTAGTCAGATAAATGGTGCGTATGATCCAGTAAAAATCAAAGCTGATGATCACAATAGCGCAGGCGACCGGCTGCCAGATAGCTAAAGCGACGAGAAAAATAATTATCCCCCAGGAAAGGGCCCCGGGAAAGATTTCCAGGTTACGATGGATCTTTGATCTCTTTATCATGCTGTCTTTGCCCTGCTTTTTCAAAGGGTGGCGCTAACCTCATCAACTCTTTAAAGGGATAAAGTTTAGCGTTCAACTCCAGCTTATATACATTATCGTAAAATAAACCGTCATTGGCCTTTTGAGAATCAAGAAAATATAACGCGTCCGCCCGCAGGTCGTAAAAACTCGACGTATTACGCTTGTTGAGGACGAGAATGGGAACAGGGGTGGAATCTGTCTGGGCTTCTATTATTTCGACTTTCGCGTAGGTAACCAGCACGATATGATAACTATCGGAATGCCAATACGCATCAATGATCCCGCCGGGAGCGTAATTGATAATGAACGATTGCCCCTGGCCGGCGAGTAATTTATCCCCGGCCGAAGCCATAACTACGCCTATCTGGTTGGCGTTATAATACAGTATCTTTTCCCTGTCAGGTGAATGCTTCCATTTCCTGGGGGCGGGAAAGATCGCCTGAAAAACAGCGCTTTTCTCAAAATGGGAGCCATCCATCTCCGACCGATAAACACAGCGCTCGTTATCATTGACATAATACACCAGGCCCTTCGGCTCATCGACGAAAAAATACGTTACCACTTCTTTATTGAGCTTTTTCACCTCCGGCCGCTGAGGGAATAAAATGACTTTTTCCAGGCGCGTGACCTTGCCCTGCTCTATCGTTACACTGCTCAAATACGGATAATGACCGGGCAGCTCCATCCGCAAAGCATAGCTGCCCGGAAGGAGTTCATTGATCGTCACGGGAGTCTTATCGGCCAACAGCATATTATCAAAGAAAACACTGGCCCCCGGCGGCTGCGTTTTGATGCTGACCAGTCCGGTTTTAGTGAATTTAAAGCTCCTGCGGTCAAACTTATACCCGAGGGCGAATGATATAATATAAGGCAATCCAACCAGAAAGATAAAAACACTCAAATAATAGAGGACCGACCTTATTTTTTGTTCTCCAGACATATTTTAATCTTTCGTTCAAGATCAAGCAGCAACAGCTTCTTCTTGAGCCCGCCGGAATATCCCCCCGGGCCGCCATTACCCGCGATGACGCGATGACAGGGAATGATCAACGGATAGGGATTCCTTTTAAGGACCTGGCCGACCGCGCGAGAGGCGCGGGGATTACCGGCTTGAGCAGCCACCCATTGATAGGAACGCACTTCTCCCAAGGGGATGCTTAAAACCGCCTTGTATACTTTTCGGGTAAATGGAGTCATTATAATTAAATACTATGATCACTGTCACAAGTCACACGACACAAGACACATGTCACAGGTAGTCCATAGTCAATGGTCAATCATCTAAAAGCAAGGTGACTGTCACGCACTTTGTGACTGTCACCTTGCGCAGGTCACAAAATAGTCTATAGTCGATAGTCAATGGTCCATGGACTATGGACGGTGGACCATCGACTACTTTCCTATTACCTTCTTCCTCCGCAGCACATGATGATACGAGACCGCGAATCGATGCGCTTCATCCCGGACCCTGCGGATCAAATTCAACGCGGGGGTATCTTCTTTGAATTTTATCGGGTACCTTCTTGAAACAGTATATATGTTCTCCCGCTGCTTGGCAATACTTACTAACGGCAGCGTAACGCCTAATTCTTTCATCACCCCTTGCGCGGCCAATAAATGCCCTCTTCCTCCGTCTATAAGGACCAGGTCGGGCAAAGCCGCGTTTTCCCTTTTCAAGCGGGAATATCTACGCAAGACGACTTCCCGCAGCATCCCGTAATCATCGATCGCTTTGACTGTCTTGATACGGAACTTGCGGTAATTATTCTTGTCGGGTTCCCCGTTATAAAAACTCACGCATGAACCCGTTGCCTGCTCGCCGGAAATATTGGAAATATCAAATGCCTCAATACGCGCCGGTAAAACATCCAATGCCAGAACGTCGCGCAGGTCCTCCAACTCGGCCTTACGGCTGAAACCCGTCCGGCGATGGCCGATGGACCCCAAAGCCTGGACCTTATCCCGTATCGCGGCGGCATCTTCAAAGCGTTTTTCCGCGGCCGCCTTTTTCATCTCAATTGAAAGCCGGCCGATCAATTCTTCATAGCGCGATCCCAGGAACATCCCGATCTCCTCGATATTTTCCCGGTACGCGCGGCTGCTGACGGCGCCAATGCAAGGAGCGGGGCAAAGCTTGATACGATGATACAAGCAGGCATGCTTCGGCAATTTTTTACAGGAACGAAACCCGAATATCTTCCGGATAAGCTTTATCGCCTGCCGTAAAGCTTTAACATTGGTATAAGGGCCGAAATATACGGAGGTATCGCCTGGGGCGAATTTTTTACGCCGATATATGGAAACAACAGGGAACGCTTCATCGGTAATACGGATCCAGGGAAAAGACTTATCGTCTTTTAGATCGATATTGTATTGCGGCAAGTTTTCCTTGATCAAAGCGGCTTCTAAGATCTGCGCCTGGCTTTCAGTATCGGTCAGGCGGTATTCCACATCCGTGATCTTAGAAACCAGGGCCTGGGTCTTGGAATCAAGCAAACGGCTGAAATACGACTGCACCCGCTTCTTAAGCGACTTGGCTTTGCCGATATAAATAATAATTCCTTCCTTGTCCTTAAAAAAATATACCCCCGGGGATCCAGGTATCTGAGCTATTTTATCTTTAAGAGTAGGCATATACTAAATTACTTTCTCCGCGCGAGCCACTTTCCCAGGTCCCAGATCTCAGAAACCCGGAAAATGATACAAAACATAATATAAGAACAAATACCGAACAGGACCAGGAGCGCCAGGCGCAGGACCTGCAAAGAATAACTTACGGTGAAATCCTCGCTCTGCAAAACCGCGTAATAACAGGCCAGCCCCATACAAACACCGGCAGCGAGTATCCGCAGGAAAGGAAAAAAGATCTCGTTTAGCTTAAAACCGCCAAGCCGTTGTTTGAGCCTGTAAAACAATACCAGAAAGCTGATAATACCGGAAATTGAGGTCGCCAAAGCTATTCCGCCGATCTTAAGCGGGAATATAAATAAAACATTTAAAATAATATTAATGACCAACGCTAAAACGGCCATTTTCGCCGAAGTCATAGTATCCTTCAACGCGAAGAAGCATGATTGCAGGATCTTGGTCCCCCCATATGCCGCTAAGCCGATACTATAATAGAAAAGCGCTTGCGCCGTCACCCGCGCGGCATCAGGATCAAACCTGCCGCCGCCAAAGATCGTCAAAACAATAGGGCCGCTCAAAACCATGAACGCCGCTGACGCGGGGACCATGACAAAGAACGTCGCGCGCAGTCCCCACGCGAGGGTCCTCTTAAGATGCTCATGATTACCTTCCAGGGCGTGGGTGGATAACGCCGGTAAAAGCGCCTGTGATAAGGCGTTGCTGAAAAGGCCTAACGGGAACTGGATCAATCTATAGGAGAAATAAAGGACCGCGACACCCCCCTCGCCCACGATCCATACCAGCGAACCGAAAATAGTATCGACAAAATTATTTAACTGATAAACACCGGAACTTAAAACACGCGGCAGCATTAACTTGCCGATTGTTTTTACCGCGGGATGCCGGAATTTATTGACCCTTTTCAACCGAAAGCCTTTTTTATACAAAACAGGCAGTTGGACCGCCAGTTGCAGCAGCCCTCCGGCCAAAACACCCGTTGCCAGGCCCCGGATCCCCTCTCCCCAGAGAAGCGCGCATACAATAATAGAGATATTCAACAGGCAGGGAGCAAACGCGCTCACCGCGAAATGCCGCAGGGTGTTCAATATACTTCCCGCGTACGCGGTCAAGCTGATCAGCAAAACATAAGGAAATATGATCCGGGTCAAACGGATAGTCGCCTCAAGCTTTTCAGGTGAAGCGGCAAAACCGGGGGCGATCACCCGGACCAGGAGCGGGGCAAAAAGTATCCCCGCTATCGTTAACGCCGCGAGAATGACCAACAGCAGGTTTAAGACTATATTCGCCAGCTCCCAAAACTCTTCTTTAGTATGTTTAACCGAGTATTCGCTGAAAACCGGGACAAAGGCCGCGTTCGCCGCTCCTTCTCCCAGGAGGTCGCGGAACAAGTTGGGGATCTTAAAAGCGACTACAAACGCCTGCGCGTACAGATAGATCCCGAACAGCCGCGCGATGGTCATATCCCGCAAAAAACCCAGGAGGCGAGAACAAAGCGTCGCGATACTGATAACGCCTGCCGATTGAGCGATAGAGCGGTGAGAATCCGCCTGATTAGATTTGCCTGTTGACATATTCAGCTAATTATGCTATAAAAGATGTCACAATTTATCAATAATGTTTATTAATCGCTGCCGGATTTATCCAGGGCAGCCACATTGAAGGAGAAAATAATGCCTAAACGTAAAGCGAGCTTAAAAAGGATCAGGGTAGACAAAAAAAGACATCAAAGAAATGTAAAAGTCAAAAAAGAACTCAGGAAAAACTTAAAGAAGCTGCAAAGCCTGGTCGCGTCAAAGAATACCGCGGAAGCAAAAGTGAACTTGGTAAAAGTTTATTCTCTGCTCGATAAAGCCGCGAAAAAGAACATAATACATCCAAAAACTGCCGACAGAAAGAAATCCAGGTTAACTAAAAGTATTTTGAGGGCCGCATAGCTTTATTATCAGCCTTTCCAAAGCAAAAGCCGGTTTAAGCCTGCCTGTTTTTATATCCAGATCACACGTAAGGAGAAGTTTCAGTTTTTTCTTCAGCTCCGCGGGATTGGAGCTGTTCCTCATCCAGCTTGAGCGTAACCCTCCCAGGATACGTTCCGGGCGCTCCCCATTCTTCAAAAGCTGCTGTAATGTTTTCAGGCATGCTGCCGCTTTTCTGGAATCAAGCAGCCGGCAAAGAGCGAAGGTGTCGCTGGCCTCCTGCTCCTTAAAACGGCAGACTTGGGCGTAAGAAGAAATATTCTTAATGAATGCCGCGCTCGGCCTGTATGCCGCGAAATCAATGATCAAGACAACCCCCGCCTGAGGCGCTTTCGCGTACGCGACAAGGAATTCCTTGATATCATTCTTAAGTTCCTGCGCGTCTTTTATCACTACCACGCGCTTACCGTCATTGACCGGCAGGCACAAGAGGCGTTCCTGGAGGCCCGCCAGTGTTAATTCTTTAGCGTAAAGCGTATCCAGCGAAAACTCCTCTAAATGCCGGGGAAGGAATTCCGCTTTCAGCTTATTCATTTTAACGTCTTTGGCGAGGGTATCCTCGCCGGCTAATACGTATATCATAAGCCTGTAAACTAAAAAATCAAAACCCCCGCATCAAAAACCAACAAGGAAGTTTTGATCTTCAACTCTTAATTACCATTGTTCAACAGTACGCTCAACGATACGGCGGCATAAATCCGTAACCGCGTCATTAATAGCGGTCCCTTCAGATTTAGTGTTAACACCGGAAGTAAAATACGTGGACTCCCCCGCGAAATTCTTTTCTTCCCAAATAATGTTCTTTTCCGGGTTGCTCAAAAGGCTTATATTGACCACCAGGACCAGGCGGTATTCTTCAACAATGTCGCCGGAGCTATAGCGTAACGCCTCCCGCCTGAACTCCACCAGCTCGCCTTTTAAGGTCACATCCGCGGTCCCGGCTTTTACGGGCCGGAGGTTACCGTCAAAAAGGAAACGGTTGATCAGCGCTTTAGTAATATCCGCTTCCAAGAGCGGTTTATAGGTCTTATACCTGCTTGCCGCGTCTGATTCCCGGGTAATATCGATCCTGTTCTCAAACTGCGGGATATAAATAGACTTATACGTGCTGGCGATCCCGGAGCGCGTCGTATAACCGCAGCCGGCGCATGCCGCCAGCGTAACCGTCAATAAAACCGCCGCCCATATATTATTTGATTTTCTTACCCGGTTCATTCTTGCGCGCCTCTAAGATCCTCATCCTCTCGAACGCTTTAAGCGCCCAGGAGCTTTTCGGACTCTTATCTACGATCTCGGAATAATAAATTTTAGCGGAATCAAATGCTTTTTGTTTCTCATAAAATCTGGCGATACTATAATTACTCTCCGCTTCTTTTTCCTTCAACTGCTGGATATTCCTCTCGGCGTCCTCTGAAAGGATAGCTTCGGGATGTTCTTTGGTAAAAGTCTCGAATTTCTCCATAGCTTCTTTGGTCGCGCCCTGGTCGTAATCCGGGCCTTTGGATACCGCCGCGCGGCAGGAAGCGATCTGGTATTTCGCCGCCGTCACCCACTCGCTACCCGGATAATTAGAAACAACCTTCTCAAAAGCAGCTTCCGCTTCATAAAGCCGCGCCAGGCCTTTATACACCAGGCCTAATTTATATTGCGCCTTAGCGGCGAGCGGCCCAAAGCTTGAATTTTCAATGACCTTGGTGAATATCTCTATTGCCGGGTTCTCCACGGGCAAGCTCAAGCCGAGGGCTTTACGCTTTTCTCCCGACATGAACAATTCCCCGATCTTATATTCACGCTCAACGATCTCATTGATCCGTTCAGAAAAAGGATATTTATCGATGACTTTCTGATACGCGAGGAACGCTTCGTATAAATTACTATTCTCTTCTTCGACCAGCGCCAGGTAATACTGCGCTTCCGAAGCTTCCACTGATTTCGGATAAATATGCAGGATCTTCTTAAATTCCCGTTTAGCTTCTTCGTACTTCTTTAACTCAAACAGGTTTTTAGCCAGGTCAAATTGCTCTTTGGGAGAAGGCTTTGCTGCGGTCTTAGGATTGATCCATTTACCGGTCTTCGGGCTCCATATCCAGTAGGAATAAGCGTTGGTCACCGATAAACCGAAGATCATAAAAAATATTATCACGGCCCTTTTCATAGTTAGTTAATGTAACATACGGGTGCAGTTTTGTCAATAGTGTTCTCGCGGCAGAAAGCAGCGTACCCGCGCAATTCCGCCGCAGCAAGCGGCGTACCCAGCCACTCCAATAAGGCTGGGTGCGATTAGCGCGGGGTGCTGCGGCAACATCACAGATCAATTATCACTTCCGGCTCTCTTATTTACCCCTCCACGTCATTCCCGCCTTGTTTACTTACTGTTTGTGCGGGAATCCGCGGCAGAAAGCCGCGTACCGGCGCAACTTCCAATCAGCGCCGGGTGCAGCGGCAGCACCCCAGCTTATTGGAATGCTGGGTGCGTCCTTGCTGGGCAGAAAGCCGATCACCTTAAATAGAAATATGCTCCGGGGATCTTAATTAAAAGGTTGTTACAATGGAGCAGAAGCGCGACGACAAATTCATTACTGCGGGCGAAGAATGGCGCGAATGCCGGGAATAGCAATTCCGCGAGCAACAGGCTGAAACCGCACCAGGTGATCAAAGACGCCAAAGGAACGATAATAATATTGGCAAGAACCGTGACAGGAGAGAATATCTTGAAATAATACCCGATCAATCCCATAGTCCCCAGCCAGGCCGCGCTCGAGACTAAAAAGGCATCAAGCAGGTACCTTAAAAAACGTATTTTTATCTTATCGCGGCATCCTAAAGCCTGCATGCGGGGGTAAAGGAACACTATAGAAAGGACGCTCACGAAGGAAAGCTCAAAGCCTATGTCAAATAACTGGTTAGGATTAAAGGATAAAATGCAGAGAGCGGCAAGCGCCAATGAATTATAAATATCCGGCTCACGTTTAAGCAGCGCGCTTCCCATTAAAAGGATCGACATGACCGCCGCGCGGATTACCGGCGTAGAGGCTCCTGTCATAAAGCTATACACTATGACTATCGGGATAGCCGCGCACAAACAAACAGCGCGGCGAAGCCGCAGCAATTTAAAGGCCAGGAGCACTCCATAAACAACTATACCGACATTAAAACCGCTGACAACGAGTATATGCGCGGTCCCTGATTTCACGAACGAATTCTTTGTCACAATACTGATATTACGCTTCTCTCCCAGGACCATGGCGTCCAGAATACCGGCCGCACCAAAAGAAACCTGCTTATAAAAAACTCTTTCCAGCTTGGATTTTAATAAAAGCGAGAATTCTTTGACCCAAAAACTCCCCCTTCGCGCCAATAAAACAATATCGCTTCCACTGCTTGCGCGCATGATATAACTTACCCCCTTTGACAAAAGATAATTACGATAACTTGAATTGCCGGGCATATACGGGTAAGACAAATATCCGCGAATAGATATGCCGTCACCATAGTGAAGCTCTTTACTGCCCTTAAGAAAAACCAGCACCTTCCCGCGGCATTGCTGCCTTAAACGCGCGCGAGTGATGGCCTGAACCCGCATAATAAAAGAAGTAAAGCCTGCGGACAACTGGGGATCATCCTCAATATACCCTTCGAGAACGCATAGCTGCTTGGTATCATACTGGACAAGGCGGGAAATGTGGTCCCTCGGGACGATAAGCTGATGAGTATATACGGTCATCCCTAAAAGAAAGGCCAGGATAGTTAAACCGATATCACAGAGCAGCTGTTTTTTCAAAAACAGAGAGCTCAAAATAAGGAACAAAACATTGAGCCCAATAAGCCAGAAGAGCGGGACGCGAAATCCTTTCCCGGTGAGGATCCCCGCGCAGAAGATGACCGTTAATATTAATAAAGGATTTCTCATACAAACAGGTTATCGGTGCTCGGTGATAACCCTTTACTCCACATACAAGCTTTCTTTCATCTTCTCATACCGGTAGTCGCCTATACCCTTGACATTCTTCAGCTCTTCCAGGCAACGATAATTACCATTTTCCTTACGGTGATCGATAATATTCCGCGCTAATTTCCTCGTGGCGATCTTATTCACCACCAGATCTTCAATGCCTGCCTGATTAAGATCAAGTTTAGTCAATGCTTCCTGCACCGTAACCGCCTTCATAAGGGGTTTACTGATCTTAGAACAAAAACTGATACCGATGCCCAAAAGCGCGACGGCGCTCAAAAATAACAGCACCTGGCGTTCCTGTTTAGTAAAGGAGAACATAGTAGATTATATAGAATATAACTGGTTATTGGTTCTCGGTTATAGGTGATAGGTGATCGCCGAAAACCGAGCACCGATAACCGAGTACATGCCCTCACTAACAATAGACGTTTGAGAACGGCAAATCTAACAGAAATATTTAGAAAAAGTCAAAAGTTAGAAACCAAAAGGTAAAAATGCGGAATGGTGTCATTGCGAGGAGCCCGCCAAAGTTTTGGTGGCGGGCGACGAAGCAATCTTTTGGTATTCGGATATCCGGTGAACCGGGAATCCGGGACTAGGGGATCCGGGACTGTCATTCCCGCGAAAGCGGGAATCTAAAAAGGCAAAAAATAAAAAAAGGTGACTGTCACCGCTTTATGGTGACTGTCACCTTTTTTAACCGAATACCGCTAACCGCGCTATATCTGACGCACCGAATAGCCTTTTTGCCGCAGCAATTGAAGAATACCTTTATCACCTGCCAAATGTCCCGCCCCGACCACCACAAAATAAGTACCCGGGTTTTGCAGATACCCTTCTATTTTTGACACCATCCCCCTGTTCCTTTTAAAAAGTAAAGCCTCATACATTCCTAAGCTCTCAGGCTGTTCCCTTAATTTCTCAAACAAAGCGTTCTCAAGAGAGGCAATATCTCCCGTAAGCCAAGCCTGAATATAGGTATCCATCTCCTGCTCCTGGCTATCAGCATCTTTCAGGGATGAAAGAAGGAAATATTCCTGGTCCTTATCAGGCATCTCATCCAGCATTTGGACCTGGAACTCGATACTTTCCAGCTCTTCTATTTTCTTCACCGACGAGGCTTTGTTAAGGAAATACAGGTCGATCCCGAAAGCCGGGTCATAGCCTAACTGTAAATATCCCATGACAGTAGCCTGCATCGCGACAAACCAGGGTTTAAACTGCCCGAACAAGCTTAGATCAAGCCCCAGGGGAAGGTAATACTGATGGATCCGCTCATATGCCTGCGGTGAAAGGTGCTGCTCCAGAGAATCGCCTTCCTGATAAACCGCCTTTTCCAACACTGAAGCATGGGCAAGAAAACTCGCCTGGTTAATATCCGCCTCAACGACAAGCGTTTCAGAGCTATTAAAGGCTTCTTCTATGCGAGGGTCTAAAGGATATAATTCATTCTTAAAGATATGGATCGAACCTAAGATATAAACTAAAGACTGCCCCTGCCGGACCTCCCATAAGAAGCAATGATCTCCGGAAGGTCCAGAAAACGCGCGAGGGGTCAAAAGGGAAAAAACAAGGAAAAATAACGGCAGGATACGTCGTTTCATACGCAGGTTTAAATATTTAGACCACAATATTAACGATCTTACGCGGGACTACGATAAAATTCTTAATGGCATGCCCCTCTATCCAGGGTTTCAGCTTTTCATCGGCAAGCACAAGCTCTTTTAAGGCATCATCACCGATGTCGACAGGCACCTCCACTTTCGAACGCACTTTACCGTTCACCTGCACGACGATCGTGGCATTCTCTTCTATCAGCATCCGGGGATCATAGGCGGGCCACGGCGCTTTGAAGATACTTTGAGTATTCCCCATACTCTGCCATAACTCTTCGGCAAAATGCGGGATAAAAGGAGCGGCCAGGATAATAAGCTTGGAAAATATTTCTTTATCCGCTCCCGACTGATAAATCGTATTAACAAATTCCATTAAACCGGCTATCGCGGTATTGAATTTAAAGCCTTCGATATCGTCACTGACTTTTTTGATCGCTTTATGCAACGCGCGCTCAAGCGAGGGATCAGCCTTACTTTTCAGGTTCTCTTGTATGCGCCAGATACGGTTCAGGAACTTAAACGCCCCTTCCAGGCCCCGGTCATCCCACTCCAATTCCGTCTCAGGAGGAGCGGCGAACAGGATGAACAAGCGCAGCGTATCGGCGCCGTATTTCTGGATCATCGAATCAGGGTCGACGATATTGCCGCGGGACTTCGACATTACCTCCCCGTCTTTTAAGACCATCCCCTGGGTCAGGAGTCGCTTGAACGGCTCATTGAAATCGATCATCCCCAGGTCCTGGAAAAATTTAGTAAAGAAACGGGAATACAAAAGATGCAATATCGCGTGTTCAATGCCTCCGATATACTGATCGACCGGCATCCAGTATTTCGCTTCTTTGGTATCAAAAGGCATTTCGCCCGCTTTCGGCGAACAAAAACGCAGGAAATACCAGGAAGAATCGAAAAAAGTAGCCATGGTATCGGTCTCCCGCCGGGCGGGAGCAGAACATTTCGGGCACGCGACATTTACAAATTCGCTGACCTTGCTTAACGGGCTTCCCCCTTCGCCGGTAAAAGGAGCGTCTTTCGGCAGCTCAACGGGGAGATCTTGATGAGGCACAGGCACTATCCCGCATTTTTTACAATAGATCATCGGGATAGGCGTGCCCCAATACCGCTGGCGGGAGATCAACCAGTCGCGCAGGCGCCAGTGGACTTTGATCGAACCGGTCTTCTCTTCTTCCATCCATTGCGCTATCTTGAACTTGGCTTCCTGGTTCGGCAAGCCGTTAAACAGGCCGGAATTGACCTGGATACCGTCGGATTCATAGGCTTCCGTGAGCTGTTCGACAGTGAGCGGCCGATCGCCGGCAGGCGAGATGACAACGCGCATCGGCAAGTGATGCTCTTTGGCAAAAAGAAAATCCCGCTGGTCATGCGTCGGCACAGCCATGATCGCCCCTGTCCCGTATTCCATTAATACATAATCGGCGACCCATATCGGGATAACTTCCTTATTGACCGGATTGATACAGGAGCATCCGGTAAAGATCCCCTGCTTTTTCACGTCTTCTTTGGTGCGCACATCTTTGGATTCTTTGGCGGTTTTCTCGATAAACGCGAGTACCGTTTTTTCCAGGGGCTTACCCTTGATTATTTCTTTGACCAGAGGATGCTCAGGCGCTAACACAACATAGGTCGCCCCGAAAATAGTATCCACGCGCGTGGTAAAAACAGGGATGACCTTATCGCTGTCTTTAAGCGGAAAATAGATCTCGACGCCCTGGCTCTTGCCGATCCAGTTGGTCTGCATCGCCCTGACCCGTTCCGGCCAATCTTTAAGCAAGAAGAGGTCTTCAAGCAAACGCTCTTTATAATCGGTGATCTTTAAGAACCACTGCTCCAGGTCCTTCTGCTCTACTTTTGAATGGCAGCGCCAACATTCCCCGTCAATAACTTCTTCGTTCGCCAGGGTCGTCTCGCAAGAAGGGCACCAGTTCACATTTGAGGCTTTTTTGTAGGCAAGGCCGCGTTCGAACATCTTCAGGAAGATCCACTGGTTCCAGCGGTAATAATCGCTGTCGCAGGTAGAGACCTCCCTCGACCAATCATATGAAAAACCCATCTTCTGAAGCTCGGTCTCCATCGACTCAATACATTTACGCGTCCAGGTATCGGGTTTGGTCTGATTCTTTATCGCGGCATTTTCCGCCGGCTGGCCGAAAGCGTCGAAGCCCATGGGGTGCAAAACATTAAAGCCGCGCATCATACGGTAACGCGCGGCGACATCGCCGATAGTGTAATTACGCACATGCCCCATATGGATCTTTCCCGACGGATAAGGGAACATCTCTAAAAGGTAATATTTGGGCTTGGCGGCATCATAAACAGCTTTAAAGGCCCCCGTTTCCTCCCAGAGCTTCTGCCACTTTTCTTCTATTTCTTTGAATGAATAGGTCATCGTTTAACTTAACGCTGTATGCGGACAGGGATCAGGGACAGCATCGTTTGTATCCCGCGTAAAACATCTTCCATCGGGCAGGGTTTGGTCAAATAATGGTCTGCTTCCATATTATAACAGGCCTTCAAAGTCTCCAGCTCCGCCTGGGCGCTGATAATGATCACCGGCCGCCATTTATCGAGAAAACTCGAACGTATTTCCTTGAGGACTTCGAAGCCGTTTAATTTCGGCATGGTCAGGTCTAAAAGGACAAGATCCGGATTATCTTCTTTTACCCGGATGAGGGCGTCCGCCCCGTCATAAGCCACGCAAACCTCATAGCCTTCACGCAGGAGCCTCGTACGCATAATATCAACTATCTCTTTATCATCATCAGCGATCAATAATTTATACGACATGTTGCTCTTTTGCCTTTCTTAATTTCCTGACCGTTTCCAGATTCTTCAGTTCATCGCCATCGGCGTCCTTGGGCGTTTCCAGGATAAAAGAAACATCCTCAAGCCGCGGGTCATTCACCAGTCGGCGAAAGCCTTCCAAACCGATCTCCCCTTTACCGATATGTTCATGCCGGTCGCGATGGCTGGACAACTTATCTTTAGAATCGTTCAAATGGATAAGCTTAAGCTTATCGATGCCGACGACATCGTCTAATTGCGCGATCGTCTGCTTATACCCGGCGGCAGTCGACAGGTCAAAGCCTGCCGCGAAACCATGGCAGGTATCGAAACAGATCCCTACCCTGGCTTTATTCTCCACCTGATCGATGACCCTGCGCTGATGCTCGAAGGTGTAACCGAGCCAGGAGCCGGAACCCGCGGTATTCTCTAATAATATCGAGACCGTATAATCTTTTGTTTTATCCAGGATACGGTTAATGGCAGCGGTTATCCGTTTCAAGCCCTTTTCCTCGCCGCTTTCTTTATGGCTTCCCATGTGGGTCACGATATATTCAATACCCAGGCTCTGGGCTTCCTTTATATCTTCGATGTAGGCTTTGACCGAGCTGCGGTATAAGATATTATACGGCGAAGCTAAATTGATCAAATACGACACATGCGCGAAAACCGGTGAAATTTTATGCTGGGCGCGCAACCTCAGGAACTCATCGGTATCTTCTTTTTTCAAGTGCGATTTACGCCACTGCAAGGGGTCGCGCGAAAAGATCTGCATCGTGTTACAGCCCAGCGCCGCCGCGCGATTGACCGCTTCGTAAATATGCCCCGCAGTTGAAACATGAAGGCCTAATTTCATAAAAAGATTACCGCCGAATAAAGCTAAGATGCCAAATCAGATGAATTTGGCATCATTAACGATCTTTACTATAAATGCTACTGATTAAAACTGATTATACCCCAGCTTACCTATATCTACAAGGGAAAGTTGTTGAGAGAAAGGAAGTCTCAGGGCACAGGTCACAGAAAAACACGGTGACTGTCACGTTTTTCGTGACTGTCACCGTGTTTTTCACCGTGTTTTCAAATATCTACATCAACCCTTTCGCCAGAATATTAAGCTTTTGCAGCGCGGTAGTTACCTGGAGCGACTGAAGGTCATAATTTACATTGTAATTAGGCATTTGGATCAAGATTTTCTTTCCGTCAATGATCAAAGCGTTAAAGCGATGATTGAACAATTCCCGTATCACGTTCTTTTTATCAATACTGCCTGCCAGATAACTCATAACGCGGTTTGCGTCATTGGAAAAGATGAGAAACTCTTTATCAAAAGCCTCGTCATTGACCTTGACCTCATGGACGAGCCCGAGCTTCTCCCCGAAGCTGCTTAAGACATTTTCTTTATAGATAGTTAATTTGAAGGTCGATTCTTTCGCTAAGCTTATCCTTAAATACGGGGGGGTATTCTTGCTGCCGGGGGTAAGAGATATTTGTAACGGCAGGCCTTCATACTGCCCTTCAAAGGCATTCAGGAAGAACGATTTCGAGATCCCGCCCTTTAAAACACCGGTGAGGTTCTTAAGGGCGTCTTTATTCCTTTTATTGATACAAAACGCGTACACGAAAAAGATCCCGAATATTATCGCGGGGAAAAGAAACACTATGCTTGGCGCAGGACCGCAACTAGATGAACAAGTGATCATGAGGCCTCCGGGGTTAAAATTAATTCTTATTCGACATTTTAGCTTAGAAGGTATGAGAGGGCAAGGGAAACATAACACAAGTCACATGACACACGTCACAGGTCGCAGGTAATCCATAGTCGATGGCTATTTGTTCCTACCATTGAAAATTTCGTCCACCTGTCATGCCCGAATGCCTGCCTACCGGCAGGTAGGCTTTAATCGGGCATCCACCGCAGCACCCCAGCTTATTGGAATGCTGGGTGCGATCTACTCCGGGTGCAGGGTAATAATTAAGTATCGTGTCCCCGGAATTCAATGCCCGGTCGGTTACTCGGCTCTAAGCGGGCATCCAAAATCGTGTCATTGCGAAACCTTGTCATTCCCGCGAAAGCGGGAATCTAAAGTATGTGTCATTGCGAACCCCGAAGGGGTGCCTGCCTGCCGGTAGGCAGGAAGCAATCTTTTATAATCGGTAATCGGTGATCGGTGTTAGGTTTTCGGTTTTCGGCGAGCGGTGCGCGGCAGTCAGCGAGCGTCAATTAAGTGACGTGTCCCCGGAATTGATTGTATATTTAAGCGGTTTTTTGGAGTTAGTTTACTGAGAGAGATTGTCACAGGTAGTCCATAGTCGACAGGTGCTCCCGTGTCATTGCGAAACACTGCGAAGCAGGGTTGAAGCAATCTTTTTATACTCGGTTATCGGTGCTCGGGGTTAGGTTTTCGGTTTTCGGCGAGCGGTGCGCGGCAGTCAGCGAGCGTCAATTAAGTGACGTGGGCCCCAGAACTGTTGTCTTCCTTACGTCCCCACGTCATCCCCGCATGCTTTAAGCGGGGATCTAAAACAATTAAGTATCCCCGGGATTATGCCCAAGGCAACTATTAAACCTGGAGAGCATGTATAACAGCTTTGGGATTATTTTCCGCAACTTTAAGTAAAGCTAAGGCTGGACCTTCGGGTTTTCTTCTTCCTTGTTCCCAATTCTGTAAAGTATTAACACTAACCCCTATTAAACCAGCAAATTCAGATTGTGACACTCCAAGCTTTTTACGTATCTTAGTTACCGCCAATGGATGGAACTTAAATACTCTACCGGGCTTCATTCTGCCCGCATGTATTTCTCTAGCTTGGTCGATACTTCTTAATAAATCCGCAAAGTCTTTATCTTTCATAGCACACCTTCCTTCACATACTTAATGAGGGCTTTTGTCTGTTTACTTGTTAGATCTTCTTTTTCAGATTTCTTATAAGCAAAAAGCATATATACTATCTCGTCCCCAGCATACCAATAATATATAACCCGCAACCCGCTCCTTTTGCCCTTGCCGGAAATACCCCACCTGAGTTTTCTTAACCCCTGTCCTTCGGGGATAAGCGCCCCTGCCTCAGGATTATTCACTAACTTGCCTTGCAATTGGCGATACTCGTCATCAGAAAGAATATTTGTAATTCTCTCAGTAAAAATACGAGTTTCTCTAATTTCCACTATTTACTCCTGCTTTAAGTATACGTCATTGACGTATAGGTTTCAAGCCTTATTTTAAGATTTTTTCATTATTATCAACAGTTATTTCATCTCCCTGTCATGCCCGCCTCAGCGCCCCGCACTGTCATTCCCGCATTCATCCTAATTGTCATTCCCGCGAAAGCGGGAATCCGCGGCAGCACCCCAGCTTAATAGGAATGCTGGGTGCGTCCTTTCTGGACAGAAGCGCGTACCGGCGCAATTCCGATTAGCGCCGGGTGCAGCCGCAGCACCCCAGCTTATAGGCATGCTGGGTGCGATTAGCGCCGGGTGTTATCGGTAATCGCCGAAAACCGAGAACAACATACCCTCACTAACAATAGACGTTTGAGAAAGCAAGATCTAACGAAAATGTTTTAAAAAAGTCGCAGGGCACCACTCGACAAGCTCAGGGTAAACAGATTCGCAGGCTTCAGGTCACAGAGATATCCGGAGAACAGGTAATCCGGGACTAGGGGATCAGGGAAACAACATAGACAGACTCAGTGGTCACAACTCACATGACACAGGTCGCACGCACCCTCACCTGTCATTCCCGCGAGCCCGCCAAAGCTTTTGTGGCGGGCGAAAGCGGGAATCCGCGGCAGAAAGCCGCGTACCGGCGCAATTTCCAATCAGCGCCGGGTGCACCGCAGCACTCCAGCTAATAGGTATGATAGGTGCGATCTGCTCCGGGTGTAAGGTAATAATTAAGTATCGTGTCCCCGGAACTATTGTGTGAGGAGCGAAGCGACGAAGAATCTAAAATCGTGTCATTGCGAGGAGCCCGCCAAAGTTTTTGTGGCGGGCGACGAAGCAATCTTTTATACTCGGTAATTGGTGCTCGGTGTTAGGTTTTCGGTTTACAGTTATCGGAACACGGTGACTGTCACGTTTTTTGTGACTGTCACCGTGTTCACCATTTTACAAGGTAACGGGTCCCTGCCTGCCGGCAGGCAGGCTGTCTTGGTTTGTTTTTCGCGGGGACGTTTGCCCCGCCCCAGCGTGGCGGGACTGCACTCAGGTCGGCTGCGTCGCTCGTCCCGACGTTACACGTCGGGACACCGTGCCCGCTCCTTGCCTTTATGCCCCGCTCAAAACTAAACCAAGCCACCCGTTAGCGGGTAGATGATGTATCCCCGGAATTGATGACTTGTTGAGTTCTGACACCATTATTTCCCAGAAACATTAATTACTCATTGTCATATTCTAAAAAATCTCCATGCTCAGATGCGAGATACTCATCAATATTTTCAGGATCGATAAGTCCATAATATTCTGCTGCAGAACAAGTTTTCCTACGAGTGTAAGAGTTCCCTATGCCTGCTATTTCTAGTTCTGTAAAAGTTGTAAAATTAAGTCCGCATGCAGAACATGAGAAACTAGTTGGTAGCACCGCTTGTTTAATGGTAATATTCCCCCCTGCTTCAGATACTACGTGTTCCTTACCAAATTCTCGTCCTTGCACCGTCGCTACACATTGGCACGCAGGACAGGTAACCCTATGATGTCGTTGAGTTGACAATTCTAAACCTAATTTTTCTGAATCAATTTTTGCCTTTTCTTTGTTTTCGCGTTTTTTTGACTCAAATACTTTTTTATGCGCAGCTATGCCAGCCAATACGTTGGTTTTAATTATTTCACGGTTTCCCGATAGAATTTCTTCTGCTAATCTTGCCTCCTCTTCTCCAAATAAATCTACTAATGTTTTTTCTAATGTGGTGACAAGAGATTTGCAAGCATGATAAAAACCAGTTAGCCATTGACTTGATTTGTACTCAATGAAGGCCGCCGTCCCTGAATGCAGTTCAGCATTTCGTCGACTAAGCAATGCTTTAGCAATATTGTGATCTTCTTCAGAAAAACCTGGGTATATTTTTTTACAAAGATCAAATACGACAGCTGCAGGAATAGATTGTGGAAACGGGACTTCACTTTCTTTGCGCAGAGCATGAAGAAGATATATATGGTTGCGATCAGGTAGAGCAAGTAATGTAGGGCTTATTGATGATAATGATGCTCTAGCAAGAAGTTCCAACCCCATAGAACACCAAAGCCCAAATTTTGGATCATCTCGTTCTGTATCTTCAAATGCGTACTTAAGAAAAAGACGTGCTTTAGTCCATAATGGATCTTTTTCCCAGCTCATAGTCTCACCTCACATATAATCTTTCTATTATACGAACTCCTTCGTTAGGTGGCCGCTCCCCTCTCCCATGAAGAACATTCCAATTGGCTATTATAACGGCTTGATTTCCAGACCAAACGATATTATCGCTGACTTTGTTTCTTACAATTTGATTAAGAATCTTGTTGATGTAGATAGCTTCTTTGTTAACGGGAGACATGAGATCTGCATCATATCTCCAGCCCATACAAGAACCTTCGCCGAAATTGCAGGAACAATAAAACTTTTTGTTCCCCACATTAACAAGCCATATGGATTTTTTGATATAATTATAAAATTTTTTATCGTAATCTTTAATAAGCTCCGAAATAACTCCAACAGTAGTTGGTCTCCGAGTATCTCCATAACCTCGCAAAAGAACATATTTAACTGGTAGTGGCCAAAAAACGGTGTCGGTATGAAGAGGAAACGAACCGGCACCATATAATGAACTTTGGCTACCAAGCGGTGCCTTCTCTTTTGACAGGCGTCTTATTTCTTTTATAAGCTCACCATTGGGTGTGGGAACAGGAGTCCCAACTGTTTTTCCGAGTTCTAGTAAATCGTGCTTTGTGGAGATTCCGTCAACTAAAATCCAGCCTTTTTCTTCTAACTTTTTTAAGTCTATTATCATATTTTTAATTAAAGACTGTATCCTCTCACATAGAAAGAACAGCGTCAGAACTCGACAACTACTTAAAATTATTAGGCTTATGAATTAATTCCGCACCTTGCCGATTTTATTCGTAATCTATTTGTTTACAGCGAGTTATTGAATTCTGACACCATTATTTCCATTATTTCTTGGATAGGACCAGACGATTACGTACAACGCCTAGGATTCTACTAATTAAGCTTTTCTTCATTAAGTACATTCGTTATACTGAATTACTATGTTTATTCTCAAAATCAAGATTTAAATAGATCAGGGTATCTACGAATTGTTAAAAGTTTATTTCTTGCGTCAGAATTTAAGTTTTTTAACGATTCTTTATGAGATATATTATTCATAATATTTACCTTCTCGAAGACATAAACCAGATAATACCATTGTAAATAATTAATCGGTTTTGCATAAACCATTTTACCATCATCAAAACCTTCTATGCATTCAGAGAAGCTATTCATAAACAACTTTCCCAATCCCAAAAGAAAAATGGCAATGTCGCAACATTGCTCTTCATTAACACTATTTTCAAATATATCTTTAATGCCTTTTACATAGAAATAAAAATGAGTTAATTCATGAGCTAAGATGCTTGTTGAAATCACAGGATGATCTTCAAATTTTCTATCAATTGCTATCCGAAAAGATGGAGTATCACTAATTTTTCGCTCAATTTGAGTTATGCGTTTATTCTGCGGATCAAAATACGCTTTCGATACATAACTCTGAAATTTAGTATTAAACGTTCCTGCGGCAAGTCTATCATTATAAGTAAAGGTAATCGGAGGACATGTAAAACCCTTCAATCCGATTTTATTCTTAATGATAACCGCTCTTTCTTGAATTGTCTTTTTATAAAATGAACTATCTGGCTCCAAGAAGAAATTATCGCTGTAATTACCAAGCTTGATATAATATTTAAGCACTTCAATATTCTTATTAATAAAAGCCTTATCCTTTCTTAAAGCACATATCTCATCTTTGCTGAGTCTTTTTAATAACTGCTTCCACAAATCAACAGCTTCCCAATACATTTATTCCCTTTCGAAATCCCTAGACGCTGTACGCAACTATCAATGATTATTCAAATTATGAAACAATGACTCGGACGAAAAAATTGTTTCATAATCTGTTGAGAATTATGCGGTTAGACAAAACGTTTTGTTAATTTTTAATTAGCTCTTTAAAACATTTCTTCTAAGCTCTAACGTCTTAATTTTCCCAACAATTTTGGTTATTGTTGCAGGAACAAGTTTTTCTGCCTTAGCTCCCCCTACCACCAATTGACTTATTTTTTTAGCCATATACCTATGAAGAAGAGGCTTTCCTATTGCAGCCCCCAACACCTGAGAAGCCTCTATACAAAACTCTTCATATTGGTTAATTTCTTGCTTCAGAGTCTCTTCAAGTTTAAATTCCAAAACAGCATATTCATCGGTAACACTTGTGCTTAAATCATCAATCTTGTTGATCTTGCCACCCAACATCTCAATTAATTCTATTGTCTTATCTCGAATCTCTTTCTCTTTATTATTTTTGTCGCCATCAAACCAAAGATAAGTTGGGATTTTAAAGCCATTAAAAATTCTTAATAATCTATCCATAGGCCCTTTTCCATCAGAATGAACAACAGATATATTATTCTGGTCAAGGTCTAAACCTAGAATATCTGCATATATTGGTAGTAAATATTGTTCTGAAGGCCCTTCAACAATAATAATTTTGTTAGCAAAAAAACCTTCATTGATCATGGGGTTGAAAGCATGAGAATAAAGCTCTCGTATTCCCTCCTCTGTACCAACTACGCCTTTTCTAATTTTAAGATCAGATAGTAAATGATTAATTGAAAGTTGCGTCAATATTGTTTTCCATTGTCCGGCTACTCTTTCTTTTCTACAAATACAAATTTGATCAAAAAAAGCGATATCTACAAATAAACTGGAATGAGTACAATAAATAACTTGATCATTCCCTGCAGCAATAGCACGAAAAACCTCCATAATGGTCCTTTGAGATTGAGGATGTAAATAAAGCTCCGGTTCTTCTATTGCAAAGATTGTACTCCTTTGATCAGGCTTCCCTTCTGTCTTCTGAGAATGAGCTAATTCGGCATAAGCCCGAAGAATAGTAAAAATCATTGATCTCTGAAGACCATGCCCCTTTGCCTCCATCTCTGTTCTTATTCCATCATCTGCGAAAACTTTAACGCCTGTAAAGATTTCTTTTAATTCGGGAACCCCCATTTCAATTTCTATATCGCATTCCATAATCTCAGCTATCAATTTGTTTAATTTACCCTCAATTGCCTTAATCTCACCAATACGATTTTCTCCTCCTGCTCTATTAAGTCTTTTTTCAACCTCTTTGAGTTGGTCCGCTATAATTTGCTTTTCCTTATCAGCGATCTTTTCAAGCACGGAATTAATAAGCTGTCCAAAAGGATTGGTTTTCGCCACTTTTGTTTCCTCAGCCAGATCTCTCACAGCTGGCACATAAATAAATTCAGGCAAAGCACCTTTTAAAACTCCAGGATAACCTTTAGGGTTTTCTCGTTTAACAGTCATATAAGGTATCTCATTTCTATGGTTCTTAATAAATTCGGCTACTATTTCCTTATATTTAGCCACAGTCGGTTTTGTTGTTAAAAAAAACCCGAAATCTAGATTATTAACTTTCAACTTATCTTTATCTTTCCACCATTCACTAATCTTTTCCCCGCTAATTTGATCATCCTGCAACCATTCTGACTCAGGAATGCGGGTAACTGCTATAGCATTAACTTTATAAACCCCCTCACTCTCACAAACAAACTCCTTACCTACAACTAACTTATCGCCATCCATCCAAGATTTAAATTGCTCTTTTTCCCAATCTGAAAGATTTACAAAAGTTAAATATATGGATATCTGTTCTTCCGTAATGTGGTTGTAAAAACACTCCTCTTTGAGGCCCTTTCCTGTATTATCAAAGAATAACGAGAGAGCCTTAATAATGTTTGATTTACCACTGTTATTCCTACCTACAAGAGCTAGAATTTCTTTTGGAAGCAGTGTAACATCATACAAAGACCGAAAATTCTTAATTTCAATTTTATTGATTTTCATTGTACCCTCCATTATTAGGGGGATCTTTTTCTTCAGATGGCAACTCTAAAGTCTTTACCATAGGCAAGTGAATACCTGTAATCCCTTCCAAATCACCATGCATTCCAGCAATATTAGAAATGACAAGTTGAATTTGCTTTTCCCTTTTTGCCCAGACTCTTTCCATAGCTCTTCGCTCAGAATCAAGATCATTTTTCATCGAAGTAAAAGATTCAACAATTGCCTCGATTCTATTTCTAAATTCCAATCCTGTTAAATAATTATAAACAACTTCCATTTTTTCTTTTTTTCCGGATTGTAAAGATCTTTCCCTAGTCACTTGTATAAGTATTGTCCTTAATGCCAAAGACAAACTTAACGCCCAAGGAATAGCTACAACCCATACCCCGTCAATTTCCCTAAACTGTTTAAATCCTGCAGGTAGCGTTTCAGAGACTAAGATTGCTATATCGGCTTTTGCCACTCTTTGATCATTTTTAAGCTTCTGTAGCCAAGAATCATTCCAGTTTTTTGTATGTTTTGTTTCCCATAAGATTTTACCGCATTCTTTTCCTGACTGAGTTTTAACTGTTTGCAAGACATCAGCACCTTTTATTCCGGAAGCCACGGGCTCAATAATATCAAAAGGAAACTCGATCTTCAGAGCCTCTTCAAGCTCGATTTCTAACACTTCACCCTGGTTTTTTTGAGAAGCTTGTTCGGCTTTTCTTTTCAAATCCTCGATTTGTCTCCTCATGTCTGACAACTGCTTTTCTTTCTCGGCATCTTTTAATCTATGATTTCCCTCAATTTCACTAGCAACTTTTTCGCTTATCTCTTGTCTTTTAGCATCTAATTGACGACTGAATTCAAGTTCAAAAGCTTTTTCCTTCTCCTCAAGCTCCCTTTGTTTTTTTCTAAAATCGAGTTCTAGCAATTCCGCCTTTTCTAAACGCTTACTTTTCTCTACTATTTGATTTCTCAAATCATTTATTTCCATAGATTGCTGCTCTTGGATTTCTTTTTTGACCGCGCTTTCAATGAACTTCTTTTCCTCACTAAATTTCTCCTTTAATTCATTCTCCTTTTGCTCAAGCTTTTTGTCTAATTCATGCTCTTTTTCTTCAATCTGTCTTTGCTTTTTTCTGAGTTCTAAATCAAATTGTTCAGCATCTTTAAGTTTTTTATTCCTTTCATCTAGTTGTGTTCTTAAATCTGCAACTTCTATTGCTTGCTTTTCCAGAGCCTCCTTCCTTGCTTTTTCCTCAACTATTTTCTTATCTTCAAGGAATTTAGCTTTTAATTCCACCTCTTTTTGTTCTATTGTACTATCGATCTGGTCTTCTTTTTCTTGAAGTTCTCTTTGCTTTTTTATTAGATTAAGCCCTAATTGCTTTGACTCCCTTAAACGCACCGTCTTTTCTTCAAGCTGGTTTTTTAAATCAGTAATTTCTATTGCTTGTTTTTCTGAAACTTCTTGTTTGATCTTTTCTTCTATTGCCTTTTTTTCTTCACTAAAATTTGCCCGCAATTCTTTTTCCTTTTTACTGACCCCTACTTCTATTGCTTCCTTTATTCTTGATTCCTCTTGTTGTTCATACTGTTGCCTTACCCTGAATTCAATATCTTGAGAAATCGCTTGAGAAATTTCTATAGTCTTACCACAATGAGGACATTTGATAGTTTCAACTGTCATTTTAACCTCCTTTAACATCAAACTACAATTCCGGGCAATTCCGTGTCCCGGGAATTACCGTTGTTTCTTTTTATCACCTCTTAGCTCCAGCTTTCTTAAGTAATTCAACCATTTCTTTATGTCCCCAATCTACTGCGTACATCAAAGCTATCATACCGTCATTGTCTTCTGCATTTACATCCGCACCTTTCAAGAGTAAAACTTGCACTACCTCATTATGACCATTTTTTGCTGCAGCCATCAAAGCTGTTCCGCCATTCTTGTTTTTTGCATTTACATCTGCGCCTTTTAAGAGTAAAGCCTCAACTATATCAGCATGACCGCTTACTGCCGCCGACTGTAGAGCTGTTCCCCCAGAATTACTTTTTGCATTCACATCAGCATCTTTTGCGAGTAAAGCCTGTACTGCGTCAGTATGTCCATAATATGCTGCCCACATCAAAGCTGTCGCTCCGGCACTGTCTTTTGCATTTACATCCGCACCTCTTGCGAGCAATGCCCGTTGTATATGCTCATTAATCTTTCTCTCTGCACCATCAAGGATTCCTAGGTTAAGGTCGGCAGAAAAGGCAATAGACCCACGAAACATACCCAAAACGCAAATAATTAAAGGAAGGTATTTTGATAGGTATTTCATAAATAGTCCCTTTGGATCTTATTAGTTCTTATTGGTTTAATTCTGTCAACAGGATCAATCATATTTTTAAGGAATCAAATTCCGGCCGATTCCGGGGACACGTCACTTAACTGACGCTCGCCGAAACCGAAAACCAACACCGAGCACCGATAACCGAGTATAAAAGATTGCTTCGTCGCTTCGCTCCTCGCAATGACACGGTTTCAGATCCCCGCTTTCGCGGGGATGACATGTTCGTCAAGCTTTACGGTTTTGCTTTAAGCGCACATTTGAAAACTTTCGGCACAGAGTTTTACTTGCAGTGCGCAAGGAATTACGGCGAGTTGAAGCACGCTCTTTACGTAAGTCTATAGCGTAAACGAGCCGTAAACTGCTGCGCACGGCGAAAGTTTTTTTGCTGCAGCAGGCAGCACACCTGCGCAAGTCCTATAAGCGCAGGGTGAAGCGTAAGCGAAAACCGGAAAGTGAATACTTAAAAGGATTGCTTCCTGCCTACCGGCAGGCAGAAACCCGTTACCTTGTAAAAGATCATACCAAGAACAAACCACTTATTTTTTTGGATCCCCGCTTAAAGCATGCGGGGATGACATCAGTGGTGGTGCGCGGAAGCAAAAACCGGAAAGCTGGAACTCAAAAAGATTGCCCGCAATGACACATACTTTAGATTCCCGCATAAACAGTAAGTACGCAAGGCGGGAATGACAAAGTTTCGCAATGACACGGTTTTGGATGCCCGCCCCGTTAGAAACTGCGTTTCTAACGGGGCCCGCTTAGAGCCGAGTAACCGACCGGGCATGACAAAACTGTGGACCATAGACTACTTGCGACTTGAAACGAGGGAAACAAGGTGACAGTCACCTTGTTTCCACCATTTTTTTGCTTGTCGAGTTATATCAGGTTAGGCGCCGCGTTCGCTGCGACGTCCACCATTTTTTCCCGGCAAGGGAAAAAATGGTGGAGCTGAGGAGGATCGAACTCCTGACCCCTTGCATGCCATGCAAGTGCTCTCCCAGCTGAGCTACAGCCCCATTGAACCAGAAAATACTATCGAAGCACCCCTTAGCTGTCACTTCCAACCAGGGATACTTGTATTTAACGCAGAGAATTGGAAAGAAAGTATGATGAGATATTATATTAGTTGACCTTTTCTATTTTAGAATATAAAATAGAGGACGTCAACCTAAAAAATCTTTCTTTTTAGTGACGCCGGGATGGCGAAATGGCAGACGCGGCAGCCTCAAAAGCTGTTGAGGGCAACCTCGTGTGGGTTCAACTCCCTCTCCCGGCACCAATCCATTTATCATCTCTTCTTTCCTTTACTCCTGCTTAACGCGCTTATTACCGCTTTTATCGAAGCCGTGCTAATATTGTCATCGACCCCGCAACCAAATACAGTATCATTATCACCAACCGACATCCCGATATAAGCGACAGCCTGCGCGTCCGCCCCGCTGGTCAAAGCATGCTCCTCATACATTACCACATCCATCGGAGAGTCTACTTGCCGCCTTAACCCCCGGATAAACGCGTCCACCGGCCCGTTCCCTTTTCCGGAAACCTCCATCACCTTTGTTTTTGTTTGAATAACTGCCTGGATCGCTGTTTCTTGCTGATTTTTCTTTCCTATCTGCATCGCGCATTGCTTGAGACGGTATGCCCCGCCGCGAAAAAGATATTCTTTCTTAAAAGAATCCATGATCTCTTTTGAAGAAAGTTCTCTCCCCAGCTTTTCAGTTTTTTGCTGAATTACGCGCGCGAAATCCGGCTGCATCTGTTTGGGGATACGCAATCCCCAGTCTTTTTCCATAATGAAGGCGACGCCGCCTTTGCCCGACTGGCTATTGATACGGATGATCGATTCATAATCCCTGCCGATATCCTTCGGGTCTACCGGCAGATACGGGACATCCCAGACAGCATCTTTGGACTCTGCCTGAGCTTTCATCCCCTTATTTATCGCGTCCTGATGCGAACCGGAGAATGCCGTATATACCAACTCTCCCGCGTAAGGATGGCGCGCGTGCACATCCATGCGCGTGCACCTGGAATAAATCTCTTTGATACGATTCATCTTAGAGAAATCAAGTTCAGGATCGATCCCATGAGAAAATAGATTCATTGCCATAGTGACAATATCCATATTGCCCGTTCTCTCGCCGTTACCGAACAAGGCTCCTTCGACACGCTCTGCCCCCGCCATAACCGCCAATTCCGCGGCCGCGACCGCTGTCCCGCGGTCATTATGAGTATGCACGCTCAAAATCAACGCTCCACGATCTTTAATATGCCGCCAGAACCATTCGATCCGATCGGCGTACACATTAGGAGTACTCATTTCAACGGTAGCCGGAAGATTGACGATCATCTTATCCCGCGCTGTCGGCTTCCATACCTCCATCACAGCTTGAGAGATCTCCAAGGCATAATCCAATTCCGTACCGGTGAAACTTTCCGGCGTATACTCGAATTGAATACAGGAACCTTTCATGCGCGCCCTGAGTTCTATCATCAAAGACGCGGCATCGGTAGCTATCCGGGTAATACCTGCTTTATCTTGACGAAAAACCACCTCTCTCTGGGTGCGCGAAGTCGAGTTATACAAATGCGCGACCGCCCGCTTAACACCTTTCAATGACTCAAACGTCCGGCGGATCAAATGCTCACGCGCCTGGGTCAAAACCTGTATCGTCACATCATCGGGGATATGCCCTCCCTCAATGAGGAAGCGCACAAAATCAAATTCAACCTGCGACGCTGACGGGAAAGCGACCTCAATTTCTTTAAAACCCATATCGACCAACAACTTGAACATCTCCAGCTTCTCCTGGATGTTCATAGGATGCGGCAAGGCCTGGTTCCCATCCCGCAGATCGATACTGCACCAGGCAGGCGCTTTTGTAATTGTCTTGTTCGGCCACGAACGTTCAGGAAGCTCAACGGCCGGATACGTTCGGTAACGCTGATACGGCATTCTTCTTGTCTTCATCACAGGCCACCTTTCTTTTTCGCCAACAGCTTCTTAAAAGAAAACGGCAGCCTATAAAAAAAATCGCCACCGGCCTCTTTTAGAAGCGGTGGCTCTTAGTTTCTGTTTTTTTTATTTCTGTATCACTCTACAACTAAAAACACCTCTTCCTTAGGCCTATCCCCGTAACAGAGATAAGAGTAACCCCAGGAGCAGCGTATTTAGTTTAATAGAGTGTTTTTCCATTTGAATAAAGTATACCCAAACTATCCCTATTTGTCAAGTAATGAGCACCACCGGCAAACCTGAACTCGATTTTTGTAATTTTACCCCGGACAGTAAATTAGTTACAATTTTTTAATTTGTGGTAAAATACGTCGTAGTAATAACGTAACCGAAAAAGGCGTGAAATCGAAAACCATAAGGAAAGAATAAGGGCAATAAATGACTGCGAATATTAAAAATAGTTCTCCGGGATCTTTAGCTAAACTACTTGGTTGGACATATATCTATGCATTTGTCTTGATCCTGGGATGTTATATTTATGGATCATTTGGCATTATCAATAAGGAATCTTTTTCGGATGATGAAGGCCAGCTGGCTGGAATTGCGTGGATACGCTGTGCTATTGAAGAATACGTTGCTCAAAAAGGGGCATTACCTGCGAGTTTATATGAAGAGGGGTTACGCGTTGGAACCACCAATGCTCAGGCAGGACCGTTTGCTGATAGTTCACGCATTACTTACAGGATCATAGAATCACCTTCGGAAAAAAGCAAATTAATTTGCCCTAAATCTGACGCTGCTTGCGAAGGATTAATCACAGCTAATAATTTCTTCCTTTACGAATTATGTACTAATTTCAAAATGGATACGGGAGACGAAGAAAGGGCTATTATGCGTCTACCAACCGAATCAAGCTTCCCCTCAAGCGATCATTGCGGCAGGGACATATACGACCTGAATCCGAAACACTCAAAGGGGAAACATTGTTATATATTCTACTCGTCCATAGAAGAGAAGAATTACCCCGTTTTTATCAAGCAATTAAATAGTTACGACGATTTTTATGACAAATACTCCTATGATTAATATTTTCATAATTAATTTAGTCCTTCCGGTTTTGATCTTCATTTATATGATTTCGCGGCCGTCTTATTTTGGCCCTATAATGAATTTTATAGTGTTTTGTCAATTTTTATTCATTTATCATCTTATCGCTTCCGCAATTTTAGTCTTTATACGGTTGGTTATAGTCAAAAATGGGCTGGAGAGGCTTATCCCGAGAGCAGTTATTGGCATTGTTTCTATTTGTGCCATGATTTTATCTATTATCAACACGCATAATTGGGCGCCCTTTTTTCGCTATCCTTTCAAAATACATACATTGATTTATATCTGGGCAAAAAATGTCCCCATGAAAGTGCTGGGAAATCATTCTCTTCTTTTAACTATAGTATTTTCCGTAATATTCTCTATTGTGAGTTGGAAGGAGTTTAGGAGCGAGTTGAAACATAAGAAGAGTAAAACCTGATTAAAACGCAGATTATTTCTCCCTGCTATCCCTATTTGTCAAGTAATGAGCCGTCCGCGAATCCAATCTCGCGCCTCTCCCCTATAACGCTTAAGAGACAGGCGCAACCTTAGAAAAAGGGCAGGCACCCGATCAACTTTGCGCCCTACGCTATATCCCTGCTTGCTTTAATAAGTTGCGGAGGCCTGACGGGTCATCTTTTAATCCTTTTCCGTTAATAAGAGAAAACGGCTTTGTATTTTCCGCAAGATGACGAAGCACTTCCAGGCGAGCATCCTTCAAGGGGTCGTTTTTCTTTAAAGAAATATCCGCGTTGGAAATTAATTGCCGGAAAGCTTCTTTTTTCCTCATCGGATTTACAGCGCTTTCGCCGGTAAGCTGCTTTTCGAGAAAAAACAAATGCGTAATGGGCTGAAAATCGAATAATTCGGGAACAAAAAGGTATTGCCGCCCGGAAAACTCAAAGGCCCAGGAACAATCTTCCGCTAATTTCCTCCATTGAGGATTGCCGCAGGACGCCGCGTTGCTTATGGCGGATTTGCCTTCACCGCTTTTGCCGATGAACAAAGCCAGGCAGTTCCTCCTTTGCACAGCAGAGGCGTGAATGCGCAGCATCCGGGAAAACCGGGAAACATACATCATCGAACGCAATAACAAATACTCCGCGAAAGGGTCCTGCTCACCGACATCAGCCAGAATATTCCTTTTACGATAATCGATAGTTACCCGCGACCCGTACGCTGTTTCCAGCAATAATATGTACTCATCAGGGTTTTCGGCAGGAACAACCGATACCGACAACCCCGTCTCAACCGCGTGATTGGGATTGAGCCTGCGCGGGCTCTTGAGCTTCAGAACAAAATCGACACTCCCCTCGGGCGCCAAAGCAAGCGGCCTTCCCCAGAATGTCGTCACATAAAAGGTGATCAACCTGCGCAGGATATGACGCGTATCAGCTTGAACTTTCAGGTAAAATTTATTATTGAGCGGTAAATAAACAGTTGCCATAGCTTTTTAAAAGTGCCCTGTCCGGATGAGGATTCATACGGCTGTTTCATAGGGAAAAACAATATTGAAGCGGAAGCGCTATTGCCGGGCCGAAGGGGCTAAAATATTAACGATCTTCCACCCGCGCCCCTCTTGGGATAAAACAACTATTTTCTCCCGCTGTTCAATAGATCGAGTATGAGTTTTCAGGTTTAAAAAGTCTTCTTTAAAACTGATCGTTACCGAAAGGAGATTGCTCTCGATCAAAACTGAAGAGATAACGAGTGAGCCCTCAAGCTGCCCCTGCATTTTCAGGCTTCGCTTTTTTAAGAAGCGCTCCAACCCCTGGTAGTCGACACTCTCTCCCGGCGTCATCGTTTCATTAAAGAACGATCTGGAGACGCTGCTCAAGGCTGCTTGCGGGTCCTCATCATAACGATGAAGAAAATAATTGTACATCACCTCTGCGATCTGTGACCATTCCTGCCCCGTTTCCGCAGCCGCCACTTCATCCGCCGTCCCTGAGAAGGGTTCCGTGGAAACGATCTCACTTAAGGCGATCTGATATTTAACCTTGTCCTTCTCCAGGATAAGATATTGGTCATCACGGCTGCTTACTTCACCGACAAAACGCAGCCCTGAATACAAAGAGACCAGCTCCGGCGCCGCAACACCGGGCGCTGGAAAAGAGAACAACATACAAACGCCGATCAAGACAACCGCCCCTGCCAAACTTTTTTTTATAATCATCTCTCTCCTCCCATCAAAAAGAAACCGCCGTCCCGGAAAACATTACCCTGGCCTTACCGGCTAAGGCCGGCCCTGCATGAGCCTGCTCCTGAACCTGTTTAAGATCAAGTTCCGGTTAAGATACGGCAGGACCGCGCGATAGATGCGATGCGCGATTATTTTATAGCCGGCCGCGTTAGGATGCATAAAATCACTCTTCAGCGACGGCTCAGCGATGATCCCGTCTAAAACCTGCGGGACAAAAATGGCGCCGTATTGTTTAGCAAGCTGACGGTACGGCTTTGAGTATTCTTCCATCACAAAAGAAGTGCTGATATCGACCAAAGCAACCATGACCTTGTTTTCCTGTAACAGCCTCAGCATTACTTGCAGGTTATTAAGCGTATCTGCCATAGGGACCCGCGTGAAAAAATCATTCGCCCCGAATTCTATGATCACCAAAAAAGGGTCTTTTTCCAAAACGTCGGTTTTAAAACGTTTGAGCGCCTCCTCAGTCCGGTCCCCCTCAATACCGGCGTTAATGACCGGCACCCCCGAAAGGACCAGCTTTGCCATTACCGAAGGATAACTATGCTCCTCTTCAACGCCATAACCTATCGTCAGGCTGTCCCCAAAACAAATAATGCTCGTGCCCCGGGAATCGACATTAACGACCCGGCTGTCCACACAGCCGCTCAGGAACACAAACGCCGATAAAACCACCACTATCGGAAAAAACCTTCTATTTTTTTTCATATTGTAACCTCAATTGACCGCAAGCGGAATTAATATCTTCACCGCGCGGTGCCCGCAGGGTCGTGTGAATACCCGCCTTAAGCAGGCGGTCCCTGAAGAATAAAACATCTAATTTCCCGGGAGGTTCCAACCCCAGCGCGGGAATGTGGTTACAGGGGATCAAATTAACCTTACTCTTTAACCCCTGTAACATTTTACTTAATTTTACGGCACTTTGCAAATCAGAATTCAAATTCCTGATCAAAACATATTCAAAGGTGATCTGCCGGTTTGTATTACGGATATACTCACGGCAGACAGCCATGAGCTCCTCAAGCGGATATATCTTGTTAACCGGCATGAGCGCTGAACGCGTCTTATTATCGGCAGCGTGTAACGAGATAGAAAGCTCAATCTGCAGCCCCTCCTTTTCCAGCCGTTTTATACCCGGGATCATCCCGCAGGTAGAAATAGTGATACGCCGGGCACCGATATTAAAAGCATCGGGAGAATTGATAAGCCTGATCGCCTTTAAAACATTATCATAATTATCCAGCGGCTCCCCGATACCCATAAAGACCAGATGGGTAAGTTTTTGCGCCGCGCAGGCGTTCTTAAGCGCCAGCACTTCTTCAGCGATCTGTCCGCAGGTGAGGTTTTTCTTAAAGCCCGCCATGCCGCTGGCGCAAAACTTACAGGAAAACCGGCAGCCTACCTGGCTGGAGACACAACCCGTCAAACGGTCTTTCGCGGGAATACTGACCGCTTCAATCCCATTCTTGTCGGGCAGTAAAAAAAGGTATTTTTGGGTCCCGTCCCGGGAAGTAAGCACTTCTTTCACTTCCAACTCAAAAAGCGAGAACTTTTCTTTTAATAACCCGCGCAGCTCAAGCGGCAGGTTGCTCATGGAGGAAAAGTCCCGCGCGCCCTTCTGATAGATCCAGGAAAATACCTGACGCGCGTGGAAAACAGGCACGCCCCATCCTTTTAAAACCTGCTCCAACTCCTCCAGGCTCAATTCTTTAATATCTTTAAGCATATACCCTCTTCTATCCCACAACTTCAGACCCTGTCCCGACACCTTCTCTCTTTTGGCTGAGTTCCAGGACAGGCTTGATACCTATAACATTATAAAGCAGTTCATGAGACGCGATAGGTTCTATCCCTCTGACCTCCTTAACGGTACGCGAAATAAGCATCGAGGAAATAAACCGCAATACTCCCGATAGGAAAAACAAACTTAACAGCCGGAACCCGAATATATCCGGCAGATGCCGCGCCAGGTAGCTTCCGGTGAGCGGCCCCAGGCACAAGGCAATGCCGTTAAAAACATTGAAATATGAAATACACCGGGTGCGCTTCGCGGGGATAGCGGCGTCATAAATAAAATTGATCGCGCAAAGGTTAAAACCCGCCCAGGCAAAACCCGCGAATGCCTGCACGAACCCTATATAGACGGCATGATGGTTCAAGAGCCACATGAAGGGGACAAGCGCGATCAAGAAAGATGTTAAACGAATGATCTTCAGGTTACCGAACCTGTCCGCGCTTTTACCCCATCGGCCGATGGTCAAGATCGAAGCGATGGAAACCATGCTGACTAAGAGCATATAGGTCAAATAGCTGAATTTCAGGTCCCGGAGCATAAATACGGGAAAAAACGGGGACGCAAGGCTTACGGTAAAATTCATGAATGCCACTACAAAGACGAATTTCACGAAATTCGATCGTCTTGCCCGTTTAATAAAATCGAAAAAACTAAAATACGCTTCCGGGTCGCGGCGCAGGGGCGGTTCATACATGCGGACCAAGAAACACCAGGAAATGAGCCGGCAGATAAACGCAAGGCTTAAGATGATCAGAAATCCCCGTAAGGCGTCTGCCCGAAAGATATGCAGGATAAAACCGGCGATAAAAACACAAACGATCGTAATAAAACCCGTGACCTTATTACGCCAGCCGAAATACCTTCCCCGTTTGCGGTGCGGCAGGTAATCCGACATCAGGCTCAGCCAAACAGGCGCGGCGATCGCGTTAAAGCCGGTAAACAAAGTCACGCAGACGATGAGCGCGGCGACCTCATAACCTTTAAAGATATACGGGACCAGGACGATCGGTATTCCCATGAGCACATGCAGGAATACAAATACCCCGATCACCTTCTTCCTGCTGCCTGCCTTCTCCACGAAATCAGCCGATTTCAACTGCACGAGGGAAGAAAACAGGTTAGGCAGCGCGGTCAACATACCGATCTGCAACACCTGGGCTTTGAGCGCCAAGGCGTACGGAGTGATATAATCGGCGGTCAATCCTGTCATGCAAGAGGCAAAAATACCGTCGAACAAAGAAACTTTAAGGCTCCGATGGACCTTACCGCCGCTTTTTATACGCTTTTTTTCCATCATTCCTCTTAAAACAAACAACTCATTTAAAGCATCGGGCTTTGATAAAACATTATACCATAAAACAGGGTGAGCCCTTGATTATCGATATTTTAATATAGAGAGAAGGATTATGAGCGCAGCGATTCTTTATCGACCTTACCGGTCCTGTTTTTCGGGAGAGATGCGGTGAATTCATATTCATGGGGGATCTTATAATGCGCCAGGTGCTCGCGCAGGAAATAACGCAAATCTTCTTCTGAAATTGATTTTCCGTCTTTGACGACGACAAAAGCCTTCGGGACCTCGCCGCGCAATTTATCGCGGATCCCCACAACCGCGGCTTCAGAAATATCAGGGTGTTTGAGGATAGCCGCTTCCACTTCCGGTTCGAAAACGATCTCTCCTGCGACTTTGATCATTTCTTTTTTGCGGCCGACAATATACAGGTCTCCATCGGCATCGAATTTCCCCAGATCGCCCGTGTGGAACCAGCCGTAGGCAAACGCTTCACGCGTGGCCTTTTCATCTTTATAATAGCCGTCGGTCACCATCCATCCGCGCACCACGATCTCCCCTATCTCGCCGCGGGGGAGCAGGCGGCCGTCGTTATCGAATATCTTTATCTCTGCCCAGGGCGCGGGCCTTCCGACGCTTTCTAATTTCTTAGAACCGCGGGGCAAGACAGTCGTCGGGGCATTGGTTTCCGTCATTCCCCAGCCATTGAGCAGTTCAGCCTGCGGGCAATGGGCGTGAAATTTACGCAGGGCTTCCGCTGAACTGGAAGCTCCAAAAGTAACGATCCAGCGCAAACTGGAAAGATTGAATTTCTCGAATTCTTTTAAATGGAGGATCGCGTAATACATGGAAGGCACCAGCCAAAAACACGTGACCTTATAAGCCTCGATGGACTTTAAGAACTCCATAGGGATAAAACGCTCCATTAAAACCACCGAAATGCCGAAGAAGATACAGTTCTGGATATATATCAACCCCCCTAAATGAGAGAACGGCAAAGCGCAGAGCGTGATATCATCATGGTTAAGGTCGACAAAATGCTCCATCGATTCCGGGGGGATACCCAACTGAAGGTAATTGATCAATACCCCTTTAGGCTTGCCGGTCGTGCCTGACGTATAAAAAATAATGGCGTAATCGTTTTCATGCATATCAGTCGGCGGCGGCTCTTTAATGCCGCGGTGTATCAACTCCTCTAACGACAGGCACCCCCGTATCTTCTCATGGCAGACCACGATCTGCTTCAGGCGCGGGCATTTATCCTTGATCTCGTGAAACGAGACGGAATCCTTGGTCTTGGCGATCAAGAACTTTGCTTCGGAATGCGCCAGGCATGAAATGACCTCTTCTTGCGTCAACATAAAATCCAAAGGCACCGCAGTTGCCCCGCAGCACCAGATCGCCAGATAACTATACACATATTCCGGCATATTAGGCAGGTAGATCGCGACCTTATCGCCTCTCTTGATCTCAAACTGCTCCATCCCATACAAACTCTGAGCGATCCTGAAGACAAAATCGCGCAACTGCAGGAAGGTGACAGCCTTATCCCTGAAAATAAACGCGGGCTTTTCAGGATATGTTTTTGCCTTAGCCTCTAAGATCTTGATAACATTCATATTTTTTACTCACTTGACCTAAGCCTGGATGGATACAAAAAAGCAAAAATTACCATGAAATTATTGTAACAAAGGAAAGAGTGCTTTTCAAGGGTTTTATGAACAGTTTCATTCGCGGGAGGATCACTGGCGATTCGCCTGAGATTCTTTGCGGTCAAGGGCGCGCCTAATCTTAATATTCCAGAACACACCCGCCATCAGAACAAGCGTTATTACCATCAAGATCACATGGCGCGCCCCCAAGGGGCGTTTTGCCATCAGGAATTCATCTCTAAAATAAATCATCGCAAGCAATATCAATATGCCATATACCCTGATCCACTCCCCGTTCTTCACGGAAAACTTAAAGTTAAATTGCTTCGCCTGGGCGTGGCGATAAGGCTTTAAACGGAATAAAAAGGCGGGGACTTCTTTTTTATACTGCTTGAAATCGTCGCCGAATTTCTCTAAAAGGACAGCTTCTTCCTTTTTGACCGTAAAATAATACACGAACCAGAACGCGCCGATATAGTAGCTTAAAAGAAAAGGATTATAGGCGAACAAGGTAAAACCCAGCCCCAAAAGGAAATTACCGACATAAAGGGGATTACGCACAAAAGCGTACGGCCCGCAAATGGCCAGTTTACGCGATTTCTCGATATAGCCTGAAGCCCATAACCTGATAACCAGCCCCAGGATGATAGCGGGGATCCCGTACTGCAGGTACAAATCCTTCGTTGCCGCGAAAAAGATAAAAATAACGCAATAAGGCCAGAAGATCCACAAACGCAGCTTTTTAAACCGGACATTATCAAATAACTTCACAGGGATTCTCCTTTTTTATGGTAAGGATTATACCTTAATTATCGCTCGGATGAAAGTATTATTATAGAAAGCTGACTGAGCATAGTGGCTCTTTAAGGGGAAAAATGGCATACTTATTATATATGGCATTATGCCGTACAAGGAGCCTATGATGATGGGATTAAAACCTAAGATCCTCGTTGTTGACGATGAAATCGATATCAGGGAAACGCTCACTCATTACCTGGCGAAACAAGGCTATGAGGTAAATAGCGCGGCTAACGGCAAAGACGCGTTAACCTATCTCGCTCATAAAAGCGTTGAAGCGGTCCTTTTGGATATTGTTATGCCGCAGATGAAAGGGTCGGAACTCACCGCGCTAATAAAGAACCGTTATCCCAAAACCAAGGTCATGATCATTACCGCCTACCCGCACGAAGGAGAAACCCTGGAAAACGAGTTAACGGTGGACGCCTTACTGATAAAACCGCTTACACCGGATGAAGTCTATGCTTCATTATTCAAACTACTCGGGAAAAAGCCTGATACCACCGCGCGCGTAATGCCGCGGGACAGGAGACCCCCGCGCTTAAATAACAGCGCCAAACTTCTTTTTGTCGGGATATCGACAGAAATATTCGAAGCGCTCAAGATCCATTTATGCTCCTTAACGCTCAACGGGCAATTATACGAACTTGAGAACGCCCCCGACACCAGAGAATTCTTTCAGAGGACAAAAACCAATACCCCCGATATCATCATCATCGACACCGCCTATCTCAACAACCTCAACCCGCGGTTATCGGCGCTGATACGCGCTACTTCACCGCGCACCCTGGCGCTGGAGCTGACATCGCTCGCATACACATCTTTTAGCCGGGAAGATTTTACCGAGAAGATCCGTATGGTGAGCTTCATGAAGAAAAACTGACCGTTACCGCGCCAAATAATGAACTGCCAGCCAGACGGTCTTTTTCTTCGTATCCGTCCAGGTGACGCGATGCCGCCTTCCGCAAGGGATAAGCATATAATCCCCCCGGCGCAGTAAACGGGCACGTTTCTCTCCGGATAAAAGTAATTTGGCCGCACCCGACAATACCATGACCCATTCCAGGCCTTCCTGCTCGAGCCACTCACCGGGAGGCGTCAGCTGCCCCCGCGAAACAATGCGTTCGATCCTTAAACCTTTATGTTCAAGAAGGCATGAAAATATTTCTTCTGCCGCCCCTCGAGGAAGAGAGGCGAATATATTGCCCGGGGTCTTTTTTCGCATAGTATTCTTTACCCTTACCAAAAAACCATACCGCCCGAAGGCTTGAACCCTTCAAGTAACTTCAGCGCTTTTTTCACCGCCTGCTCCTCAACGATCAGCGAAACAGGGAAATCAGCTCCCGTAAGGCTCAATTTCTCGAAAGAATAAAGGAAATCCGCCTTCCGCAGGAGCGCATCGACATATTCGTAATCTTTATACTCCACAATGACCGCTAAAGCGACATACTGCTGCGACGGGCTTTTTTCAAATGAGCCCTCATCCTCTCCCCCTTGAGAGGGCGCGGGCGGCTCTACCAGCTGCCCCTCGGCGATCCCTCTTTTCTCCTTCTCTTCCAAAAGCAGTTCAAACGCTCCCGGAGAATACGCGCCTTGCCCTTCGGCGATCATATCCAGCAGCGCGGCATCAGGAAGCTCTTCATAGCGCTTCTTTAATTTTAACCGTTCCTGCGTATCCATACCTTCTCCTTCCATGAACTTGCCCGCACCGTTTGCTTCTTTACCGGGAAGCGCCCCACGTATCCTCAAATTGCTTTAATTTCTCAAGATAGGCGCCGGCGACCTCAACGTTCTCAAGATCATTCTTTTGCTGGAATATTTCTTTCGCCGACGCCAGGCTTTCCCGCGCGCGGGTGAAGTCATCAATCATAAAATAAGCCAATCCCAGGTTATAATACGCGTGCCCGTTAAGAGAATTAAGGGCGATCAATTTCCGGTAATAGGAGATACTCTGCGGGTATTGATCGAGCGCGGCGTATACGCCGGCTATATCGGCGTAGGCATCGCCGGAGTCGGGCTCAAGCGCAATGACTATCTGGTAACATTCAAGCGCCTGCTGATAATTTCCCAGCGATGATTGATACGAGGCCAGGTTAAAGAGCGCCTCGGTATACGAGGGGTTTATTTTTAAGGCTTTTTTGAAATGGGCGATCGCCTGAGCGGTATCACCGCTGGAGGCGTAAGCCATACCCAGGATATTATATACTTTGGCATAATCTTCTTTGATCAAAAGCGCTTTCTGTAATTCAACGATAGCTTCCCGGGGCTGATTGCCCACTAAGAACGCGATCCCTTTAAAGAACAAGAGCGTGAATTCCTGGCTGAGAGATCCTTCCTCAAAGTCGCGCAGGACCTTTAATGAGCTCAAAGACGTTGAATCTGTTTTTGAGGCTTCCAGGACTTTTTTGAATTCTTCGCGCGCTTCCTTCCACCTGCCCTCTGCCGCGAAATTAACCCCTTTTTGGTACAACGCCTCTTTTTGCGGCAGAGGCACTTCGGCATTGCCGCAGGCAAAAATAAGAAAGGCAGCAAGAACAGCGCTGCCGAAGATGTTTAATCTATTTTTCTTCATACATACCTTCACTGCCGGTTATCATCGGGCCACCAACCGGCAACCTACAGAGACGGATCACAGGGGATTTCCGGCAAAAAACGGAGGTTGCGTTAGTGGCAAAAGAAGGAAAGACCAAAAACAGGTATTGCGGCCCTGATAATACGTATACCCTCATTTAACCGCGAGCACTTTAACCTTAAAATACAATGTTTTACTTGCCAGGGGGTGATTATAATCCAAGATCACGAAATCATCCTTTATATCCGCGATCCGGGCGGAAACGACCTTCCCGTCAGATCTTTTGATCTGGATATATTTATTAAGCTTCAGTTCGAGCGTTTTAGGCATATTCTTGCGCTCGATCTGTTTAAATGCTTTCGGGTTTATTTCCCCGTAACCTTCCTGAGGCGCTACGACAATGGTTTTAGTATTTCCGGCGCGTAAACCCTTAAGCTGCCGCGCCAGGCCGGGGACGATCCCGGCTTTTTTCCCGTGGGTATAGCGTAACGGGCCGTGCTTCTTAGAGCTATCGACGACCTTCCCCTCCACGGAAACCGTATATTCGAGGGTAACCGCCTTTCCGTCCTGGATCGCCGTGTCATCGGACTTCCCCGAAGAAACACCCATACCGGCAACTAAAGAAAACACTAACAGGACAATAATACGTTTTGTTTTCATTCTCGCCTCCCTATTTTCATTATAAACCAAAAAAGCCTTTACCGGTACTAAAATTACAGGCCGCGGAGAACGGCTATGCTTTTACTATCCGCTCAAGGCCGATGCGTTTTAATTCCTTATCTATCGCGATCACCTTGACCTTGACCGCGTCCCCGACCGATACAACATCGTACGGGCTCTTCACATAGGTATTGCTTAGCCGGGAAATATGGATCAGGCCGTCCTGATGCACCCCGATATCCACAAACGCGCCGAAATTAGTCACATTCGTCACGGTCCCCTCAAGCACCATATCGATGCTTAAGTCATCGATCTCGTTTATCCGCGTATTAAAAGAAACACAGGAGAATTCTTTTCGAGGGTCAAGACCCGGCTTACAAAGCTCCTTAACGATATCATTGAGCGTCAGGAGCCCCAGGTCATCGCGGACATACCCCCGGCAGTCGATCTTTGCGGCCTCTCTTTCATTGCCGATCAACTCCCGGATATCGATCCCCCGGTCGCGCGCCATTTGTTCAACGCAGGAATAGCGCTCCGGATGGATCGCGGAATTATCTAAAGGGTTATTCCCGCCGGGTATCCTCAAGAAACCGGCGCATTGCTCAAAAACCTTATTTCCCAAACGCGCGACCTTCAACAGGTCATTCTTATCGTTAAACGAACCGTACTGCGCCCGGTAGGAAACGATATTCGAAGCGATGGTTTTTCCGATCCCCGAAACATAAGACAAAAGCGCTTCTGAAGCGGTATTTAAGTTCACTCCGACATGATTAACGCAAGATTCAACCACATAATCCAAGGTATCCTGTAATTCCGCCTGGTTGACGTCGTGCTGGTATTGCCCTACCCCGATCGCCTTGGGCTCGATCTTTACCAATTCTGCCAGAGGGTCCTGCAGCCTTCGGGCGATACTGATCGCCCCCCTGACGGTCACATCAAGACCGGGAAACTCTTTAACAGCCGTTTCAGACGCCGAATAAACCGACGCCCCCGCTTCACTGACAACAATACACAAAACCGGCGCTTGCTCCTGTTTAAGCAGCTCAATAAAGAACGCGTTGGTCTCTTTTGAAGCGGTGCCGTTACCTATCGCGATAATATCCACGCCGTGTTTTTTGATCAATCCCGCGACAGCCTGCTGAGCGAGCTTTCTCTGCTGCTCTGACGAATGGGGAAAGATCTGCGCGTATTCTTTATAATTTGAGTTGCGGTCTATGACCACCACCTTAACGCCGGTCCTAAAACCCGGGTCAACGCCCATGATCACCTTATGCCCCGCCGGCGAAGCTAAAAGCAGGTTTTCCAGGTTCTTGGAAAATACGCTTATTGCCTCTTTTTCAGCTTCAGCGAGCTTCATTAAAAACACCTCTGTTTCTATGGAAAGTGAGAGCAGCCGTTTGTAACTGTCGGTTATCGCGGCGCATAATTCAGGATAGAACAAAGCTTCTTTATCGACGATCACTGCCTCTTCAATTAATCCCCGCGCGCCCTCCGGGTCAACTTCGATCTTCCAGATCAAAACATTTTCCGCCGCCCCGCGCCTGATCGCCAGGATCCGGTGCGAAGGCGATTTCTTGAGAGGCTCCGAAAAATTATAATAGGTTTCGAATTTTGATTTTTTGCCCGCCCAATCCTTATGCGGCCGCGCGATAATGACCCCCTCGCCCCAGGCGTATTCCCGGAGCCTGCTACGGACCCGGGCGTTATCAGCGATCATTTCAGCGACAATATCACCGGCCCCTAACAAGGCATCTTCATAGGTATTAACCCCCTTATCGGGGTTCAAGAACCTTAAAACGATCTCCTGCTTTCGGCCTTCGCGGAGCTGTTCCATCATGATATCCGCCAACGGCTGCAGCCCCTTCTCTTTCGCGATCGTGGCGCGGGTCCTTTTCTTAGGCTTGAACGGGAGGTAAAGGTCTTCGAGCTTTTGCTTTTCCCGGCAGGCGGCGATCTCTTTTTCCAATGCCGGCGTCAAAAGCCCCAGGCCATCGATCGTCTTGATGACAGTTTCTTTCCTTTTTTCAAGCTCGGTATAATAATTCAGCTTAACCTGTATCGCGCGCACCCGGGTTTCATCCAAACCGCCTGTTTTTTCTTTTCGATACCGCGAGATAAAAGGCACGGTCGCTCCTGATGAAAAAAGCTCGACGGTACTCTTCACCGCGGGTAACGCGATAGAGAGATCTTCAGCGATATACAAAGCGATCAAATTATTTTCCATATCAGAGGGCACCTGTGTATTTAAAAAATTTCCGCCTGTGATTATTTTCGGGCTATTGTAACATTAAACGGCAGGGTATTCAAATACAAATATAAAAGGAGGGAAAGCGTTTATTGCTAAATATTTTATTTGTTCAAAACGCGCGCGATCAGGCTTTTTAGCTCCGCATCATTAATGGGCTTGCAAAGATACCCGCAGCATTTAACCTGTTTGATCCGCGCGACCGTTCTTTCATCCGCGAACGCGGTCAAGCATATAATGGGGGAATCGCAAAAACGATTAATGCTCCGCGCGGCCGCGATCCCGTCAATCGCGCCCTTCAAGCGCACGTCCATCAGTATCAGGTCAGGCCGCGCGCTTTGAACCGCCTTAAGCGCTTCTTCACCGCTGGAGGCCGGTTCCGGGACTTGATAGCCTTGCGCCTCTAAAAAACATTGCAGGCTTTTGGCGACAATAATTTCATCTTCAACGATCAATATTCTTTTTTTAGAGGAAGCCATAGCAGCCCGAACCAGGGAAAATATTTTTTTGATCAGCCCTTAATTTCACGGTTTTTACGCGCTCCACGCAAAAACTATTTATTTAGAATGGAATATTTACAAGATATCCAACTATGTTATAATATGCCTATGAACGCCAAACTCATATCATTGCTGTGGCATATCCCCTTAAAAGACTGGTTTATTCTCCTGACACTTTCAATACTGATGGTCTCATTGCTGGAGATCCGTAAGCTCAAAAAGATCATCGCTCAGGAAGCGCAAAAAAGGCTGATCCCGCAATTAACGCTGGAATTGATCTTAGACTCCAACATCAAGAAATCGGGCTTTTACCTTAAGAACGACGGGTTTTTCCTGGCGCGGGAGATCAAGATCGAAGACCTGAACTTAACTCTCGACGATTACGGGTTCAAGCTCAACTATATCCTTACCTTTGGAACGCTCGACAGCCTTAAACCGCAGGAACGCGTCAAGCTTGATTTTAAAACATTTGATAAAAAACTTACCCCGCTTCCCGAAGTGACCGAAATGCTCATCCCGCACCTGATCAACCCTGCTTTCAAAGTGACTATTTTCTACACGAACATCGAAAATATCAAATTCCGGCTGGCCTTTTCTAAAAAGCGGGAAAAATTCTTCGTTGAATCTCTTGAGATCTGCAAATAACGTTCAATCTGTTTACCCTGCGCCTTTTCATAGGAGCGCAGATATTACTAAAACCCATACCAGTAATTTACCAGCGGCTTTGAACCTTTCGAGGCATCGACGATCACATTCTTAAGGCGGCAATACTCATAGAATCCATCCTTACCCAATTCCTTGCCGAAGCCGCTTTGTTTAAAGCCTCCATAGGGGACTTCATTATAGAACATACCGTAGGTATTGATCCAGATAGTGCCGGCATTGATCTTTTGGGCCGTTTCTTTCGCCAAGTCAATATCCTGTGTCCATAAAGAACAGGCGAGCGCGAACTCACTTTCGTTGGCCAATACAACCGCCCCATTGAGGCTGGAGAATTTATCGATACAAGCTACCGGGCCGAAAACCTCCTCTTTAAAGATCGTCATTGCCGAAGAAACCTCGCTCAAGACGGCAGGCTCCAGAAAAAATCCTTTATGAAACGCCTCCGCGGCGGGAATAACACCTCCGCAGAGAAGGCGCGAGCCTTCTTTTTTCGCTTTCTCAATATACATAAGGACTTTCTTGCGCTGTAAATCAGAGACCAGCGGCCCCATTTGAGTCTGGAAATCTTCCGCGCTGCCTAATTTGATCCTTTTCGCTTTCGCGCAGAATTCAGAAATGAACGCGTCGTATATCTCTTCAGCCACGAGGATGCGCGACATTGCCGTGCACATCTGCCCCTGGTTCAGGAATATTGAACACAATAAACCGTTAACCGCCAGTTCCAGGTCCGCGTCCTTAAAAACTATTCCCGCGGACTTACCTCCTAATTCCACGACCAATTTCTTAACGTGCTCGGCGGAATCATTGATGATACGTTTTCCCACTTCATTACTGCCGGTAAAAGACACCATATCCACGCGCTTATCCTTGCACAAAACTTCTCCCAGAACGGCTCCCGGGCCGTTAAGGATATTTACCGCTCCCTGGGGCAGGCCGGCATCATAAATGATCCTGCCTAATGCCAAGGCGGTCAAAGGAGTCAAGCTCGAGGGTTTCAGGATCACCGTATTGCCCGCTGCCAGCGCTTGCGCCATTTTCCAACAAGCGATCAACAAGGGATAATTCCACGGCACGATCAAAACAACCACCCCATGCGGTTCGCGCATAAGCACGCTTTCGGCATCGCCGGTTTGCGCGGAGATCTTTATCGTTTCGGGGCGTAAATAATTTTCCAGGTTGTTGGCGAAATACTCGAACGTTTTAGCGGCGCTGGGAATATCCATAAAAGTGGATTCTTTAATAGGCTTGCCGGTATTGGCTGACTCAAGCTGCGCTAATTCCTCCGCCCGGTCCAATATTCCCTGCGCGATCTTTAAAATAAAGGCTTTGCGTTCAGGTAAAGTCAGCCTTGGCCAGGGACCCTGGTCAAAAGCGGAACGCGCGGCCGCTAAAGCTACTTCAACGTCCCTCACAGATGCAACCGAAACTTCGGCGATAACCTGCCCGTTGGAAGGGTTGATGACCTTATGCTTCTCTTTAGTATCCTTTAATTCACCGTCAATAAGTAGTTGAGTATCCATAAGAGCCTCCAGTCACAGGTCGCATGACACAAGACACAAGTCAAAAGTAGTCCATGGTCCACAGTCCATGGTCGATAGTAAATGAACATCCGGAAAATTGGAAATCCGGGACTAGGGAAACCGGAAATCAGAGGATCCGGGATATTACATAAAGCCTAATGAGCACGAGTACCAATTGTCATGCCGCGAAAGCGGGCATCTAAAAAGATTGCTTCGTCGCCCGCCATAGAAACTTTGGCGGGCTCCTCGCAATGGGCATAATGGTTATTTTGTGTTGTTATTTGAGCTCTATTATCTTTTGAATTCGACAAATGTCGACGGAAACTTTATATTAAATACTCATTACACTATTTCAATTATTGAACCGGTTTAATATATGATAGTAATATTTGTTCTATCTTATAGTAAAATCAACATGTTGTAAATATGGGCAGCAACACTTTTTAACCATTATGCCCGCAATGACACGAATTAATCTACATTGCTTAGAATACTGCTAACGGATGGCTGCGACTGCACCTTGCCTTTATCGGATTGGCAAGTGCGTCCTTCTGGACTGATTTTGAGCGGGGCATAAAGGCAAGGAGCGGGCATGGTGTCCCGACGTTATACGTCGGGACGAGCGACGCAGCCGACCTGAGCGAAGTTTTGCCACGCTGGGGCAAAACGAGCGTCCCCGCGAGAAACAGTCGCAGCCATCCGTAATCTAAAAAAAACAAGGGACTGACAGTTTCATTAAATTTTAATCTTAACTTCTTTAAAGAGCGAAAAAAGGCGCGTAAACGGGACATACCAGCGGGACAACTGCCCCAATTGGCCTGTCAGCTTCATCTTGCCTTGCGTGACCGCCACAAATGAATCAAGCTTCCCTAAAAAAACCTGCTTCCAGGCCTCTGCCGGCGCGGAGATCACGAACGGCGCGTTACTATCGCAATCTAAACTCGTGATCCTTCCTTTTTCAAAGCTGAATTTATACACCTTATCGCTGGCATCGAGTTTGATCGCCAATTGCAGCGTTAGATCAAGCTCCTCGCCTTTTTGCGCGATAAACTCATCCTTATTCACCAGGTCCACGATCGCCTGCACATGCTCTTTTGAAAACATCTCATAGGCTATTTCTTTACGGGTTAACGTATTTTTAAGCGGGCTATCCAGTTCATCTAAAGCGTCTTTCTTGAACAAGCGCGCGACCGCGGCAACCCGCACCGCTTCTTCCAAAGCTTCGATCAGCGCCAGGGCGTCTTCAAAGGTATCCCCGAGAGCCACAACACCATGGTTCTTCAACACCACCAGGTTATTGTTTTTCAAAGCCTCAACGACCAGCTCGGGCTTTGTCACCGTCGGGGTGTCCTGCTCGACGACCGGCACTTCTCCAAGATAAAATTTAGTTTCGAAGGTCAATGCCTTTAACGATGAATTCACGGCAAAATACCCATTGATCAAAGGGGCATGGCAATGGATAACTACTTTCGCCGGAAAATTCTTATAGGCCAGGCTGTGTAACGGCAATTCAGAGCTCGGCTTCTTATCCGCACGCGTTTTCCCTGTTGTAATATCAACCGGCACAATATCTTCCCGCCCCAAACCGCCTAAAAACGTTCCCGTAGCCGTAATAAGGATTGTCGCGTCATCCAACCGGGCGCTGATATTGCCGCTCTTAGCGACAGCAAGGCCGGTAGCATAGATCCTCCCGCCTACTTTAATCATCCGGTCTTTAACTATTTCTTCATTATCAAGCATCTCTTAAACTCCCAGGTAAATATGCTTTGTGATCAACTCTTTGGGGGTAACATCAAAAGCGGGATAATACCCCTTCACCCCGGCAGGGGCAAAACGAACGCCCTGATATTCCAGCAATTCCTTATCGGGCCTTATTTCAATGGGTATATCTTTACCGCTTGCTGCCTTTGAAGGAGGAGGACAAACCACATAAAAAGGGACCTTAAAATGTTCTGCTAAAAGGGCGATCTGATAGGTCCCGATCTTGTTGGCGATATCCCCGTTTTGAGCCAAATGGTCCGCTCCCACGATCACCTTAGTGACCTTATTTTCATGCATCAGTTGAGCCACCATATTATCAGCGATAACCGTAACATCAAAGCCCGCGCGGTTGAGCTCCCAGGCAGTTAAACGCGCGCCCTGCAGATACGGACGGGTCTCAGTCGTGAAAAAACGGATATGCTTATCCTGTTTTAAACAAAGCGAACCGATGAGCGGCATCAGGCCGCTGATATTACAATGCGTCAGGATAACATCCCCGTCATTGATCAAAAGGCTTACCTCTTCTGCCTGCTGTACGCGCTTGTTCTTTAACATTTCAAGAAAACCAAGGATACTTTTTTCCAGGTCTTTGCCTGCCTGCGCCCACCCCAGTACCATACCGGTCAAGATCTTAAAAGAAAGCGTCGGACGGCTCGAGTTTATGGCAGCGGCCACTTTTTCCAAGCGGGGAAGAATATCCTTACCCTGCTTTTTCTTCTTGATCTCCAGCAAGAAAGTATACATGACCAGGAGGACCTGGCCGACAGCCCTGGTCTTCATTTCCTTGATCGCGCGGCACGCCCCCTGATAATCCCTTACCTTCAGGTACACTTTTTTCCGCGGCAATCGCGTCTCATCAAGGATAAAGATAGTATCCCCTTTTAACTCGATAGGCCAAAACAACGGCGAGAACTTCATTCTATTTGCCTTCCAATTTCTTCACGGCCGCCAAAGCGATCTCGATCAACTTCGATTCCGCCATATAATACATCGGATTCATAAACCCCATCTCACCGGTAATCACGTTATCGCTGACCGCCAGGATCGCTGCGGCCTTAACCTTATAGGTTTGCGCGATCGTAAGCAGTGTTGAAGAAACCATATCCACCGCGATCGCCCCTTCAAGGCGCTTTGACTCCACCAACTCCCTGGTTTCGCGCAAAAGCGCGTCCGTCGTCCAGGCGCACCCCCGATGGACCGTCGCCCCCAGATCAGCGGCAACAGCAAAGAGGGTATCGGTAATCTTCTTGTCGGCAACCGTCTTAAAATCCTTATCGACGTAATACGGAGTTACTCCGTCTCCGCGAATGACCGTATCGACCACTATCAGGTCGCCGACTTTAATGTTTTCATCCAGCGCCCCGCAGGTGCCGATACGGATGATATTCTCTATCTCGGCATTGCACATAACCTCGGAGGTGATCGCGGTATCAGTGGAAAACCTGCCGCCGTTGATAGCCGTAAGCTTGATACCCTGATACATCCCGGTATACATGGTATATTCCATAAAAGAAAAATTCTTCACCGGGTTCTCTATCTTCTTCATCAACACATCAAGCCTGTCTCTGGGCCCCGGCACGATCGCGTATTTGCCGACATCCTGAGGCCGCAGCTGCACCATCGCCGTAAGGTCCTTACCTGTCAAATGAACATCTTTTTGCATTTTCATATCGATCTCCTCACCAGTCACCGGGCTCCCCCGGGGCTGACATTATACTTGTATATTTAATTTCTTAACTAACGGGAAAAACCGGGAATCCTCTTTACGGGCATGCGCGAGTGAAAGCTTGATTATTTCCTGCGCGGTGACGGCAATCTGCTTCATCCGCGCGGCATCCGGCTTGCCTTTCGAGGACGAAAAAAGCGACTTAAACAGATCGAGCTTCGCGTAGATCTGAATATGTTCGATTTGCAGCTCGCGCACGACCTGCTGCGCTTCAAGCAGCCCGCTCTTGAGCACTAAAGGAAATATCTTGCTTTCTTCATAGTGAAAATGCCCCGCGACATATTCCTGGAACAAGGTATTGAATTCACTTAGCCGCTTCGGCTCCTCGGCGATACGCGCCACAGACATAGCTTCCTTAAAAAAAGCTATACTTTCGAAGATCTCTCCGTGCTCCTGCGAAAGCTTTAACAATTTATCCATTTTTATTCCCTCCCGTATGCCAATAAATACTTTTACCTAAAACAAACCTTGAATATTCTCTCCCAGGATCCCGTCTTTCTCCTTTTGGGTCAAGGGCAAAGCGCCTACCGCCTTTAATGAAACGGCAGGGTCCTTTTTCGCCGGCCAATCGCTTCCCCAAAGGATACGCTTGGCGCCTACCAGGGAAAGCGCCGCCTGAAAATTAGCGGCGGATGTATCCCCGCTTGTATCGACATATATATTCTTTAAATATTCCGAAGGGTTCGCGCGCAGGTCTTTTACAAGATCGATCCCCCGCAGCATCTGATAGGTTGAGTCAAAGCGGGAGGGCAAGTGGCAGATCACTCCGCCAAAGTAGGCAAAAACAAATTTTACCCCCGGATACTCGCGAAAAATATCCGCCATAAGGAGCTTGCCGATACAGATCGTTGTGTCAAAAACATATTCGATGACCGGCGTCAATAACGCGTCCTGCACGCGGTCATAGCCGATAGGGTTGACGATCTGGGGGTGGACAAAGATCGGGATATCCTTCTTTTGAGATTCGGCATAAACAGGGATAAAAAGCTTGTCGTCAAGGTATCTTCCGTTATAGCTGCTTGCTAATGAGAGCGCCTGGAATCCCAGTTCCTCTGTCGCGCGCTTGAATTCATCAAGCATATCGGAAGCGTTGTCGATAGGCAAAACCGCGGCTCCGATAAAACGCCCCGGGAAGCGTTTCATGACCTTCGCGACATTGTCGTTAAAAGCGTACGTAACCTCGCTGATACTGCCTAATTTCAGGTGGGCGTCGGTAGTCGGATAACTCAAAACAGCTTTATCGATCCCGCGGGCGTCCATCATCGCTACCTGCGCGTCAATATCGCCCCAGGCTTTCGAGAAAAAATGCGCGTTATTAATGATCTCAGCGGGCAACCAATGGCTATGGCTGTCGATTATCATAAACGTTTCCCCGGGCTTATAGGAGCAACAGTCGCCTTACTTTTGATCAGCGCTCTTTAAGATCCGCCCTATCATCTCATTTTCATAAAGGCCCTTGAACTCATCGAGGGTTTCTTTACCCAGCTCTTTTACGATCGCCTTCTCTATCGCCTCTAATTTCACATCCAGAAAAATGAACTCCGGGTTGACTTTCTTTCCCTTATATTTAAGTTCAAGCGAGGCTTTTTCTTTTTCCGCTATATAATCCCTGAAATCATTGACAAATTGCTCAAGGGGCTTTTTCTCCCGGGGAAGATACGTCCCCTTAAGGATACCCTCTATTGACTCCAGGATGAACTCATCGATCTCAAGCTGGGTGAACTTGCGCTCATATTTGTCAAAGGATTCCTTGGTCGTTTTATACAACCAGAGTAAATACCGTTTCTTTAAATTGCGCATATCCTGCTTATCCATACGTTCGCCCCTCGCTTTTATTTCTTGACCAATTCGACATCATCGATGTACAAAACGCCTTTAGCCTCAGCCTTAGGCTCAAACTGGTAACTCTTTATCGGAAAATCCAACGTGTCGTTCTTGTCGGCGGCGTCAGGCTGCCAGTCTTTTCTCGGGTAGAAATCAGCGAGGGGGCAGACCATCTGCTGCCATCCGGTAAAATCATCGCTGACCATGGTGCGCCAGACTTCTTTCCCGTTATCTTTTATATCAAAGCATATATAGGCGCCTGAATTACTGCCGTACATATAAAAGGCTATCGCGTTATATTTTGTCCAGTCGATATCCTGCAGGGGCACCAGCCACGCGGTGTTCTTCGAATCTAATTCAAAGCCGCGCGCCGCCCACATATAGCCGCCGGGGACCGCCTCATAGGCCAACTTGAGCGACTGCTTGCCGCCATGTTTGATATCTGTCGCGGCGCTGACCTCTAATTTCGAATCCCCTCCCGTCCCGAAATCAACCGACCCGTCAGGGCCTCCTGAAAGAGCGCCTTCAAAATCATCGATCAATAAACCCTTGTCCTCTGCGAAACATACTGAAACCACACAAAGAGCAAACACTAAACTTAACGTCAGCGCCTTCATGTTATTCCTCCTTATTTGTTTTACCGGTTAATCCTGTTTATCTGATAAACGTATCGCCTGATATTTTCACGGCCGCTGGAAATTACTTGCCCGGATGCTGCTGCTTAAATGGTATCACCGGCTTAGTCCACGGCGTTTGCTGATTGATCACCGCGATCTCCAAAGGACAGACATTCGCCGGCACGGTTAACGCAAAGCGCACCGCGCTCTCGATGGCTTCCGTTGTCATAAGCCGGGAGGTATCAGCGGTTATCTCCTGTAACTTTCCGGTCAGGTCGGTGTCCGTAACACCGGGGAGAAGAGAAGTGACCTTGATCCCATGATCACGCATCTCCCAAAACAACCCTTTTAAGAAAGCCTTTAATCCGACCTTAAGCGAACTATAGACCAGGAAATTCCGGGGCAGCGGGTCGCAGAGCGTTGAGCCTGAAACCATATTAATAATTGCCCCTTCCTTATTCTTAATCATATCATTGATTACCAGCCGAATCAAGCGCACATACCCCAGATAATTAGTATGCACTAATCTTTCGAAATCGTCAAATGGCTGTTTCTCAAAAGGCGACTGGCTGGAAACCCCGGCATTATTGATCAGGATATTGATAGCGCCGAACTTTTCTTTCGCCTTATTCACCAGGTTCTCTAAATCTTCAAGTTTGGTAACATCGCAGACAACCGGTAAAACCTCGACCTTATACTTCTTCCTGATCTCATCCGCGGTTTCTTTAAGCGGCCCTTCAGTACGCGCGGCAATGACAACATTAGCCCCTAAATCAGCGCAGGTTGCAGCTAAAGCTTTACCGATACCGCGGCTGGCTCCCGTCACTATCGCGGTCTTCCCTCTAACCTTAGACATCATATGCCCCCCTTTAAGTTCCCTGGCAGGAATTTATTACTCAGTAACAACAACAGGAGTAATCCTCCCGCAAACACGCCATAATGCAGCAAAAAACTTTTCTGTAAAAGTATGCTGCCTATGGTAACGCCGATCCCGGCGGAAATAAAACGGATGCTGCTGTTTAAGCCGGCAGATTCGTTTATGAATTCTTTCGGTAAATCGGTCAATAATGTTGAAAGCCCGGCATGGTTCAACGTCCAACCGAATCCCCAAACAAGCATTACTATCGCTATCGCCGGAAACGGCAATTTCACGCAGAGCGTCAACACGCTCAATATCATTAAGGCAATTCCCAGGTTAACCACCTTAAGCCTTCCCAGGGAATCCGAGAAACATCCTCCCGCTACTTCTCCTATGATGCCGCTTAAGCTGGTCAAGGTGATCAGGGTACTGATCAGGAATTGATCAAAGCCATAGGCTTTTGAAAAAAATACCGCGAGCCACTGCTGCACGCCATGATAAAAGAAACTAACAAGAAAGATATAACTCAACACTAAAACTACTGTTTTATTACGGAATACCTTATTATAATGCGCCGCGAAACTGCCCGTGGTTGCCTTAAAATCCTGAAGATACCAATACATGTGTACCCAGACCAGAAAACCGAACACCGCGGGAAGAAAATAGATCATTCTCCACGGGAGTACCGCGCTTAAACTTAAGCCCAAGAGCGAGGCGACAAATGTGGCGCTAAAAAAGATCCCGGTCAACTTCCCCTTATTCTCCGGTTCGCCGTACTGGCTGATCAGGATCAACACCAGAGGGACAACCGATGCCCCGAATACACCCATCAGGACGCGCGACGCGTACAATATTCTTATATTCGCGGCAAAAGCCGCGAACAGGTTTGCCGCGCAAAAAAGGAAGAAACAAACCAATTCAACTTTCTTCGCGTTGAACTTCCTTACCAGGGGGCCGTAAAAGAGCGCCGCGACGCCATAGGCAAGCATATACAACCACATGATCCTTCCCGCGACAAACTCAGAGACGTTGAATTCCCTTGCGATCGAAGGGACCAACGCGGAACTCGCAGCCACGTTAAAAGACAACACCGCGCCTTCAAGGCAAAGCAAAGAAAATGTGGTTTTTCTCACTACTCAAACCTTCGCGGCAGCACGTTCTATCACGTCCTTAAAGATCAAAAGGTTTTCCTTCGAATGTTTATTGATAAACCCTTCCACCTGCTCATCGTTGAACTTCGCCTTATCATCCATCTGGAAATGCTGGATCCAGGACAATTCCACACCTTCCGGCTTTTGCGTGTAAAGCCAGACGATCTTCATATATTTAAAAGGGAATTTCGGCTCTTCTCTTTCAGAATAGGTAAAGCATTTTTCTTTAAATAAAAGCCTCCAGGACTGCCAGGATTTCCCTTCGTCATCAGTCAGGCGGAAGGTGATCTTGTTGCCCTCTTTCTTTACTATTTCGGCTTTCCGGTATTCGCCGCCGAACAGTTCGGTCCAGCGGGGAATATCGTTTGAGATATCGAACACCTTATCATACGGAGCATTGATGATTATAGAATTACATGTATGTCCCATAGGTTACCTCCTTGCGGCCTGAGACTTATGACATTTACTATTTCCCGAATAAACTCAACAGGATCGCCAGGTCCTCAGACGCGCTTAACGAATGCGGCGCGTTCTTGGGCATAAAGATAAATACACCCGGAGCCATTTTGATCTTTTTACCGTTTAATATAAAAGTACCCTTCCCCTTTAAAACCGTCACTGCAGCTTCCCGGCTGGAGGTATGCTCGGAAATATCGCTCCCCTTTGCCAGGCACATGAGCGTATAGTTGGAAGTATTCGTCTTTACCAACACCTTACTAAAGACACCGTCTTTGGGGAATTCCATCATCGCTTCCAGATCTAGTATCGCTGATTTAATCATATTCTCCTTTTATTAAAAGCAATAGACACAAAGTCACCAGACACACGACACAAGTTTCAAGAGATATAGCACAAAAGCCTAACCTGTGTCTGGTATCTTGAGACTTTACAATACCGCAACCACCCGCGCCCAGGCGGCACCCGTGCATTTGATCTTGATCGGAAAACAAATAATCTTAAACCCGGAATCCGGCAGTTTCCCTAATCCGCAGAGCCGCTCTATATGAATGAATTCCCTTTTCCGGCCGTGAAAATGCGCCGGATACAAAGGATGCTTTTTCTTGTCCTCCAGGAATTCCTTAAGCATGAATTTATACGGCCGGTCGATCCCCATAGTATCGACACCAAAGATCTTGATGCCCCTATCAAGCAGATAATCGATCGCCGTTACATCCACCCCCGGGTATTCCGAAAAATACTTCGGGCCGCCGTAGAATTTATCCGCGCCGGTATAAAAAAGGACAATATCAAAAGGTTTAAGGGTATAATTGATCTTTTTAAGGCTATCTTCCACGTCCGTGGCAGTAATACAATCCGCGGGTTTCTTACGCGTCAGGTCCAGGCGCACACCGTCGCAATAACACCATTCTAAAGGGATTTCTTCGGCAGTTTTCGCGGGGCGCCCCTCAGAGCGGGAGCCGTAGTGGAAAGAATAATCCAGATGCGTGCCGATATGGACAGGTGAATGGACAATTTCTAAAGATAAGAATTCTCCGTCAGGCAGATCATCCGGGCTAACCATACGATTACCCAGAAAATACTTGAGCCTGCCTAAAAGGGTCTTGCCCATGATCACGCGGTTAAACTTCTCAACCCCAGCCTTATGCCCCACCCGCTCAATATCCACCGGGTGGACTTCAAAGGCTTTTTCATCGATAGGAAGGCTTAAGTCTATGATCTGCATAACGTTTTGGGCTTGCAAAAAAAAATACGCGAGAAAAACGCCGACTCATCCGATAAGTCAGCGCGATAAAACGTTAAACTTTTGCCAGCTTTGACTGAATGACCTTAACGATCTCATCGATCGTAGAAAGCTTAGAGATCTCTTTGGTGCTTATTTTCGTATTAAAGGTTTTTTCTAAAGCAATAACTGCTTCGACCATTTCAGTAGAATCAACCCCGATACTTTCCTGCAAAGTCACGCTGTCTTTAAGTTCTTCCGGTTTTACGCGTAACAACTTGACTAAAACATCCTTGATCTGAGCTTTTATATCCATACTTATCCCCCTTTAGAGATTACTTATAACAAATGCAGGCCGTATAACACAACTAATTTATAATTTTAGGTTATGGCTCAGGTTAAGATATTTGTTTGGTTGTTGGGTTTGGTAGTTAGGTTATATAACGTTAATGATAAAGTTTAAAGGCCCTGCCTCACCGGCAGGTAAATAACAAAGGAAGGTTTAAGACTCAAGGTTTAATCTTAAAATTTATCCTTTATTCTTTGGATTTCCTTTGTTCTTTGAGCTTTAACCTTTGATCTTAACTTGCTCTACTTGTTTTTAACCAAACCGCTTTACCCAACTACTAAACTAAAATCATTACCCTTGCCTAACTACCCTCTATGGACTATTTGCCTGCCCCGAGCTTGTCGAGCGGTGTCTTGCAACTTTAAATATGAACCTCTCCCTTAGTAGCTCCAGCCTCCCACTTCCCTACTCCTGCCATAACATCCTGGAAACAGAGCTTTGCCAACGGATCAAAATTGCTCTCCATGATGCGGTTGATGCGGCCGGGTTTTGAGAAAAATTCCCGCATACACCATGAACCCAAACGGCCGAGGTCATCAATGGTCAAATGATCCGTGGGAATAACAGGATGCAAGAAATCCCACTGGCTGAAATCAACTTTCTTAGGGTCAATCCAGTTCTTCTTTAAAGAGATCCGCCACATAGGTGAATTCGGGGCAGGCGTGACGTAACCAACCCAGAGGATATCCGGGTCGACCTGATCTGTGAACTCAAAGCGCTGCTTAATAATAGCTTCCGTATCATAATCAAAACCCATCATGATATCCGCGACAATGGCAATATCGTTCTTGCGCAGGATCTCAATGGTCTTTTTGATCTGATCAAGGGTGATCCCCTTGGCGATCCTTTTAAGCTCTGACTGCGTGGTTACTTCAATACCGAAAACTCCCATAAACAGGCCTGTTTCCTTCATCAGCGGCAAGATTGACTCGCAATTGACCCAATCAATAGCCCGGCCAAGAGAAACCCATTTAATGTCAATTTTCTTTTGTTTCTTTAAATTACAGAATCTTTTCACGCGTTCAGGATCAACATTGAAATTATCATCCTGAATGACCACGACCTTGACCCCGTACTTATTCTGCAGCAAGGCCATTTCTTCAATGACCCGCTCAGGGCTTTTGGCGCGCCACTTCAGGAAGTCTGACGGAGAACGCGGGTCAAACTGGTCCCATTCGTAGCAAAAGGTGCACGCTGAAGGGCAGCCCCGTGAAGTAACCATATCCACGAACGGCTTCCAATACGTATGGCCAACATACTTATCCATCGGGAACAGATCGTATGCCGGCAAAGGCAGTTTATCGAGGTCCTCTAAAAGCGGTTTATGCGGCCCCATCACGATCTCGCCATCGATCCGCGAAGTAACGCCGCCCACGTCTTTTAAGTCTTTCTTTTTATCGATAGCTTCGATTAAATCCCCGAATGATTCTTCTTCACCCATGACCACAAAATCAACTGCCGGATTTTCTTCCAGCGTCGGCACCGGCATGGCTGAATACCACAATCCGCCCAAAATTATTTTTGTCCGGGGCAATGCCTTTTTGATCCCTGCCGCTGCCTCTTTAAAATGACGCAACACTCCATAGCCTCCGTAGCCATGCAGCTGTTCACCCATCACCACAATATCAGGCTTCTTGGCCTTGACCTGCTCGATCAGCTGGTCCATAGGGAGCTGGTCTGCTTTCCCGTCGATAACCGAGACATCCTCATATCCTCGTTCCCGCGCGTACGCTGCCCAGTGCGCGTACAATTGATTCGGCGAACGATGTATCCCATGGGTTGCCCAGGCGCCTACTTTAGGCATGACAAACAGAATTTTCATAAAACCCCCCTTTGAAAATGATAATTAAAAACTTGTTCCGGCCACAAGTCACATGACACAAGTAAAAAGAATCAAAACCTGCGGCTGGTGTCTTGTGTCGGGTGTCTATTGGAGCTTTACACTATGATTTCTCTACTACCAGCGCCGAATTGATACCGCCCCTGCCGCGGGAGATGATCAAGGCTTTCTTGATCTTATGCGGGAGCGCCTTACCGGTGACAAAATTCAAGCCATTGTAAAAAGGCTCATCCAAATTGATGGTCGGAGGAACAAGGTCATGCTCCATGCTCAAGAGCGTGATGATCAGGTCAACCGCCCCCGACGCGCCCAAAAGATTCCCAAACATCGATTTCGGACAACTCAGCGGGATATCTTTCGCCTTTTTGCCGAAAACTTCCTTTATTGCCGCTATTTCGGTATTATCCCACTCATCGACCGCCAGGCCGTCTAAACTGATATAATCTATTTCTTCAGGCAATGCCCCGGCGTCAGTAAGCGCCAGAGTGATCGCCCTGGCTAATTGTTTCCCGTTGGAATCCGGATGGATCCTGTCTTTTCCGTCGCAGGTCGTGCCAAAACCGGAAATATACCCCGCGATCGCGGCGCGACGCGCTTGGGCGTGGTCAAAATCTTCCATGACCACGATACCCGCTCCTTCACCGATCACAAAGCCGGAGCGTTTTTTATCAAACGGCCGGTAGGCGCTTTCCGGTTTCTCATTACGAGTAGAAAGCGAGCCATAGGTATTACAACACAATAAAGCGTAAGGAGTGACCGGGGCCTCCATCCCTCCCGCCAGGATAAGATCAAGTTTTTTCTTCGCTAAGGTAGTGCGCGCGTAGCCGAGCGCCATTAAAGAACTCGCCCGGTCCGATACGACTGTTTTACTAAAGCCCTTGATGCCGTAATAGATCGACACCTGCCCTTGAGGCGCGGCAGGGAACCACGCCGAAGCCATATAAGGAGAAACTCCTTCGCGCCCTTCGATATAAAGGTCGCGCAATTCCGTTTCCGCGTATAACCATCCGCCTAAAGCATTTCCCAGGAATATCCCCACCAGGTTCGGGTCCTCATTCTTAATATCAATACCGGCATCCTGCAAAGCCATTTCAGAGGCGATCAAGGCCATATGAGAAAAAACATCTATTTTCTTTAAAAGCCGTTCGGAGACATGCGAATATTTTTCCAGGTCATCGATCTGGCCGGCAACGCGCGACGGATATAACGAAGCGTCAAAACGCGTGATCGCCTTGACAAAAGGCCTGCCTGATTTTATATTCGCCCAGAACTGGCGTTTTCCGATGCCGGAAGGAGCGACAATGCCTGATCCGGTAATAGCTATTTTTTTCATTCCAGCCGCCTCATGACTAAAGAAGAATGTATCCCCGAAAAACCGCTGCTTGTTTTAATGATGGTTTTGACTTTTTTCCGGCGCGCGACATTGGGGATATAATCGAGGTCGCACAGAGGGTCTTTTTCCTCCTGGTTTATCGTCGGAGGAAGGACATCATTCTGAAAGATCATCGAGCAGATGGTAAGTTCGACCGCGTTTGCCGCTGCCAGGGGGTGTCCGAACATCGACTTAAGAGAACTGATAGGCAGTTTATAGGCGTAATCGCCGAAGATCATTTTATAGGCGCTTGTCTCGAATATATCATTCATGCGCGTCGATGAACCATGCGCGTTAATATAATCTATCTGCTCAGGCTCAACCCCGGCATCAAGGAGCGCTAATTTAATGCACTTAGCCATCGCCGTCCCGTCGCCCGGCAGGTCAGTCATATGAAAAGCGTTACAACTGGTGCCGAAGCCAAGGACCTCACAATAGATGGTCGCGTTGCGCTTCAAGGCGTGCTCAAGTTCCTCCAGGATCAAGATCCCCGCTCCTTCCGACAAAACAAAGCCGTTACGCTTATTATCAAAGGGGCGGCTGGCAGCCTCAGGGTCATCATTAAGCGTCGATAAAACATTCACCACATCAAAGGCGCCGAAGGTGATCGGGGTTAAAGGCGCTTCCGCGGCGCCTGCGACCATAATATCATGCTGGCCGTCCTGTATCGTCTCTAAAGCAAACCCTAACGAATCGGTCCCGGCGGTACAGCCGGTAGACAAGGTATCGCAAATGCCGCGCAAACCGTATTTCGTGGAAATCTCTATCGAAGGGGTATTGAACATCGCCGCGTCATAAAGGTCGGGCCTCGCCAAAGCGGGATTGATCGGCGACTTACCGTTATCCGTCACCAGCGCGAATTCTTCTTCCATATACTTGGTGCCGCAGATCGCGTTTGCCAGGCAAACCCCCACCCGTTCAGGGTCCTCTTTTGAAAAATCAAGCTTACTATCCTTGATCGCCATGTTTGCCGCGACCACTCCGAATTGCACATAGCGGTCCATACGCACGGCCTCATCATGGGTCAACCCTAAGGCAAAGGGGTCAAAATCCTTTACCTGCGCGGCGATCTTGGTATTAAAAACCGAAACATCAAAATCTTCAACTTTCTTAATACCTGATTTTCCGGAAACAAACGCCTTCCAGGCATTTTCTTTTCCGATACCGTTGGGCGAGATCACACCGATCCCTGTTATCACGACTCTTCGTTTCTTCATATTTTTATCGCAATACAATAGTAGTTTCAAGACACAAGTTTAACCGCTACTCTGGTGACCTGGCGTCTTTGTGCTCTGGTGACTTTGTTCCCTCGACTCTCCTGACCTCAAAAACGATACTGCCTCCGTCAGGACAGGTGACCGTGTTGATCGAGTCAGGATCCTTCATGAATGAGAACTTGGCGCCGAAATTAAGCGCGAAAAGCGCGGGGAACGCCGTGTGAAACGCGGCCCCGCAAAATCCCGGGATACATTTTAATCCGACCGTTTCCCAGGTATCCCCTACTTTATAACCAAACGTACATTTCCCCGGAGCTTTCACTACTTCAATAACCATCTTCTTCGGATCCGGCCCTTTATGCCGCACATCTCTCGGGACCGATTCGACTTTGCCTTCTTTATCCAGGACCTCCGCTTTGAATTCCAGCTTTCCCCCGTCAGGGCAGGTCACCATCAGCGAACGTTGATTTTCCCTGAACGGGAACTTCGCGCCAAAGCTTAAAGCGTAGATCACCGGAAAAAGAGCGTGCGCTAATCCCAGGCAAAAATGCTTCGGAGGATGAGTAAAATCCTCTAAAATAAGTTCATCGCCGGCCTTATACCCGTGATAGCATTCTCCATAAACGTTGGAAACAGTCAATTTCAGCTTAGGGAACGGTGATTGTATCATTGGGTTCAGGGGGCTTTGATAAATTTTTTGGTTTCCGCTATCAAATGATGTTTGCTGAAGAATTTTCCGGTGCGCTCAACCAAATGCACCATCTCAACCAGCTTTTCGTTAAGCGGAGCTTGCAGCTTTTTATCCCTGGCAACACGCACGTACTCACCGTTGATATAATCGATCTCCGAAGGCCGTTTCCTTTTTATGCTCTGCAGAATAGACCCATACAACGGCTCCTTGCTCAAATTGATCATGATCTCCGACATGATCCGTGAAGATTCAACCAGCGGCATCGAAGCCAGGCTCACCAGGCGCTCCACCGGAAAATCAGGCAAACCCGCCATCTTGACGCCGGCCCGGGTAAAAACCTCCAGGCCTTCACGCCAGATAGTGACCGCCACCCGGCTTATTTCCATATCGGCAAACGCCTCCTGAATACTCATCCCTAATACGGCCGGAAGGCAATTGTTCGCGTTAAGAAAGATCTTTAAATATTTCATGGCAGTCACGTCGTCGCTTAAAACCATGGGGAACATTTTTTTCATCAGGAGAAAAACCTCTTTAAGCGTATTGTCCTGCCTGCCGTTAAGCCTGCCGATAACCCAGGGTCCTTCAAAATTCTGCACGATATGAGCGGGGGTAACGTAGGTCGCCCCGAACATGACGATACTTGAAATAATATGCTCCCGCGGTATATGCTCCGCGATAATATGGTCGGCCTGCACGCCGTTCTGGATGGTCAGGATGGTTGAGTTCTTCAGGAATTTCAAATTCTGTTTAATGGTGCTCTCGCAATCCTGCGTTTTTACCGTCAGGATCACTAAATCGAAGCTTTCCTGTAAACTCCCGGAAACATCAACTGGGACATTTATATTGCCCCTGGTGCCGTTGACCGTTAACCCGTTCTTTCGTATTACTTCAACATATTCGGGACGGACAAATAAAGAAACCGCCTCACCTCTGAATTTTAAATATGCCGCGACCAATCCGCCGATCGCCCCGCCCCCGATGATTGCTATTTTCATATACCCTTACCCGTTTGTCCTGTTGCCTTTCTTAGGAAAGCCGTATTTTTTATAATCAATACCTGATTGCTCCAACAAACGCACCATCATGCTGTAAAAAGGCACCGGGACATCGGAAAAGAAAGCGCTGATGACGTCTAGCTCCTGCACCGCGGCGCCATGACGCGCGGCGGCATTCTCCTCCGCTTTTTTTCTTACCGCGCTCTCAGCGATGTGCCGGTGAAAAACAGGCAATTTCGCGATAATACCGGTAAACTTCTCCTGGATATCAGCTTCCCATTCCATAGCTTATAAAACCTCCCGAGCCTTACGCTTATAGTAAAATTTTACTATATTATTTCCCAATATTTTATAATTAAATTATTTTTTGTCAAGCCTAAAAACTAACATCTCATCAAACAAGGGATTACCGCGGGATAACAAAGACACGAAAGGACTTAATACCCCCTGAGGATCGATTCAATCTTCGTCTTAATTGACGCGGCTTCAATCCTGCCGGCCAATTCGACATTGCCGTTAATAAGGACTACCGGCACCTGCGCGGGGCTTAAACTATACCGCTGCATGGCTTTTAAATTCTCCGTATGTTTAAACTCGAAGAATATCTTTGTTTTATATTGTATTTCCAGGCCTTTAACGACTTCCCGTATCTTTTTTTCAATGAATTCGCATTTAGGGCAGGGTCTGCATATGACTTCAATCGTTTTAATGGCCATGATCATTACTCCTTTTTACGCGCGCCGATACGTTTGATTTGAAAAGGATCTTTATAATAAAACTGGCGATCACACCCGTTATGTATTAGCTGTCTTTAGATTACGCAGGTACATAAGGTCCCTGCTTGAAACCATACCGATCACCTTATCGCCCTTACGCACCGGAAGGTGGCGGAAAGGGACTTTTTTCATCATATCATAGATCTTATCGATGCCGTCATCCAGGTCAACGGAGATCACGTCGCTGGTCATAATATCCCTGGCTTTTGTCTCATCCAGGGACTTATCCTCGGCAACAACCCTCCAAACCACGTCCCGCTCCGATATGATACCGGCGAGATTTCCGTCTTTTTCCACGATTATCGCGCCGATCTTATTTTGTTTTAAGATCTTGGCGATCTCCCGCACCGAAGCATTTTCCGAAGTTTTAATGATGGAATCATTGATCTTTAAAGCGAAAGGCGTATTGGCTTTTTGTTGGACCTTAACAAGCTTTTTCATTACTACCCCTCTAAAATTCTATTCGCCGGCTCAGTAAAAACACAGGTATATTTTACTGCTAAACAACGGCATATTCAATGAAAAACTTAATAATTTTATGCGCGGGGCTTTTAAAAAGGGGTTTTTCAGGTCATCTCTTCCAGGGGCAGGACAAACGCTTTAACGCCTTCATTGCTGAGGGTTTTCCTGAGTTCTTTCACGCAGGAGGCTATTTGCTTGGCCTGCTTATCATCACAGGCGACATAAAGTATATTATTCCTTCCGGGCCAAATATCGTCCCCGCCATGCGTCCCCGAAGCGCTGCCTTTGCCGAAAACACCCATGACTTTAGTGTAATTCTTCACCGCGCACCCCGACAGGACTTCCATGACCTCGGCATCGATTGCCTCATTATAAACCACCATGACCATCTTCATAAAGGCCTCTCCTTACTTGCCCCTAAACACCGGTTTTCGGCGGGTGAGCCTGGGCGATAGTGTTTGTGTTTTGTCTGTCCTTTTTCTCAAAAGTATCTTTCCGGTGAAATATCGCGTAGAGCGTCGGGACAAAAAGCAGCGTGATCAACGTGGAAACCGTAAGCCCTCCGAACATGGTAATGCCGAGCGGCCGCCAGGTCTCCGATCCCACGCCGCTTGATATTGCCAAAGGCAACAATCCCGCCAGCGTCGTAATGGTAGTCATAAGCACCGGGCGCAGCCTGTCCCTGCCGGCATTGGTCACCGCGTCATGCATCGATTCGCCGCGGGCGCGTAAAATAATTATATAACTGATCAATACGATAGCGTTGTTAACGACGATCCCGATAAGCATGATCGCGCCCAGGAAGCTCACGATATTCAACGTGGTCCCCGTGAGCACAAAACCCAAAACAACGCCGATAAAGGTAAACGGAATGGAGAACATGATGATAAACGGGTCCAGCAGCGACTCGAATTGAGCGGCCATGACCATGTACACAAGTGAGACACCCAGCAATAAAAGCAGGGTAAGGTCGCGGAAGGCTTTTTTCTGTTCTTCCGCCTCGCCTCCGACATTGATCGTCATATCGGAAGGCAGGACTATCGCCTGCATCGCGTCCTTGAGGTCTTCAACGACCTTGCCGCTGGAGCGGTTATAGGTATTACATTCCACCCTCACCACCCGTTCGCGGTTCTGGCGTTCAATTTCGCGCGGGACAAACCCCTCGCGGATCGCCGCTATGCTCGAAAGCCTCACCTGGCTTTGCGTCACGGGAGAAATAATCGTTAAATTCTCAATATCTTCTATACTCTGGCGCGAAGATTCCTCCAGCCGCACATAAATATCATAGGTATCCCCTTTTTCCCGGTACTTACTTGCAGTCGAGCCTTCGATACAGGTCTTAAGCGTACTGGAAATAATATTCATGTTCAACCCCACGCTCGCCGCCTTCTGACGGTCAACCTCTATCATTAACTCAGGAAGCTGCAATTCCCGGGAGATCGACGCATCGACCGTGCCGGGGATCTCCTCCATCATGCCCTTTATTTTCTGCGCGATCTCTTCGGTTTGCGAAAACGAATTACCGACGATCTCTATCTGCACGGCCTTGCCTCCCAGCCCGGTAAGCATCCTGCCGATCGGATTGCCGGTCTGGATATCGATCTTCAGGACGCCGGGGATCTTCTTGATCTTATTACGCAGGTCCTGGGCTATTTCCCAGACTAAACGCTTGCGCTTTGTCTTAGCCACCAGCTTTGCCCCCGCGGTAACGATATTTGAACCGGAGACCTGCCCCATGCCCCGGCCCCTGCCCTCAACCGTCCCTGTGCGGGCATAATAAAACCGTGCTTCAGGGATATCGTTTTTTAGTATTCCTTCAATTCTCTTGGCAACTTTTTCGCTCTCTTCAAGGCGCGTTCCCAGGGGAAGGTTAATAGTCAAACGAACGTCCCCGGTATCTTCTTCAGGAGAAAATTCATTACCCACAAAAGGCACCAGGAGCATCGTGGCAAAGAAAGCCGCGGCAAAGCCGATAATGACCGTCTTTTTATGGCGCAGGCACCAATCCAAAAGGTTTGAATAGAAAGACTCCCAGGACCTGAACATGTTCTCGGAGAATTCATAGAAGCGGTCAAAGAACCGTTTATCTTTCCCGGCATGATAAACAGTTTTCATCCATTGAGAACAAAGCATGGGGCTGAAAGTAGCCGCGGTAAAAAGCGACCCCAGAAGGGTCACGGTAACGATCACCGCCAGCTCCGAGAAAAAAATACCGATGACCCCGGGAATAAAAAGCATGGGCATAAAAACAACCACGGTCGTCAAAGTTGAAGCCGCGATAGCTAAAAACATTTCCTGCGTGCCGAATATCGCCGCCTCTGTCGGCCTATTGCCCCTCTCCAGCTTGCGGTATATATTATCGACAACGACGATAGCGTTATCGACGACCATTCCCGCGGCAATAGCCAAAGATGAGAGGCTTATCGTATTGATGGTCTTGCCGCTTAAGAAAAGATAAATGAACGCGATCAAAAGAGAGAATGGTATGGTAAGGGCAATGATCAGGCTGGGCAGGAACTGGCGCAGGAAGAACCAGACTACGACAACGACCAGGATGATCCCCAAATAGACCGAAGACTTCAAAGAGTCCAACGAATCAATGATATCCTGCGAGGTGTCGAAAATTGTATACATCGAAACATCGGCAGGCAGCGTTTTCTCTAAGTCCTTAAGCTTCTTTTTAATACGATTGGCGACCTCAACCGTATTGGTATCCGTCTGCTTTTGGATCATTAACATTAACCCGGAACGCCCGTTAATACGGACATTAAGCGTGACTTCTTTAAAACCGTCCTCTATAGTCGCGACATCCTTTAAATACACGATCTTTCCGTCGCGCTTGCCCAGGATGACCGTGTTTATTTCCTCCGGCTCAATGAACTCCCCCGGCAGGCGGATCAGGTAATCGGTCAACCCTGTTTTAAGCTTTCCTAACGGCTGCGAGACATTTTCCTGTTTTAAGATATCCTGGATATCCAGGATAGAAAGCCCGTACCCTTCCAAACGGCTCTTATCCAGCGAGACATTAACCTGGCGCTCCAGACCTCCGAGAAGCTCTACCGTCCCTACTCCGGGCAGCTGGCGGATAGCGTCTCCTACCCTTTTATCGATAAGATCATTTAATTGCGCGTATGACTGCTGCGCGGTGATCCCCATGAAAAGAATGGGGATATTCGCGGTATTGAATTTATAGATGAACGGATTATCCATTTCATCGGGGATATCGGGCAAGAAGCGCTTAGCTAATTCAAGGCGGTCGCGCACGTCATTGGTGGCGGCATCAAGGTTTGTCCCCCAAATGAACTTCATGGTGATCAAAGAAGCGCCTTCGGAAGACTTGGAGGTCAATTTTTCAAGGCCGGGAGTTGTCGCCAGCTGGTTTTCCAGGGGTTCGGAAACTTTCGCCTCTACGTCTTCGGGGCTGGCTCCCGGATAAACCGAGATCACCGTGATGACCGGCGGTTCGATCTTAGGCATGCTGTCAATACCGATACGGGAAAGGCTATACATGGCGAGGATAATGATCGCGGAAAAGATCATCAGGTTCGTAACGGGTTTTTTTACGCCAAATTCCGGCAATTTCATTTTATTTCCCCTTTCCCGGAACCATTTCCGTTATCGATGCTCACCAGGGCGTTTTCATAGAGACGCTGCTGCCCGACAACCACAACCAGATCTCCTTCTTTTAATCCGCTGGTAACCTCATATAACGACCCCTTACGTATCCCGAAAGAAACCTGATGCATGCGCGCGGTGTTATTTTCTACCGTATACACATACGCCTGCGGTTCTTTACCGATGATCGACTCCTTCAGGATCACCGGCACGCCGGTATGTTTTTCAAGCGTCAAAGAGACCTTCACGAACATCCCCGATTTCAGCAAATACCCCGGATTATCGACGGTGATCTCTACCGGCGCGGCGCGATTCTCTAAATTTACCATCGGGCTTATCTTGGTTATTTTACCCTGGAATTGCCGCAGAGGATAAGCGTCAACGGACACGCGGGCTTCCTGCCCCAGGGATATCTTCGGCAGATATATTTCAGGGATATCCAGGACAACCTGCACTCTTTCCAAAGTAACCAGCAAGGCGACCGCGTCCTGAGGCCTAACATGGGCTCCGATATCAACGAAGACCTTGCCCACAACTGCGTCGAGCGGACTTACCACGGGAGCCTTCTCGTACTTTAAGCCTGTTTCATCCCGGTCTATATAAAAAACGGTCTCACCCTTGGCGACGCTGCTGCCGACTTCATAAATTTGTTCGATTATCTTGCCGCTGACCTTAGGGTAGACTAAAACCTCCTCATTTGCCTTGATACTCCCCACGTAATCGATGGTCTTCTCTATGTCAGACAAGGAAAGTAAACGGGTCTTAACCGGAATGATATCAGGAGCGGCCGCTTTTTTAACCTCACTCCCGCACCCCCCCAAAAAGACAAACAATAAAAGATAAGCCCAAATTCTCTTACTATGCATTTTCAACCTCCGGCAGCCTTTTCAAACCGCGATTTAGCAATAATATAATCATATATTGATTGTTCCTGATTAAACAAAGAGACCTGATAGCTCAACGAAGCGTCATTGAGGTCCAATATACTGGCGATCCCGGCCGAAGATTTATCCTGAACGGTTAATAGAGCATCTTGATACACGGCGACCTGCGACCGCATAAGCTGCAGGAACGAAAGGGCGCTCTTTAATTCCAGATAGGTGGACTTAACCTCTAAAGCGATGTCTTTGATTATTTTTTCTTTCGTCAACCGGGATTGCTTTAAATCCGCCAGGGCCCCTTGGACCTTCGCTTTCACCAACCATCCGTCAAATACCGGCCAGGAAACCGTAACTCCTAATATATTATAATCATTGTTATTCCTGGCGGCGCTGACGTTTGCGCGTGTGGAGCTATAATAATCCCAGGACGCGTACACACTGGGACGGCTATCGGCCTTGGCTACCTCAACGGCTTTCTCTGATTGTTTCTCCTGCGCCTCATACTGCTTGATCTCCGGCCTCAGGCGCATTGCTTGCAAGAAAGCCTCGTCATAGGCGAGGACTTGCGGCTCATAACTGAACTCTCCGCGAAGGGTTATCGCGACATTGTCCTGTACATACAGGACATTATTCAAGACCGCCCTGCCCGAATCCAGGTCGTTTAACGAGCTGTCGTAGGCGTCCTGGACGCTGAGCAAGGACTGCTCCATGCTCAAAACTTCAGATTCCGAAGCCTCGCCAAAAGCATACCGCTCTTTAACCGCCGCCTGATGCGCCCGGGTGTTCTCAAGGATACTTTTATTAAGCGCGGCAAATTTCTCGGCTAAAAGAAGCGTATAAAATGCTCTTTTAACATTCAAGGCTGTCTCTTGCTTTGCCGCGTCTAATCCGGCCTCGGTAGCCGCCAAGAAGAATTCATTTTGTTTTATCGTATTGCTGATAGCTGCGCCTTTATACAGGTATTGCCTGACTGAAAGCTGCGAGGACGCCTGAGAAGCATCCTTCCCATACAGGCCGCGGGTATCAGTCAAACTTGCTTTCGCCGTCAAAGCAGGCAGGCGCGCGGCGCGAGACTCAGCTATCAGTGCTTTTGCTTTTTGCACATCTTCCTGCTTTAAAAGCACCGCCGCGTTATTACGCAGGGCAAGGGAAAGCGCTTCATCCAGCGTTAAAGAAAGCTCTTCGGCGCGCAAAAAACCCAGCGGCAGCAGGACAAAGATCATAATAAGAATGTTATTACGCAGCTTCATTTAACCCTCTTTTTCATGCAGCAGGATATCGCGTATCTGCCCGAGTATCCGCAGATGGTCCCGCCGGTCAGCTTCCGATATCTTTCCGAATATTTTAATAGACATTTGCCGGCGCTGCTGCGAAGTCTTCTTTACCAATTCATTGCCTTTAGGGCTTAAGATCACTTTTATAATGCGGCGGTCACGGGAATCATACTTACGCAGGATATAGCCGCCTTTAACTAAACGGTTAACGATCCCCGTCATTGCCGCGGTAGAAACATCCATGAGATGAGCCAGGTCGGTCATCTTGGATTCACCCTCCTTATGGATAATATCGAGAACGAGGAATTGCGGCAGGGTGATCTTTCCTTTATATAATTCATTAGCCTGCCGTTTAGCGAATTCCCGCATAATAACCGGCATAAGAGCGTTTAACTCATCGGCAAATTCCAATAAAGAGACCTCGATCATATTTAACCCTATAAATATTTAACCATATTAAATGTTAACTACATTAATATAATACCACAGAAAAAACCCCTTGTCAAGCAAAACAGCTCTAAAGGGATTAAGGTTTTTTAGTCTTTTATATTCAAGATCGATTTTACCTGGCTTACCAACTCTTGCGGGGCTACCGGTTTAGGGATAAACCTGCGGCCGCCGATCTTGCCGGTGCCGGCGCCTACTTCATTTTCCTTGACCAGGGCAGTCAAAAATACTATCGGTATTTTACTGGTTGCCTCTTCCTTGAGCAGCTGTTCAGCAACTTTGGAGCCGTCCATTTCAGGCATGAAAACATCCAAAAGGACCAGATCAGGCTGGTGCGCCTTTGCCAGATTGATCCCCTGCAGAGGGCTCATCGAAGTAAGCACTTCAAACTTTCCCGTTTTTTCCAGGATAGACTTGGAAAAATGGCAAATATCCTCTTCATCATCAATGACCAGTATTTTAAATTTTCTTTCCATAACGCCCCCTTTCGCAGAAAGCCTGACCGCCGTCAGGCAGTCGCACACGCCCGCCGGGCTTACGCGTGCCTTATTTAAAGTGTTTTCGTAAGGTTCTCCAAGAACAAACTTTCCGCTTCAACCATCTGCCGGTTATGATTTAAAATCCTTACCAATGAACCCGGCCTCTTTTTATCTATAGACTTGACCATCTGCCCTAAACCGGCAGAAAGCTTGCGTAAAAGGAAGATCCTCGCCTGCAGCCGGCGCTTGACCATGCCCGGCTTTAAATAATTAAGGAAATACAAACTTAAATCTATGCTGAATTGCGGCCTTTTAAAATCAAGGAAACTTTTAGTAAGAAGCGCGGTAAAACGGCTTTGGCCTTTGGAGGTAAGTTCATAAACATACCGCGCGGGGCGCCTGCCTGTTTTAACGGTCGTCTTCGCGATAAATCCTTTTTTTTCCAGAACGCGTAACGGATAATAAATAGAACTCAGGTCGATCCCTGCGAATAAAGCGAATATCTCACGGATCTCTTTCTTGATCTCGTATCCGTGCTTCGGGCTTTCTTTCAGTAAACCCAATAATATCAATTCATGCGCTATCATCCGAAACTACCGATATTCCTGAACTTTTGATACCGAAGCTTAAGCAATTCATCCTTCTTAAGGCTTAAAAGCTCCTTCAAATTCTTCTCTATTCTTTCTTTTAAGACCGCCGCCATCTTTTGAGGGTCACGATGCGCCCCTCCCAGCGGCTCAGGGATCACCTCATCAATAATACCCATTTTTAACAGGTCTTCACCCGTCAATTTTAACGCGGCCGCGGCTTCAGGGGCTTTTGAACTGCTCTTCCAAAGGATAGCCGCGCAGCCTTCCGGAGAAATGACCGAGTAATAAGCATTTTCCAGCACACAGACCTTATCGGCGACCCCTACTCCTAACGCGCCTCCCGAACCGCCCTCTCCGATGACAATAGTAATAATAGGGACTGCCAAAACGGTCATTTCCCGCAAGTTAAGCGCGATAGCCTGCGCCTGCCCGCGCTCTTCAGCGCCTATCCCCGGATAAGCGCCGGGAGTATCGACTAAGACCACAATGGGAAGATTGAACTTATCCGCTATTTGCATCAAACGCAGCGCCTTACGATACCCTTCCGGATGGGCGCAGCCAAAATTCCTTTTCAGGTTTTCTTTAGTATCCCTGCCCTTTTGATGCCCCATAACCATGACCTTCTGCTTATTGATCGTCGCGAAACCGCCGATCAGGGCTTTATCGTCAGCGAAGCTTCTATCGCCGTGCAACTCGATAAAATCAGTCATCATCAAAGCGATATAATCAAGCGTATACGGACGATGAGGATGACGGGCAAGCTGTACCCGCTGCCAGGGAGTCAAATGGCTGTACGTTTCTTTACGCAGCGATTCCAGTTTTTCTTCCAAACGCTTTACTTCAGAGGATAGATCGATCTTTTTATCTGAAACAAAACTTTTTAATTCCTGTATCTTTTTCTCGAGTTCTACGATCGGTTTTTCAAAATCCAGTCGGGTCATTGCATTATAAGGTTAGGCGGGCAGTTCATTTTTGCCCGCGCGATGTTAATCAACAATAGTTACTTCGGTATCCACAGGCACGATCGCGTAAAGCTCTTCAACATCCGCGTTCAACATCCGCACGCACCCCTGGGTCACCTGCTGCCCCAGCTTCTCCGGTTCAACAGTGCCATGGATACCATAACCGGCCATATTAAACCCGAGCCATCGGGTACCCAGGACATTCTCGGGGCTCCCCGGGGCAACCACCGCTCCCGCCTTAAACCATGTCGGGTTCGGTAATTTATTGATGATCTTAAATGTCCCTACGGGAGTGGAATTATTAAGGCCGGTAGAAACAACATAAGACTTAATGATCTCATCTTCGGTTTTAAGCAAAAGGATATTCTGGGATTTATCCACGAATATCGTGAACGGGACGGTCCATACTTTAAGCTTTTTCCCGGGGATGATCTTATCGCTGGTTAAATTATTGCTCCTCATGATCAACTCGGTCGTTGTCTTAAATTCTTTAGCGATCTTGATCAAGGCGTCTCCCGGCTTTATTTCATAGGTAGCCGTCCGCTCCGGGATAAGCGTGGGAGAAAAAAGCAGTTTAATATTCAGTTCTTCGAGCTTCTTCTGCCAGGAAAACATATCGCGTGAACTGGAGAATTCTTCGGTCAATTTCGCGTACGCGCTCTTCGCCTCAAGGAGCTTTCCTTGAGCCTCAAACTCTTTTGCCTGAGCGACTAACGATGAAACAGACCCCCCAGCCCCTCCCGCCATCTGCTGAGGCATGTTACGCCCGTTCATTTTGAGCAGCAAAAAAAACACCGATACTATAAAAATCAAGGGGATCACGATCAAAAGAATTTTTTTCACTCTAGTCTCCTTTCGCAGAAAGCGAAACACCAACGCAATTCCTCTTAAGCGTTGGGTGTAACAGAAAGGCGCATACCCACACAATTCCAATTTGTGTGGGGTGTTCGCAGAAAGCGAAACACGCCGCAGTAAGCGGCGTACTTGCCTATCCAATTAAGGCAAGTGCCAACGCAATTCTGCCGCAGTAAGCGGCATACCCAGCCACACCAATTAGGCTGGGTGCGATCTGCGTTGGGTGTAACAGAAAGCCGCGTACCGGCGCAATTCCAATCTGCGCCGGGTGCAGGCAGAAAGCCACACACCCCGCTACACCTATAAAGCGGGGTGCCAATTTGCGCGGGATATTACAACATTTAAATCGCTTGCGCGGTGATCGCGATAGCAACTCCCAGCAAAAATCCGCCGATAACTTCAATAGGGGTGTGGCCGACCAATTCCCGCAGCCGCCCCTCCTGGATCTTGCCTTGCCAATATATATCTTCCATGATCTTATTTAAGATCTGGGCCTGTTTACCTGCAGAGCGCCTGACCCCCTGCGCGTCAAACATGACCACGATCGCGAATGACGCGGCGAGCGCGAAATCGACACTGTCAAAACCTTTCGACAGGCCGATCGCCGTTGCTAAACAAGAGGCCCCGGCAGTATGGCTCGAAGGCATCCCGCCCGTGCCGATAAACCAGCGAAAATCGAACTTTTTCTCTTTAATAACACCGATGATCACTTTGACGGTCTGAGCGGCTATCCAGCTCAATAAGGTGACCATCAAGATCTTGTTGTGGTAAAACTGGGTAAAAATATTGTCCATACGTATTGCTTTATTGTGAGATCGGCTCGACCTGTATCTTGATCCGGGGATAAAACGTCGGCTTCCCATCTTTGATAATATAACCGCCGTTTCCTATCATCTCTCGCAGTTGGGCTGTTTTTACTTTTTCTATCTTAACCAATGTTTTAACCTCTTTATTGGTTTTACGCACGTGCTTCTTCAAATCCCGTATCATCTGCTTGAGCTCGACGACTGAATCCATTTTTTCTTCCAGGTCTTTTTTTTCCTGGGCAGCTTGAGCCAACTGGAGGGTCATTGTTTCTTTCTGGTTCGCCAAAGACACATTTTCGGCTTTTAAGGCGACAACCTCATTATTCAGCGTTTCTATATCGTTAAGCGCCGCCTGGAACTCCTCGCCGAGCTGAGCGAGCTTCTCTTCGCCGGCTTTCAACTCCTCCTTGAGCGCTGTATTCTCCGCGGATAAAGAATTACTGACCGCTTTTTCACTTCCCAGGGAAGTTAACAACGACTGATTCTCATTTTTCAAAGAAAGAACTTCAGCCTTCATTTTTTCAAGCGCAGCAAGCATGCCATATTTTTCCTGCAGTGAAGCAATATACATGTAAACGGTAAATATGGTTATACCCGCTAAAAAAACAACAAATATAATTTTCAAATGCTTCATTGAAGCTCCTTGAATACTTTAACAGATTCTATAATTATATACCAGAGCCCGGAAAAAGCAAGGTTTTTCCCTATCCCTAAGCGTGGAAAGGCCTTCTTGAGCAAAAGATCTCTTAACTGATCAATGAAGCGTATGGTGAGATTTTCAATAAATTTTCGTTAGATTTAGCGTTCTAAGACGTCTATTATTAGTGAGGGGATAGATTAGCGGGCAAGGTGACCTTGCTTCTCAGTCTGTTCACCGATAACCGCAAAACGGAGGCTACATGGTAGCAAAAATATTCAGCTTCAGCTTATGGGGTTTAGAAGCTTATCCCATTGATATAGAGATAGATATATCAAACGGACTGCCCGCGTTAACTATAGTCGGGCTGGCGGATACCGCGGTAAAAGAAAGCAAAGAACGCGTAAAATCAGCCATCAAGAATTCCGGGTTCAACTGGCCGGCAGAAAGAATAACCATAAGCCTGGCACCTTCAGATATCAAAAAAGAAGGGACCGGCTTTGACCTGGCGATCGCTTTAGGGATACTATCCGCCTCAGAGCAGCTTAACAGCGTTAACCTGGAAAGTTTTTGCGTGTTAGGAGAACTTTCCTTAGACGGCTCTATCAGGCCGACCAAAGGTATCTTACCTATCAGCATATCTTTAGCAAAAACTAAAATAAAAAACCTTATTCTCCCCTGCTGGAACGCGAAAGAAGCAGCGGTCATTTCCGATATCAATGCCTATCCTTTAAGGACACTGCGGGAAACAGTGGAATTTTTAAGCAATCCGGAAACGATCCAGCCGCTTAAAGTCGATATTAAAGACCTTTTCCAAATCCAGGCGCGTTATCAAGAGGATTTCTCGGAAGTAAAAGGGCAGTATTTCGCCAAACGCGCCCTCGAAGTCGCGGTCGCGGGAGGCCACAACATCCTCTTCATCGGCCCGCCGGGAAGCGGAAAGACCATGCTTGCCCAAAGGATACCCACGATCATTCCCGATCTAACGCTCCCGGAAGCCTTAGAAATAACTAAAATACATTCTATAGCCGGTATCCTGCCGATAAAAGACGGGATCATTACCCGGCGGCCCTTCCGCCTGCCGCATCATACGATCTCAGGGGCCGCGCTGGTCGGCGGAGGCTCGACTCCGCAAGCTGGCGAAATAAGCCTGGCGCATCAAGGCGTATTATTCCTGGATGAATTGCCGGAATTTAACCGGAACTGCCTTGAATCGTTGCGCCAGCCTCTCGAAGACGGGACGATCTCCATATCCCGGGTCAACCGGTCATTTGTTTTCCCGGCTTCTTTCATGCTTGCCTGCGCGATGAACCCCTGCCCCTGCGGGTATTACACCGACCCCCATAAAACCTGCAAATGCAACTCCATAAAAATAGACCATTACATGGGAAAGATATCCGGCCCGCTCCTGGACAGGATCGATATCCATATTGAAATACCCGCCATTCACTATAAAGAATTGACCGATCCCCAAGAAGCCGAACCTTCAGCAGTGATCAAAGCGCGCGTTGAAAAAGCGCGGGTGATACAGCGAGAACGCTTACGCCATGACCGTATCTTTCATAACGCCCGCATGAGCACAAGGCTGATCAAAAAATACTGCACGCTGGAAGATGAAGCAAAAGAAATACTCCGGCTGGCAATGACCGAGCTGGGATTATCCGCGCGGGCCTATGATAAGGTCATCCGCGTCAGCCGCACTATCGCTGACCTCGCCGGCTCGGATATAATACGCGCCGGGCACATCGCCGAAGCCGTGCAATACCGCAGCCTTGACCGGAAATTATGACGACAGGGACCTGTCAAAAGGTGGCTGTCACCCTTTGACTTGATTAAAGACAAAACCATGAAAAAAACACAACGCTTGAATCTTGCAATTGAAGAAGCTTGGTGACTGTCACGTTTTGCGTGACTGTCACCAAGCTTCTCGGTTTAAAGCATACTTATGCCGCGCACCTCACGTTTTATTGCAACAAACGCTTTCTACCATATCATATCCCGCTCACTAAATGATACCCATATACTACGAGACAACGATGATTTTACGCGTTTCTTTATGCTTGTTGATACAGCAAAACAAAAATATCCCATCCTGATATTTCATTATGTCGCAATGAATACTCATTTTCATTTAGTAGTACAAGCGCCTAATCATGAGATTCTTTCTAAGAATATTTCGCATCTAAAATGGCATTACACATTGTGGATGAGAAAAAAATACGGATGGAAAGGCCCCCTATGGAAGGAACGATACAAAAGTTTACCTATCGAAAACGAAAATTATCTTTATGCCTGCGGAATGTATATCGCCTATAACCCTGTCCGGGCGGGGGTATGCAAAGACCCCGGTGATTACCCTTACAGCAGCTTCCGAAAATACCATAGAGGAATAAATGATCCGTTGATCGATCTCCAAGAAAGCCAGAAAGGTGACAGTCACCTTTCTGAACAATGGGATTTCCGTTCGAATTTGCTAAAAAATATTTTCAGCCACTCTTCAGCTATCGGCTCAACCCTTTTTATCGAAAAACTTAAACAACCCCGAAATGCCTGTCCCCAAAAGTGACTGTCACCAAAAGTGACTGTCACCGTTGCCGGGCTACTTATTGCGCGCGCAGCGGAAGCCCGTGTATTCATTGATATAACCCGGGGCGTCCGCTGTGCGTTCTGTAGTACGTAATTGCCCGCTATCGCTAAACCAGAATCCGCCCCGGATAACACGCGAGCCCCCCTTCAGAGGGCCGACGGGATCTTTATACGCGGCAGCCTGATAATAGCCGGCATCATACCAATCGTTACACCATTCTTGAACGTTACCGGCCATACCTACCGCGCCATACGGGCTCTTATATTCCTGGAACTTCCAAACCGCCACCGTATAATAAAAACCATCTTTTTTCCGGCTGTAATTTGCCCTGATAATTCCATTGGCATGCGGTTCAGCGTTACCCCAGGGGTAGGTGCGGCGGTCAGTCCCCCGCGCGCATTTTTCCCATTCCGCTTCGCTCGGCAGTCGATAGCCATCCCGGGAAAAATCGCATATCCCGCTATCCTCGTCATAACACGGCTGCAAGCCCTCCACGCGGCTGCGCCAATTGCAATAATGGATCGCGTCCCACCAGCTGACATTGACTACCGGATGGTTATCGAATTGTTTAAAGCTCGGATCATCCCACTCCCCCAGGGGCTTATACCCTGACGCCTTAACAAATTGACGGAACTCACCCACGGTCACTTCACAGCGGTCAATTAAGAACGCGCTCAAGAAGACCTCATGCTCCGGCTTTTCATCCCGGTTAACACGGCTATCATTCCGCGGCCCGCCCATGATAAACGCGCCCGCCGGCACGCTCACCATGCCTAAACCGGTATTAGGGCAGACATTAACGAAAGGGGGCGAAAAACCCTTGAACGCGAACCATGCGGTCAACAGTACCCCGGAGATGGCCGTAAATATAACAATTAAATTTATGAATAATTTACGGGAGACAGTCCTCATCTTATAAGCGCTCTCATATGCCCTTAATTGAATACTCCTCAACAAAACACCTCAAAGGCGAAGCGGCGAATGCTCTTTTGATTGATAAGTTCTGTTTTTCGGCTATAATTTAGAAAGGAAAACGATAAGGCTACGCTTAATTATATCAACATTTACCCCTGAGTAAACAAGAAACTTCCGCGGGCATACGCATGATCAAAAAAAACACCATTATTATCCCGGCCCTCTATTTACTCCTCCTGCCCCTGCTCCTGGAAATAGATCTCAGGGCCCTGGATCACTTGTTTTATAAAGAACCGCCCCCGCAAAAAGAATACATCATCTATTGCTTCGGCGATTCATTTACCTTCGGAGACGGAGCTCAGCCTAAAGACAGTTATCCGCGCCATCTCCAGAGAAAATTAAACGCCCGCCTCCGCAGGCGGGTAAGAGTTTTTAATCTCGGGGTACCAGGCGCGAACTCATCACAGGTATCAAATTTCATGCGCGCTATATTCGCGCGGTACCAAAGCCCCGACCTGGTATTACTGCGGGCAGGGACCAATGACGGATGGAATTTTGCCGATAATACGTTTCCCGGCTTGCAAAATAAAAAAGCGACAGGAAATGACCGCGCCCAAACGCTTCTGCGCGACTCAAAGCTCCACCGCGCCCTGTTAACGCTCTCAGAGATAAAGGAATCCCCCCTCTCGTATGACCCCACGGGAAGAGACAAAGACAACCCCCTTTTCCTTGCCAAAAAATCAGATGATTTCAGCAGGCTCGCTCAATTTAATCTTGAGGCAATGGCAGCAACCGCGCGAGCAGGCGGCAGCAAAATATTTTTATTGAATTACCCGCGCGGCGATATTTACGGCCCGCGCACCATCGCAAGCGTCGCTGAAAAGCTCTCCCTGCCCCTGGTGGATATCCGGGCCGCCTTTAATAAAAAGCTTCAAGGACACGATGAAAAAGAGTTGTTCGCGCCCTGGTGGGAGTGGAGCCACCCTAACGGCCGGGGATATGAACTTATGGCCCAAGCGATATACGACAAGATGCTCAGCGAAGGGATTATCGTTGAAGACAAGGATAAAATATCCCTCATGACTTTTCGCGCGCACAAACGAGATAACGCTAAACTCGACAACTGCACAATCGAGGTCAGCGATATCCAAAGAAGGCTCGACACAGAGAACCAACGCGTAGAGATCACCTATTCGCTCAAACCAAAAGCTTCAGGGACACTCTCTCAAAAGAACCCCGCGTATATATTCCTGTCTTATTCCCCCGGCGGCGCTCACCCCGGCGCCCCCTGGCAGCGCCCCTCGCCTGTTGCCGTCGATATAAACGGGAACGGACAGACGGATAAACCAAAAGACGCCTTAGTGGCCCAGTCCGGCAAACAACGCAGTTTTTTTTATTATGCCCGCGCGGGGCTCTCCGACAAAGACGTTACCGCTGACAACTTTGCTATCCATATCCACGCGCTGGAAATGGTTTACGCACCCGCGGGGATTTACCGTATCGGCAACTGCCAAGCGCCTTTTGAGACGGATGGTGAAGCGCAAACACAGGGGTTTTATATCATGAAATACCCTGCCACTATCGCGGAATACGCGGCATACCTCAATGAAACGGAAAAACAAGATACCGGCTTATACCCTTATCTTTTTAAGTATAACCATAAAATGGCGCAACAGGCTTGCGGAATTACACGCATAGGGACAGACGGTAATTATTCCTATATTATCCGCAAAGATAAAGCGGATTTCCCCGTCGTGTTTGTTACCTGGTTTAACGCCTTTGATTTCGCCCGATGGGCCGGCATGCGCCTGCCGAGTGAAGCGGAATGGGAAATAACCGCCCGCGGATGCGACCAAAGGATGTACCCGTGGGGAAATTCTCCCGAACCAAAGGAGAGCATCTGCAATATGTTCGATGACGGGGTGTCTTACGCATCGGATGTATTGCGTTATGAACAGGCATGGGAACAACAAGGGCTGTCTTCGCCATTCGGGGCAAGAGAACTCACCGGCAATGTATGGGAATGGGTAGACACCTATTGGTATGATACCGGCTTCTATGATGAACGTCAAAGCAGGACTGATTATAAAAATACCGCTAACAGGGTCCTGCGGGGAGGAGATTGGGGAACTGCTTCCTCATGGCAGAAAGCCGCGGCGCGCAACAATGACATAACTTCCCTGGCACGCAAGAACGGCATCGGATTTCGCTGCGCAATTGATGACTAAAGCATGAAAACACTCTTAAAGCATTTCTTAATAATAGTTACCCTCAGCATCTGCGTATCGGCACTGCTCGCAGGAGTACGGCACACGAGAAAACGCGGACTGCCGGTGGACATAGAAGCAGAGCTCCTGAACAGGTTTGCCGCTGAGAATACCAGGCTCTCCCTATCCTCCCACCCGCGCGATAACTATATCCACTGGAACAGGGATGACCGCTATTCGGGAGAAATGTCGCTGAAAATATCCATTGATCAGGCGGAAAAAGAAGTAACGTATTGCAGCGATATTACCCTGCGCGAAGCCCTTGACCTGCAGGCAGCGTATCAAGAAGGACGGATAGAATTCCGGGTAAAAACAATGGCCTTATTCCCGGCGAACACGAAATTCGAGGTACTCCTGGTTGATGAGCGCAACACCCGCCTCAATTCGGAAGTTTCATTCAACAGCCCAGAAAACGCCTGGCAGCTTATCAGCCTGCCCTTGCGTGATTTTTCCCAGCCGCCGCTTCCCGGCTCTTTTAATTGGAAGACGATCACAAGAATAGAATTTGCCGTTCGCTGCCCTGAAAGCTCAAAGGGCCTCACCCTGCTCATCGACGAGCTTAAAGTTAAGGACGCGCAAACAGTGCTCCTTGATATCGGCGCCCATTTTGAATAACGCAGGTGACATAAGCTTCATCGCCTCAAGAATGCTATAAGATACCATATCCCGAACAGCATACCTGTTATTTTAAAATATTTCCTGAGTTCCCGCGCTTTATCAACCGAAAAATCCATCCAGATCCTTGATTTAAAAAAGTACCAAAGAAAAACAGCCCATAAAAAATGGCCGCATATAAAAAACATCCCCAGAGACAATCGGATCTTCAACACCAGTGAAAAAATAAAGATAAAACAGACAGACGCCAAGACCGCCGCGGAATATCTCTGCCGGTTCTTGATAACAAAGAGGGACCTCTTATCCGCTTCGGCGTGCGCAAGCTCATGGCATAATTGTCCGGGTATAAAAAAAGCGGCCATATACGAACTCATCGCGATGACCGGCAGGGAATAAGCTGCGTTTCCCGCGTAGGAACCGATCAAAAAAAGGCATCCGAAAAGATAAACGTTGATCACGATACCGGCAAGAGTATTCTTTTTCCAAAGGATCGACGGTAAAGAATACGCGGTGTTCAAGGCAACCGCGATACCCAAAGGAAGCATAAGCCGGGGCAAACGCATTGCCGCAAGAATAAACCCCAGGAGAATAGGCGCAAATACCAGGAACAGCTCGCGGGTTATCCAATCCCGGGGTTCTTTATCACAGAGCCGGTTAAAAGAATAGCCGTAGGAAAGATAGCTTGAGCCGATAAAAAGGCTTATCCATAAATCGGGGCACAGGCAAAAACCGCCTCTGGTAAAAATAAAGCCCAGGACTGTCAGGCCTAAAAGATAATACCAGTCCCTCACCCGGTACAAATTGATCATCTGCCGAATAAAACATTGAAGCGGGAGATTCTCATAAGGTAAAACAGTTTTTTCACTGACCATGTCGCTCCATAACATACAATTAAATAAAAATAAGGGAGTAAAACAAGCACGTAACGAAGAAAAGCTACCTCCATATATTTCAAGAGGGACGCCAGTTCAACTAAAAAAGCGATTCCCAAAAGATATTCGATCCCCAAGGACCCGTTTTTTCTGAAAGAACTCACTCCTTTTACCCCTAAAGCGGCCAAGCCGATCAAAAACAGCGGTGCCGTGACAGGCGTGGGATGTACTATTTTAATGATAAATTTCAGCCGGCTGAGCATGTCAGGCAGGAAAGCCGAGGGTAAATCGGCGATTTGCCAGGCGAAATAACGAAAACGCATGAGTATTATTTTCTTAATGCCTGCCAGCGGGTTCACATAAAGCGCCGGGTTAAAAAGCACGAACACAAGAAAACAGGCAAGTAAAACGATGCTTACCTGGAGCAGGCCTCTCAGGATCATCCTTCTTGTGATCTCCCTGAACAATATCTGCTTTCCCAGGACAGAAAGAAAGCAAATAAAGAAAATAACGATATTTAACGCCCCGTTGATCTTCGTACCTGTTAGAAAACCCGCGCTCAAGCCTACCAACAACGCCGGCAGGAACAACCAATCCTCCCCCTTTTCCTTATTTTGCCACCGGGACAAATACGCGTTTATTAAAAGGATGTTTAAGAAATGCTGCAATAACCAAACAGATTCCAGGAGGACCATGTTTGAAAAAACGACAAAATGCTTATGAGCCAGGAGCAGCCATACCGCGGGGAGAGCGCAATAGTACCAGCCCAAACGCCATCCCAGGGCGAATACCGACACCACGCAAAGCGTCATAAAGATCAGCATCCCGGACCTCACCTTATAGACCAGGTCGGCGGCATAAGGCCACGGATGCTTTTCTATTGCTCCGTCGGATATCTTGACAAAACGCACGAGAGTGTCCGGCTCCCGCAGCATCGGCCGCCACGGGCTGTAATGGATACTTAAACCGATCAAATAGACCCCCACAGGGACCGCTGAATACCTTAGGTCGGAATGCCAATACGGATTATCCATATTATGAGTAATGAAGAACGATTTAAATAAACCGGCGTAATAAACATAGATCAATTCATCATTATTCAACTCATTGCTTAAAGTTTTGCCGCGGGCATGAAGGGATACCATCACGCAAAGAATAATACATAAGGAAAATATCGCTATTTCAAATATTGATCGCTGGGTTTTCTTCATAACAAACAGTTAATTATTTTTGCCCGTGCCCGGCAGGTCGCGATTGAATGATCAAACCTTTAACGCTCGGTGAAAAGATCCCGGATCTTGCCCCAAACGGCCGCCGGTTTATAGATGACCGCCTTTTGAGAAGGTTCATACGTTCCTGTTTCTTTCCAGGAACCCGCCAACCAGCTGAATCCCGAAATGCTGTATTCGGTCATCACCGGTAAATAATCTTCCTTTATCTTTTGCTCGTTCCAACTATAGGCATAAAATTTTCTGGCGCGCTCCTCGGATGCTCCCTCATCAAACATAGACACGCCGGGAAAATCATCTTTTAAATGAAGCTCCGACATGATTGTCCTGGGGATATCCGACAACGAAACCGCTGCGTCTGAAACACGCATACGGCCGCTTGCGTCAAATGGTTTAATAAGGACGAGCGGCAGCCCCCCGCCCCGCCCCGGATAATACAGCTGCCCGGCATTCCCGCGTTTCTCTTGAGGAAGGTAAACATCCCCCAGGGCCCCATGGTCGCCCATAATAACGATCAAAGAATTATCATAAATACCGGCTTCTTTTAACCCGCTCAGGAACATTGAAACTAATTTCAAAAGCCCCCGGGCTTGTTTTTTATACCCCTGCCGGTCCGACGGCAGAAGTTCAGGCTCGAGAGCTTCATTGAACATCAAAGGAAAATGCATCCCCGGAAGGTGGATGTATTTAAAGAGTTTCATATTCTCACTCAAGGAGAGCCCCGCGGAAGTCTCCCGGAAAAACCTGACCGTTTCCCGGAATTCATGCCGTTGTGAAGGCGGCAGTTGGTCCTGCCTGAACCTGCCGGATCTTTTACCGCTTCCCCGGGAGAAGAGCCTTCTTATAAACCATCGTTGATCGCGGTAAAGGGCCTTTTTTAATTGCTGCGGGCAAGAACGAAACAACGCGATATCATAAATGTGTGCAATATCCTTGGCCCTCAAGCGTTTTTTTGCCACAACAAGGTTCGATGCCAGGGCAGGATCGCAATAAATCGAGTAGGGGTTAAAATAAGGGTACAATTCAACGGTGAAGCCGCGGTCCCGCAGGACCGACGGCAGTGAACGGCGGGTAAATTCATCCTTAATGAACCTTTGGATCTCAACCGTGTTATCGTAATAGCGGCCCGTCATGATCGTAACAATAGCAGGATACGTGCATTGAAACGGGGCCACGGCGTTACGAAAATAGGTAAATCCCTGAAAAGGCCCGCCCTCCGCAGGGTCCTCATCAATGATCTCCTGAAAAACATCCGTTTCAAAGGCATCCAATAAAAGAATGATAACGTTTTTCTCTGAAGAATAACGAGTGAGATTTTTGTTGTCTATCACTACCTTCTCGGCGCTCGGCAGTTGCGAAGCCTGTATCATCGTCCACAAAGCTGAAATGAATTGTATCAATAAAAGCCCGGCAGCTAATTTTCTCAGGCCTGCGCGGGCCTGCTGCGCCTTAAAAACAACTAAAGCCGCCCCTGACAACCAGGCAAGCGCGTCAATAATACCCCTCCCCCGGAATTGATCCCACTCGATCTGCCTGCCGTCAAACACGCCGTAGCTCCAGACAAAAACATTTCCCTGCAGCCATATCAATACGGACGCCCCGGCTATAGCTGCCACGCATGCCTTACGCGACGAAACAGGCAAAACCAGGAGGACCGCGCTCAAGAGCACAGCGGCGGCAAAAGAGATCATAACAAAAACAGGCGTAACAAGAGAAAAGACGTAGGGGAATTCCAGCCGGTTGGTTAAATATATTTGAAGCGGAGTGAAGAAAAAAAGCGTCAGTGAAAACAAAACAGCGGCAATACAGGCATCAGCCTTCTTTATACCGGCGCAGCCCGAAAGAGGAGCGGGACGATTCATCTTTGTTTTCGTTTAAGGAAATACACGGACCTTGACGATCCCGGCACCTGCCGGCAGCCCTCGATCTCAAAGTACCGCCCAAATTCCTCTTCAAAGCTTTCACGGGAGTATTCCGTAAAAATGTCTTCCCGGTTAACTAAGAGCCTGCGCACAGAAGGATCGCTTTTAGGGATGAATTCAACAAGCGCGCACCGGCAGATCTTCTGCAACAAATAGGCTATCTTCCCTAACGGGATCCCGCAGGTGAACGCCAAATGATGGATCAAGGCCAAAGCCATAACGGCATCCGCGGGGCCGCGCTCGAAAAACGAGCTTCTCTCCTCTAAAGCCCACCCCGCGGCAGGGCTGGGATTGGCAACATCGATCACCAAGGGTAAAACAGAAGACAGCTTTTCCTCACAACAGGCCCGGTAATTCTCCTCTACCACGGCATGATCATTATCAAAAGATACTACCGGTATATTCAGGCGGCCGGCAATACGGCTGAAAACCCCCGTGTTAGAACCTATATCATAAATGAAGCGCGGGTTGTATCGCTGCAGGAATTCAGAGACTAATGCCTGTTTTGCCGTTATCATACAGTGAGGGTAACCGGTATCCGAATAATACCTCAGCCAATGCGACCGGCGCGAACGCAATTTCATTCCCGCCACCGCGGATTCCAAATTATCGATAAGCGCCTCAAGGGCTAAACGGCTGAGGCGGCAGGAGCGCTGCCCTACTGCCGCAGCTTCATAATGCTTCTGGAATTTAGAATGGCTATACAGGTGAAAAAATAATGCCGGCCTCAAACGGCTCCAAAGCGGTAAGAGCGAACTCGCCAGGTCCAACGGTATACCGTCAAGATAAGTCCGGGACAACTGATTCAATCTCACGTCGACACAGCTCATTAAAGCCAACGGCGCCAGAAAATGCCGGCAAAACTGCCGGTAAGCAGCCCAGGGCTCGCCGGGACGATATATTTCAAAAGAAAGCGTATCGATCAAGAGCGGCTTAGCGTTAAGGAATTGAATATTGCAGGCGCTGGCGTCTTTTAAGGTCATGCCCTCTTTAAGGGCCATTTTCTGGATTTGGAGCGTCGTTAAAGCAGCCTGCCTTAACTGGCTGAAGCACCATTCGCAGGGATAGGAAACAAACGGGATCGTCTCAGGCTTAATGACCTTATACGCTAACCGGCTGTCCGCAGCGGGGACATCCGATTGCGTATGCGGAACAAGTTTCCCCGCGGACACCAATGATTCATAAAGGCCGCAACGCGTAAGGTGGTCAAAGTGCCCCTGATACACCTTATTGACTTGCCTGAAGATCCGGCCGTCTCTCTCGAAAAGAAAACCGCTTGGGTCACGAAACGAAGCTAAAACAGGAAAACGGCTTTCAGGAATTGGCATGGATCAGTTCTTTTTTTGCTTTTTCCTGATAATAATACGGCCCAGATACATTTTGATCTTTCCCCAAGCTGTCTTAGCCACAAAAAACCCGACGACCAAAGACGCTACCACGGATTGAAAGATACTGCTCCCCGCCCCGGGATCGATGTAAGCATAGCCATACGCAGGAAAAAAAAATAAAAACATACTTGCGGGCAAAAGAACATGTTTACTGAATTTCATAACCGCCCCCCGCACTATTACAGCTTTTCACCCAACGATCAATAAACAAAAACCCCCACCGCCGCAAACCCGGCTTTTGAAAATAGTGTAACATTTTCACCCGGTCTTGTAAAACAGATTTCTCGATCCCCCCCCCGAAAACTAAAAGCTATCCCCGTTTTAGCTTGCCGCGGATAGCGCAAGAGGCGCTCTTAAAAATCGGCAAATAACATATCCAGGTCGTGCTGGTAATCTTTATCTTTCCTATACCGGGGACGAGCGGCCTGAAGGATAGCGGAGAGCCTCACCTTGCTGTAAAATACCTTGGAATAAATAAGGTATTCTTTCCTGTTCTTTATGCGGGAGATGATCCGGTCATTTTCAATCTTGATCTTTCCTGAATTTTCCAGCTCCTGAAACTCTTTCCTAAATGCCTCTACGGGATCTTTTTTAAAAAGAGCGGCAAATGAACTTCTCAGGAAGCCTTCGAAAATATTAATTATAATGAATTTACGCATCTCTTCATCGAGGCAAACCTTTACCCCGGTAAAACAAGGGACCCTTTTGAAAGCAGGTTTATGCTTGCTTCCCACCAGATGCGGATGGCCATACCAAGCCTCACCGAACGGATGGGAATGAGAGCTGTATCCGATACCCAAAAGAGACGAATTCTCTTTACGCAGATCGGTTTCCTGGGCATTGGCGGCAAAATCATTATCGGATAAGCCAAATCCATCCTCAACAGAGATGTTGCGGGACAATGATTGCAGGATCTTACGCCCCTCAATGAGCATGATCGCGCGCCGCTGTTTTTCTAAAGCCGAAAGCTCCTTATGAGCCAAAGAAAACGGCGTATGCGGCAGCGGACTAAAGGGCGTGATATGGACCATATCAGCCCCCAAAGCGATGATATCTTTAAGATCTCGGATAAAAGAAGCGGTCGATTGCCCCTCCAAACCGGCGATCAGGTCGACATTGATAAAGGGAATGCCCGCTTTGCGCGCGTCCTTAAAGACCCGGATAAATTTACTTCTGGTTTGAGGACGATTGATCAACCGGATAACCTTCGCATCCAATGACTGGACGCCGATCGTTAAACGATTAACGTTATAGCGCGCCAAAACAGATATGAGGCCTTTGTTTAGATCGGTCGGGGTCCCTTCAAAAACGACCTTACAATCGCTGCTTGTGTTGAAATTACGGTAAATATGCTCAAACAAACCTTGAATATCGCCGAGCTTCAAGAACGAAGGGCTTCCCCCCCCGAAATAAATAGAGGTGAAAGAAACCGGACGGAAGATCTTTTTAAAAAGGTCGAGCTCCCTGCGCAAAAGTCCGACATACCGGAGGACTTCCTGGTACTCGCCGGGCACATATGAATCGCAAAAACAATAGGAGCAGCGGAACCGGCAAAAAGGTATATGGATATAAAGGCCGAGCTTGCGCGGCGCTTTGCCATCCAATATCATCTTAACCGACCTGCGCCAAAAATATTGCACTTCCTGCAAAGAAAATTTTTTTCCGTAACTATAATGCGGATAGATATCGTCATCTGCCAGCCGCACACTCAAGAATTTAAATATATCGACCATCTTTGGAGTCAAGATCATACACTCATACCTATACGTTTATTGCATCGGCATGCAAAAAAAACCGTACGCCGAGGCTTTTGATATTATTTATGCGGTTTTTCGCAAGACTGAGGCGATCATTGCTTTCAAGTCAGCCTCTTCAAAAGGCTTAGGAAGGCAGCCGGAGCTTCCCGTCAGGCGGATCTTCTCTGCGACCTCTTCGTCCTCATACGCAGTCAGATGAATTATGGGGATATTGAAACGTCCCCGGATGGCCGTCGCGGCTTCCACGCCATCCACGCGGCCGCGAAGTTTAATATCCATCAGGATCAAATCGGGCTTTTCGGCCTCTGCCTTTTGGATCGCATCTTCGCCGGTGGAAACCAAAGAACCCACCAGATAACCTGAACTCTCTAAAGTATTCTTCAGGCTTAAAGCAACGATAGGCTCATCCTCAACGATCAGAACGCGTTTTTTCTTCATATCAAAGCTGTTTTTTTACAGTCCTTTACCCCTTATTCAACGTGACCTTGAATGCCGTCCCTCCTGTCCGCAACAGCTTGACCTCCCCCAACTGCCGCGCCAATATATTCACTAATTCAAGCCCTAATGTTTGCGAGCTTTTCAAATCAAAATCTTTCGGCAAACCGACACCGTTATCCCGGACCACAAGCTCATAGGTATTATTTTCCCCCGCCTTCAATTCGACGCAGATCTCGCCTTTTCTATTATCCGGGAACGCGTATTTAAACGCGTTAGTCACCAGCTCATTAACGATCAAACCGCAATGGACCACCATATCCATATTAAACCAGATCCCGTCATCAGCCACGACTTTCAGGGAAACAGTACCCTCAGTAACGTCGAACGAATGAGCAATGCTGCGCAAGAGGCTGTTGAGGTATTCCTTCATATCGATCCGGGAAAAGTCTGAGGAGCCATATAATTTCTCATGCACCATCGCGATCGATTTGATCCGGGAATGGCTCTCCATCAGGATCTCCCTTACCCCCTCATCCTTGATCTTACGCGCCTGCAGATTCAATAAGCTGTTAACAACCTGCAGGTTATTCTTGACGCGATGATTGAGCTCCCGCAGTAAAAGCTCTTTTTCAACAAGCGCCGCTTTTATTCTTTCCTCAGCACACTTTCGCTCGGTGATATCTTTTACAAATCCCTGCACAATGCCCTTTCCCGAACGGGAGACGATCTTAGCGCTGACCGTCACCCATACGCAGCTATGGTCTTTCTTCATATGCTGCCCGTCGAATTCAACCTTTCCGTCGCGCAACAACCGCTGCATATGCTTTTGCATTAACCGCGTGTTTTCCGGACAGTCGATCTTGGCCAAAGATGCCCCCATGAGATCATCCCGGCTGTATCCCGTCATCTTGCAGGCATTTTCATTAACATCCATGATAGTCCCTTCGAAATCATGGATATATAAAGCATCATTTGTATTCTCAACTATTGAACGGTACCTGCTTTCGCTTGCCAGCAACGCAGCTTCTGCCTGGGTACGCTCGGTAATATCCCGGAAGACACCCATGAGATACTTCCGGCCGTTCATCACCATGATACTGGCATTAATATCAACATAAAAAACAGTGCCGTCTTTTTTCTTGAGCGGGATATTTTGCGCTAAATTGATCTTGCCTTCGCATTGTTGTTTAAAGACCTCTCTGACTTTCGGGAGTTCCTCTTCAGGATGGATATCATTCACCGCTAAACCGCGCAATGCATCCAGATCATAGCCGAGCATCTTACAAATCGCGCGGTTTCCCAACCGGAACTCCCTTGTTTCGATATCCGCCAGGAGTATTCCGTCGTTGACGGCATCAAAGATACACTTAAACCGCTCTTCGGATTCTTTAAGTTCAAGAACGGCTTTTTTGCGCGCGGTAACATCGATAAAAATACAATGGGCCTGTTTAAAACGCCCCTCAAGGTCATAGCTTATCGTGCCGTTAAGCGAAGCAGTAAAGCACGTGCCGTCCTTACGCTTCATTTCAAGTTCAACGCCCCCGGCCAGACCGCCTGCCTTAAATAACGGAAAACGCTCCTGAAAAAGTTTTTTTGAATCTACGGCCAGAAAATCCCCGACCCGATGGCCGATAACTTCTTTACCGGAATATTGCATAACATCCAGCCAGGCCTGGTTGACCTGAATAAGGCATCCTTCGCTGTTGAGCGACTGGTACGGCAGCGGCGATAATTCCAGAGGGCTTACGGACACACTATCGTTATTTTTGGTTTGCTTATCACTGGAGTGGATAGTTTTTTTGACACGCGGCAGCGCCGGAGATATCCTTTTAAATCTTTTCTTCTTTGGAAGAAGCGGGGCCTTCTTGGTCTTCATGCTCAACCTTTTAGCTCATAAAAATCTTGGTTTTATGTTAGGCAGGATACTGATTTATTATACACCTAATAATACAACAAACACCGTTTTTTTAACTATTTTCCGCGTCACGGCTGCGCTTTCTCAATTACCTTTATTATGGCAGACGCGGCATTATCCGCTAAAAGGCTGTTCCCCTTCTTTGTGCAATGCCCGAAACTTCCGGCGAACATATCGACAAAATAAGCATCAACCCCTTGCTTTGCCACCGCGTCTTTAAAAACCTGTTCATTATCCACCAAAACAACCTCCGGCTGCCCCCCAAAAACTTTCCGCAGCAAAGCAGCGCTCTCCATAGGATAGGACATACACACCAGTATCCCGGCCCGCTCATCAACCACGATACTCTTCAGCTTCCGGTAATTAGCGACAGTCAGCGGATTATATCGGGTGAGCTTCTCCCGCGCGCGGGAATATTCCTGCGCTCGCGAGTTATCTCCCATATTCCCATATAAACCCGACAAGAATTTGTAACACCTATGGTCGTAGGCAGGATTTAAACCCAGCGCCTTCTTAAACAAAGGCTCAGCCTCCGCGTACAACCCCCGGCGTTCGTATAAATACCCTAACCCGATATACGCTTCCGGATTACGAGGCTCTACTTCAGCGGCTTTTAAGAACATGCGGCGGGCATTTTCGTAATCACGCATTTCTTCATAACACCAGCCTGAAAATATATACGCCGTTGCTTTATAAGGAGCCAGGACGATCGCCTTCTCCAGCAGCGCGGCCGCCTGCGGGAACTTATCCTGTTTATTGTAAAATAACGCGTACGCGACATACGCCTCTTCATTGTCCGGGGCAAGCTCGATCATCCTCTTGTATCTTTGTTCCGCCTGCTCGTAGCGGCCGCCTTCAAAGTCGCTCTTAGCCCTCAGGCATTCCCGCTGAATTACCGCAGCGGACGGTTTACCGATATACTTTCCAAATTCCGGGCAGTTCAAATCATTCTTTATAAAAACCGTCCATTTCCCGGGAGAGCCCTGAGATGCGCCTAAGCCCGGAAAACCATATCCTCTCAACTTACGCGCGCAACCGCTCCCCAGGAGCTTCATCAGCCGATATGTTTTAAAAGACCTGAAAAAACGTTTAACCGCGGAAATATTTTCAGCTTCAAAAAAAACATAATCTTCCCCGTCATTGACCCCCATCATCGCGATCACCATATCAGGGTCATAGGTATCGAGGTCTTTATTAAGCTGCGAAAGCAGGCGGGTGGAATTCACCGAGGGAATACCGCGGTTAATGACGCTAAAGGCCTTTCCCGGGACAAGGCGGCCCAGGGCTGCTTCAAGCAAAGCAGGATACGCGTCGGCTTTCCCGGCCGTGGTCGATTCTCCTAAACACATGATCCGATACGCGCCATGCTTCCTCAAAGAATCGCCGTTACGCTTTTCCCAGGTTGAGACGATAAACAATCCCGTCAAACGTAACCCGGCTTCAAGTGCCAGAAAAAAAAAGAAGATCCCCAGGCAGGCTAAAACAATTCCTTGGGTAAAAGTAGTTTTCGGCTTCGCGTTATGGATAGCATCCTGCTTCATGAGTCGGTTATTCCTGCATTACGAGGGAGGCTGCCGCTTTTTAAGCGTCGAAAAACGGCATTCTTGAAAGAACCTATGGAATGATCTCTATTCCCGGAGGCCCTTCTTTTACGATATGTTGCAATAATTTTTCCTGAGCAACGGCTGTTATGGAAACAAACTCAACCCCCAGCTGAAAGGGGAATTCCGCGGCGCTGACCTCTTTAAGCCAGATCACCTTACCCGTTACTTTGATCGGATCGCTGAAATCAAGCAGTTGAATTTCCAGGTCGATGAATCTTCCCGACTCCAGCCTCTGAGGGAAAGGAAGGCAGATCCCTGTTACTGAAATGTTCTTACTGCGGGAAGCAGTCTTAAAAACAGTATTCAGCAAACGGTAACTGACCACTAAAGACGCATTAATACGTATTTTTCTTCTACGCTCTTGCATGATTATTACTTTATCACAGGATACCCGGAAATTCAATGTTTTTAAAAATCCCCCCCATTATCGGGGCTCCCCACATATTCTTGAGCTCTTTTTTCCCGGGAAGCAATAACAGAGACGCCGGCCTTGAATAAACCCGGCCCCAGGAACCAGGCCTTCTGCAGCACATTAAAGACTTCAGGGGCCGCCATCGCCTCATAATCAATCTTCAAATACCGCCGTAAAAGCAGCTCCGCGTATTTTTGAGCAAATACTTCATAAACTTCCCTGTCACTGAAGACATCCTCCAGGCTGAATTTTGATAAAGCAGGATAATGCTGCAGTACGTCCTGCGCGGCGATCCTGCTTAATCCAAGCGCGCCATAGGCCTTCTTCCCCGGATGCTCGAAATTCGGAGGATAATTCTTACCGGAAGACTCCAGGTAATTCAAGCCTGCCCTTAAATACCTCCAAAGCCCTTCGTTCATTTCCATTGACGTCAATACCTTACCCGGCCGGGCGGTCAGCGCGGCATCATTGACCGCGGACGCAGCATGAGTGAACTTCACCCGGGATGCGCCAAGATGCGGAGAATACGCGTACAATAATACCACTAAAGACAGGATAAAGAATTCACTGGCGATGAAGACATTGTTTTTGGTTTTTATTCCGCTCACGCGCGGGGCAGGGCCCTTAAGAACCGTCAACGATTTGAATAAAAGCATATCTCCCCCCAAAAACAAAACCCCGGCGTAATCACACCGGGGTCATGAGAAAAGAAAAAGCCCTTAAAAGGCACTTTCAAGGGCTTGCTTTTCCTCTTTGGCAACGCAGCCCCCCGATCGAACGATCGGGGCTGTCGCTTTGCGCCCCAGCATTACTGCTAGTTAGCCTTTTTCAGTAGGTTCAAACTATATTGAACGAACTACCTGTTCTTATTAAACTATAACATACAATCGGACTTTTTTCCAAAAACAAATCGATTTACCGCGGTAGGCGCGCCTGGCGGCGGAAAAACAGGGATCAGGACCCAAGGCCGCCCTGCAGAGGGTTTTTTTTGGTGAGGTTGATCGCCATAGCGGCGAAATTATCTATTTCTTGTTTATCTTTCTCGGAGATACTGATAAATTGTATCCCTAATCGGCATTCATCGATTTCTTTCACGCAATACTTGACTTCTCCGGTTATTTCAACCGGCCCGTAGAAGCTCACATCATCTTTTTCAACCTTAAACAAGGTAAAACGTATCATTAACACCGTATTGAGCGGAATTTCATAGTCGGTATAGATCGCCATCCCGCTCTTGCTTAAATCAAGCATGGTTGCCTTGATCTCCTTATTCGCGGTTAACAGGCGTACTGCCAACGGCTCATTGATCCTATACGTAACCGAGAGGCTGACCCTGACGCGCTTGCCCCTTCGCCGCTCCGCCCCCGAATAATCAGCTTCCATGCCTGTATCTCCTCTATATACCCCGGAACGCCTCTCTCAAGTCAGCAAGGGTATCCACGGTTTAAACCGTATACTTTTTAACGAACTTCAATAATACCTGGACATCAAACGGCTTGATAATATAATCGACCGCGCCTAACTCCTGCCCCTGGAACACCGCCTTTGATTCAGCTTTGGCAGTAAGCATAATAACGGGGATATTTTTTGTTTGATCGTCTAATTGCAACTCATGTAGGACGCTAAAGCCGTCGCGGTGAGGCATCACCACATCCAAAAGAATAAGGCCCGGGTTGTCTTCGCGAGCCTTACGCAATCCTTCGTCTCCATCAGAAGCGGTAATTATTTCATAGCCTTGAGCTTCTAATTGCTTTTTAACAAAAAAGATCACATCCGGCTCGTCATCGACAATAAGTATCTTACATTTCATATCGGACCCCGCGATAATTGTACGTTATTATAACGCGGGAGTTTCGCGGGCGCAAGAAAAAGAATTAGATCGCAGAAAACTCAAGAGATCAGAAAATCTAGAATAATAAGTTAATTCTAAAGATTAAAGGCTAAATAACAAAGGAAATTCAAAGATTAAAAGTAAAATTCTAAAATGTAACCTTAAGCCTTTAATCTTCCTTTGTTATTTGAACTTTAACCTTTAGACTTTAAAATTATATCGTTCTTTGGTATCTGGTTTGAAGAAACCCCTACTGATTGTTCTTGGGCGGGACCAACAGCTTTTCCAGCAGCTTCTTGGAAGTATTCGACACATTTTGCTCCAACTGCCTGATCACTATATCTTTCATCTGCGCTTCGCGCCTGAGCGCTTCAAATTCCTGCCGCAGCTTCTCCTGCTTCAAAGATGCCGTCTCGATGGTCGCGTTGAGCCGCGCGATATGGCCCTTACTTTCCGACAGCCTGTTCCTGTTATGAACTAATTCAAAGACCAGGGCCACGCCGATACATATCATCAATAAAACAAGCCATAAAGCCGACGTTCGCCAAAACGTTACTTTCTTGACCAATTCGGTATATTTTGTTTTATATGCCAAAACCAACTGCTTATAATCAGCTAACGCGTAAACAATACCGGAAGCCTGTTTTTCTTTTGCCATACCCGCCTTTTCATCCGTAAAAAAGCTTTTTCCTGTTATTATTATACTATTGTTCAGGGAAATTTAATACTTTTATTAAGTGTTTTGAGTGTTACCATGTCACGGTTTTAACAGCATAGGCAAATACCAATATCCCTGAACCCATTAACAATAACCCCATACTCCGCGTATTCCTGATCTCTTTATTTAAATCAATAGGCTCGATCCGCCAGTTTATCATCTCATAAAACCTCTTTTGGAGGCCCAAAGCGGCTTGCGGCTTTAAAAAAAGAAAATAACCGGTCAAACAACATCCGATACACGCCAGGCTTACGATCAACATAGTCAAAACGTTATGATAAAAACCACCGGATAATTTTTTTTACCACGCTCAAAGGAGAAACCGGGGAGAGCGCGGCAGGGCGCTTTACCAGTTCGATCATATTATCCAGCCCGAAATCAAGCCCCGCGCAATACCGGTCATTACCCAGGGCCCTCGACCAGATAACCCTGGCTTTTTTCTCAAAAGGCCCGGAAAAAAAAGAGGACTGCGCGATCATGACCTCCACGCGGGTATCGATCTTAAACGGCCGGCCGCTGTCAACGCAGGCTCCCCGGGCGCAGATATTCCGCAAGAACGCCTCCTGCCGTAAATTATCAGCGTCCATGAGCGACACCGGAAAATGAATATTCAAGCGTTCATACGAACGGCGATGGGGTTCACCGGGATGATTCTGGCTCATAATTTTTATACGGCCGCAAAACGCAAGCCGCTCCTGCTAAAGCATCCAGTAAACTGATGCCCTTAAACAAAGTTCTTTCCAGTTCTTCTTTTTATGTTATACTTTTTTTATGGCTGATAAATTACGCAACATCATCGAAGATATAGCGGTCGATTTCCTCAACAGCGCGTTATCCGCGCGCATCGATATATGCACCTGCGCCAAATGCAAAAACGACATGCTCGCATACGTCTTATCCCGCGTACCGGCCAAGTATGTAACGACTGAATTCGGCGCGCTCCACACGATCATCGAACAAACCAAACTTGAAAAAGAAGCGGAGGTCGGCAGAGCGACGATCGCCGCCATCGAGATCATCAGCAAAAGCCCCCGCCACGAGGTCAAAGAGAACAAAGAAGCGACCTTTCAGCTGCTCCTGGACAAGATTTATCAGGACAGAGGGCTTGATTTCCACCACTACCATTCAGACCTGATCAAGCGCCGCATCGCTATGCGCATGAACCTCAACAAAGTCGGTTCACTCTCGGAATACTTAATGTTCCTGATCAACAATCCGCATGAATACGATAAATTGTTCGAAGTCCTCTGCATCAATGTTTCCGAGTTTTTCCGCGATCCCCCGGTCTGGGAAACAATGACCCCGATCATCAAAAACCTTATTCAGCAGAAAAACGGCAAAAGCGGCGAAAAGCTGATCATTTGGTCAGCCGCCTGCGCCTACGGCGAAGAACCGTACTCGCTCGCTATCCTGCTTAAAGAACTATTAAAACAAACCGGCTCGACCGTAAACCTGGAAATAAACGCTACAGACCTTGACCCTAAGGCGCTGCGCGCCTCGCACAAAGCGGATTACCCTAAAACAGCGGTAAAGAACGTAAAGAGCGAATACCTGAAATCTTATTTTACCTCGTCTCTGACCAGTTTGAAGCTCAAGGATGAGATCAAGGACATGGTATCATTTAAACCTCTTGACCTCATCGCTTCCGACTATATCAAAAACACCGACATTATATTCTGCCGCAACGTTTTCATTTATTTTACCCGCAGCCTCCAGGACCAGCTCCTCATGAAATTTTTCCATTCATTGAACATCGGCGGCTACCTGGTCATGGGGATCACGGAAACCATGTGGCCGGAAGCCAAAGAGATCTTTGAAGAAGTCAGCGCCACCTGCAGGATCTACCGCAAACGCGCCGTAGTCTAAACACGCACACTTCTCTTTTTTATCTTTGCTTACGATTTCATCAGCATTAACGCTTCTGAACGCGTCTTCTGATTATCCTCGAATATTCCCCGTACCGCAGACGTAACCGTAAACGTCCCCGGTTTCCTTACTCCCCGCATCGACATGCATAAATGCTCCGCTTCGATCACTACCATCACACCTAAAGGCTTAAGCTTTCTCATAATGATCTCGGCGACCTGCGTCGTCAAGCGCTCCTGGACCTGCGGCCTGCGGGATAAAATATCAACCACGCGCGCCAGCTTACTCAAACCGGTAACCCTGCCGTGTTTCGGGATATACGCGATATGCGCTTTACCCATAAAAGGCAAAAGATGGTGTTCGCAAACGCTATAGAGCGGGATATCCTTAAGCAAAACGATCTCACTGTGCTTCTGGTCCAGGATAACTTCCATTTCTTCTTCCGGATCCTGGGTGATCCCGGCAAATATTTCCCCGTACATTTCCGCGACGCGACGGGGAGTATCCATAAGGTCTTTTCTCCTGGGGTTTTCGCCGATCGCTTCAAGTATATCCCTGACCGCCTTTTCAATTTTTTTTACATCCATATACACCTCACTTTTACTTACCGACGCAAAACTCGCTGAAAATCTTTTCCAGGAGGTTTTCCGAGAAGCATTTCCCGAGCAGCTCATCCAGGCGGGATAACGCCTCCTTAATATCTTGAGCGACATACTCAAGCGATAAACCTTCACGCGAAGAAGAGAGCGCTCCCTTGATGCTGCGCTGCGCCTGGAGCACTGCCTGCTGGCGACGCGTATTAATAAAGGACCCGGATCCACCGGCAGACACCCTTCCGGTCTTAACCAATTCCTCGATCATACGCTCCAAAAGATTTATATTCCGGGACCGCTTCGCGGAAACAGAAACATGAAAGGGGAATCGCTTTATGACCGCCTGCTCCTGGATACGGGTTTTCAGGTCAATTTTATTAAAGACCGCGATAGCCGTCTTATTTCTCTTAAGCACGGCGCGCATGAAGGCTTCATCCTCCGCGCGCAATCGCCGAGCCGCGTCAAAAACCGCGATAATCAGGTCGGCATCGTCAATGCTCCGGCGGCTGCGCTCCACGGCTTTCTTTTCGATCAGGTCACGCGGCTCAATGATCCCGGCAGTATCAACGATCCTTACCGGGATACCCTTAATATCGACGACCTCTTCGATAACATCCCTGGTAGTTCCGGCGACGGAAGTCACGATAGAACGCTCTTTTCTTAACAGGGCGTTCAAGAGGGAAGATTTGCCGGCATTAGGCATCCCGCAAATAACCGTATGGATGCCTTCGCGGTAGACCTGTCCGTGCCTTGCTTCTTCAAACATACGGCCGAGGCGCGACGCGCAATCCTCCAGCCCGCGAAGAATTTCTTTTTTCCCCGGTTCCCCGAGATCTTCTTCCGGGAAATCGATCTGCGCTTCAATAACCGCCAGGACCTTAAACATATCATCCCGGAGAGAATTGATCTGCCGGGAGAAAGATCCCTCCAGCTGCCGGAGGCCGAGCTTCAAGGCGGAATCGGTCTTTGCTTTAATAATATCCAGGACAGCCTCTGCCTGAGACAGGTCAATCCTTCCGTTTAAGAACGCCCGTTTGGTAAATTCCCCGGGTTCCGCTAAACGGCAACTCTTTTCTAAGACAACATCTAAAACTGCCCGCGCGGCAACATAACCTCCATGACAGCTGATCTCCACGACATCTTCCCTCGTATAGCTTTTCGGGGAACGCATCACGGTGAGGATGGCCTCATCGATAATATTTTCTTTCAGGGCAGATGGTTTATAAGAAAGGCCCATTCCCTGCGGTGGCTTGGAAACGGGCTTATCCGCGACAACCCATCCATAATGGACCGTGTAACTTTTGCATTGCGAAGGCTTAACCGCGCTTTGAGCGACAAAAACACTATCGGCGACCGCCAAGGCCTGCGGGCCGCTTATTTTAATAATACCGATCGCCGATTCGCCCGCGGCTGTAGCTATCGCGGCTATCGTATCTTTCAGAGAAGACTTCGAAACCATATCTCTATGTTCAAATTATAAATCCAATGGAATTAAAATAAAAATTATTTATAAAACTCTTTACTATCTTATTAAAATTAATTACCGGGAATTATTTCCCTTCATAAATAAAACCATAGGCCTTCGATATATCCGTCATTATACCGCCCTCAAGACCCGGGAAACTCCCATTAGATCCGCTTTTTCCAATTCAACGCCCGTCCTGAAATTATCCGGCCCTTCCAAATTCGACCACGCGACAGAGCCCCGGGTGTAAAGCGGCTGCCCCTGGTCAGGAACAGAAAGCCACATCTCAAGCGGCGTATGCGGAGGGTACCAATCCCTCGTCATTAAACCCAGACCTTTAGCACTGATGTCCTGCACCTCGGCGCCGTCTTCCTTATTGGAATCCAACGCTAAAAGCTTTAACGATAAATTAACCGAAAACCGCTCAAAAGTCCTTTTATCATCGAAACCTTCTTCGCGCATAACAGTACCTCCTCCTTTTTTAACATCATCCCTCCACCACTGCCGGTTAAGCTGGCCGGAATATTGCTTTAGGATAAATTGATAGAGACGCTCCTTATCATGATCTTTAAGGGTTTTGAAGCAAAAACCATACACGGTAGAATCAAGGACGCGCTTCTGCCATAAGATCCAGAGTTCCGCTTCAATAATAAACCCCTCAGAAATCATTATATGCATTTTTAAGAATTTATCCAGCACTAAATGTTTTTTTAGGGCAATACTGCCTCCTTTAAAATTAATATCCCTAACCTGCGCATCAGCATATACATAAGCCCCTTCCAATTTTATTTTGCAATCTTTATTGATCTGCCACCTTGTCAGATGCCTGCGCTCTTCCATAGTAACCTCACCTCACCTTTCTTTTTAGTTTTGATATTCAACATAAGGAATATCATCGCGCTCCCGCGATAACCGGCAGGGGCTTTTCCACAGCCCTCTGCCGTGTTATCGTATAAGTTATCGGCCGCATCGGATCACTCCTGAAGTTTAACCGGTCATGCCCGATCGGCGCATAAGCCTTTTTGCTTATAGTGCCGAAAGAAAATAACGGAAAACTTTTTCCGGTTTGCACCATGTGCTCCTTTTGTTTTGCCAGCGCGGAAGACGCGGTCTCCGGAGGACTTTGAGCCTTAATGGATCTTATCCTCCAGGCCAATGTTTCAATCTCGGCTAAGAATGCGCTGCGCATAAAAGGCGTAACCAGGATCACCGCGTCAGACGGCAGGTCTTCCATTAATTTCAGCCGTTTCGCTATTCTTTTTCTTAACAGGATACCGGACGCTTCATCGGTATCCGCGTACGCCGCGTGCGCGCGAAGCTGCTCATAGACCATTTCCGCGCGCTCCCTGAACTTACGGATGATTTCTTTATCGCGCTCCAAAGAGATCATCTCAACATCCCAATCCCGCATCGCTTCATTCACGCCGCCAAGGAGCGTTTCGATACCGGTCGACGGGCCGAAGCGCCGCGTAAAATCCCGGGCACTTTCCTGCCACTGCCGGAATAAAGAAGGGACACTGACCAATTCATAATACTCCTCTTCTTTTATTTCCTGCGGCGCCTTGATCCGGCGTAATGCCTCCTCAAAAACAGCCGAAATATTTTTATGGTCATGCAGCAGGCTCTCCTCAGAGCTGCGGCGTTCCTTCTCCCGGCAGATAGTATCGATCGCCGGTTCATCCTTAAAACGCCCCTGCCAGGACCGATATATTTCAAAAGGATGGCCGAAGAGCAACCCTTCAACCCGCTGCTGCAACAAAGGTGTCAACGCGTGGCGTAAACGCCAAAGCCCGCCAAGATAAAGTATCTGTTCCAGCGTCCAATTACGCACGGCTCTCTTTTGTATAGCCGATAACGCTTTGAACGCGAGCGACGGCATAAGGCAAAGCATCGTATGCAGCTCTTGGCGATGGCGCGTCTGAATATCGACATATTTAAGCTCATGGCGCAAGCGTTCGTGTTTATTAAGGTAGCGGATATACTCCTCGTGGATAGTCAGAGATGCCGCCATCAAGACCGCGCGGGGATATTCCAGTTCCAGGCGCTTGCGCGTATCCGGATATTCCTGAAGCGCTATTTTTTCAAGTGTTCTTTTGTCAGCGTTCCCCAAGAGCTGCTGCATCCAGCTGCGATGATCATCAGAAAAAACAGCACAGAGAAAAGAAAAGTCTTTACCATGGTTAAAACGTTCCCGGGTACGGGAAATCCGGGAAATAACATGGGGATGCTGCAACAAAGCGTCATATACCCGGCGCTCGGACGTTCCCGGACGCAGGGCCCTGTCTCCGGAAGGATCAAGTGCCCGCAGCGTTCTAATGAATAATCGCTCTTTCCGCAATTTATTTTCAGCGTCTTTATCGATACGAAGGCGCAGATGCACGCTCGGCAGCATGGGAAAATCGCTGACAATTTCTTCGGCTGCCTGCGGGGTTAAACTCGGCAGCAGGCTTTTCAGATAAAAACTCCTATAATAATATTTTTCAACCATAGGCCAGCGGGACGGGCTGTCCCATTGTAAAAATGTTTCAAAAGCATCCTTTATCGCGGGTATCCGGCCAAACTGAAAAAGCGCATGTATTACGCGGCGGCTCTGTTTATCATGGCCTTTTAAAACCTGCCAATTACCGCGCGCCAGCTCTCTCAAGGCCTCCTGATGTTCCATCACTAACTCATCGACGCTATTCAAGCCGTCTTCACAAAGCGCAGGATACAGCATGATCAACCGCTCCAGGGACCCGGGATCAGACCGATGCGCCATATATACTATCCATGATAAGCCGGCTGCGTCATCTATATTCTGATACAAATGCTGCCGTTGCTCCCTGATACGTTTACGCATGGGGACGGTCCATTTATAGTAGCCCTGGAACACCGGGTCATGCTGTATAAAATTGACCACCGCGTGGCTGCGTTCAATCACCGCGTTATAACAAACCTGCAGTTCGTCAGGCAGCTGAGTGACCGAAAAAGGCGCCTTCGCCCAAAGGCGGGAAAATATTTGTAATTCCGTATTGCGGGCATCCCTAATACGCTCTTTCCCCCAGCCGCGTTTGTTATTAAGGATACAGTATTCGACGCGCGCGCGAAGCCCCGCAAAAACATCAGGCTCAACCGCCCTGATATACCTGAGAAGCCAGCGGGTGATAAAGAAAGCCGATTTATCGTCCCAAACCGCCCCTACCCCCTGAAAATCCTGCATAGGGCTTAAACGCTGGTGACGCAGGGTTTCTAAATAAGGCCGGTATACCCGCGGCTTATTTTGAGCCGGAGAGGATGAGCTGCCGATATCGCGATAAATATTCTCTACCTGGCGCCGGAGAAAAGAGCGCATATAGTCATACGCGAACCATTCATAGCCGCGGCTATCCGTCGAGGTAAGTGAGCGCACCTTCTGCCGCAGCGCGCCGTCTCCCTGTTCGTCGAAAGCCATAACCCTGATCCCGTTCACCCCCATTTCTGAAATATGTTGTATCGCGTGAAAACGCAGGCGCTGCAATGCCCGGGAGGCGTCCCCCAGGATCGCCGGGATCGATAAGAACTCAACTGAAGCGTATCCGCGCAGAGGGCATCCGACAGCATGACGCATCAGTAAAGCGATGAATTCAGGCGCCTGCCAGAACACTTCCTTGAAATATTTCGGCGAGATATCCTGTTTTCCGATAGTAAGGCAATAATGCACCGGAAGTTTTCGCTCGATCCGGCCTCCCATGATATGCTGAAATTTCCGCGCTATATACAAAAGTTGAGGTTCATCCTCATCATCATCTACCGCCACGATCAAATTCAAATCGCTCCTGTTTTTCCGGGCCAGCCCCACATACCCCAAACTCCCCATAATATATACCTCATAATCCCGCGTAACCTTTCCAAACGTCTCCTTGCGCAGAAGAAATTCCCGTAAATCCGCCGCCAAGGCATCTTTTTCCCGTCGGGTAAATACCGCGGAAAGATCCATTCCCGGGCACTCTTTCAGCAAAGGGATATCCGCGATATCGCTTTTTACCCTCTCAAAGAGGAACTTTTCCATTTGCGCGAAACGCTCAAGCGGATCTTCAAAGCTGCCCAATCTATCTTCAACCGCGACCCGCGATCCTCCTTTATCGGAAACGCCCTGCCCGCGGTCTTTTTTGTAATACGGCTCGCCCAAAGAAACGTTCTTTTTTTCTTCCCGCTGCCGGCTGAATTTACCCCTCAGAAAATACTTTCTTACCCCCGATAAAACATAGTCCTCCAGATCGGCCTCGGAATCAGGCTCATAACCATTGGCGTGAATAATTTCCACTAAAGACAACCTGGCGTCTCCCAGTTCATCTCCCAGGAAGAATTCATCTTCATAGGTCAACTTCCTCGGCAGAGCGCTTTCGCAGGTGGGAGACCTCACCACCGCAAGGACTTTAGGAAGAAAATACTGAATAAGCTCGTCCCTGGAATGAAGGTCGCCTCGCGCTGAAGAATTCCAAAGTTCTAAGATAGTATCGGCGTTGCTTTCAGCGTTATTCCCATGAACAGCCTTGGTAAATTGAGCATAAGCGAACCCGCCTTCCTCCCGTTCTTTTCCGGCGGATTGAGCGTTAATCTTACCCGCGCTCAATGCCAGATCGTACGCCGCCTGGCTGGCATATAAGGCGATCGAACCGCAATTCTTAATGAGCGGGGCCGGAAGCAGATGGCCGCACCCATAGACATCGTTTAAGGCGTGGAAAAGCTGCGTGTGCCTGCGAAGGACCGTCTTACGGTTTATCTTTTCTTCTTGCGGGAGAGCCGTGTACGCGCTTACCGCTGACTCAAGCGTCGGGAACATCCTGCTGAATTTTTGCGCGCGCGGGACCGCTATCCCGTATTCCAAACACGCTCTCACTAAAAATGGCTCGCTTTTAATTAGCTCCGAGAGGATACGCTTCTCCGCGGGAACAGCGCGCAATGAATCATAAGCCCTGCGGGAATCCGGGAAATAATGCACATAGCCATCATAATCCCCGGAGGCAAGGATATCTTCACAGGACAGATCGAGTGAGCGGGCGGCCGCTCTTCTTGCTTCATGTACCGCCGCCATATCAGGACGATGGGCCAATAACGCGTTAACAGAAGCAGTACTGTCTTTAAAGACCGCGTGAAAAAGTTCCTGGCGATTGTCACGCAATAAAGCCAGGTACTGCCCTATCCCTAATCCGTGACGCAAAACGCTCCTTTGCAGCAAAAGACACTGTCCGCCGGACGATAAACAAGCAGCTTGCCCGGCCATATCCCGATAAAAACAATAGATTCTCTGCGCTGCTTTCAGCGGATCAAAATACTCAAAGAACTCATAAACACCAAAGGAATCGACCGAATCCAGGAGCGAAGCTTGCGCCGGGCTCAGATATTGGTTTTTCTTTAAATTAGAAAGCCGGGCAACTCTTTCCGCCGGATCAACAGAAGTATCAAACCAATAATCAACAACCTCCCGGGCAACCGGCTCTTCAAAACCTGCCCCCGCGAATGCCTTAATGAGCGCTTCCTTCTTTCTTGCAGGGCCTGACAGGACAAGCTTTTGCCGGGCGGCAAAATTTTCCCGGTCCCGCTTTATAACATCTACCGCCATGCCTAAACTTATATCGTGGCTATCCGCGACGGAAATAAGCGCCTGACGGCTGAATCCACGAGCGATGATCCTGGCAAGGGATGCTTTCTCTATATCAAGCGATTCTAACTGGGATATTTTTTGCTTTATTCTCTCGACATCTTGCTGGCTTAACCTTAAGCCTTGCACATTAAAATTGCGCGCCGCCTGAACCGTATCGGAAGATAAAATTCCGTTTTCCTGGAGCCGGTCGAGACATAAAATCCAGTACCATTTCATATCTTTACCGGAAACGACTTTTGCCAGGGCCTCAATTAACTCAACGCCCAGAGTGACTTTATACCGGGATAATTGCTGCCGGAGGGTTTCGCGCATCCGCTCACGCAGGAACGCGATCTCCCGTGCCATCATCCGGTTAAAAACCTGCGGATACACCCGCAAAAGCAGTCTTACCCCCGTCAGATCAACCCCCCGCGGATCGCTCCTTACTTGCCGCACCGTAGGAACATGACAGCCTAATTCTTTAACCCGCCGATTGGCATGGATCAGTTGAAACGGACTCACCAGGGTGCGCGCGGCTCGATGCGCGATATCTTCATTCAGGCCGCTTTCAATCAACCGGTGGCGCAATATATCCAAAGCGACAGGGTCATAATACGTAAGCCCGCGGCATTCTTGAGCCGGCGTAACGGCAGTCACTGCTTCTATCGCCGAAGAAGCAGTGCCGCTTTTCATAACTATATGCCGGGAAATAATGCTTTTCTCAGAAACAACTACCCGGATATTAACGGGCTGTATTAATTTTGTGCCGCCCGGACGAACGAGGGACACGCCTGCGGAGACCTGCGCTATAGGTTTATTATTGAGAAAAACGTATTCCGGGGAAAATATACTTTTAATTATTTTCAAGAGGCGTATATCGCCGGCGCGGTCCACGCGCAGCTCAAAATAATCTTCGTAAAGCTGCCCTAAATACAAAAGATACGCCGCGAGGAAAACAAAAACAGTCTCACCGATCCCTCTGCCTCTCATCTCTTGCCCATCATATATCTTTTTGACCGCTATTTCATTTATCAACAAATACTTCTCATGCTCTGCGTACGCATTCGCCAGATACCACTTGATATCGCCGATCTTTACAAACGGCTCTTTTAAAAATACCGTTAAACTCGAATCAATAACAATTGCCGGGCCGCCTTTCACATTAGCCAGAGCAGTACTTCCTTTTTCTAAAAATGACTCTATTTCTTTAGTCCCGAGCGCTGAAGCGGCGGCTTTTTGTTTTAAGAATATCTGAGCCCGCTTATAGGGGCCGGCTTCGCCTGGTAAATAAACGATACCGTCATGGCTTATATCATTGCGCTCCCGTTTAAATCCGACACCGATAACCTGTTTTCGAAATTCCCGCTGGTATAATCTGTAATAGAATTCTCCGGCAGGACTATTCTCATCAACATGAAGCGTTATCTGATTAATGCCGCTCCCTTGCAGGGTGCCGATAAATTCCCGCAACAGGCCGGTTTCCAGGCTCCCCCGGGGATATAACGGCATAGCTGCCATATAATAAAGGTAACCGGGATAATCCGCGAATGGCCCTGAAACAAGATACCCGGCAATTTCGTTTTCCAGGATACTCAGATAGATAGTATTGGCAGGATCGGTCGCCACCCGCCAAATAAGACCGTTATCTTTCGGGAAAACCGTATAATAAGACGGATTCCTTACTTCCCGGTCAATGCGGGCTATCCCCGCAAGGCTTGCCTCATCAATAGTACCGCCATTGATCGCCCTATAAAGAGGCGAACTGCTGGTGCGGGTCGCAACAAAGCAACCTACCGCTTGGTGAGACGAACCTCGAGCCTGCGCCCGGCCGCTGCGCATCAATCCGGAATGAGCCACGCATTCGGCATTAAAACGCTCCATCGCGGAATTCAACCAATGTAAACTGCCGCTATCCCTATCGGTAAACTCCTCCGCCATGTATTCAAGGCCGCGATTAATATGGCGGTAATAGATATTCTTAACTTCAGACGGGCCGATACCCCTCTCTGAGGCGATCTTTTTTAATTGAAAGGCGTGCGCCCATTCATGCTTTATTATCCTCACCAGGAGAAACCGTTCCATTACCGCCACAAACAACCACGCGGCTCCGTAGATGATCGCGGCACAATTTGCGGCATGGGCCAAGAGAGGCGCATTTACGAAGAAGTAAGAGGCGCAGATACCGCAGGCAAAGAAGAACGCCGCAGCCGGAAGCGTCAACGACCACCCGCCATAACTAATTGTTATTGAGTTCAGGCGGCCTTCTAAAAAATCAGGGACACAACTGGGGATCCTCACCTGGAGCAATAAAACAAACACACTCAAGATCCGCAGAGAAAAAGGCATAGACTCCCAACCATCCATAATAAACCGTTTAAACACTTTAAACTGGGACAACGGGGTATATTTTGATTCAAAAACTTCGATATCATTTGGGCGTATCCCGCGCACATATTTTTTTAGATCGAGGATCATTTGAGCTTCTTGTTTTTTAAGCGGCGAAGAAGCACGAATTTCGCGTTTATTTATCCGTTCGGTTAATTTTGACAGTTCCCTTCCGACACTCCCTCCCCGGGGGCGGCTAAAATCGTAAGGCTCACCGAGAGCTGATAAAACAATATTCCAGAGCATCTCATCGCGTAATCCTCTTACTCCGCCGGATATTTTATAAATAAAGAGCTGTCCTATATCAACAACAGCCCATAATGAAAAACCCCACTGGACAATCCCGCTTAACCGCAGCCAAAGGGGAAGCGCGGCTCCGGCGATATTTAAGCCGATAAGCAATAATAAAGCGGCACCGAAGAATATGTTAAGAATACGCAGATGAATGAATATCCTGACAAAGTTTTCTTTTGCCTGCCAGGACAAATCCCTATAACGGAATATCCTGATAAGCCAGAATAAAGAGGCAGTTGCGCCATAACTGATAATGGCTACTGCCGCAGGGAGCAGGGCTGTTTGCCCGGTGAGAGAATACGGCAGCAAAGCTAACCCCGCCAATGCCCAAACAAAAGGGGTCAGAAGCGCGAATACAGCCCTATTAGATAATATATTCGGCATGCTCCTTTTGAGCATGCTCTTGGAGCCGCCCCTGTTTAACCGAGTTAAAGATACGCCGTATCGGCTCAAAGCCAGCGGCGAAGAAGATAAAACGCGCCTGCCGATAACCCCCTGCCAGCACTGAAGCTCTTTACCGGGCGCTACGCATTCCGCGCCGAAATATTCTTTTGCCCAACGTTCCATCACGGCGTTTCCTTTGGCTATGGAAAACCTGATTTTGTTATTCAGGCGACTGCTTTCAAGGAAAACTACTATTTTCTTGAACGTCTTTGACATTAAATATTTTCCTCTCAATCGCGCGGTCACCTCCGGCGTGCGGCCTAAAGAAAGATAGTCAAAATTAACATACCGTTCGAAAACCGCCGCTGAAAAGACAAATTCAAAATCATAATTACTTATGCTTCCTTTATTAATTTTATCTAATCGTGATCTTATATAGCGCGCCTTGTCAATTATCACCGCGTATTCAATATTATGAGGAAACTCCAGTTTGAGTTCAATAAGGACCAAGGTATCGCCGCAGCCATTCAAATATTCTTCGAGCTTGCCAGCTGACTCGGAAGGTTTTGCGCTTAATTTAAATATCCTTAGTTTTTTACCGCCATTAAAACTTTTAAAGGCGGATAACAGGTCGTCTGCCACGAATTCGCTCGATGGCCTTTTTAATAAAGAGGCAAGTGTAGTAAAGGCTTTTTTGACTGAGCGCGCGGTAAATGCATAGTGCCGGCACGGCATTTCTGTCAGCGGCGAGGCGGCAGTAAAAACACAAGTCATCTTTGACTCATACGGCTTAAAGCCGTTTTTCTTTTCTAACGGAGAGGACGCTTTTTGCTTCCAGGAGCGATAATCCGCTTTTAATTGCGCGAGGGTTTCCTCGAAGATATTGATCAGGGCGAGGGTTTCCCCTTTATCCGCCTTCGGCAATGAATTGTATTTTTGTTTAACGCTGACGAGCATTTCTTCAAAGATAGCTATCGCGGAGCCATACGCGAACTCTTCGGCAGCACAAACATGCTCTCGGGACTCAAAAGCCCCGGCGATATCATGATCGTATTTCCCCGGATCAGCTTCAAAATCATAGACGTGCCCGAAAAGCTCATGCGCCAGCACAGCCGGGAACATATTCTGTTTTTCCTCAAACAAGTCGGTTTGAAAAACAATAAGGTACGTATACGGTTTGCCGGCCCCAGGGCGCAGCGCGATCGTGATCGAAGGGACGGCTCCCTCGAAATAATACCCGAGAGAAGAAGCCAGCCGCGCCACATTATCAGCCTTGAAGAAAAGAAGCCTCTCTCCTGAAGCGTACAGAGGCTTCAAAAGCTCTTTACGCTTCTGCGCGGTTTCGCTGAGAGTAAGAAAGCCTAACGTATAGCTTAAGTACTCATCTTCCATATCGGAAAGGGCCTTAAGCTCTCTCTGGAGCATGCTGCCTCTATCCGGGCTTTTGATAAGATCCTGCGCGAAGAGCTTTCTTATATCGCTTAAGAACAGGCTTCCCGCTAAAATCGTTATAAACTGCCTGCGGGTAAACATCGCGGAAGATGCATAGCGGCCGATGGCCCATAGCCTATAATAGTCCATAGCCTGATCTCTTGAAACCGCTAATAATCCCTTATATTTTCCAACAGGGCTGCTGGACTTTGACCCTCGGGCTTCAAGGCACTCGAAATAGAGCTGATCGAGGATCAAAGCTTTTCTCTCTCCAAAACGCCCGAGAAAATCCTCATAATCAAAGAATACATATAATTTTACCAGGAATTGATGATCGTCCTTGCCGATATTCAATAAATAAGAAAGCAGGTAATAAACCTGCTCGAATTCTCCTGTTTTAATAATGCCGCGCAGCAAATCTATTTCCCCCTTATCGGAAACAGGCTCTATTGCCGTATGCAAAGCGCTCACTATGGAAATCTCTCCTATTCCCAGGTCGATCAAAGTTTCCCGGCTGACCCTATTTCCCAAATAATATCCATACGGATACTTGAAATATTCATATAAGGACCCGCTCGGACGGACCGTATCTTTATTCTGGAATTCCACCTGATATATTTCCTGGTGGGGGATCCCCCTATACGTTATCTTTCCTAAATGCAAACCTATTCTGGTGGCATTCAAGCTAAAGGCATCCTTTAAACTAAGCTTAACGACATAGCTGAGCCTGTAGCGATTCCGTAGCCCCCCCAGCCGGGACCGCAGCCACTGCTTATATATCGGATCATGCGCCATAGGTAAAGCTATCACGATCTTCTCCTCAAGATTACCTGCCGCGTCAAACTGTTCAATGTCCTGGCTGAGCACGATAGCTTTAAACAAATGCCTTATATCTTTACCTATATACCGCACTATCTTCTGCTGTTTAACCTCCCAATATCTTCCATGCCCATTTGTCAGCTGGTAGCCGAACCGGTAGATCCCCTTATGCTGTTTTAAGAACATAAGCGGCAATATTCCAAACTTCTCTTCTTCTACACCCAAAATATTTACCTCTTGAAAAGTAATCGGTGAAGCTGAAGCTAACAGTTTTCTGCTTTCAAGCAGCTTCTCCAGCTCAAGCGAACGCTTTTCATACATCCCCGTATCTTGATATACTCCCGTCTCAATAATAAAAGCGTTCACGGCAGCGGGAACAAGCCTCCCGACAGATGATCCGTCGCGGACCATCCGACGGATCTTAGATGAAGACAGATCAGCGTCTTGTGGATCGGGAATAAATTGCAGAGTAAGGATCTTATCTTTTTCTCTAACTAATCCTTGATATTCAAGCGTATCTTCGATCCGGGCCCCCTGCCTGTCCATGACCACAAAATCGTTTTCTTCCAATAATCGCCCGAAATCGCCCGCGAGCGTTGATTGCATTGAATCCTTGCCGACAATAAAGTAAATTTTGATTTCCCGGGAATACTGCTGCCGGTAATACGCTTTTAAAGCTACAGACATTTCCTGATACCAGCCGGTGTTGACTAAAAACAATTTATCGATCCCCGGCTTACCTTCTGCCTTATATTCATCAAAAACTGCCTTTACCGTGAGGATCCTATCCTCAAGCGACATGCCGGAGACCTCTTTTTCAAAGTGCCTGGTCCCGATTAAGAGTATTGTTTCATCCAAGCTTCCTCCTCCCGGCAAGCGTATATCTTTGGCTACTTCACTCAAGAACTCGTGAGCGTTATGCAGGCAGTTGGCGGTCGGGACAATAACGCCTATTTTAACCGGAAGGGCTTTTTGCGTTGTTTCCCGGTATTGCGTTACCAGGACAGCCGCAGGCGTCTGCCGTGAATTTACCTCAATGATCTTCTTCCGAGTGAGCTCATATTCTTCCAGGCAGTTCCGGGGAGACCATCTTCCCACCGACTCTATATCTGCGAAGAACTCCTGCCAATCCTGATCATCCAACACTTTGGCAGCCATTATCAAATTCTCAAAAAAGCGCCTTTCTCTTTCATCCTGTTCAAGGCGTTCAATGGTATTCCACCGCACCAGCCAGGTAAATTGCTGAATGAACTTTAACCGCAGCATCTGCGGGATAGCCCGGATCTCCTGCCTGTTTAAAGGATACCCTAACTTCTCCGCTGCTTTCTGATACAAGATCACCCAATTCTTTAGTTCATCCATATTAAATTCAGCGCCTGCCTTTTGCAGGTCGTAGAAAAGGCTGCGGATCAAATCGTAAACCCTTGCTTCCGGCCTGGCAATTTCCCAGTCAAGCACCTTACTGATACGCGCACCCAGCATGGTCACGTTTTCCGCGCGGAAATCACCATGGATCACTGCGCGCGGCAGGCGGGCATATACCCCGGCCAAATGGCGTATCGCAAGGGCTATCTGCTCTTTGAAGAAAGGCTGATGCTCTATAAAAAGCCGCTCCCCGAAGCTCCTCCCGGCAGGATCTTTCGCGGTAAGGCGCTCGTACGCTTCGTCTAATTTCAACAGACGGTCATCGATTCCCGCGAATTTGATCACGGGATCGGTGATCCTTTCCCCGCGTAAATGCACCACGCGCGCATCCATGGTAGAGGCATGCAGCCAGGCAAGAAATCCTGCCAGGTCTTTAAGCATTTCAGCGGTCAATTCTTCATACGCGTAAATCCTTCCCAAAGAGTCAAACCGATAGACGGTAAAAATGGCGTCGGCTTCAACATAGGCGGCATTGCCTTCTTCCGTATATATAATCTCAGGGAATCGGGCGTCTCTTAAATTATTAAAAAGTTCCGGCTCCCACAAAGTGCCTTTTAAGTCCCAAACTGATTTTTTAATAACCACCCTGCCTTTATTACGCGTATCCAGGATCGCGACTTTATTATTCAATCCCTGGAAATCAAGCGAATCGCTTTCGATTTCCAGCCCATAGGCCGCGGCGATCCGCCTGAGCTCATGCGCGGTGATCTGTACGGATTTATCGCGATGCACAAAAGATTCACGCTGCTCCCAGAGGCTATCGAGAGCGAAAGAGAGCTGCTCTATCACGTGGGTAGGAAGAAGCCCTCTTTTTCTTTTTTGTTCTCTTACTACCATATCCGCCGCCAACCCATGGACATACACCCCCAATACCGCCGCTTCACGGGGAGTGAGGCCTTGAGCGATAAGTCCGGCAATAACGCCGGTAAGGACGTCCCCCATCCCGGCTTTTGCCATATATTTATTTCCGGTAGAATTACTATAGACGCTTCCATTCGGACAGGCGATAAGAGTACGTTCGTTCTCATCCCCCTTGAGCACGACCACCGTTCCATACGCGGAAGCAAATTCCCTGGAGATATCCGCGCGGCGGGATTGTATTTCTTCAAGAGGGATACCGCTTACGCGTGCCATTTCAACAATATGCGGAGTAATGACCGTCCTGCCCCAGGCATTACGCAGGATTGAAGCCTTACCCGCCAAAGCATTAAGTGCGCCGGCATCCAGGACTAAAGGAATCCGTGTATTTCTTAATAACCGATACATGACCTCATGCGCCTGATCTTGTTTTACGATAAGCCCGGGGCCTATTGCTAAAGCGCCTATTTTATTCTGAGAGATCTCCCGCAAGAGCCCTTCTGCCGACAGCAGGTCAAACGAATGATCTTTTTGGTGCGGCAACGCGCAGGCCATAACCTCATCCGCCGACTTAGCGTAAAACATGCTGTAGAGATATTTCAAGACACCTGCATATACCATACCAGTGCCGCTCTGCAACGCTGCTTTTGACGCCAACTGCAGCGCGCCCAAATATTTCCCTATCGAACCTCCGGCAATCAATACTCTCCCTCGGCTGCCTTTATGGTCATTGGATCTTACTTCCGGCACCAAAAATGCCGCGTCCTGTTCATCAATGGCCTGGATTTTGCGGTTTTTATCTAAGCTTGCCTCAATAAACAATACTATTCTCGGAAAATCGACATTTTCCGAAACAATCTCAATATCTTCTGACCATAACTTTAACTGCCTCTCCGGAGTAAAATTATCCACACTCACCGTAAATCCAAGCCCAGAAAGCACAGACACATATTCTTCGACTGAAAAATACTGCCAACTCTCTTCTTTTTCTATATCCCACCGCTGGTCTCCAACATATTGATATTCGCAGACAAAATGCATAAAATCTTTCTTGGATATCCTGACCATATACTCATCGCCTTCGACCAGATCAAACGGCACGTCTTTAGGCAGGAATTCACGGGCAAAAACATAAAAAGCATCTTTAATATTTTTACTTTTAAATTTCATCACAACCTGATCATTTTGTTCGTCTTGCGCAGTATCCGCGCCGTCATAAATATACAAATGCCCTGCTGGCTTAAGCATCTGAGTAATATTGCCTAATGCAGTGCGCACAAACTTGAGGCCAAGCTCATGATTAATCCTTTCCTCGACACGGCGGGTAGGCCTGCCATAATATGAATAGACTTCATGGAGAGTATTGGTAACCATGACCACATCAAAACGCCGCTTTAAATCGCTCGTATCCTGTTCAATGATATCGCGCACGATAAAATGCATATCTGCGGCGACGAGTTGCGCTTCATCAACAATGTCAGGGTTGATATCAATACCTAAATATTCAATATACGGGTTATCCGGGAATGCCTCTTTCAGGACAGCCAGATCGATCGCCTGTCCGCAGCCGATAGACAATATAGAAACCTTGCCCCCCTGTTTTAAACGCTCCCTGATAAACTCCTTCACCCGCTCCATGACCTTGCCTTTACCGTCGATCCTCTTACAGGAGGCCATCATGGTTAAAAGATATTCCTTAAATGTCTGCCCGCTTAAGGCGACCCTGCCCTGCGCGTATTCGGCAAAACCTTGATAAAGGCCATGCTCCCGGATATACCGGCAGATCTCATCCGGCACAAGGCCCTGGATAGGAGCTTTTTCCTTAACGAATACCCTCACTTCCGCGGAGCTGTGTTTTTGATACTCTTCGTCAATGAGTAACGGCTGTAAGTTACCGGCATACGTATGGCAAAACAAAGATCGCTCTTTAAAATCCGCGAAGCGCAAATCCTTCTCATCCGCGATGAGAAAATGACGCCCCTCAAAAAGCGCGGGTAAAACTTCCTGATCGCCGCCATAATCCCAGGAAAGGATACGCTCGAAAGAACGCATGCCCAGGATCACATACAGATCATCATGATGGAGCTGTTTTTTAAGCGCTTCAAGGATATCAACATATAAGCTTTTATAGATCACCTGACAGGAATACCGGGGGTTCCTTTGGACGAACAACTGAAGCATTTCTTTTCTCTGTCCGAGGGTTGTCCCGTAGGCTTTTGTGTGCAGGGGGTTGGCAGTAAGCATAAGGATCATCTTATCCAGGCCGTATTGCATGCGCGCTTCTTCCATCATTACCTTCATCGCGGTGGTAAGGGGATTGAAAGCGCTGATAAAAATACCCGTTTTAGAGCGGCCGTGCATTGCTTTGATCATGGGGCTGGAGGAAGACGCCTGCGGAGGGGCGCGGGAACGCATAAGCGTTGCCAACGCGGATGAAGACGCGGGGCGGACGGGTAAATCATGCAAAGTAAGGATACTCACTCCCGGACAGCGCAGCGGCCTGAGGATCAAAGCATCACCCATAAACCCGAAACGGCCTGCTTCCAAACCCGAAGGCATTGCATTATTTACTTTCCGTAAGTGATCCTGCGCGTTATGAGTTAAATATATATTTCCCGGCTTTTTAAGAAACTCATCATTCCGGCCCATCATCGCCGGCCGCTCCAATATCTTAGAATTCAGAAGGACCGCGATCTTACTCTTACGAGAGAGATACGACTCATAAACGCAGCTTGGCAAAGGAGATTTTTCTTTCTGAGCGCCCTGAGAAGGATACTCCCGGCAAACAACCGGCCGTTTTCCATATATTGAACACCTGCCGAGCCAGGACAACCCTTCAGGAAGATCAAAATCTACCAGGACCTTTAAGAACCAGCAAGGCTTCAGGATAAAGAGCTTCTGCTTATCAGGATCGTAAAATAGCAGCTCCAGGGCATTATCATAGAGAGGGCCCCACTGCTTACGCATACCAAATCCCGCGACGCCGATATCATACCAGGCGCTGCTCCCGGGAGAAAGAAAACAACAAAAACCATCCTGGCAGATATTTTGCTTAATATTAAACGGCTGCGACGCAAGCTCCAGGCTGAAATAATCTCTCTTACTCATACCAAAGACCGAATACTTGTCCTCACCACAGGTGGATACACAAGCCAAGGGGTTTGACGCGGTATTTTTATTACGCTCATTATAAATACCTTCTAAAACTACAAAAATGATACGGATATCTTCATCCGCTAAAGAAAACTCATCCTTTATCTCGTCTTGTTTTTGCTTAATAAAATTTGTTAAAACCGACAGGTCATGCGGGGTTTTTTCTATAATAACCTTACCTCCCCGGGTCAGGTATAATTCAGGGTCCCGGCGTTCCCAAGACATATAAGCAAGATGGGTCAAAGCGTCAGCTCGAGGATCATCCCATTTATAATGAGGATCTTTTATTTTTGTCGCCCTGTCTTCTGCGGAAAATCCGTGTTTAAAGAACTTGTATTTACGCGGTTCTTCCCGGCAGGTCTGTACCCACATTTGATAGATCCGCTCCAAATCAAGGTCGGCGCAAAGCAAATCAGCGTCATAGAGTACTTGCGCCTCGATCTTTGCTTGCGCTGTTTTAACCTGTAAAGCGTCCGCAGTCTTAACTTTTTTGTGCCCCACGATAGCGCTTACAATATCCTCAATCACTGTTTCATCAAAATATCCTGATTCTTCCAATAACAGCCTCGCCCAAAGAGCTGAATAACGATGATGGTTCTTCTTATAAAAGAGATATGAGAGATCATGTAACAAAACAGCGAAAACAAGAACAGAGAAATTAAAACCTCCCGGAGCATTATGTTCATGATCCCCCGCTTTAACTATTTCAATACTCTGCCGTAAGACCTGCAACACATGAATAAAACCATGTTTAGCCTCTACAGTCAGATCGGCGCAAAAACGCGAAAAGAGACAACGAGGCAAATAACGGTACAACATATCCAAACATCTCTTAATATCACCAATGACATTTTTTCCGGACGATGTTACAAAACCCCCTTTTAAAACTGTCTCTATTGATCCCGTATGACGGGCAATTTCTTCACTAAAATCTTCCGGAAAAAGACATTCCTGGAGGATATTCTCGCCTGATGCCTCTTGGGGAGAACAGATTAAACGGGCGAAGAATGATTCAGCATTCTCCGCAATCACCTTATCCAGAAATCCCTGTATCTCTAAAAGCCCGGTATCATCAAGGTTATCTTCTTTCAGAAGGCGGACCAGTTTTTCTTCTTGAATAGCTGAACTGGAGCGGGGCTTCACCTTGAGATCCCGCTGTGTTGCCGGGAATAACACACAAGGCAAACCGATCTGAGTTAAACGGTAAGAACGGCAAACCACAAACGGCGATGAGCTATGATTTCCGTCATTTTTAAGCTGAAGAAGGCTTTCCAGGCATTGCATTTCTTTTATTATTTCGTCTTTAAGCTCTACGGCATTATCTCCCAGCAAATTATTAATATTTCCCAATCTCTCAGCTAATGTCAAGCGACTTAAGAATTGCGGGCCCAGCCTTTCTTCAAAGCTCATTTTTCCAATAACTGCGAATAAAATAGTATCATGTTGGCTCTTATTCTTAATTGTAAACCCTTGGATACGCTCTTCTTTCTCGTTATTTATGATAATAAGGTCACCGCCTAAGAACATATTTCTTACCCCTAACGCCCTCCCCTTTTCATCATACAACTCCACTTCCCCCCTCAAATCATGGATAGCCGCATCCATGTTCCAATAAGAATTAATTATCTTTGGCCATGGGAATATTCGTACCGTTTGGAATCCAGGATAGATCGGATTCACATCGAAGATGCCACTTACCATCCCCTGATTTAATGACACGATCCTGACCTTCACATAGACAACACCCGTTGATATGGGCAAATGCTCTTCACTAAAGGCCATTTGATGGTTTCTATCTATTCGTAAACCATGGATTAACCCCGGATAATAATGCGTGAGAACCTCTCCTCTGGCTCTGCTCAATTGCATTCTCTCCGGGGGTATAATTTCGATGTGCTCCCGGCCAGCCTCTTCGGGATACGTAAAACCCTTTTGCAATTGTACAAGCGGGTCTTTAATAGTAAAATCAGCCGACGCGAATTCATGCGGGTTAGTTATTCGATGCAATGTCTTTGCAGGGACCTTGATCATTGCTCCCGCGGGGACATGCCAAGTAGACACCGCACCTTTTGAGTCTGCCTCTTCTGCCAAAATATCCCCTGTTAAAGAAATAGTTAATTCCTGGTCGTCATGATAATGGTTGTTTTGAACATGCCGCGGGGGGTTTTGCACTTCACTGATAGCTATACCATCCGACAAATACATCAAAGGATGCAGCGCGAAATGGTGATGCCGGGGCTTAGCGTCGCTCTCCCCGAACCTGCTGAGCTGGAAGAAAGGCACAACAAACACAGGAGCCTCTTGCGTTAAATATAAGAACGATTCTTTTGACAATCTTTTCGCGCTTAATACCGCCTCTCCAAGAGCATCTTGCAACGCGGGCGTTTTGCTCACCTCATACTTTAGTTTTTTCAATCTCTCATGGATCTCAAATGCGGCGTATAGCCTGCTTTTCCTGGCTTCATAGCTGATCGTATCGATTTGAACGCTCTGCCGTTCATTGAACACCCTGACGGCTTGCGCGTGTATCAAGCTGAGTTTAGAAAGCTCCTGGGCGATCACTGCTGATTCAAGCGGTCTTACAAAAGACCGGGCATCATATACCAACTCCTTTGAATATTTCAAAACACCAAAGTAAGTTTTTACTTTTGATAAATTCTTAGGGTCATATTCGTTTTTTTTATACAAAAGGATCTTCGATTTATTATTCTGGTAATAGTGGACAGCTTTCTCAATTTGACTTACGATTTCCTGAGTAAAACCATACGGCCGCACTTCAAAGCTAAAAAACTTTTCATTTCCCTGGAGGAACTCAAATAAAGAACCGCTCAAGTGCCTCCAAAATCGCAGCGCGTCGTTGACATCGACATTTTGTTTACTAAAAGTATGGATTTTAAAGGCTGCCCTGCGGTATTCATACTCGCTGTAATCACTGGCATTGAAGAAATAAGCGAGCCCTTCCTCGACAAGATACGGGGCGATACTGATCTGCCCTTTTGTCGCGCTGCCTCCAACCTCTTCATCAACCACATACACGTCAGTATCCAAAAGATACCCCCCTATAAATCCAAGCAAGTGCATTTGCCTGACAAAATGTATATCATCCCCCAGATTGCCCAACAATGACAGGAACGGGTTTATTTGGATAATATCTCTTCGTGTCGCAGTCACCATTCCCAATACAGAGTTCGTAACTACTAAATTATTACTTAAGAAGTGTTTTAGCAGGAATCTCGGTTTATAAAACTCCATATTCTGATTATAGGCGGGGACGCTCACCATTGCGAATTCCGGATTACTTCCCAGCACTCCGATTAATTTCTCAATAACAGGGCCGACCAACTTAATATCATCATCGACAAAAACCTGATAATCCCCGGCAGACAAAGAGACCGCCAAGTTTCTATTTGTCGGTATTGTATTCTTCTTTGAACAGACAATTTTTACGGGGAACGGCACTGATCTTATTTTCTCTTCAACAATATCACGTTTTTCGCGAGTAAAATTCTCAGGATCTGCTATTGTAATAACAAGTTCTAATTCTATTTCACCTGATGCCCTGGAGAGCTCTTCCAGTCTTCTTAACAATGACGCGTGTCGTTTTCCAAATACCGATGCTATTGCGACGCTGACCTTGACCTTTTTTGCGGTTAAATGCTGATTATAGCTATACACCTGTCCCCGGCACTGGGGTAATTGAGTATCCCAATAATTCCTGCTCAATTGTTTAAGTTCGCCAACCTTTTGAGAGAACTGCTGTCTTGCTTGGAACATTTTCTGCACCGCGTCATCATCGATCTGAACATCGACTGAAAAACCCTGCTTTTCAAAAGTCCCGTTATGAAAGATGCCCGCTTCCCGTGCGATCAAATAAACCTGTCTTTTTTCCTTATCGCTCAAGCCTTCTAAATGATTATTAATACGCGCGGTGACCTCATTAACATAATGCTCAGAGAATATGTCTTTTACTCTTTCCCGGACTACTTGGGTTATTGTAAAATCATGTATGGTTTCAACTCGTTTCAACAACCAGTTAATCGCTCCGTGGCCTGTGAGTTTTCCTCCGCTGACAGCGTCAATAGAGCTACTAGACGTTTCTCTCTGGCGTAACGCCGCAGGAGTAAGATTAAAACCGCGTAAATTCCCGATACCAGTGACCATTGATAAGCGGATCACTGATAAATCAGCCAGAGCAGAGGAACACGGGGACGGTTGCTCAAGATGCAGATCCACTAATTCACCGCTTTTATAATTTTCCCGGAAAAATCTCTCTCCGAATTCCCCGAACTCCACCTGATGCGGGCCCCGCTGGGCGGAGAGCCCGGCACGGGAGGGAATAATTATGGATATCGCCCGTTTAAACGGTTCAACAACACCGCACTTCTTCCCTGCCTGATCATCACTTGAGCTATCCGGTAAAACATTCGTTGCCGTGGGGAAATAAGTATTATACTTTCCGGCTGAAGGCGCCAAGTAATAAATAACCGTTACATTAATATTATTTTCTCGAGACAGCCTGACCCATACCCGCTCTAAGAGACGGGAGAATATTCGATGAGTTTCATTATCATCCCTGGGATGAGGGATGAACAGAACTACCGCGGGATTCCCCCTTGCCGATATACTTTTATTAATAAATCCCTTTTCGAGGGAATAGAGATGTTCTTCTACCCCTTCGGGATCGCGGGAGCAGGCCAAGTCATAATCCAAGTGAATGTTCTTTATCCGGCCGGCAGATAAAATACCCGCGGCATTACTCAATTCCTGCCTGCGGATATCCGCCCCTGTTAAACCTTTTTCCTGCTGCGCTTGAGTCAAAACCACGCCGCGCGCACCGCTGCTATAAACCACATTCGTAATATCAATACCTTTTTGAGCCAACCGCACGCCTAATCCACCCGCCGCAATTTCGATATCATCGGGATGCGGGGAATAAAATCTGAAACAAACATTCCTGTTTATTCTGACAGGAACAAACCCTGCGGGCGTTCGTTCTTTCTCAAACGCCAACACATACCTCTTTGAAAGCTCTACCGGTAAAATCTCCCCCCTTTTTATACGCGTCACCGTAAAGGCGTGAGCGTACGCATTTTTATCGTGCGTGAAACCATAGTAACCGGCTAAAGCGCCCGCATAGCGCATGGCATGCCGGGTAAAACTTTTGTAATCACGGCGCTCCTGCTGTGACTTATGCGCACCGACAGCTTCTATTACTTTTCCCGCGGTTTCTTCACCAAAAGAAAAAACGAGATTAAACTCAGGAGGCAATTCCAGGGAAGCATAATAAAACGCAAGCAACTCACGCTGCCTCAGCGATGAATACAGGAGTATCAAATCTTTGGCATGCGGGCAATACGGGGCCAGGATAATTTCAGGGTCATAATCCCCTAATACCCGCTCTAAAGGAAGATCCTTCCAGGTAAATACCTTGACCTCATTTTCCTCCCGAAGGGCGTTGACAAGATTTCCCGCGAAAGCTAAATGATCGCCTTCTGTTATCTCAAAAACAGCGATCTTTTTTCCGTAAGGCACAGGATAATTCTTCATGCTGTCCGTGATTTGAGCCTTAGTAAGAAGGATATTCCCTTCTAAAGGATAAGCCGCATTGTTAACAAGCCGCTTCTTATGTTCATCATAGGTTACCGGGATGATCCTTAAGAAATCGTCAAAAAGACCTTCGAGAACTTCACCAAAGGGATCGCCGGACTCATGCAATGCGCCGCGAGCAGGAAGCCCCGGGTATCTCTTGAGGTATTTACCCGGATACCCCACCAGCAAACCAAGCAGCTCGATCAGGCAATTAAAATTATACATATATTGCTGCCGCAATACTTCCGGGATATTTTTAATCGCTTCTGAATCCGCATTTTGTTCCAAATATACCCTTACAATACCCGCTACAGTAATATGGATCCTATTACTATGCCCGGGAGGGACGGAAAATAGCGGGGTAAAGTGTTCCACAAATCTCCAATGCAGGCCGTTCTCCATAGTTACCGGAAAGGTTCCTGAAAGCGGGAAATTCTGACTCAATAGATCCTGAAAAACCTCTCCATTAACCCTGACCTGCAATTCCCGGTATTTTGGAAAGAATTTAACTGCCAGAGACGGTTCATCCCTATGCTGATAACGCTGCTGGCGTTCCTGCCTATCTCTTTCCCAGAAAAATAACGGGATTTGAGGGCCGTATAAGATCAAAGTCTCTTTTTTGGCTTTATCGATCAGTAACGTAAAACGCAATGTCAAAGGATCCTCGAAAAGCTTAAGCACAAACAATTGTTCCGTAGCGTAAATAGAGATACATCCTGCGTCCCAATAATACTGCCCTATTCTGTCTTTGCCCCATTCAAAAGTCAAATTTTCGTTATTCGTTTCCCCAAGCGCGCTTGAACTGGATTTTTTCTTAGGATCTGCCTGCTTTTGTCTTTTTTTTCGGCCCTTTGTCGCTGCTCCTTTTTTCTCCTGAGGAGCGTTGCCTTTCTTTTCTTTGCGCGCCTGTTTTTCCTCCCCGCGTAAAAAGGCCTCTCTGACAGCGAGGCGGGGGAATAAAACCAGGCTCCCCAGCAGCATCGCGATAGTAGCATAAAAAGGCATTTGGCCGATAAACCCGAACAAAACAGCCGCTTCGGTAATTATATTACTGACGGCATGGAGCATAATAATGGCCCATAACGAACTTGTCCTGGCATACACTGACGCGTAGACTACCCCGGACAGGAATTGCTTGATAGGTATGAACTTGATGCCGGCAAAAAACGGCAGGATCAAATGATAGGCGGCGAAAAGAGCCGCGCTTATAAAAATGCTTTTGCCGGTGCCTACCTTATAACGCTCGACCAATAAACCTTTAAATATGACCCTCCTGAATAAGATCTCCTCAGCGACAGGAGCCATAATGATATTAGATGCCAGCGATACCATATAAACAGTAAAGCCGCTTGCGAAGAAAGCGGCAACTACTATTGCAGCGGCATTAACCGCAGTAAGCAGGACAGCGGCAATAAACAGCGTGGATGTTTTCAGAGAAGCTATTTCTTGTTTAAGCGCGGATGAGGCGCGCGGATGAGGCGATTTTGAAGAAACGATAACGCGTGTTCTTACCCGGTGCAGGGTGAGCGCCAAGCCTCCGCGCTTTGCCAGGGCAATAAATTCCCCTTTTTGTTCAGGCATAAGCTGCGCGGCTTTAAACCAATCTAAGAGCGCACAAGAAAAACCAATTTCCAAAACATGCTCCAATTCAATCCTTCTATTCTTAAGATACCCTTGAACCAAGGGTATTATCGCCTCGATTTTTTCCGCTTGGATACCCTGCGCAAGCAACGCCTTTCTGATCAGCGCCAAGCGGCCATTTTCACAAAGATAATCATTTACCTTACCCAAAGCCTGCTCGACCGGTGAAAAGTTTATCCTCACCCCCTGGCCGCGCTCAAGAAAAACGCCCATCGCCCGGTATTCTTCATAACTCCTTTGCGGAGCTTCCGCGGCGCATAAAGAAAGAGGCAAAGCGAGAAACAGCACTTTTGCTATCGCAGCCCTGATAAAAAAGAGCGCTTCGGTTAAATCAACTGACTCATATCCGTCTTCTATCAAGATCCTGTTTAAATGCCTGCTTCGTTCACCTAAAGGTGAGATCCCATCGTTTAAAGTAAAATACCATTGCGTCAACTCCTTGCCCTGCTTCTTGATCTTTTGGGATTGCTGCTGCTTCGGCTTGATAAAAGGCGGGCGGGCTAAATTGATGAAAATATTTGTTTGTTTGAGGTGACTTTTTACCTGTTGAGACATCTCTTTGGCAGTAGCGGCCTGGATAAGCCGGACACCTTCGGGAGGCCGCGCGTGGGTCGGGCCGCTTATAAGGATAACGCGAGCCCCGCTTAAGTGAGCTATTGCCGCGATCGCGTAAGGCAACTCCGGGCTTACCTGGCGGCTAATGATCCTGACCCCATCAATGGATTCTTCGCTTGAGCCGGATGAGATCAAGATTGTCTTTCCCGCGACGCCCGCGAACGGCGGATACCGTTGCGCCTGCTCCAACCGCGCTGTTTCACCTTGTTCCCGAAGCTTTCCTTCCAGCTTCACAGACCGGTAAACCGGCCTGAGCGAACGCTTACCGCGGACATCTAAAACTATATCCAGGATCTTATCGGCAACAACTGATTTAGATGCTTCCAAGCAAAGATCATCGTCTTTATTTTCCCTGATGATCACTACTTTATTGTTTTCACCGCGGAAGCCGCTTCCTTCCTGCCCTACCCTATTGGCGCAAATAAAATCCATATTCTTAGCGATGAATTTCCTGCGCGCTTCTTCCACCATCGCTCCCGGCTCAACAGTCTCCGCGGCGAAACCAACGACCACTAAGGATGAAAATTCGAGTTTTTCTTTCTTAAGGCTGCCGACCCATTTTAAAATATCGGGATTATTATGGAGCGTCACGACAAAATCGCGGCGGCCTTCTCTCTCGATCTTTACCGGACGGTAATCAGCTACTGCCGCCGCTGAAATATAGACATCGGCAAAGCGCAAATTCTTAGCCACCGCTGCTTTCATTTCCAGGGCAGTGGACACATCGACCCTCATCACGTTATCAGGAGTTTCTAAAGATGCGGGCCCGGCGACAAGGATAACGCGCGCTCCCCTCTTTTGTGCCGCGGCGGCGATGGCAAACCCCTGCTTTCCTGACGAGAAATTCGTGATATATTCAGGCCTGCCCGGGATAGGTTCCCGGTTCGGCCCTGCGGTAACCAGTATAGTCAGGCCTTTAAGATCATCCGCCAAAGAAGAAGAACTTTTTATATATTCGCTGTAAACTTTCGACTCGGGGCTCATTTTCTGGGCCACGTGTTCACCAAAGGGATCATCCGTTAAACGATACAGGCTGACCTCGATCTCAGGTGCAACGCGCGACGGTGAATATCGGGTAACACAAAACCCTCCCGGGGCAAGCATCTTCCTTAAAATATCCTGCTCCAGCGCCAAATGGGCTTCATACGAAAAACTATCGATCATTTTATTGACCAGAATAAAATCAAAAGCTCCCAACTGCGTGCGGATTTGCGCTTCCAAGAAGTTTGCCGAAAGGAAACCGACCATTGTTCTTAATCGGGCGTTCACTAAATACGCTCCTGTTTCATCGTCGAAGGTAAAATATTTATTTACTGTTTCCCCGGAAAGGCTGTCAATACTGCTTTTCCTAAAACGCCCCGTTCGCGCGGCTTCAAGGGCAAAGCGGTTAATTCCAACCTCAGCGATCTCAACAGGACGCGCTTTTGTATCCCAACCGCTTTCTAATAATTCAACAGCCAGCATGTACGCGTCAGCGCCTTCTCCGTAGCCCAAACAGAGTATGCGTAACGGTTCACCCTGCGGGCGCAAACGCTCCAGTTCGGGAAGAATGACCCGGCACATGAATTGATGCACCGGGCTGATCTCAAAAGAAGCCCCCCCGGTGATCATCACCGCGTTCAGATAAACCTGCGCGCAATCGCTTTTGTCCCACATATCTCTTGCTAACCGCTCAAAATCAGCGGTACTTTTGAGTTTAAATAACGCCGCCAGAGATTCATCATATAAAACAAAACAACTGCCGTAGATGGGAAAATGTATTTTGAATATATTCTCAATGAGTTTTGTATAATATCTCATTTGCGCCTGTTCGCTTAAATTACTATTCACGAAGGCGTATTTTATCAGCTCCGATGGATACAAGCCAAACCGCTGCGCGATATCCAAAAGATGGCCGGGGAAACACCACGACCCTTTACCTTGCTCGATCAACCTCTCCATATCTTCCCGAACGTACCTGATATAATCATCTTTCCCGACGCCCAATTCCAAAGGCGCAAGCCCCGGTAAAAGAGGATATACGCTTTGAATTGCCTCTCTCAAGAGCAGGGATTCTTCCTCCGTAACATCCCAGGTAACCCGGCTTTGCCGGAGCGCGATCTTGACATGAGCATCTTTATCAAGCTGTCCATAAAGCCTTCCCCGGTGATCCTTGACCAAAACAACTCTCTCTTGCCCATGAATGATTTCGTTTACCTCGACTGCTTCATGAGTTTTAAACGCGAAGTAGTAAAACAGCTTATCCTGCAGCAAGAAAACAGCTTTGCCTTGCTCCTGAAGGCTGTATAACGCGATCATGTCATCCGTATCCCGGATATGCTCATCAACGCGGGACGTAATAAAAGTGGCTTGCGCGTAAGTGAGCTTACCCATAAATGTATAGAGCAGAAAATAATATTCGAGGTTTGTGCGCGTAAAGATCCGGTCCTTAATTACATATTCCCACTCAATACGGTCTAAAACATAATCGATGGTGCAGGAGCTCAAATAAAGACGGATCATGGTCTGCGGATCAGTTAAGCAGAATTTCACCAGTTCATCCGAACCGTCTTTATGGACCTGCTCTATTTTCCAGGGGGCCAAGCTTCCACGGCAATATTTCTCAAAGAACCATCCCCACCAGTCGATCCGCTGCCTGCCTGCCAGTCCATCGGGCGTCCGGGCGTCAAACGCGGGGCTCACCAGCAGATATTGCATCAATTTAACCGTCTCTTCACCCGCATCAACGACCCGGTTATTGACAACCAACTCCCGGCGCTCTTTACCATTGATCGCCCACACATTTAAACCCCTGGTTTCTTGCCGCGATTCAAACCTGACAGAACGTAATGCCGGGTCTACATGATCGTCTTTGCGCATTAATACCGATACCTGCCTGCCGATAGGCTTTTCTCTGCGGCTATCCCTGATAATGGTACAGTAAAAACCAAAGTTATAAAATGAAAGGATAGAATCGACGAACCTTCCTTGCCCGCTGATCTGCGCGTCCTCTGCCCTGTGTTTAACATAATCGGGAGTTTCCCCTAAGGCCAGGTCAAATACGGATAATTCCGGCGCGTTAAGATCGAACAGGAAAAAGACAGGCAGAGAAAGCTCAAAATGGTTACCATGCACCAAGGCATTATGTAAAAGGTCCCGCAAAGCGAAATGTATTTCCCCGTAGTTAAACCCATCTCCGCAGCAGGACATATTCCTGGACCGGCCGGTAGGCGTAAAATTCAATTGCCGCGCGAACTCCGCGTCGATCAATTGAGCGAATGTATCAAATTCACTCGCCCTGTTGCAGATAAGCTCAAGAGCATGCCCCTGCTTTATGGCGGGAATGACTTTATTGACCGCCTCCAGGGCATCGCAAAAGGAATCCGGTGAGCCGGTAAGATCTAATTTGATTATTTCTTTGCCTGTTTTATTTCTGATGCGGTCACGAAGAAAGCCTATCTTATCAGTATCGAACAGCGGAGAAGGTATTTCTTGCCGCTTACAAACAGGCGGCAGCTCTTTCTCTCCCCAATCATCCAGGTCAGGCGGGTCGCGGACCTCATCCCAACGCGCGTAAAGCTCCTCAAGAGAGATGCCCACATCCGCTGTCGCGGCTAAACCTTCACCGATGATCTTGTCCGCGTCAAAGTCCTCATCATCAACGCATCCGGCATAATAATCGTCTAACTCCGCCTGGGTAAGGAGATTTGAATATCTGCGCTGCTTTCTGGCGACCTGGTCTTTAGTAAGCACGCAGAGGCCATTGCCGCTTGGAGCGCCTAATGCTCTGGTATAGCTGAGCTTTGCTTCATTTGATTCACGACGGGATCTAAGGGGCGAAGAGCCCTCCTGCGAATGCCTTCCTTGAACCGGAGAACCGGATGACGGCTTAATATTCAACAGGCTTGCGATCTGCGAGCGGATATTATCAACCAGCAACTTAATGCTTCCGGCATCCTGCCGTAACCGCGCAATAACAGGCAGCGCGTAATCTCCCGCTAAAACCATAATACGCTTTTGATTCTCCTCTTGTTCCAAACAAAAATACGCCGCATGGGCCTGATAAGCATCTCCAAGCCCCTGAAGATAGCATTCATAATGCTTACGGAAAACCTGCGGCGCCGGATGAGCAAGCGCGGAATAAACATGCGCGGCTTCATAATGGTCCTCGGAAGGCTCCCTCTTAAGATACCCGGGATGGAGCATGCTTTCCCTGTCGATATTGATCACCGGCCTTTTTTCGAGAATGATCAGTTCTTCTATCGGGTATTTACGCAATTTCTCCACATTTATCACTAAATTGTGCCGGCGGTCATTCATGCCTAAAATATGGGCCTCTGCCATAGCCATGCCCAGGCCATAAAAGAACCGCCGCTGTATTTCTTCACCCAGACGCGACAGGTCCCAGATAAATTCCAGGATATCGATCCCGACGATCTCGCGGATATAGACATATTCCGGGCCTTCCTTCATCCAGACACTGGGAGCTTGAATTGCCTCAAGCAGCAAATTCCCGACAATACCCGGGATAGTATGTTCTTCGATACTGTTCAAACGCGATTTTATCACCACGCGGGAAATTAACCCGTTCGGCTTGATTATCACCGCGAAATACGGCTGTGTGCGCGCTTCAGTGATCTCCCAGATAAGCGGACGGTCTTCGACCCTCAAGATGCGGGCGCCGCCCAGGTCAGCCCGGAGAGATTTCTCTATCAAGAACACCTTTTGGCTTCCCGGATGAATAAAACGCATACAATCGGTATGACGGGGCAAGCGGATAAACTCATCATCGATAAGAATCCGCCGCTGCAAACGCCCAAAGATCACGTTGACAACCTCATAATCGCGTATATTGCTTAATTGCCAACGCTCCTCCCGCGTTAACACGCCTCCTTCTATAAGACGGTCCATCGTTAAGATGAACTGAATATCGCACGGGCCGGCTCCCGCGCCATTCTTTAACCGCAGCAGCAATGCTCTGACCAGATGAACAACAGCCGCGACTTCGCGCATGGCGCAATCGGCAAACGTCTCATTAAAAAGATTTTCAATATCCTCCCGCTTATAAAACTCGCGCTCCATGATCAAGCGCAGACTTTCACTGAATCGGCGGACCATATGATAAAACACAGATACCGGATGCCCGGCAGGAACAGGAGAGCTTGCCGGCAGGCTCTCGCCCGGCAAAGAGGCTTTCCGGATATTTTCTAAACAGGTAACAACCTTTTGGGCGATATCCAACGTTGTTTCTCCGCGGATCATGACTACAGCATTCCTGCGTGAAGGCGCTGCCTGTTCAACAAGCTCAACATCAACGGCTTCCTGCCGCTGCCCGGGCCGCATGCTGATTATTAACGCCGCGTTATAGCCGTCTTCCTCAGGGCTTATTTTACCGGCTTCTTCCCAAACAGCGTCGCGCACGGCTTTTTTAACCGAAGCAAAATCAGCGATCAGGCAAAAAACATCCCTTGATTGAGCTATCCTGTTCTTTATAATACTGATTAACGGGACCTCCTGGCCTATCTTCTCATCGATACGCTTGCCCTGTATATATATATGCCCTCTCTTCTGGGAGACGGCCTGCGTGATAATAGCCATACGGATGAAATCTCCGACGCTTGCTTCATCGAAGAATTCCCCTTTAAATTCAGCGCTTTCCTTTGCCAGGAACAGGTAATAAACCAACGCTTGAATGAACATCACCTCATCGATACAGCGTAACCCTTCATGCCCTGAAACAACTCCGGCGACCGCGCGTAATCTTGCCACCTGCCGCGCCTGCTTTGTATGTAATACTACCGGGGGTAACGCTTGCTCGCGGATCCCTAATAACCGGGGATGCGCTATTAAGGGAAGGTTTACCGTGATCGTAGTCCCCTCGCCGGGGATTGAAACCACGCTGATACTTCCTCCGGCTTCACGGATCAGCTCGCGCAGCGTATAAAGGCCATGGCCGGCCCCTAACCTGCCTTCATCCACCGCGTCGAATTTCGGCACAAAGATACGCATCACTTCTTCCTCGGGGATATGCATACCGTCGTTATTAAATTCAATGCTCAAGAAATTCTTATTTAGATACGCATTGATCGTGATCGTTAATGCTTCATGCGGCAGGCGCGCGTGCTTGTCCGCGTTAGTCACGAACTCAACCAGGATCATACGCAGTAAACTCACATGAAAGCCGACATCCTTAAGTTCGCGCACCCCCGCCCCCGGATTAAAAGTTATTTTCGTAGCGGGCGCTTTATATTTCACCCCTATTTGAGCGAGGGTCTGATCAATTTGTTCAACAATATTGCATTGCGTCATCGCCATACCCGACCACCAGAAAATATCATTACAGTATTCCAATACCGTTTTAATATATTCCAGGATAGTGTCGATATAAAGCTCATGGCCGAGTAATAATCCGGTACCCCGCGCTTTTCTGATGCGCTCCTGCCTATCCTTAAGGATGATCGCCGCAGACTCAATATACGAGAGAAGCTTACCCACCGGCACCTCTCTTTTGACGCATTGAATAAACATTTTAGGGATCGTATCCAGGATCTCCCTGCACGCTTCCAAAGAGCAAAACACGCACAGGTCATCTTTATCGGATACCTGCGCGGTCATGTTCTTAAACAGCCGGACAATAATACCCGGTATCATCACGCAGGTATTCTTAAGATCATGGACCAACCCCAATAAATGCACGTTTTCCGGGACAGTCGGCAATTCTATAGTGAACTCCAAACCTCTCCTGATATCTTTATATCCGCCCCAGCCGTTTTTAAGGCTCGCGTACACGTGATGCATAAAATGATTACTTAAGCTGATCTGTCCCCTTATCAAGCCGAGCATTTTGGCGATACGATAGAGATTAAGGGAGCCTTCGGGGACCCTCCTGCGGTAGAACGGCTCAAACATGAACGCCAGATCTTCAAGCGGAGATCCCTCTCCGTTATCGCACACATGAAGGAACAGCCTCCTGTTCCTCTGTTCAAAAGTAATATGTATGGAGCGCGCTTTCGCGTAACAGGCGTTCTTGAAAAGATGCGCCAGGATATCAAACAATTCCTTACTTACGATAACATTCGCCGGCTCATCCAAATAACTAAAGCTGAACCGGGGAGCGGACGCCCCCAGTACCGATTTCAGGTCCTCGATAGCCGCTTTAATTTCTTGAGCGAGATCCTGGGCAGTCATGGTCAACGGCTCAATGACGCCCACCCCTGAAAGGGCTTCAGTGACCTGCGTGGTAAGCGAAGCTATATTCTCTATTTGCACCTGGACGCCGGTTAAACAGTTCTTGCATGATTGCGTTTTGCCCGCGTCAAAACCGGCGCAACCGCCGCATTGCATGGGCCGGCTTAATATCTCGACATGGCCCCTGACCGCTTTTACCGCGACGCCGACTTCAGAAAACACCTCCTGTAGTATTTTCTCGACATCCGCGTCCTTATTAGCCACTTTATTCTCCGCTTTCTTGATAACGCTATCCATGCGCGCCTCAAGTGCGGTGATCTCATCCGCGATACCGATGAATTCTTCACTGCGTTCCCACGCGGGATGGCATTGTTGGCGCATATACTCTAAAGAATCTCCCAATGAACCGACATAGCCGGACAGCGCTCGAGTAAAATAAATCGCGTTATATTCATTCTTTAATATTGAAAGGGTTTCCCGGGCTTTTGCCTGCACAACCGGATCATTATCTAAAAGCATCCCCTGCATAAGCACAGGCGCGATAGTCTGGGAGCCGGCTTCCCGCATATCTTGCGCGAGCTGGACCTTTTGCGCGCTGGAACCTTCGCGGGATATCCTGATAAACCAATCCCTGATGCATCCGGTTTGTTCAAAGCTGGCATACCACCAGAGTAACACAAAACTTTTTTCTCTCTCTTGAGCCGAAGCTTCCGGGGAAAGATACACATCCATAGCCTCCTTAAGCTGCCCCTTAAACCCGTCCCGCAAGGGAAGGTGAACGGTCATTTTCCCGTTCTGCTTATAGACCGTAGCGTATTTAAGGCTTTCATCGTCAGCGGGAGTAGCGGTGAAATACAATGAGAACTCGAATTCTCCGGGGACTACGGGGCGCACCGGGACGCGCACTCTAAAAATATTATGCGCTTTTTCATCACGGCCGGGATCTCCAAAATGCCAAAGCTTATTATCCTCCTCGAGTGAGCTTGCCTTATAGTTATCACGTATAATATCCGAGACTTCCACTTCATCCAAGCTTACCTTCATTGAGCCTCGCGGCCAGAAGCCCAGGGAGATCTTCCCGGATTTCAGGTAATCGATTAATTCTCCCGCCGTGACCTTCTCATTAAGCTCAACGCTCGCGTAAGCCCAAAATCTTTCTCCGAAGACTATGGAATCCTGGATATTTCTTTCCTCTGTACGCTGGTCGATATGCCAGGCATCCAGGACTTTCAACGCGAGAGGTATCCCCGGCAGAGTGATTGCGGCATCCCGCTCTCCCGATAACGGTGATCCGCTCTGCCAAGCTATCCCCTGGTCATTGAATTCCCTTAATACTTTTTTTACCTGTTTGGCAAAGAAAGACATTTGGTATTCATGGACGAAATAAGCATATTCCCTGGCATCGCGGGAGATTTCAGGAAAGATCTTCTTAACTATTTCAGTACTGTAGCCCGCGGAAGACTCCATAACGCCTAAAGCATTGATGCCGAGCTGATAGAGATTCTCCGCGACATGCAGATACGAACGTTGTAATGAACGCTTGAGCGGCTGGTGAAAACCATTAACTTCCACGAAATCGACCGTAAGGTATCCCCGCTGTTCACTGCCCAGGCGGGAGCGCTGCATAAAATTAACAAACCCGGGAGCGTCATAAACTAAACTTTTGAAATCACCGTTTTTTCCGATAACTAACGTCACATCAGAACCTTCACGGGCCTCAACAGCTCCGCCGAGTGCCTGCCGCATATAGTGAGCGGCCTTGTAGATCCTCTCCCCGGATGCCTCGGTCAATATCAAAAGATTAACATCGCTTATCTCTTTACGCGCCAGCCCAAGGTAACCCATGCTTCCCACCATCCAGACTGAAAACGGCTCAAGAGAAGTAAGCAGTAGTTTTTCCCGTATTATAAATTCCCGCAGCGCGTCCCGGAAAGACTCCTTCTCCTGTTTACTGAACAAAATTTCCAATAATTCATCGCGCTCCCAGGATTCAGGCACCGGATAATCGCGTTCAAGGACCGCGTCAAGGAATGCTTTCATGCGCGTAAAACGCTCCGCCGGGTCAGGAACGCTGTTTTCAGAAAGACTGTCTTCCAACTGATTGTAACGCCGCGCGGAGGCGTTCTTGCCGCTCACATCCCCGGTATCGCGCTTATTATTATGAGGAGCGGAAAAAGAAATAGTCACATGCGTATTCGTTAACGGATGGTTCCTTTCCCTGCGCACGGCGATAAGCATCTCTTGCTCGACATAATCCTCCAAATTAACGCATAGATCAGGGCTCCACCTCTTGAGCGTTTCCAAGACCGTATTAATCGCCGTCCCCATAAGATCATCGCTGTAAAAAGACCGTTCAGCCGAAACAATCCGGTTCAGCGGGTCCACGCCGCTAAACTGCTTCATCAATCTGAACGCGGCCGGCAAAAATAACTGAAGAAGTTTTTCCTGGGCCGCTTCATCACCGTCTTCAACCATCATATACCAGAGTTCGGACTTACTGACGTCATACGCGTCAATTCCCGGAACAACTTGCTCATTTTCCTGTGAGTAGTCCCACAGCTTAAGCATGAACTTCTGATGCCCGGTCAATTCGATCGGCTCTTTCTCCTTACGGGGCTGACTCTCAAGAATTCCGTACCTGCGGGCCGCATCATATAGGCACCAATCTCCTCCCTCAGCGATCTTACGTTTAAGCGCCTCAGGGGTACGGTCTTCAGGAGCGCGGCTATAATATGCTCTTTGCGTAGATTCTAAATCAGGATATTTACGCCGCTTCCCCCAAGAATTGATCCGCGCTGCCTGCCTCTGTTGATACAAGGCGACCTCCGGGTAAGTTACTTTATCCATAGTATCTACCATATCCGTAAGCTCTGATATACCGCGCGCCCCGGTGATCCTTACTTTTAATTGCTTCAGATAAAGTTCGCGCTTTTTAGCCGCGATAAGATCGACTATTTTACCTCGCCGCGGCTCTCCTATTGAGCCGTCAACGTTGAGCTCTTCCAGCGCGGGAAGCGTATGGGCCCGGCGAAGCTCTTCCCGCAAGTGCCGGACAAGCTGCTGCTCCCGAGCCTGTGCTAATTTCTTTCGTTTAATATCCTTAACGCGTAATATTCTTGCCGACGTCGGATCATCAAAATCAGTAACCGCGATCTTTTCCAGCTCTTCTAAAGACGCCGCATGAAGGATCTCCTGGCAAATAACTCTTATTCGATTGCGACGGACTGCCTCTTTCCGGAGCAGATCCCTCTGAATCCGGTACAAATACCGCAAGCAATCCCCTGAGGAGGCGCGGCCGCCGTCCAAGAAGAACAACAGTACATTTCTAAAATCTTCTTCGTGTGTTTTTGCTGTTTCCGGGCTCATGCGGCCTATGCCCTGGCGCAACGAATTAACCTCTACTATCAAGGAACGGATACGATCAGCCCGGCGGGCAACGGTCTTCTCTCCGAAAACACGGATTTTCTCCGTCTCAAGCCTGCTCTTCAAAGCATGAAGGAAATGAAGCGCGCGGGGATAATCATCCTGTCTTACCAGGGCAACTGCCTGGCGGTACCTGCCGGCTAAACGCCGCATATGGAAGGACTGATATATTTGAGATCTTTCCCCAAGCTGCTTTCTGAGACTGCCTCCCTGTAAATCTATCTCTACAAAAGGCCTGCCGTCAGTACCATAAACAGGCTCACCGCATTTATCACGCAGGTAACGGATACGCGCTATCCGGTTAGCGCAGGCAAGAATAGCGACTGCTGTTTCGGTAAGATGCTCCGCGGTAAGGTCGAAGTCGCGGAACCAAAAACGGCCGTTAACATCTGTTGTAATCCCCTGAACGATAAAATTACCGTTGAGGGCGCCTGCAGCCTGCGCCTCCAGATTTTCACTCCAGCGTTCAAAAACCTCAACTAATTCTCCCGCCGCGAAATCATCTGGACTAAAGCGATTATCAAGGGCATAAAGTTTATGCAATTTCTTACGCGCCACTGACCCGTCTTTTTTATTCGCGTAAGCGCTCACCAGGAAAGCTTTCTTATGAGAAGGATTCAGAATGCCATCCACACAGGCGAGTTCATAGCCGCACTCGGCGCTAAAATCCATTCTTACCCGGTTAGCGATGATCAAAAGCCCCCGCTTCGTAAGGCGTTTCTGATGGATCTCATGCCAGGGATGTAATCGGTTCAAATGCTCCTCAAGAAAACGGCCCCAGACGCAGGAAATGAATTTATCCAGGCGCTTATCCTTGATCAAGATAAACGGCTCATCAAGGCGGGATTCCAGCGAAGAACACCAGGATACCAATCCATCCCTGACCAGAAGCTTCACTTTTTGATAATTGTATTCCTCGCCGAAGGATGCCCAGCTCCAATTCCCCTTTTTACGGTCGCCCAGGATATTCGGCCGCCTGCCGCCGATACGCAGTTGCCCCTTAAGCCCCAGAAAAGTAAAGGTTGTAATATCGTTGTAACGCATGAATTTATCTGAAACGATCGTACCCCGGTGTACATCGATCACTTCCCCGGTCTGATTATCTATAATAGGGAAGAATTCAAACCGCGTGTGGTCTTTAAAGAAAAATACCTGCTTTAAAACGCCTTTATCCACTTCAAGCTCATAGGCGGAATTTTCATATCCCCGGAAACCAAAATTATATTCACCGATACGCAGCTTAAAACTATCTTCCAAAGCTCCTCGGATCACCACATGCCCGAGCGCACAAAGCATTTTACGGTTAACTGAGCGCGGCAGGTCATGCCGGTCAAGATACCGCACAAGCGCGTCATCGCCGAAAGATCGGGACAAAAGCTTTCTCCATATAAAGAAACGCGATTCGCGGTCATCCTGCGGCAAAACAAAATCCTTATGCAGCTCCTCCTCCTTCCAGAGCATGCGCTGTAAATCGATGATACTTGCGCCGGGAGCGAGCAAAACGGGAGAACTCGAGGCAAGCTTATCCTGCTCCTCTTTAACTTTCAGCACCTGGCTGATAAAGAACCTGATCAGATATTCATGCATAAAATAAACATAATCCAGGGACGGCTCAGAGGTGACGCCGATAAGTTTATCGGCCATGTGCCTGCTTACCCCCGGCGTTGACTCCATCACCAGGATGCCGTTTGAACCTAACTGATATACGTTCTCCAGGATCTGGACGCGCGCCCGGTACATGCCGCGCATCTTCAATTGCGCGCAATCACTGACGCTGAACAGCTCCAGCGATAAATACCCTTTCTCCCGGTTGCCCACATTATGGCGGGCGAGAAGCTCGGCGAAATCAGGAGAGTAGCTCTGCGTGTCCTTAAGATCATCAGCCTTGCCGACGGTCAGGGAAATCCCGTTCCCGCTATTTTCAGAAACATATCCGGTGAGTTTTTCGCGCATGTAATGCGCCGCCTCCACCAGCTTTTCTCTTTCCGTTTCCGCCAAAAGCATAAGATTAAGGTCGCTTACCCCTTTTCTGGCTAAACCGATATTGCCTAAGCTTCCCATGATCCAGAGGGCGAACGTATCAAGCCACGGCGGGACCAACTGCCGGCTGACCATAAATCCTTTCAGATCGGCGCAGAGCGCGTTCTTTTCCTCGCGGCTGAATAAACGCTCTTGCGGCACTTCAAACGCCCCCAACTCCGGCAGACAAGGGTATGCCCCGGAGTTTAAAGCGCGCAAAGATTCCTGCATCCTTATCAAACGTTCGGGAATGCCCGTAGCGTGGGGATCGGACAAGGAATCATTAACTAAAAATCTTTTGTCTCCCCAGTCGGATGTGCGCGCGACACTCTGGCCGCGTCCCCGCGAATCATCGGTGGAAACGAGCATGAACTTACGATCGAGAAGATCAGCGCTTCCTTTCTCTTTACATATAGCCGCAAGGATCCTTTCCCAAACGAATTCCTCTAAATCGCTTTCTTCCTGAAGGCTCCAGGCATCTATTGCTTCAATGAGCGCTAAAATAGCTTCCCCGCTTTTATCGTCTTTAAAATAATCCGCGGACGCTTCTTTTCTTCTCAGGAACATGGAAAAATCATGCTTTCCGTCTATTTCGCGGTATATCCGGGGAAGAAAATACCCGACGATCGTATCCCTGGCGGACTGATCGCCGCTTTCTTTCATCAAGTTCCAGAGCTGCCTTAAATCGGCAGCGCTCACCTCATGCTCAGAGGCATTCCCGTTCCCCTTATTGAATTCAAGCATTTTTCCCTTAAAGCTCTGATAACCGCTTACCGCCGGCTCTCCTGCCGACGGAGATAATTGCTTCTTCGCCGACTTATAGAGACTGTTTAACCTGCGGCGCGATAATTCTTCCAGCTTCTCAATGTATTCAATTGATAATTCGGGTATCGCGATATTTTCAAGTTCCTGATTACTCTCGGCAAGCCTGATCTGTTTCTTTATTTCTTTAAATAACTCCCTCTCGAAAATATTTCTTAAATACGAGGTCCTCTTGCCTAAGAGGATCTTCATTTCTTCTTGAACCCCCGGAAGCAGGCCATCGAAAGTGACCGTTTCCAGCAGAGCAACATCCTTTATGGAACGGATCATTTTCCTGATCCGGCATTGGGCCTCCCGCGAAATGCGTTGGATTATTTCTTTACGCTTTGCCTTGCGTAATAATTCGATTTCTTCCCGGTCAGCGCTTTTTAGATTATCCCAGGACAAAGCGTGCAGCGCTTCAACGGTAACTGCCTGACGGATAAGATTCTTTGCCTGACGATAACAGAAATCAGCCATCTCCATATCATTCCACATATCCATGACCACGCGCTCGATTTCGCGCAAACGGCCCTCGGCTGCCGGATCAAAATAATGAAATTCAAGAACATCCAATGATCCCATCAAAGCAGGGACACCAGCTCCTTCAAAAGAAGAAAGTTTCCGGCGCAAACTCCCGATAGTGCGCAACCAACGCAATATTGCTTTTGCCTGATGAGCAAGCTCACCTTCCCCGTTTATCGCGATCCTTCGCTGCCTGAAGAACTTCCCTATCTTAACGAAAGCCTCCCTTGCATTTTTTATATCAGCATTTTCATAATAAGCTAAAGCTTGAACGAAACACGAACGCACTAAAGACAGCCTTTTAACCTGATAAGCACGGGCTTTTTCAAAACACTGGGCCTTAATGCCTAAAGAAAGGTCTATCACAAGCGGTAAGTCATCATTATCAAATACCGGCAGGCCGCGATTATCGCTTATGAACCTTACCAGTTTCTTTTCCCCTGCGATCACCAGCACCTCAACCTCGGCTGAAGCGAAGAAATCATCTGAAAAAGAGGCAAGAAAACCCTGTAATTCCAGGACTCCGTCGGCGGTTAACGTCCTGGGGGAAATAATGTAATCTTGCGCGGTCAGCTTAGACATCTTTTTGTCGCTCCATTTCTCAAAGACAGCCAATAATTCCCCCTTTACGAAATCCTGCGGACGGCTTCCCGCCTTAATCGCGTAAACACCAGAGAGTATTTTCTGGGCCTTAATGCCGTTATCCCAGACCCTGGCGCCGCAGATAAAGGCTTTTTTACCGCTGGGATTACGGATATCAAAGATATCTGCCTGACGATAAGAATAATCCGCTCCGAAATTCATCCATTCTTCACCTCCTAAAGCCAAAGAACCGTCCTTGCTTAAACGCAACGCGTGGATCTGATGGTAACCGGCCAAAGCGTTCAACTTTTGACGGGTTATGGTAGACCAAAAACAATCAATATACGTATCATTACGCGCGTCCCAAATGAGGGAAAATGTTTCATTCAGCCCTGATTCCCATGAACAGCAGCGCCTCACCAATCCGGCCTTAACATAAACATTTACTTTTTCATAGGCAAACCTGCCGCCGAACTTTGCCCAGCGCCTGCCCGCCAGATCCAATATTCCATCCATGCCCAAATATGCCTCGATCACCGCATCTTGATATCCGGTGAAACGCTCTTGAGGGATCTTTCCGCAATGCAGATCAATGACTTCGCCTGTATACTTATCAGTTACCTGAAGAAATTCTTCCAGGCAATGGTCCTTAAAAAAGAATACGCGCTTAAGGATGCCGCCTTCTATTTCCAACTCATAAGCTGACCCGCCATACTTCGTGAACTTAAAGACATACCCGCCCATAGAAAGAGAGCCGCCCTGAGGCATTGTTCCGGATATCACCGCATGCCCCAGCTCTCGCAGCAGCTGCCGGGTTATGGTAAAAGGCAGAGAACCCCGTTCATGCCTCTTAATAAATCCTTCATTCCTGAAAGATATTTGGAGAAGTTTATCCCAGATCAATTGACGAAGCATCGGATCAGGTTCTTCAAAGCCGCGCCCCTTCTGCCGCCACAGCTTCTTCTGCAATAGATACACACCTTCTTCCCTCAATCCGGGCCTTTCCAATAACCGTTGCCCTTCAGGGGATATCTCCGGCATCTTAAGAAGCTGCTCCCCGGATTGCCCCTGGCGGTAATACGCCGCCGCGTGCGGGACTAAATGGAGCGCGTCATCCGCGTACATCTTAGCATCACACCTTACCGCCGATGAAGACCGGGAAGCTGCCCTCGGTTTCTCAAAAACCCTTAAATGCCCGTCAAGCAGTTGTTTGAAACCAGCGCTTAAAACTAATGATGAGCCCTGACGGACCTGCCAATAAATACTTTCATCAGCGCCATAAATTATCAGCTTACTTCCCGGCCCTAATTCTCTCTGCGCCTTGGCGATCACCGCGGTATTTGTCGAACCTGCCCAGAAATAATACACAAAGTCAAAACCGCTCAACTGGCTTTTTAAGAAATCTCCCCTGACAAAATAAACCTTGCCTAAATCAAGGATCTCGCCTAATTGAGCGCTCACCCGCGGATGGACACTTATGTTATACAAACCAAAATCATACTCTATTCCTTTTGCCTGCGCGCCTAAAAGCGCGGATAGATATACAACCCTGCCGTCTCCACTTCCTAAATCAAGCAGGCTTTTTCCCGGTCCGACCCCAACCGACCTTAAAGCACCCGCCAAATCATCCAGCCCATGCAAAGACGGTAAAAACGCGCCCCGGCCCCCCGCCACATGGCCTTTTGATAAAGGATCTAATGTCCCCTGAAGGACCATCTCGAATTTCTTCAAAGTCTCCTGCGTAACATTACAGGAAGATGAAGAACCCAAAAGTTCAAGACAGGCGCGCGTATGAAAATAACGCACTTTTTCTTTTAATGAATGCCTCCCGTCATCCTCACCGGAAAAGCCGGCCCTTAAAGCTATCGCGGAAGCGCTGGGGCCGGGAATGATCTTCTTATACCATGCCTGGAGCAAGACGGCCGTTTCTATAATGCTCTGGGGATACAACGAAACAGGGACGTATCCCAGATTACGCGCGGCTTCATCATAAATTATCCGGGCTGCGTGTTCAGGGATATTGGGCCATTTATCTTTTTGATGAGCGGCGGGAGTTACAAAAATATCCGGTATCTTATTTTCTAAAGCATAATTCTCTAACATCGCCAGCGCCTGTTCAGGCCATGCCTTGAAAAGTTTCTTCCAGCTATTCCTTAAGTGTGTTGCCAGGTCACTCTGTATCTCTGTCACTATTAAACTCTCTGCCTGCTTCTGGAATCTCAGATAGTAAATGGCACGGGGGATATGCTGCCTTAAAGCGCCGGTATTGTTCCATAACGGAGGTTCTTCCTCCGAGAAGAAAGCAAACACCTGACTGCCCTCATCGGCAAACGGCAAGGCGGGGATCACGACAACTATGCCCGGGACGGGAGCGACAACTGTCTTCATATATTCGGGGTTCAAGAGTGCCTCAGGGAACCGCAAAGCCATCTGCGCCACAAAATAGACATCTTTGAGCCGGAAAGGAATAACACCCTTGCCCTGTTGTATCTGCGTAAGCGCGCGGGCAATCCCTTTTAACGACTGGCCCTGGCCGCTGTGCTGCCTCATCAATTTAACAAACGCATCCTTGAGAAAAATGATGTCCCGGTCTTGAATATCGAATTGATACAGCAAAAACCTCAATGCTTCCGGCAGTGAGCCGATATCAGCGGGACTGACCAATGCTGAGGAAGCCCTGGACGATAAAACAATTCTTTTGAGTAATGCGGCATATGCAGCGCCTACCACAAGATTATTTCTCCTGGCAGCCTCCAGATAAAAACGCGCCTGCTGCGGGTTGAAGCTGAAATAGGCGACAGATGCCCTGAGCGCATCCTGAAGGCTACGGCCGCCGGCATAATTGAGCACATACCGGGAAATATCTTGTTGAATAAAAGGATCGAGATTAAAGAAACATGGATGGATGTATATAAGGGGAACCCTCCTTTGGCTATAAATCGCGGCCACAGGAGCAAACCTTGTATTGGGGGAACACTGAAGATCAAACCTCTTCTCAGTGACTGCCACGGTGAATTTCTCCGGAGGAGCGTTTTGCAGGTATGACCTGATGGAGATAAGATAATCGTTAAAAAGTCCCGCTAAGGCCGCCCGGGAAAGCTCATCTAAACAACCCCGCAGCATATATTTATTGCTTTCTAAACTGATACGTACCCCCCGGTTAAGGTTATAAGAATACCTGGAACCATCCGGATGAGGCACAAATAACGGATACGTATGAACAGGATCTTGAGCCAATGGACAGGTATCAAGAAAATCCTGAAGTTTGAGCAAGTTGTTCTGCCGATTTGCTGCAAAGCCTGAAGAAACAGGCAAAACAGGCGAAGCAGAGGTATGTGCGCGTAAAACAATTACTTTAGTACTCTGATAAAAAGATTCAATAGACCCCGGCATCCACCACCCTTTAAGCTGAGGACGAAGTATGAGCTCAGGACGATGGAAGATAATAACACCGGGGTTCAAATGATACCCCTCTGACATAAGCCCTCTGACTTCTATGAATCTGTCCCCCTGGAAACTTTTCCCCAGCCTCATGAGCGCCCTGCGGATGGCGATATCCTGGAAATGGTGGCTGGAAGTTTCCTGATGTTCATAATCTGTACCGCTTTCGATATTAGTCACATTATTATCGTATACATCCCGGGCAACACCTACCAGCCATTCCAGGACATCAACATTATTCCTGAAGAATTCAACATAGGCATCCTCATATAATGCTAAAGCCTCGCGCACAGAGACAAATTTACCGTTAATATGATGCAGGATCTCCCAACCGCCTTCCCCAAACCATTCATTGAGCCTGCCATAAACTGCCTGCCGTTCAAATCCGAAGAACCCGCAACGGAAATATTCTTTTTTGCGGTAGCTCCTCAAAAATTCCGATCTGCTGACCTTCAAAACCCGGTTACTGCCCCTGATATGCGTTATCCTTTTCTTGCGCGGGGCGACCGTAAGGGCCTTTTGCGCCGTCTCAAGGATAGCCAATCCTTCTTTTTCCCGGTAATAGTGCACCGCCTCATTGTATAACCGCAGGCTGTGATATATATGCAGGGCCATTAAATAACGGGAACGCATCGGATAAAAAGTGATCGCCCCGCTTTCCAGATCACGTTCTTCCATGTAAAACGGCCACTCAATATCACAAAATCCTGTCTTTACCTTGGGGAAGCGATGGCTGATCTTTGGTAAGCCGACCCTCTCTCCCCTGCCATAACCTACAAAACCGTCGACTGACTCAAACGGTAACTCATCTTTTCCGGCGAAATACTCAAGCGCCGTTTTAATATAATAGATAGTCCTGCCGGTGGCATGAAGGTCTATTATCCTGATCTTTTTATAGTTAAGCGCTCCTATATCCTTACATTGTTTATAAATGAATTCCGCTTCCTGCATGATAAGATCATCTGACTCGATCACGGATATCAGTTTTTCTTTGAAAATACGGGAAAATTCCCTATAAAGTTCCCGGTCAAAGTTGGCTTCATCAACCCCCCCGTAATATTCTCTCTGCTGAGGAACATTTAATTCTGCTTTTGTTTCATAAAAGATCCTCCCCGTTGTTTCTAATAAATGGCTCAAGCTTTCGGTCGAGCGATAACAACTATAATTAAAATGCGCAGGCAGGCCGGGCTGGTAGACTATACCACTTCTTTTCCTGCCTTTAAAACTATCAAGGTAATGCAAGAATTCAAATCCACTGATCGCGTCCCGCGCTAAAAATATCACAAACTCATCCTCCTCGAGCGACAAGGCGTCAAAAAGCCAGCGATGGTCCTCGATCCGCCCCTCCAAACATAGTCTCGTACCGATGCCTCCATTCCTATCCATGGCCCCAAAATCATCCATCATATACCGCTCCATCGAGTCATTCGGACAAAAACCTTTCTCAAGCAGCGATTCATTGGCTAAAGAGATAATCATGAACATCTCATCTTTATGCAGGAGGCGCGCCGCTCCATCTTCAGCCAAGATCCGCAATTCCTGCGGAATGGCCCAAAATAAGTTATTCAGGTCAGCTCCTGAAACCCCTCCGGGCCGGATTATTTTATCGATGCTGTCACGATAATGTTCAACTAAAGACAATAACTGCTCATGGGCAGGATATACAATATTACCTCGGTCATGCGGATATACCTCCATAACCAAAAGCTGCTGATCAACGAAGAAAAACCGTAGCGCCGTATTGTTATAGCCGATGAAAGATATCATCTCTCGATCATCCGTAATATACGAATAGGGGACAAGATACCTTCCTTCTGCATCTTTTATCGCTCCTCTGATCCCGTAATACCAAAACTGCTTATCTTTATCGATGAAATAAGATACGGCGACCTCACAGGCCTGCCGCGACAAATCTTTTGAGCAGGACAAAATGTCTGCCACTCTTTCAATAGTATCCAGGGGAATGAATTTATTCTTTTTCGCTCTCTTAGCGAGGGGCGAAGTGCAAACAGGAGCAGATGGATCTTTGGCGGGAGGAAAAATAATGATCATGACAGAAGATACAGGGGTAATAGACTTCAGCGCCGTATCGAATGCTACTTCAACGTAATCGGTGTTTTCATTCTTGACCTTAATGCGTTTGTGATGATCGGCGAAATAAGCTCTCACCAGCTTATAGATCCTGTCCGCGCATCCGGCATCAGAAATTACCAGTGGCCGTGAGACCTGAAGGCAGGATTCGAAAAACCCAAGTAATACAGATTTCGCGATACCCTTACGCTGCTGATTCTCATAAATATCGATATTATCAATAATCAATTCCTTATCAGTAAAATGCGCGTAAAAAGTTCCCGCGGAACGGCCGTCTTTAAAGATACGGTAGCGCCTTCCATAATCCAGCTTAAATGTCAGGATGAAATTATTATGCTTGATTTCAAGGCCGGGGATATCGATGAACATCCGGGGAGCAGCCGCCAGGCCGCCGTCTGTAACCGCAGAAGAAGCAGTGTTTCTCACCCAAAAGAGATTTGAAGAATAGCCGTTTATAGCTATAGTATCGCTATCTGTTAAACAATATCCCAAGTCACAAGGCAATTTTGTATACAACGCGTGGAGGATATGCGGAGGCGTTCTATAGCCCCGGGACGTCCACTTCTTTACCTGGTATTCTACCGGAGTGATATAAATACGCTGCCATCCCTGACAGGCGGCATATTTCTGGAACGCGCGCAGAAGCTGTTTCGGCCAATCAGAGAATTGCTGTTTCATCTCCACAGGAAGCAATTTATACATATCGCTCTGTATCGAGGAAATTACTTTCCCGGCGGCATTCTTCTCAACCAAAAGGTAGGCAAACGCGCTATAGGTATGCTCCCAAAACATCTTATTCTCCCTCATGCCGCGCACTGCTTCTTTCATCCTGCCGCTTTTAGGCAAAAGTATGAACCTGATCTGTCTTTTTTCTCTTCCCGGGACAACCCGCGCCTCTAATTCTCCCGCGTATATCTCTTCTGAATAATCATGCCTTTCTTGATGCGTGATCCTTAATAGCTCTTCAAGCGGCACATACCTGGCCAGCAAAGAAAGGAAAACCGGTTGCAAAATACCGCTTTTTCTGACACTGCCTAAAAAGGCGATAATTTCATTGATTGAACGCTGCTTATCTCCTTGATCATGCATATTAAGATCTTTAACTGCGGACTCCAAGCCCAAGGCCTTACAATAACTAAGAATAACCGCCAGATCAGCCAAATCTATCCTGGACTGCAACAAAGTATCGATCACGCCCTCATCAGAGCCGGATCGTAATTGTTCATATATAATCCTCAAATCAACGGGTTTAAAATTATATACCGGATTATGGGCTTTCATAATACGGCAAAAAGCGCCAGAAGCTTGCGTATCCTCCTGGTTGTTTGATATTATTTCAGCTAAAATGCCGGCGCTCTGCCAGGGAAGACCATGTTTTTCTCTGAACATTATTGCTTTTCTTAAAAAAACTTTATCCACAGAGGCGTCCCTCAGCAATGCTTCCGCGAAATACCCTTTTTCCGTATTATGTAAAAGCTGGTATCTATCCCGCAACCCGCAATGGTCATTACCCGTAAAATAATCACCTGCCATAACACAATCAGCTAAATAAATACCCGGGATGCCCTCTCTAAGCAGGGGCTCAACCAACTCTTTTCTTCCTCCCGCCGCGGCAACAGCTTTTGCAAGAGAAGTAATATCAAAAACACCCAATATACCTTTCTTCTTTTGATCGTTGAGATAATCAACCGTAGAGAGCACGAGAGGATCGTCGTGCTTAAGAAGCAAATAAGCTTCCACAAACGAATGGATATAGCTCTTAGGAAAGCCACTCGCCTGAAAAGAAGGCAATGCGCATTGCAGGGCGCTTATTCCAAAAGCTTCCGCCGCGACTTTAAGGCTGGTTAATTCTTCATTCGAATCAGGCCTGATCTCTCCGATCAAATCGATCAGCGCGAAGGTACGCTCATCCAATCCGATCTGCGATATCACCCTGTCCAAACGCGCCTCCTGATACAACGGCCTATTCCGGTAGTTCTTAAGCTCTCTTAACGCGGTTTTTACGTCGTTCAAAGAAAGCTTCCCTGCCCCTGATTGCGTTTGGCCGCTCATGATCGGGGATGAACCCAAGTTCCGGGCAAATACGGCATGATAGGGAGTAGGATACCCCTGCCAATCATAGATCATTTTTTCATTAATGCCCTGTTCAAAACCGGCATTAACGAAGTAACTCTTTACTAATGCAATTCTTTCTCTCTTGTTCGATGCGGCTTGCCAGGGGAGGCTTCTTTCTTGAAGGGCAGACCGATGGTCAAAGACTACGGCAAGACAAGCACCGGGCATAAGCACTCGCTTGGCTTCCATAAAAAGCTCACGGGCAAGCTTAACGTAAGCGATCCCATTGACCATGAGAATACCCGCTATGCTTCTCTCGGGGAAATGTAATGACGGATCAGTATTTAAATCCTGAAGAATATAGCCGCCATTTAAACTTTTATTAGCTTTCAGTTCTAATTCATTTAATCCTATCCCGGTAATCTTACCGTTAAGCGTTCTGGGGAAATAAGTATTGGCTCCGCTCATGAGATCAAGATACACCGGTTCAATAACGCCCGTCCCGCGGGGAAGGATATTAAACAATGCCGCCCTTATCGCTTCTGACTGATCGGTATTCATATACCCTAAATGATTAGGCGTTTCCCAGGAAGAGATCATCTTTTGCTCATCCCCTGAAACGCTATCACCTGTTCCCTTATCCCCATTAATATCTCTGTCTTTGCTGCTAAGAGAAACATCAAAAAGCCTGGTCGCCTGCGGAGATGATGATCGTCCTTTCCCTTTCTTATAATACCCTTCAAATTTCTCTACAGCAGGGCCTATTCTCCTGAAATAAAGCTCCCAGTCACCGGTATCAACATCCAGAATAAACCTCTCCAAAGATCCCCGATATACAAAGCCGTATTTACTAAAGACCTTGCTCAAAACCGGGAGCGCCTTTAAAGCGCACGGGACAACCTCGAAGGCGTTCCTTCCGGAAATAAGCTCGCCCATAAGGACATTGATCATAAGATAAATATAATCATTGCCCCGCCAGATTTGATCTAAGTAAACTCTTAACACACGCAATTTAGCTTCCGAGAACAGGTCCTCGAAATACAGGAATCCGGACTGGCTCTTATCAGAAGCGTTGAATAATATAAGCTTATAATAAGTGGAATACGCTCCGGCATTACGCAAGCGTTCGATAACCACATCGATTTCCGCCTTTTGCGGCAGTATCCTGATAGTACCAAGCTGCCCCTCTACCAAGTCTCCGGCATCAGCAAGGCGTATTTTCCATTCATAATCAGGACCCAGAAGATCATCGGACAATGCCGATCCAGCCTTATTATCTTTAGCGATCGTGTCGGCAAAATCCCGCAACTTTTGATGCTGCTTTTGCGTAATCTTCTTTTGTATCTTACTGAGGTCTTCCATGATAAGCCTGACGGGATCCTCGGCAAGCTCAGGGAATACCGCGATAATACGCAACAACAGTTCTTCCCTTTGACGGATTGCCGCCGCGCTCAAATCGAGGAAAAGCATATCGCGCCAAATATCATAGGCGCGCAGCCATTCCCCCTCACTTACCGCTGCTTCGAATAATGCAAACCAAGCCTGCTCAAAGTCTCTAACGGCAAAACCGAGAGCACCCAGGTCTTCATACATTTCAACGGTGAGTCCCTGACAGGCAGCAAGCCTGTCTTCTCCCTCAGAAGCAAGCAATCCCCGAAAAAGCCTCAACCATGTGTGCAGTTTGCGTATCTTATCCTCCGGAGAAGAAAGTGACGGGAAATATTCAAAGCCTTTTTTACGCGCCTCATCCCACCTGCCTTCTTCAATAAGCGACTGCCAGTTGCTGAATGCTTCCTCCACCCGCGACTGCGCCAACGAACTGCCGGCAGAAGTAGACGTCCGCGCGCAGACCAGCGCCCCCAAACCATCTCCCCTTGCATGTAAAGATCTATAAAGCCCTTTTTGACCTGACTTACTGGCGGCAATCGCGGAAGAACTCCCCAAAGAAACCGCGGCAAAAATATCCGCCTCCACTTGAGCTCTTTCCGCAAAATCGATATTTGCATCTTCATATAAGGTTTCCCCGCTGATCTCATGTATATCCAAGGCGCTAAAACCATACCCCGCTTTCAAAGCATCATTCAAGAACGCGATAATACAAGCCACCTTTTGTTCAAAAAAGACCTCCTGTTCCCCAAGGGACTTTTGCCGGTCACGGAATTGCTTTATTATTCTGGCTGTTCTGTACTTATAAATAGTTTCCTGTATAATTCCTTCCGGTCCGGGGGCGATCAATGCTTTTTGCAAAATGATCTTTAATTTCGCTAAGGAATACTCCTGGCTTAAAGACTCAACCAACACTATAATTCCTTCATTATCTAAAATTAGCCCTTCCTCTATTAATTTAATCGCCGCATGCAAAGCCAGGGACACTTGATTGTCTTCCCGGGTCTTAGGGTCGATTTCCGGAATGAAAATATGCCCGTAGAGCCGCGGCCAAAAGCTTACAAAAGGCCTTAATGCGGAAAATTTCTCCGGGAGATCGTTATAAAAGCCCAATACCGTATTGTCCCTTTCGCACCGCCGCGCGTAGGCATTACGGCTCAACCAGAATTTGTATTTATTTTGTATCAATTCCAAAGCCTCTCCCATTCTAAGAATATCATACCAGTTTGGTCTCCCGTTTTTAAATGTTCCCGGTTCTCGAGAAGCTGCTGGAGCCGCACGGATTCTTTCCTTCAGCACCACAGGATTTATATAAGGGACGTAGGCTGCCTGTCTATCCTGTCGCCATATTTGAAGATCGCCTTCCGGCTCATATCTAATAATGCTATACTCTATTGTTATCTGTTGTTTTTCAATGGCCTCGACCGTCAGATCAAACAGCTGCTCCCTTGAAGGATCATTCAGCGTGTTTGCTAAAATAAACACACTGCTGATAAATTCTTTCTTACTGATATCCAAGATCACTTCATCCCGGCAAGGAGCCGGCCATGTGGAAGCATCTTGAGATCCGACTCCGGTATCACGACAAGTCGCCGTAGCCGTATATTCTCCGTACGTAATCTTTGCTTCCCAAATTGTCTCCGCTAACGCCTTGACCTGCGAATATTCAACCGGCGAAGATGCGCTGTCAGGGATCAACCGGTAAATTTTTCTATTATCCTTGCCTTTTTCAACAACTATATTTTTATTTTCTCCGGCTAACTGCTTTAAATCCAAACGCCGCTGGCTTGCATTTACCCAGGGGATCTGAGGGTTCTCCCGCAAAAGCCTCGTATAAAGAAACACAGTAATAAACCCGTGTTCTTTTAAATAGGATCTTACTAAAGCAATCCTCTGTTCGGGATAACTTCCCGGACGATAGATCGCTGAAGACGCGCCGGCTAAAGTTCCTTCCCGTAAAGAATCTTCCAGCGGCGTTTCTTCTCCCCGGGTGTTCACGAACGAAAAACCGTCAGCCGCGTAGAATATTGTCCCTTTTCTCCAGCCTTGATGGTCCAAAAGCCTCCATATATCAAATAGGACCGACATTATGGAGCGCGCGTGGATAACGGGGACCGCCGGTTCACCCAATAAGCCACCTTGAGGATTACAAGAAATAATAAGGAGATTGCTTAGTTTTTGCTCCCGCGATAGATCATGGATCAAGCCTTTTAATGACCCGTTTTTGATCGTATGGTTGCCTTCTGCGGTAAAACCGTGAATATAATATGCCGGCCCCCGGTATCTGAATAATTTCTTTTGTTTCTTGTCGCACAAGAATATATCCGCTTGAGGATTAAACGGCATCATATATTTATCGTGTAGCTTCGCCGTCAAACCAGGCAATTTCTTCCAAAAGAAGACGCCCGCCCCGATGGCAAGAAAAGCGGTTAACAAAACCTGGTAATCCTCAAAATATCCTGTAACGGTATAGAAAAACGCTATAAGCACCGCCGCCATATATAGAGACGTGCTTATGCTCCCTCTTTCATGCTTCACAACTGTCAGGAAAGAATACGGTATTTCCTCTATTTTCCATGGCCGCAGTGAAGACCCGCTCTGATTACTGTTTACCTGAGGAGTTATCGAGTAAAAGCCATCGTTAGGGGATTCGGGAACAATCTCCTCTTTATAGAGCGCCACGAAGACTTCCCTCAGCTTTCTCTGGACCGCGATCCTGGAGCGTTCGTCAAAGAATTTACCATCCGCTATGGCGGCATCCCGGTCCCAAAGGCGCTCCATAAAGATCAAGCTGCCCAACAGGTCTTTGCCGCTTACGCCTTCAGCCACAAAGATCTCATATACCCTGCCGGATTGAGAGAAGCCCTGGCGGACCTTGATGAATTGTTTCTCTAAGCGCTCGTCATTCAATCTCAAACCCGCAAAGACATAAAAGCTGTATTGCACACGGATACCGAAAGGATTAACGACCGTATAATCAGCGGCATTAACGGCGTTTTCCGCTATTTTTAAACTCTTTTCAACCAAATCCAAGCCCGCGGATCTCCGGCTTTTTCCGGTACATTCTTCATAGTTATGCACCGCCGCGTAATTCTGGCTGCCGACGTGGCCGTCATCATTCGCCTGCAGGCAAACAACGGCAGCCGCCCCGTCAATGCTTGCCAACAACCTGTTATTTTTATACCCTAAGCTTGCTCCTTGAGCGAGAAGATCTACCGGAAGAACAAAATCCGCGTCAAAGGCGATCTCTATGCTTTTCGAGCTTTTAATTTTCTTCGAAAGCCCTGAAGCCGCGGAAGAAAAAGGGTTATTGCCTTTACCGCAGGCCGCCCGGCTAAACGCAATAGCTGCGGCGACAGGATCCGCGGACTGGGTGATGGCCGCGTTCACTAAAACGCCATTGCATCCCATTTTCAATATTTGGCGGACATGCCGCGGCTCTCCGATCCCGCATTCACCGATCAATTGAATACCCGGACGTATTTTTCTGGCTAAGGCGATAACCGCCTTCACTTTATCTGTTTCTTCAGGGAGCCCCAAACCTCTATGGGAACCAGGCCGCGTTAATTCAACGCGTAACGCGATAACCTGGCTGATGTCCAACAATTCCGCCAGCATCTCCGCGAGAATTTCTTTGCCTATAAGGGGAATTATCCTGATATTCCTGTTAAGCGCGACCAGCGCCTTGACGGCGTTAAACATTTCCGCGTTATTCGTCATTACATCTCTATTTCTTACCTCCAGCTTTACGTAAGGGGTTTTTGAGAAATACACCCCGACTCCCGCCAGCATTATTGCGTCTTCCTGCGTCATGGCTTTACTGGTATTGACCACCGCGAGAAATTTCCTTGTCTGCCGCCGGGCCGAAAGCTTCTGGTGAATCAAATCAACAAAAGGAATACGCAATGCTTTCGGGAGTGCCGTTAAACTTCCTTTTTCACCCAGGGTAACCAAACCGCTATTTTCATCAAAGACGATTTCCCGCAACATTCTACGGGCATTGTCCAAAGTAGTGCATTCCTTCAAGAATTCTATGCCCCCCGGCAGAAAGATCAGGAACTGTGTCCTTGACCTTACGGTCAATTCGCTTGCGACTTCAGGCGAAAGAGAGATAATACACGATTCATCGAAAGAATGCGTAATCGCCGTGGGGGCGATCAAGGGGAATAATTCCTGGCCGGAAATCACTATTTTCCTTTTTTCTACTAGCGGTGAAGCCGCGCGCGCGGACAAAACTCCTTCAGATATCGTTAAGCGGAAAATCCTTGGCTGACCGTACATCAAAGGAACAAACCAGATAGGATGCGAATAAACATGGGCCCTATCCATCTTTGACTCGACCATTGCGCCTCCGAGATATATCCCGCAGTGAGCGACAAATCCCGACGCATGAATATAAGCTACTAAATCATTCTTTTTCGCATCGCGCAAATTGATCTCAGGGAAGATCGCGCGTAGTTTTTCATATGAGAATAAAGCGTGCAGATCAACCCCTAATTTCCTCGTCGCATAAGCGATACAATCCTCTAATCCATTTTTTGTTCTTTCAACTATTTGGTACCCCGGCAAACGCCCGATATCATCATATAAACCAAGGCTAAATAAACGGGAAATTTCTTTACTTACTCGCTTTCTGAATTTATCGCTGCCATGGAAACAAACACCCGGTTTTAGTAACGGGAACCCGGCAGCTTGCAAAGCTGAAGACGTATTGTCTGCTAATCCAGGCGTGCGCCTTTGCCCTGAGGCCAGCGGCGAAGCCGCGCGGGGCGCTGCCGCTTTCGCCCGAACCCTTATCTCTGCCTGAGCGGAACCCTCACCTTGACGGCCATTTTCTTTGTCCAGGAACAATAAAACAGGGTCAACGTATCCGGCTTTCTCCATTACCCTTAAAACAGGGGCTTGTTTTACGTATTTAATGTCATTCGCGTTAATACCGTATTGCCGATTTAATATCCTTATTGCCCTTACCAGGCTGGTAATAAAGCTGTCCCTGATCCTTAACTGGCTGCCGTTACAGCGTATGCTTGGGCCTAGAATAAAGTCCATCGTGCCAGGGTTAAAAGCATCCCCGGCGGGATCATAGAGGGCGCTGTATTTCAGACAATGCTTGAGTATCTCCTGATGATCACTTATTCCATTATGCAAAACAACCATTTTGTGCAGCGCTTCAAGCGTGGCGCGGTTGACAACAGATTCCCCCTCAATATATCCTCCCCCATACGTAAATATAATATCGTTCAACCTGCGCGTCACAAAAGAATCGATACCCTTGCCCATCAAAAATCCGCAAGAAGCGTTGATCTCCGTTGTTTTTCCATACGTGCATAGGGGTGTTAATTGGATGGTTTTGGTATAGACATACGGCGAGGGCATACCCGGCTTGTTATATTCCGACAGTTTCCCATACTTAAGATCATATTCATACCCCCAGATATGGGCCCAATATGCGCGGCGTTTTCCGAACGACTGGATATGGCAGGTAAAAGCCATATCAAAGATCCCATCTTCTAAATTAATTCTGTAAATTATATCCTCATTGCCATTTTTACCAAAATGACTGTTTAAATAACTGTTCAGGGTTTCGTAACTCAACCAGGGATCACGGGAATTACCCGCAGCGTTAATCTTATTCGGCGAAGATGATTGTAAACTATTATTTATAACATAATCGAAAGTTACGTCATTCTCTTCATATCTAAACCGCATAAACTCATCAGGGCTTATATTTTTTATACGCTTGTTTCGAGTTGTATTCCGACGCCATTCTAGATAAAAAAGCCTTGAATCATTATCCGCAACGACTCTAATTATTACAACATTGTCGTGGAGGCCCCTATAGAGAGAGCAATCTAACCCGGCAAGGATCACGAAATCGATGCTCCCGGCCTTAAGAGCCTTATTAATGTTTGATTCCAGCTTCATGGCATCTATGCCGACCCCATACCTGCAATACCTGTCTCTTTCTATGCGGCGGATGGAATGCAGCCGGTAAAGATCATAAATCAGTTTTGCGACATAGCTCTTACCAACTCCGGAGTCGCCTTCTATAATCAACAACAGTTTTCCTCTTTGTAATGCGGCATCAATAACTTTCTTAACCGCTTCCAGCGCCTTAGCTTGATGCGGTAATTTCTTAAAAGGGGGCAATCTATGAATAATCGGCGATGATCCATGATTAACCCCTATCCTGCCTCTCCAGAGCATCGAGTTATCGACTTGACCGGCGCGAAAATATTTCTTGAGCCAGTGAAATATCGCCTCGCTGCTGCTGCAGATGGTCCTTGCCTCAAACACCCATCCCGGGTATTCCTTTTCCAGGAAAGAAGCGGCATTCTTAAAGGTAAGCGACATTAACCCTTTGCCCCTGAGGCTATCGATCACAAGATCAGACCGGCCGAGTGAAATATCATGCAGGTATATGAGCTTTTTACCGGAAAACGCGCTTACCTCCAGGACAAATTCATAGTCTTCTATATCAATTTCGCAGCGTAATATTTTGTTGAGCCCGAATTTTATGCGCCACATTCTGTCAATAACAGCGGCGTAATAAACCCCGTTTTCCGAGCGTCGTATAAACAGGACAGCTGCAAATTCTTTTAAGCGTCCGGCAAGCATAAGATCTAAGAACCATCTCCAACTGAATATTTGCTTTGCCTGCTTACGCACGTCTTTATCTGTGCCCTGAAAAACGAAAGTAAGTACCGGCTTATCATCTATCTCCCGGAACGCGCTTAATAGATCCTTCGCCAGGAAAACTTGCGCGCGCACCAACTCATTTTCCCCCTCTCCCCTCTCGCTCTTGGAGAGCGCCAGCGGCGAGGCGGCTGGTAAAGATGAAGATACTCTCACGCTTCCCCGGGAAAACCCCGTCACGGCGGCAGCGCGCACAAAATCGGCGAACGATCCTTCCGCATGGGCCGGTATTTTTATTTCCTGTTTAAGGAAGAAATCGTGGTACGCTCCCGCCAGCGTGCGGATATGATGATTTGCCTCATCCAAGGCAAGCGCGCGCGCGAAATACCGCAAGAACTCCTCCTCCTGCATACGCATAAGATACAGCTCAGCCAGGGCGATGTGCCATACGGGATTGAATGGCTGATACTGCAAGGTATCCTCGATAAACCACTCTTTCATCTCCCCTATTTCCACATTCGCCGATTCCATCGAACCTATGACGGAAAGAAGCAGGTGCCTTTGCGCAATATTCGCGGGGTCATCTCTTAAATCCTGCAAGACGATTTGACTGAACTGCCGTAATTCCAAAGCGTCCATCTCTGAAATTTTCCCTTGCTGTTTAAGGATATGCTCCCACTGCATCCCGGCAGAAAGACGATGTTCCTTGAGGTATCCCCGGTAGTCGATAAAACTATAGAATCCAAGTTGATACATCTCTTCGCGTATTGCGACCACCGACTGCAAAGCGTCCCGCCCACCCGTAACCACAAGATCATCAATGAGCGCGATACAACAACCCATCTCCGAGCCACACGCGTGCCCATACCTTTGCCTCAATGAGTCGATGACACGGTAAAGATACGTTGAGATCAGCTCATCAGCCAGTATTTCAAGGACATCTTCTCTATAGATGCCTTTTTGCCGGATATCCATATCATTCAACCGATGCACAAACTTTTCCACTTCAGTATCCGCTATCGGCAAAAGTTGACGCACTCCGTCGTAGGCAAGCATAGACCCATAACGCTGATCGACGCGCGCCCGATCAGCGACTCTATATCCGAATTCGTTTATTTCTTTTGTTGATATATCCTTCAAGAAAAGGCCGCGATCATTGGCAAAGGCATAATTGGTATAGCGGCTGCCGGGAGAAATGAACACTCCCGGTGTACGGTTCGACGAATAATTAAAAGGCAGAAGGTAAAAAAGGAGCAGCGATTCCACGAACTTAGGCATAAGCGAATCGGGAGTGGATAAAATAATATTATAGGATGGATAGAGCCCTTCATTCATCAAGACGCGGTGCTTCTTCAAGATACCGTCTATATCCTTGTAGCCTTTATCCATAAGGAACGGTTGGCTATTCTCGTCAAGGCCAAAGCCTATGTGATAGAACCCGTTTTTCACCACTCTCCCTGTAAAATCCTTTAAGGCCGCGGGATCATCGGGCAGAGTATTTAAATGTGTCTGTTCAATGGCGAAACTAAAGTACCTGCCGAGATCGTACTGTTCGATGAATGAGATGACCGCTTCGGCGTGCGCCCGGGAAAGAAGAAAATTTTCGTCCCAGAATCTTACGGTGATCCTGCGCGCTTTAAGTGCCTCCAGTTGAGGCGATTCTCTCCTTGACCGCAAAGATTCGGCCAATGATGCTAACGAAATCAGAGGGGGGCCCACAGGAAGATGATTACGAAGCATACCAAGAATGCGTTCTTGTAAATGGCTTACTTCGCAAAGCGTGACGCTCCTGCTCCCCCCAAACATCAGGGACGCGTTGCATATCTTGCATGCACGGTTGCACCCGTAAGACGTTACGATATTGTAATTACGCGCGCTTTGCTCATTGGCAGGAGCGGTCTCTACCGGAGGAATAAGAACCTTGCGGTACTCAGCGGGAGTAACAAAATCATTGCATATGAGGCGATCGTGCAGGCGCAGTAAACTCGCTTCAGGGAATTTCCCGTGCGTTCCCCGCAAGAAACTGATCAAACAGGGCAAAGTTTCCACCCCCGCGCCGGAAAGCAACGCTAAACGCGGATACTCGTTGATAAAAGGCAGCAGCTTTAAAAGCCCCCTGGTGACCGTAGGGCCTCCTAATACAATAACAGAAGAGATACCCAGCGTTTTAATTTCCCGTATAAGAGCATTCAATTCTTCTAAGTTATAATCATGGAAAGAACATCCTACGACATCGTAACCGTGTTCTGCGATATTCTCAGCAACCGCGCGCATACTCTCAGAGGAATTCATCCGCGCCTCCGAGGCAAATCCGTGCTCACGGAGGCTTTCTTTCAGTATCCTGCAGGCGTAATATGCGGGTTTATTGAAAGCATATAAAAGAATTCCCGGTTCACTAGGCAACATTTCTGATGAAGGCATGCGCAGCTGCCTATCCGGCATAAGCCCGCTTTCCATGATCAAAGCAAGAGCCGCATTATCAACCGACATGCCGCTCAATCGAAATACCCTGTTCTGATGGTCGAAAACTTGCCCGGAGGATATCGATGCGCCTAAAGAATATTCTTCTCCGGCCTTTGCGCGCCCCAGCTTTTGGACGAGATCGATCTTTTCCTGCAAACGGCTGATTTCAAGACGGAAATCATGTTTTGAAGCTTTCAGCAGCGAGAGAGCTTTTTTAAAACTGAACAAACGCTCGTATATTTCCACCAGTGAAGCTATCGTATGGTAATCTTCAGGGTCTTGAGCCAGAATGATCTCCAGGCTGGCAAGAGACCTATCCAAAGTATCTACCGGCGAACCTGCCACGTTATTACGCTCCAATGCCTTCAGCACGTTTTCATTAAGCCTCCACTTCACATAAAAACGGAATGGATCCTTACCGGAAAGTACCTGCTCGACTGTATCGACGAACAAACAATAGCTTCTGCGCAAGCCATCTTTTCTTGCCCCGGCAAGAAATTCTTTCGGGTCAATCGTTTTTAAGTTATGGGAACCTTTCGAAATCGGCGAGGCGAGGGAATTTTTAACAGCTCCGAACGCAAATGAAAAAAGCCAAACCTGGTATCCATGAATATCAATTCCTGAAACATAGATAAAGTCCGCCTCACTGCAACCGCTAAAATTGGCCTTCCCGGCCAAATTCAATAGTTTCGCCTGACTTCTTACATGCGCCAATTCATAACCGCCAAATATAAGCAAACGGCATTTCGGCCAATTCCCGGCCGCACCGATGACCCACTCATGCAAGGCTCCGTAAGTCGGGCCGATATTGCCGGCTACAGCGTCAATCGTGGCAGTGATTTCCTGCGGCAGCCCCAGGGTCTGTTTATCGTCGCGCCCTATTTCACGCTGAATGAATTCCACTTTTCCCTGCCAGGAATAACCGTTAACGCTCAAAATTTCTTTTGCCCTCTCAAGCGCGTTATATGACCTTTCTACCGCATAAACAAACTTCGCTCCCAACCGAAGCGCGACAAGGCTTAAAATGCCATATCCCGCTCCGATATCGGCTACAACTTTGTCAGTCCAGTCATGCCCAAGCATGAGCGCGATAATCGGAACGGTAAAACCATTGATAAACGGATTGCTTTTTGTTCCTTTCCTGATTGGGATCGCGGATTGCCCGGCTTGGCCCCACTGCGGGTCATTCTCGGGGTAAAAAATAATTCCCTCTCCCCCTTCCTGCAATAATTCTTCCCCTAATAAATCTTTCAACCGTTGCAGATGCTTAAGCGAGCGATATTTTAAGAAAGTCAACGCCCCTAACTGAACAAAGGTGCCCTCCCTATCCCATTCGATAGACACATGCGCGCTCTCCGCATTCGACGGGATCACCAATAAGGCATGCAATTCATCGTTTCCGGCAAATTTTAAGAATACAAACGGAGCAAGCTGTACAGATTTTTCTCCCGCGCCCAACACCGGTTTATTGATTTCCGCGCGGGTATCCACAATCGATACTATCCCCGCGCTTATTTCTTTAATACCGAGCCTCTCCTTAACAGCTTTCCCGGTCGCCCGCGGTTCTTGAGATTCAACGGAAACGGTTTTATTTTCCGGTCCAAGAGGAGAGGCACTTTCTTTCTCTCGGGATTTCGCGGCAGCAGCAAGAGCCTCTTCCGCTTTCCCCCGTATTTGTTCATGACAAAATTCATTCTGCCTGGCCCTTTCTAAAAGGAGAAGAGCATTTTGGCTTTTCCGTTGGGTGGCGGAAATAACCGCGCATGCTAACATCTTCCAATACTTTATCGCGGCCTGTTTTATTTTATGAGAAAGCCCGGGGACAACCAGTATTTGCTCTTCCACGTACTTCATTACAAAAGGGTCTCCGCCAGCGGCCCGGGCCGCAAGCTTCTGCATCGTATATTCCCTCTCTGAAGTATCATGCCAGTAATAATCCTCTTTCCCATCAAAATACGCCAGGAAATGCGGAGTGATCTGAAGCTGATTTTTCTCTGATATAATGGCGGCCAGCGCCAGATACGCGGTTGCCACCCGGAATTCTCGTTTACCTTCTCCGGTCACTCTATCTATGAAAGCCTTGAGCCTCTTCTCTAACGCCGCGAGCGACGCAGTATTACCGTATCCGGCCGCATATATCAACAAGCTGATACTCTTATCTAACGTTGAATCGTATACAAAATACTTCCGGGGCGATTCGTCGTCTATAAACCGCTCAAGCATTTCCACTATTCTTTGATCACCCAGGCTCAATAAAACATACAGCGCGCTCCTGGCGCTATCTCCTAAACACAGTTTATCCTCAACAGATAATGAAAAGAGTTCAGGGATAAGACGGCTCAGAGTGCCTACGGCAACCTGATCGCCCTTATTGGCTAACTTAGTTATTTTTTCTATTACCCTGGTTTTCCGGTCAGAGGATAAAGGGCTCATGCGGTTATGAATGATCTTCTCGGTAACCGCACAGAAATAATCAATGAATAATCCTTCCAATTGCTCCGTAATAACCGGGTATCCCTCTTTGATCTCCTGCCAGGTCATCCGCTGAGCATCCGCCCAGGATTTATGGTCGCGGCAATTATAAAGCAACTGCCTGTATTCATTGAACACTATTACTCCTAATGCCTGGGCAAGATTATCCCGGAATCTATCCGCCAGCGCATCCGCTAATTCGCGGGAGGAAAATACAATAACCAGGGTGTTTCCTTCGAACATGGAAGAGAAAACAAACGCAGGGACTGCTTTTTCAGGCAGGGAATGCGGCACTATAAAATGCACACCGCATCCTTCGTACACAGGCAGAAGTTGATCAAAAACATCAAGAGAAGCAAACTTTTCCTCTTTAACCTGTTTAATTATTCCCGAGCATTCATCTAACGTTAAACCCCCGTATATTCCAATAGAATAATATCCCGGCCTTATGAAAGATAACTCTTCGGCCGGCCGTTCTAAGGATCCCCGGGTTTTCCCCGGAATTACTTCTGTTTGCGGGCTTATATCTATTGTCGGGGCTAAACGGACTTCATACGTTATCCCATCTATTTCCGAAAGAGCCTTATGTATATCGGCCTCATATTCCCGGGGACTTTCCCGTAAACAGGAAGGCTGGAGGATAAATTCATACGACAAAAACCCAGGATCCTTCTGCGGCGGAGCCAGCCTGAACATACTGATACCCAGGTCAGACAGTGCCGCAATTGTCAGGGTTATAAGCCCCGGATCATCTTCGGCTAATATTGAAAGCTCAAAATTCGGCGCGGGGGAAGCAATAACGGATTCTAATTGGTAATACCTGAAATGTTCTTTGCTTAAAAATAATCCCGCGATCAACTTAACCAGCTCTTCGGGAGAATTAAGCTGGATCAGGATCTGCGTGAACAAAGCCCCTTCTCTATCTCGTGCCGGAGGTTGCTCATAGATCTGCCATTTCAGAAGCGCTTTGACGACTACGCGCGCGGAATCCGAGGCAACCATCATTCTTTTACCAAAAGTCTTAAGCCGGTAGAAATTACGATAATCGATCATAGACCGGGGATCCCAGCTTGAGATGATCCAAGACATCCCTTCCCTGGCGGCAGCAGAACCCGGGAAAAGAACACGCGCGTCTTTATGATCCATATCCGGTAATAAGGCAAGCGCCAATTTATATTTACCCATCTCAATACTTTCATAGATCCGGGGCAGTTCAGTGGATCTTTCTTCATTATTACGGCAGGAGAGCTTTAACTCTTTTAAAACACCCGCGATCACTTGAACAACCCAGTCTCTCGGGGGGACATATTCCTGCAGGAACGAAGCAAACTTTTGCTTTTCTCCTTCGGTTAATTCGCCGAGTTTTTTCGGCACATATATATCGCGGGACCTTGTTGCGGCTCCCCCATCTTCCAATGCCTGCTCTTTTTTCTTAATGCCGGTTTTCGCTAAATATATGCCTTCGATTAAACGGCCCGGCAAATCCTTGAGAAATCCGGATATTTCCCCGGCAATCTCCTGACGCCGCCTGTCAAACATGTCGCCTAAGTGAGGGATATCCGAATAACGGGCTATCTCGTCGGGGACATTGATCGTAGAGATCCTTGTGTAAAGACGCTTCATAATTTCAAGATCGGCGTTCGTGAGGTCGCGCCAATAACCGCTCGTAGTATCTAAAGAGTGCCCTTCCGCGGGGTTTCGGCCCGGGACAGGGACTATTTCGCTTAACTGCGGATTATTATAGATAAACCATTGGTTCGCCCGCGCCCTATTCCTGTTATGCTTGCCGAGAGGGACTAATTCACTGCACTCAAAAGCTTCCTGCACATCATCTAACGTGAATACGGACACGCTCCCTACAGTTTTGACCTTAAAATAGATCCTATCGGAATTCTTCTCTACTTTTTCAAGAGTAATTTCTATACCTGTTTTTTCTCTGACATTGTCGATAGTAACGATCAAAGAATCGTTTTCTTTCATCCTGAAATTACCGCGGGAAAGATTTCCGCGTTGATGTTTAAGCTTTGCGTTTATGCCGTAAGGGCTTTTTATAAAAGAACAATTTACTTCATCCGTTGGCTGAATAAACCAGGAACTTAAAATATTGAATATTTCCCGGCCGCTCCTGTCAATAACCGCCTGCTCTTTTGTGCCGAAATAAAGGATTACCTGCTCAGAGCTGCCGATACCTATTGTTTTTTCTCCGCTGACTACCGCGTACTCCTCTAAGTTACGCAGCCGGGCTGATGAACGTTCCCGGTATATTTTAGGGCGTAAGAAATCATATGCCCCCTCCAGCGCAGACGAACTTACCCGGTTGTTCCCGCACTCCAGCGGGGAGGAAGTATTACTCAAATACGTCAATAACTTTTCCCATCTGCAAATTACCTCCCGCGCCTGCACGCCCTGATCTTCATCCTCATAGAGAGCGCCGCATACGCACGTGCCTCGCCATGCGCCTTTTGCCACTTTAACGCTTTGGAGTATGCGCATACCGGTATCAGCGGCTTGCCGTCTTTCAGGACTGATAATTGCGGCCGCCTTTGGGGTGATGATCAAAGCTTTATCCGCCTGGGTCAATGCAAGCGGCAACCCTCTGCCCGCGTGACCGCCTTTCCCGAAACTAAAACGCTCACCGGATCTTATCGCTTCGCTTATAGGCACCGTCTGTTGGTTATCTCCCTTCACAAACCCTCTCCCATTATCAGAAAGGCTGATCATTACGCATCTGCCGCCTTCGAACGCCGCTTCATACCTCAGGGCCAATCCTATCCCTTCCGGGACGTGCTGAATAATATTACCTATGCAATAACGCAGGAATCCTTTTTCTCTCGCGCTTTTTGTTATTGCGTCGTTCTTTTCCCATAATAATGACATCGCCTGAGGGACGTAACCTATAGACTCATAAAGCGCCTCACAAGAATCATAGTTTAAATCCGGCCCGCTTATGACGTGAGCAGAAATACCTTCCTCTATACTTAACGCCTTAAAGGCTTTCACAAAATCTCTCCAGTCAGCATTATCACTGCCATAGTAAGGCATTACCTTCTTTAAATGTATTTCACTCATCAATTGAATAAAAGCCCCTACAGGGGAGGCAGCGCTGAGATCATCCGTTGCGCGCCGGCCAAAGAAACTCATTTGATCGTTTCGCGGAGGGGAAAAAGAATTGTAAATATTAAAGTTACTGAGCACTTGCTTCAATAAAGATGAGTTATTACCTGGCCCAAAGACTAAATACGCCAGAGGTGATGTAGCGCGTTTTCGTATGGAAATATCTTTCAAAGGTATATTCCTTAAATCATAGACAAAATCGTCAAAAGGCGCATTGAACGGTTCAAAACCATCTGCCAGATAAAAACCCTCTCCGGCCTTGCCTTCTATAACATAAAGACTATCCTTGCCCAAAACATCCCGCGCAAATACTTTTGCCAGCGATGACAACGCTTTACCTATCCCCCTATATTCGTAGCGCAACCGGTTTTTAAATGCATGGATAGCAAAGTCAGCCTGTACCAAAGGTATCGTGCGTTCATCAAAAGAAAGGTCTCTCCAACGGTTATATGCCTGGACGTAGATATGCCCGAAATAAGCGCTCCTATCGGCGTGCCTGAACATAAAACCGAACTGCGCGGATGCTCCATCTTCAGCATTAATTTTTCTTACCCCCTGAGGATAGATCAGGCTGAATATCAACCTTTCTGCCTCTTCAGTAACCAGGACAACTTCACCGCTTTTCTGTTTCAGCGCAGCTGCTAAAACAGCTTGGGGGCGAGCAGGAGAAGCAAAATGGCTTACTCCTCGTATTCGATCAGCTACCGGTGAGGCCGAACGCAATGATCCCCCTGAAACAGCCGCAAACGCTTCATTCCATCCCGCGTGGCTCCGGAGCCAGGAATATTCTTCACCGGGCACGCCTGCTTCTCGCATCGCCTCAAGGATGCCGACCTTAGAACCGAACATGAGCGATCTCACTATATCGATCCTGCGGTATCGTTTTACCGGGCGGACTTCTGCTATGTCCCGCGGATTGCCGTTGACAACTTCCATCTTCTCTCCCGCGCTGACCATTAACATAGGCAGCTTCTCGATATCGAAGAAAAGTATTACGGGCTTGGGATTCCTGATCGCGCCTATAAGCTTCTTATATACTTCAAATTCAGGGGCGGAAAAAATCGCGTCATTGTTCTCACAGGCGACATCGCTCCAATAATAGTTTTCAGTGGTCTCAACAAGCGTAAACAAGACGCGGTCGCGCCGGCGCGGGTTGAACAACTGCCCCTTATTACAACGCAGCGCGTAATCAATAAGGCTGGTTGTCGTGCCCCGGCACAATCCGTATTCAAATATTTCATTGAGAAAATCCCCGAAGCACAACTGTCCTTGAGAAATGATATTCTTACGGACCCACACAACCTGATCGAGCAGGCAGACCTCAAAGGCCTCGTGTATCCTGTCGATGTTCGCTAAGAGGAACGCCAGGCACTTCATTTTTCCCTGATGATGCAGACGCTTTGCCTGGTCAACGATCAGGCTCAGGTCGCGATCAGGGATATCAGTCATCTTGTCGACCGGCAATTGCTTTTCTATACGGGAAAGGTGGCCCTTGATAAAGCTGCCGTATGTTTGTTTTTCCGGCCCCACATCGAGTACGCAAGGATATATTTTATCCCGTAAACCACGCGGTATTTGACACAGGCATCTTTCTAATTCGCGGACAAGGCCCCTTCTATTAATTGGTGAGTTGCCACGCGGTTTACGGGCGACCCAGGCGGCGCAATTATAAAAATTAACTTCCCGCTCGACATGAAAACCATATTTTTGCTCAATAAGGTCCATATGAGCGCACATAGCCCTGTATTTATCCTCCTCATCGGTCTTATATCCGGAGGCGATGAACAGGCGCGCCTCAGGGAAATAGGGAATAAGCTTCATGCTGTCGGCATTCGTTACCGAATACATCCCCCAGGAACCTATATTTGAAACAAGGGCGGTTTCCCGGTCCATTTGACGGGGCGAAAGAGACCTTGCGATCCCCTCGGGATCTTTCAAGTCGCCGTTAAGTAAACGGTAAGCGATACCCTCCTTAAAATCATTGATCTTCATTTGCAGCCGCGCGACTTCCAGCAAAGTACTATCGATCTCAATTGCATCAACGCTGCAATTTAAGCGAAGGGCCGTTAAGGACAATTCCGCGCGGCCGGCCCCGCAATCAATTACATGCATATCTCTAACGCTATGGAGCATGGCAAAAAGCGCCAGAGACGTATATGTGGGAAAATAATAAAACATCTTATGAGCGCTGATATTTACCAATCGCATGGAATTAGTTTTCAACAAAACCCTCAGATCAGAGCCCAGGAATCCAGAATAAATACGCTCGTCAATGAATATCAAATTATCAAACCTGATAAATCCTGAATAATAATCCGTGCCGCCTGTTTCCTTGACCATTACCCATTCTCTTTCATAAGCATATGGCCCGAATTGAAAAGTTTTAAGGGTCCGATAGATATCAAAACCCAGTCTTTCAAGCTTCAGATTGATCTCACCGGCAAGCTCCTTACTATAATCCCGGGATAATCTGAACGGCGAGGCCGACATTTGAGGCAACCGCCATTCCTTCTTATCAAATATGACTTTGATCGGTTTTGCCATGCCGTTTTCCAACTCATGAATTGCAGACTCATAGATAGCCGCCATTAACTTAATACCGATACTATGGTCGCTTACCGGCGATATCGACCTTTCATTGATAGGCCTTACATCAGAAGATCCCGGGGTTGTTAAAATCCTCAGGAATTCTCTCATCGGCGCGCCGTCATCTTCATCACTGACCGGAATATTTTCAACCGGAGAAAATTCTTGCAGCATCCCTTTATTGGAAATAAACCTTAGCTCACGATGAAGATCGCCCCCGGCACTATCCTTATCTTCAATCCCCAATTTAGCTATTCTTCTATATTCAACCGCGGCAAGAGGCCCCTGGTGGAGCATCAAAAATTCAGTCTTCACTCTTTTTTCCCTGACATCCCCGGCGCTTACTCCTTCATGGAGTAATTTAATGACAGCGGTAGTCCGCTTGAACTGCCCTTTCATAAAATTTATGATGATATTAACATTAATTTCAGAAAGGGCTTTTTGTGGAGGACTGATCCTCATACCGGAATATCCGCTATCTTCCTTATGTCTGTATTGCGGCAATGCGTTATACGCATCTATCGGCCGCCAGAATGTAGCATATACAAGAGCATGATCCACATCATTGACCCCGCTCTGGCGGATGAGCCAGGGGATAATATCGATGATATGGTATCCGGAATGGCTCAATTTCCCTCCGCCTGAATATCTTGGCTCGTAGGAAAAACGCTTTCCGGTATACCGGGTCCGCCAATACCCGTCATTGGTTTCATAATTGACCTCGGTCACCGGAGCGATCTTCATTTTTTGCCGTACCTGAGAGATCCTTTGCGCGATCAAAGTAAATAAATCAGAATATCTTTTTTGAGTTGCCATCATAAAAAGCGTCGATCGATCTTGTTTACCGGTTAAATAGTTAAAATCACGTTCAATTTCTCTGGCTTTTTCAATATTAACACTGCAATTCAAAGGAACCGTTAGAGGCTTATCAACCAGCACATGGAAACCTTTTTGCAATGCCCAGCCGCAATAGCTCTTATGCGAAGACGCATAGGTAGAGACAAGCACTGCTATCTTCGTATGAGAATACTTATCGATTTTAGCTCTTAATTTCCTGCTGTTTTTATGTTCAGCAAAAAAGAGCCTGATTTCTTCTTCAGTGGGGGCTTTTGTCTGCCATCGCGATGGGACAGACACTTCGATCTCATCCCGCTCCAATCTCAAATCGGAAAAGAATGCTGATAACCAACGGTTGCTGCTACGGTAAACACTATCTTCCAGCTCTCTCTTTCTTCCCTTTTCTTCACCCTGGAACCTAAAATCAACAACAGCCAGTAATTCCGCCTTTTTATTCAGGACATATTCTTTAATAACAGGCAAATGCGCCTGGCAGGCATACCTGCCTGCGCCGATAACGATGATTCCGACTTTTTCCTCCAAAGAAACATTAATGGATGAAGCTCCCGGGGATCCCGGCTTTGCCCCAAGGGCAGAGGAAGAGGGATCTTTCTTTTTTCCGGCTTCCCGGATCTTCCCGGAAAGATCCATCGCGGAGATCTTTTCTATTCTGTCCTGTAACAATACTTCGTTCACCTTAAAAACAAGTGTCTCAAGCACAGCTGCCCAGCCGCGCGCGAGGCGTTCATACGATCTATCAATTTTTTCCAATGACGCTTTTTTCGCGCCGGTACTCTCTGCTTGAGCCGGCAATAACTGCTTCATTTGCTCCAGATCAAACTCTCCCCAATAATAAAGCAATTCCCCTGCGGCCAAGAGCGGCATCACCCGCAGGCACTGCCGGGAAGCTTGCATGAGGATTTCCAAGGCAGTTACGCGCTTACTTTCATCTAATAAAAGGAGTCTTTTATTGAGATACGTCAGAATGCTGAGGTCACAGAAAGTTTCCTCGCAGATAGATGCCCCAATTTGATGGAACAGGAACTCCCCTTCAATGATCAGCTTGAGGCGCGCGTATGCCTTATTATATGTTTCTCTATCCATATGCGCCGAAGCGGCAAAAGCAGTACCGGTAACTACTTCAGGTAAATATTCAGCAAGCCGAGGTATCAGATAACGGTCGTTCTCCTGAAAACATAAGAAGCCCGATGAATCCCGCAGCATATTCCCGACATGCCTCCTCCAAGAAACAATGAATATTCTCGTAAATAAAAGGAACTCATCTATCCAATCAACATTCTGCCCTGATTGTCCGCCGCGTTGATTGTATTCATCAACAACAAGGTTATACCATTGGTTATACCCGCTGAGCAGCCGGTCATGATTTAAGACGACAGAAGAAACAATTTGGGCAAGAGGGCTCCCGGCCCGGATAACCGCAGGACCGTAAATTTCAGAAGGAGCATTATCCTGGCATCCCGGCACGCTGCGGGTAAAAACAGTCTCTCCATACATTCTTTTAAGTATATGCAGCGGGCACAGATACACATGCGCGATATTGAATTTAGATTCAACGAGTTTATTATCACGCATGATCCCCCAATGAGTGATCACCTCGGCATCTTTCGAGAAAACAACCAGGTCACCGCTTGAGGCAGAACGGCCTAAGATTTCTTTAAAACCATGCATTCCCAATTGCGACACTAAAAGCGGGACATTGTTATAATATTTTGTCCGTACATACCAATCACAATCCATCCACGGCTCTACCCCCTCTTGGCCGTTTCTTAAGAAAATGGAGATCCCCGGCAAAGTGCCGATTTTTTCGAAATCTCCTATATTGATCAGGTAAAATATCTTCCTTGAGAGTGCATCTATCCTCAGTAAATGGCTACGGGCTCTGCGGACAAGCGGGCTGGAAGATTCTTGCGTATGAACAAAAAATCCGAGTGCCATCTTGACCTGAGAACCCTCGCCACCGAATAAAGACAACCACTCAACATTACCGGAAGTCTCAATCCATATTGATTTATTCCCTACACTTGCGCCGCCGGTAATACCAGGGAAATTATGCCCGCTTACCCGGCCTATAGGGAACAGTACGCTTTTCCCCAAGAAACTTATTGCGGCAAGCTCTAAACCCACGCCATTATCGCTTATCTGAAGGGCCAACTCATAATATTTCTTATCTGCTGCCGCTGAAAGTTCCTTCAAAGAAACCGCTATTGTTATTTTACCGGTTTCTATTTCCCCTATTCCCAATTCATGCAGTTGCCGAATATTTAAAAACATCCTTCTTATTATCGCGTCCTGCGCATTGGTAAGAGCCTGAAATCCTGCACTATCCAACCGGTCAATGACATCATCTAATTTCACCCCGTAAAAACCTTCCATTCTTAACTTATACACGAAAGCATCCCAGAGAGCTTCCAATTGAGGCAATGGCTTTCTTGAAAATACTCGCGCTACCGCATGATTCAATACTTCTTGTTTCGAGAACTCAATCAATAATTCTTTACGCGCGGGACAAACGCAGATACCGAGTACATCCGCAGAATGAAGAGTATCTTTAATTGGAGATGAAGCAGCAGGAGCCTTTTTTCTCCCGATAGCCATGATCAACTCTCCCTGTCCCTGGTTTTCGAGAATTTCCTTATCTTGTTTTATACGCGCGAAGTCTTTTTCACTTATCCTGCCATACCGACACTCTTTCTCGACCTTATCAAGATTAACCGTTGTTTTGATCTCAACGACCTCAAAGCCATGTTTTTCCAGTAATAACCGCAGCGTGCGCGGAGAATAAAAATAGAAATGGCCGATCTTAATATCATAGAAATCGTCTTGTTGAAGCCTCGCTACTTCGCTGTCCATATTAGGGCAACGGGCTATATAAATGTAACCTCCTGCCCTTATAACGCGGGCAGCCTCTTTAATTTCCGCGCACGGGTCTGTGAGATGCTCCATAACGGCGAAATAAGTTATCAGATCCAACGCTCCATCAGGATAATTGTGCTCTTGCAAGGTCTCGGCAAAAGCGCTGAATTTTTTCTCTTTCAAGGCTGCCACCGCTGATTTCGACGGCTCTATCCCCTCGGCTTTTATTCCTCTTTCCTGCGCTGCCTGCAGATGGTAGGGCCTTACTCCGCAACCTACGTCTGCCATCTTTTTAATGTTTCCAATGTCAGCTATTCTTTGAAGAAGATATCCCAGCTCCAGCCTTGCTTTCGCGCGTTTTCTCTCCCTTTTAACTTCATCATCGATCTCAAGATAACCGCTCGCCCAGATCCTCACCGGCATAAAGCGGGAAAAAATCAGCCCGCAGCCCCGGCAGCGCACAATATCCAGGCAGTCATCTGCTCTATACCCGACGCCGGGAACAGGAACTTTACCCTGCGGCACTTTATCACTATCAACAATAGGGGCGATTTCAAAGATCCTGCCATATTCTTGAGCCCCGCAAAGACAACAGGTATTTATTTCTACCGATGCCGCGAAATCCCACCTGTCGGCGCTCGTTTTCGCGCGAACGGGATCGAAGATCCTTCTTGCCATATGCATAATAAGGAGACGGTAAAGTATTTTGAGTTGTTCAGATCGAGCTAAGGAGAAGAAATACGGATGAAGAGATAGGATTTTATTATTAACATCGCAGGAGGCGACATTGCCTTGAGTTGTTTTCAGGTCAGTAGTTATATGCAATTGCCACACGCCGAGTAAAGGCGGAGCTTTTCCATAAAAACTTTTTAACAGGCCCAGTCTGTTTTTCATGATCTCATATTGCTCTCTATAGGAGGCAGGAAACGCCCCCGGAGCTAACCCTCGGACTTTTACGGCAACGGCGATACGGTCCTTGCCGTAGCGTTGCTCTGCCTGAAAACTATTTTTGCGGTTGACCGCGAGATTAAAAACAAAAACATCCACCGACGCGGCGTTTGTCCCTTGAGGCGAGCTGGAGTGTTCCTGATGCCGGTCAAAAGCGGCTATAGGACAATTACTGAAATAATCGGAAGTAATATTGATAATATCGTCTGAGATAGGCGCGCTCGGTGAGTGGAATCGCATCCCTGACAAGAAAGGATAGAATTCTACCGGCATAATAGGCTTAATTAAGACTTCGCTATCGTCTTTAAACTTTTCTCGCGCACAGGGCTCCCGGACGAAAACACTGATACTCTCCACCACCTCTTCAACCGGATAAACTGCAAAAAGAGCATTAATTGAGTCAGGAGGTAAATACTTCACTATCTCTGCGCCTGCCCTGAGGACCACAACCTTCTTATTCAAAGAATCATTTTGCGCCCGCAGCGTCCTCTGTGCCCATTCTATACTATACAGAGCATAACTTGAACCTGTGCCTTCAAAAGCATAAATATCGGTAGCGATCAAATTGTTTCCCGTACGCTTTGCCAGCTCGTAGGAGGTATTTGCTTTACCACAGCCCAATTCTATCCATAAAGGCCTGCCGCGGGCCGCGCTCGTTTCAATGAGGCTAAGCGCTAAATCAATATCCTGATCCAAGTTACCCAGCGCGACTAAATATTCACGCAAAGACCGCTCAGGTGAGGGATCCCCGGAATTAAAATTGAACGGCGAAGATCCGGCGGAAATAGTATTTACCCCAAAAACCCTCGTCCAAAACCGCTCTTCTATCTGAAAGACAAAAGCTATCGTGTCTTCATTTTGCCTTTGGGAGGCGCACTCAGACTGCCAGGCAATATCAAAACCTTCAGTTCTTCGCTCCATGAACGCGTCTAAACAATCCCGTTCACCAAGAGGAAGCTGGCTATAAACATCTCCTGACAGCAAGATTGTCACGAAACGATCTTTCGGCCTTATTAACTGTACTATGTGAGGAAGTTGGGCTATACCAAAACTTGGTAAATTCATTAAAACAATATCCGCCTCAATCGGCGGCAGGCCGCTTAAGTCCTGGAAAGCTTTACCTAAATATTGACAATTGATCGTAGCGTGCCCCGGAATAGTATTCAACGCTACTGTCTTCAGGAACAGGCCTTTTACCGTTGCGTTGTAATCAAGCAAGTATATCTTTTGCGCTCCCAGGGACATGGCAAACAACGCGTCGCTCCCATTACCGGCTCCGGCGCAAACCACGGTTTTTCCTCTAAAGTGATCTTCTCCCAGAATATCCATGCTTAATAATAAAGCGGAGCTCCACAATTGAAAATGGCGGTCGTCGGATAAATTATGCAGATAACGATATTTGCCTTGCAGCGGGGCATAAAGTACCGAACAGCCGGTATACGGGATGTCCAGCATCAAAACCTCTTTCAACCACGAATTAAGCATGACCACCCCTGCCGCCCTGAAGTAAAGGTTTTCTTCCGAACGCTTAAACTCAATGCCTTCTAACCCGCTGTAAGCAGCCCTGTACCGGGCTATCTCTCTCTTGCCGTATTTTACCGCGAAATCACCTTTACAGGGGGGAGCGGTAAAAGTTTTTCCCAACTGCCTGAATTCATTTCCCATCGCGCGTAAGAATTCATCGGCCATAATTTCCCTTCGGCGCATATCATCCAGCCTCGGTTGCGAGATCACCGCGGAAGCCGCTTCCCTTACTTCCTTGAAACCCAATTCCATATGACAGCCGGAGAATAGACTGATGATCTGCGCCTCAGAAAGTATTGATCCGTCTTTAATCCGGGATATTAAGATCATTTTATCTTCAAAGATACCGCGAGATTTACGATCATCACCCCTCGGACAAAGGCGGATATCATAAAATTTGTCCAGATACGATAAATAAAACCTCGCCGCGTGCCCGAAAGAAAAGTAACCGGGGAAGTTATTATAACTAACCAGCTTTTCCTGATACGGATTCAAGGCGCGCATCTCTGAGATATCATCGATAATGGCATTAAGATCATGCAGCACAACCTCCTCCCGCAGGGCTTCGTCAAATATTATGGTATTCTGTTGGATCAACGACTGGCGGATCCTTTCTTCCAACTGCGCCGTATTAATGACCTGTTCCACTGTTACCTTAATACGCACCTTACCGGAGATCTGTCTTTCAACCATACTCCTGACCAGTTCTATTCTTTCATGATAAATCTCCGCCCAGTATCTCCCGCGGCCGGTATTCTTACTAAAAATATGATATGCCGCCTGCAAAGTATTTCCTTTTACCATGATATCGCCGTAACCGGCGATGCTGCGGCCCTGGACAAAAACATCAATAAAGACACACCTCGATTTGAACAAGTACCACGTAATCTCTTTATCTTTTCCTAACCTGGCAGCGGCGATGAGTGAAGCCTGAAGAAGTAATTCCGGCCCATAAGCTCCCAGAACAGCCAGATTTCTTTTCTGAAGCTCCTCATTCAATTTCTTTAATACGGCTTTCGGGCTGTACAAGGAAAATAACCGGGCTAAAGGAGTATGCAAAAGGACGCGCTTCAACAACCCGAAGGTAAATGCAAATGATTTAATCGAAGCTGAGCCGCTTAACGGTGATGGACCATTCCGGTCCGTAAGTACTATTTTATTTGAAGTGACTAAATCGGAAACAGCTTGATTAAACCGGGAGGGAATTCCGGGGATCGCCGCTAAATCGCGGATATGAGAAATAACAGGCTCTCCCTTGTCGTGCGCAGCCGATAAAACCTTTGCAAAAAGCGCCCTTAATTCCGCGTCGCTTAAGACCCTGGACACAACCGGATCAATAAATATGGTCAACAGGCGATTGACCCTTTGCGGATCATTTGCCTGCTCTATTTTCTCACTCAAGCTCTCCAGACACTCCTGCGTATCTCCGCAAACAAACCAGCTTTTAACGGTGTCAGCGACCGTTTGAGCCTTGAGCCCGTTGATCTGATGGATGCGGGCTCTTTTATCAACAAGCAGGTCCTCGACGGCTTCCCAGACGCGCGGCTCCAACACGATATTTCTCTGGGACAAGAAACCGCGCAGCCAGCCGGGAATGCTATTAATGTCTTCGATATTGCCTCCCACGTAGAAATAGGGACGGGGAGCGCTCATCGCCGAGATCAGGTCTGCCAGCGAAAGGCAAAGCGCGGCTGAATTTAAAACATCATTTCCGTTGCACATCTGTGGCCGATGATGGAACTGGATAAGCGTTTCCACAAAAGGAGTTAATTCGATCCCCATCTCCTTAACTCCCATAAACGGCGGCGTAGTATGATGCTTCTGCACAAATAACCGCTGGTTCGCGGATAAGTCGCCCGGGAAATTAACCAGCATCAACACTTCCCTGTTATGTATCTTCTCAATATCATGGAGCAGGCCTGCGATCCGTATCATCGATTCCCACCGGCCTAATCCGAGGCGCTGGGCTAAATACCCGGCAAGGTCGGCAACATCATTCCCATGGCTTAAGGTATGCCGCGCGCCGGTGACCGGCAACAAATGCTCGCGCACCAGACGCCTTACCCCGGCAGGCGACTGCACGTCTGTTCTTAAGAAGCGGGGATAATCTTTCATCCCTATAGGAGATGCCGCGCTGTCATTACCACTCGGCAGTTCCGCGGGTGAGGCTCCCCGACGCGGCATCCTCCCGGTTTCTAAGGCACTAAGCTGAACATCGGCATGTTGGGCATGCCCCCCCCTTAGACTGGAGCTTGCCTTTATTGAAGAGGCCAGATCATGCATACGCTTAAACATGGTCCTTACGTCATTACCGAGCAGCCGCGTGCGCTTCCCCCCGCCCCCGTTCATCCGGGGCCCTTTAAAATTCTTCAAATTCACTTCTCCTTTACGGTTCAGGAAATGTAATTCTATCGCCGTATCGATAACCTGCCGCGCGAAAAGCCCTACAGCCTGCCGGAATATCCGCTGATAATCTTCATCAACGATCGCATTAAAATCAATCGTATCAATTACCTGAGGAATAAAAACATTAAGCGTAGAAAACATGGTTTTCTGACGGAAATCCTTATCATGTTCAACGCCCGCCAGCGTCTGCAAATTATGGATCCTATCGGCGATCTTGATCAACCGGGCGATCATGGCCAGCTCTCCGGCGGCAGAACAAAGCCTGAACAAATACCCCGCTTCGTCAGCCTGGCCGTCAACTTTGCGTTTGGTGAGCAGATCGACGATCGTATAAATATCTTCGCCGAATATCTTGCGCAGCTCTGCGTCGCTAATATCCTTATCTTCGATCGTATCATGCAGTAACGCAGCCAGAATGATCTTCTCTAATAAAGCCTCATCGCGGATATCAAAATAGTTTGCCGCGATTATCGCCACATCAAGCGGGTGCATCATATACGAACTTTTCTTATCTTTACGCGATTCACCCAGGTGGCGCCTGGCGATGATCTTGAGCGCCTGCCTGAAACGCCGCACGGCGGCATCTTTAAAAGTAACAGGTATCTTTCTCAGTAAATATTCCACCAGCCAATCGACCATTTCAGACTGATACATCGACAGGTCGGGAATGTAGTGGAGTTGTTTTTTGAGGTCCTGCATAACACGCTCCGCGTCAGCGCAGCTTCGGCCGGGGACCTCAAGCTGCATAATAAAGCTCATACGCTGATGATACTGCGAGAACGTTGGCGTCATGAACGACTGGATATTAATTCCTTTTTCCCGAAGTATCCGGGTGACCATTAATAATTGGGCGGGTTGATGAGGGATAGTGAACCTCAAGAGCCAGTTTCGCCGCGGCAGATCGTCTCGCAGGACATCTTGCCAATCTTCGATACGCTTCAACTCCTTAATGATCGCGCGCATAGTATCTTTTTCTACCGTCTCCAATGAAACACTTAACTCTTTCGGGCGCTTATTATGCAAATATTCCAACCATCCCACAAAAGCCTTGTCGTCGATAGCCTGCAAGACATCATCAAGGAGCCCAACGCGGCCATGCCTGAAACGCAAGGTAACCACCCGCCGCCACATGCGCCCTACTAATAGCCGCTCTCCATACTGAACGGTTATCGGCTCCTTCTGCAACGAAACCTCCTGTTTTTGAGCGCGCTGATCATTTACCGGCGAGCTCACCCTGCGGGCGGCAATGTTTTCCCTGCAAGAGGCGTTCTCCGCTTCATGCCCCTTAGGATTACTGATACTGATATAAACATCAAATCCTTTATTACGATAGTGCATCCCGAGCCGGTCAAAGGCCCAGTTCAGATGAGAAACAGGCACATCATTTTCTTTCAGGAAGAGCTTAAATTCTCCCAGGGTAAAACGGACGGTAAAGCCGCCTTGATTCCAGGATTTGCGCTCGCACAAACGCTTATTATCTTTAAATGGGTCTCGTTTATAATAATACTTCTTTACAAAATGATTGATCCTTCCCATTAACCCGCTTCCGTCATACTCGGCAAAAAACACGATATTCTTAATATTCCTCAATATCTCTTCATCCTTGTTTAACGGCTCCTGCCTCAAGAACTTCTCATGCGCGCTGCTGATCAGCCCGAAAACTGAAACTCTCGTCTTATAACCGGTTATTTGCCGGCTGAGATGCTCCAACCTGCCTAAATGTTTGAATTCAAATATTGTTTTACAGCCGCACCCCTGCCCATCGCACTCTTTTTTATCGCCGCAGGCGATATACACCGGGTTCACCGCTTCCAAGCCTAAGGGATGGTCCTTAAAATCGAGCACATCGATAGTATCCTTAAATACAAAAGTAAACTTATGCACTCCGGATATCTCCCCTAAGACCCCTTTTAACATACACAAGTGGTCCGCGTAATAGTTCTCGCGGCTTTTTTCATGATAATCCGGCGCTTCATCCTGAAAATCCTTGAACTCCCAGAAATGTTCAAGGGTATTCTTTACCAGATCAACGAGGGTTTTACAGCAAACCGGCTCATTATAATGGATGGCCCATACCCCTTCCGACAGCAGTTGGTCGATCTTGGTGACAAAAACACCCAGGTCGGCTTTTTTCTCTGCAGGGATACATATTACCCAATCAGGGATAGAGGCCAGCCCTTCTAAGAACACCCAGAACTCTTCGGTGGTATGCGCCACGCGCGCCAGGCCCAGGATAAGGCTCAACACCCTCCCCTTTGAAACGCCAAGCTGCGCGAATTTCGGGACGATCGTACGAAAAATATGCGCCTGCATCTTCCTGCCAAGAGATAGACCGCATCCATTTCTTATATCTCCCCCGTTATATACAAGCGCGAACAGCCGTAACAGGTCTTCTTTATCCAAAGCCTTATTTAACTCTAAGAAACCCTCCTTGTTGGGATAATCATAGCGCTCTAAAGAAGCTATGATCTCGTTACGCTCCCGGTCAGGCAGCTTCAGCATAAAGATCAAATCACCGCGATATACTTTTGATCTCTTATCGTCAAATGAAATTGCTTCACGAATGAACTTCCCGTGAATAAAATGGCGGATGATGAATGAAAGCAGGCTGGCATTGTGGCGCTCCTTTAAAGGCAATACTATTACATTCTTGAATTGCGCGCTTAAGGCGAAAATACCGTTTTCCCGGGAAAACGCGTAGGTAAAATTGAACTTAGCTCCTGCTGGCAAAAGGTTTCCCCAGACCTTTCTTTTTTCCAGCAGGTCGAGTGCCGCGGACAATGGATTCACGATATCCCTGCGGCGTTTTTCCGCCAATATCCTGCCGTCCTCAACGTATCCGCATAACGGAAAGTTCACGGCTGTTGCTGAAACCGCCGAAGACGCTGCAGGCGCGGCACTCGCCGCCGCTTGACGGGGAACAACCACTCCTAAACTCTTTAAGAACGCCTGGTCCTCTGAAGTTAAGATATTACTGCGTGCCTGCGGGACGCCCATAGGCGGCATATAGGATTTCAAATTCCTTCTGCAAAAACTGATTACTTCTTCACTATACTCCTTGACCTGATGCCGCAACTCATGGGTGACATAAGAAGGGCTCCGAGAGCCATTACCAAACCTAATGACCCAATAGCTTAAACCAAATTGCCGCATTGCTTCTTCCAGGCCGCTATGCTCTTTATCTGACGGAACATACTGATTAAGGAATAATTGGACCATTTCCGAACCTGCTTTATCAAAATGACCGATAAGCAGCGTAACGATCCTATACATTCGCTGCTGGAACCAAACGACCTCTTTATTGACCTTGTTTGATCTTTTTTCCCGGAGAAGCTGCTTGATCTTCTCTTTTAAATCTTCAACTTCTTTCTGTATCAATTTTTCAAATTCGCCGAAGGCATGCGCTTTTTTGCCTTTAAAAGGGGCAGGCAGATCGTTACTGGTTTCCAGGAATCGCGCTATTTCCGCCAATTCAGCGCGCTGCGCTGCGTGTCCTGCCTCACCCCTTACATCCAGGATGACCGGCGCGCCTTTACGGTCAGTCAGGCTCATCCCTTTTTTGTCGCATATGAACACAAACACGGGTTTTCCTGCCACATACACTATCCTGGCTGAGGCATGAGCTAAATTTACCGAAAGGCTGCCGGCGATATGCTTTAAACGCCACAGATAATTCCCGGCGCTCAAGCGCTGGTCTTTATGGATTATCGTTTCAAGGACAAAAGTATTGAACGCAAGCGCCTCAAGTACTTCAGCCAGGTGCATCTTAAAAACAGTTAAGATCTGCTCGCTCTTGAAGCTGAAAGGATAATCCGGCAGCGAGTAAATGATATAAAGCCTTTTATCAATACCGGAAAGCGTTCTTGCCGCCACCGCGAAGACCTTTCCGTTCTTATTCTTACGGATATCATATATCGTCAGACGATGGAAAGCGCGGGCTTTCCCGAAATTCATCACCGTTTGGGAATCAATATTGAGCTTTCCCGCCTGGTCAAGAGGATAATTATGGATCTGGTATTCGTCGTTGAGGCGGCAGACATCTTTATGGCTTAATTTTACGGCCGTTGTTGTAATTTGATTGGTCGGCATATGCACGATCCGCATATACGCGCGGTCCAGACCGCTCTCCAATGAAGAGACTCTCCAGACCAACCCGTCTTTTACCAGCACCTCAACTTTTTCATAAGGGTGATAATAGAACCGCGACCAGGAAGGCTCATAGCCCGTCCCATCGCTATGCGGGCGCCCGCCGCCTATGCTTAATTCCCCCAATTTCCCTAAATAAGCCTGCAGGGTCACATCGGAAAATTTACTGAATACTTCCCGGAATATCTGCCCCAAATGGACCACTTCAACCTCCCCGGTTTTATTGTTGACCGCGGGCAGGAATTCAAGCGAGGTATGTGTCTTAGAGAAAAATATCCTTACCGGGATACCGTCTTTCATTTCTAATAAATAATTCGATGCCCCATACAAAGAAGCATCAAGCCTCGCCCATTTCCTGCCTATCTTTAATTCTCCGCTCTGCGGCACCTGCCCCCTGATGACAATATGCCCTAACGCTTTAATTTGTTTATAATACTGCGGCAACGCCTTTCTTTCGGCATAACGGACATGCTGGCTGCCGTCAAAAGCAACGGCAAGAATGAATTTAAAGATGTTTTCGCGCAAAAGTACGGCACCCGCCTGAATGCCTCCGTCACTTTCCGGCCGCAGCATTTTTTCCAAAGCAATGATCACGCCGCTATCTTGCCGGTCGAGCAGCCGGATGATCGCTTCACTTTCCAGCCTCCCCCTGATCGCGCTTTTCGTAAGCCATCGGGCATTATTGCCGTCAAGCAGCAGCTTCAATATACGAGGGCTCTCAATGACATTCCTTACTAAAGCCTGGTCTTCTGAGGAAATACATTTGTTTATGCGAGCCATCTCCAGCAATTGATGCAAATATCCTTCAGCGCTGCCGTTTTTCTCTTCTTTAATCAGCCGGTTGACCGTCGCGTACAAGAAGCGCTTAAACGCGCCCAACTCCTGGTCTTCCCCGCTGTCCGTTAACTCCCGCTGCCGCAGCGCGCCGAATAATTGATAATAAAAGGCCTCGAAAGCTTCAGCATGCTCATTCTTCCCGGCATGCGCCTTTATCCGCTCACAAATACAGGACAGGGGAACATTTTTTCCCTTAATCTTTTGATCTTTACTTGATATTATTTCAAGCGCCTGCACAGGCGATGAAGCACCTACCTGCTTAAGCTCAAACTTAAAATGCTCACCCTCATCAAGTTTCTCCAATTGCGTATCAAAAAGCGGTGACGATGCTTTTTTAGCCGCAAGCAACACCCCGCGCATATCGACTATGGCATAGGCATACTGATCAAGCAGTAAATCCATTTCATCCCAGGGGACTACCAGGCCGCGCTCCCTGCCTTGCATGTCCCAGCTGCGCACCCCTATCCCGTCGGCCGTCGCGATAATATTCGAATCCATATCCCAACTGAGCTGACGGTCGATCAATAAAAGCCTGAAATCAACATTATGATATGCCGCGAGCAAAGCATCGCGGATCCTTGCAGCGTATTTCTGCACATCCTGGCGGTAAGAAAGCACTAAGCGCGCTTTAGCTTTTACGGCTATTTGAGAGAGATGCGTATCTATACTTTCTGCCTTGGCCAAAGCATAAGCAGCGTCATCGGCAGGCGGGGGACAGGATTTCTCTAAAGGCGAATGAAGGTGCTGATGGCGTATAAAACCGGAAAGTGAATCCCCTGCCCATCCTGCCCCGATTACTCCCATGCAATTCGTGCACCGGCTCGTCGTCAAAATAGCGCCGTCCGTGATCGATTTTCTGAATTCGCAATTATTAGGCGGCAAGAGGCTGTTTTGAGACGAACCATAAGCCACATTTACAATAAGGCGGTCTTCGAAACGCTGCTCGGTCTTTCGCCAAAGGGAATAACCTGCATACTCATAAAATCTCTTAGTGATTTGCAGGGACTCGGTGAGCGCTTTATGCGCGCCGTTATTCCCCTGAGATTGTCCCACAGAAGAAACCGTCAAAGCAGGACTGCCCGCCTTATTATTGTTCCTGCTTAAAATAGGCGCGACCAGATTAGGCAAAGAACGCCCAATACCTGCCAGTTCCTGTTCGATAAATCCTTTCTTTACGGGGCCCAAAAGAGGCCCGCCGCAATCAACGCCGGCTTCCCGCTGCTCGCTCAGCGCGGAAGAACCCGGCTTTATCGCTAAAGCCTCTTTGCGTATACATAAAAAGGGAACGCCATCAAGGGCAAGCTCAACTACCGGTATTTCAGCCTGATAAACAGTACTCCTTAAAATCGAAATGATCTCTATCATCTCTTCCAAAGGCCTTACTAAATCATGAGATCCTCTCACCCCTAATTTCATGATAAGGAATAAGCTTTCAAACATCGTCCCTAAATCAACTTCCTGATAGGGATCCCCGCAAGAAAACGTATGAAAGATGACCCGCACGGCAATATCGGGGGCCTTATACCGCAACTCACTGATCGTTTGTGCGCTCATTTTCATAAAAGCGCAAAAATCGTCATATTCGGACCGCTCCAATACCGCATGAGATACCAGTCTTTCCTTAAAATCCCTTATTTCATTTATCCAGGAACCGCAAAGAGTATCGAGCATCCTTTGCTTACGTTCATCCAAAGCAATCTCTTTTATATCCAGCGGGCTTGCCGCCGTTTTATCAAAGACACAATCATTCAAACGCCGCAGTTGCTCATACGAAGCTTTTTCCTGGCTGGCATATAACGCCTGCTCCTCAAGAGATAATCCCTGTAAAATAGCATTCATTACCTCCCCGGGGGTATTCTTTATATACAGAGAAGTCTTCGGATAAGGGGCATTTGCCTGAAAAGCAGGAGGGGCTTTTGTCTTAAAATATAATTCGATATGGGTAAACCACTTTTCATAGAATCTCCTTTGTTTCATCGGAAGTAAACGGTTCTTGCGGGCGGATAAATAAGTAAAAATGTCTTCTCCCCGATACGTCATGACGAGCAGCACTAAAATATCCTGCTGCAGCCTGATCTCCGGGATCACGCGTTTCTTTTGCAGATACGGGATGATCACAAATCTTTGTAATTCACGCTGCAGCCTGACCAGGGTATTTATTTCCTCCGGATTGTGAAATCCGATAATGATACTCCCGGTAAAAGCAAGCATCTGCTGCTTCTTGAGATTTTCCAGTTCATACTTATACCCCACCGCTTCCTTCACGACGTAATTGCCCAGCTTTTCATGGGAGAATTTCACGAAATATTTAACAATGTCCCTGACGCCGCGCACTAAAAACAAGCCCAATTCCTGGACTTTCATCTGAACATAAGAAGTCAAGCTCCCGCCCAAGGTAATTCTTCCCGAATAATCCAAGGGGCCGATATATATTCTATCCGCGCAAAAAACAGCCAGGCCGCCGTTAAAACAATCCGAGTGATCCGGGCCCGCATGATCGCTCTTTGCTGTTTTGAGCCCGCGCAAAGCAATATAACCATTCAAAAGCTGCAATTCAAAAGTCTTAATACTGCCGGGTAATCCTCCTAAGCCCTCTAAGGGAAGCTCTTTAAGTATTGATTCCTGATCTTTATTATCGGCGATCAAGGCAAATACGCCTAAATTCCCGGTTTTTTTACCGCGCAAATGGCCGTAACCGTAGCCGCGGGAATCCGGGTTCAATAATACCGCATCTTCATCGTGCATCAACGCGTCCAGGAATTGTTCCGCGGGAATATTTAAATCCAAATGCTCAAGGGCTTTTAAGAAACACATCCCATTGCCTCTGCCCTTATTCGAAACGACAAATACCGGGACATCTTTTCTCCACAAAATGCCTTTTGATGCCTGGAGATAACGGCTCAAAACTTGCGCGTTTTTCCGGTTATCGCCGGTCATAATAAAGATCATGTCCGCTGACGGATCTGCTCCATTGATCTCAATATCTAACGTATCATTGATCCGGCGATAGCTTTCACAAAGCATTTCCTCCTGGGGCACCTCATCGAGTAAAGAGCCCTGGCGGGCGAGCGATCTTAATTTTCGTTCTAATATATCCAACCGTTTCAATCTTGAGAGATAATAAATATCGAGCTTCATCGCCAGGAGATAGACTGCCCAGGTCAATAAAACAGGAGAAAACGCGATCATGATCGGCTTTGAGAAACTTATAAAATCAAGCTGCTCCGGGCGGGCCTGCATCATTAAATACACAAGCCAGCTAAATGACATGGTAGTAGACAACCTGCGCAGCATGCTAAAAAGCCCCCACCATATTTCAATACCCAACTCCGATTTCCTCCAGCCGGAGAAAATATATTTAAGGTACCTCTCTAATTTTTCCTTGATCTGAGGCTTGTCATATAAACCAGCGACCAGGGTATTGCCCAAAGGCAGCAGTTTTTCAACGACCAATTGCCTGAGTTTTGACCTACTCGTCCAGCCTTCTCTGGTGAGCCCGAAGAGCGTGCGCGGCGCTGAAAGGATAGCGGTTATCTCCCAAAAACTACTCGGCGGGCGCATATATCCTGATACTTTCTGGCAATTATTGCTCTCATGCATACTATAGCTGTATATTAAGGAATACCGGGCTATGCGGATTATCTCAACGCATTTGACAAAAACGCTTTTTCTTAAATTCTCTGAAACCGCGCCATTCTTGAGCATGCGGTAAAGTTTATACGAAACTTGCCTGGCAGCTTCTCCCATTGCCCCATGGATCTTAGCCATTGATTCCCGTGCCGGCTTATCCATATTCACATAGAAAGGCGTTATCTGATTGATCTGGAACGCCGGATTTAAGATGCCGTCGAGGTCGCCTTCATCAGTGAGGCGCTCGGCATTGAAAACGTTTTCACAATTGAGCAATAAAGGAGCGAGCGTTTCCTGAATGGTCCTGTTCTCCGCCCTTAAGCCCACATCCGTCATGGCTTCGATCTCGGTCGAGCTAAACTCCTTGCTCCTGCTTTTTGACCAGCGTTTATAGATCACAAAATACGCGTAGGCGATCCCTAAGGCGCAGGCGATAAAAGAATACTGCTGCTGAACAAATCCCATCAACGCCGGGAAAAGATTACGGAAAGCTTCCAGGTAATAGTATTCTTCGTCGGAAATAACGGCAAAGACAAGCGAAGGAAGACAAAGCAAAGCGGCAGCGAAAGAGAGAACGCGGGCATTAAATACCGCAAGCGGCGAAGCTGCAGCTTTAGCCCCATGCCCCATGACATCAGCGCCAACAAAAGGGTTATCCGAGAAGCTAAAAACATAAAGGCTCCTCTCCTCATCAAGCGTTACGGTTGAATTGTTATTTATTCTTTTCTCCCGCAAAGGCCTGTTGACGGACCTGGCGAATCGCAGCAAGTACTCTTTTTCCTCAAGCCCCAGATCAAACAAGAAATAACTGTCCAAAGCCGCTACCCTGAATATTTCAGCATACAAGCCTTCTATATCTTTTTCCAGAAATCCATAGGTTGCCCATGAAAGCAGGAAAGCTAATTTCACGCTTTTATCTTTCAAAGGGATACCTCCGAATTTCATTCTGGCATCTCCCAGGATAAACCTTATCTGATCAGCGCTTAAGCCGTTCTCTTTCGCGCGTAAAACAGCTTTTAAGATATTTTCCCCCCATTTATCCTGTCCTATAAGGAGCATATTTTTACTTTGAATGGTAGTACGGACAAAGCTGCTGAACCAGTCAATAGTCACCCTTGATTCTCCGCACAGGGCATCAAGAATGATAAGTTCTCCATTTCCCCTGCACGCATATTCTCTTAACGCTCTTTCTATGATTTCCTGGAATAAGATTGTCTTATACCACAAGAATTCCCCTTGCCAGGAATATCCGCGGACCCCTCTTGAAGGGCAGTCATATTCCATGTATCGAGGCCGGATAACGCCGTATTCCTTTAACAGGAGATCGACCACCGCAGGAGCAACGCCAACAAGCATAAAAACTGAAAGCAACAAATATTCATCTTCTTCGCTCAATGAGGGGATATTCCGGTCGAATATCCGCCGTAAGAGCGCAATGATACTTTTTTCCCGGGTCTTGATATCTTTAAAATTGTGCAAATAGCTCTTAAGATTAAAATAATTATTTATAAGAGCGTCCCTATCAATATGAGCGCCTGGCGTTAACTCCGCGAAATCTAAAAGCGCTTCAAGTAGCGCGTCAATTTCAGCCGGCCTGCCCGGCACCAGAGGAGAAGCGGCAAATTGGCGGATCTTTTCCCGTGCCGGGTTGAGCCGGGAAAAGAATAAATCACGATCTCCATACCGGCCATCCATACTGAGCAGATTGTTTCCACTATCAGCGAATCCGTAACCCTTCCCGAATATCCATTTCAGGATAGTCCACGCTTTCGGGCCGCAAGGGACAACGTGGAATTTATCCACACCTGCCAGCAGTAATTCAACTAACACAATATTAATAAGCAGATAATGAAGGTCGCGGTCCCGATACTGCGGCTGGATCTCTAAACCCTGCATAAAGGATTCCCGGTTTTCCGCTAAAACCATCGCTTCGATCTTGCCGATCAGCTCATTGGTAGTATCATCGAGAAGCTTAAACTGCTTTTTCGAGAACATCTCTTCGCGCAGGGCGGTAATATTGCTTATTTCAAGGCGGGCATAGCTCAATACATTTTTATCCTTCAAAACAACTGCCTGCGCTAACGCAATGACGCCTCCGGCTCCCTCTGAAAGATCACCGGAAAGATCTTTCTTCAACCAATAGTAATCATTCCCTAATAAGCGGCCTGCCGTTACGGGAGTTTCGCTCACCGCGGAAGACGACACTTTCTTTGCTATTTCCGTCATCTGAGCGTCTGAAATAGCCGCTGTTTCTTTTTCAATAACACCTTCGGTTTTAAGGACCTCGAGGATCCGGCTTTCTTCAACCCGAACGTAAACATACCCGGGAAATACCGCGACATCGTATGGCTCAACCTTTCTGTCTTTTCTCTTGGAATGCTTTTTCCGTAACGGCAGGTACACTTCAAAACCCTTCCTGCGTAAGCGCTCGGCAACAACCCTCTCGCTTTTGGTATTTACGCGCACCATGAGCCACTGTAGGCCGGATTGCGGCGAGCTGCACCTTAATGCGTTGACAGCTTCACGTAACGGCCTGTCAAAAAGAATACCCGGAAACATTAACTCGGATTTAACATGAATGGAAAAATAATCTCCCAAGGCAGCAGCTGTCCCCTTTACACAACCAAAATTGCTTCCAGGGAAACCGAACTCACCGATAAGGTCGATCTGACGCACCCCTAACAGATCATGCAGACAATATATCAAAGCCCTCCAACCCACAAGATCACTGCTCCCCGCTCTCCTCACACGCAAGAGATGAGGCTGAGGGCCTATATTATTGGTCGAAACTACTACAAAGCCCGGTTTAAGCCCTCCGGCATACGGCTGCATACCGATATCGTCCTCCTGTGAATGGCCAATGGCTAGAAAAACAGTATCGCTAAGGTTTGAAAGATAATTACTGACCCGCGAAGCATACTCCCGGCATAAAATATTAACGGTATCGATGAAAATACCCTTTTGTTTAAAAGTGATCCTTCCTTTTTCCCAAGCCTCATACAATTCTTCGTCGTATCCATAGATAATATCCGCAGGATGGCGCTGTGAAAAACCGGGATGAAGCCAATATACGATCCGGCCGCCGAGGGTCGCTATTTTTTCTTTCTGAATATCCGGCTGTTCTATTAAATCGCTCAAGAACTTACCTCCTAATAATTTAACCATGCCCATACCATAACTGTCCGTTAATACCGGCTGTGTAATAATAGGAGAGGCAGTTAAAGCAAAATTGATCCCCGGGATAACCAGGTCTTTCGGCACTTCCGCCGGCAGCCCTGAGCGCAACAAGTTTATTTCGATCATTTTTCTCTTGAGCTTCTCCGCCAGATCGCGCGGCCCATCAACTAATATTCCCGCGATGCCCAGACGGCCAGCGCTATACAGGTCAAACTCTTTGCGGTCACCGACAGAAATAACATGACGATTATGCTCGCCTGTGACCTTTTTAAAACGCTCGCATATTATCTGGAACATCAAGGTATCCGGCTTGCCCTTTCCCGCCTCCTGCTGAGTTATAACAAAATCCATATACCCTTTTAACCGTAAACGCTCAAGGATTTTATCGGTCAGGATCAGCCCATTATTGGTGGCGACGGCCAGATAACATCCTTGTTGACGCAGGTCACCGAAGAGGTTCCACAATACCGAGGAAGACTTCAGTTCCTTCATATCGGCATTCGTCGCGATATAATAGTAATATTCATCCAGAGACAGCCCCAAAGATCTCAACGCCGCCGTCATACTGCCGTCATTATTTTTCCTGCGGCCTCCCAGCTCCGCCAGAGTTATTCCGAAAGAAGCAGCAAACGAATGGCTCAAGCGCACGATAGAACGCGTCAACGCAGGGCAACAGTAGAGCGTCTGGTCCATATCTAAAATACACAGCCGTATACTCAGGGATGAAGACGCGATATTCCCGGCCGCCGTAACAATACTATCGGCAATCGGGACTAGCATTCCCATATCCACATCCAGGTGGCCGAAGATATAGCGGGCGGCCTTGATTAATTCCTTATCTTCAACGGTTAGGCCATTTTTTTGAAGACCGGCCCGGTATTGTTGTATATAGGCGCTGACAGCTGCGGGATAATCATAATTCTTATTCTCTTCCATTGAAGCGACCGCGGATAAAAACGCTTTCAGCACAAGCATAAAATCATATTCATCATACGCGTTATAAAGCGATATTAACCATCCCCAAAGAGAAATCAGTTTACGAGTCTCAAAACCATTGCCAGAAACATTGCTCCTTAATTCACTGCTGATCAATTGGTATAAATCATCCTTAATCCCTTCCCTCCTGCCTATAGCGCTCTCGAACATCTCAAGGCGGCAGGCGGAAAGATACTCAAGCGACGAGGAAGAAGATGTCTTCAATAAACCGGCTTGGATCTCTCTGATCCAGGAAGCCGCGCCGGTAGCTCGGAGCAGGTCATTAATCGCTTCCCGGCCGGTCAAAACAGCTTGCTCATCACCGTATTGTTCGCCGCAGACAAGCCCTGCTTCTGTAATATAACTATGGGCGTAAATAGATTTTGCATGGTAGAACTCAAGGCTCTGACCGCAGATAATAGAACCCACAGGCCTGCGCAGGTCTAAAAGCTTTTCCCGGTCGCCTCCGCACGGGAAGCGATAAAGAATATTAAAGTCATGCCTGTCCCAGCCCGGGTGTGAATGCGTTTCAAAAACGATCCTGCCTGCTTCCAAGACAAAACGGTCATAGCGGGGTGTGATAGACAAAAAGTCCCTGCCGAATATCGCGTCGATACCGTCACTTTCAATGGTCTGTTTTAAAAACGCTTCAGCCTGATAATCACCATAGTTTTTCTTACCGTTGAAGAATCTGAATGTCCGCGGAGCGATGATATCGTTTACCAAAACCATATCTTTGCCGGCGGATACCTCCCCTACGCCTAAAGACGCTATTTCAAAATCGCGGTAGCACTCTCCAATAGCAATGATCTGTAAGATTTCCAGTTTCTTATGGGCTTCCTGGTTGAAAAACACATAAGAATCGCCTAATCCCGGCCATCCTGCTTTTATAGTTACCGCCATGGTAATCGGTGAAAAAAGCGATGCCGGCGCCGCTCCCCGATGGGCATTAAAAAACTGTTCAAAGGGATATACCGGACTTAATTTACTGGCCAGTTCTGAGGGGACTCTCGATGATTGAGTGATGCAAGAAGAAGCCCCAACGGCGACCCGATTGACAGGCAATACCTTCAATTGCCTTCCTGCGAATAAATCAACAAGCTCCAATTCAGCCAGTTTCTCACCTGCTTTCAACCGCTCAAGCAATACCTTCTGTTCTTCGTTCAAGGCCTCTGCCAGTTGACCGAGTATCCTGACATCAGCTTTTCTTCCCACATGCCTGATATAGAAAGAAGCGGCATAGCCAAACGATGTATATCCGGCAAAATCATGGTATGAAACCATCGCTTTTTCTTCATCACTCAAACCCAAACCGCAGTTCATCTTCTGCGTCATAGGCGTTACCAGGTCATTCCAAAGCCCGGGATGCTGCTTTTCAACAGGAAGTTGAGAGGATAAATACGCTTTCACCCTTTCTGCAAGCTGCTCTTCGTTAATTATCTGATGATACTCAACCTTTGCTCCCTCAAAAATGCCGACTCCCATGGCTTCCCAGATCAGAGGCAACCTCTCTAAATAAACATCCGCCCAAACAGCCGCTTTACCTTGCTTTTTATTAAGGATGTGGAACGCAAGGTATAAAGCGATGAGTCCTTCCCATTCTCTATTGATCAAGCCATAACCCTCTATCGCGCGGCGCTCGCGGTCGACAAATACCTCTAAGCCGGTTTCAAATAAATACCAGGATAGATAACCCTGAGGGCCAAGGCGCTCCAGCCGAAGAAGGCCGGAATGAGGCAGCCGCGAGCCGGCCCAATAATAACCGCTCAAATTAAGGTTACGGCAATTAAGTTCTAACTCCAATCTTAAAAGCACCTCTGAAGGCGTCAAGGTATCTATCGCGGAGCTTGCCGAATTATTTTTACCCCTGAGAGATACAGAATACGGCCTGTACACGGATGTAACCGCGCTTAAATTTATAGTTCCTACCGGCCTCTGCCAACTCTCTATGAGAACCAACGCTCCCAGAGGAGAAGAACCTCTCTTCCCTGAGTATAAATACGTGTCTATTTCATTCAATCTGTTGATTATAAGTACCGGCGTGCCCAATACGGCCCAATTAAACAACCGTGAAGCATCTTCTACCTGTTCGCGGATACAGCCGTGTGAGCCCCGGTACAGGCTATTTTCACGCTTCTCTAAAAGAGGAGCGGCGATCGTGCCTTGATGTAACCATATACGACTCCCATCTAATTGCAATCCCCAATACATCGGCGCGGGAAGCCCCTCAGGCGTATTATATGAACTTGATCTATGCCAGCGGTCAAAGCGGGTGATCCTGTGCCAGCCTAAGGGAGTACTTCCGGGATTTTCTCCGATACCTACCTGGAACGAACGCGCGAGTTTTCCCCGCGAATACATTCCCAGGAAAGAAACCGGGAACGGAAACCCTCTTCCTTCAACATTTTTATGGTAAATAAATTTCACGATAAGGACAAATTTCTGATGGCTTTTTATTTTATTAATGACCCGGGGCAACGGAGTGTAGTGCAGATAATCCGGGATATACGCGGGGACGACGAGCGGCTTTCTTCCGAGGCGTTCAGATACAAAACGCCAATCAATGCCGCAGAGCCTGCCGATGACCCTGGAAGATTCATCAATATTTAAGTTGCCTTTTCTCCGGCTGATATCCTGAAGAGTAAAGATACCTGATTGCAAACCTGATTTCTGGCGGGTTAAAACCTCTGTTTTGACTTGAGCGGGCTTAGCTTCGGCAGGTACAATAACCTGATACGGAGGAATAAGAATATTTCGAATATACGCCGGAGGAGCGCATGCGTTTAAAAAGCTTAGAATAAAAACAAGAATATAAGGTAAATACCCCCGCTCAAGAATAGTGTCTGATTTTTCAAGACGTGATGATGCAACGACTTTTCCACAGCTGTAGGTACCCTTTAAGCCTCCCCTATGGTTATGGATAACTACTCTATTTTCCGGCCCGAGCGGCGGGAAAGTATTGCCGTCAAACCGGCCGGAGAGCTTATGCATTGATAATAAAGCAGTGACGCTATCCTCAAGATCTTCCCGAGAAGTATCATTATGTATGACTATATCTGAAAACGAAACGTATGTCTCTATCCCAGGCAAAGAAGCACTGACATCTTGGAGCCACTGCCTGGTCTGCTCAGAAGACCATCCATATTGTTCAGCCTGTCTTTGTATAAGCCCTTTACATCTTTTCTTATCATTGCGCATAATAGACCAAACCGTATCCAGGGCAAGGCCATGTTTGAGTTCAAAAAGCACTGATGATTCAATAAAAACATATCGCGCATTTTCTCTTAATGCATCGATGATCTTTTCATAGAGCCTTTCTTGTAAACCCGTACTTCTCAAAAAGTGATAAATCCTCGATGCCAGGTTATTCTTACGTAACAATAAAGCGACCCTACCTGCCGTAGAATTACTCAGGAAAGGAACATTCTTCCGCGCCATACTATCAATACGCAGCCCATCAACACTGATCGCATAGTATCCCTGCCTTTCCAGAAACTGAGCTACCGTTGTCTTACCGGCTCCCAGAGGACCGGTGATACCAACAATTGTTGCGCCGCTTTGCTGTTTAAGGCAGCTTATCTGGCCCTTAAAAAATTCTGACCGGCGGGCGCTTAATAAACTGTTAACGATACTGCGTCCCAGCGAATAACAGGTATTCAAAACGGGAGAACTTCCGGGCTCTCCGGAAAAACGTTTATCTTTCTCTTGCTCCTGCCTCATGATCAACCGGACAGCCAAAGAAGACGAAGCAGGCGTTGCATCGTTATCCTCCCCCGCATTCGCCGACATAAATAACTCCATCATTTGTTTCGGGCTTATCCCGTCGGCAATATCCAGGCCGGGGACGATCACTCTGACAACGGGGAAATTCAATTCAGTCCTGGTCAAATCGATATAATAAGGACCATAACCATTCTCTACTAAAAGCCGCTCTATCACGCTCAGGTCACCTTTGACGTTTCCCGTCGAGTAATTAGGGAGCCCTGCTTCTTCGAGCAGTTGTATCGCCAAAGGGAACTCGCTTTTAATATTTTCTTCGCGTATACGATAGACGTGATGGAGCTTCACGTTCAATTCGCAGAGCGCCCTTAACAGGGCGATTCTTCCGTTCAAATGGCTGCCGCTTCCTCCCAGGATCCTCCCGTCATCGGTCTTAACAAACGCGCGGTATGCCGGCACTCCCAGCTCCGTAGTGATATCAAGGACCTGAATATGCATGTCCCTTTCGGCTGCCAGCTTCACTATTGCCCCTATCCTGCTTCCTTCCTGGGGCACAATGGTAAAACAGCGTTCAGGGGAATACAACAAGTTTGTATCTCCGTAGCGCTCGATCACCTCCAAGAGCCCGTACAACTTAGCTTCATTCATGGTATTGCCCGAGGCCATGCCGTTAGAGCTCATCGCGGAATACGAAATAACAGGCTCATCGAAATTAGTACAAAAGAAAGCGATCTGCGCCGGCACCAATACTTCTTCAAAACCGCCAGGGCTTAAACGCAAACCCTTAACCCAGGAGAGAGGCTGATCATCATAGGGGATCTGCAAGTTCAACGTATTGGGATCTAATACCTTAAAACCTTTTTCTTCCAGGAAACTGCGTCTTCCCCAGGCGAACGTATGCACCTGGTTAAAGCCATCAGAGAAATTCCTTGAAGAACCGGCGGCCGCGCTGTAACACTCGATCATCTCCATAAAACCGGACACAGTCGATTCTTCTCTGGTCAACCCTCGGCCCGCGCTGGCCATCGTTGCCTTCAGGCGGTAATGCTGGCGCAGCTGCTTGACACGCAGGACCAACTGCCAGTGTATGCCAATAAAATACGTATTATTAAAACCAAATCCTATGATCGGTTCATCGTTCAATAATCCCTCAAAATCCAAAGCCATGATCCGTTTGAGCGTTTCTTCAAGCGGCTTCTCTCTCAAAGATATCCCTGTTTCAATATCTGCCTCCTCAACACAAGAGATTGTATCCTTGACGTGCACGGCATTACGTCTCCTTACTATTTCCGCGGCTAATAAATGCGGCATGACCGGCAGTTCGGTCACACCAAGCTCCAAAAGCGTTTTATGCGTAAGCCGGCTCTGGCTGATCAAACGTTTGAGCTTCTTTTCCGCCAGCCCGACTTCCATCATGGTCATCGCCCGTATATTCGGGAGCGGATGCTTCCGGTACAGATCAAGGCACGACTCCACCCCGATCCTTTCAACTAATCCCTTCATAGCCTCCAGTATATAGTCGGCTTCCTTTGATTCAGCCAGTACGCCATAGAGTGACGGGAAGGGATCGGCAACGAATCTTCCCAACAATTCCTCCAGCACTTTGTGGCCTCCTTCTTCCACAAGCTGCTCTAAGTATTTGATCATAAATATATCGTTTGGATGCCGGCGCAGATGCATGATAACTTCGTCAAGGCTTAAAGGGACCTCCGGCTGCACAACATAATGCCCTCTGCCTTGCGCTAATGAATGGCTGCCTAACTCAGGCTTCTGGGTATAAACAATCGCTTCTTCATCGCGGCTCCCGAGAGCTTCCTTTGCCAAAGGCTGTTCCAAGATGACCTGCGGGCAGGTAACAGGATTCTCACTTGCCTGGTAAAATGCCTGCTTGAATAAAGCCAAGGCCGCTTCAAATGCCCTCAGGAAATCGTCCCTGAGATCATCGGCCTCGATTGCGCTGATCCGTAAGCGGTAGACCGGCTCCAAGAAAAAGGGAAGAAAAGCTTCCTGAGTGGAAATAACGCCTTTGGTGACAAAAGAAGCGCTTAACAGTTTACCGGAAAGCGTTTGTACATTCTGGATACGGTCGGCCATCTTGATCAGCTGGGCAATCAAACCCTCAACACCTTCAGCCTTAGCCAATTTTGCGAAATATCCTATCTCATCGATACTTCCGTTCTGCGCGCGCTTTGTCAACAAATCGACGATCGTATAGATCTGCCTGCCAAACTGAGCGAGGAGCTCTTCATCAGTGATATCCTTCTCTTCAAGGCTATCATGAAGGATAGCGGCAATGATAATAATATTTCTGATGTCACTTCTTACATTTGCGAGGCCGCAATCAACCATCAGCATTTTCACTATATCAAGGATATGAGAAAAATAGGGATTGACCCTGTCCTTACGCGATTGGCTGGCATGATAATGAGCGACAACCATTAACGCTTTTCTTATTTCATCCCTTTCTTCCAGGCTAAAAACAATGCCGCAATCCTGCCCCATGTTACAAATTATTTTGTCGATCAGATCGCGTCTTTCCAGAGTGTATTTCCCTTTCCCGATCCTTTGGTCCAGCCGGGCGAACAAATAATTAAAAGATATATCTTCCGGCAGTTCCACTTCAAAAAGAAACCGGGTTTGCGCTTCCGAAAAGCCTTCTATATCGCTGATCCGGGGAGTGAAGAATGCGTTGATATTGATCGCGTGCATGGCTAAAAATCCGGTCACCTTAAGCAATGCCTCCACCCTATGGGGAATGCTGAATTCCAGGATCCACCTATTATTATTGCCGGTTCCCGGGCCACAGATCCCATTATGCGTGTCTTTTATCCGGCTAAGCGCATCTGTTATGCTCGATTCATCTTCAGCTGTTTTGGTCACAACTCCCAAATTGAAAACATGCGGAGAGAGATGCTGTTTCCATTCAATAAAATAAAATTCTCCCTTATTGCGGATTGCCGCCAATATATCATTGAGCAATCCGGGACGGTTATGCAGGAACTTCAGGCTAAAATCCTGCAGCCGTAAACCGCCTGCTTCTTTAACCTCTGAAATCGAATCAAGACAGACATGTAGTGATTCAGCCTCTAACCCGGACGATGAAACTACGCTATATATAGGTAAAGGCATTGGGCTGGAAGCAACCCATAAATAAGGTGTTTTATAAAGTCTTTCGTAACGCCTGATAAAACCCCAAACTTCATCGTTGGTATAAACCAATGACTGGCGCAAAAAGAGATGCTTGAAAAATACCACCCCTTGCGGCAACGGATCGCGAATACGAAGTACCCGGTCAGTTCCCGCAATATAGCGGCACGCAACAAACCAGATTAAACCGCTCCCCACTGAAGACATCACCGGATTACCTCTAAATTGATTCCAGGGAGCAGTTTCAACGAAATCAACATTAACACTCTTAGGATAAATAACAATACTCAGCGCGCCCTGGAGTTGCTCCTCTCCAGACAGCAAATGCCTGTTCTTTAAGAATGGGAACCTGTCGTATAACAAAGTATCAAACTTTTTAATCTCAGTGCGCATAACAAAAGTCTTCTCCCTCACCGAGACGTGCCGTAATAACGACTGCACTTGTTTCTCATGGAATAATCTGAGTTTTCCTAAGGAAACCCAGAAAGGATGATACCAATCCTGGAACAATAAAAGATGCCGGTTGTGCAAATCTTCGATTTTTCCCTGCACCTGCTCCTCAACCTCATGAAACATGACCGGGACACCAGCAAGAACCCTCACCGCCTGCGCGTCTTGGGCCATAGGATGCTCCATAGGAGAACTGCCCCTGCTCTCCGCTGCCCGCGCGTGGATCTGTATATCCCAAACAAGCCCCTGATGATTTTGTTTCTTAACAAATACTACCCGCGCTTTTTCGTCATACTTACGCATCATGCGCAGCAGCTGCGTATTATTTACCTGGTGCGCGGCATCCAACGACAGGCCCGATTTTCTTAAGAAGAACTGCAGAGCCTCGATCAGATCATCGATTACTTTTTGCTTCTTCTGATCCATTGCCTTATCATCATGCGATAATTCATACAATTTATCCAGGCTCACGACTTTCCTGCCGAAGGTAAAGGCATGGGCATAAGATAACGGCCAAACGAGTAACGCCTTACGTTGACGGTAATCACGCATCATTTCTTTCAAGAAGCTCCCCAAAGAAAAAAGCATTTCCTCATTCCGCCTTACTTCTGAAAGGACAGCCCTTCCCCGGGTATGCTCACCGGCAAAAGCAAATAAACGCTCTAAAACAAAGGTGCCGATACCCTTATTCTTCAAATACTGATGCCGGTGGCTGATATTAATGCGGTTGATATCAATGCCCTCATCAGAGATATTCAGGAACGCGCGGATGACCAGGGGGCGGCGCCCATTAATCGTCCTTTCAAGCAAACGCTTCTCATCTCCGGGATTCAGGCAAAACCCTTCAATACCGATAAAATAATTCCCCCGCTCATCGCGTTCCTGCGCGGGTAAAATATCAAAAGCCACCAAAATAGGTTTTTCAAACGCAGAGGCCATCAAATAATCGGGGACAGCGTAGATGATCCGCTGCCCGCTATGGTCTCTGCTCAATAAACGCTCGAACGCGTCATTGACCATTACATGCGTAAGCGGACATTGCTCCTGCATCGCAGACCCTGACCAATACCCGCCTGCCTCCTGCGTGCCGCGCGTAGTCATCAGAGCTCCCCTGGCTTTAATTACGTCCGCGGGGTAGACGGCTGATGAGGATACACAAACCTTTTCATACACCGTAAAAAACCGGGCTTTTAATACCGGTTCAAAACACCGGTTAAATTGTTCTTGCCGCCCCTGACTGAAATTCTCAGTAAAAGACCATTCCTGGTTAGAAAACATATAATTTATAAACAATGCCCGGACAGGCGCGTATCCGCACAGATGCTCCAGGAGTTTTTCCTCTTGAAAAGTGCCGGCATAGTAATAATAAAACATGTCGTATCCGGAAAAATACTTTTCTTGCAGATAATCATCACGGATAAGTTCAACCGGCACCAGAGGAAGCCACTGCATCAATCCAGGCTCAACACCGATGCTCAAATCGAAAAGGCGCCGGTCAAATTCAACACCCGTGACCTTCGCTTCGGGGAATACCTGTTGTAAAAAATACGTAGCGCAGCCATCGCCGTGGCCGAGGTCTAATAATTTTCTTCCGGTAAAATCATATCCCTGCTTCAAATCAACCAAGGCTACCAGATATTCAAGCGTAGTTGCCACGAAACGTCCTTTATCCGTGCGAAACAGGCTTACCGGACCATACCCATGGATAAGATAATACTTATGATAGAATGCCGTGATCCTGCGGGCAATCCCGGCTAAACGCTCTTTTTCCGCAAGATCGCCGGAAGCGCCCAACAGCATCGGCGAAGCGCTGCTATCCGGCAAATGATCGGCATCCGCGTTATCCTCTTTAAAAACAATTAACGACGGCTCATATTCTTGAGGCGCCTCTAAGCCAAGCAGATTTAAAAGCGTGGCCGCGATATTAGCCAGCCCCTTACCTTCAAACTCGGCTATTCGATATTCTCCCGCGTATCCAGCGTCGACGATAACAAACGGGACGGGATTACGCGAATGCGCGGTCTTAGTCTCTCTTTTTCCCTTCTTCTCAACAAACATCTCATCGGCATTTCCGTGGTCTGCGGTGATCACGACGATCCCCCCCAGGGCATCGACCACTTCGATTAACCGCGCGACACAGGCGTCCACCGTCTCAACAGCTTCAATTGTTGCCGCCTCAAGACCCGTATGGCCTACCATGTCTCCATTGGCGAGATTGATCCTGCCAAATCTATATTTACCGCTCAACAATAATTCAACCGCTTTTTTAGTGATCTCATTTGCCTTCATCCGGGGGGCTTTATCAAAAGCTATTCTATCGGAAGGTATCTCAAGGTATAGCTCAAAGGCTCCATCGAGATACCCCGATCTATTGCCGTTAAAGAAATACGTGACGTGGCCGAATTTCTGGGTCTCTGATAACGCGAAAGACGTGATCCTATTGGCGCAGACATATTCGCTTAAGGTCCTGTCGATCCGGGGAGGCGCGACTAAAAAGTTTTTCGGCAGATGCAAATCTCCGTCATATTGCATCATACCCGCGTAGAGCACATCCGGGCGGCGCTCCCGGTCAAATTCGGTAAAATCGTCCTCCTCGAAGGCGCGCGTTATCTCGATCGCCCTGTCTCCCCGGAAATTAAAGAACACGACTGAATCGCCGTCTTTTATTTCACCTATAGGGACAGCGTTTTCCGCAATGACAAAGGGGGATAAATACTGATCGGTCATAACGCTGTCTTCGGCATACATCGTTGAAACAGCCTCATACGCTGAATTAAAATGCCGCGCCCTTCCTAAAACATGTGCATCCCATCCCCGCTTAACGATGCTCCAATCCGCGTTATAGCGGTCCATAGTAGTCACCATCCGGCCGCCGCCGGACGCGATCCGGTAATCGTATCCACCCTGAGGGATCACCGACAAAACCGCCTCAAGCTGCTCTATATAGGAAAGAGCGGTCTTTTCTCCGACATCCCTGCCGTCTAAAAGCGGATGAATACGCACTCGTCTTACGCCTTCGGCAGCGCAGCGGTTCAGTAAAGCAAACAAATGGCTTATATGAGAATGGACGTTGCCGTCGGATAGCAAGCCGATGAAATGGAATGTCCGGTCTTCTTTTTTAGCCCGGCAAATAAGCTGCCGCCACAAATCGGTTTGAAAGACATCCTCACTCATCAACGCGTCGTTTACCAGCTGCGCGCCCTGCGCGAAGACCCTGCCTGAGCCTATCGCGTTATGCCCTACTTCGCTGTTTCCCATATCGTCGTCGCTGGGCAGGCCGACCGCGGTCCCGTGCGCCCGAAGCTTCGTCGCAAGCCCGCTCTTAAATAACCGGTCCAGACACGGGGTTTTAGCCGCGTACACGCAATTAGACTCATCCTGCTTTCCCAGCCCGATCCCATCCATAATGATCAATAGCAGCGGGCCTCCCCTGCCCTTAAAATGCTTAAGGCCGGCTAACGCGAACTTGTTTTCTCCGTTCTCAACAGGAGACGCGCCTGTTTCCGGTTTATGAGCTTCGCCGCCCTTTTCTGTTTCTTTGCTGACGCTTTCTTCTTTATCGTCATTTGCGCTTCCTGCGCCGCTATTAATAAGCGAGTAAATAAAGATCCCCGACAACGCGCATACGCCTACGACATATCCGACATATACCGGTTTAAAGGTATAGGAGAACAAAGGCATCGACACTTTAAGGATATTACAAATAATGATCCCGATGAACGACCCCATAACCAGCCCGATAAACCACTCCCCCGACTCAGCAGGAGAAGATGATTTATCCCCGGATCCCACAAAAGCATCACGAGCGCGCCCCCCGCCTTTTTTATAAACATCTAAAATAATTTGAGGGGAATTTTCAAGCATTTCCTCCGGCATAAACGCGGTTATATCGTAGCCAAGCGACCAAAGGACCTTAATTATCCTTCCTTTAGCCTTCAAAGCGATATCACTGATACGTTCAACCGACACGTTATTATAATCGACGGCTATCTTTTTAAGCTTCTCTCCGCTCAAAACCCGGATGAGAATATCAAAATATTTATCCGGGACCCCTGAATCCTTTATCGCCTGGCGTATCATCGCCTCGCTGCTCTCTTCTGTTTCAAGGCGCAGCAAGAGGTCGAGGGCGTTATTTTCCACAGGGACATTTTCTATTCTATACCCTCTTTTTATCGCGGCTGCCAAAGGTATTGCCGGAGAGCTCGCGCTGCGGACCGCGACGATATGCGCATTTAAGAAATTAGCGAACCGCATCATAGTGCTGCCTAATAATAATTCCACCGCCATGGGCGCTTTTTTACGCACGAGAAAATGCATCACTCCTTCCCTCCAATAATCCCTGCCGTCTTCAAATTGATGGAAGGCAAGCTCCCGGTAATCAGGGTGCAAGGTATTCTCGAGATCAACCAGAGAGGCAAGCAACAAGAAAATATTCCTTGCGACTCTCGAGCTATTCCCGACTTTCCATGATTTAATCAGCTTTGCCTGCAGGCCCATAATGTCCGCTAAAACCATTTTCCCTTGATTAGCTTTGTTTTCTTTAAATATAAAATCAAGAGCGTCAGTTCCGTTTGTTTGCCCGAAGCTTTTCTTTATTTGAACGCCTGCCCGCGACAGATCTTTTACTGCCGATATTCCCGATCTTTTCTGGATCAACACGCATCTAACCGCCAGATCTATAGCTTTTTCTAAAAGCGCCTTATCAACCAGGGGTTTTCGTTTATGCTCCGCGCTCACTGAAGGAGTGATCAAAGGTAAATAATGGTTTGATTGCGGCGCCCAGCGTAAAAAGGCATTTTCAATACAATTGCCCCAGGGAGTGATTACCCACTTTCCCGCGGCTATCGCCGCGTGCATGACAAAAGTGTCAGGCGTGACCACAATATCGGCTGACCCGACAAAACGAAGTAACCCGGCTATATTTTGCTCAGCGAAATGCAGCATTAAACTTTTGTTTAGCTTTAATTTACCAATACGCTTATTTAATTGCGACCAGAATTCACCGGCTACCTGATGCTTAAGGGCAGTCTCTCCGGAATCAAATAATAACCCTATCCGTTCATTAAAGGTACCCAGGAGCCCCGCGACAACATCGACCATATCCCCATACTCATAATCTTTGCGTTCGCTGGAGCTAAAATTATTGATCAAGACCACAGCTCGGGTTACGCCCAGGCACAACGACTCAGGTTCAAACGCCTTTTTGATATATTCGTTCTTCCCTAAAAGCCCTATATTCCTGTACGATTGCTGCAGCTGAGTATAAATATTTATATGAGCGGATTTTCTTTTAACAAGGAACATTTGAGAGCCGTCAAAATAAAGTATATCTTGTTTCATCAGGATATAATAATCGGTATGGAGTGATTGTTCCGCAGGCAAGTAAAATATAGCCGGGGTATTAGTGATTTTCATGACACCGGACACATCCGGGAACGGATTTGCTGAAATAACCAGGTCAAATCTTTCCTGTTTAAGATACTGGGCCAGCAATTTGGCATTATATTGATAATCAGTCGTGCCGAGCTCTTGCCTGAAATGCACTTTAAAAATATTGAGCTCATCATAACCGTATATTGTATGGGCGAATTTCTTCTCACGCGCCTGCCAAATACTCTTTTTATTGGGATGGGCAGCCACTACCACTTCCTCTATCTGTTCATGCATAGCTAAGACATTCATGATCAGGCTCCAGACCAATTCCGCGCCGTAATCCATTTTAGGAATAGTCAGGATCAAAACGCGCTTGATCCGGGAAAGTTTATCCTTTAACGGAAGATCGATCCTGGGAAGTTGTGATATATCCACATCGATCGGAGAAGAAGAAAGGATCCTTTTGCCGATTTCATCTTTCACAAGCGTCTTGAGGAACCAGCCCGAGTAATCATCTGCTTCGCTTTCAGATTCAGAGCAAAATCTCCGGTTCCCCAACGCGTCCATCCAGGCAACGATCAAGTCGAAGTTAATGATCGTATCTTCAAAACCGGAAGAAATAACATGCGCCATCTTACGCATTAAAGCACCGATGCGCACATTCGCTAATTGAGAACCGACAGGAGAAAGCGTCCCGCGCAATACCCGGGTGACGAGGGTCTTGGCTTCTTCATTATCCAGACCTTTAAACTGTATCCTGACCTGCTGCCTTGAGGCATCGAGGCTCAAACGATCCTCTTCTATATATCCCGGGGTTGTCACCACGCTCAAGAAACGCTCAAGTGATTCTCTGTACCGTTGATCAATGGCATAGCAGGCTTCCTGAGACCCCAGCAGCCGCTCGCGCAGCCATGAAATAATAGCCTCGATCGAATAACCGGGATACAGCGCTTCAATCTCCTTAAAACCGGCGATGGACAGCCCTTTAATGCCTTTAATACAAACATATCCCTTTCTCTCGGAAACATCATAGAAGAACGCGTTCAGCAACCGGCCTTGCCCGGGATCCCTGCGTAATGCCGCCAATACAAAGCGGATGCTTTGCTCATCCCAGGGCAAAAGGAGAAAATACGAGATCGCTATTGCCGGATGGTCTCCCGCGACAAAGAATAATTTCTTAAAAAGCAGCTCGCAATGATCAGCTTCATCCACGCTCTTAAGCCAGCCCAGGAAGCCGCAAATATCTTTCAATAAATCGCGCCGCGGAGAAAGGTCGGCATGTTTTACGAGCAATTGAACGCAATACCAGCCTCCCTGACGGTACACATCAAGCAGTCCCAACTTCTGTGTCTCGGTATAAGTATAAAGATTACCGATAAACACCCCTTCTTTTTTCAAGCTTTCGTTTATATGCTCTACTTCTTGCTTAAGAGGCGAACTGCCCCCGCGGGCATTAATGACCGCCCGGAACCCGGGATTCAGGCAAGTTAAGGTCTCCCGCAAATGCAGATGCCGGGTTTGAAAATTAATATTGCCGAGGATATCAAAGAAATCAGGGCGCGCAAAATACTGCCAGACAGCGGAATGATAATTATACGGATGCTCGTAAACATCATGTATCAGCTCAATCCACTCAACAAAGCGGATCCCTTTGACCTCAGGGGTAGAAATACCTTTATTGAGCAGCTCTTCTTCCTTTTTCAGGATAATATACAGGTAAAGATACGAGACCTCGCGGTTTAACTTATCGGAAGTGTGATAATAAAAAACATCCTTTTTATATTCAGGCTTTCCCTGATATTGAATACTCCCCACCTTATAGAAAAACCGGAACACCCGGTAAAGCCGGGTTATATCAAGGCTTATCACACCGATCTCTTCATCATTTTCCCTGCCAAGGGACAACTGCGCGCTCTCCCCTACCGCGAAGTGCCCCGTTACATATAAGCCGCCGCGGTCACGCTTATCCCTGCGCGTTTGGATCGCTACCCTCAATCCGTCTTCTGAAATGCCGCAAATATGGTCCGTCCGGTGCCAATCGCCGTCAGCATGGATGCGCTGGCGCGTCTTGGCGATTCCGGTACGAAAGAGGTTTGCCGGTTCAATGCAATCGCAGACCTCTCCGACGACCGGACGTAAAACAGATATATAAGCAATGAGCTCCTCCTGAGATAACCCCAACTCAACGCTTACCCTTCTTAAATCGATGGCGCCGTCGGTTTTGAGCTTATCGGCAATAGCAAGTTTAAACGATAACTGTTCATCTACGGTAACCGGCGACCCCGAGAAATATCCCTCTCCTGCTAAGATCCGGTGATCATAGAAGGTAACGGGGAGTTCAGGCCGCTGACTTGGGTGGGCTTTACCCAGCAGCATGACCCGTAATGTTTTCTTTTCCTTTTGGCCGTCAAAAACCAGTTCGTAAATCTGTTCGAGGCGCTCCATAATGCGGTCATGCAATATACCTAATTGGCGTTCCTTGATATATATTTGCTGATGCCGCACAAATTCTTTTTGATCCTGGAACAATACTAAATACGAGGCTTGTGTTTCCCCGAACATCCGGGAAAGTTCTTTTGCCAATTGCCTTTTGGTGGAGGGGACCCAATAAATAGGCTTACCGCAGTCATCAGTGGTCAATTCCCGCAAGCTTAATTGCAGGAACCTGTCTTGATCTGAATTGTCCCCCACATACCCGACCTCAACTCTCCCGCGGCTGGCTGATAACGCTACGCCGAAATGCCCCTGTTCTACGATCGCGGCAATATAGGCGCGCGCCTGAGGCGGCACATTGCTCGACCAATAATAGGCGGGCGTCAAAGAGATCAAATGAAGCAAATATTTATCACTATCACTGAGTGCTTGTTCTTTTTTGATTTTCTTGAGGATTGCTGTCCGGGCAAGGGGCTCTAATCGGGTAAACCGGGGGTCAAGGATTTCAGATAAACGATTTATTGCAGGATGATCAAAGAATTGCTTAAGCTCTGCCGCTAAAGGAGGGCCGCGGATACCCATGTTAGAACGTATCGTAAGATACGCGTTGACCTGTTCAACAATACCCTTGCCTTTATTTTCCGCAAACCACGACCGGTACTGCGCGCCCGCGATCGCAGGAAGCGTACTTTCCGAGGATTTCCCGGCAGGGGCGGGACTCTCAACAATAAGCTTCTTAACCTGCGCGGCGATACGCTGCTGCTGCTCGCGTAAATTATTCAAACGGGCCTTAAGCGCCGCGCCTGCCGACTCTAAAAGTTTAATAACCTTGAAATCTCCTGATAATAACCTGGCGCGGACTTCCTGCAGCGCCGGGTATACTTCATGCTTTTTAACCTTTTCACGCGCTTTTTCAAGCTTGAGCAGCGCGATTATTCCGTCGATGCACCGCACGAACGACTCACGCTCCTGCCGGACCTCATCCATTTGGAACATATTCAGCTGGCGATTCCTCACTCTGAAACCTTTAATATCAGCCGCCAAAGACGTTATCTGAGGCAATGCTTTCAGGATCAGCTCTACCTCCTGCGCGATCCCTTCAAGTATATGGCTATTTTTGCGCACATCAACCGGCAGCTCCGGCTCATCGGTACCTTCATTTATTGCCGAGCTCGCGCAGTTTAATCCGGCGGATTTTTTCATCCCCCAAAAATGCACTTCCTGGTATCTTCTCACGCTCCAGGCCTGAGCGAGCTCCCATAACCAGGTATTCTTATAAATCTGAGTAACATTACCGGGCCAGCCGTTATCATGCATAAAAGAAGCGGGTAAGTCATTATACGCGACGGCAGCGTTTGATTGTGCCGGGCTTCCCGCGGCATCATTACTTCTACTGGAAAATATTCTCCTCTCTAACGCCGCTTTATGGCGTAAATACAACTCCTGGAATTCCGCCTCGGCATACATCCGGCTCTTTACATCCTGGACGAGCTTTGCGATGCTTTGATCGAAGGTCAGTATATCCTCATCATTGACGATATCAGCCAAATGGACTTCCTTAAACTCTCCCTCGATTGCTTTTTTGTTCAGCGCGCGGATAAACATCTTTATCCAAGGGATTGACATCCTGTTCATGCTCAAGGATACAAACGGCAGATATTTATTCCATTTACCCGATAATAACAGGATAAACTTCTCACTGCGCGCCAGCTCCCCGCAAATAACCACCTCCAGGTGAGCCCTCCCTGATTTCCTGCGCTCCCTGTTCTCTTTCTCCGCCGCGATGAAAACAATCTCTATCATTTCCAGGATCCGCGGCTGCAAAGTCTTCAACTTGTCCCCTAAAGCGTCGCGGTTGATGCGCAGCGTGAAAGCCGTCAAATCATTGGTCCCGATGCTGACAAAATCAGATTCGCGCATGATCTGCCGGCATATCTCAATAGCACCCGGCGTTTCAAGCATAAAGCCGCGAGGGACCCTTACTGAGCGGGAAGCGCTCAATATTTTCTCTTCTACGGTGAGCTCCCTGAGCGTATCATCAAAATCAGACTTATTCCTCAGCATAGCCACAAAGAACCCGATAGTGGCGCGTGAGATTTCAGCTTGCGCCCGCCAAGCGGCGCGATATTGCGCGCTCAATAAGGCTCTTCCTTCCCGAAGAAGGAAATCAATGCCGCAAGACGCCGTATCGCCGAACGCGGGGAATGTTTTATCAGCGGCCTTATCAGGGGCCCTGATATGAAATTTATTTAAACTTCTCCCGGCCACCGTCACTGCCGCGGCTTCGCTGAACGTAAGCATGAGCTCTTCTTCGCCGGGGGCGCGCTCCTCCTTATAGAGGAATTCCGTCCTTACTAAACCGATCCCGTCTGCCCCGTAAGACAGCGCCTCGCAAGCCTGCTGCTTTAATTCACGCGCGCTGCCGCCGATATTTGCCAGTATTTCAACCGGCACGCCGCTGCCGTTATCGCTTGCCGCCGGCTCATACGCGTGCAGTAAACAGAGTTCTTTCAAAACATCCCCGCGGATCTTGATATCGATAAATTCATGTTTGGTCTTTTCCGTGGGATTAACCACTGCCAGACCATTTTTACTATCCAAAAGCAGCTCATCTGCCGGCTTGATCATTTCAAATACCCGCGCTTGCCGGCCAGGGACAAAAACAGCGCCGGTCAAAACAGGGATATCATTGGTCATGATCACCCAATGCGCGGTATGGTCTTTTGTATCGGAAATAACCGCCTTAATATTCGGAAAGCGTTCCCTTAATTCAAGCAAGGTCGGGTAATCAATTTCCGAGACTATCAATATCAGGTCTTTCTGCTTAATGCTTTCCTCACCCACAAAATCGGTCAAAAGCCTTCGGATTAATAAAGAAACATACTTCGTAATTGCCAGCCGCTTTGTTTCTTCAAAGACCGCAAGGCGCTCCTGGCTGAACTCATAGACTACCTTCTCCGCAAAATACTGCTTCCTGCTTATCGCCAGCTTGACCGGTTCGCGCAGGCTGCTGATGAACTCAAACACATCTCCATCAGCCGGCTCTATGCGCTTTAAAACATACTCCAGCGCGCGGGAAAAACGATTGAGTTCATCATTGACCTTTTCCGCGACCGCCTTAGGTGCGTTCCCCCGCTTGATGAACTTGTCCTTTTTCCTTAAATAAACGATAAGCTCTGAAATGATATACTCAAGGTCAAGTGAAGCCCTTTCCGCTGGATCAACCTTCCCGTCAAGCTTAGATAAATAAACACCCAGGATTATTTTACTGAAGCTCGGCACAACTTTTCCGAGGTCCTGGATGGCGCGGATCTCCTTCGGCTCAGAATATAAATAAAGCAGCCTGCGCGCGGCCAGGCGCTCCTGCTTAATTAAAGAGATCACGTCGCGCTTAACATCGAGCAAGACATGATGCACGAACATATAACGGAACTCCTCCTCCGCCGCCGTCCCCTTATAACTTTCATATTTAGACTCCATATTGGCGCACAACGGATCGATAAGACGCTTGAAATTTGCTATTTCAGCATCCACATCGTCAACTTTATAGCGGCCGAGCAAATGGCCGATAATATGGTTACACAATCCTTCCAGGGGCCTTATGACACCGGTATTTGTTTTCAATCTCTCCACCTCCCGGGCAACCAATGCCGGAAAAACACCCGCGGCGTTCATCGCGTCTTTCTTGATCTTATGTATCGTTTCGTCTTTCAACCTCCCGATGATCTCAAAAATGGCCGGAGGATAATTCTTCTCTTTTCTTTTCATTTCCTTCTGAAGCTGTTCCACGATATCTTCAAAAGAATTCACTTCATCGGTAATATTCAAAGCGATAACTTCGGGGGAATCCCACGGCTTTACGATGCCGTAAGCTGCCTGCATAACGTTGCCCACGAAGCCCCATTTGATAGCTTCAGCAAAAACGACCCCGTCTACACCATTGGAAATACCTTCAGCCCTGAGCTCGGATATCCCGTTGGTTTTCACTCGACTGGTTGCCGGGCTGCTCCCCGCGGCGGGCGAAGCGGAGAAAATAAGCTCGTAAGACTGCGCCAGGTCATCCTTCGAGGCAATGCCTAAGTCTTTTAAATCAGACAACAGCTTTATAATGCCTTCCGCATTAAGTCTCTGCTGATCCACGGCCTTAAATATTTCCGTTAAACTCATCTTTCGCTCTTGAGGAGGCAATCCCAGGTCGTTCCAGAAATCCATAAAATCAACGATAGCCGCGTAACTAAAAGCCCTCCGGCGCATTTCAACGACTATCTTATAGATCTCGGAAAGGATATTCGGATATACCTGGTGGAGGAACAAAGCAAAGCTATGCATCATGCTTTTTCCCTGCGTCAGGACATCCCTGATCAACGCGTCTGACTGAGCGCCATTGCGGTCTTTGTTCCGGCAATAATCCAATATAACTCCCAGGAAATCCAGGACGTCAGACGGGCTGTATGTGCGCAGCAATTCAAATTCCTGCGTGTATTTCCGGCTTAGCTTACGCGCATAGATCCCCTGCGCCAAGATCTTTAAATGTTGTTGTTCTTTCATATAAGCCGCCTCACAAAGAGCGCTATACCCTGCGATTTCCGTCTGTAACTGCCGGCTAAGCTCATCGAGTGAGTCCTGTCGGGCTTTCACAAAACCCTTTTCAAGCTCCTGCCTGCCCGGGATTCCATTTGTGGATAAGTGAGCGCGTTCTTCATAGCTTGCTTCGACCTGCTTTGGCTTTCTGCTTTCCATTTCAACAGCCAAAGCCTCTAAAGCGCTCACGAGCGGCTCAACCTGCGCGCGGGCCCTTGCTTTTTTCAAATATTGGCTGCCACTCAACACCTTTAAGAATATCCTTAATTCCCGGCTTTCCTCTATGCAAAGTTTTTCACCGTTAGCCACGATAAATTCTAAAGCCATCTGGAAGCTTTCATATACCGTTTTATCGGGACGCCTGGCCTTTTCGATACCACTCACAAACCTCTCCCTGACCGAACGGACCAAAATACCGCTCAGCAACTCAGACAAAAGATAATTTTTATAAAATTCTTTATTGAAGTAACCGGAATCAATCGCTTGCAGGAACTCGCTTCTTGCCTCGAAAGCGGAAGAACGCGCTAACTCAGGCTCCTGTTCTTTCATATCTTCTGCCTGATACAAGAGGGAATCACCGATTATCCGGTGAGCAGTACCCTTACGGCTTATATCATTATCGGTCAGCAACACCGCGACAGTCCCCGCGGCGATTGCCCGGGAATAAAGGCCGGCATTTAAATAACTGCCTGCCATAAGCAGGATAGCGCGCGCCAGCATATTTTCCAGCTCAGGGCTTGCGTTAAGATCGGCATGCTCAAGCGTTACGAAAAAGTCTTCCAGGTTATCTTCAGAAACAGCCATTTTCCCCGGCATTAATTGAGTTAAGGCGAGCATCGCCTGCCGCAGGGCTTTCTGATCGTCCTTCTTTAAATAATATGCTTTCGCTATCTCTAAATATATATTGCCCAGGAGCATGTCGGGCCCATACGCTGCCTCCCGGTCTTCCTTTAGCTTTACTTCATTGGGTGACGATTGTTTGATCGTTAAGGCTTCTTGTAATAACTCTAATGCCTTATCAATATTTTCTTCACTATAACTATAGGTTTCACTCAAAGCGATCAACGCAATTATCCTGTTCAAACCGGAAAGATATTGCAGCGCTCCCCCCATATAAGCACGGACCACATCATATTTTCCTAAGCGCAGAGCAGAGCGGCCTCCATGGTATTGCGCTTCAAGCGACGCCGCGGGAGTGAGCGGATGTATCAAAAGCACCCGGCTGAAGCTGTCCAGCGCCTTATCATCTTTACCGCTGTACTGGTACATATGTCCCCGCAGCAAGAGCGTTTCTACCTGCTTGCTTTTGACGCCCAGGACCTGCGCGGGAGTAATACCCTTCATATTGAATTCCGCGTTAAGTGACTTGAGCGCGATATCAAGGTTCATCCAGGCCTGAGGCGCTATATCAGAAGCAGTGCTTCGCGCGATAAGAAACAAGGTATTCGCCAAAAGGCTGCTCACCTGAGCTTTAGAATAATTCTCCGGGGCGATACGTAAAGCTTCTTCATACACTAAACGAGCTTCATCAAGGCGGGACATATGGGCAAAACACAAGCCTTGATTTGCTAAGACATCCACCAGGAAAACCTTTTCATTTTTCCCTAAAGAAACCTTTTCGCAGAGCGCTCGTGCTTCATCAAAAACAGCTAATGCTTCAAGGAATTTCCCCTGCGAAAGTAAAAGCCTGCCCTTATCATATACAGCAACGGCATCGGTAATGGCAACAGGGCTGCCGGACCGCCTGGCACCGCCGCGCCGCTTCTTCACCCGGCCCTCAACCAAGGGAAGCTTAAGGGTAAATTCCAGGCCTTTGATCTCCTCAGTATAACGGTCGACATCCTCCAGTAATGCCAGGACAACCTTATCCAGGAATTCATTACTTACCTCAATACTGCCGCCGAGCAGGCGCATGGCCTTTTCGAGCCGGTATAAGGTAAGGGAGCCGGTATAGACCCTGTCCGAGAAGAACGGGGCAAAAAGAAGTATCAATTCCTGCGCCTTGAGCCCTTTACCGTCATCACTGATCTTCGTCTGTATCATCCCCTGCTTTTGGGTCATGGAGATACTTATCTTCTTCGCGCCTGCTTGAGCCGCGTTTTTAAGCAGATGATCGACCATGCGCATAAAGTTTTTCGGAAGGATGACCTTCGCAGGCTGAGCGCTCAAACCATAACGGATATTCAACCCGGGAAATTCAGCCATTAAACGCCTGCCTTCGTCGATCATATTCTTAATAAAGGTACTCAAGTCCACCTCTACCGGCTCGATGAGATTACCATCAGCCAAAGCCTTGATCAACGCCAGGTTCCGCTGATCCAGCTCCTCAGCGTTCTTTCGCGTGATCCGGATATCAAGCTGCATCGCCTCACGTAAAGAATCAACGCCGGACTTGATCCGTAAGATGGGAATATTCTTGACTCTCTGTTCAAGGGTATCAAGCCCCTCAAAGAATTCCTTAGTCAAAGCAAAGATGCGCATTGAGATAGGCAAAAGCACCTCTTCAATATTTTCGGCGAGGAACATATTTGTGGTTTTACCGATCTTGATGGTTTCCTCAATAACTACTATCAAGCGCACCAGCCGCGCGGCAATAGATTCGACGACCATGATCCGGAGATATTCCAAATCGCCTGCGCCCACGCAATCTTCATTTACGCGGATAGCATCCAACTCGGATATTTTCTTTGCAGAATCGATGAGCCTCTGGATACGCGCTATTTCCATGATTTCAGGAGAAGCATCCCCCGGAAATTCGTATTCTTTCTGCAGCGCCGCGACGAGCTCAACCTTCCTTCTCCCCAAGAAAAACAAAAGCGCGCGGCGGAGGTTAACATTTCTTACCGCAGGGATATCCAGGCCTTCTAATTCCTCAACGCTCTTTGCGGCGCGTATGGCCGATAAAAGCTTCATCACGCGTTCATAGAGGTCCTGTCTGCCGTAAAGCTGCGCCAAAAAGACTTCGTAGCACAACTCAAATACCTGATCGATCTTTTTCTCCAGCCTCCTGATAAAACCTCCCATAGGCACGACCACATTGCGGAAATGATGCGGGAGCGCATCCGCAACGTGTTTTCTCACCAGGACATCCCTGGTCAACTCCGCTTCCGCGCGCACGAGAGGATCGGGATCTTTCAAGAGCACAAGCACCAAAAGCGCGGCGGCCTCAAAATTCACATCACGCAGATCTATCGCGAACTGCTTACGCTCATCGATGCTTCCTCCCCGGGCAAACGCGATAAGCCGGCGCTTGACGTTTTTCTGCTCAAGATGCGCTGTTAATAAGCATAAACACTGGAATCTCTTAACAGGCGCGGCTTGCGGATAATCGTTAGCGCATCTTTCCAAGATCGCCTCAAGCTCGCTCGGCGTTGCTTTTATCGCGACAACCTTGACCTTAATATTGTCGCCGATCTGCGCTGTCGCCCATTTTCGAAGCTGTTTGTTACCGGCATTCGGACGCGTATTAAAATATATCGAGAACTCAAAATGCCCTGCCTGTGTCGGCTGTATGATGATCTTTATCTTAAAAACATTCCCTTCGAGGCCTGCGGGTGAGAGCTCTTCTTCTTTCCTTAGCTTTTGGCCTTCCGAATCCATATACATGCCTACTACTTCGACCTCATCATGGGAGACCCTGCTTTTGGCATTCGACCAGACATCAACGATCAAATAGTCTTCGTCCAACAAACTTTCAAATTCTTTCTTGGTTATACAGCGGTCCAGCTTAACAAAGGCATAGCCGAAAATACGCTGGCCGATGATTATTTCGCCTTCCCGGGCGGTTTGCTGGTCGGCGATCTCGGCTTCCATGCTTATGTGCCCCGCGGAAAATACCAGCGGTTTTTGCCCATCGCCTAAAACCGGAGAGCTCGCCTCCTGCTGCCAGCTGCGCGATCCCACTAACGCGCCCCGGCTGAACCCGCCATAGCGGATCTTCATATACGCTGCCAGGTTATTAGCCACGCCCCATGCCTGGGCATCACAACCGCGGGGCCAATGGGAATAATTCCCGTCAAGTATTTCCGAGACGCTCCCCACCCCGGCTACCGACAAATGTTCATCGATCTCTGCGAAATAGGGAAGAACGAAACGGATACTCTCCAATGAATATTCATGCGCGGTGACATACGCCAGAGCCCAATCCCCGAAGAGGTGCGGCCAGGCTGTCCCGTTATGATACGCCGGCTTTCTTTGAGTATCCTCTTCCCCCTCATAATAACCCCTATAAGGGAATACAGAATGAGAACAGGTATCCTGCGACAAGGTCCGAAGTGCCGCAGGCACGACTAATTTCTCTTTTACTATTTCAACCACGCTCTTTTGCTGTTTCCGGGAAAGCAGGTTATACTGCGAAAGAACAGCGATAAGCTGGTTCGGACGGATCGCGGCGTCTTTTTTTGCGCTGGAAACCGCCTGATGAGGATATGCTTCCAGGGTATCGGCAAGATATCCTTTTTCGGTGAGCCAGAAATATTCTCTAAAACTGTGACGTATCTTTTTGGCGGCAACCATATAATTTTGGGCTTGAGCGCTTTCTCCTATTTCTTCAAAAAGCTTTGATATGTATAAAACACTCTCATACCAGCGCGCGTTATTCTCAACGGTATAGCCTTCCCGGGGAGTACAAGCCGGATAATTCGTATCCATCCAGGTAAAATGACTCGGCGACCAGATCAAAAAGGTTTCCTGGTCCATGCGTATCCCGTTGGGAGTGCCATGGCGATACCCCTCAATTATTGATGTCATGATCTCAAGGATGATCCGTTTCCCTGCTGTCTCAAAAAGGATAGCTTTATCTCCTGTTGCCTCGATATAACTTCTCACGGAGAGGATATACAAAAGCGGAGCATCCACAGTATCATAATTTTGCGCGGTCTCACCGGCAATGATGTTCGGAAGCATTCCTCTATCTTCAAATTTACCGAATGCCATCAACAAACCTTTGGCAATATCGTGCATTCCGGCAGCCAGGATCCCGTCGAAACAAATAAAGGTATCCCTGCCCCAATCAGAGAACCAGGGGTAGCCGGCAAGCACGGTATAGAACTTATCGCGCTTGGCGACGAACGGCCATAACCCCAGCACCATTTTCTGCACAAACGCGTCTTTACGCGCGGCAGGGTCTTTAACTTTGCGTATTCTTTCCAATTGAAGAAGGCAATTATCCTCGATCATCGCCTGTGCCTGGGCTTCATTAATATCTTTCTCTTCAGTTAAAAGGTCTTTGCTGGCAAACACAATATTTGTTGATCCTTGTTCGGTAAGGACAGCCGTGAAGAACCCCGGGCTGTAACTATCGCTGGCATTATCCTGGCCCCGCTCTCCTTCAATGGGATTAAAACCATAATGCCATTCGGGGCTGAATTGATAGCTCCCCGCGGTAGCCCACATCCTTATCCCATCAAACCCCGGATACCAGTTTTTCCAATCATCGCTGATCGGCCATATTCCAAAGCCTTTTACGCTTTCGCCGTCTTGTATCGGAAAATGCTTGCCCGACCACCAGGAAACTGCGCCATCCCAATGCTTGGCTGTTTCATGATGCAGGCGCATCTCTAAATCGGGCCTGATGAAAAGATGGACCTGCTTGATACCCGGCGTCATAGCCGCGACATGGTAATTAAAAAGGAACCTGTTCGCGCCTTCTTCCAGGACGGCAGTTTTAACGATCACAACCTGCTGGCCGCCCTCAATGGTGAGCACAAATGTCCATTGCGGCAAAGGATACCGCTGGAAGTGCGCGAACGTATTCATATCGAGATGGAAGGCTTTTTCCTGCCCGTCATAGACGAGCGTTACATCTTCGACGATCCCTCTAAAAATAACCCTCCGCGACTCATCCGGAGCCGACAGGATTAAATTTGCCTGAAAGCCGTCATACTTGCTGGTATACCCCTGGGTTTCAATGGCCAGCCCCATCTGATGGCGCGCCAGAGGCCGGATAGGCAAGCGTAAAATACTTCCCCGGCCGTTAGAGAGAGTGACCGTATTATGCGGGTAGAGATCAAAAACATCTTTCTTTAACCGCAGCGACAATTCGCCTTCCTCAACAACCTCACTCCATGCTTCCAACACAGGCATGACTTTCAGGTGATACTCCTGCCGCAAACCATTATCCCCTTCCCATCCGTTATTTTCCCGTTTACCGATCCATAAAAAGCTGACTGAATATCTTCCCGGCTCAAGCATAGAGATCATAGACAGATATTCCGACAAGTCCCTGACCGGCAATGAATGCGCGTAGGTCTCTTTACCGCTTTTCTCATGGCGCAGGTAGACCACGAACGGATGCGGGTTCCTGAAAGCCAGAGAACATCCGTAATGCACTAATACCTCTTTGTTCTTGTTCTCCTCCCAATCCCACTCAACGGTCTGCTTGCGCGCATCCAGGTCACAGACACTGATCTCTGAAAAAGAGGAAGCATAAACTTGCCTTTGCTGAACAGGAACATCGCTTTCCTTGGCAATAACACGGATACGATACCAATCCGTATACTTCGGATACTCCTCTCCCTCGGCAAATACTCCGGCGCGCAATTTATAGTCACCCGGCTCTAATTCATGGATAATGGTAGAAAGAATAGCTGAACGCTTTCCTTCCCCGTTACGGTAAGAAGAAACATGCGGTTTATTCAACCCTGAATTTTCTTCCATAATATCGATATTAAAGGTTTCATCCATCGTGAAATAGACTACCTGCCCTTCCTGCACCACGACTTGCGTTCCACGGAAGCCTTCCCAATCCCATACTATGCCGCCGGCAGGTATCTCGCTTTTTTCCAGGCGCAATACCGCGACCTGTCCGGGGGCCAGGTCAAATTTCATGCGCGGCTCTTCATAGAGGTATTCAACGCCGCTTATCAGCTCTTTAAAAAGGAAGCGGTGGGCCAGAGGAATACCCATGTACCAATAGGTGATCGGCACATCGAGCGTTTTTTGATCATTACTGAAGTTCGCCGCGATTATAAGGCTGTTATTTTGATAATGCTTAACGAAATAAACCAGATGCTCTTCATTATAGGGGGTAAGATTGATCATATTGGAATTACCGACCGCGGGATTCTCTTCCCTGATCTTAACAAAGCGCTTAACCCATGATGAGAGGTCAACCGGGCCGCATTCCTTAGTCCCCCAGTCGGAACAGACAGGCCTGCCGGCAGCATCATGCGTTTCTTGTTTTATATTCGCGAATGTACCGAATTCTCCCAGGCTGACCAACGCGGTCTCTATCCGGGGGCCTAAAAGGAGCATGCCTAAGAACGCGGGGCCTAATAGCTCAATAATGTATTTCTGTAATTCAACGCTGTCTTCCTGAGTAGAGATGCCGGCCAAATATTTAAACATCCCCCAATATTCTTTAGACCAGCGATAGCTGTCGTGGGTATCGACAACCGTATAACCAAATTCCCGTGAAATACCGGCAACATCATTGATAAAATCCCTCAGGAATTTACCTTTTAAATCAAGGACAAATGAATATTGCAGGAACCCCAGGCTGATCAAACTGAAATAGGCGTGAGGGTCAGCGCCCAACTGTTCAACAATAGGCAGAATATCATTCTCCTGAAAGTATTGCGCGATCCTCTCCCAGAGATTCGTATGATAATGGACCCGGCCTGAAGTCCCGCAGCCATATTTATGCAGCGCGTCAAGCCGCCAACCCGAGATACGCGCGGCGTTCCCGTGCGTATAGAAAATGTCGGGAAATATGCGCCCCCAGTATTCAAACGGCTCAATTCTGGGGTCTTCTTTACCTTTTAAAACCTGTTCGTGAATACTCAATTCATCCCAGGAAGCAAGATCCCCCCACAGCGGGCTTAAGATATTTCCTTTTTTACCCTTTTCAAAATAACCTCTATGGAAAGCGGCATCAACGCCGTCCTGGGCCCGATAGAAAGGAAGATCGCCCAAGATCAAAATACCCTTTTCCATACAAGTACTTAATAATCCATAAAACTGTTCAAAACTAATAAACTGTTCGTAAAGAATGGAATTCATGGCGCAGTCGCCTTCCTGGCAATGCCAAAAATCCTCTAAAGGATACGAAATGCCGCTGATCGATTTACCCGGGTATTGCTGATTGCGCTTCAGGACCAACTCCGCGTATTCCCTGGCCTGCTTGAGCTGCGCGAATTTCATAAAAGCCGTTTTTCTTCTTTCGCTGCCGGAATTCATAAGGTCATAGAGGCGCTCGCTCAAGAACCCGCCCTTATCTTCAACACACTGCCAGTCGATAAAACAGGGATGCAGCGCGTACACGGAAAGCGGCGCGAACGGGCTTTCTCCGGATGTCGGGAAGAACGGAGAAAGCATAAACACATTTTTACCGGTCTGTTCAAACCTATCCAGGATAAAATCCCTGATCCCGCTCCAATTGACCGCGAAGCCGCGGCAGGCCACATCCGGTAAAAACACATAGGAGGGATGAAAAGTTTCCGGTTTGATCCAGGTCGGCATCCGGTAAACCTTAAGCGTAACGTTTGAACCGACCCACTTCGCCTCTTTCTGGTGCTTAGTTTGCGCAAAACCGGTAAATTCAAAATGACCTGGTTTAGAGACCAAAAGTCTCATCCGGGCGCTAAAAACACCGGGGAGCAGGTTGTTCTCTGAGTCGTAAGATTGAGCTATGCTCTCCGGAGGAAATTCAATGGAATGCCACACTTGAGAATCGGCATTCGTTTGAATGCCCGCGGTCAAATCTTCGATATTTGCGACAGGCGTGGTAGTAACCGTTACCTCTATTTCGATCGTATTATTGATACCTATGGCGGGCTGGTCCCAGGGAGCAGGGCTTATTTCAACGCGGGTAACAACAGGCAATTCGGCTGTTACCGCCGAAGAACTAACCATGCGCGGCGGAGCGCGCAGAAGCATATTTTCAGCGACCAATTCAGCTGTCGCAGGGAAATCTAATTGCGCCAACGGCGCTGACGCGATAAACACGGCCGTTGCGGTGATAAGGTCCCCACCAGCCACGCCCCGTTGGAAAATAACAGTTGCTCCCCACCAGCCACGGAAGGTAAAGCATAACTGTAATAGTGATATTTTCCAACGGGGCACGGAAGGTAAACCAAATCGCTTGAACCGCAACGGCCGCGATGATTCCTTACTGATACTTGAACTGCTTTGCTGCGGCACCGAAGATGCAAGAACCGCATTCAAAGGGCCTTGTTTTTCTTGAGGGATATTTTTCGAAAATATTCTCTGACTCACCGGCGATTTATCAGGATTTAGTATTTTAACCCCCGTCCCGGTATCGATTTCCGCCAAGAATATATCCCCGGTTTCGGCCTTCCCTTGAGCAGAGAGGGAAAACAGCCGAGACGACCTTAAAGCAAAGCTCTGCCCATAAGCAGGGACCACTTTCTTCATGTTCGCGCCGAACAGAACAAATAAACTCCTGACATTCCCCGGTTTATTCTCAAGTGAGGGGAAAGTCAATTCCAAAGCGCCGGGATACTTACGCGAGCGGTTGACCACCATACAATAGGCGTTATTACCTATTCGCTCGATGATCTCGCCATATTGCTCCATGGGGATGCTTTGCCAGGAAGATATCAGGTTATATTTTTGCGGCGGCATGCGCAATAAAACTTCACCGCGCCTCAAGCCCTGCATATGCCCGGCCACAATTTCAATATCGGCCACATTGTTCTTCGCGTAATGTTTTCCGGCGCTTTCGCGGCTTAATTTATAGACCCAATGCGGACGGTCGAAATTTTGTTTTGCTTCCCAATCTTCTTTTGAGAAGATCTGGACCTCAGCCGGCACGCCTTCAATATTTATAAATACAACATACTCATTCCACTGGGCCCTGATGCCGGCGAATTCTTTATTATGATGCTTATATTCGGGATTTTCTTCATTCAGCTCCTGCAAGGGGTAATTATTTAATAAATAGCTCAGGATATGATAGACATCGTGCTTCGTCCTGCTGACAATAGTGATCCCGAAAACATCCTTTAATCTCCTTAAGTCTTTATTATATTCTTTCTTGGTCATTGCCTTTTTCCAGCAGGTATAAGCGTCTTTTACGCGGGAAAACATTGCGTCGGCATAAACGCCGCTTTGAGCTAACCGGTAACGCATTTCAACTGATCTTTCCAACAGATAATCCTGGGCTTGACCAAAATCCCTGCCTCCCCTGATCTCCCTGACTTCATTAACAACATCAGCATAAATTTCAGTATAAGAAAAAACGACTTCCCTGAATTGCCGGTCTAATCCTTCGAGCCTTAAGAATTCAGCTAAGGGGGCGTAAATACAATACACTTCATTCGCCCAGGATATCCGCTCCTCGACTGTTTCCAGGTGCCTGCCGGAAGCGAGTTTATCCGCCAGGACTAAGACTATTCCATGAACACCTGACAGCATTAAGATCATGCAGATATATTTTTCCAGGGCATCATCGCCTTTTACGACCCGTAAAGCAGGCAAAGAATTAAAACGCTGCATCAAGAGGACATAATCCTTGATCGTTTTATCGCTCATGAATCTCTTCTTTAATGACTGGCTTAAGGAAGGGGCTTCTCTTGTGGGATTAATATGCGTCAAGAGCGCGAAAAGCGCTTGAGGCTTAAATGAAACACGGTCTATGAATTCAACATAGATCTCCAGAACATCCAGGATATGGGTAAGCACGCCTAACCCGGCTTCAAAATAGGCTGACGCGTAACGAGGCACGCTGATAAGACAATAAACCTCAATTGCCGCTTCGATATCAGCGGCTGATAAATGCGAATAAGGGATCTTAGAACGCAGATTGATCAGTGAGGCAAAAAACCGGAAGGCAGATCTATCTTGTTCCGCTAAAGGCACTGCCAGCGCGCCTGAAAGCGATTTATTCTCTATCTCCAAAAATAACAGGATCAGGCGGCTGGTAAGGCTTGCTGATTGTTTTTGTTTACCCAGGTCAAAATAAGCGGGATGGATAATAATGGTCTTTGAAATAACATCTAAAGCGATACATTTTCCCCCGGTTGATACAAGAGAGGTTGTGATCTCTAATGCCCACACGGGAGGCGCGCGCAACGAAAGAGGAGCGAACTTATCCAGGCTATCCTTAATAACCTGGTAATGTTTTTCAGAATAGAAACCGGCAGAAAGGCCGATATCAAAACCTTTCAATTGCCTTTTCAGTAAAATCCTATTCTTCCCGTAAACAGCTTCGGCTTTTGCTTGCGCCTTTTCCGAGACCTTAAGAGGGCTGCCCGAGCCCGGGGCATTTGCCGCGACTTTATTCCTGCCGCTTTCTTTAGCTTCATAAAGGGCGATATCCGCCCGTTCAATAACATCCTTATGACTGTCATCAATTCTTTGAGGATCAAACTCACTTACCCCGATACTGACGCTCACGCTGATCTCCAAGCCATTATTCTTAAACACATATGCTTCTATCATCTGCCGGATCTTTTCCGCCTTCAGGGCGGCATTCGTTAATTTACATGACAAAGCCAGGCAGAACTCTTCCCCGCCGTAGCGGAACAGCGAATCATTGGTACGGATCGAGTCCTGGATCAAGCGGGAAACCTCTGCCAGGACAACATCACCCATCGTATGGCCATAGGTATCATTGACTCTCTTAAAGAAATCTATATCAAGCATCAGGATAGAAAGTTCATCTTTGCCTCTTCTGACGCGGGCGGTCCATTTCGGCAGCTCTTCTTCAAGGTACCTGCGGTTATACGCGCCGGTTAAAGGGTCCCGTATCGCTGATTCCCGCGCCGCTGCCTTCTCTATCAACGCTTTACCTAACTGCTGCCTTAAATGCCGGCCCATCCAAAGAGAATTAAGGTATTCACTCACCAGGAAGTAGGGAACTAAACCGACGACAAGAAGATACAAGAAGCCATGCGCCGGGCCGTACGGCAAAGAAATGATCATCGTGAATGCTTCCAGCGCCAGGACATAGATATAGCCGCCCAAAGTATAAGACAGGAAACTTCCTATCCTGTCGATTACGGCCGCAAGCCAATGCGTAGCCTTATCCGTTAAAGATACCCTGCGTAAGGCCGCGGAAACGATCTTATTGTTTATTTTGTGCAGGATCAATTGGGGCGCCAGGAATGCGATCATAACCCGATACAAGAGGTATTCCTGAGAAGCAGCGATGACCGCCGGATGGAGGACAATATTTTGAGCGGCATCCAGGAAACAAACGCTGCCTTCATCAACCGCCTTTCCTTCATTATAAGCCGCGATTTCCTTCTCCAAACTGCGTACGGCATATGCTTGCATGGATATAATTGCCGCGAGCAGGAGAGCCGTTACAAAAACAAACGGCAAATTAACAAACTCGAACTTATAGAAGCTGCATAAGGCGCCCAAACCAACGCAGGCGCATGACCACAACCAAGCATACCGCTTTATCTTGCCTGAAGTAATTATCGCGGAGGGAATTGATCCTCCCTGATCTTCAAGCGGGCTGCCGGCTAAGACGGGAAGGACCTGATTATTGTTACCCGTTAAGAGACTCTCCCTCAAAATATATGGGAACATCTTTAAGCTGCCCCTGAAGAGCTCCCCTGACCTGCTCGGCGCATTCATAGGTAAGTTCATGCCAACCCCCCGGAGACTTTCCCCACGCGTACCCCAAAGGCGAGAGGATGAATTCAAAGACTGTTTGGCCGTCGGGAACGCAGGAATAGACGACCACATCGCGGGAAGATAAAACCCTAAGCTGTAAGACCTGTAACTGACTGAATTGATATTGACTAAGCATCCGTTACCTCCTTGATTAATATTATGGGCTGCGGAGTAAAGGCCCCCCATTCCTCGACCTGGCTCGGAATCCCTCAAAGAGGAACCCTGAGCTCGTCGAAGGGCCAGCCACGCCCCGTTGGAAAATAACAGTTGCTCCCCACCAGCCACGGAAGGTAAAGCATAACTGTAATAGTGATATTTTCCAACGGGGCACGCAAGAGGTAAGCCCGAAACGTCACTCCGCAACCCATCTATATTTGTAAACGTTTTCATTTGAGTGTAAAAAAATACTTCATCGATCCTATTTTTTGAAGCGATAGCCGACGAGGATACAAAGACGCGGTAATCAGGATTGCTCCAGACATAGATATCCAGTTCGTTATTGACCGATTTCATTCCCCGCGCGTACGAGCGTACCGTAAACCCTAACTCACCGCGCGGTAATTCCATACGCTTGCTCACCTTGATAATATTCCCCGCCGCCTGCTCCCCATCCATGCGCTCCGCCTGCCACGGTTTACCGTCGTATGCGCCGTACCATACTTCCGCTTCCACATCCGTTGCGCTTAATCCCGCCTTGCATACCACCTGCGCCTTCACCTCGTACTCATTGCCCCCGACGTGCTCCACCGTAACATTCTTCACCGCGGCTATCTTCGCGTGCTTTCTCACGAATTCAAACACCCGCCCGTAATCCAACGCCATTCGTTTACTCGTCACCTTCTGATGCGCGATCGCGTACGCCTCGCTCATCATCCCCACCCACCGCTGGTCACGATGCTCCACGTACCCGTAATATAACTGGCTGGCTTCTTTCAAATACTCACCCAACAACTGCTGCGCCCGGCTCCTGAACAACTCCACGATCTGCTTCTTCTCCTCATACCACTCAGGCAACTGCATCAACCGCACCTTATCCTCAAACGAATGGTGCGTCCCTTTGAACACGTTCATCAGCCACCCATTCATCCCGTGCATGATGTATTCCAAAGCCCCGCCCGTTGCCGTCGAGATGACCAAATGCCCGTTCAAACCAGCCTTCTGGTCAGCCACACTGCAGCCCTCCATCGTCGACCACGGAACCACAACCCACACGTCGCTTGCCTGCACCGCATGCCTCATCACTTCCGTCCCCAACCGTTCCACAAACACAAATCTACCCCGAAGGTCTTCTCTACCCATCAGTTCCTTCAACTTACCCACCCAGCACTTCCCTATCTCATCACGCGCGATTCCCCCCATCAGCACGTTCATCCCCAGCCCAAACTTCTTGCCCTGCGCTGTATCATATTCCTTGTCCCTGTCCCCGCACACCCACTCTATTATCTCAAATAAGATCCGCTGCTCCTGGTATGAGATCACCCGGCTCACCATCCCCACCAACGGACGGCTGATCTCACTAAAACTCACTCCCGCCGTCTTCTTCAAATACGCCTGCAGGTCTTCTTTCGCTTCCTGCCCTGCTTTAAAGATCGATTCCCCGCACACCCGCTGCTGCACCCCCCTGGCTTTTGCTTCCAGCTCCAATAACCGCTTATTTTTCCATTCCATTTCATCTGAGCCGTTCAAAATGCTCACTATCTTATACTTATGGTCCCCTAAAATGATCATCCTGATCACTTCTTTGTTCTCCTCAGACACCGCGGTCACCACGACCGCCCGTTCTGCCAGCCGCCTCATGAGCGACACTTTTCCGTCCTTGATGATCCAATCCGGCACCATATCCGCACCGATCTTCTCCTTTAACCATCCGATATCGTGGTACGTCGGCAGTAACGAAAGATCCGGCATGTGCACCGTCAACACTACCGCCAGATCCTCATAGATACTCTTCTCTCCGCGGCCGCTGAAATATTTCACGTCGTTCCTACGCGCTACTTCCACGAACAATAACTGCGCGTCGTTCAATCTCACCACGTCAGGTGACACTCCCAGCGCTTTGAACAATTCCACAAATACCCTCCCCATGAACGCCAGCTGGATCGCGCGCTCCGGCTCCTCAGGATACAACTCATTGAAGATCTCAGGCTGGCACGCTAATATCACCGGTGTGCCGCTGCGTTCCACTACATAAAAACTCACCACGTATTTCCTCTTATTGAACCTTACTTCTATCCGCAGCTGTTCTTCTGTTTCCCCGTTCTTCACCCATAACGGCTCTAACTCACTCTCCGTATCCCAATGCACCCGCAGCAGGTTCCCGTTGTCACGGTAGTACGCGTATAACGGCATTAACCCCACCGCGGCAACTTGCGCCTGCGCGTACCCGCTCCAGTTGTCTACCGCCAAATATCCCAGTTTACCCATACCCATCCCCTGCTGGATACGCTCATCTTCTATCTCCTTCAAATACCCTTCCAAACTTATATCTGCTACGAATTCTCCCCGCCCTATCATCCACCTTAAATTGTCGTCCGCTACTTCTTCCCATCTGCTTAATGGCGATCCGCTTAATAATGAAACCGTTTTCATTCCGCTGTAAAAATTTTTCTCCAAAGGCGAAGCGCAAACTCTTGTTTGCTGGGGCTGCCTGATCGATGCCTGTTCCGGGATAATAAGGCTGCCGTAGGCAATAGCGTCATATTCTTTTAATAAGACCGACGGTGATCTCCCTGCCAGTAAAATATTTATTTTTTCGTCATACGCGCCTTTTTTATCTAATTCCGCCTTGGTGACAATATCAACAATAATGATCAGCTTATGGTCGCAATTGATCCGGAAGAATATACGCCAATTATTTGAATCGATACGCGCGTGGTACAGGCCGAAAGAACTATTATCGATCTTTAAAGAGCTCTTCGACCTTTTAGTCCCCAGCTGCTTTTTAAGCTGTTCGCCTAAGTCATTAAGCAACTGTTCTTGCTTCCACTGCGCGTTACTGCCGTTATTCCTCTTAACGAGGTAAACCTGAAAAGTATTTTCCGCCGCAGCGAGATCCTCAAGCTTACCCCACGCCTGGAAAACCACCTTAAATATATCGGGTTCAAAGCCGGCGAAACGCTCAACGATGGCGTCTGTAATATGTTTTTCAAGAGGATCCAGCCACAGGTGTTGAGCCAGGAGCCTTGCCAGGCGCGTTAAAGGTAATTCTCCGCAAACTGCCGAGAGAAGTTCAACCATGTTCTCCTGGTTAGCCATGATATAGGCCAACGCGATCGGCTCCGTCAAATTCGCGGCATAAGCTTTTGCTTGTTTCTTCGAAACGGCTGCCACGGGTTTTTCCCGCGCAGCTTCCCGGCACACAGCAACTTTCGGCGTTTGAGCAACGCACACATCGGCGGCAGCTTCAGACAAAACCTGAGCCACCGCGGGTAACAAGGCTTTCTGAGGGGCAGGATTATTAAGAGCATCAAGCTGCCGCTGGTCCCTTTCCATATCGCCATTGATAACAAAGACGTTGCCTTGCAACTGCCTTATCCCCGCCGTCATGATCTTTTCTTCCGACTGCGCTTGCCGGATATCCTTCATAAGTGAGTCGCGCTGCTTCACCAGATTCTTCCAAAGGCGGTCTTTTATCCTTACTTCTTTCTGTTCCGCGGTAGGCCAAAAGAAGCGCAGGGCCTTTTCCCAAACGGATTGCTTTTCAGAATAAACGCGTATCTTTTCCCTTAGATCAGCCGTCTTTGAACGGATCCTGTCAGCTTCACCGGATTTCGTCCTATGTTCTGCCTTTAAAGAAATAACGTTCGCGCGGAGATCTTCCAATTCTTTATTCCTCATGACCAAAACTTCCTCGATCTCATCTCTTTCTTTCTCGAGTTCCCCTATCCGGGTGAGCAGGGCATCTTCATTCACCGCAGATGACGCTCTTTTTGCCTGCCCGCGCCCATCTTTGACCGGCGACGACGCATGGCAAACACGGTAATCCTGTCCGAATTGCTGGCTCCAGGTATATATCTCCAGGTCAGGATCAACTTCTTCCATACCCCTGGCATAGGCCCGCGCGGAAAATCCGCAATCACCGGGAAGCAGCTTTACTTTAGTCGTACCGTTTATAGTCCCGAACTCAGTCGCTGCCAGCTCCATGTTCACCGCGTTCCACGCGGAACCGTCGTATCTTCCGTAATATATCTGCATCACCACTTCATCCACCCCCAGGTCGGCGCCTAAGACTTCCGCGGAGACTTCATACTCATTTTCCTGCAGGAGTTTAACATCAAGGTTCCTGATATAAGCGATACGCGCTTCGCGCCTGACGTATTCGAACATCCGTTCGTAATCCCTGACCATGCGTTCAATGGATACTTTTTGATGAGAGATCACATACGAATCCTTCATCATGCGCAGCCAGCGTTCATCCTGGTTTTCCGTATAGTTATAATATAACCGGGAGGCTTCCTGTAAATATTCTCCCAATAAACGCTGCGCGCGGGAGCGGTACAATTCGACGACCGCCTTCTTTTCCGGGTATTTATCCGGCAACTGCATCAACTGCACGACTTCTTTGAACGAATAGCCTGTTCCCGCGAACACATCCATGAGCCAGCCGTTAATACCATGAATAATGTATTCCAACGGGCCGCCGGTAGCGGTAGCGATATTAGGCTTACCATTGAACGCGGGCCGGTGATCCGAGGTACCGCAGGCTTCCCGGGTGGAACGCGGCATGCTCACCCAGACATCGCTTGCCTGCGTTGCCCGCTTCATGATCTCATAGCCTGAACCTTCAATAAAAACGAACTTACCGAGAAGTGACTCCTCCTGCATTAATTTCTTGAATATATCGATCATCTCCACGCCGAACTCATCCTGTCCGACACCGCCTACCAGCACATTCATCGCCAACCCCGGGAACTCTCCCCACGGGATAGAATATATTTTATCCCTGTCTCCGCAGATCCAATTCAGTATTTCATACAATATCCTTTGCTCTTTGTACGCGACGAGCCTGCGGACCAATCCCACGAGCGGCCGGGAAATATCGCTAAAACCATGCCCGGCTATTGCTTTAAGGAACTCATTTAATATTCCTTTATTCTCCTGGCCGATAGTAAAGAGGTCCAGGCCGCTCACCTCTTCTCCTTTGACGAGAAGCTCTGCTTCTAATTCCTGCAATTTCCTGCTTTTCCATAATTTCGGGTCAGAACCGTTCAATATACCGGTAATTTTCTTGCTGAATTCAGGCAAAATAACCAGCTTCGTCACTTCCTTATGTTCGTTTGCCACGGCGTTAATGATGGTTGAGCGTTCAGCGATACGCCGAGCCATATCCACCCGTTCATCGCGCACGATCCACGCGGGGACCATATCTTCACCGATATGATATTTCAACCACCAGATATTATCGTACGTCGGCAGTGCGGCTGCTTCAGGAGTATGTGTCGTCAGTACCACTCTGGTGCGGTTATGAGGGCTCTGTAACCCTTTGTTCCTGAACAATTCTATTTCATTGCTGCGCGCGACCTCCAGGAAAAGTAATTGCGGTTCATTCAGCCGCAGAATATCAGGCATAACCCCTAAGACGCGGAACAATTCAACATACACTTTTCCCATAAAAGCATATTGCTTGACGCGCTCCTGAGCGTCTTTCGGATACAAGGCCGCGAATATCTGCGGCTGATACGCCAAGAGCACCGGTGTCCCGTCACGCTCCATCATATAAAAAGTCACCGGATAACTCCTGGAGTTTAATTTCGGCTCTATCATAAGCTGTTCCAGCTTATCGCCCCTGCGTATCATGACGGGCTTAATAATATCGGATTCTTCTTTCCAGTTGATCCAGAAACGGTTCTCCACCTCCTCAATTTCAATGATATCCTCGCCCTTATCATTCTTCTTTACGACCTGCTTTTTTTCCATTACTTTAAAATTAGCATATAACGGCATCAACCCCATAACATCCATACCTACCTGGCCGTAACCGCCGAATGTTTCCCCTGCCAAAAAGCCCAACCCGCCAGAAGCTAACGCGTTCTGCCATTGCTGGTTCTTGACCTCGGGTAAAAAGGCTTCCAGGGATACGTCCGCGACAAACTGGCTCTTGGTTACGATCTCCCTTAAGCGGTCATGCGCGATATTCTGAGCGAGAATAGCGCTCGATGAACGCATTGCGACCAGCGCGCCTGTTATTCTATCGGCGATAGCCGACGAGGATACAAAGACGCGGTAATCAGGATTGCTCCAGACATAGATATCCAGTTCGTTATTGACCGATTTCATTCCCCGCGCGTACGAGCGTACCGTAAACCCTAACTCACCGCGCGGTAATTCCATACGCTTGCTCACCTTGATAATATTCCCCGCCGCCTGCTCCCCATCCATGCGCTCCGCCTGCCACGGTTTACCGTCGTATGCGCCGTACCATACTTCCGCTTCCACATCCGTTGCGCTTAATCCCGCCTTGCATACCACCTGCGCCTTCACCTCGTACTCATTGCCCCCGACGTGCTCCACCGTAACATTCTTCACCGCGGCTATCTTCGCGTGCTTTCTCACGAATTCAAACACCCGCCCGTAATCCAACGCCATTCGTTTACTCGTCACCTTCTGATGCGCGATCGCGTACGCCTCGCTCATCATCCCCACCCACCGCTGGTCACGATGCTCCACGTACCCGTAATATAACTGGCTGGCTTCTTTCAAATACTCACCCAACAACTGCTGCGCCCGGCTCCTGAACAACTCCACGATCTGCTTCTTCTCCTCATACCACTCAGGCAACTGCATCAACCGCACCTTATCCTCAAACGAATGGTGCGTCCCTTTGAACACGTTCATCAGCCACCCATTCATCCCGTGCATGATGTATTCCAAAGCCCCGCCCGTTGCCGTCGAGATGACCAAATGCCCGTTCAAACCAGCCTTCTGGTCAGCCACACTGCAGCCCTCCATCGTCGACCACGGAACCACAACCCACACGTCGCTTGCCTGCACCGCATGCCTCATCACTTCCGTCCCCAACCGTTCCACAAACACAAATCTACCCCGAAGGTCTTCTCTACCCATCAGTTCCTTCAACTTACCCACCCAGCACTTCCCTATCTCATCACGCGCGATTCCCCCCATCAGCACGTTCATCCCCAGCCCAAACTTCTTGCCCTGCGCTGTATCATATTCCTTGTCCCTGTCCCCGCACACCCACTCTATTATCTCAAATAAGATCCGCTGCTCCTGGTATGAGATCACCCGGCTCACCATCCCCACCAACGGACGGCTGATCTCACTAAAACTCACTCCCGCCGTCTTCTTCAAATACGCCTGCAGGTCTTCTTTCGCTTCCTGCCCTGCTTTAAAGATCGATTCCCCGCACACCCGCTGCTGCACCCCCCTGGCTTTTGCTTCCAGCTCCAATAACCGCTTATTTTTCCATTCCATTTCATCTGAGCCGTTCAAAATGCTCACTATCTTATACTTATGGTCCCCTAAAATGATCATCCTGATCACTTCTTTGTTCTCCTCAGACACCGCGGTCACCACGACCGCCCGTTCTGCCAGCCGCCTCATGAGCGACACTTTTCCGTCCTTGATGATCCAATCCGGCACCATATCCGCACCGATCTTCTCCTTTAACCATCCGATATCGTGGTACGTCGGCAGTAACGAAAGATCCGGCATGTGCACCGTCAACACTACCGCCAGATCCTCATAGATACTCTTCTCTCCGCGGCCGCTGAAATATTTCACGTCGTTCCTACGCGCTACTTCCACGAACAATAACTGCGCGTCGTTCAATCTCACCACGTCAGGTGACACTCCCAGCGCTTTGAACAATTCCACAAATACCCTCCCCATGAACGCCAGCTGGATCGCGCGCTCCGGCTCCTCAGGATACAACTCATTGAAGATCTCAGGCTGGCACGCTAATATCACCGGTGTGCCGCTGCGTTCCACTACATAAAAACTCACCACGTATTTCCTCTTATTGAACCTTACTTCTATCCGCAGCTGTTCTTCTGTTTCCCCGTTCTTCACCCATAACGGCTCTAACTCACTCTCCGTATCCCAATGCACCCGCAGCAGGTTCCCGTTGTCACGGTAGTACGCGTATAACGGCATTAACCCCACCGCGGCAACTTGCGCCTGCGCGTACCCGCTCCAGTTGTCTACCGCCAAATATCCCAGTTTACCCATACCCATCCCCTGCTGGATACGCTCATCTTCTATCTCCTTCAAATACCCTTCCAAACTTATATCTGCTACGAATTCTCCCCGCCCTATCATCCACCTTAAATTGTCGTCCGCTACTTCTTCCCATCTGCTTAATGGCGATCCGCTTAATAATGAAACCGTTTTCATTCCGCTGTAAAAATTTTTCTCCAAAGGCGAAGCGCTTAATATATTTTCAATATAAACGGCGGCTTCTTCAGTTGCCTGGCGGACGGACAAAACATCCATATCGACGACATAGGCGCCGGTTAAATCAGGCTTCTGATAAACGCTCAAGCTATTATGATCTTCGATATATTGCGGTTTGACCCCTAAATTTTCGCTTTGTTTTTCTATGGAGATATCGCAATAGATTTGAATTATGGTAAATCCTTCTTTTTCAAATTTTGCCACCTCATCGGGCGTCAGAGGATAGGTCAAAACAAGATTGATCCCGTTGTAGCGTTTATGCGCGTGCTCGGATCTTGCCAGGCTGCTGTAATAATCAAGCGCGGCACCCCATATCTGAGGGCGGCGGGTCAACATATAAAAAGCCTTCATCCTTACTTTATTTTTCTCGATCATTTTTGTCATGTCCCGCACCAGATATCCGCCTTCTACCTTGGCCGTAGTGCTGGTAACGACGCCGTCTTTATCGATAAAACATATCGGCTCCTGCGTATAATCTATCCTCTGGACAAGGAAATCTATTAAATGCCGCAGCGCGTATCCTGAAACAAATTTCGCGAACAGATCCCGGTCCACGGCGTCGCTAAACAAATACTCAGGATCATAACCGGCATTGCCGCAATCATCGACCAATTGATTGGTCCATTCCCTGAACATAAAACCGGGATAAATATACCGGGAAACCGCCTTGCCTTCCGCGATCTTTCTTTTTGAAGCGATCGCGCGCGCTATTTCTTTCTTTCCGGAACCTTTCACCCCGCTATAAACCACGATAGACGGCTTTTCCGAAACCAGCGCGCCGGGAATATCCGCAAGCACCGTATTCACCGGGACAGAAACTATAGCGGTAGTCCCCTGGTTCAATCCTTTACTATTGAATAAAACATACCCTCCCTTATCCTCAATTTCCTTCTTCATCGAAGAAAGCCCTAAGCCTTCTCCGGGAATACCTTCATCGGTATGAAAACGCTCACTCGGCCGAGCGATCTTTCCCAATTGTTCAGGCGTCAACCCCCTGCCGTTGTCGCTGACCCGGTAAACTATCTCTCCTTCATCCCAGTCGACGCAAACGCGGATGACTATCTCAAGAGGGACCTGAGGATTCCTGTATTTAATAGCGTTGGAAATAAAATTGGTGAGGGCGTTATACGCCGGGTCAGGATAAGTAATGAACGCTCGACCAGTAAGGTTGTCGTCAACCAGCACCTTTATAAAAGGTTCCGCCGTTACGACCTGCTGGGATTTTATTTCCTCCCGGAAGGACGCGGCGATATTCTCCACGAACTTGCCGACATCGATACAATCTATGGAAATATCAAGATTGCTGAATATGAGGGCCATTAAGCGTTCCGCGGTATCGGTATTCTTTAAAAGATACTCCAACGGGGACTGCAGCGCCTCATAGGCCGCAGGTATTCCTTTAAGCAGGCGCAGCTGCACCTGGAGCTTGCGGTTAACAACCCTGAACTCGTCGCTTGCTTCTTCTATCAGCGCATACTGGCCGATCAATTCAGATAATTCAGATAATTCAAAAGGTAAACCGTTCTTTTCCTTTTCTTTCAAAGCAACTACCTTATTATGGAACAACATTATCTTCGCCCGCAGCGCGTCTGCATGTTGAAAGATCTCCGAAAGGAGCCCGACCTTAATATCAGCTTCTGCTTTCTTAACCAGCGGGGCATACAAAGAAACAGGCAGATCTACCGCACTTTCATACAAAGCTTTTATTACCGCTTTCTCTTTATATCCCGGCTCTAAGCTATCGACCGCAGCGCGCATGCGGAAAGATACCGTTTGATAGAGCGGATAGGGCAGCCCGCTTATGGCCTCATCAAGAAAGGAGTAAGCGTCTTTTTTATGGATGAACTTCGCGCAGGTGTAAAATACGCCTTGCGCGAAAGCGTCTTTCATGAGCGGATGCTCTTCTTTGCTCATTTTAACGGCCAGCATCTTTAATCTTCTTTCCAACATGAGGGCGAAGTTACCGTACGCGTAAAGCAAATTCTTAACATGATGCAGCAATCCCGCCTCCACCCTCCTGAGCAAATAGTAGCCATGCGCTATATTTTTCTCTACCGGAGACGCCGCCTGGGCTTCAGGACGATACAGCATATTCTTCATAATAGATGCTCTTACGGAAAGCGGCAGAAGCGCTAAGTTGCCTGATTTACGGATATCGGTCGAGCGGATACCGAAGAGGTAAAGTTCAGAAATCAATGATACTTCGTAAGGGGTTTGCGTGAGATCTTTTTGCAGAAGCGCGTAATCTCTATCTAAACGCACAGCGATCTTAAAGGCGACATCATCAAAACGGTGCTGATATTTCCTTAAAAGGTAATCGAAATTCCTGGCCCATTTAATATAGGTATCGCTGCCGCAGGCGACATAGAACGTTGCCGGCCGGGCCGAAGGATTGGCTTCCAATATCCTGAGCGCGTTTTCCGTCCCGTAATCATCCGGATACTCTAAGCTCAATAACGAAGTCTTGATCAAGGGATCGAAAATATCCGACATCGCTCGCGCCATTTCATGCCTAAGAGAAGCGTCTGTCTTTTTGCTTTTCCAAACCACGCCATCCGGGTCGGGGGCGTTTGTCCCGACAGGGGCCATAAATGCCACATACTGTTTCGATGAACCTCTTTCTTTTTCCGTAACAAAAACCAGGGTATCCAGCAATAAATCGATGTGGTCGAAATGCGCCGGGTCGAAGGTCCCGGGCAAAGCGACCATAACCAGCTCTTTCGATGTATCAGCGTCTAAGGATTGTGCTTCTGCTGAAGACATTCTTACCCAGGGCGCTAAAGAAACATCCCCCGCGTAAACGCGCGAAAGGATAGTCCTCAAATTATGATTAACCTTAAGCTTTATATCCTCAAGCAGCGAGGCATCACTGTCGCATAAGCCTTTTTCCATAGCGGCTATTTCCCGGTTAAACCTGATGATCATATCAAGCATCATTTCCAGCGAGCGTTCATCGGCGCGCCTGCCGGTAGGGACAAAAGAGCCGTTCTTCCAGATATAATTGGCGCCTCGTTTATTGGTAACCCTTAAAGAAACTTCAGAAAGGCCCTTACCCTCATAAACATCAAAAGACAGCACATTCTTATAGGTCTTTAACTGCTGCTTACGGTAATTGTATATGCATACCTCGACCGAACCGTCATGGTACATCGGGATGGAGATATCAAAATCACCGGGGTAAGAATAATAACAATTCCTCCTGATGGGGAATTCATGCTGGGGAAGGCCATGCGTAAAATCATCGATCGCCTGCCCGGTAGCCCCTAATACTATAGGATCAAGCACGTAGAAACGGGCGGTCTTGGTGAAATCCTGAGGGCTGGTTTTGACCATTCGCACATACTCATCCCAGTCAACCCAGGCAACGGACTCGACCTTCGGATTGGTGGATCTGATTTCACGGTAATCCACTTTTACCAGATACAACGAAATAAATTCACGATTATACAGAGAGGGATCTTCCGCGTATTTCTTATATACGCGTAACCATCCCTCTAAACCAACCTGGACAAATTGCATTTCATCTTCACTTATCCCCAGCTCTTGTTTGAGGCCTCGTTTTAAGGTAACGCTTAAGTCTGCCCCGTCCGCGAAGATCGCCTGCGTTGCCAGGCTCTGATCGTATTTACCCTTGGAGATATCAACAGACTGAGAACGCTTTTGAATAAGGACTTTTATTCTCCCCTCAGGAGTAACGGAAATAACATACGCCTGGATACCCTGATGCCAGTCTCCATCATGGTGGACCAAAGACCTTTCCTTAAGACCGATCACATTCCTGGTAGCATGATCAAATATAGGGAAAAGATTTCCGTCTTTGGATTCACCCGCGGGAGAAGACGCTATTCTTTCTAATTCTTTATTCCAGGCGCTTAACACTTCGAGCATTTTCCCGGCGGGAAGTTTAAATTGGGAAAGCTCCTGCGTCAGCTGTTTCTCTGTTATATTTTGGAAAGAGTCTTCGCTGACGGTATAGAAAGCCCCGGATATTTCGCGCGAAGCGATACCTAATTCACAGACGCCCTTTATTTGCCGCCGGAAAGCAGGCACCGGCATAATATAGACCGTTCCCCATTCACCGATAGCCAATAAGTGAACAAGGCCGAGTTCCTGTAAAACCTTAACCAATGAATAAACCGCCCGGCTGCGCGCGAAAGCGTCTTTGCCGCTGAAAACAAAAGCATCAACCGGATAATCCGTGGTCCTGGATATTTCTATCCCGAATACCGTATCTTTATATACCCGCTGCGCCCTTTCAACCGCGATCAGCCCGAGCTCTTCATAGACCTGGAAATGCAGGTGATTAACCGACGCCCCGAACTGCCATACATTGAAATAAGTTTTAAGCGCGGGGTCGAGATTGAATTCACTGACAGCCAATACCGCCTCCATTGCCGCAGCGGTCAAATACTGCTCCTGCTCTTTCTTCGGCCAGGGGATGATCAGGCTATGGTAGTGGCCGATCGGGTTCTGATTTATATCAACGATCACTGCCTCGCCGTTAAGATACAGGTCCATGATCCTTCTCTGCGGGCATTCTAAATACCATTTATTAAAATTACCCTTCACCGGATTGAACGGCTCGTGTATAGTTATCGGGACCGGCTCCTTATCAAGCCGCTTAAGATTACCATGCTCTCTTTCATACCCTAAGCGCGCCTGGGGGAATGTCTGGATAAAATACCTGCCGGCCTGCCTTCTCTTAATATCGGTGATATCGTAGCTGAATATCCCGCCTTGGGCCATCTTCTCATCCCACAGGCACTTCAATGACGCGTCAAGAGAAACCTTACCCGCTAAAACCATATCCCCGATGAGCTTTCTTTTCTCATCAAGCGCAGAGATCAATTCATCTTCAGAGACAGGGGAAGAGCCTTTCAGGCTGTGCCGGTAGAGGTCGAGGTAGCGCTGAGCCGCCCTCTCCCAGCTGAAATCACAGGCGATCGCGTTATCGATCAAGTGATGCCAGAGGGCCTTATTCTTATAGGAGCGAAGCGCCCTTTTTACCGCCGCGAATAATTCAGCGGAATCAAAGCTGTCAAACACAAAGCCGTTGCCCTTGCCGGTTGAATCGATGAAATCTTCTATGGTATCGGCTAAACCGCCGGTCTTTCTGACCACCGGTATCGTTCCATACCTGAGGGCGTAGATCTGCGTTAATCCGCAGGGTTCGCGCTTAGAAGGCATGAGGAAGACATCGGCTCCGGCGAACATTAGTTTATCCAGCGTTTCTATCAACGTATTTTGCTGACGCACCCGGATCTTGCTCCCCGTGCCGATAACAACCGCGATATTTCCTTTATATTTAGGATCCTGCGCGAACTCCTCAAAAGCTTCCTGGAGCTTACCTGCTCCGCTGCCGACCACCACTAACTGGATCCCCAGGTCCATGATCTCTTTAAACTTCTCCAGGACCAGCGTCATCCCTTTTTGCTCCACTAAACGCGTAATGATACCGACTATGGGAATATCAGCGTTTTCACAAAGGCCAAGCTCCCGCTGCAGCATTAGCTTATAATATTGCTTTTTCTCTAAAACATTGGCAAGGCTATACCCTGATTCCTGCTCGAACATTTTCCACAATTCGTAATCAATGCCGTTTAATATTCCGTGGAGGTGCGCCCCTCTGCTTCTGAGTGCTCCATCAAGCCTTTCTCCGAACTCAGGGGTAACGATCTCTTGAGCATAGGTCGGGCTTACGGTAATAACCTCATCCGAGAAGATGATCCCTCCCTTAGTCAGGTTTATGTCACCATAGAACTCCAAGCCGTCAATCGTGAACACCGACCAATCAAGCCCGGCAGAAGGAAGCAGCGCCTTATTAAAAATACCCTGATATTCGAGATTGTGAACGGAATAAAACAGCTTCGCGCCATGGAAGGCGGTTTCTTTCTTATATGCAAAATGCGTTTTTACCAGAGGCGCGACTAATGAAGCCTGCCAATCATGGGCGTGGATGATATCAGGCGCTAAATTAAATTCCATTATTACCTCTAAAGCGCCCTTGGAAAGAAATACGGCCTGTTCAAAGTTCAAAGCGTGTAAAAGCCACGGCTGATCATCGAGGGCTTTGACCTTGCTCTGCTGAGCGCTTAAGAGAGAACTGATCAAGTAGTAATCTCCCCTTTCACCTCCCAGGTACGGCTTCTTTGAATAAACAGGATGTTCCAGGAAGTAAAGCGTTATGTCATTGAACTTCGCGGTCCAGACAACAGCTGTTTCGATGTTACCCGCGATATCAACGGTCACTTTCCTGCCTGAATTCACGATACCGTATTTTTGCGTATCGACGACATCATAGAGCAGGCTTACGACCGAAATATTTTCCCCCAACTTTCTTTGATGGCGCGTCAACCCCTCTAACGCGTCAGCCAGGCCGCCTATCTTGGAGAAGGGGTCGAACTCAGGGCTGACATGCACGATATTCAGAGGGCTTGAGACTCTTAAAGTATCGTTTGTTACACTAAGATAGAGAGATTGTTTTTTGGCTAACTCTAAAGCAAAATCAAGATGGCGGTCTAAAGAAACCAGGCCCTGGAGATACATCTTTTCTTTGAGCGCCAGATGAATGGATTGAACATATAAAACCTGAAGGATCGCTAAATCAGGAGCGATGTTTAACGCGGAAGTCATAAGATAAATTATATTCCTGCTTTCATCGACATAGCCGTCAACCGACGGAGGCGCCCGCGATTCAACCTGCGCCCAAATGATCTTTGCCGCTTGAAGCTGCTCGAAAATATTAAGAGTCCCTAAATTTTCCGGTAAAACCACGCTTAAATCCATTGTTTGCGAAACGAGGTCGCGTATGCGCTCCTGCTGCCCCCGCGGCGCCGTCTGGACAGGGAAATCTATCGGTAAACGGCTGTCCTGCCCGCCCTTAAGCATGTATCTCACCGACTGTTTGATCTCCTGCTTTATACGAAGGTCGGCGTTATTTTCGAACGCGTCTTCAATGAACACGCGGACTTTCGGCGAATATTCCACTACCCCGGAGAAATCGAACAAAATGCCTTCAGATGAAGTCCTGATAAACGCGTATTCCGCCCTGTTTCTTTCACCCGTACTATTTCCGACAATGAAAGGCTCACCGCTACGGATAAAATCAGCCACGTATTCATAACTATAGCTGTCGATCACTCCACCTGAACCTGACAAAAACGCGTCAATGAACGAGTATAACTGATATGAAGTAAGGCCCGCCTTAAGCGCCACGGCCGGTTCATTACGCATTACCTTTGCTTCGTTGACCGCTTCCGCGGCATAAGCTAATAATTTAAAGATCCTTAAAACATTCTTCGGTTCAAGTTTAAGCAGGATATGGAAATCATGTTCTAAATATTTTGTAACCTCAGGCAGCTTTGCGATCAAAGCTTTATCTTTCTCTGAAGTTATGCTTTCCCGGGCAGCCTGATACAATTTCGCCTTATAATCCTGGGCCCTAAAGCTTTCAAGTTTTGCCACATACCAGTCAAAATATTTCTTGATCAGTTTACGCTCTGCTTCATCCTCATATTTAATAAGCTTCTGATAAGCCTTTTCTAAATTATCCTTATACTCAGGGCCCCTGAAGGTATCGGTATTGCTTAAACACCATTGTAAATAATTCCAGGCGGCTTTGCGGTCTTCTTGTTTAAGCTTTCTCACAAAATCGCTGATTTCTACGCTTAAATTCATTCTATAGTCAAAGAAATCAAATGACCTGTGCTGATCGATACGTTCAATGAACCAGGCGGGGATATAAGAAAACTCCGCCCCAAAGGTAACGGCTGATGACGCCGCCTGCGCAAGCCGCCTGCTTCTTGCGCGAAATGTTTTTTCGGGATTTAAGAGTAACAGATTGACAAAAGTATCAAAATCCTCTTTTTCAATGATGGCTCTTTCTATAACCGCTGTTTCCTGAGGATAATTCATGAAAGCCTGGAAATTGGTAAAATGAAGCCCGGGTCCAAAAAGCCTCCGGGCGGCCTTAAGTATTAATTGCTCCTCGTAATCAGACAGAGTTTTACTTAAATCCAAGGGAACTTGCGTATACGTTAAATGCTTGCCCGTCTTTGCTGCAATACGATTGACTTCTTCAGTTGCCGCGGTTTCATACGGTTGCACGTATACAATTTGGTTGATCCCGAAGATCGCTAATAAAGCGGCGCAATGAGGGCACGGTTTAAGTGAAGAATAAACTGTCGCGCCTTTAAGTCTTTCGCTTCTTCCGGCAACAGCAGCATTCACGAGCGCCCTCTGTTCGGCGCAGATCGAACGCCGGTAACTTCTATACGGCAGCATTTCCGGCCGTTTATAGCCTTGCATATAATAGGTATCATGCTCGAAATTACGCGGGCAGCCATTGTAACCGAACGAAACAACTTCATTTCCCTGAACAATAAGCGCGCCTAATTTTGCCCCTAAACTATCATTGTTAGAAGAAAAGGCCGCCTCAAGCATCATTTTAAGAGAGTATTCTAAATCCATTTCCTGTTCCGGGTATCCCAATTCTCTTTTTTCGATTTCGAACAATTGGGCAATTATCAACTGATCATCGGCGCCCGTCTTCTGCCATACGGTGAGAAGCTCAACGGCCTTTTCAATATCCAGGTAAAGGTACCAAAACACAGAATAAGGCATAAGATGTTCATCCGCTTTCAAAAACTTAATGTATAAATTCCCCTTCTCCTCCAGCACTATTTCTTTTTGCGGATACGCCAAAAGAACATTTCCCTGTTCATCGCGCCTCTTTCCAAAGAGCTCCCGAGCTTCGGATAACGCTTGGAATAACCGCGGGATAGTAACATATTTTTGTGAAGCTAAGAATTCTTTAATACTTTGATTGGCTTCTTCGTTGTATATTAAAGAAAGCTCCTTAATATTAACGCTGTTTGGAGAGCGCATCATCTCCAGAATACGGATAAGTTCATTGATTTCTTCTACCGCTATCTCCTCCGATGCTTGAGCAATATTCTTTATATATGTTCTGACATCTTTATTATCATAATACTTAATTAAAAGCGCGTAGCCGAACGCCTTTTCCCAATAATAATCGCTGTTAGCCATCATAACTAACCGATGCAGGTCATAAGGATCTTTTACACCCTCTAAAATATTTGCCAGCCATCTTATCTGCTTAAGAGCTGCCTTTATCTCAAGTGCGCTTTCGATTGGGCTGCCGGACTTTTGCGCTATTAATGAAGAGCTGCTTACCAGCTCTTCCCATTTAATATCCACCTTGTATTGATGAAGTACTATTCCGATCTCATATTCCAAATCAGCATCCAATTCAAGGGCTTTTCTAAAATCTCTTCTCACCGACTCCAAATCCTTGAGCGCGATATAACCACAACCTCTTTTATAGTATAAAAACGCTTCTGTCGGAACTATTGCTATTTGCTTGGAATAATATGAAATAGCTTCATTGATTTTTCCCAGTTGAGCGCATATATCACCCAATAATTCAAACGCGCGTCTAAAATTTTTCCCCTGGGTCTTGAGCAGTAAAATATCAAAATCATTTTCACAAGCGGATCCTCGATTAATCCTCTCTTTCAGCAAAGCAATCTCTAAAGCATCAGTTATCTCCGCAGGAAGCGAAAACTCTCTTGCCAAATCTTTTGTTCTTTCACCCAAGGAAAGCGCGCTAAACATTGCGGGGTTTTCATTAATAAGCTTATCCAAATACCAAGCCGGCCCTAACGCCGAGAGCACTAAATGTTTTAACTGCACAAAATCATGAAGTAAAGCACCGCAGCCTGCATAAAACACACCAGCCGGCAAAATATCCCGATCAATCAACGCATCATTCAGCCTTACTATCGCTGCAGTGCGCATTCCGGGTAATACGGTCGTCTTGTTGACAGATATTTCAGGGCTCCATATCCCCTTGGACGGCCTGTCAGTCTTGACCGACATCGGCAAAATATCTCCATTACATTCCAAGGCAGCTTGGAACGTCAAAATATCAAAGTACTGATACAACCGGGAATACGGCACGCCCGGTAAAAGCCTTTTATTCTGCACCATCTCATAAAGCGTATCTAATACCTTACTCGCTCTCTCTGTTTTAATTTCTTGTCCATCTACTATGAACATGCACGGGGCAAAATTTTCCGCAGTTACTGCCAACCCGCCCTTTTCACCGGTAAAATTCTGCATCACTTCAATCAATTGATTCACCCTGCTCAGTGCTTTTAACTGCTCATAAATACCATACATTTCTATATCTACTGCCAACTCAGGCACCAATAAATTCATATCATTTAAGCGCTGTATTACCGCAGTACGAGCCCCTCTACCGACTAAATAATCGAAAGCAGCTTCATCTTTACAATCATCAAAGCCCCCTTTCTCTTCGTTATAAAGATAACTAAAACCCGGGAGGTGAGCATTGATCAGGGCAAAACCTGTTCCGTAATTGGTTAATTTACCTTCGGATTGCAGAAAATCTCCCTGATATTCCTCATACCCCGGCGCCAGGTCATTAATCACCACGACGACATTCTTAGGATTAAATTTCATCCCCTTTCCCATAAATGGCCTCAGATCACGTTCAATATAAGGAAGTACTTTGTAATTCCCCGCTATTACAAGCTTAATGTTCTGCAATGCAGCTTGAGGATCGAAACCATACACTCGTGCTTCAGATATGATCCCGCTGTACAACGCCAGCAAATGCCGCTGCCCTAACCCCAAAAACAACGCTTCAGCAGGATTATGATGCCCTAAACCAGGAATATAAGGATTAATAAATCCATCTACTAAAACACTCAAGTCATTATGCTCATGCTTTAATACATTCAATTCATTCTTATTCGCCAGGTCAGACGCGTCTATTTTTGTTAACAAATCCGCCACATAATCGCGCCGCTCAATTAAATTTCCAGAATAATTCCTGACCATTGAAGCGATCTTCCAAAAATCAAGATTCCACAATAAATATTCAGCTTCATTTTCTTTGGCTTCTCTCTCACTAATAATACCGGCATTAAGAAGATTATTAACCACCCTAGAACACGTTCCCCCTGCCAGCTTGAAAATCACCAGTTCACCTTTGATAATCTTCTCAAGCATATCTTTATGATCGACATTCTCCGCCTCTGCTTCATATATTAAATACGGGGCCGGCATGAGCGTCCCTGCTAATGCTTCAAATCTGCGGGCGTTCAACTCATTGGCGCTTAATCCCGGCACGTAAAAATCTTTCAATAACCGCGCCACATCAATCGGTGAACCGCAGGTCTTATCTTCAGTTTTCACGATAACATCATTACCGTTATTATTCTCAATACCTAAGTGCTTAGCCACCCATTCAGCTGCTTTGTAGAGGTTGGTATCCTGTCTCTCACCCATCGCTGAACAGATCAACTGGTCCATCATGTGCTTCTGCTCATCTGTGGCCTCACTCTGGTAGAAGTACACTACTTCTGTCGCCATGTTGTATCTTCCCAACATATCCTGTATAGGCATCCCGATCTTATGGCTCAAGAACGTCCTGTCTTCATACCCTTCCCTGCTGATCCCATGGCTCATGTACCATTGCGCGCTCACATTGTCCACATGCTTAATGATCTCAAGCGCTTCTTCCAGATTGTTCAACGCCTTGAAGTCATGGATAGGTGCGCCCCATCCTTCGCCCTTCTTGTAGAACGGCTGGTAGGGCTCGTCACTGGCAATAATTCCTCTTTCAATTAAGTTATCGAATCTCCTGATCACTGCCTTGACTTTTACTCCCTTAACCCGGGTTATGTCCCCTGAAGGTATCTCCGGTGATAACGCACCCTTCTTATGCTTGATCGACATCGGCATTAACCCGTCATTCGCATCTAACGCTTCCTGTATCTCCTCTATATCTATGAACATGTACAAC
>JBAZKL010000002.1:0-676146 GCA_041650835.1 Candidatus Omnitrophota bacterium
AGAAATGAATGATAAGAATACTCCGAATCCTAAACGGCCGTCGATTTCTCGCTTGAAAAGAAGCTCGAAATCTTTGGGCCAGGATTCGGAGTTGCAGCCAAAGGTTTTTGTCAAAACCTTTGGCTGGCCGTTGTCCACCCTATAGACGCTTGATGGCGAGCTTGGCGGAGGCGTTGGTAGGCGCAGATTAATCTCAATCATGATCGAAAACAAGTTACTGCTAAAACGCCCTATGACTATGCCGGGAGGTGTGGAAGTAGGGTTTTCTGTTTACGGGTCCTTGGAAGCCGGTGTCGGGTGAGGGTCGGGCGAGGCGCGGGTTGTCAGTGATTATGGTCAAAAAAATCGATGTCAATGTCAATTCAACTGGGGTTTTAGGCATCAATGGTCAAACCGGACGGAATGAGCGTTCCTAGACGTGGAACAGGCATTATTTGGGGCATTTGACAGGCGTCTGGGATGGTTTAAAAGCGCGTTTTTGAGTGACATGAAGTGACATACCGGTGTGTCACAAAAAGTAGATAGTTTTTGTGACAAGACGTTTTCATGAGCGGCATAACAACATTTATATTGACTCTAAGCCGGATCATGGTAAAATGTCCACTAATTGGAAATGTCCATTAAATAGTGGACATTTAGGAGTAGTGGACATTTAATATACCTTGGCTTTACAGACAGTCAAGTAATGGATTGCATGAAGGAGTTGCTACGATGAAAACACTTTTAGGAGATAAGGCGAACATAATCATTCGCGCCATGCTAACTCAACCCGATAGGAAATGGGTCGCTAGGGATTTCGAGAAAGAATTTGGCGTGGGACGCGCGCGCGCGGCAAAAGTACTATCAGAATTGCGCGCCAAGGGGTTTGTCGGAGGAGTTCGCTCTGGCAGGCTCGCGCATAGCATATTGCAAAACAAAGAAGAGCTTCTTGAGGAGTGGCTCAAAGTCTATAAGTTTGAGCTTAACGAGGCCCATCTTTATTACTCAACTCGTGAAGATATTCTTCCCCGGCTGAAGGAACATTTTGCTGGTAAGAAAGAGCCCAACAAATATGCCCTGACGCTTCATACCGGCGCCAATCTCATTACCAGCTACGTGAATACGCAGACGATATATTGTTACTTACCAGTAGAGGATTTCAAGCGCGCCTCACTGGATCTGCGGCAGGTGCTTGATCTGAAAGAATTAAAAACGGGCGGTAATTTTTATTTAATAAACCCGTATTATAGAAGTGCCACATTTTTCAATACCCAGATAATCAAAGGCTACAATGTTGTTTCGGATCTACAGCTTTATTTGGATTTGTATCATTTCCCGCAGAGGGGCCGAGACCACGCCGAGTATTTACTTAAAACATTAAAAGAGGAAGGAAGGCCAATTGCTTAAAGAATTCCCGGGAGAAAAACTCCTCATCAAAGTCATTGATGATCTGGCTGATTTTTTGCCGTATCTTGTTCTGGTGGGCGGCTGGGTGCCGTACATCTATGCCAGACACATGTGGAAAGACGTCCCCAATATGGCAGTGACTACTGGAGATATCGATTTCGGCGTTGGTGATCACGACTTTAAGGGGAAGGATACCGTTGCTTCTCGGGTGCAACAATTGGGATATGGAGAGCGACACGCTTCTATGGACAGAATGATTCCCTTTGTGCCTATTGTAAAAGATGCCTCCGGTGATGCCAAAGCGGAAGTTGAATTTATCACCGACCCCAAGGTCCCTCGTAAAGTAATCAATAAAATCGTTGGCGAAGAGATCAAGATCAATGAAATCCAGCATTTCAGTTTATTGCTTGGCTCTGTCATGCCGGTAAAAATGAACGGCAAGAGTATTCAGATACCGACAGAATCGATGTTTGTTTTTCATAAACTGTTGACGTTTGTGAATCGGGAAAATAAAGCTAAACTCAGGAAGGACCTTTATTACGTTTACTATATGATCAGATTCAGTCCGACAAAGGCACAACTTTGTGACGATGTGGTCGGTCTTATCAAGAAACTTAAAGAAGGCAAACAGGTTAAAGAGAATCTCAAAGAGTATTTTGGCAGTGTTGACTCAAAGGGGCCTTTATTTGTCGAGCAGGAAAACGGCCCGGATGCTTATGTCGCGAATGTAAGAGAAGATGCGTTTGAAAAATTTAGCGGCATCCGGCAAAGGGTTGAAAAGTGAAGACCTTTGCCATCGGTGACATCCACGGCGCCTACAAGGCGATGACGCAGTGCTTTGAGCGCTCAAAGTTCGATTATAAGAAAGACCGCCTGATCGTGATGGGCGATGTTTGTGACGGGTATCCGGAAGTCAGGCAGTGTATTGATGAGCTTTTAAAAATCAAGCATTGTGATCTGATCATTGGCAATCATGACATGTGGGCGCTGGACTGGGCCTTGCGAGGCGACAAACCGGAGATATGGACGAAGCAAGGCGGTGACCGGACTATGGCGTCGTACAACGGCGGACCCATGCCGCAGACGCATATTGACTTCCTAAAAAGCGGACATCTCTGGTTAGAAGTCGGGAATAAACTTTTTGTCCATGCCGGTTTTGTGCCGGATTTGCCATTGGAACAAAATAGCGCTCAGGTACTTGTGTGGGACAGGGATTTGCTAAAAGACGCATGGGAAGCGGCTAATTATAGACGGGAAGTGCAGATCACAAAATACGATGATATTTTTATCGGCCATACGACAACGGAGATTTATAGAACGCTTCAGCCGATTCATGTTTGCAACGTTTGGGATTTAGACACCGGCGCTGGATGGTCGGGCAAGTTAACGATTATGGATGTTGATACAAAGGAATACTGGCAATCGGATTTATCAAAAGATTTATACGGTGGCACGCCTGATACCTTAAAAATTAGGATCTAGATTATGGAATACAATCTTAAACACAAAAATCTTATTGCGAAACTTTTCAAAAAAGCCGGGATGCTTGAAGAGGCAAATACCGTTTTGGCTTGCGATAAGTATAAATATGAGATTGCCAGCGCAATGCGGGATGCCGCCACAAAAGCGAATGTTCCTGTCGGCGCGACTCCGGCGCTCTTAGACGCGGCGAGGCGTTATGAAAACAGGAATTGCGCTATCTTTAAGGAATGCACTTTGCCTCGTTGCGAAGGCGGTGTATGGTGCGATATCTATAATCTTGGTGGAAGCCATGGCCGGATCGGAGATGCTTTTCGTTATTTAGGTGAAAGCGCATATGATGTTCCGTTGAAGAAGCGGCGCAAACTGATGCTCGAGATGCTTGATGCTAAAAAACATCGTAATCCTGCTAAACGTGCCAAAGGGGCACTAATGGGGCGAAAGGGGCGGTAAGGTCGATTGCGCTATTTGCGCAATTAGTGCGCGATTGGTTAATGAGCCAAATGAGTCGTAGATGAGCCAAATTGGCGATTGTGGCGATTAGTTGGCGATTAAGTATTTCGGACATTTAACGGACATATCGGACATTGCGCGATTTGCGCGAAGATTGCACGATTAGTTAATGAGCCATAAATGAGCCAAATGCGCCAAATAGGACAAACCCGACATAAACCGGACATAAACAGGACAAACACGACAAAGGGGCGCTGATTAGATATGACTAAGAAATGCAAAAAGTGTAAGGTGCCGCTGGAAGGGTTTTTGTACCGGCTGATCGCAAAGACGCTGTTTGGCGTGCGACCGTCAGCCAATAATCCCGAGCTGTGCAATAAGTGCGAAGATGAGAAATAAAGGGCTTCAGGTGGTGCTATCAGCAGGACGTTGTGGCCACCGAGAAGCAAATTACAGATCGATTAAGAGGTGAAAAATGGCAAATACAGGTAACGGTGATTTAAGTTTTGTTTCAAAGTTGTGGCAAGCGGCCGACAAGCTTCGCAACAACATGGACGCCGCAGAATATAAGCATATTGTCCTCGGCCTTATCTTTCTTAAATACATTTCGGATGCATTCGCTGAAGTGTATGCCCAACTTCAGAAAGATACAAAGAATTACGCTGACGCGGAAGATATCGATGAATATCGTTCGAGGAATATTTTCTGGGTACCACCTGAGGCGCGCTGGGATTATCTTCAGAAGAATGCCAAACAACCGACGGTTGGTAAGCTCATTGATGACGCTATGGATGCAACTGAGCGTGATAATCCGTCGCTTAAGGGAGTCCTTCCGCACAACTATGCTCGTCCGGCGCTTGATAAACAAAGATTGGGCGAACTTATCGATTTAATCGGAACAATTGGATTAGGGGACAAAGAAAACAAATCTCGCGACATTTTAGGGCGCGTTTATGAATACTTTTTGGGTGAGTTTGCTGACGCAGAAGGCAAAAAGGGTGGCCAGTTCTATACGGCACGATGTGTCGTCCGTTTGCTTGTTGAAATGCTTGAGCCATATAAAGGCCGGGTTTTCGACCCTTGTTGTGGATCAGGTGGAATGTTTGTGCAGAGTGAAGAATTCACCGAAGCACATGGCGGCCGGATCGGTGATATTTCGATTTATGGCCAGGAGTCAAATCAAACCACATGGCGGCTATGTAAGATGAATCTTGCCATCCGTGGTATAGACGCAAATATTCAGTGGAATAACGAAGGTAGTTTTTTAAACGATGCTCACAAGGATCTCAAGGCTGATTATGTCATGGCTAATCCGCCGTTTAATGACAGTGATTGGAAAGGCGAAATGCTTCGCGAAGATGTGCGTTGGAAATATGGCACGCCTCCGGTCGGGAATGCCAATTTTGCTTGGATACAACACTTCATTCACCACCTATCTCCTGCTGGAACAGCTGGCTTTGTCATGGCTAATGGCTCCATGTCATCCAACACATCCGGGGAGGGTGAAATTCGTAAAAACATCATCGAAGCAGATATTGTAGATTGCATGATCGCGATGCCATCTCAACTTTTCTATAACACGATGATTCCGGTCTGTCTTTGGTTTGTGTCGCGAGATAGAAAGAATCATAAGTTCAGAGATCGCCGCGGAGAGATCCTGTTCATCGATGCTCGTAATATGGGCGAAATGATTGATCGCAGACATCGCGACTTAACCGATGCCGATATTACTAAGATATCCAGCACCTATCATACGTGGCGCTCCAAAACCAAAAAGTACGAAGACATGGCTGGTTTTTGCAAATCAGCGAAGCGTGAAGAAGTTGTAAAAAATGGGTATATTTTAACCCCCGGGCGCTACGTCGGCACCGAGGCGCAAGAGGAAGACTCAGAGGTTTTTGGAGAAAAGATGAAGCGATTAACGGACGAGCTTGCCACCCAGTTTAGTAAATCTGATCGGCTTGAAGTAGAAATCAAGAAAAACCTTAAGGGTCTTGGATACGAAATATAAGCGAGCGTAATTTAGATATGCCTACAAGAAAAACGTTAATAGTTTTTGATACGAATCGACTTCGGCAGGTTATTTCAGATGGACCTGCGTATCATACGTTTTCTTTTGGCGCGGAGTTTGAAAGACTAAAGAATTTTTTAAGCGATAACGGACTAGATGTTGCGGTGTCTTTGGCCACGACCCGTATGACTTTATCGGAACTGCTCAAACAAAAGACAGAGCAGTTCAAGGCAGACAAAGGTGATCTTAAGGCAATTGTCGAACGAATGTCTGCTCTACCCGGAGTAAATTTCGGAACCGTTCAGTTAACTGATGCTGGTTTTGATTGCCATTCGCATCTGTCGCCAAAAGTTGAGGAGTTTTTACGGCTGTCAAACGTTTTGCTGATTGACCTTCCAGAAGGTAAATACGCGGCTGTTCTTAAACGGATGCTTGAGCGCTCAATAAACAAGCGAACGCCTTTTGTCAGAACAGATTCCGGGTTTAAAGACGTCATTATTTGGGAATCGCTTCTTCACTACGACCGATTGGCAGAGTACGACAAGGTTTATCTGGTTTCAAATGACGGCGGGTTTGATGATTGTTGCAAGACAGAATTTGAAGTTGAAAAGCGGAAAACTATTATTATCACCTCATCGGTTCAGATGTTGATTGAGAATCTCGAAGACGATTATGAGAACGAGATTGAGGTGCATAAACATGCCCAGTTCGCGGGAACGGATTACTTTAAAGACCATATAAACGGTATTGTGTCAGGATTGACCTCATTGACAATTGATGGGGTAGATTGTGGCGTAAGAGATATTCGGATTGGCAGTTACCTTGACTCCGTTCAATATCCATTAGAGGAAGATACAGGCATCAGCGTAATTCTCGTTTCTATTGCTCAGGGCAAGGCATTAATTGATAGGGAAGAAAAAACTGTAAATATTAAAATCAAAACGTCGCTTGATGAAGCTCAGGGAATTCAAAATACCGACATGGAGATTGACACGGGAAGCGTATGCAGATCATAAGCACAGAATTCGGTGAAATTCCAAAGACCTGGGATGTGAAAAAGGTCAAAGACGTTGGCAGGGTCGTTACAGGGAAAACGCCTCCAACAAAAGAACAGAATTTTTATGGCAATGAATTTCTTTTTGTCAGAATACCGGATATGGGACAGAGCGTTCGCATAAAGGAAGCATCGGTTATGCTCTCCGCAATAGGTGCTAACTATATGCCGTCTTTACGATTGCCGCCTGACTCTGTTATGGTTTCTTGCATCGCAACTATTGGTAATGTAGGAATTACTTCCAAGGACTCTTTTACTAACCAGCAGATCAATTCGATCATTCCAAATCCCAAGGTAATTATTCCCGAATGGATCTATTATTTCTTTAAACTTCATACGAATTATTTAGAAAGTCTCGGGGGAGGCGGGTCTGTTTATACGAATATCTCGAAAAGCAAATTCGAAAATGCCATAATTGCTGTCCCTCCTTTACCTGAACAACGCGCTATCACCAAAGTTCTTTTCGATTTTGATGAAAAAATTGAACTTAATAACCAAATAAATAAAACGCTGGAGGCGATCGGGCAAGCACTTTTTTGGCAGTGGTTTGTAGATTTCGAGTTCCCCGATAAAAATGGCAAGCCTTATAAGTCATCCGGTGGAAAAATGATAGATTCGGAGTTAGGTGAAATTCCCGAGGGATGGGCTGTTAAAGAAATATCTGATTGCGGAGAAGTTGTTTGCGGGAAAACGCCACCCACCGCAGATAAAGACAATTATGGAGATGATATATTTTTTGTAACCATACCCGATATGCGCGGACAGGCGTTTGTAATAAAAACAGAACGACGACTTTCTAAAAAAGGTGCTACAACGCAAAAGAAAAAGGAATTGCCGCCCTCAGCTATTTGTGTCAGCTGTATTGCGACTCCCGGCTTAGTTTCGTTAACTAGTGGTCTGAGTCATACAAACCAACAAATTAACAGCATAGTTTGTAATAAAGATACCAGCCCATTTTTTATGTACTACAAAATGCTTGATAAAAGTGAAGAAATAAAGAGCATGGGCCTTGGCGGGACCGCAACGTTAAATCTTAACACGGGAAATTTCGCGAGGATTAAAGTTGTCGTACCAGAAAAAGCCATCATGGGCAGTTTCCATAAGACAGCAATGCCTTTTATGGAAAGAATATTGTCTAATTCGATTGAAAATGATGGTCTTTGCAGTATCCGCGATTCCCTTTTGCCAAAGCTGATGTCCGGCAAGGTTAGGGTGGAAGGATTTAATAGATAAGATTATGAAACCACAAACTACGTCAGAGCAAATTTTGTACAGTACCGTTAGGTTAGTCGCGAGCAATGGCTCTACTGGCACAGGATTCTTTTTCAATTTTGCTTTTGGCGACAATAAATTCGTTCCAGTAATCATCACGAATAAACATGTTGTTAACAATAACCCAAAAGAAACTGTTCGATTTTTTCTGCACACTAAAAGCGGCGATGCCCCAGCCGATGAGAAATTGGACATTTCATTTTTGGCAGATTGGCATTTTCACGCCAGCCAAGATTTATGTTTTTGTTTTGTAAATCCGCTATTTCAGCAAATTAAGAATATGAAACAAAAAGATGTCTTTTTCATTCCGATCACAGAAAACCTGATTTGGGATAGCGCAAAATTGGAGGGATTAAGCGCCATTGAAGATGTGGTAATGGTGGGTTACCCAAGCGGACTCTGGGATCAGAAGAATAATTTACCGCTTTTTAGAAAAGGGATTACTTCCTCGCATCCGGCAATGGATTTTAATAACAAGAATACAGGGGCTGTTGATATGGCCTGTTTCCCGGGGTCATCAGGTTCTCCGATCTTTATTTTGAATGAAAACGGATATACGGATAAAAGCGGCAATTCTTATTTGGGCGGGAAAAGGTTGATATTTTTAGGAATATTATTTCAGGGGCCTCAAATTAATGCCAAAGGCGAGCTGATAATTGAAGATATTCCTACTCAACAAAAGGTAGCTTCTGTTACTCCCATGATGATTAATATGGGCTACTATATTAAAGCTGTTGAAATTATGGCGTTTAAGACAGAGATCCAAAAAGTATTATGAAAAATGAAAAACTAAGTGATGTTAAGTTGCTAAGGTACATAGGCAGGATTGCGATTGCTTTTTGTGAGTTGGAGGATGAGCTTGAGACAGGAGTCTCCAGAGAGTTGCACGATGATTACGACGATATGGGTTATCTCGTAACCTGTAAAATGAACTTTCAGCAAAAGGTTGAGTTATATGAAAGATTGTTGGGGCATCGTTTGACATGTTGCGATGAAAAGACGCGCATTCCAAAATTCGAAGCCTTTGTATCTCAAATAAAAGAGATGCAGGATTTCAGAAATAACGTAATTCACGGAATACGATTTAATGACGATGGGGAGCTATTTTTAAGACAGCGATATAAAAAGAGTCTAATGAATTACGATGAAGGGATTGATGAGCTTAAGCTGCCACTAAAAGGGATGAACTCACAGTACCCGAAATATAAAAAAATAACGCTTAATGAAGTAATGTTGAAGAAATTCCTAAAAAAGATTGAAGACACTTGTGAAGAATTTTCTGAATGGGAAATGCAATAAATGAGCAGACATAGTATTACCGAATCAGAAGTTGAGCAGGCTTCATTAGACATCCTATCCGGGATGGGCTATTCGGTTATCAATGGGCCTGATATTGCCCCGGACGGTCCTATCCCAGAACGACAGAGCTATTCAGATATTCTTCTGAACGGCCGATTGCGCGATGCCATTGATCGCTTAAACCCGAAGATTCCCTCCGAAGCTAAAGAAGAAGCCATTAAGCAACTGCTTCGCTCTGAAAGTCCAGACCTCATCATCAACAATCGTCGTTTCCATAAGATGCTGGCCAATGGTGTTGATGTGGAATTTCGCAAAGGTGACCGCGTCGTCTCGGATAAAGTATGGCTGTTTGATTTTGAGAACATTTCGCGTAATGAGTTTTTGGCTGTCAATCAATACACGATTATCGAAGATAATCATAATCGCAGGCCGGACATTATCTTGTTTGTGAACGGCTTGCCTCTTGTTGTAATCGAACTCAAGAATCCAGCCGATGAGAACGCTACAGCCTTTTCGGCATTTAAACAGTTTCAAACCTATAAAGTTCAAATTCCCTCTCTATTTAATTTCAATGAAATGCTCGTCGTCAGCGATGGCTTTGATGCTAAAGCCGGAACAATCACATCCGACTGGGAGCGCTTTTTACCGTGGAAGACTATTGATGGCAAAGAAAAAGCGTCAAAGGTAACGCCGCAGATCGAAGTACTCATTAAAGGCATGCTCAATAAAGACGTCTTGCTCGATCTGGTGCGCCATTTCGTCGTATTTGAGCAGGAAAAGGACACCAAAGACGGATCAATAAAAATATCGAAAAAAGTCGCGGCTTATCATCAATACCATGCTGTAAATAAAGCCATTGAGGAGACACTAAAGGCCGCGAGCGTTAAAGGCAATAAACGGTGCGGGGTCGTCTGGCATACTCAAGGCTCGGGTAAGAGCTTGAGCATGGTCTTTTACACCGGTAAGCTGGTGCTTGCGCTGGACAATCCAACGATTCTGGTTTTGACGGATAGAAACGATTTAGACGATCAGCTTTATGGTACTTTTTCGCGATGCAATGAGCTATTACGTCAGGCGCCGGTGCAGGCAGATTCCCGCGTGAAGTTGCGAGAGTATTTACAAGTATCTTCTGGTGGTGTAGTTTTCACCACGATTCAGAAATTCTTACCCGAGGAACGCGGGGATACCTATCCTTGCCTTTCTGATCGTCGCAATATCGTAGTGATCGCAGATGAAGCCCACCGAAGCCAGTATGATTTTATTGATGGCTTTGCCAAACACATGCGCGATGCACTTCCGAATGCGTCGTTCATTGGGTTTACGGGGACGCCCATTGAGTCGAAAGACAAGAACACTCGGGCAGTGTTCGGTGACTATATCGATATTTACGACATCGAGCAGTCGATCAATGACGGTGCGACCGTTAGAATTTATTACGAAAGCCGTCTTGCCAAGCTGGAGCTTAAAGCTGATGAGCGGCCAAAGATTGATCCAAATTTTGAAGAGGCCACTGAAGGTGAAGAAGTTGCAAAAAAGGAAAAGCTGAAATCAAAGTGGGCGCGGCTTGAAGCAATTGTTGGTAGTGAGAAGCGCGTGAGTCAGATAGCCAAGGATATTGTGAATCACTTTGAAGAGCGCTTGAAGATTCTTGAAGGCAAAGCAATGATCGTGTGTATGAGCCGAAGGATTGCGTTTGAATTGCATAATGAGATGGTTAAACTCAAGCCCGATTGGTATCACAAAGACGATGATAAAGGTATGCTTAAAGTTATCATGACCGGATCAGCAGCGGACCCTGTTGAGTGGCAGGAGCATATCAGGAATAAGCCTCGGCGCAGAGATATTGGCGACCGTATGAAAGATCCAAGTGATCCGTTGAAGATCGTTATTGTGCGGGATATGTGGCTTACAGGATTCGATGTGCCGTCTTTGCATACGATGTATATCGACAAGCCTATGCGTGGTCATGGTCTAATGCAGGCGATTGCGCGCGTTAATCGTGTCTTTAAAGATAAGCCCGGCGGGTTGGTGGTGGATTATTTGGGCATTGCGGATGAATTAAAACATGCCCTTGCTGAATATACTGAGAGTGGCGGCAAAGGTAAGCCCGCATTTAATCAAGATGAAGCTGTTGAGCTGATGCTTGAAAAATACGAGGTGGTTTGCGGAATACTCCATGGATTTGACTATAAAAAGTTCTTCCCCTCCTCAGTCACTGAGAAGATGGTAATTATTACTCAGGCGCAAGAACATGTCTTGGCCCAGAAAAACGGCAAGGATCGTTATCTTGCTTATGTTACTCAGCTTTCACAGGCGTTTGCGTTGTCGGTTCCGCATGCCGAGGCGTTAAGCATTCGGGATGATGTAGGATTCTTTCAGGCGGTTCGAGCTCGGCTTTCCAAGTATGAGACCGGTGGTGGAAAAACTCAGGATGATATTGATTCCGCGATTAAGCAGATTATCTCAAAAGCAATAGCGTCTGATAAGGTCATAGACATCTTCGCGGCCGCTGGCTTAAAGAAGCCGGATATCTCCATTTTATCTGATGAGTTTTTGGCAGAAGTCAAAGGCATGCCGCAAAAGAACCTCGCCCTTGAACTCTTAAAGAAGCTATTAAACGATGAAATCAAGTCTAGGTCAAAACGGAATTTAATTCAAGGCAGGTCGTTTGCCGAGATGCTCGAAAATGCTATCAAGAAATATCAGAACAAGGCTATAGAAGCGGCTAAGGTCATTGAGGAATTGATCGAGTTAGCTAAGAAGATGCGCGAGGCTGACCAGCGCGGGGATGATCTCGGATTAACGGATGACGAAATTGCCTTTTATGACGCGCTTGAGGTCAATGATAGCGCCGTGAAGGTGCTTGGCGATGATACGCTCCGCATGATCGCCCGGGAATTGGTGCGTATGATTCGAAATGACGTCACGATTGACTGGACGATCAAGGAGACTGTTCAGGCAAGAATCAGGCGCGATGTGAAACGAATCTTGCGTAAGTACGGCTATCCTCCGGATAAGCAGGAGCGAGCAACTCAGACGGTGTTAGATCAGGCAACACTTTTATGTAAGGACTGGGCTGATAGCCCATCCGCATCTGATGACAAAAAGGTTCTCTTTTTTAGCGATGTTGTTCCTGAAGCCAGTTTTGAAGAAGGATATTTACCGGTATATGATCTACAGGCTGTGGCTACAACATTTGGCGAACAGCCTACACCTTCAGTTAAAGGGTGGAAGCCGATGACTGGCCGAAAATTAGGGCTCGACATGTTTATTGCTCAGGTTGTTGGCAAGTCAATGGAGCCAACGATTCCGGACGGTAGTTTTTGCATATTCCGCTTTGAACGTGGAGGGTCTCGGAATGGACTGGTGGTCTTAGTCGAGTCGCGTTTGGTGAAGGATCCGGAGTCACACCAAAGTTTCACGATCAAACGATATCACAGCGAGAAGCAGGATCTTGGTGGTGGCGAGTGGCGGCATAAGAAGATCACGCTTTCCCCCGACAATAAGGATTTTCACGATATCGTGCTTAAGGATATTACCGGAGAAGATTTTCGCGTTGTAGCTGAGTTTGTCGAGGTTTTGATTTAAAGATAATAAGCTCGAACAGTTTTTTATAGCCAAAGCCTTCTGGGGCGAGTATGGATTTGTAAAGTAAAAGGATGTCAATGGGCTTTCTGTGGTTACAACAATTGATTATTGGACATGCGATAAAGCATGGTCTAGACAAGTCGTCTAAATGGATTGTTAAATGGTTTTTTAATATAGACCCGTTGCTGAGGAGTATTAGCATTTCGATTGAAAAGACAAGAGGGGATTTACAAATTGAATCAGCAGATTATTTATTGAGATCTTCATTCGGGAAGAACAGTAAGCTTGTTAAATTGATTAAGACCAATTACCGAACTAATCCGAAAATTGTAACTGCAGAACTGTGTCAGAGTCTTATTAATTGTGGTGCTGACTTTGGGAACGAAACGGAAGCTACGGTTAACAAAATTATTTCAAAATTTCTTGAGCACTTTAGCCTAACGCTACCTGAATCTGAAAATGTTCCCATCTCAAGCTCTCAAACTTCAGAAGCAATTCTTAATCGATTAAGCGAAATATCATTAAAGCAAGACGATATTTTAGGCGCCGTTGCATCTCAAGCAAAGAAAAGCGTGTCTTTAGAACCACCAGCCGTTTTGGCGATAGATAGCGATGCGGAGCTGGCCAGTTCAAAATATAAGAAAAACATAGATGAGGCCAAAATCCTATTAGACAAGGAAAAATTTGTTACGGCAAAGGGCATATATGAAGGGCTGTTAAAAGCGTTTGAATCTGATGGGCAAGTTCCTATTATGGCAAGGTTTAAGGTCCACAACAACTTGGGAGCATGTCAAGCGGCGCTGGGGGATAGAAAATCTGCCGCTATTAATTTTAAGTTGGCATTTGATATTTTAGGGAAAAAATCCGTGATTGCTTGCAAGAATAGAGCGCTTGCGAGTCTATTTGATGATAAGCCGTTGGAAGGGGTGCCGTTTATCGACGCCGCAATTTCATTGGAGCCGGATAATAATGACTGTATCAATCTTAAAGCCATGTTATTGCGGGCCGGTGGACGCCTTGATGAGGCTATTGAACTTTATGCCGAGAAGGGTGGAAGATGAATATAGATAAAAGATTCCAAAAGGATAGCGGCGCATTATTGAATATTGCAATAGCCTATGCCGATAAAGGTGATAGGAAAAACGCTAAGCAATATTTTCAAAGTGCCATTGATGCTGATCCGGGTATTGCCGAAAACTATTTCTCGTTTGGCTCATACCTGCTTGAATCAATCATGAAGGAAAGGGTTTGGCGTTTTGGGCTTTTGCTAGAACATATAGAAGAGCTGAAAGAGGCGGAACGGCTGTTGAGTAAAGGGATTGATTTATTAAAAGATTCAGAAAAGAAGGGCATCTTGGAAGACGCGTATATAAATCGCTCCAGCGTCAGAATAATATTAGATGATTTTACAAAAGCTTTTGAGGATATTAATGCGGCGATCGTGCTTAATCCGGATAGTGCGGCGGCCTATGCAAATCGTGCGAGACTTAATACCTTACGAAAATCACCAGATGATGCGATTAAAGATTTTATTTGTGCGATAGAAAAAGGTATCAACAAAGATGAGATCTTTCCGATTTTAGTTTCGTGTTATTTGGAGCGTCCTGATCCTAAGGTAGATGAGGCCATTGAGACAATAAGAAAGCATTATGGCGGTGAGGCTGAAAAGGGTCTTATCCCCGGGATGCTCATGATTGAATGTTTAAGCAAGAAAGCGGCTTATGATGAAGCACAAAAAATAGTCGACAATCTCTATTTAAAGTTTGGGAGAAATCCAAGGATTTTGCTGGCAGAGGCAGAACTGAAAAGAAGCCAAGGAAATGTCAAGGCGTTTGAAGAGCTGTCTCTTGAAGCAAGACAAAACTCTGTTGGTTTGGAAAAAAACATAGCAGAAATCGAATTGGCGAGGCATTTTAAAAGTATTGGGGCATATGATAAGGCGATACCATTATATGAAACATTTATTTCGGAGTCATTGTTTGATGATGTGTTGCGGGATTATTTAATTTGTCTCTACAAATCAAAAGAGCACAGAAGCAAGAACCTCGAGAAATGTCTAACTATTTGCCAAAATCTTAGGAAATTAGGAAAATTTGTTCCTTTTACGTTCGAGTTGGAAGCGGCCATTTATGAGGAAATGGATCGACTAGATGAAGCCATGTCTTTATACCTCGAACTGTCGAAGCGTGAGCCAAAGAATATTCGTCATAAACTAAATTATGCCAAAGTTATGATTGATATAGGAAGGGAAAAGGACGCGGGAATAAGACTGCTATATGAGGTTAAGGATGAGGTTGAAGACAAGGATTCCTTCCTTATTTTGGCGAGAGCATTCTTAAAGATTCAAAACCATGACGAATCCATAAAGCAATTATTTAAAGCGTTGGAAATCGATTTCAATAATCCGGAGATCCAGCTGTTTTATATTTACACGTTTACGAGCCGAAAAGATAAAAAGAGCGAAATGCTAGATTCCGAAACTGTGCGTGAAGATTTCTTTGTGAAGATTAAAAAGAATGGACACGATCAAGAATACTTAGTTACTGCGAATCCTAAATCGTCGATTGCCAAATTCGAGTTATATAAGGAATCCGGTTTGGGTAAGGCACTTTACGGGAAAAGGGTTGCGGAAGAAATAATAGTTAAAAATGAATACAGTGCAGATGATGTTATCAAAATAGTTGAGATTAAAAGTAAATACGTGAAGGCCTTCCAGAATATTTTAGATAATTTTAATATTTCTTTTCCGGACAATAAGGCAATTTGGAAAGTTGAAGCGAGTCCGGAAAGGCTGAAAGATATGCTGAACAAATCGTCGGATAGATCAACCAAGATAATGGAGATGTATTTATCAAAGAATATTACTATCGGGGCGCTTTCTGCTTTTTCTGGAAGAAGTCTATTCGTTTGTTGGGGCGCGCTTATTGGACAGGGGTCTAAATTGTACTGTGCTACTGGCAGTGCTGTGGAGCAAAGAAAAGAACAGGAGATTATTCTTAATTCAAACAGGGTTATTATCGAGCCGATCGCTTTATTTACTCTTGGTTTTTTAAATTTAGTGGATTTGCCATCAAAGATATTTTCGGAGGTCTATGTTCTTAAGGCTACCTTGGATGAGCTAGATATGGAAATCGTAGAGTTAAGCAAAAGCGAAGATGCGGGACTTACAACGCTTTTTTCTAAAGAAGGCAAAGCATTTCGACAAGAGATCTCTGCTGAAAATATTAAGATGAAAATAGATTTTCTTAAAAAGATGCGAGATTCGCAAGGGTTGATAACAACGGGATTAGAACACCCACTGGATGATAGTTTTAATGGCAAAGAAAAGATACTAGGTTTGCCATATATATATTCGATTCAAGCTTGTGTTGAAAAGCAAGCGCCGCTGTTTTGTGACGATGTTTTTTTTAGAGAATTAATTCGCAATGAGCATAAGATAGATTCTTTCGGTGTTCAAAATTTTCTTGTAGTTGCTCTTCAAAAGGGAATCATAGCCGAAAACGATTATTGCGATAAGATATTAGAATTAATAAAGATTGGATACTTCTATCTTTCTGTATCCGCAAAAATGCTTTTTTATTATGCGGAGAAAGACAGTTTTCAAATACAGCCGGGAAATGCGTTTGACATAGCCACCGCAATTCTTGATTCAAGAGAAACATCTATTGAATCGCTGCTTGCAGTATTAACAGATTTTATGAAGCTAATGCTTATTGAATCCCTGCCCGATGAAATCAAAGATAAATATTTACATTTAATCATAAGTCTTTTAGCAAAACGCGGATCGCCCCATAAAATGATTAAGATTTTCAGTCAAGTTCTCGCTAAGAAGCTTGGGTTAGCTGAGCATCTTATGGTACAGGTTAATAAGAAAATAGATCAGTGGATTAAAATTAATTACCCAATCGTGTGAAAATAAATGCGAGAATAGTTTTCCGATATCAACCGCGCGGCGGTGATTGTGAATATTAGCAAGGCATTCGTTGATTGGCAGTAAATCTTTCAAAACCCCTGCATAAGCATCCCCCGAATTATTACCAATTTGCGGTAACGACCCCATTGTCAAAATAATCCGTTGTTGTAAGATCAAGACAGACTCGCGGGACAGCTGATCACTGTTGCCGTTTTGCAGAAAGCCATTTCCAGTCGACTGGCCGGAGATGGCTTTTTCTTTTTAGGGTTCGACACTTTGAAAAATATTGCGTGTTCATAGATGAGGGGGACATTTGAGCGAAAAAATCTGTATATACGCAGTAGGGTGCAACACTTTGGCAAAAAAGGGCGTATATACGCGGTAGGGGGTGTTACACTTTTCGATTTTTTGCGTGTTCATAGGTGAGGGGTGCGAAACTTTGAGCCTAAAAACGCAATAACTACTCTGAGGGGCAAAAAAGTTCCGACACTTTTCGGAAAAATCCGGAATATACGCTTAGGGAGTGAAACTGGTGAAGAAAGTGAAAATATTTCCGGCAGGTTTACCAAAAACATCGTATGTAGCTAGTAGAGGGGCTTGTGAAGTGAAAATAAATAAAATATTTCCGTCAGTTTTCCAGTTCTTTGCGTATGTAGCTAGTAGGAGGCAGTGAAACTATGAAAGACAAGTGCTTTGAAGCGGGAAATCTCTATCTGGCTACGTATTTGCTCTCTTGCGGGTTTGCTATGAGGGGCATTGAGGGATCGGGACGGCTCAAGAGGATCCTGTTTGACGACATCCCGGCCGTTCATAAGGCATGCGAAGAGTTTTTCGCCGATTCGGAGGCACGCAAGCTGTTTGACTGTTACCGGAGGGTTAAGGATTATTTATTTCAAAATGGAGTTTAAAAATGGAAGACGAGAGAAGAAAAGAGAAGAGAAAAATGGAAGAGATCATACCGCAGGAATTGCTTAAGCTACCGAGCTGGGTTGGGTATCAGCTCAGGCGTAACAAAGGCCGCATTGATAAAGTTCCCATGAACGTCCTGACCGGACGTCCTGCCAAAAGTAACGATCCCAGCACATGGACAGATTTCGAGACTGCAGTTGATTTGGTGAGCCAGCGCGGATATGCGGGTGTTGGTTTTATGTTTAGTCCGCCTTATGTGGGCGTGGATATAGACCATTGCGTCAAAGACGGAGCTATCGCGCCGTATGCGGTGGAAATCTTAAAGGCGCTCAATTCATATTCGGAATATTCGCCCAGCGGCACCGGCATTCATATTCTTTGTAAAGGCGAGATCGCCCGGGCATGCAAGATTTCAAAGATCGGGCTTGAGATTTATACCAAGGGCAGATTTTTTACCGTTACCGGCAATCGCCTTGAAAATTATCCGGCTGATCTTAACGAGTGCACTGATGCGCTAACCGCCATATTCAGCCGGGTTGTAGATAAAAGGCCCGCGGACGACATTTTTGCTTTAATCTCTAAAAGTAAAGACGCGGAGAGGTTTCAGCGGCTCTATTCCGGCCAGTGGCAAAACGATTATCCATCTCAGAGCGAAGCGGATTTGGCGTTAGGCAACAAGCTGGCCTTTTGGACTGGTAAAGACGCCGGGCGTATGGATTCGCTTTTTCGCCAGTCCGGACTCATGCGGCCCAAGTGGGATGAGAAACATTTTGGTGACGGCCGGACCTATGGCCAATCGGTCATTGAAAAGGCAATCAGCGGGTGTAGTGAGGTTTATGGAGGAAACGGGGCTTCGGGGCCGGTTGCTAAGGCTAAGCTCACGCAGGGCGAGATCATTACCCGCGATTGCGAGGAGAGCATTAAGGACTTCTTTCGCGATCAGCATGGCAATGCTTTTGTGGTGCTTCCGGTGGAAAGCCATTTTGAGGTATGCCCGACAACGGGCGTGCGCTTTAGGAATTGGAAGGCGACTCGATTCCGTGATCGCTTTGGCGTACCGCCTAAGATTGAGGCACTTAATCAGGCACGGATTCAGGTTGAGGCGCGCTGTGGAAGTTCCCGGCAGGTTGAGCTCTTTAATCGAGTAGGCTGGCATAACGGGAAAGTTTATTACGACCTGACAACGCCGGACTATCGAGGTGTAGTTATCGATGAAACCGGCTGGGACGTTGTGCCGTTGCCGCCGATATTCAGGCGTTATCAGCATCAAGCCGAGCAGGTGATTCCGGTTAAGGGCGGCGACCCTAAGGCGATATTACGTTTCTGCAATGTTAATCCGGACGATCATTGTCTTTTCATGGTCGCCATCGCATCATTCTTCATTCCCAATATTCCGCATGTCATTTTAAGTCAGACCGGCGAGCAGGGCTCCGGTAAATCGAATAATTCCCGCAAGATTAAAGGCTTGGGCGATCCGTCCAAGGTCATGCTGATCTCAACTCCCAAAGAATTGGAGCAGGCGCAGATGACCGCGGAGAAGCACTGGATCAGCACCTTCGATAATATCTCCAAAATTTACGAGTGGTTTAGCGATTTCCTCTGCCGAGGCGTTACCGGCGAAGGCGACATGAAACGCAGTCTTTATACCAATGACGACGAGTTCATTCGTTCATACAAACGGTGCTTTGTATTGAATGGTATTGGCACGTCTTTGTGGCGGGCGGATTTGCTCGACCGGGCCATTATCTTTGATATTCCGGTTTTAAAGAGGAGCCGAGCAGAAAAAACTATGGAAGACGAATGGCAACGGGAGCTTCCCGGGATTCTGGGTGGATTCTTTACTGCCATTTCAAAAGCAATGAATACTTTCTCGCAAGTTACCGGACATGAAAAGTTTCGCATGTCTGATTTTGCTCAATGGGGAGGCGCGCTGGCGGGGGCATTGGGTTATTCGCAGGATGAGTTTTTCAAAAAGTATCAGGAGTCAGTGGATCGTAAATGGCAGGACACCGCGGATGACAGCTCGTTTGCCAAGAGACTGATCGAACTCATGGATAAGCACGCAGGCTATTGGGAAGGCTCGGCCGCGGAGCTTTTGCACGAGGTAACCCACGATGACGACGATGAGAAAGGCATGCCCAAGACCGCCAAGTGGCTTTCAACAGAGCTACTGCGTATTGCGCCGGTCATGCGTAATGTCGGAGTGGATATCGTAAAGAAAGACAAGCGCGAGCCAGGTACCGGCCGCAGGCTTTTTGTTCTTAGGCGAACCGAGTCAAAGTCGTGTGAGTACGGGTGTGAGGAAGGTGTGAGCAGAGGCGTGCTTTGTGAGGATCGTGCGGAGGTGGACAGTGACCGGCCGTTCTAAATGTGTGAGTTTGCTCACGTGTGCTCACGCTTGCTCACAGGCGTGCTCACAAGGTCAAGGCTACAGCCATCAAGGGGTTATGTATTGTTGTGAGGTTTGTGAGGCTAAATTCCTTCTCTTTTTAGAAATCAATAAATATATAGGAAGAGGCGTATACATCGCCTATGGATGGGCAGGTGTGAGGATAGCGATTTTAGCCTCACATTGCTCACACATATGCTTACGGGTCCTTCGGAGGGGGTGTGGGCCGCGGGTCGGGCGAGGCGAAGTCTGTGAGTGATGTCGGATTTTCAAAATGTCGTGTCGTGGTCGTATGGGCGTATTTCGGGGTGTCCGGTTGACAAGGGATAAAAAAGGCGTTTTCCGTCGTGAAACCGGCTTAAATTTGGCTCAAAATCGCCTCAAAAGCGATGTCCTAAAATACGACAAAACCGGACATTTGCGATGTCCGAATGTCCTACTGTAGAAGAGAATTATGATCAGGGAAGCGAGCACAATTAATGTGAAGGCGGTAACGCCGCGAGGCTGGGACGCTTTAGAGATAAAGCTAAAAGGAAGGGGTCTGTCCAGCGTGGAAATTCAAGAAGCTCGTAAATCATTCTTTGAGGGGATTGAGACATTATCAAAGATGTTTTTGGCAATGTATTCGGCAGAGAAGAAACCGCTTGTATAAGGTTGTATATTACGGTATACTGGGCACCATTAGATGAGGGTGTCAAATATGAAAACATACTCCATGACAGAGACGGCAAAATTACTGGGCGTGCACCGGCAGACCATGATCAATTGGATCCGCAGGGGATGGGTTAAGCCCAAGCGTGATTATAAGGATTGGCCGGTGTTTACGGACGAGTGTATCGCCAAGATTAAGGCATGGCGAGAGACGTTAAAAGGATAAGATGAGAGTAGCGTTATATACAAGGGTAAGTACAGAAGATCAGGCGCGCGAAGGTTTTTCGCTGGAGGTGCAGAGGACATATCTTTTGCAATACGCGAAAAATTTCGGCTGGGATGTTTTTTGCAGTATGTCGGGCCGGGATATTTATATGGATGATGGTTATTCCGGCGGCAATATGGACAGACCGGCGTTGCAGAGACTTTTGTTTGACGCGCGCAATAAGCAGTTTGATCTGATCATGGTGTATAAGCAAGATCGCCTAAGCCGTCGGCTTAAGGACCTGTTAGGACTACTTGAGGAGATTGATTCGCTGGGCATCGGGTACAAATCAGCGACCGAGCCATTCGATACCACGTCCAGCGCCGGGAAGATGGCGATTCAGATGTTAGGCAGTTGCGCGGAGTTTGAACGCAATCGCTTAGTCGAGAGGGTATTCCCGGGCATGGTGGTTGGTGTTAAAAGAGGTCACTGGCAGGGAGCGCGCTACGCGCCGTATGGTTACCGTTACAATAAAGAAGTCAAGAAACTCGAAGTCCATCCGGAAGAGGCAAAGATCGTTAAAGAGATTTACGCGATGTACATAAGCGGCACGAGCACTTCGCGGATCGCAGGACATTATTACAATCTTGGGATCCCTTCAAGACAAGGCGGACGATTTTATAATAAATTCATTTCCAATATTCTGCAGAGCAAGGTCTATTTAGGGATGCTGGTGTGGAATAGACGTCGCTATAACACAAAAGAAAAGACAAAGAACGGCGAAGGCAAAGGTTACAAGTATGTGAATAATGATCCGTCCAAGATTATTGAAGTACCGAATACTCACGAGCCGATAATTACGCAAAGAGATTTTGATGAGGCCAGAACGCTTCTCAAACGTAACCGCACCAATGGTGTGGTTAGATTCAGGAATAATGTTTATCAGCTTTCCGGTATTCTGAAATGCAATGAGTGCGGAGGCAATTACCGCGGAATCACCGCGACAGTTAATCATCGCACCAAAATGCGGCGGCCATGGTATCGTTGTTCTTCCAAAGGCATACCTCATATTAAGTGTAGCAATAAATCTGTTACGGCTGACGCGATCAATAAGCAGGTTTGGGATATTGTAGAAGTCATCCGTCAGAATCTTCATGTGCTTGAGGAACTGGGTGACATGATCAAACTTAACGCATCCGAGCCGGAGCAGTTGTATGTCGAGCAATTAGAGGATAAGGACGCGCTTCTTAAGAAGAATATCGAGAAGCAAAAGGGGATCTACGAGTTGTTTTCAGAGGATAAAATTAATCTCGCGCTCTATAAGGATAGGGCCGAGCTTTTGAGTAATGAGGAGAAAAAACTAAAGCAGGATATCAAGGCGATTCAGCTTAAGATTCTGGATAAGCGTAATTCCGTTAACCTTGTAAAGGCGACGCAGGATTTCCTTTTGAGGTTACGGAGCACGCCGGATGACCGCCAGTTGGATTATCTGGTCAAAACCTTTATGCGGATCATCTTTAAATCGATCCACATCCAGAATCAGGAGATCGTGAAGTTCGATCTAAACGAGCCTTGGAAGACTTGCTATGAAGAGGGGATGAAATGGTTGAAAACGAGCGAAAAGACGACAATACAGGCGATTCCGGAGGCAAAAGCCCGAAGAAGTTACGTGTGCTTTTGCGCACCTTCGGATGTCAAATGAACGTGCGGGATTCGGAGGTGATCTGCGGACTTTTAAAGAATGCCGGTTTCCAGATCGTCCAGGAAGAAGATGAAGCAGATGTAGTTATCTTTAATACCTGTTCTGTCCGTCAGCATGCCGAAGATAAGGTTTGGAGCGAAATAGGAAGAATAGCTAAATCGAGAAAAAAAGATTGCTTCGGCGCAAAAAACGCGCCTCGCAATGACACTCGTTGCGGTTATCCGATTATTGGATTGGTTGGATGCATGGCGCAGAATTATAAAGAAGCAGCCTTTGACCGCTCTGAATACCTCAATTTTGTCGTGGGGCCGTCAGATATAGATAAGATTCCCGGAATTGTTGCTAAAGTCGCCAGTCGCCAGCCGTCTGTCACCAGTTCAAATTTATTTGAAACGAAAATCTGGGAGACAGATGGAACTATCAGGCCGGAAGATGTATATCATAGCGGTTTTTATGAAGAAAAAGACCACGCCTTTGTCGTTATATCCGAAGGCTGTTCCAATTATTGTTCTTATTGCGTGGTCCCTTTTGTGCGGGGAGAAATACACCATCGTCCGCATAAAGAGATCATGAATGAAATAAAACAGGCCCTCGATAGGGGGATCAGCCGTATTACGCTCCTGGGGCAGAATGTGAATGCGTATGGATATGAAGATGTTAGTTTCGTTAAGCTTGTTGAGTTCGTTAATGCCGTGAAAGGATTAAAAGAGTTCAGTTTTATTACGTCGCACCCGAAGGATACTTCGCTTGAGTTATTCAAAGCGATGGCTGACCTGGAAAAACTGAAAAAATACCTGCATTTGCCTGTTCAGGCCGGCTCAGACAGGATCCTGAAATTAATGAATCGCGGGTATACTCAGAAATTTTATCTGGACTTGGCGGATAATTATCGTAGAATTGTAAAGGGTGGCGTATTGACATCTGATATCATTGTCGGCTTCCCTACGGAAACCCGGGAAGAGTTCCAGGATACCTATGACCTGGTTAAACGCGTAGAATTTAACGCGGCTTATATTTTTAAGTATTCTCCCCGTCCGCATACGCATGCGCAGCACCTGGTTGATGATGTCGATAAACAGGAAAAGGCGCGCCGGCATAAGCTGGTTTTAGAGCTGCAGAAGGCGATCTCTAAGAAGGTCAAAAAGTAAGGAGCAGGCTTAACGTGAATAATGTTTTTTTCAATATGCGCGTAAATTTTATGAGTAATTCAAAAACAGCCTTGTTTGTTTTATTCTTTCTGCTTTTGACAAGGGATCTTTCTTTCGCGCTCAATCTTGAAAAGGTCAAGGTTGATTTTCTAAGCGGGGATTATAAAGCTGCCATTAAAGAGGGTGAAAAGATCCTTGCTGCCGCGGGACACGCCCCTGATATCGACCAGCTTTATTGCCTGCTTGGGCTTTCTTATTTAAAAGACGGCAATTATCTGCGTTCATCGGATATCTTTGAGATAATCTTAAAGGAATTCAAGAATAGCCCAACGAGGGAAGAGGCCGGCCTCGGCTTGGGGGATGCTTATTTCTTACAGAAAAATTTCGAAAAAGCGGATGCCTGTTATAGGGATATGCTCACCATAAAGCCGCAGACCAAGTATAAGGCGGCACTTTTCAGCCGTTTGAGTGAGACAGCATATAAACGCGGCGATGTCGAGAGCGGAAAAAAATTTGCCGATAAATTAAAGGAAGAATTTCCCCTTAACCTGGAATCGAGCATTGAAAAAGATATTTGCTCATTAGGGGAATTCTCCAGCGGCGCTTTTTACACGGTGCAGGTCGGCTGTTTTAGCAGCCTGACCAACGCCAATAACCTGCGTAATAAATTAAGCAAAAGCGGCTATGATGCTTTTTCAGAGGTGTCGAGCGTAAAGGGAAAGCCGCTCTATCGCGTGCGTGTCGGCAAGTTCAGCAAGCGTGATGACGCTGCCGCGTTAGAAAACAAATTGTCTCAAGAAGGATATCCCACTAAGATTTCCCCCTAAAAACATACATGCCTCATTCGGATCAGCGGCTTCTTATGAAACAAAAGGTGATTTTTATAGTCGGGCCGACCGCTGTTGGGAAGACCGACGTGGCAGCGCGCATCGCGCTGAAGCTCGGCGGAGAAATAATATCCTGCGATTCAATGCAGGTTTATAAGGGTATGGATATTATTTCTTCCAAGGCAAGTAGCGTTCTGCGTAAAAAGGTCCCTCATCATCTGCTTGATGTTGTTTCACCGGAAAAAGAATACAACGTTTCTGAATACCGGACAGCCGCGCTCAAGGCGCTCAGGAGCATCCTTAAGCGTGATAAGGTCCCGATATTCGCCGGAGGGACGGGGCTGTATATGACAATATTGATCGATGGTATTTTTAAGGAGAAGGCGCAAGATCAGGGGATCCGTTCCCGCTTATATGCCGACGCTTTGAAACTGGGAAGCGCGGCTTTACACGAAAGGTTAGCGCTCGTTGATCCGGAGGCGGCGGGCAGGATCCATCCGAATGATACCAAGAGGGTCGTCCGCGCGTTGGAAGTGTTCGAGTCAACGGGTAAGCCGATCTCATTGCTGCAGAAAAAACGCCGCGGGCTCTGCGATACCTATGATGTAAGGATCTTTTGCCTGAATATGGGGCGCAAGGAGCTATATCGAAGGATCGATGAACGGGTAGAGAGAATGTTTAAAAAAGGGTTGATGGACGAAGTCATCTCGCTTTTGCGATTAAAATTGAGTAAGACCGCAGTTTACGCTATCGGGATAAATGAGCTGAAAGATCATCTCGCGGGCTTGTCTTCATTAGATGAGGCAGTAGCCTTGATGCAGAAAAACAGCCGTAATTACGCCAAAAGGCAGTTGACCTGGTTTCGTAAGGACAGGCGTATCCGGTGGGTTGAGGTTGGAGATGAAGAACGACCGGAGCGGGTAGCTCAGAGGATATTGAAGGAGTTGAAGAGTTAAACAGGTTATCCGGTTTTCGGGTATCCGAGAGTGTTGATAACGAAAGAGAGACTATGGAAAAAGTATTGCTGGTGACCATAAAGTTGAAATCGGATAGAAGCAATTGGGGCGTTGACGATATTATCGAGGAAATGGAAGAGTTGACCTTGACCTGCGGCGCTGAAATAATCGATAATGTGACCGCGGTCATTGAAAAGCCGACGCCTAATCTTTTTGTCGGCAAGGGTAAGACGGATGAAATTGCCATGCTTTGCGCTGAATTAGGGATAGACACCGTGGTTTTCAGCTGCGACCTCTCGGGAACGCAGCAGCGTAACCTGGAAGAGGTGCTGGGCAGGAAAACAATCGACCGCACGCAGCTGATCCTGCATATATTTGCCAAGCACGCGCACAGCCCTGAAGGGAAGATGCAGGTCGAGCTGGCTCAACTGCAGTATATGCTTCCCCGGCTCATCGGTAAAGGCATTATCCTTTCCCGTATGGGCGGCGGTATCGGCACAAGCGGGCCCGGCGAACAGAAGCTTGAGGTCGACCGCAGGCGTATCAGGAAGAAGATCGATAAACTCAAGAATGATTTGAGCGGCTTTTCTCAGCACCGCCAGACGATCAGAAAAAAAAGAAAAGATAATGCTGTCCCGACAATCGCGCTGGTCGGATACACCAACGCCGGGAAATCCACGCTTTTAAACGCGCTGACCGGCGCGAGCCAGGTTGTCGCCAACAGCTTGTTCACGACCCTGGATACATTGTCGAAAAAACTGGTTTTGCCCAATGGCGAGCAGGTTATTCTTTCCGATACGGTCGGATTCCTGCAGCATCTGCCGCATCATCTTATTGAAGCTTTTAAGGCAACGCTTGAAGAAGTTGTCGACGCCGACCTGTTGATCCATGTTCTGGATGTAAGCCATCCGCGCGTTTATGAACACCATGAGTCCGTGGTCGAAGTTTTAAAGGAGTTGAAAGCCGATAGCAGGCCACTGATAACCGCTTTAAATAAAATTGACCTGCTTGACGATAAGGCGTGGCTGGAAAAACTCAAAAATGATTTTGTTAACGCGATCGCGATATCCGCGACTTCCAAGGCAAACTTTGAGCTTTTATTCCTTGAGATCGAGAAGAATTTTGCTTCCAAGATGGTTTGTGCCGATTTAAAGATCCCGAATAGCAGGATGGACCTGGTCAATCTTTTTTATAAGGAAGCGCGAGTTGAAAAGATCAAATATTCAGCTGATTCTATTTTGGTATCGTTAACAATATCAAAGATCCTTTATCATAAACTGCTTCAAGATAATGATGTTACGTTAATCAGTTAGAATATCTAATTATTTCTATTAAAAATGCTTGACAAGATATTAGTTTTATGTTAGATATATATTGAGGATAGAAAAGAGGAGGGTCACGATGGGAACCTTTGATATTTACATCAGCCCTGATGAACCGGTATATGTGATCAGCGTGGTGAGCAAACTGGTGAGCTTACCGGTGTGGACACTGCGCCAGCTTGATAAGGTGGGAGTGGTGAGGCCGCATCGTATCGGCAAGAAAAGCCGGCTTTATTCATTGAAAGATGTTAAGAGGCTTGAATATATACATTATCTAATGGAAGAAAAACACGTGAATATAAGCGGGATCAAGTTGATACTTGAATTGGAAATAAAAGAATAGATTTTTTTTGTTTTGTTATTAGCACTCATGCATGTTGAGTGCTAATTAACGGATGAATTTAAAGGGGCGCTTTATAAAAAGAGAGGCAATACATGAGATCAGATAAGTTTACTGCTAAGTTACAGGAAGCGTTTCAGGACGCGGTAAGCCTGGCTACGGAATCGAACCATCAACAGGTGGAGCCGGAGCATTTGTTCCTGATCCTATTGAAACAGGAGGACAGTATTATCGCCTCTGTTTTGAACGCGTTGGGCATACAGGCAGGCTCTTTTGTTAAATTGATCGAGGAGGAGCTGCAAAAGAAGCCTACGGTCAGCGGCGGGAACGCGCAGATCTATTTTTCTCCCCGGACTAACAAGTTGTTTAACGCGGCGAACAAGGAAGCGAATTTCCTGAAGGATGAATACATTTCCGCGGAGCATTTATTGCTGGCGGTTTTATCCGACCAGGAGGCGGTAGTGGCCAGGGAACTTAAAAAAGCAGGCATTAATAAAGAAAAGATATTGGCCGCGTTGACGGATATACGCGGAAGCCATCGTATTACCGATGACACTCCGGAAGAGAAGTTTAAGGCCCTGGAAAAGTACGGGCAGGACCTTACCCTGCTTGCCGAGCAGATGAAGCTTGACCCGGTGATCGGCAGGGACAAAGAGATCAGGCGTTTGATGCAGGTTTTATCCCGGCGCACCAAGAATAACCCGGTTTTGATAGGGGATGCCGGAGTGGGGAAGACCGCTATTGTTGAAGGTTTGGCGCAGCGTATTACTTCTAAAGATGTTCCGGAGGGATTGAAGAATAAGCGCATTGTAGCCCTCGATCTCGGAAGCCTTGTCGCCGGCACTAAATTCAGAGGCGAGTTTGAGAACCGGCTTAAGGCTGTGTTGCGCGAGATACAAAGCAAGAACGGCCAGATAATCCTTTTTATTGACGAGATCCATACCATTGTCGGCGCGGGCGCCGCGGAAGGGGCTATTGATGCTTCGAATATGCTCAAGCCGCTCCTGGCGCGCGGACAGCTGCGTTGCATAGGCGCGACAACGCTTGATGAATACAGGAAATATGTTGAAAAAGACAAGGCTTTGGAGAGAAGGTTCCAGAGTATTTTTGTAGGTGAGCCCTCTGTCCAGGATACGGTGGCGATCCTGCGCGGTTTGAAAGAAAAGTACGAGGTGCATCACGGGGTGCGGATACTGGATTCCGCGTTGATCGCGGCGGCAACGCTTTCCGACCGCTATATTACCGACAGGAACCTTCCCGATAAGGCGGTGGACCTGATTGATGAGGCTGCTTCCCGGCTGCGTATTGAAATAGACAGTATGCCGGTAGAGATCGATGTGGTCCAGAGAAAGATCATTCAGCTTGAGATCGAACGCCAGGCTTTAAAAAAGGAAAAAGATAAACTGTCCCTGGCGCGTTTGAAGAAGATCGAACAGGAACTGGATGATCTGAATAAGGAGATAAATATTAAGAAGCAGCATTGGGAAAAAGAAAAAGCGATCATACTTAAGATCAAGGATGTCCAGTCTAAAACAGAAGAGCTTAAGAATGAAGCCGCCGCCGCGGAGAAGGTCGGCGATCTGGATAAGGTCGCTGAGATCAAATACGGCAGGCTGGTGGCGCTGGATAATGAATTGAAGAGGCATAATGAACAGCTTAAGGAGACGCAGAAAACCGTCAGCATGCTGCGCCAGGAGATAGGCGATGATGATATCGCTGAAGTGGTCGCGGAATGGACCGGTATCCCTTTGACCAGGCTTAAGGAAGCCGAGACCGCGAAATTAGTGAAAATGGAAGAGCGCTTAAAGACAAAGGTTATCGGACAGGACCAGGCGATCGAGTCTATCGCTCATTGCGTCAGGCGGTCCCGTTCGGGTTTGTCCGACGAATCGCATCCTATGGGGTCATTTATTTTTATGGGCCCGACCGGTGTCGGCAAGACAAAGCTGGCAAAGACGCTTGCCTGGTTCTTGTTTGACGACGAAGAGGCGATGGTGCGCATCGACATGTCGGAATATATGGAGAAATTCAGTGTTTCCCGGCTGGTGGGAGCGCCTCCCGGCTATGTCGGTTACGAGGAAGGAGGGCAGTTAACGGAAAAAGTAAGGAGAAGGCCCTATTCGGTCGTGCTTTTTGATGAGATCGAAAAGGCGCATCCGGAAGTCTTTAATCTTATGCTTCAGATATTGGACGAAGGTAAGATCACTGACAGCCAGGGCAGGGTGGTTAATTTCCGCAATACCGTTATTATTATGACGTCGAATATCGGAGCGGAGATCATCCATCAGCATAATTTGATCGGGTTCAACGGCAAGAAGCAGGCATTGAATTTTGAAGATATGAAGTCCGGCCTTCTTGCCGAAGTCAAGAAATTCTTCCGTCCTGAATTCCTGAACCGGATAGATGAGATAATCGTTTTTAATCCGTTAAGGAAAGAGGAAATGGGGAAAATCGTCGATATCGAATTGGAACCGGTGATCAGGCGTTTAGCGAACCAGGGGATACGTTTGGAAGTGACTTCCAAGGCAAAGGAATTTCTGGTGCAGAATGGTTTTGATATCAATTTCGGCGCCAGGCCTTTGAAACGCACGATCCAGAAGTACATCCAGAACCCTCTTTCGCTTAAAATACTTGATGGAACGCTCAAGGAGGGAGAGGTAGTAATAGCTGATTTTGACACGGCTAAAACCATCATTTTCCGAAAGGGTTAGTGGGTAAGAAATAATTGCGTGTAAGAGTTGACATATAAATAAAATATGTTAAAATTATGGTTTAGCATTCTAGGGTAGAGAGTGCTAAAACGAGGTGAAAAATGGTAAAAGTCGTTGATTATGAATCACGCAGAAGGGCGATCTTATCGGCAACGATAAACAAGTATATCAGCGCGGGTATTCCCGTTGCCTCTGATGAGATTGCCTGTGATTTTGACTTGAGTTCGGCTACGGTCCGCAATATTTTCGGCGAATTGGAGAAAGCCGGCTACCTGACTCATCCGCATACTTCGGGAGGAAGGGTTCCGACCAATAAAGGGTATCGGTATTACGTGGATTTCCTGGTCTCTCAGATAGACCTGCTTGATGAGGAAAAAGAACGCGTTATCAAAGGGTATAAAATAGAGGTCAGGCAGTTAGCGGATGTTTTAGAGAAGACCTCTGAAGTGATATCCGTGATCACGCATCATGCCGGTATCGTATCGTTCCTTGAATGGCAGGATAAGCTCTTCTATAAAGGAATAAGCTATGTTTTAAGCCAGCCGGAATTCCAGAATCTCGAGCGGATACGCTTTTTGATCAAGATCATAGAAGATAAACAGCGGTTACTGGATATCATCAACCAGAGCTTCAGCGATAAGGTCAAGATATATATAGGAGAAGAGCTTGGGTGCGAGGAGATCGACGGCTGTTCGTTAGTCGTCGCTACCTACCAGGTGCGCAGGAAACCAGTGGGAAGGCTCGCGGTCCTCGGGCCCAAACGGATGGAATATAACCATATAATTCCCGCGCTGGAATATATAGCGGGAGTTTTAACCGATGTTTTAGATGATTTTTAGAAAGAAAGATATGGATAATAACAAGCATAGTCATAAAGAAGCCGATAAGGCGCCTGAAAAACCGAAAGAAGATCATGATGGCGGAAAAGAAAGGTCCGTCATTATTCCCGAAGCAGAGTACGCCTTGCTTAAGGAGGATGCCGCTAAAGGACAGGAGGCCTGGGATAAGATGGTCAGGGTGCAGGCGGATTTTGATAATGTCCGTAAGCGCCTGGAACGTGAAAAACAGGAGTTCGTTAAATTCGCCAATGAAGGCATCATCGCCGAGTTATTAAATACCCTTGATGACCTTGAACGGGCGGTAGATCTCGCGGAATCCAAGCATCAGGATATGCCCGCGTTCTTAAAAGGCATTGAGATGGTTTTGGCGCATTTGTACGAGTTGTTGAAAAAACACGGAATTAAGCCGATGGATGCTTTAGGCAAGGCCTTCGACCCGAATTGTCATGAAGCATTGATGCAGGTCGAAGATAAAAATATGCCGGAGCATACCGTTGTGGAAGAATTGCAAAAAGGGTATTATTTGAACGAACGGGTCATACGAACGGCTAAAGTGAAGGTCAGTAAGCAGAAAGCGGAAGAAAAGACCGAAGATAAAGAGGAAAAGAAAGAAAAATAGGGTTTCTCTAAACAAAGATTTAAGGAGCTCAAGGAGGTGTGTCATGGCTAAAGTAATAGGAATAGACTTAGGGACTTCAAATTCAGCCGCGGCTGTCATGGAAGGCGGCAGGCCGGTGATTATACCGTCTGCTGAAGGAGCCGGTGTTGCTTCCGGTAAAGCGTTCCCTTCATATGTCGCTTTTACCAAGGATAACCAGCGGTTAGTCGGTGAGCCGGCGCGGCGCCAGGCGGCAATTAATGCCGAAGGCACCATTCAGGCCGCCAAGCGCAAAATGGGCAGTGATTATAAATTCAAGGTATATGGAAAAGAGTATACCCCCCAGCAGATCTCCGCGTTTATTTTGCAGAAGATCAAACAGGACGCGGAAAACTATCTGGGAGATAAAGTTGAAGAAGTTGTTATTACCTGTCCTGCTTATTTTGACGATAACCAGCGGACCGCGACAAAAGACGCCGGAGAGATAGCCGGCCTTAAAGTACTGCGTATCATTAACGAGCCGACCGCGGCTTGTTTGGCCTATGGCTTGGAAAAATCGCAGAAAGAGCAGAAGATCATGGTCTTTGACTTAGGCGGCGGGACCCTGGATGTTACGGTCATGGAAATGGCGCAGGGAGTTTTTGAAGTGAAGACCACGCACGGCGATACCCAGTTGGGCGGTACCGATATGGATAATACCATGATCGAATATATCACCGGCCAATTCAAAAAGGAAACAGGCATCGATTTAAAGAACGATAAAATGGCGGTACAGCGCGTGCGTGAAGCAGCCGAGAAGGCAAAGATCGAATTGTCTTCCACGGTGACAACGGACCTTAATTTGCCGTTTATCACCGCGGATGCTACCGGCCCGAAGCATCTGACCATGTCTATTACCCGCGCGAAGCTGGAAGAATTGGTCAGCCCGATTATCGACCGTTGCCGTAAGCCCATGGAAGAAGCGTTGAAAGACGCTAAACTTACCGCCCGCGATATCGACAGGATCATTATGGTCGGCGGACCGACCAGAATGCCGGTCGTCCAGAAGTTTGTGGAAGAATATGTCGGTAAAAAGATCGAACGCGGCGTAGACCCTATGGAATGCGTCGCATTAGGGGCTGCTATACAGGCGGCGATCATTAAAGGCGATATGAAAGACGTGCTTTTGCTTGATGTTACGCCGTTATCGCTGGGTATTGAGACTTTAGGCGGGGTCAGCACGAAGCTTATTGAAAGAAATACGACCATTCCGACCAAAAAGAGCCAGGTTTTCTCGACGGCCGCCGATAACCAGACCGCGGTGACTATCCGCGTGCTGCAGGGCGAGCGCCAGATGGCTAACGATAACGTGGAGCTGGGAAGCTTCGACCTGGTCGGTATTCCCGCGGCGCCGCGCGGCATTCCGCAGATCGAAGTCGGCTTCGATATCGACGCCAACGGTATCGTCCATGTTTCGGCAAAGGACCGGGGCACCGGGAAAGAGCAGTCGATACGGATAACCGCCCCGAAAAAGCTTTCGAAAGAAGAGATCGATAAGATGGTCAAAGACGCTGAGAAATTCGCCGCGGAAGATACCAAGAAGAAAGAAGAGATCGAAATCGTCAATCAGGCGGATACCATGGTTTATTCCACTGAAAAATCCCTGAAGGAATACGGGGATAAGGTAAGCCAGGCGGAGCGCGTTGAAATTGAAGCAAAGCTTAATGACCTGAAAACGGCCATTAAAGATAAACATGTTGAACGGATCAAAAAGTCAATGGAGGATCTGACAAAATCAGCTCATAAATTGGCTGAAGAGATATATAAACAGGCTGCGGCCAAGCAACAGCAGTCCCAGCAGGAACAGCCCGGGAAAGCGGATCCTCAAGCCGGCCCTTCGGAAGAAGAACCTAAAAAGAAGGAAGAGGATATAATCGACGCTGATTTTAAAGAGGAAGACGATAAGAAATAATTTTGGAGGACAACGGGCCGGTGGTCTATAGTCGATAGTCTATGAGCAGAGCTTTAGACTATTGACCATCGACTATTGACCCGGAGTCATTTAACGTGTCTACTAAACGCGATTACTATGAAATATTAGGGGTTAAGAAAAGCGCTACCCTTGATGAGATCAAAAAAGCCTATCGGGAGCTGGCGCTTCGCTTCCATCCGGACCGTGTTGCTCATGAGCAAAAAAAAGAAGCCGAAGAGAAATTCAAGGAGATCTCGGAGGCGTACGCTGTTTTATCCGATTCTCAAAAGCGCGCGCTCTACGACCAATACGGCCATTCGGGTATTGACCAGAAATATGCTTATGAAGATATCTTTAAAGGCGCTGATTTCGGAAGCATTTTTAAGGATATGGGCGATTACGGGTTCGGGGGAGGATTATTTGACGAGATATTCGGGGACATGGGATTTGATGTCTTCGGGTCCAGGGGAGGCAGGCAGCGGGGAGCCCGCGGCCGTAAGGGCAGAGACCTGGAGATCGCCATCGATTTGACCCTGGAAGAAGTTTCCGAGGGAGTTGAAAAGACTATTACGGTGCCGCGCTATGAAGTATGCGCTACCTGCTCCGGAAGCGGGGCTAAACCGGGCTCTAAGAAAGTCACCTGCGCGCAATGTAAAGGCTCGGGCCGAATGGTCGTCTCTAACGGGTTTTTCCAAATGGCGCAGACCTGTAACCGCTGCCATGGGGAAGGCGCGTTAGTGCAAACTCCCTGTTCCGATTGTACCGGCGAAGGCCGCGTTAAGGTCACGCGTAATATAAAGGTAAAGATCCCCGCGGGTGTGGATACCGGCTCGCATTTACGGGTCAGGGGAGAAGGAGAATCCGGTACAGCCGGAAGAGGGGACCTCTATGTTGTTATTGAGGTCAGGCAGCATCCTGTTTTTGAACGGCACAATAATGATATCCTGACCGAAGTTACCGTAAGTATAACCAAGGCGATCCTGGGTGCCGAAGTCGAAATACCCACCCTGAACGGCAAGGTCATGATGAAAATACCTCCCGGGACTCAAAGCGGCAGGATATTCCGATTGAAAGAAAAAGGCGTGCCTGATGTCCATGACAGAGGAGTGGGTGATGAATTAGTTAAGGTTAATGTGCAGATACCGGTTAATATTTCTTCGGAACAACGCAGATTGATCGAAGAATTTTCCCGGTTATCAGGTGAGAACTCAGGTAAAGAAAGCCTTTCCGAGAAGATAAAGAAGGCTTTTAAATAAATTAGTAACTAGTAACGAGTAAGGGGGAAGTTATGCCGACATACGAATATGAGTGTGCTCAGTGCGGGAAGTTTGACCAATTCCAAACTATGAGCGCTGAAGCGTTAAAGAAATGCCCGAAATGCGGCAAAAAAGTCAAGAAACTCATCAGCAGCGGCGCGGGAATAATATTCAAAGGCAGCGGGTTTTATGCCACTGATTACCGTAAGCCTGCGAAATCAAGCAGCGCTCCATCGGGCGGCTGCCCTAACGCTTCCAAAGGATGCAATGGCTGCAGCCATTAAGCCGGACCAACTGATGCGCTTCATTAAATACTGGATACCGGTAATAATTTATGCTATAATCATTTTTCAAGTTTCAGCGACCCCCGGGGAAGAGATCCTGACCCTGTTCCCGAAACAGGATATTGTAGCGCATGTGCTGGAATATTTTATCTTCGCGTTGCTGATAAACCGCGCGTTAAAAGCGTATTTCCCCGGGATCTCTTTCGGCGCGAGGTTCCTCGCGGTGAGTTTAATAGGTATCGTATACGGCGCAAGCGATGAGTTCCATCAGATGTTTGTGCCGAACCGGTATTGTTCTTCGGCCGACCTGTGGTGCGATTCGCTGGGGGTTTTTGCCGCCAATATCGTGTATGGGTTGGATGTGAGAAGATTTTCCTTGAAACATCTTCCTGTCCTTAAGAATAATTAAAATTATGATGACTAAGATTAAACCCTTTAAAGCATTGATCTACAACCAGGAAAAGTTCCCTGATCTTTCCAAGGTGGTTTGCCCTCCTTATGATATTATTTCTCCCGCTCAACAGCAGTATTATCATGATCTGGACGAACATAATCTTTTACACGTACTGCTTTCGAAAGACTCCCCTGATAAAGATAAGTATCAGGTTGCCGGGTCTTATTTCAGGGATTGGTTAAAAAATAAGATATTGGTCCAGGATAAGGGCCCCGCGGTGTATTTTTACAGCCATCAATATAACATCAAAGGAGAAAAGCGCATCCGTCACGGCTTTTTGGCATTGATGCGCTTAGGCGATTCAAGCGCGCCCGTATTCGCCCATGAACATACCCGGCTTGAAGCAAAAGAGGACCGCGCGCGGCTTATCCGCCAGGTTAAGGCGAATTTAAGCCCTATCTTCGTGCTTTTTCCCGATAAGAAGCGAGTGGTAGCGTATTTACACCAACAATACCTTAAAGATAAGAAACCGTTCATGGATATCACGGATGATGAGAGGAATAATCATAAGGTCTGGAGGATAGATGCACCTGAGGTATTAGAGGCGATCCAGCAGAAGATGCAGGATGAGAATTTTTTTATAGCTGACGGGCATCACCGTTATGAAGTTGCCTGCGGGTACCGGGACGAAGTGAAAAGAAAGCAGGGGAATTTAAGCGAAGAGGATGAGTGTAATTATATCCTGACTTATTTTACCAATACGGATTCTTTAGGCTTGACCATATTGCCGATACACCGCCTGGTTAAGCTTGAGAAGAATTTTGATATTGAAGGCTTCATAACAAGCCTTAAAGAATTTTTCTACGTGGAAGAGGTAAAAGATAAAGTTAAATTCTTCTTCCTGCTTGAAAAAGCCGGCAGGACCGAGCACATCATCGGAATGTATAAGAATAAAAAATATTGGCTGGTGCGTTTACGTAACATCAAGATCGTTGATAAGATGATCACCGATAGGCCGCCTGAATACCGCAGATTAGACGTTTCTATCCTGAATTATATCATTTTGCAGCATATCCTGCGCCTGGATGTCGATAATAAGGATGTGGTGACGTTTAATCCGGAAGCTGAAGAATTGATCGATCAGGTGGATGCGGATCCGGCGTATATTTCCTTTTTCTTGAATCCCACCAAAGTGGGGCAGATCATGTCGGTAGCCATAAACGGAAATAAAATGCCTCCTAAATCGACCTATTTTTATCCAAAAGTCCTTTCCGGCCTGGTAATAAATAAATTCAACGAGGATAAAGTATAATCCTATGCCGCTTTTCGGAAAACCAAAATATACCATTGTCCGCATCAAGAAAAAAGAGATGCCTGACGGGCTTTGGACCAAATGCGAAGAGTGCGGCGAAGTCTTGTATAATAAGACCCTGGAAGAGAATTTCCGGGTGTGCCCGAAATGCAATTATCATTTTGTTTTGGGGGCGCATGAGCGGGTGAATGTGCTTATTGACGCGGGCACCTTTGAAGAATTCGACACCGAACTAAAGACCGCGGACCCGCTTGATTTCAAAGGCCCGAAAACATATAAAGATAAGCTCGCGGCTGACCAGGCCGCCACAGGGCTCAAAGAAGCGGTAGTGACGGGTTCAGGGCTCTTAGACGGCAAAAAGGTCGTTGTCGCGGTCACCGATTCGCGTTTTATCATGGGGTCGATGGGGTCGGTCGTGGGGGAGAAGATCACGCATGCTATCGAGACGGCGACAAAAAATAAGCTTCCCGTTATCATCGTTTCCGGCTCCGGCGGAGGTGCCCGCATGTATGAAGGGATGTTCAGCCTGATGCAGATGGCAAAGACCTGCGCGGCGCTCTCGTATCATCACCGGGAAAAATTGCCGTACCTGTCTATTTTGACGAATCCGACTATGGCGGGGATCATGGCGTCATTCGCCGGTATCGGGGACTTGATAATCGCGGAACCGAAAGCCTTGATCGGGTTTACCGGCCCGCGTGTTATCGAACAGACGATCCGCCAGAAATTGCCGCCGGGTTTTCAGCGCTCCGAGTTCCTGCTGGAGCACGGGCTTATAGATATGATCGTGCATCGTAAGGATATGAAGCCGACGTTGCGCCAGATACTGGAATATCTCGATTGATGAGAAAAAGTTGATTTTTTCCGGAATTATTGCTATACTTGATGTCTTGTTGTTGCGGTAAAAAGATTACAGAGATCCATGAGAACTACAAGCGTATTGATTCTTAAGCCAGACCAAGAGTGTGGAGGCATGATATGGCTCAGGTAAGTTTAAAGAATGTTTCAAAAGTATATCCGAACGGAGTAAAAGTCGTCAATAATCTGAATCTTGGCGTCGAGAATAAGGAATTCCTTGTTTTGGTCGGGCCTTCCGGCTGCGGTAAATCGACAACCTTGAGAATGATCGCCGGGCTGGAAGAGATAACAGAAGGCGAGATCTTTATCGGTAATAAGAAGGTCAATGACGTCCCCGCGAAAGACCGCGATATCGCGATGGTCTTTCAGAATTACGCGTTATATCCTCATATGACCGTTTTTGAGAATATGGCGTTCGGCTTGAAGCTGCGCCATTATCCCAAGCATGAGATCGTTCAGCGCGTCAGCGAGGCGGCAGAGATCCTGGGTATCAAGCATTTACTTAACCGCAAACCAAAGGAATTATCGGGCGGGGAGCGCCAGCGCGTAGCGGTAGGCAGGGCGATCGTCCGGAAGCCGTTGGTATTCTTGTTCGACGAGCCTTTAAGCAATCTCGACGCGAAGCTGCGCGTGCAGATGCGCACTGAGATCCATAAACTGCATATCAGGCTCCAGACCACGATCATTTACGTTACGCATGACCAGATAGAAGCTATGACGATGGGAGACCGTATCGTGGTCATGAAAGGGGGGGTCATTCAACAGGTCGCCGACCCTATCTCCATCTATGACCATCCTAAGAATAAATTTGTCGCCGGCTTTATCGGATCGCCGCCGATGAACTTTATGAACGGCAAGATCATAAAGAAAAGCTCCAAGATCTATTTCACCGAAGGTAAGATCTCGGTCAAGGTCGTCGAGGATATGTATAGTAAAATGACCCCCTATATCGGCAGGGACATCATTATGGGGGTGCGTTCGGAAGATATTTATGATAAATTATTCGTGTCAGAGGCTCCTCCGGAGAATGTGGTCCGGGTCAATTGTGAAGTTGTTGAACCGATGGGCTCGGAAGTGTATTTGTATTTGAATACGGGCAAGCATACCTTTATCGCCCGAGTAGGCGCTCATAATAAGCCGCAGGTGAATCAGGATATGGACTTGGTTTTTGATATGAGCAAAGTCCATTTTTTTGATAAAGAAACCGAAGAAACAATAGTATAGCCTTTCTAAGCCATTACACGAGTGGCAAAAAAACCTTCGCATATTATTTATTTTCTTGTTTTGTGCTTGTGCCTTCCTCTTTTTCTCTCGTTTTTCACGAAATTCTTTTCTTTCCTTTCTCTTTTCCTGTTTTATTGCGCGAACGGTTTACTGACGCTGGTGCTTTTTAAACAAAATTCAAAACGCCTCAATCTTTGCGGCCACTTCAAGGAAGACCTCCAGGAAAAAGTCAATATCGTTAAGAATGAACACGCGCGGGAGCAAGAAAGTAAGATCTCCCTGCAAGAGAAGATCAAACGGTATAACAGCCTGAAAGAGATCATCGAGGATATTAATCGTAATCTTTCTTTGGTCTCAATAGCCGATAACCTGGCGGCGATCGCCTTTTCAATAATCGCGGACAATAAGGGGGCTTGTATCCTGTACCTTATCGATCCCCAGACCCAGAAATTAAGCCTCTTCAAGACTAAAAAAGAAGACCGAAAGCTTGTTGTCAAAGAAAAGCAGGGAGACCTCTTTGATTGGTGGGTCCTGCGCCATTCCAGCCCCTTGCTGGTTGAGGATATGCATAATGATTTCCGCTTCGATCTTGAAAAGGTCAAGATGAAAGACGCGCGCGAAGTTTCCTCCCTGGTCAGCGCTCCGTTTGTCAGCGAGCATAAATTCCTCGGGATCTTGCGGTTGGATAATTCCCGGAGCAATTATTATTCCCAGGATGACCTGCGGTTTTTGGTAGCGATCTGCGATTTAGGCGCGGTCGCCCTGGAAAACGGCGAGCTGTATCTCAAGACCGAAGACCTGGCTATCCATGACGGTTTGACCGGTTTGTACCGCAAAGGATATTTTATGGAGCGGCTCAATGAGGAAGTCAAGCGCTGCCTGCGCCAGAACAGCACTTTTTCACTGCTGATGCTCGATGTCGATTATTTCAAGCAGTATAATGATACCTTCGGGCATGCCTCCGGAGACCTGGTATTAACAAAGATGAGCGAGGTGATGAAGGATTTCTTTAAAGAAAAGAGCTCGGTGGCGGGCCGTTTTGGCGGGGAAGAATTCTGCGTCATCATATCGGGAGCCGATAAGCAGAAGGCTTTCTCGCTCGCGGAAGAATTACGAAAGAAAATTGAAAGCACGCAGGTTGATCTGCGCCAGCAAAAGACCAGCGTTACGGTTTCCGTGGGAGTGGCGAATTTTCCCAATGACGCGCGTGACGAGACCGAGCTGGTCCTTAAAGTGGACAAGGCCCTGTACGAGGCAAAGCGGCTGGGAAGGAACCGGGTGAACGGATAATATGTGGGCGAATATCTTTTTAATGGTTATGACGGTGCTGGCGTATTTTTTGCTTAATAAGCTTTTCAGCCGTTATTATTCCGGCGCCCGGAATGAATGCGAAAACGTGCAGGCGCAATACGCACAGCTATGCGCGGAACTTGAGCGGGTCAAGAGTGAGAACGCGGGCTTGAAAAAGAGCCTTGAGAATACGCTGGTCCTTTATGAGATCACCCGTGATATCTGTAAATCGATCGATGAAGAAGCGGTTTTTAATAATTTTCTCGCCCAGATCAATAAATTCATGGAGTTGAAAGATTGTAAATTCTTAAAAGGCCAGGAGGATATTTCGGGGTATAAGGATTATACGGTTTTACCGCTCTACCTGCACCGCAGCTTAGCGGGTTATCTGGTAGCTGACGGTGTCCCGGATGCCGATAAAGAGAAATTCCATATTCTTGCCCAGCAGTTCCTCCTGGGTATGAAGCGGGCGATCCTTTACAAGCGGGTCCAGGACCTGGCTATTACTGACACGCTCACTAACGTTTTTACGCGCCGGCATTATTTGGAAAGGCTCCAGGGAGAGATCGATTATTCGTCGAAATTAAACTATTTGTTCGCGTTCCTGATGCTTGATGTCGACCATTTTAAGGGGTTTAATGACCATTACGGCCATTTGGTGGGGGACGCGATCCTCAAAGAAGTCGCAAAGGTGATCAAAGACAACCTGCGCCAGATCGATATGGTGGGCCGTTACGGAGGAGAAGAGTTTTCCGTTATTTTGACGCAGACCGACCGTGAAGGTGCGATCCTCGCGGCTGAACGTATCAGGCAGTCTTTAGAGGCGTCATCCACCATGATCTATGACGAAGAGATCAAGGTTACCATCAGTATCGGGATATCGGTTTTTCCCGATGATTCCCGCGATATGGAATCATTGATAGAAAAAGCCGATGCCGCTTTGTATAAAGCCAAAGAGGCGGGGCGTAACTGCGTGCGTGTATGGAGTGCGAACAGCGATTAGGAGCCGAGAAACGATACACCCGGCGCTAATCGCACCCCGCCTTATTGGAATGGCGGGGTATGCCGCCTTCTGCGGCAGAATTGCGCCGGTGCGCGCTTTCTGCGCAGCCGATAACCGAGAACCGAACACCGAAAACCCTGTAATATTCCTTGCAATTAAAACCACTTTAATATAGAATACTTACACATGAAAAGTAAATACATCATTGGGATTGATCTCGGGGGGACCAACCTGAAGATCGCGTTATTCAACGGGCGCTGCCGGTTACAGAGTAAAGAGATCATAAGTACCCGTCAATTCAGGGAAAAAGAAGAATTGATCTCAGGGATCGTAGATTCGATCGGTTTTCTGACCGGTAAGAACAATATCGTGAAGTCTCAGGTGCTCGGCTTGGGCCTCGGGCTGCCCGGCCCGATCGACGTGGATAAGGGGATGGTGCATTTTTTCCCGAATATCCCCGGATGGAAAGAAGTCCATCTGAGCAGCATACTTAAAAAGCGTTTAGGCGTTCCCGTTTTTATCGATAATGATGCTAATCTTATGGCATTAGCCGAGTATCGATTAGGCGCGGCAGTAGGATATAAGAACGTCGTTTGCCTTACGTTAGGGACCGGGGTCGGCGGTGGGCTTATCCTTGAAGGAAAGCTCTATCATGGCTCGACCTACGCGGCAGGCGAGATCGGGCATATGCCTCTTAATGAAAGCGGCCCGAAATGCAATTGCGGGGGGAAAGCCTGCCTGGAGGCGTATATCGGCAATAACAGGATCGCCGCGGAAGTAAAAAGGTTATTCAAAAAAGATATTTCTTTGGAAAAGGTAAGTTTACTCGCGAGATCGGGGAACCGCACGGCATTGCGGGTATGGGTGAATATGGGAAAGCGTTTGGGCCTGGCGCTTTCGAGCATCGTTAATCTTCTGAATCCCGATTGTATTGTTATCGGCGGCGGGGTCGCCGGCGCCGGGAAAGTACTTTTTGACACGGTGCGGGAAACTATCCGCGAACGCGCGATGTGCGTGCAGGCGAAAAATGTGAAAATAGTTAAGGCTTCCCTGGGATATGACGCGGGCATGATCGGTGCCGCGCTTTTTGTCCGGGAGCACTTGTCGCAGAGGCTACGATAATATAATGAAGATATTTCTCGATACGGCTAATGTTAAAGAAATTAAGGAAGTGGCTGCTTTGGGGTTGGTGGACGGGGTGACAACTAACCCGTCGCTGCTGGCGAAGGAAAAACGTCCCGCCAAAGATGTCCTTAAGGAGATCTGTTCGGCGGTGGATGTTCCGGTAAGCGCTGAAGTGATCAGTTTAAATGCAGACGGCATGCTGGATGAGGCCTTTGAGCTTTCCAAGATCGCTAAAAATATCGTGATCAAGATCCCGTTGATCAAAGAAGGATTGAAAGCGGTCAAGGTTTTGTCGGAGAAAAAGATCCCGACGAACGTAACGTTGTGTTTTTCTCCGACTCAGGCGCTCTTGGTCGCTAAGCTGGGCGCTGATTATGTTTCGCCATTTATCGGCAGGTTCGACGATATCAGCCAGGCGGGGATCGAGCTGGTAGGCCAGATAAAACAAATATATGAGAATTATGGGTTCCAGACGCAGATCATTGTCGCCTCCGTGCGTAATCCGCTTCATGTGGTCGACGCGGCTTTGATCGGCGCGGATATCGTTACCGCGCCCTTTTCCGTTATAGAACAGCTGATCAAGCATCCTTTGACCGATATAGGAATACAGAGGTTTTTAGAGGACTATAAGAAAATCCCGAAAAATTAATGATACGCGCGCCTAAATTCATAATTATTGCCTTGTCTTTATGTTCATGGGGGCTTTCGGGGGCTGTCTCACCCCGCGCTCTTTACGCGCAAACGAGCGAGGATAAAAACGTTCTCGAACAGCCGATCATCGTCAATGGCGATACGGTGGAATATTCGACCGATAATAAGGAGATCTCCGCGAGCGGCAATGTCCTTATTATGTATAAAGGCACGAAGCTTACCTGCGATAAGATCACCGTTAACACCCAGACTAAAGACGCGAAAGCCGCGGGGGGTGTGCGTATCGAAGATGATAAAGGCGTGATCGAAGGCCAGGAGATCGCCTATAATTTTAATACCAAGACCGGGGTTATCCTTGACGGGCAATTCAGGTCCGCCCCTTATTTCGGCAGCGCTTCGAGTATCGAACGCCTGAATGATTCCGCTTTTGAAGCGATCGACGGGTATGCCTCTACCTGCAGCTTCAGTAAACCGCATTACCGCTTCCAGGCAAAGAAAATAAAAGTTTATCCCGGTGATAAACTCCAGAGTAAATCAGATATGTTCTATGTGGGGAAATTGCCGTTTTTGTACCTGCCGTTCTATTCCCACAGCCTCAAAGACCCTATTTATCATGTTGAATTCTCTCCCGGCAAGAGCGGCGCGTGGGGGCCGTACCTTTTAAGCGCCTGGAGAGCTGATGTGACTGATTCTATTAAGGGAAGGGTTTACCTGGATTACCGCAATAAACTGGGGACAGCTACCGGTTTCGGAGCTAATTATAAAACCGCTCAGTTCGGTAAGGGCGATTTCAAGTTTTATTATACGGATGAGAAGCCAAAAAACCTTTCAACAGAGCCGAATGAATTCCAACGTTACCTGGTGCGCTTGAGGCATAAATGGGACATTGACCCGCGTACTAAAGCTACGCTGGAGTATTATAAGATACGGGACGCTAAACGTTCCATTGACCCGGGCGCGAATTTTCTTAAAGATTATTTTTTCCGGGAATATGAACAGGATGCCCAGCCGTTGACGTACGCTTTAGTCACGCACGCTTTTGATTATTCAAACCTTAACCTTCTGGTCCAGAAGCGGACTAACCGCTGGTTTAATCAGATCGATAAACTTCCGGAGTTGACCTATAATCTGCCTGATTACCAGATAGGGGAAAGCCCGTTTTATTTCAGGAATATTTCTTCATTCTCCAACCTGGAAAAAAAGAGCGAGGCATTGTCCGATCTGGACGACCTTGTTAGCCGATTCGACACCTATAATCAATTCTCTTTGCCTTTTAAGGCTTCGGTTTTCGCGCTGACGCCTTTTGTGGGGCTGCGTGAAACCTATTATTCTCAAAATAAGGAAGGTAATACCGTTGACCCGCGGACTGTTTTTTACAGCGGGTTGGATATGAGTACTAAATTCTACCGTGTCTTTGATGTTAATTCCGATTTTTTAGGCATGGATCTTAACGGCCTCAGGCATATTGTCACTCCGAGCGTTAAGTACGCGTTTAACCATGAACCTACGGTTGCCGCGTCTAAATTACAGGCTTTTGACGAAATAGATACCATAACCAGAAGCAATAGGGTGACCTTGGAATTGGTCAACAAGTTCCAGACGAAGCGCCCGGATTCGCAAAAAAGGCTGCAAAACGTTGATCTGGCCACATTAACGGCCTCAACCGCCTATGATTTTAAACCAAAGGGGATCGGGGGTTCCCGTTTTTCCGATTACTTGTTTGATATAGAGTTACTTCCTTATTCGTGGCTGCGTATTGATTCCGATTCAATCCTTGATTCAAGAGAAAATTATTTTAAGCAGATCAATGTGGACTTGAACACGAGTTTAGGCAAAGAACGCTCTTTCGGCATCGGGCATCGTTATGAAAGAAAAGGCGGAAAAGAATTAACTTCTCAATTCAGCTGGCGCCTGTCGCCGAAATGGAGGTTTAGGATCTACGAGCGTTATCAATTCGCGGAAGCCCGCGATAAAGGCTTTAAAGAACAGGAATACACCTTTTCCCGCGACCTTCACTGCTGGGAATCAGACTTCACTTACAATAGAAGCAAGGAGAACGGCCACACCTTTTGGCTGGTTTTCAGGCTTAAGGCATTTCCTGAAACGGAATTTAAACTCGATCAGACATATCATCCTCCCCGCCCCGGTTCCCAGTCAAATAATTAATTATTTTGAGTCAAGGTTAATTTGACGCTTCTTCCTTTTAGTCTTTATCCTTTAACCGTGATCTTCGAATTAGGTTCAATTAAGTGGAAATATTACCGCTTGTGTGGCATACTTATAATAAGAAACATATGGAAAACAGGGGGAAGGGATAGGAAGTACAAAACGTTTTTATTAATTATTTTATAAAATATTAAATAACAGCCTTTAATCCGCCTATTCCAACACCCTGCTGCGCAAGGAAATGCAAGCGTTTGTTACTGCTTGCTTTTTTACAGGGAAAAAGAATAGGTTTTTTTATGCCTTTTAAATTTATCTTGACAAATAAGGGAGGAGGTGATATAAAGAAAAATAGTTAAATCAGGTGACGGGATGTTGTTGTGGGCCTTTAAGTAAGACTAGTAGCAGTTCTCTTAATTAAGTAGTAAGGATAAAAAGGCAACAAGAGCATCCAAGTGTCAATCATACCTAAGAGAGGAGGGTTTGACATGAATAAGAAAGGGTTCACGTTAGTCGAAATCATGATCGTAGTTGCTATCGTAGCGTTACTTGCAGCTATCGCAATTCCTGGCCTTTTACGTGCTCGTGTTAATGCCAACGAATCAGCGGCACAAGCGACTTTAAAGACAATCGCTACTGCTTGCGAATCGTACGCATCTGCTAACAATGGTAATTATCCTACTGATTTCGCGGTTGATTTAGTCGCGGCAGTTCCTCCGTTTGCAAGCGAGGATTATATTGCAGCCGGCGCCAACACTAGACAAGGGTATACTTTTGCCTGCGGAACATTCGCGGCAACCGGTTATTCTTGTACCGCGACTCCTATCGGTTGTATCGCAGGAGCTGTTACATCAGGTACAGGTACCAGAACGTTTACGATCACGACAGGCGGATTATTGTCCGCGGCTGCTTGCACCTAAGCAAGTAGTACCGTTTTGATCGTTTTTTTTCAGAAGCCCGGCTTTCGAAAGAAGGCCGGGCTTCTTAGTTCCAGTCCGCCAAGATCCTCTTTTTGTATATTTTCTTAAACATGTTTAATTTTTCCCTCGGATTTTCAAATATCTCTTGCAGAAAAACATTTTTATGTTAAAATAATTTTGTACCTTAACCGATTGGAATAAATATAATAATGAATAATACGAAGGCGAGAAGTTTTGTAACTATAACGATTACAATTGCAATTGTCGCGCTTTTGTTGCGGTTTGGTATAGAGAATCTTATCAAGTTCAATATTATCCAGAATGAGGAGAACGCTTTAGATACTTTAAAGTCTGTTTCAACGGCTTTGGAAAATTATGCCAAGAATAATGTGGGTATCTACCCTGTATCTTTGGCTATCCTGACCCAAACGAATCCTCAGTATCTTACAGTCGATTACACCGCTCAACCCCCCGTTAAAGGATATCAATATACTTTTTCACGGCTTGATCCCTATGGCTATAGCTGCCGGGCTACCCCGGTGAGCTGCAGTTTAACGGGAAAATCTATCTTTACGATCACGACAGGCGGGATCATAATGACGGAAAGCTGCGTTAAGAAAGAGGAGAGTTGATCTTTTTTTGCCTAAAGGAAATACGATGCGTATCCATATGTTTTGCCGAAGAGAAAAAAGTTTAAGGCCGGCTCGCGGGTTTACTTTAATAGAGCTCCTGGTGACTGTCGGGATATTGGCGTTTGGCCTCTGCGGCCTGCTCTTGACCTATGTCAATATGCTCGTGCTTTCAGATTTGTCGCGCAGTTATACCATGGCGACCAGCGCTCTCCAGGATAAAATGGAGGATATTAAGAAAGTAGCTTTTGACAGCCTGTCTGCGCTTCATGATACGGCTTTTGATGTCGATGGGTTTGCTGCGGGCGCCGCTAAAGGGCGTATTGAAGTATATGATACCGGTTACGCGGATTTAAAACGGGTGAGGCTGGTCGTTTGCCTTACGAGCCGCCGGAGGGTGATCGGAGAGGACAGTAATTTCAGCGGAACCCTTGATGCCGGCGAAGATACGATGATCGCTAATACCCGTCTTGATTCACCGATAGAACTTATTACGTTGATAGTGAGATAGGAGAGTATGGCTCGTTTTCAGGAAAACAATATTTTTAAGAATAAAGGCGTTACTCTTCTCGAGATGATGGTGGTATTGGGTATTTTTGTCGGTTTATTTGCCGCTATCGTAACAATATTGACGAGCTCCGACCGCAGTTGGCGCATCGGGCAGAGTAAACTCCAAGAGCAGCGTTCCGCCCGGCTTGCCCTGGATACGATCAGCCGTTATCTTCGGCAATCAAATCCCGATTGGGTCATCTCGGGCAATCATTATCCCGTAACGATAACATCGTCTTCGAGGATCGACTTCTATCAACCCGTCTTTGATACCAACGGGAATATCACGACATTGCAGAAAGTAACTTTTAAGCTCAATACCTTGGACGCGACCCAGTTGTTGATGAAAGTAGGTACGTCCGCTTCGGTTTTAGTAGCCGACCATATTCAATCGATCAGTTTTAGCGGCGGCTGCGTCGCTTGCGCGGCGTATAATTGTACTTCTGTGGCTGCTGATTGTCCTATTGTTTTAGTTTCGATCACGACCAGGCAGGATAATGATTTTACTTTGACATCAAAGATACATATTAGGAATTATGCTGTCCCGCTAGATAGTACAACGGAAATCGAGGAGCCTGTTGCGGGTGAGTTTTAGGGGAAGAAACAGCGTAAGAAAACGGGGGGTTATCGTTATGAATAAAAAAGGGGTAGTTTTGATCATATCCATGGTGGTCATGGCGGTGTTATTAGTTTTGACCGGCGTTTATTTTACCGGGCTTATGACCGAAAAAAGAGCTACTGACCGGCAGGAATTTGTTTTGCAGGCTTTAAATCTCGCTGAAGCGGGCGCAAACCACGCGCTCGCGGAATTACGCGAAAGGATCAGGACGGATTTAAGGGATAAAGTCTCGGAAGTCCACCTGTCGAGCGTGTTCACCGGATATGTCGGAGCGGCTGATTCTTTAGGGTTATTGCGTGATTACGCGTACGCAAGCGGTGATACGCAGTTCGCTGTTTCCGGCGGCAAGGCTACGTTGACGCTCAATTCTCCTGTCTTAGATACCGCGATCCAGGGTAGTTATACGGCGACGATCACTATTGAAGCTAACGGCTCACCGACTAATCCGTCAGGAGAAGTCTATGTGTTCCCTTATAAATTCAGTATTGAGTCGAGCGGCCTGGTTTCCCGGACAACCCCTAATACGAGTAAGACAACGCGTTTAGTTCAGGGGACATTTTCGATCACTACCCGGCGGGATACTTTTGCCAAATTCGCGCTTTTTACCTCGCATCATTCTACGCCTTCGGGCACAACAGTCTGGTTTACCGCCAATACGAATTTTACCGGCCCGGTGCATACCAATGAACGCTTCAGCTTCGCCAATAATCCTTCCGCTCATTTCACTGAAGATGTGGCGCAGCACCAGAATTCAGCCCGTTATTATAACAACGGATGGTCAACGTTGATAAATGACGACCATAACGGGACTATCGATGTCCCTGTTTTCGAAAAAACATTTGAAAGAGGATACGATATTATCACTCTTACGTCCTCAATCACGCAAACGGACCTTAAGACCCAGGCGTTGGGCGGGACCGCGGAGCCCGGGTCGAACGGGATCTATGTTCCTAATGACGGGACGAGTGTAACCGGCGGTATTTATATACGGGGTAATCAGGGTAACCATGCGGATGATCCGCAAATTACCATGGGAACCGCCGCTGCCGGGCCGGTCTATACTATCGAGAGAAGCGGCGTTACAAAGATCGTTACCGTGAATTATACCTCGAACCAAACCACGGTTGAGACCGTAGCCGGGAGCACTGTTACCTACCAGGGGATCCCCGATGGTATGGGGAATGAAGGTATTCTTATTTATACGAATGACGATGTGGGCGGCCTCGAAGGCGTTGTTCAGCAGGCTTCCACTGTTACTGTTTCAGCGGAACGCGATATTGTCGTTGACGGTAATTTGACGTATGAGCAGTATAATGCCAGCCCTTTGAATGCCGACGGCTTTACCAATGTGCTGGGCATCTTATCCTGGGGAGGGGATGTTCGTATCGGTACTTCAGCTCCGGATGATGTCCAGATCCATGGTGTTGTTATGGCGCCTCACGGAGTGTTCCGCGTGGATGATTATAATGAAGATGCGCCGCGCGGTGTGGCTACGCTCTTGGGCGGGGCAATTACCGATTTCTACGGGGCTTTCGGGACTTTCTCCGGCTCAACGCCGACTCATGGATACGGCAGGAATTTTGTGTACGATGACAGGATGTTACAAGGGACAACGCCCCCGTATTTTCCTTACTTGTCAAATTTTGTGGCTTTTGACGACGGGAAACTTGACCAGAAATTAGTGTGGCAGGATAAAGGAGTTTAACGATGGATAAGAAGATCGGCATTTTGGTCGGTATCGCGATCGTCGTGTTCTTGGCGGCGATCACGGCGATTAATATCGCCATTAAGCAATTTGAGTCCGCACCAATGGTCGCTCAGCAGCAGATCCTTATAAAGAAGCAAGCGGTAGCCGAGAATAAAATCGTCCCGGTTCAAAAAGAGCAAAAACGCCTTGAGGAGTCCCGGCCTGAGATCGAAGCACCACTGCCTCCCGGAGAGCAGCTTTTACAATAATGGTATGGAGCCGTCATGAATTTTCTTGAGCAGATCAAAGAACGATTAGTGAAAGAAAAGGTTTCTGTGGGGTTGGATATCGGGACGTCTTTCGTAAAGATCGCCAAGGTCAAGATGCTCAAAGACACTGTCGAGCTTGCCGGTTTCCATATTGAGCCGATGCAGCTTGACCTGGAAGGCCTGCTTAAGAACATGGCAAAGGCGCAGGATACTCCTCGGGTCAATATTGCGTTTTCCGGGCCTTCGACGATCATCCGGTACGCCCAGTTCATGAAAATGAATGTGTCTGAGCTTAAACAAGCTTTGAAATTCGAGGCGCAGAAACATATCCCGTTTTCTGTGGCGGAGGTCAATGTCGACGGATTTATCGTGAAGCCTGATTTGCCGGATAACAAGATGCTGGTGTTATTAGCCGCGGTAAAAAAAGAATATTTGAATCAGCGGTTAAAGATCATCGAGTCGGCCGGGTTTCGCGGCCAATGCATTGACCTGGATTCGATAGCTTTAATAAACGCGTTTAATTTTAATTACACTGAAAAGAATCACTCGCCTGATAAGGCTGCCGCGCTTTTAAATATAGGCGCGGCGCAAAGCAACCTGAGCATTATAGAGGACGGTATCCCCCGCTTGAGCCGCGATATTCCTATAGCGGGAAATAGTTTTAATCAGAAGATCAGGGAAGCCATGAGCCTGGAGCTTAAAGCCGCTGAAGAGCAGAAATGTTCTCAGGATCCTGTGAAATCGGCGAAAGTGATCTCGGTCATTGAGCCGGTTGTCTCAAATCTTGCCGCGGAGGTCAGGATATCTTTTGATTATTTTGAAAGCCAGAGCGCTTCTTCTGTCGAGAAGATCTACTTGAGCGGCGGCAGCAGCTTGTTGAAAGGTTTAAAGGACCTGCTTCATACTTTGGTCGGCATTGAGGTTGAATATTGGGACCCTTTCAAGAAGGTGACCCTGGCTACAAATATTGATTCGGGAAAGTTAAACGCCGTAAAAAGCCAGCTGGCAGTTGCCTTGGGCCTGGCGCTGCGCGGATAATACACGCTATTATGATCGAAATAAACCTGTTACCGGAAGAATTAAAGCAAAAAGCGAAATCCACGGGTTCAACGTTCGAGTTGAAATATCTGTTGCTTTTGATCCCGCTTTTCGTTGTTATCCTGGTCCTGCTCCATTTGTATCTGGGGATCACCATGCTGGTTAAGGCGGGCCAGGTCAATGCCCTGACGGCTAAATTTAAGCAGTTCCAGCCGCAGCTGCAGGAATTGGAGAAATTTAATAAAGGCTCTGCAGCGAAATCGAGCGATGACCAGATGGTACAGCAGTACCTCACCCAGCGCATATACTGGTCGTTGAAATTAAATAAATTAAGCGAGCATGTACCCGACGGAATTTGGTTCCATAATCTTTCGATAGCTTCAAAGGAGTTCTTGTTGGCTGCTTCTGTCGTCTCCCTGCAAAAAGAAGAGATGAGCTTGATCAATAAGTTTATCAGTAACCTGAACGCGGATAAGGATTTCATGAAAGATTTCAGCGCCTTAGAATTGAGTTCCGTGCAGAAGAGAACTAAGGGCAGTTACGAGATCACTGATTTTGTCTTACGCGGCCTGGCGCGCGTCCAGCCGAAGGCCCAGCAAGGGAAGAAAAAATGAAGCTACTGACTTTTTTTGATAATCTCGTGATCGATATCCAGAAATTGATCCTGATCGGGATAATATTTGTTACCGTTATTTTTATCGATTGTTCTTTTATTATGAAAGCGCAGCTTTTAGGTATCAAAAAATCAGCGGAAACTGCCGTTAAATTGAAAAAAGATATCGCGGCGATATCTGCCGGCCTGGTTAAAATGAAGGCTTCGCCCGTTAAGCCTGTTTCAGCGGTAAAAAAGAAGCGGCTTTTGACGGACGCGGAAGTGCCTTCTTTGTTGCAGGAAATTTATTCTCTTGCCGGTAAGAACAAGGTCAATATCATTCAAGTAAAGCCGGTTAAAGAGCTCTCGACGCAGGCTCTTGACCCTAAAAAAGCGGCTCAGGCGCCTAAGGCTGTGCCGGTGAATATCAGCCTTGACATTGCCGGAAATTATCATTATTTCGGGGCTTTCATCAATGACCTCGAGAATAGCGAATCGTTTATATCGGTAGAAGAGGTAAAGCTAACGCAATCCACCGATAATTATTTACTGCAAAAGGCTTCACTGATATTAAGGACATATGTTAAATTGTAAGAAGACTATTTATCCGGGGAAAAGAATAAGTAAAAGATCCTGGGCGCTTGTTATCGCCGTCGCCGGCTCCTGCGTGCTTACCCTCGGCAGGAATATGCTGTTTTGCCAGGCGCAGGGGGAGTTCATCTACGATGCCGCAGGCAGGCGCAACCCTTTTGTGGCATTGGTTACTCCTGACGGCAGGTACGTCCAGCTTGAGAAAAAAGAGATCAGCGGCGATATTAAATTAGAAGGTATTATTTATGATAATTACGGGGTGTCTTATGCTATTGTAAACGGTTTAGTAGTTAAGATCGGAGATTTTATCGGCGATAAACAGGTCCTAAAAATAGAAAAAAACAGGGTATTTTTTGTTAAAGAGGGTCAGGTCTCTGAAACAAGATTAAAGAAGGAGGAATGATGAAGTATTTCATGCGGGGCGCCTATGTTTCTGGTTTTTTTCTGTTGGTTTTAACTTGTTTTCTTTTTGTCCGGTGCGCGCACGCGCAAACTAATAGCGAACAGGCGGTGAAATCATCGGAAACCATGCTGGCCGCGATCGAGCAGCCGGCTGCCGCCGCTCCCGAAGCTGAGGAAGCCCCTGAAGCGAAGATGAGTGAGCCGATCACCGACAGCTTGAACGCTTCAGAAAATGTAACGCTTGATTTTAAAGAAGCGGATATTAATAATGTTTTAAAGATCATTTCATATAAGGCCGGCGTTAATATCGTCGCGACCCCTGATGTCCTCGGCAATGTAACTATTAAATTGGTTGATGTCCCCTGGGAACAGGCTTTGGACATTATCCTGAAAACGTACGGGTTTGGCTATCAGAAGCAGGGCAATGTGATCCTGGTCACGAAACTTGAGAATATGGCTAAGATCCAGGCGGAAGAAGCGTTGAAGACGGAAATTGTCACGCTTAAATTCCTTGATGCCCAGGATGCCCAAAGGATACTTATTCCGATGCTGTCTCAACGGGGTAAGATCTCTGTTTTGTATACTAAGGGGCAAAAAGGGTGGAAGTTCGGGTCTTTTAAGATCGGAAAAGAAGAAGTGGCGGCCCGTGAATTGACCAGGGAGGCAGAAACCGAGAAAACAATTGAGACGATCGCGATAGAAAGGACTGCTACCGGCTTATCCGCGATAAAGGCAGAGTTTGAGCCGTCGGTCAAATCCAAAACCCTCGTTATAACCGATACTTCATCGACATTGGACAGGATCAAGAACGTTATACTGCCCCAGGTTGACAGGAAGCCAAAGCAGGTGCTGATTGAAACGAAGATGATGGAAGTGACCCTGGATAAACTTAAAGACGTCGGCTTTGATTGGGGGACCGGCTCCACAGGCGCCGAATCAAGCGCTCTTACGTCCATAGACCTTAATAAAACCGGCGCCGGGACATTGGGCGCTCACGCGCTCGGGTCGGAGGTTTTACCTTCGATATTCTCACCCAAGTCTAACAGCGCTACGCAGGGCATCGTCGGTGTTGAGCCGTATAACGCGGGTTTAGAGATCTTGTTCAAGAAGCTGACCGGTACTCAATTTGAAGCGATCCTGCACGCGCTGCAGGAGGATGTTGATACCAATACACTTTCTTCTCCTCGAATTTTAACTATTGACAATCAGGAAGCATCTATTTTGGTTGGCTTTCATACTCCGATCCTGGTTTCTGAAGTGACCGCGGGCAGTACCTCCGGCGAAGGAGCTACCGTTACTCAGACGTTGGATTATTACCAGGAGATCGGTATCCGGCTCAATGTTGTGCCGCAGGTCAATGAAGATAATTATATTAATATGATCCTGCATCCGAGTGTGACTTCATCATCCTCAAACGTGACCGCTACATCGACGGCAGGCACGACAACGACCAATACGAATTATCCTATAATCGACGTGCGGGAGGCTCAGACTCAGGTTTTAATGAAAGACGGCGAGACGGTTGTTATCGGCGGGCTTCTCAAAGACGTAAAAAGTAAAAGTGTGATCGGTATCCCTATAATCAGTAAGATCCCGTATATCGGTACCTTCTTCAGAAGGGAAACAATTAAGACGGCAAAAGTAGACCTGCTCATATTCATTACGGCGCGCGTCGTTAACGATGATGAAACATCGGCTGAAGATATCGCGAAACTCGAAGAGCGCTTAAGCGGGTTATCGTCAAAGGCGCCGGCAAAAAAAAAGAAGCAATAAAATAACAGGCATGCTTGGGTGAGCACGCACAGAAGGCGGCTTGTCCCAATCTGGATTTTAAAAATACGTTAAAAAATGCGAGTACGTAAAAGCGCAAAAAGATATAATTTTTTAAAGGATTCAGGGCTTATTTTTAAGTTAAAACAGCCAGGCGCCCCTTGTCTTTTTGCGGTATAACGCATTCTTTTTTAAAATCAGATGGGACACCCCAAAGTGCCTTAAACGCGGGTGTCCTTTTATTTTTAAAAAGAAAACATGGTTAAATTCAACTTCAGTTTTTCCAAAACAGGGTACATGAAGTATATTTCACATTTGGACCTGATGCGTTTGTTTACCCGCGCGTTTCGCCGCGCCGGATTCGCGATAAAGATGACCCAGGGGTTTAGTCCGCATCCCAAATTCAGCATCAATCGCGCGTTAAAATTAGGATTAGAGAGCCAGGATGAACTTGCCGCTGTCAGTTTACGGGAGAGCCTGGATACACAGGATTTTCAGGAACGTTTGCAAAAGCAAATGCCTGAAGGCATAACTATTAAACAGGTATATGAGGAGGAAAAGTCAAAGCCCAGAGATTGATCCGTTGATCCGCTTTTGGCGGTTATGAGCGTCGGGGAGATTGCCGGCGGCAATGGATAACACTGGTTTTGACCGAAAAAGAAAATGGCTAAAGAAATTTTAGTTAATGTTGAACCGCAGGAAAAGAGGGTGGCTATCCTTAAGGACGGCCAGTTGGAAGAATTTTATATTGAACGGTCTCAGGATAAGACGATAGTAGGGAATATCTATAAAGGCAAGATCGAAGCGGTGATACCTTCTATCGCGGGAGCTTTTGTCGATATAGGGTTGGTTAAAAAAGGATTTCTTTATTTGTCGGAAATAGAAGAAACATTTGAACCCTTTTCCCGTGAGCCTGAGACGACGGCGCAGGGAGGCAGTGAGTCGCGCGCCAGCGTTGTTAAGAAAGAGATCAAGAAAGAGATCAAAAAGGGGCATGAGGTCCTGGTACAGGTCGTTAAGGAATCTTTCGGCACGAAAGGCCCCCGGCTTTCTTGTCAGCTTGGTTTGGCAGGAAGATATTTAGTGCTTATGCCGATGGATAATCAGCTGGGCGTTTCTAAACGGATCGAAGATGATGTCGAGCGCAGGCGCCTGCGTACCATACTCGCTGAATTGAAGCTCCCTAAAGATCTCGGTTACATTGTCAGGACCGCGGCCTGCGGAAAATCAAAGCAGGACCTTTCTCGCGACGCGCGTTTCCTGTTTAAATTATGGAAGCGGCTTGAGAAGATCGGCAGTAAGAAGCAATCTCCGGCTTTGATCTATGAAGAGTACGACCTGGTCCTGCGTATTATCAGAGACTCGTTTTCAGAGGATGTTTCCAAGCTTATCGTTGATTCCAAACCTGAATTTTACCGCCTGCAGCGCTTTATGCGCGCTTTCCTGGGTAACGCAGCCAGAAAGCTTGAGTTTTTCCGCGGCGACGATTTGTTCGGGGAAAAGAACATCGAAAAACAGATCAACGAAATATTTGAAAGTAAGGTTTATTTGAGATCAAAGGCGTATTTGATCATTGAGCCGACTGAAGGATTGGTTGTGATCGACGTTAACAGCGGCGGTTTCAGGGAGAGGATCAGGCAAGAAGAAGCGGCGTTCAAGATCAACTGTGAAGCCGCTATCGAAGTGGCGCATCAGCTGCGGTTGCGGGACCTCGGCGGCATTATTGTCGTCGATTTTATCGATATGGAGAAGGAATTTCACCGGCGCGAGCTTTTAAACGTATTGAAGAAGGCGCTCTCAACAGATAAGGCAAAATACGATATCATCGGGATCTCGAAGTTCGGCTTGGTTGAAATAACCCGCGAGCGTATACATAACACCGTTCAGACGATCTCTTTTCAGACCTGCCCGTACTGCAGCGGCAAAGGAAAGATCCGTTCTGCGGTCACCATGGCAATTTACGCGTTTAAAGAATTAAAGAAATTTATGAAGGGAAAAGAGCTAAAACAGGTTGATATCTCTTTAAATCCGATGGTCATAGATGAAATCCAGAGGGATAAGACGAATTTACTCTTTTTTGAGCGGAAATACAAGATGAGGATCAATTTGATCCCCAATCCTACCCTTCATATAGAAGAAGTAAGGATCGCGTGATCTGTCCGTAATTTTCTTCCTGGGCTTTTGCATTGCTAACTTGTTGGAGACAGGTCGTTTATGGCCCTGCCGGAAGCTTTCATTTTTTTAATTATTACTTGATTTTTCTGATTTTTAAGGTATACTATAATTTTACTAATTATGCCTTAAAGAGTTATTCTTTAGACTGCAAAGAGCGATTCTCACCGAGCAGAATTTTGCAGATAATTTGTTTTATCCCAGGCTTTAGCTTAATAACAATGCCGGGATCAATGTGTCCGGTATTAAGGCGCACGGACGTATTACAGGAGGCACTACATGTATGCAGTAGTTGAAGTTGGAGGCAAACAGTACAAAGTTGAAAAAGGGGATGTTATTCGCGTTGAAAAATTAATTGCCGAAGAAGGCGCTGAAATCGCGTTGGATAAGGTGCTTTTGACCGTCAAAGACGATGATATTTCAGTCGGCACTCCGTACCTCAAGGGCGCCCAGGTCACCGCGGTGTTGTTAAAGCATGTTAAAGGTGAAAAAGTTATTTCATATAAATATCGCCGCAGAAAGTCTTCTCATTGGAAAAAGGGCCACCGCCAGAAGTTATGCGAATTGGAGATCAAATCCATAAAAGCCGGTTAACTATAGTATAGCTTCAGTTTTCGTTAATATCGTTTAGTTGTTTATTATCGTTAATGCCGTTTGAAGATCTAATCGGAACGAACGATAATAACGGCATTAACGAAACTAACGAAACTAACGATAATAACGATAATGTTCATTGATAACGCTAAAATATTAGTCAAAGGCGGCAATGGCGGTAAAGGGTGTTTCAGCTTTTACCGCGATAAATATGAACGTAGAGGTGTCCCCGACGGAGGCAGGGGTGGCAGCGGGGCTGATATCATATTGCGCGCTGACCGTAACCTTCGGACACTGCTTGATTTTTCCTATAACAGGCATTTTTACGGGCACAAGGGCGGCAATGGCTCCAGCAAGAATTTGAAAGGCAAGAACGCTGCGTCTATGATAATTCGCGTTCCCTGCGGAGTTATTGTCAAAGAAATCGCGACAGATTGCGTGTTAGGGACGCTTGATGCCGACCAGGAAGAGCTCGTTGTTGCCCGGGGTGGTGAAGGCGGCCACGGCAACAAGCTTCATGATGAGGCCACCGAAGGGTTTCCCGGCGAAGAACGCGAGTTGATGCTTGATCTAAAGCTCATCGCCGATGCCGGGCTTATCGGATTTCCGAACGCGGGAAAATCCACGCTTATTACCGATATATCTCACGCTCAATCCAAGATAGCCGCGTATCCGTTTACCACAAAATACCCGGTGTTAGGCGTTGTCGGGGAAGATGACGAGTCTTTTGTTATCGCTGATATTCCCGGTTTGATCGAAGGTTCTCATCAAGGACGCGGCCTGGGGGACAGGTTTTTGCGGCATGTAGAACGCACAAAGATACTTATTCATATTATTGATATGGCGGGCACTGAGGGGAGAGACCCGCTTGACGATTACCGCACGATCAATGAAGAGTTAAAGGGCTATAGCCCTGAAGTTTATAAAAAACCGCAGATTTTAGTGGCAAATAAGATGGACCTGGATAACAGCCGGGAAAATTTCCTGCGTTTTAAACAGGCCGTAAGAAAGAAGATCTATCCGATCTCCGCCTTGAAACAGGAAGGTTTGGATGAGCTCATTAAAGCCATACGAAAAAAGCTGTAAAAGAATTGTTATCAAGATCGGCAGCAGCCTTTTTTGCTCCGCTCTGCAGGCGCTGGATCTGCGTATTTTTGACCGTATTGCCCGGCAATTGATCCAGTTGGTTGAAGGCGGCGCTGAGGTTGTTGTTGTTTCTTCGGGAGCGATCGCCCTGGGAATGAGTATCCTGGGGTTAAAACAACGCCCAAAAGCTTTAAGTTTGCTTCAGGCCGCCGCCGCTTTAGGGCAGAACGAATTGATGAATGCCTATAGCAAGTTTTTACGGAAAAGAGGCTTTCATGCCGCCCAAATACTTTTGACATGGGAAGATTTTACCGAGCGCACGCGTTATTTAAACGCGAAAAATACGCTTCAAGCTCTTTTGGAATATCATAAGCATAGCGGCAGTCGACAGCCGGGTATCCCGGGTGAGCGCGTCCATAGGATCGTCCCGGTAATTAATGAAAATGATACGGTTTCTACCGATGAGATCAAGTTCGGCGATAACGACCGGCTTTCGGCGTTAGTGGCAAGCTTGATCTCCGCCGATCAATTGATAATCCTTTCTGATGTTGACGGCCTGCTTGATCGGGATAAGGCGGTCATCCCTGTCGTTGAAGAGATCACCGCTAAAATAAAAGGGCTTGCCTGCCCGACGCAAAAGAAGACCTGTGTCGGCGGCATGGTCACCAAGATAGATGCGGCAAAGATCGCGGTTGAATCGGGGATCCCCTGTGTTATTGCCAACGGGCGCAGGAAGAATATAATTGAATTAGCGGTAAAGGACCCCGGTGCCTACGGAACACTTTTTTTGCCTAAAAAAGGATTGGCTGCCCGGCAGCGCTGGATCGCTTTCGGCAGTAAGCCAAAGGGGAGCATCATGGTCGACCCCGGCGCCCAGAAAGCGTTATTGAACAATAAAAGCCTGTTGTCTGTCGGCATTACCGGGATCGAGGGTGATTTTCAGGCGGGGGAGATCGTGCGTATCCTCGGTATCGGGGGTGAAGAATTTGCCCGCGGAAAAACCTGTATGTCAAGCAGCACCCTGGAAAAGATCAAGGGCGGCCGTTTTCATAAAGAGATCATTCATTGCGATGATATTGTTGTTATATAATTTAGCTGTTTAGGAGCCGGTTATGAAGCTTAAAGAAGAATTATTGAGGGCCGCGCGGGGAGCCAAGGATGCGTATCGCCATAGCTGTAGTATTTCTTCCGGTGTAAAGGACCAGGCGCTTAAAGATATGGCTGCGGCGTTACTGGTAAATCAAGACCGCCTTATAAATGCGAATCGATTGGACCTTAAGGCCGCAGCGGAGAAGGGGGTCCGGGGAGCGCTCATTGACCGCCTTACGCTTACCGGGCAGCGTATAAAACAGATGTCCGATTCTCTCCTTGAGATCGCCGCGCTGGCAGACCCGGTCGGAGAGGTCATTAAAGCCTGGCGCAGGCCGAACGGTCTGTGGATACATAAAGTAAGGGTTGCCATCGGGGTGATCGCTATCATTTATGAATCCCGCCCAAATGTTACCTCTGATTGTATCGGATTGTGTTTTAAATCGGGAAATAGCGTGATCTTGCGGGGTGGAAGCGAAGCCCTTCATTCTAATATTTGTATTTTTAACCTGTTGCGCGATTGCCTGCTCAAGCACGGCGTTGACGCCGGCATGATCAATATGGTTACGACCGCCAATAGGCGCGCGGTCACGGAATTACTCCAGCTTGACCGATATATCGACCTGGTGATGCCCCGGGGAGGAGAGGCTTTGATCAGGAAAGTTGCGGAAGTTTCCCGTATTCCGGTGATCAAGCATTATAAGGGGATATGCCATGTTTTCGTCGACGAGCACGCGGACAGGCAGATGGCTGAAAAGATAAGCTTTAACGCCAAGGTCCAAAGGCCCGGCGTTTGTAACGCGATGGAGTGCCTTTTAGTCCATAAGAATATCGCGGCGAAATTCCTCCCGTCAATGATCAGGAAGTTTATTGATGCGGGAGTTGAAATCCGCGGATGCCCGCTCACAGCGAAGCTGGTTAAAGGCGTTGTTCCCGCGAAAGAAAAAGATTATTATACCGAATACCTTGATTTGAAGCTTTCGGTCAAGGTCGTCTCGAGCCTGGCGGAAGCTATAGAACATATTAACCGCTACGGTTCAGGGCACTCCGACTCCATTGTTACCGAGCGGTATGAGAACGCGATGGATTTTTTGCGGCAGGTTGATTCCGCGTGCGTATACGTTAACGCGTCAACGCGTTTTACCGACGGACACCAGTTCGGCATGGGCGCGGAGATAGGGATCTCTACCGATAAATTGCACGCGCGCGGCCCCATGGGGCTTGAAGAATTAACTACGTATAAGTACCTTGTTTTCGGGAATGGCCAGGTCAGGAAATAAAGGAGCCTTGTGAAGATCGGGATACTCGGCGGGACGTTCAATCCTATTCATGTGGGGCATTTGATCCTGGCTGAAGAGGTGCGGGAAAAGCTGTTCCTGGATAAGATCATTTTCATGCCGGCGTATTTGCCGCCGCATAAGAATAATTCTCATATCATTGAAGCCCGGTACCGTTTTGAGATGATCCAGGCGGCGATCAGGGAAAATCCGTATTTGAGCGTTTCCGATATCGAGATCAACCGGCAGGGCCGCTCGTATACGATCGATACGATCGTCGAGTTAAAAAAGCTTTACCCCGCCGATGAGCTTTATTTTATTACCGGCTCCGACCTGCTGAAGTACCTTGATGACTGGAAAGACTTAAGCCAGATCATCAGTATGGTGAAGTTTGTGGTGGCAACCAGGCCCGGTTACGCGCTGGAAAAAATACCCGCGTATATCGCGACGGTGGCGATACGCGCGGTTGACATCTCGGCTTTCGAGGTCAGGGACGCGATCAAGGACAATAAATCGTTTAGGTACCTGGTGCCGGAATCGGTTTATAAATACATTACCAAGAACAATTTGTACCGATGAGAATAAAGGTTTCACCTTCAATATTGTCGGCTGATTTCAGCTGTTTGGCGCAGGAAATAAAGAGAGTTGAGCGAGCCGGCGCCGATATGCTCCATGTCGATGTAATGGACGGCCATTTTGTCCCGAATATTACCATCGGGCCGGCCGTGGTGAAAGATATCCGTAAGGTCACGTCTCTTCCTTTGGATGTGCATTTGATGATCGAGCATCCCGAGGATTACGTGGAAAGTTTCTTGAAAGCCGGAAGCGATATGATCACGTTTCATATTGAGACGATCACGAGCGGTGAATTGCGTAAACAATCTTTAGCGCTTAAGGCAAAAGGCATTCAGGTGGGTGTATCGTTAAATCCGAAGACTCCGCTTGAGCGGATCGCCGGGGTCCTTGACTGCGTTGATTTTGTGCTGGTGATGACGGTCAATCCCGGCTTTGGCGGGCAGGAATTCATGCCGGAAGTCCTCGCCAAGATTAAAGAGCTAAAGGGTATCTTCGGCGGAGATATCGCGGTTGACGGCGGGATAAACGAGTTAACGGCTCAAGATGCGGTGCGTGCGGGGGCAAATGTTTTAGCCGCGGGCTCTTACATTTTTTCGGCAAAAGATACTTTACAGGCAATCGAAAGGATCAGAAATGCACGGTAATGGTGAAATAAAGTTCGGGACTGACGGTTGGAGAGGGGTGATCGCGGAAACGTATACGTTTAAGAACGTGAAAATCGTCTCGCAGGCGGTCGCGGATTATTTGGGTAAAGGAAAGAAAGTAGTCGTCGGTTACGATACCCGCTTCATGTCCGGCCGCTTCGCGCGCACTGCAGCGGAGGTCTTGAACAATAACGGTATCTCGGTGGTCCTTTCTGATAAGGCCGTCCCGACGCCGACATTGAGCTTTGCGGTAAAAGCAAGAAAATTCGACCTGGGAGTTATGATCACGGCATCACATAATCCCGCGGAGTATAACGGCTTTAAGATAAAAAACGCTTCAGGAGGCGCGGCGGGCCCTGAAGTAACTCAAGCGGTAGAAAAGCTATTAGGGAAAACTCACCCAAAGACCGCAGGTGGCCCTTCGAGGATCGTTGTCGATGATATTATGTCCGAACAAGTCGCATTTATACGCTCCTATGTCGATTTTAATAAGATAAAGAACAAGAAGTTCAAAGTTTTAGTCGACGCGATGTATGGTTCAGGCTATGAATTTCTCGCCTACGTCCTTAAGGGCACGAACATTAAACTTGAATTTATGCGTAATACGGTCAACCCGTCTTTTGGCGGCAGGCATCCTGAGCCGCTTGAAGAGCTTGTTGAGGAATTAAAATCAAGGGTAAAGAAAGAAAAATTCGACCTGGGGATCGCCCTCGACGGCGATGCCGACCGGATCGCGGCTGTTGCCGCGGGCGGTGTCTATATTAATCCGCAGAAGATCCTGGGATTGCTCGCGCTCCATTTGAACCAGGATAAAAAATACAGCGGCGGCATAGTCAAGACGATCGCCGGTTCGACCATGATCGATAAGATCGCCGGCTTCCTGGGGGTTGAATTGTTTGAGACTCCCGTTGGCTTTAAATATATTTCTAATCTTATGGAGACCGAGAATATCCTTACCGGCGGCGAGGAAGCAGGCGGTATGGGGGTCAAAGGTTACATCCCTGAGCGCGACGGTTCGGTAGCGGGCCTATTACTTTTGGAAATGATGGTATACCGGAATAAGGATATCCTGAAGATCTTAAATGAGGCGGAGAAGCAATTTGGAAGGTATTATTACCTGCGTGACGACCTGAAAATAAAGAACCCCGTCGTGTTAAAAAAAGAGACGCTCCCGGGAAAATTACTGGGTAAAAAAGTAGTGGAAGTTAAGGATTATGACGGGATAAAAATGATCTGTGAGGACGAAAGCTGGCTCATGTTCCGCGCCTCAGGCACCGAGCCTATCGTGCGTATTTATACTGAATCGAAAAGTTTAGAGAGGTCCCGGCTGTTGATAGCCCTGGGCCGAAAGCTTATCGGGGGTAATCCGTAATGATATATGCGTGCTTACGCTTTCTTTCCTTCCTGGTCTTAAGGGTGTTTTTCGGGCTGCGGGTGACCGGAGTTGAGAATATACCGAAAACCGGCGGGTTTATTGTGGCGGGCAACCACGTGAGTTATTTTGACCCGGTTACTTTCGGCGTCGCTTGTTCCCGCATGAAGCTTAATTATATGGCCAAAGAGGAGCTTTTTACCAGGCCGCTTTTAGGCTGGCTCCTGCCGAGACTGCATGTTTTTTCCGTGAGAAGGAATTCCGCCGATTTAGGCGCGATAAAAGAATCTATGCGAAGAGTAAAAAAAGGAGAAGGATTATTGTTGTTTCCTGAAGGCAGGCGTGTCAGTGAAGGTACTCCGGGTGAGCCTCTCCCCGGAGTCGGCTTCCTGGCTTCTAAACTCGGGGTCCCGGTTGTCCCTGCTTTTATTGAAGGTTCCGATAAAGTTTTACCCGTACACGCAAAGCGCATACATTTTGCGCGTATCCAGGTACGGTTTGGCAAGCAAATTTCCGTGGAAAGGAGGTTGCCGTATCAAGATGCTGCGCGAAATATCATGGATCAGATCAGGCAACTTTCATGTCAATTCCCCTGTTAGCTCTCTTGTCGCCGCTTATTCCGCGTTGTTTTTTCTTTACAGGGCTTTTAGCCGGAGTATCAGTTTTTTTGTCCCGGTATACCTCGAGAAAAAACTTCCGGTTTCGCAGACTCTTTAGACGGCAAACGCTTCAATTGTTTTTGTTCGAAGTATATTGTAGAAATGTTGTTTTTCATGAGTGTTTTGGCTTTAACTCATGAACTTTGCGTTAAAATCTCTCGTGAAGGAGGTGTTGTGAGCGGTAGTGAATATTCATAAAAGTATCGATCGCTTATTATACGGATAAGCTTTATATTTGCTTTTAATTACACAAATTAAAAAGCCGGGGGCGATTAGAGAAGCAAAGCTTCGTTGCGAACCGGTCAATAGGGAGGAACCAATGTTGTCAGAAAAAGAAACACTTGATCAGTTATATAATGAAAGTATTAAGATAGTCCGGGAAGGCCAGATCGTAAAAGGTAAGGTCGTTTCCGTTAAGCCTAAGGGAGTTTTAATCGATGTCGGTTTTAAGTCCGAGGGCGTAGTCCCGCTTCTTGAATTCAGCAAAGAGGAGCTGGAGATCGGCAACGAACTTGATTTCTTCGTTGAGTCCATTGAAGATGAATCGGGGATGATCGTCCTGTCGCGTGAAAAATCCCGGCGTATCCAGGGTTGGGACCGCGTCGTCAAATATTCCCAGGATGGAACGCTGGTCGAAGGCTATATCAGTAAAAAAGTGAAAGGCGGCTTTTTGGTCGATGTTATGGGTATCGAAGGCTTCTTGCCGGCTTCACTTTCCGCGTTTAAAGGGCAGACTGACAAAGAGATCCTGAACAAAACCTTTAAATTCAAGATCATTAAGATCAATAAGCTGCGTTACAGCATCATTTTGTCCAGACGGGAAGCAGTGCAAAAAGAACGCGATGAGATGAAAGATAAGCTGTGGCGTGAATTAAAGCCGAAGTCGATTTACACGGGCACCGTTAAAGCTATTACCGATTTCGGGGCTTTTATCGATTTAGGCGGGGTTGACGGCCTGCTGCATATAACCGATATGTCATGGTCGAAAGTCGCGCATCCGTCAGAGATCGTTGCCGTGGGAGACAGGATCGAGGTCATGGTCTTAGGGCTCGATCAGGCGGCAAACAAGATATCTCTTGGTTTAAAACAGCGCCTGCCGGATCCCTGGCAGGATATTGAAACTAAATACAGCATTGGCACCCAGGTAAAAGGTAAAATAGTCAATATTCTCCCCTACGGTGTCTTTGTCGAACTTGAAAAAGGCATTGAAGGCCTGGTCCATATTTCCGAGATCTCATGGACGAAAAAAGTCAATAATCCTAACGAAGTTTTTGCTATCGGCGATACGGTCGAAGCGCAAGTCTTGAGTTTGGATAAAGATTCGCGCAAGATCGCTTTGAGCTTAAAGCAGCTTGAGCAAAACCCCTGGATCGACGCGGAATCGAAATTCCCCCAGGGCACTAAAGTTCAGGGTAAAGTTAAAGGATTTACCAAGTATGGCGTGTTTATCGAACTGGACAGTAATTTGGAAGGCATGGTCCATATATCCGATATGTCCTGGACGAAGCGCATCTCTCATCCGCAGGATGTCCTGAAAAAAGGCCAAAAGATAGAAGCGATCGTGCTTTCTATCGACAGCCAGAATCAAAGGATCGCCCTGGGATTAAAACAGCTGCAGCCTAATCCTTGGTCGGAAATAGCTTTAAAATACCCGCTTGAATCGTACCTGGAAGAAGTGGAAGTCGCCAGCATCACCGACTTTGGCGTATTTGTAAAGATCGAAGAGGATTTAGAGGGCTTGATCTATGCCAGCGAGATCGATAAAGATGTCGTCTCCGGCCTTAAAGTCGGCGATAAAATCAGAGTTAAAGTCATTAAGATCGATATCGAGCAGGGAAAGATCGGGTTGTCTGCTAAAATCTAAGAAGGATATCCCTATTCAAAGTACGGGCTCCTTTTCGGGCCCGTACTTTGACCACGGGTTGTTTATTCGAAATGACCGAGATAAAAAAGCAATTAGAGATAATCAAACGCGGCGCCGTAAATATCATTTCTGAAGAGGAATTGATCAAGAAACTCCAGGTATCCGCGAGTGAGAACCGGCCGCTCATTATTAAAGCCGGGTTTGATCCTACTGCCCCCGATATCCACCTCGGGCATACCGTACTTTTGAGAAAGCTGCGCCAGTTTCAGGATTTGGGGCATTTGGTTTATTTTCTCATCGGAGATTTTACGGCCCGTATCGGGGATCCTACCGGAAGGTCAGTGACGCGTAAAACCCTCAATAAGACAGAAGTGCTGGAAAACGCCCAAACCTATAAACAACAGGTGAGTAAGATCCTGGATATGGAAAGGGCAAAAATAGTCTTTAACAGTTCATGGTTTGACGCTATGACCGTCGTTGAGCTGCTGCAATTGACCATGCACGCGACGGTAAGCCAGATGCTCGCCCGTGCTGACTTTAAAAAGCGCCTTGAACAGAAGCAGGACGTTTGCCTCCTTGAATTTATGTATCCTATCCTCCAGGGGTATGATTCCGTCATGCTTAAAAGCGATGTCGAGATCGGGGGGACCGACCAGATATTCAACCTGCTTATGGGGCGCGACCTTCAAAGAGACTATAACCAGGAGCAGCAAGTCGTCATTACCATGCCGCTTTTGGAAGGTACCGACGGCGTGCAGAAGATGAGTAAGTCATTTGATAATTATATCGGTATCAATGAAACCCCAAAAAACAAGTTCGGAAAGATCATGTCGATCTCAGATGAGCTCATGTATAAATATTTTACCCTGTTGACCGATGAAGACCTCGACGCGGTTAAAAACATGCATCCGAAAGCGGCGAAAGAAAGGCTGGCAGAGCTGATCATCAGTTGTTATGATTCAACTGAAGCCGCGCAAGCGGCACTGGGAGAGTTTAAACGCGTTTTTAGCGATAAAGAATTGCCTGAGGATATTCCGGTTTTAGAGCTCACTGCGGCCCGCGGAGTCCTGGATATTATCATCTGCGCAGGCATCGCCAAAAGCCGCAATGAAGTTAGGCGACTGGTCCAGCAGGGCGCGGTAACCTTTGACGGCGCCAAGGTAAGCGACGAAAATCTTCAAGTCATTAAAACAGGTATTTTAAAAGTCGGCAGCCGCCGTTTCCTTAAAATAATCGTATCTCCATCGCGTTAGAGGAGGCTTTCCTATGCAGAAGGTCGCGGTAATCGGGGCAGGGTATGTAGGGCTAGTGACGGCGGTATGTTTTGCCGAATTAGGCAACCGTGTCGTCTGCGTCGATAATGACCCGGGCAAGATCGCTCTTTTGAAAAAAGGCCATGTTCCGATATATGAACCGGGACTGGAAGCGCTGCTTAAGAAAAACGTTGCTTCGAAGCGGTTGGTTTTTTCCGGAAGCATAAAAGACGCGACCCTGCAATCGCAGGTGATCTTTATCTGCGTTGGTACTCCGCCGCGCGATGACGGGAGCGCCGACCTGTCGGCTATTGAGAAAGTCGCCGAAACCATCGCCCGCGCGATGACCGAATATAAGGTCATTATTGAAAAAAGCACGGTGCCGGCTGAAACGGGAGAGAAGATCAAGCGTACCATAGCAATGAACCGTGCCGGCGGTGTCGGCTTTGATGTTGTTTCAAATCCCGAATTCCTGCGGGAAGGCCAGGCAATAGAAGATACGATGCACCCGGAGCGTATTGTGATCGGCTTGGAAAGCAAAAAAGCTGAAAAGATCATGCGCGATCTGTTTAAGCCGATCAAAGCGCCGATAATCGTGACTGATATTGAAAGCGCGGAGATCATAAAGCACGCTTCGAATTCATTCCTGGCAACAAAGATATCGTTTATAAACGCGGTGGCCTGCGTCTGCGAGAAGGTCGGAGCCGATGTTGAAAAGGTCGCCCTCGGCATGGGGTATGATAAGCGTATAGGCAAGGCGTTTTTGCGGGCGGGCGCCGGATTCGGCGGTTTTTGTTTCCCTAAAGACCTGGACGCGTTCATTCATCTGGCCCATCATAAAGGATACGAGTTTGAGCTGCTCAAACTCGTGCGTAAAATAAACGACGGGCAGAAAAAACTGCTGATTAAGAAGATCGAAGACGCGCTTTGGATAATCAAAGATAAGACTATCGCTGTTTTAGGCTTAAGCTTTAAGCCTGATACCGATGATACGCGCTGTTCGGTAGCCATCGATGTGATCAGGATGCTTCAGGCCGCAGGCGCGGTGATCCGCGCGTACGACCCCCAGGCTATGGCGAAAGCGCGCCTCCTCCTGGAAAACGTTACTTTCTGCAAGAGCCCTTATGAAGCGGTAAAAATGAGCAATTGCCTTTTGATCATGACAGAGTGGGATGAGTTCCGCGCCCTGGATTTTGCCCGTATCAAGAAGCTCCTGCGACAGCCGGTCATTGTCGACGGACGCAATATGTTCGAGTGCGCAGAGATGAAAAGGCGGGGGTTTGTCTATAAATCTTTCGGGCGCGAGTAAGTCAACGGTTTACAACCTAAACGTAAAGGCTAAAAAATGAACATACTTGTTACCGGCGGCGCCGGATTCATCGGGTCTCACTTATGTTCGCGGCTCTTGTCAAAAGGCTGCCGCGTTATCTGCGTCGATAATTTTATCACCAGTTCCCCGGATAATATCCGCAAGCTGCGTAAGGACAAAAAATTCCAATTCATCCGCCATGATATTTCACAGCCGCTTAAGGTCTCCTGTTCATTGGACTGGGTGATGCATTTTGCTTCTCTCGCTTCTCCGAAAGACTACCTGCGGTATCCGATCAAGACTTTAAAAGCCGGGACATTAGGCACGTATAACTGTTTAGGGATAGCGAAAGCTAAATCTGCAAGATTCTTCCTGGCTTCAACTTCAGAGGTTTACGGCGACCCCCAGATTTCCCCGCAGCCGGAGAAATACTGGGGCAATGTTAATCCCGTGGGGGTGCGCTCATGCTATGACGAATCCAAGCGTGCCGCTGAAGCTTTGAGCTTTGCTTATATGCGAGAACACGCGCTTTCGATCAAAGTGATCAGGATCTTTAATACGTACGGTCCGCTCATGCGTATTGATGATGGCAGGGTAGTTTCTAATTTTATTCATCAGGCTTTGACGGGGGAACCCTTGACGGTCTACGGCAAAGGCGATCAGACGCGCTCGTTCTGTTATGTGGATGACTTGATCGACGGGATCACTGCCTTTATGAAAGTCGCCGATCCGGGACCTTTAAACCTGGGGACGCCGTTTGAATTTACTGTCCTGGAACTGGCGAAAAAGGTTTTGTCGCTGACTCACTCGAAATCAAAGGTGCGTTTCCTTCGCCTGCCTGAGGATGACCCGAAGCAGCGCAAGCCCGAGCTGACGAAAGCAAAAAAACTTATTGCCTGGAAGCCTCGCGTTACTTTGGATGAAGGACTGGCACGCACCATAGCCTATTTTCAATCGCAAATAAAAAAGAAACGATGACGCTCTCTTTAACGGAGAAAGCGCGGTTTAGTATCGACCGGAATAACCGCTTGCGCATTACCGACGGCAGTAACAGTATCGCTCCTGCCGGCAGCTTCTCAATCGGTGCCGCGCAACGCCTTATCTATACGCTGCACGAAAGCCCCTCCTGGAGAAAAGCTAACGGCGCAATTCCCTCAAAATTAACCTTTGACGGCGCATGGCGACTGACCCCTGATTACAACCTGGAATTGATCCGTACCCCTTTCGGCGGCTCCGCGCGGAAAGAACTGCTTGTTTTGAGATGCAATTCATTGATCAATAAATCCGATTCACTTGTCTTTGAGCTTATCGGTTCTCACGGTCAACAGCGGGATTCCCTTCAATCAATATCGTTAAAAGGAAAATGGCAGGCTGACGAGCAAAACAGGCTCGTCTTTTATGCAACGGGTAAGCCGGCTGCCTCCAAGATTGTATTGGGGGGCGCCTGGGAACTTAACAAAAACCAGCAGGTAGTATATAGTTTTGAGAAGGCCGACCTTAAGACTAAAACAAAAAAGACGCATGAGCTTTTATTCGAAGGCTTCTGGAAGATAGATTCCCGTAACCGCTTAAGCTATAGCCTCTCAGGGAGCACTCGCTCGAGCTTTTCCTTTCGCGCGCAGCTTGAAAGTCCAAACTTGTATCCTGCCGACAATATGATAAAATACCGTATAGGCATCGGTTTAGCGCGGCAGGCGGGTGAAAAACAAAAGACCATTTCTCTCTACGGGGTATGGAAGATCGGCCGCAGGTATTCACCTGTCTTTGAAATGCAATACGCTCACGGCCGTATCCGGAGAATGGAGTTCGGCTCAAGGGTATCGGTCAACAGAAATAATGAAGTCATGCTGGCGCTTGTTAGCCGCGAGCATGAGCCGCTCGGTATTACCTTAACCTATACGCGTAATTTTTCCAAGAAGCTTGATGCCCGGGCTTTTGTGCGCTTGCGCAAGTCTTCGCGTGAAAATGCCGTGGAAGCGGGGATCAGTTTCCCGTTTTAACGCCTTCGCGGTGATTTTAAAATAAGGGGTGAGTTATGAAAGGGATCATTTTAGCAGGAGGCAGGGCGACGAGGCTCTATCCGGTCACGCGCGCGGTATGTAAACAATTACTGCCCGTCTATGATAAACCGATGATTTATTACCCATTGTCGACATTGTTGATGACGGGTAAGATCAGGGATATTCTTATTATTTCGACTTCTGAGGCCCTTCCCGCGTTTAAGGACCTTCTGGGTAACGGATTTTCCTTAGGTATAAATATTTCGTACGCCGTCCAGGAGGAGCCCACCGGTATTGCTTCCAGTTTTCTGATCGGCGAGAAATTTATCGGAAGGGACAGGGTCTGTTTGATCCTGGGAGATAATATTTTTTACGGGGACCATTTTTCACGGATCCTCAAATCAGGTTCTGATAAGCGGGGAGGGACGGTCATTTTCGGCTACCAGGTCAAAGATCCCGGGCGTTACGGAGTGATCAAATTCAATAAAGATTACAAAGTGCTTTCCATTCAAGAAAAGCCCAAGAAGCCGGAGTCCCACTGGGTGGTAACGGGCCTCTATTTCTATGATAATGATGTTGTGCGTATCGCTAAAAATCTTAAGCCTTCTTTGAGGGGGGAGCTTGAGATCACCGATGTTAATAACGAATATTTGAGGAAGGGCCGGTTGAAAGTACAGCTGCTCAACAGAGGGTGCGCCTGGCTTGATACCGGGACGCATGATTCCCTGATCAGCGCTTCCAGCTTTGTCCAGACGATCGAAGACCGGCAGGGCTTAAAGATAGGCTGTATCGAAGAAGTGGCATACCGGATGGGTTATATTAATGCTGAACAGCTTTTGCGGCTGGCAAATTCAAGTTTAACCGGATATGGTGATTATCTTAAGGGGATCGTGAAAGATGAAAAATAAAATCCTTGTCCTGGGAGAAGGTTTTATCGGCACCCGTATCAAAGAAGCATTGTCGGCTGAGAGCTCCGGCAGCAGGATCTCGAGCTTTGACGACGCGCGGAAGCTCGTGCGCAGGCATAAGCCTGAGATCATCATTAATTGCATCGGCCATATAGGCGAAAATGTCGACCAATGCGAGATGGATAAAGATAAAACATTGCTTGCCAATACGTTTGTGCCGTTCATGCTCGCGGAGATAGCGCTGCGTAATAACATAAAGCTGGTGCATATTTCCAGCGGTTGTATTTATCATTACGATTACGCGGGCGACCGGCCTTTGACGGAGGAAGCCCGGCCCGATTTCTTCGACCTTTTCTACAGCCGCACTAAGATCTATTCTGAAGAGGGCCTGCGTGTTTTGTCAGCCGCGTACCCGGTTTTGATCTTGCGCATACGCATTCCGCTCGATAACCGCCCGTATAAGAGGAATTTATTGACCAAGCTGATCGGTTTTCCCGGTGTCATCGACGTGCCGAATTCAATCACCTACGTCCCTGATTTTCTCCTCGCGCTCAAACACCTGCTTTTCTCCGGTGCCAGAGGCATATATAATGTCGTTAATAAGGGAGGGTTACGTTACCCCGAGCTCCTGGATGTGTATAAAAAATATGTCCCTGATTTTTCCTACCGGGTGATCGATTACAAGAAATTAAAACTCATCAGGACTAACCTGCTTTTGTCTGTCCGTAAACTGGAAAAAAGCGGCTTTACCGTGCGTTCTATCCGCGACTGCCTTGATGAATGCGTCAGTCAGTATTGCGGGGGAGCCCTCGCTTCCGCGCGCCGTAAAGGAGGAATCGTATGAAGCTTTTAGTTACCGGAGGAGCCGGGTTTATCGGGAGTGAATTTGTCAGGCAGTCGCTCGGGAAGAAGCATAAGGTCATTGTCCTTGACGCATTGACCTATGCCGGCGACCTGAAGCGCTTGGATGAGGTAAAGGGGAGATTCGCCTTATATAAAGCGGATATTTGCGACCGCAGGGCGCTGGCAGGGATATTCAAGAAAGAAAAACCCGACATGGTGGTCAATTTTGCCGCGGAGTCGCATGTGGACCGTAGTATCCGGGACGCGGCTCCTTTTATTAAAACGAATGTTTCCGGAACAGAGGCCCTTTTAGCTGTTTCGCGGCTTTATGGAATAAAGCGTTTCGTGCATATTTCGACGGATGAAGTTTACGGCGATATTAAACGAGGTAGGTTCGTAGAAGGCGACCCGCTCAATCCGAGCAGCCCCTACGCGGCCTCCAAGGCGGCCGCCGACCTGTTGATAAAGTCTTATGTGCGCACGTATTCGTTGCCCGCGGTCATCATCCGCCCCAGTAATAATTACGGGCCGTGGCAGTATCCTGAAAAATTTATCCCCCTTTCGATCATGAAGCTGTTACACGGAGAAAAGATCCCGCTTTACGCAGACGGAAGAAATGTCCGCGAATGGCTTTTTGTCGAAGACTGCGCCAGGGGTATCCTTAAAATAATGAGCAGCGCAAAAAACGGTGAGATCTATAACCTCGGCAGTGATATTGAAAAACAAAATATAGACGTGGCAAAAATGATCTTGTCGGCTTTAAAGCTTTCTGCCGGAAGGATAGAATTCGTCAAAGACAGGCCCGGCCACGATATCCGTTACCGCCTTGATTCATCGAAATTAAAGCGCCAGGCCTCCTGGAAGGCGCAGGTAAGCCTGCCTGCCGGATTGCTTAAGACTATAACCTGGTGCCGCCGCAACGAAGCGTGGTTATCGAGCAAACGCAAGGACATTTCAGATTTTTATAAGAGCCGTTGAAGTTCAGTCCCATCAAATAGTGAGGAGTTTTGAAGCCGTGTCAATCGTGATCGTTACCGGTTCTTGCGGGCTTATCGGTTCTCAGACAGCGGGTTTTTTTTGCGAAAAAGGCTTTGATGTCGTCGGGATCGATAATAATATGCGACAGGCTTTTTTCGGCAGGGACGCTAGTATCCTCAAGAACAGATATATGCTCCAGAAAGCCCATCCCCGGTACCGCCACCTTTGGATCGATGTCCGCGACCAGGAAAAGACCGAGTCAGCCTTTAAGAAATTCAGGAATTCTATACGGTTAGTCGTGCATACGGCAGCTCAACCATCCCATGATTGGGCTTCCTCGGCGCCGCTGGTTGATTTCGACATAAATGCCCGCTCGACTATCGCCATACTGGAAGCGTTGAGAAAGAATTGCCCTCGCGCCGTATTTATCCTTACCTCTACCAATAAAGTTTACGGCGACAGGCCGAACCAGCTGCCTCTCGTCGAAAGAGCGACACGCTACGATCTGCCGAAAACCCATGCCTGTTATAAGGGGATCAATGAAACAATGCCTGTTGATCAATGCACGCATAGTTTAATGGGGGCTTCTAAGCTTTCAGCCGATATTATCACCCAGGAATACGGCAAATACTTCGGCTTTAAAACCGGGATTTTCAGGCTTGGGTGCGTGAGCGGGCCTGCGCATACGGGAGTTAAGATCCACGGATTCCTGTCATATTTAATCCAATGTTGTGTCCTGAAGCGCCCCTACGTGATCTATGGTTACCGGGGAAAACAGCTGCGTGACGTGATCCATTCCTATGATGTATCCAGCGCCTTTTACCGGTTTTACAAAAAACCGTCATCCGGTGAAGTTTATAATCTGGGAGGAGGGCGCCGGGCTTGTCTTTCAGTGCTTGAGGCAATTTCCCTCTGTGAGAAGATTTCAGGTGAAAAAATGATTTGCCGCTACGATCCTTTGCCTCGCCGGGGGGACCATAAGTGGTGGATCAGTGATACCTCTAAATTTCAAGCGCAGTATCCTGAATGGAAATATAAGTATGTTTTGGAAGAAGCGGTGCGGCAGATCTTCGCCGCGCGAAGAGGCTGTATGAAAATAAGATCATCTTGACGTTGGATCCTTGAGCATATCCTCCCGTAATTACTCCGAATAATTATATCTTTTTCTTTTAAAAAACCTTGATTTGTATTATAATATAGTACCGTTTGAAGGAAAAAATAAACCGGTACTGAATAAAATAAGCTTTTGTCCTTCAGGATAAATTAAGTTGTATTAAATATATCTTTTAGTCTTGACTGATGGATGTTTTATTCTTAATCTTATATAACACAGAGAGTTGTATTTAATGATCTAAACAACTCTCGCTCTTACGGTAAGTTTTTACGGGCGGGTTTTCATAAGGAGAACAAAATGAAAGTGGTCATTTTAGCCGGAGGGATCGGCTCACGCTTAAGCGAAGAAACTGATCTAAAGCCCAAGCCTATGGTAGAGATCGGCGAGAAGCCTATCCTCTGGCATATTATGAAGATCTTTTCAAGCTATGGCTATAACGATTTTATTATATGCCTTGGATATAAGGGGTATATGATAAAAGAATATTTCGCGAATATATTCCTGCATTCCAGCGACGTGACTATCGATTTAGAGAAAAATAAGATCACCTACCTGGCGTCAAAGGCAGAGCCCTGGAAAGTCACGCTTATCGATACCGGATTAAACACGATGACCGGGGGAAGGATCCATCGTATCCGGAAGTATATCGAAGGTACTTTCATGCTGACGTACGGTGACGGCGTCAGCGACGTTAATATAAAGGACCTTGTTGAGTTCCATAAAAAGAAGGGTAAACTCGCTACGGTTACCGCCGTTCAGCCGTATGCCCGTTTTGGGGCGTTGGCATTGGATGATCTGCATAATGTCCTTTCGTTTCGTGAAAAGCCGCAAGGAGAGGGAAATTGGGTCAACGGTGGATTTTTTGTTCTGGAGCCGGGCGTATTTGATTGTGTTTTGGACGATCGCAGCATTTGGGAAAAAGATTCTTTGGAACAATTATCGGCGCGCAAGCAGCTCAGTGCTTATAAACACGCGGGGTTCTGGAAATGCATGGATACCTTGCGTGATAAGGTTGAGCTTGACAGGCTCTGGAGGTCGGATGAGGCGCCTTGGAAGATCTGGAAACAATAATTTAAACTATATATACCTATGCAGTGCAGGTTTTGTAACAGCAGATTAGAAGACCTTTTTGTGTCTCTGGGAGAGTCTCCTTTATCAAATGCCTATTTGCGTAAGGCAGATCTACGGCGTACAGAGCATCGTTTCCCGTTGGATGTTTATGTCTGCAAGGATTGCTTTCTGGTGCAACTGCCTGAATATGAAAGCCCCGAGAATATCTTCAGCGATTACGCTTATTTTTCATCTTATTCCGATACCTGGTTGAAACATGTTCTGGCTTACGCTTTAGAAATGGCAAAAAAGTTTTCCCTCGGCGGCAGCTCGAAAGTCGTTGAAATTGCCAGCAATGACGGATGCCTGCTGAAAAATTTTATCGCTCAAGGCATACCCGTCCTGGGGATCGAGCCTGCGCTCAATGTCGCGGAAGTTGCTGTCCGTAACGGCGTCCCCACGCAAGCGGTATTTTTCAGCGAAGCCACAGCCAAGCGCTTACGTGATGAAGGAAACGCCGCCGACCTTTTGGTAGGCAATAATGTCCTGGCGCACGTCCCTGATATTAATGATTTCGTGCGGGGCCTTAAGATACTCCTGAAGCCTTCAGGGGTTATTACCCTGGAATTCCCTCATTTAAAGCGCCTGATCGAAGAAAATCAATTTGACACTATCTACCATGAGCATTTTTCTTACTTTTCTTTTTTAACCGTGGAAAAAATATTTTTAAAGCATGGTTTAACGATATTTGATGTTGAGGAGCTCAAGACTCACGGAGGGTCGCTGCGGATCTACGGCAAACATTCAACGGACAAGACAAAAACAACTTCTCCCCGCGTGCTTGAGATGAGGGAAAACGAAGCGCTCGCCGGTTTCGGCAGTATCATGGCGTACACGGCATTCCAAAATAACGTGCGAAGGATCAAGGAGGATACCCGGGATCTTCTCGCGCGGCTTAAACGCCGGGGAAAGACTATTGCCGGATACGGAGCGCCCGCGAAAGGAAATACCTTCCTGAATTATTGCGGTATCACTGTCGCCGATATCCCTTACACGGTCGATAGAAATCCGCATAAACAGGGCCGTTTCCTGCCCGGCAGCCATATCCGAATAGAAAATCCCGATAAAATAAAAGAAACCAGGCCTGATTACGTCTTGATCTTGCCCTGGAACATTAAAGAAGAGGTCATGGAGCAAATTTCATTTATCCGCGACTGGGGCGGAGAATTTATCACCGCTATCCCTAAATTGGAGATCCATTCAAATAAACTGATGGAGTATGTATGAAAAATGCTCTTGTTACCGGCGGCGCCGGCTTTATCGGCAGCCATGTGACGGAATCATTGCTCGCAGAAGGGTACCGGGTTTGTGTGATCGATAACTTCTCGACGGGCAGGCCTGATAACCTCGATTTCTTAAAGGGAAATCCGGCATTGTCCGTTGTGGAGTCGGATGTGTGTGATACCCGGAAAATCAAGCCGTACTTTAAAAATGTTTCTTTTGTTTTTCATTTAGCCGCTTTGGCGGATATTGTGCCTTCGATAGTGAATCCGCTCGCGTATCATCGCGCTAATGTAGACGGGACGGTAAGCGTGCTGGAGGCTGTCCGTGAAGTATGCCCCGGCCTTACAAAATTCGTATATACGGCTTCTTCGTCGTGCTACGGCATCCCCGACACATTCCCGACCCCTGAAAGCTCGGAAATCCTTCCTCAGTATCCCTACGCGCTTACGAAGTATTTGGGAGAATCTATCGCGTTGCATTGGGGGCAGGTGTATAAATTACCGGTCGTATCTTTACGATTATTTAATGTCTATGGCCCGCGATCACGCACCTCAGGCACCTATGGCGCGGTCTTCGGCGTATTTCTCGCGCAGAAGTTAGCGGGTGAGCCTTTTACCGTTGTCGGGGATGGTTCGCAAACCCGCGATTTTACTTATGTTTCCGATGTGGCGGCCGCGTTCCTTGCCGCGGCTCATTCGGAATGCAGAAATGAAATATTCAATGTGGGCAGCGGCAATACCTATAGCGTAAACCGGCTCGTCGAGTTGTTGGACGGCCCGGTCACGTATATCCCTAAGAGGCCGGGCGAGCCTGACTGCACATTCGCGGATACCGCCAGGATCAGGGCAAAGCTTAAATGGAAGCCCGGGGTTTCTTTGGAAAAAGGAGTCGGGATCTTACTGAAAAATATCGATTATTGGAAAAAAGCGCCGGTATGGACGCCTGAATCCATTAATGAAGCCACAAAAGAATGGTTTCAATTCTTAGCTAAGGAATAAGGGGATGGAAAAGATCTACAAGAAGATCAAGAAGTTACACGAACTCAAAGGCATTATTGCCGATTTAAAGAAACAAAATAAGACGGTTGTCCATTGCCACGGCGTTTTTGACCTGATACATCCGGGCCATATCCGTCATCTTGCTTCCGCTAAAAAGGAAGGCGATGTTTTGATCGTTACCGTTACCTCTGACCCGTTTGTCAGAAAAGGGCCGGGAAGGCCTATTTTTAATGAGAACCTGCGAGCCGAGACGCTGGCGGCGTTCAGTACTGTCGACTATGTCGCGATCAATCCCGCTGCGACCGCGACGGAATGCATTAAGTTGCTTAAACCCCATGTCTATGTCAAAGGCCAGGATTATATCAATAAGAGCAAGGATGTTACCGGTAAGATCTCCGAAGAGGAAGAGGCGATCCATTCTGTCGGAGGCAGGATCGCTTTTACCCATGATATAACATTCAGTTCATCCAAACTGATCAATGAGCATATGCAGGTCTTCCCTGAAGCAACCCGGGAATATTTAAAGGGCATATCGGTAAAATATCCGCTTGATTATATATTTGAAGCGTTGGAAAAGATCAAGAAATTGAAGGTGCTGGTTATAGGCGAGGCTATTATCGACCAATATCATTATTGCGACGGCCTTGATAAGTCGCGTAAGAGCAATGTCGTCGTTTATAAGTACGTTTCGGAAGAGTCGTTCGCGGGCGGATCATTGGCTGTTTCCAACCATATCGCGGGACTGGCAAAAGACGTAACGCTTGTTACTCTCTCAGGTAACGATTATAAAATGTTTTCCGGGTTTTTGTGCGAGAAGATGAGGCCGGGCGTTAAACTGGTCAATTTTGAGCGTCCGGACAGCAGGACTATTATCAAACGCCGCTTCGTTAACTCCAACAATAAGCTTTTTGAAATATGCTATTTAAATGATTCTCCGCTTCCTGAAGGCGTTGAGAAAAAGATCCAGGTGAAATTAAAGCAAATGGTTTCTGATTACGATCTGGTTGTTGTTTCCGATTTCGGGCACGGCTTTTTATCCGACAACCTGGCGAGGACGATCTGTAAACAGGCAAAATTCCTGGCGGTTAACACTCAGACAAACGGCGCCAATATGGGCTTTAATTTCATTACCCGTTATTCAAATGTCGATTACGCGGCGCTCGATGAACTTGAGATCCGTTACGCCGCCCATGACAAAGCAAGTGAACTCGACGGGATCATGAAAAAGGTCACCCGTAAGATCCATTGCGATAATTTGATCATTACCAGGGGCAGTTTCGGCGCTTTAAGCCTGAATAATAAAAAAGAGTTGTTAAGCGCCCCGGCCCTGGCTACCAGCGTTGTAGACCCGGTAGGGGCGGGGGACGCGTTTTTTGCTTTTACCGCGCCACTGGTAGCGTTGGGGGTGCCCCAGGACCTCGTCGTCTTTATCGGCAACGCGGTGGGGGCGCTTGCGGTGCAGATCATCTGTAACCGTGACCCGGTTGACCCGGTAGATCTAAAAAAATTCATCACAACCATTTTAAAGTAAATCATATGAATAAGAAAATCGAGTCTTACTATGAAGTCTTGCGTGAAATGACGCAAAGGATCTCTGTTACGGACAGGTCCGGTAAGAAGTTTCCGCTCCAAAAAGGGTTTGAGAAGATATGTTCTTTGTTCATGGATTGCGCCAAAAAGAATAAGAAGCTTATCTTTATCGGCAACGGGGCCAGCGCGGCTATCTCCAGCCATATGGCGGTTGATTTTTCCAAGCACGCTGGTATCCGCGGCATTGCGTTTAATGACCCCGCGCTCTTGAGCTGTATTTCCAATGATTTTGGTTATGAACATGTATTTGAAAAGCCGCTTGAGTATTTCGCGGATAAGCACGATATCCTGGTCGCGATCAGCAGTTCAGGGAGGTCCCCTAATATTTTATCCGCGGTGAGAGAGGCAAGGAAAAAAGGTGTCTTGGTCTGCAGCCTCTCGGGGTTCCTTCCCGATAATCCGCTGCGCTCATCGGGCGACCTAAATTTTTATGTGCCGGCGCTTGCGTATAGCCATGTAGAGATCATGCATCATTCTATATTACATTATGTTTTAGATTGTATTGCCGATACTAAGGAGGGGTAAAAGCCAATGTTGAAGAATGTATTAGTTACCGGTGGAGCCGGTTATGTGGGCGCGGTATTAGTGCCGAAACTGCTTAAAAAAGGCTATCGCGTCAGTGTCCTTGACCTGTATATTTACGGCGAAGATGTTTTGGATTCGGTCAAGGCCCATGCGAACCTTAAACAGATCAAAGGCGATATCAGGGATAAAGGCCTTTTAAAGCGGGAACTCGAGAATATCGACGCGGTGATCCATCTTGCCTGTATTTCCAACGACCCCAGCTATGAATTGGACCCCTCACTCGGCAAATCCATCAATTACGACGCTTTTGTGACGCTGGTCGACCTTTCCAAGAAGGCGGGCGTAAAGCGTTTTATTTACGCGTCAAGTTCCAGCGTTTACGGCATCAAAGACGTTGATAATGTCACCGAAGAATTGCCGCTTGAACCTTTGACCGATTATTCTAAATATAAAGCGCTCTGTGAAGATTATCTATTGAAAGAACGCGCGCAAGGATTTGTTGTTTTAATACTGCGCCCGGCAACAGTCTGCGGGTATTCGCCCCGCCTGCGCCTGGACCTGTCGGTTAATATACTGACCAATAAAGCGGTTAATCTGGGAAAGATCCCTGTTTACGGAGGTGAGCAAAAACGGCCTAATATCCATATTGAAGATATGACCGATCTCTACGTTAAAACGCTTGAGTATAGGGATGAGCAGATCGACGGAAAAATATTCAACGCCGGGTATCATAATATGAAGATGAAAGAGATCGCCGAGGTGGTCTATCAGGAAGTAACAAAGTCGCTCGGGAAGAAAGATATTCTCATTGAAGTCACTCCGACCGATGATAACCGTTCCTACCATGTGTCTTCAGAAAAGATAAAGAAAGAGCTCGGGTTCATCGCCCAAAGGTCTGTCCAGGACGCGGTCGCTGACCTGTGCAACGCCTTTAAGGCGGGAAAAATACCTGATCCCCTCGAAAATCAGCGTTATTATAATATCAAGACAATGCAGGCAATAAAGCTCAAATAATCGGACCGGTCATATGAAAAAAAACACAGTCCTTTTTTTGTATTACCATATGCTGCGTATCCGCATGGTTGAGGAGGCGATCGCCCGTTTGTATACCCAATGGCAGATGCGCTGCCCGGTGCATCTGTGTATCGGGCAGGAAGGCGTGGCGGCGGGGGTCTGCGCCAATTTGTCTCGGGAAGATTATCTTTTGAGCAATCATCGTTCCCACGGGCATTATCTTGCCAAAGGCGGCAGCCTGAAGGCAATGTTCGCTGAAATTTACGGCAAGCAGGATGGTTGTTCAGGCGGAAAGGGGGGGTCGATGCATTTGGTTGATCTCGACGCGGGGATCCTGGGGACAACGCCTATTGTCGCAGGAATAATCCCGGTAGCCGCGGGTGTTGCTTTTGGGGTACAGATGAAAAAAGAGCACCGGGTAAGCGTGGTTTTTTTCGGCGATGCCGCGACAGAAGAGGGAGTGTTCGCGGAAACATTGAATTTTGCCGCGCTCAAAAAACTCCCCGTTATCTTTGTCTGCGAAAACAATTATTTTTCCGTATATTCTCCTCTTTCTGTCCGCCAGCCGGAAAAACGCAGTAATCTTGCGATCGTCGGCGGCTATGGCATAGAGGCGGATGAAGGCGATGGAAATGATGTTGAATATGTTTATCAAGCCGCCCGGAAAGCTCTCTTGCATGCGCAAAGCGGTAAGGGGCCGTATTATTTACAGTTTGATACCTATCGCTTCAGGGAGCATTGCGGCCCGAATTCCGATAATGATCTGGGGTATCGCTCGGAGGCTGAATTCTCCCGTTGGTGTAAACGCTGCCCTTTGGAAACCTATGAAAGGAAATTGCTGCAGAAGGGAAGTTTAACCCCAAAGATCATCGGCGAATACAAAGCCCGCATCCAGTCTGAGATCGAAGAAGCCGTAAGCTTCGCCCAAAAAAGCCCATTCCCGAAGCCGGGTGAAGCTTTTACCGGCGTTTACGCATAACGAACAGGAATTTACTTGATGAAAAGACAGATCACGTACGCCAACGCGGTGCTTGAAGCAACCATGCAATGTATGGAGGCTGATCCTTCAGTTTATATTATGGGTTTGGGTGTTCCCGATCCCAAAGGCGTTTTTGGGACAACTCTCGGCTTGCAGAAAAAATTCGGCCCCGGGCGAGTCTTGGACATGCCGGTCGCTGAAAACGGTATGACCGGTATCGCGATCGGGTCCGCGCTGGCCGGTATGCGGCCGATCATGACGCACCAGCGGATAGATTTTATGCTTTTATCTTTGGACCAGATAATCAACAATGCCGCGAAATGGCATTATATGTTCGGTTCGAAAATGTCAGTGCCTTTGGTGATCCGCCTGCTTGTCGGCAGAGGATGGGGGCAGGGGCCGCAGCATTCGCAGAGCTTGCAGGCGCTTTTTGCTCATATCCCCGGCCTCAAGGTAGTGATGCCCACGGCTCCTTCAGACGCTAAAGGATTGTTGATAGCGGCGATCAGAGATAATAACCCGGTGATTTTTATTGAACACCGCTGGCTCCATGGAATATCCGGCGATGTCCCGCAAGAGTTGTTCACGGTCCCTATCGGAAAGGCCCGTATTATGAAACCGGGCAGGGACGCAACGGTGGTAGCGTCATCATACGCGACATTGGAGGTCATGAAAGCAGCCGGGCTGCTTGCTAAAGATAATATTGATATCGAGATAATCGACTTAAGGACGATAAAGCCTCTTGATGAAGAAGCGATATTGGCGTCTCTTGATAAGACCGGACGGCTCCTGGTAGTCGATGGGGCATGGAAAAGTTTCGGCGTTTCCGCGGAGGTCATGGCTCTGGCGGCTGAAAAGGGGTTTTCATCTCTTAAGGCAGCGCCGCGGCGCCTGGCTTTGCCTGACGCGCCAACCCCAACCAGCAAAGCGCTGTCTGACCATTATTATCCGCGGACCAAAGATATCGTCAACGAAGTCCGTTGCCTTTTGAATAAGCCCAAACAAACAGAAGAACAACTTGGTATTGATCATCAAACGCCCCTTGATGTGCCGGATAAGGCGTTTACCGGCCCTTTTTAAGAGGAGAGAGTATGTCTAATAAAGAAAAGGTAGTCGTGATCGGCAGTAATTCATTTTCGGGAGGCGACTTTATCGATCTCTTGCTGGAAAAAAAACAATATTCGGTGATCGGCATCAGCCGTTCTCCTGAGAAAAGCGCGCTGTTCCTGGCGTATAAAAGGCATGCGCGGCCTGATTTTAAATTCATGCAGCTCGATCTCAATAAAGATATGGCCGGCCTGCGTAAGGTAATAGGGGATTTTGAGCCTGCGTATGTGGTGAATTTCGCGGCCCAAAGTGAGGTAGCTCCCAGCTGGAAAAATCCCGGGCAATGGTTTCAAACTAATGCGGTTGCTACGACCGAGCTGGCTGATTTCCTCAAGGGCTTCTCCTTCCTTAAAAAATATGTCCATATCTCTTCCCCTGAAGTTTACGGGACTTGCAGCGGCAGGGTCAGGGAAGATTCACCCCTTAATCCGAGCACGCCGTATGCCGCTTCAAAGGCGGCAGGTGACTTATCATTATTTACCTACGTTAAGAATTTTAAGTTTCCGATGGTTATGATCCGCTCCACCAACGTCTACGGCGCGCATCAGCAGTTATTTAAAATAATCCCGCGCTCCGCTATTTACATAAAATCAGGCAGGCTGATAGAACTGCATGGCGGGGGCAAAGCCGTTAAATCATATATCCATATCCGCGATATATCGCAGGGAGAGCTTTTGGCTATGGAAAAAGGAAAACCCGGAGAGATCTATCATCTTTCTCCCGATGAGGGCGTTGCTGTCAGGGATGTGGTTATGACTATTTGTGAAAAATTAAAGGTATCGTTTGAAAAAGCGGCAAAATCTGTTGAGGAGCGCCTCGGCCAGGATGCCGCCTATATCATTGATTCGAGTAAAGCCAGGAAAGAACTCGGATGGAAGCCGAATATTTCCTTAAACGAAGGGTTGGAAGAAGTCGTGAACTGGGTAACGGATAGCTGGAGCGATATTGTCAAAGAGCCTCTGGAATACATCCATAAACCATAAATCGGATATATACGCGCCATGCCTCTACGCAAAAGAAAAATAGAAAAAATAGTTTTGACGCAGCCTAATTACGCCTGGCTTTCTAAGAGGACCTGGCAGTTTCCTCCCTATACCTTATGTTTACTGAGATCAATTATCAAAGACCACGCTCAGGCGGAAGTCTTTGACCCTAATTTCAGGAATCTAAGCCAGCAAGAGATGGTAGCGTACTTAAAACAGAGTATGCCGGATTTAGTCGGGGTAAGCTCTATTTCAACCGAATATTTTAACGTGACAGGCCATACGCTAAAGCTTATCCGCAAGACCCTGCCTGAGGCCGTTATTGTTTTAGGCGGGGTTATTCCGACGGTCATGCTAGAAGAAGTCATGAAGGATAAGTCTGTGGACTATTGGATGATGGGAGAAGGAGAGCGCTCTTTTCCCATGCTTATCGATAAACTGCGTCAAGGTTCAAAAGACCTTCTTGATGTCAGCGGATTGGCATATTGGCGGGCAAATAAGCCTGTTATAAACAGGATGGAATTCTTGAGCGATCTTGATACCGTGCCTTTTCCTGATTATACCGATATTTTTGGAGCGACCTTGGAGGACTATGGCAATATTAAATTCAAATATGCCCCGGGGCTTCTGGCGCGTAATTATCCCGCAGCGGTGACTATTACTTCACGGGGTTGTCCGTATCGATGCATATTTTGCGCCGGCAGGACCGTCAGCGGACAGAAAGTGCGGTTCAGGAGCGCAGAGAATGTGCTCAGAGAAATTGATAGTTTATATAAACAGGGTATCAGAGAAGTTATTTTCCTGGATGACCATTTTCTGGCGAACAGGACGAGGGCGATCAGGATAATGACGGGGATAATGGAGAATTACAAGGACTTCACCTGGAAATGCGTTAATGTAACCGCCTGGCTTCTTGAAGATGACATCCTGGAACTTATGTATAAAAGCGGATGTACCCATATAACCGTTTCCATTGAATCGGGGAACCAGCATGTTCTGACTCACATTATAAAGAAACCGATCCGTCTTGATACCATACCCGCAAAGTTGGACCGCGCGAAATCCCTCGGTTTTGATGTCATAGCGAATTTTGTCATTGGATTCCCGGGAGAAACCTGGGAGCAGATACGCGAAACCTTTCGATACGCTGAAAAACTTAATGTCGATATCGTGAATTTTCATATCGCGACTCCTTTGCCCAAGACAGAACTGATGGATATTTGTTTACGCGAAGGATTGGTTCCGAAGGATTATGTGGAAAATATCTCCCGTTATTCCGGTTACGGGAAAGGACTTATTTCTACCGATGAGTTTACCCCGTTTGAGCTGGAGGTCTTGAGGTCGTTTGAATGGGACAGGATAAATTTCTCAACACCGCAAAGGATCGCCGCGATCGCTCGGATCAACGGCATTACTATAGAAGAGTTGGAAGATTGGCGTAAGAATACGCGGAGGAACCTTGGAGTAAATAGCAGGGTGAAGAATATAATGACCGCGTCAAATAAATAATATATGAATAAATCACGATCATCCCGGAAGAATGTTTTTATTTTAGGGGCCAGCAGCGATATCGGGACCGCGCTGGCAGAAGATTATTCCCGTGACGGATATTCAGTAACGGGCACCTATAGACATAAAAGCAGCATGAGTGAGCCTCGCGTGAGCCCGGGTATCAGCATGCTCAAGTGCGATATAACCAGAAAGCAGAGCGTAAAAGACTGTCTTGATAAATTTAAAAAACTGGGCAGGCCATGGGATATCTTTATTTCGTGCGTCGGGTCTATGGCGCCGATCGGGGGATTTTTTAAGAATGACTTTGATAAATGGGAGCAGTCAATAGTCATAAATTCGTTGGCGCAACTGCGTTTCCTCCATGCTCTGTATCCCTTGAGAAGTAAAAATAAGGAGTGCCACGTTGTTTTCTTCGCGGGGGGAGGGACTAATAACCCCTTTACGAATTATTCAGCTTATTGCGTTTCAAAGATCATGATGATAAAAATGTGTGAATTGTTGGATGATGAGAATAAGGATTTGAACGTTTTTATCGTAGGCCCCGGGTGGGTAAGGACGAAGATACACGCTCAGACGCTCGCAAGCCGTTCCCGGGCCGGCAGCAGTTATAAAAAGACTTTAGAATTCTTACGATCAAATAATCCGGGTACAAATCGCCGGGAGATATATGATTGTATCAACTGGTGTGTCGCTCAAGGGGCAAAGGTTGCCGGTGGCCGCAATTTCTCTGTAGTGCATGACAACTGGCGTAAGTCGGGGGAGGCGCTTAAAAGACAATTGCTCGCTGACCGGGATAAATTCAAACTAAGAAGGTATAAAAACAGTTAATCAGCTAAAGGAGTATACCGTGGGTAGCGCTCAAATAAAAAAATCGGCTAAAAAAGCTTACCGGGAAGGGACTGAATATCAATTTGATACTCAGGAATTGAAACTTGGCCCATGGACGTCGTATAGTTTGATCAATGATCCAAAACATATGTGTTTTGTGCTTTCCCGGTATAAGTTCTGCGCTAAAATGTTAGAAGGAAAGAACGCTGTGATGGAAATAGGCTCCGGAGACGGTTTTGGGCTTCCCCTTATCTCCCAAGCGGTAAAAAAGGTATATGCTTTAGATTGGGACAGGCGCCTTCTGGATGGCAATGCGATAAGGCTTAAACACCTGCATAATGTCGAATATGTGCATGTTGACCTGAACGAAAATTCTCCCGAAATAACGGTTGACGGGGCTTTTTTGATCGATGTGATAGAGCATTTAGAGCCTCAAAAAGAAGAAAAATTCTTGAATAATATCGTTAAATGCCTTACGGCGAACGGGGTCTTAATAATCGGCACGCCTAATATCACCGCTTCAGCACATGCAACACCGAGGAGCCGCATCCAGCACATTAACCTTAAGAGCATGGAGACGCTGCGTCAAACTATGCAAAGATATTTTGAGAATGTATTTATGTTCGGCATGAATGATGAAGTTTTGCATACCGGTTATGCCCCGATGTGCCATTATATATGGGCGGTAGGCGCAGGTTTGCGTAATAGCAGAGTTAAACGATGAAGTTGTCCGATTATATAGCTTATTTCCTGAAGAAGCAGGGTATCAGGCATGTATTCGCCGTAACCGGCGGCGCTGCGGCTCATTTGATCGATTCGGTCGCCCGGGCTAAGGGGATCGAATATATATGCATGCAGCATGAACAGGCCTGTGCTATGGCCGCGGACGGATATTCCCGGGCTACCGGGAACCTGGGAGCCGCTATTTCTACCAGCGGGCCGGGAGCGACGAATATGCTCACGGGCGTGTGCTGTTCATACTATGATTCTGTTCCAACGCTTTTTATAACCGGACAGGTTTCGACCTTTCGTTGCAAAGGGAATTTAGGGATACGCCAGCTTGGCTTTCAAGAGACCGATGTTGTTGAAATCTTCAGGCCGGTCACTAAATACGCGGTTAAAGTGCATGATGCCGGCCGCATCCGTTATGAACTTGAAAAGGCCCTCTTTTTTGCTAAGTCCGGCAGGCCGGGTCCGGTGTTGGTCGATATACCCGACAATCTGCAAAGGCAGGAGATCGATCCTGACAGTTTAGCATCGTTTCGCCCTCCGAAAATAAGGGCCGCCAACGCGGCTTTTCAAAAGCAGATCGCTGCTTGTGCCGGTATGCTCCATAAAGCGCAAAGGCCCGTTATCATTCTGGGATGGGGGGTATATCTTGCCGGCGCGGAAAAAGAAGCGCTGCGCTTTGTTGAAGAGCTTCGGGTGCCGGTTGTTCCTACCTGGGCTATGCGTTACCTGTTTCCTGAGAATCATCCTTTCCTGGTAGGTCCCTTTGGAACCCATGGGAGCCGTTATGGTAATTTTGCCGTGCAAAACGCCGATCTTATTCTTGCTGTCGGCGCACGTCTTGATACGCGTGAGGCGGGTTCTCCGTTCTCTACATTCGCACGGGGGGCTCGAAAGATCGTGGTCGATGTTGATATCCATGAACTGAAGAAGTTCAAAGCTTTTGGCGCTGCTATCGAACTTTTGATCAATCAGGACGCCAAAGAGTTCTTTTCGGCTATGGATAAAAGAATTCAACAGGCAGCACCTGAGGATATCCGGGACTGGGTAAATAAGATCAAACTCTGGAAGAAGAAATACCCGGTATGCACTCAACAGGCGTTGAAAGAAAAGAAGGTTAATCCGTACGCGTTTGTAAAACGCCTTTCCGAAAGGCTTTCCGAAGGGGACACTATCTTTCTGGATACCGGATGCAGCGTGGCGTGGATGTCGCAGGGTTTTGAATTTAAGAAAAAACAGCGGCTTTTCAGCGCTTTTAATAATACTCCTATGGGGTACGCTTTGCCTGCCGCTATCGGCGCAAGCTTTGCCCTGGAAAAAAAACGTATAATCTGTGTTACCGGCGACGGCGGATTACAGATGAATATACAGGAGCTTGCCACTGTTTTACGGCATGACCTGCCGGTAAAGATATTTTTGATCAATAATCATGGATACAGCATGATCAAACAGACGCAGGACCAGTGGTTTTCCGGCAGATATGTCGCTTCTACGGTGGAAAGCGGATTAGCTTTCCCTGATTTTATCAAGGTCGCAAAAGCGTATGGATATAAAACAGTCCGGATCACCGCGCAAAGCAACCTTGCCGCCGGGATCATTGAAACCCTTGAAACAGACGGCCCTGTTTTTTGCAATGTTGAGGTCCATACCGATGAAAAAGTCCTGCCTCAGGTAAAGTTTGGCAGGGCAATAGAGGATTCTGAACCGCTTTTGGACCGTGACGAATTCATGAAAGCTATGATCGTTGCCGCCTGCGAATCGTCAGCCGCTCAATAAGGTAATGGAAAGTAAAGGAGTTGATACGGGATATGGGAAAAGAGATTAATTTGCTGGATACGCATCCTAAGGCCGCGCGGGATTATGACGCGCGCGCGCGGGAGAAAACGAAGGACATTATTAAACTTGCCAAGGAGTTCGGTAAAGACTTTTTTGACGGTGATAGAAAGTGCGGCTACGGTGGTTATAAATACGACGGACGATGGAGATCGGTCGTCAAACGGATGGCCGATTATTACCATTTGACCGAAAACGCGGCGATCCTGGATATCGGATGCGCGAAAGGGTTCATGCTTTATGATTTTAAAGCGGCCCTGCCGAAAGGCACGGTCGCCGGTGTCGATGTCAGCCGCTACGCTATCGAGAGCTCCCTCGAAGAAGTCAAACCGTATCTAAGAATAGCAAGCGCGGAGAAATTGCCCTTTCCCGATAAAAGCTTTGACCTGGTAATTTCCATTAATTCGATCCATAATCTACCCCTTGAACGCCTTAAGGATTCTTTACGTGAAATAGAACGTGTTTCGCGCGGCCACAGCTATATTACCGTTGATGCCTGGCGCAATACTCAAGAGCGTGAGAATCTCTTTAAATGGGTGCTTACCGCTGAAACAATGATGCACGTCGACGATTGGAAAAAGTTGTTTTCAGAAGTTGGTTTTTCCGGCGATTACTGGTGGTTTATCGCGGATTGAGGTTACAAAAAGCAAATGGTCGAGAGACCACAGTCCATAGTCCATGGACCGTTGACTGTGGACCATGGACTACCAGTGACTTGTGACATGTGTCTTGTGTCTATTGGGGTGTTAATGATAACTAATACAGTTACTCCTAAAGTCCTGACTGCGCACGCGATTTTGCGTTTATCCGACAAGTTTGTTTTGCAATTGCGCGATAATAAGCCTGATATTGCTGCCGCGGGGCAGTGGTCGTTATTCGGCGGTAAGCTTGAACCGGGAGAGCTTCCTCAAGCAGCGATAAGGCGCGAACTCTTTGAAGAGCTTGGGATAACGCCTGAAAAATTCAGCTTCTTGTGGAATACCGATTATTACTTTGATTTTGTTAAAGGAGTAGTCAGGACATGGTTCTTTGCCTGCCGCGTCGATAAGGTTTGGCACGGTCATCAGCTTAAAGAAGGCCAACAGGCAGGGGTATTTTCTTACGCTGAACTTGAATCCCTGGATATCCCGGAAGTTATCAGGAATACACTTGTTCGTTATAATGCGGGAGAATGATTATTATGGAGACAACAGCGGCGGTTTTAACGCAGATAAATAAACCCTTGCACATTGAGAAACTTACCGTCCCCGCGCTTAAGCCAGGCCAGGTGCTGGTGAATATCGCCTATAGCGGGATCTGTCATTCACAGTTAAATGAGATCCATGGCCTTAAAGGCGAAGATAAGTTCCTCCCGCACACTTTAGGGCATGAAGGTTCCGGAATAGTCGAAGCGGTGGGAGAGGGAGTAACTAAGGTTAAGCCGTATGACCGCGTTATTTTGACCTGGATAAAAGGCGCCGGGTTGGATGCCGCCTCAACCGCGTATAAGACTATAGACGCAAAGCTTGTTAATTCGGGAGCGATCTCTACGTTTTTAACCAAAGCGGTTATTTCTGAAAACCGTTTAGTTAAAATACCCGATGCGCTAGCTCTTGACCAGGCGGCATTGCTGGGCTGTGCGATCCCGACAGGCGCGGGTATCGTAATAAATACCGCTCAGGTCACCAGAGGAAGCAGTGTAGTTATTTTTGGTATGGGGGGTATAGGTTTAAGCGCCCTTGTGGCTTCTGTTTTGAACGCAGCTTCCGTGATTATCGCGGTTGATATATCCGATGAGCGGCTGCAGTTAGCAAGATCTTTAGGAGCGACACACTCTATTAATGCTCAGAAAGAAGATGTTTTAACAGGTGTTAAGTCGGTCTTAACTCAAGGAGCCGATTTTGCCTTTGAATGCGCAGGGAAGAAGGGGTCAATGGAGTCGGCTTTTAGATCGGTCCGGGATAAAGGAGGGTTATGTGTTATCGCGGGGAATCTTTCTCAAGGACAGACCATTCAATTAGACCCTTTTGATTTTATCAGAGGTAAACGGCTCATCGGCACCTGGGGAGGGGAGACACAGCCGGACAGGGATATCCCGCGCTACGCTCACGCTATTCTTTCGGGTAAGCTTAACGTGAAGCAATTGATATGCCGTATTTATGAGTTACAGGACATTAATGAAGCGCTTGCTTTTATGGAACATACCGCAACCGGGCGAGTACTCGTTAAACTGAGCTAAAATCCCAACTATGGAATCAGTCATCTATAAAACAAAATCTATTATGGCTTTGATAAGATACAGGATAGCCATACTCTTGTCTAAATGCGATGTTGACCGGCCTGTTTTCTTCGGAATTTTAAGCAGGGCATGGAGCGTTCTCACCGGGCCTGTTACGGCGTTATTAATAGCCTCGCGTTTTTCTCCGGAATATCAAGGTTATTATTACACGTTCAGCAGCCTGTTAGCGTTACAGATCTTTGTGGAATTAGGGCTCGGAACCGTTATTATCCAGTTCGCCAGCCACGAGTGGTCAAAATTGCGATTAGATAAAGACCAGGGGATCAGCGGCGATAGTAAGTCATTATCGCGGTTGATCAGCCTGGCGCATATCACGAGCCGCTGGTATCTTACCGGAGGATGTATCATTGCTGCCGGTTTAGGGCTGGGCGGATATGCTTTTTTCTCGCATTCAGCAACTGCTTCTGTTGAGTGGGCTCTTCCCTGGTTTACGCTCTGTTTTCTTACCGGGATCACTGTTTGTTTCATCCCTCTGTGGTCACTTCTGGAAGGCTGTAATCAGGTCGCGGCGGTATACACATACCGCTTCATTCAGGGGATCGTCTCAAGTTTGACCATCTGGATCGCTGTTCTGAGCGGCGCGCGATTGTGGGCGGCACCTCTTTCTGTAGCTTCAATTATTATTTGCGCGGTCATATTCTTCAAGTATCGTTTTAGTAAATTCATCAAGATCCTGCTTTTTTCCAAAACATCCGGCTATCGTATTAACTGGCGTAAGGAGATCTTTCCCATGCAATGGAGGATCGCATTGAGTTGGATCAGCGGTTATTTCGTTTTTTCTCTTTTTACTCCTGTACTCTTTCGTTATCACGGAGCGGTTGTTGCCGGTCAATTCGGCATGACCTGGAGTGTTATCGGCGCGATTTCCGGTGTGGCGGCATCGTGGCTGTCACCGCGTGTACCTCAATTCGGGATATTGATCGCCCGAAAAGAATATACTAAACTCAATGACCTGTTTTGGAGGACAACAAAGATCTTTTCGGTCATAACCGCGGGTATTTCGGTAACGGTTTGGTTATTCGTATTTACGTTGTATCGTTTTGGACATCCGTTGTCGATACGGATCTTACCTCCGTTGCTTACGGGTGTTTTTTTGGTTGCTCAAGGTGTTTCTTCATTGACATTGCCGCTCTCCGCATATCTTAGAGCGCATAAAAGAGAGCCTCTTTTATGGATATCGTTAGCATTCGGGATGGTTACCGGGTTGTCTACGATTATTTTAGGGCCCCGGTACGGGGCAACAGGGCTCGCCTGGAGTTTTTTGGCGTGTAATCTGCTTGTTTTTCCTTTTGTCGTATTTATCTGGAAGCGCTGCCGGCGAATATGGCATGAAGAAACGCCTGCGCAAATGAATTTATCCTTACGCAATGAATATTTCATCCGTAGATTAAAAGAAAAAGGATTCTTTTATTGTCTGGGTAAGGCTTTGCAGCAGAGCGCGTACAAATTATTGTGCCAGGCCGCAGGATTAGTATGTTATCCGGCCTGCCTGCTGCTTAATATAAGATTTATTTATCTATCTGAACGGGCGATCGGCCATCTGTGTATCGAGATAGATTGTTACCTGAAAGAAGGTATTCTGGGGTTGCGCCCGAACTATAATACTATTCTTCTGGCTCCTCCCGGGAAGGTGTCAAATGCGCATCTGTTAGGGTATTGGGAGAAATACGTGCGGATCATTCGCTCTGCCTGGCTTTGCACTTTGTTGGGTCCGTTGGCCCGTAACCGCTTAACCGGCAATTCAACTTTTCATTTCGCTTTTTCTGAAGGGAAAGCGCATTTTCCGCAGATACAAATGAAATACGCTCACCGGCGGCCGCTGCTGGAATTAAACGAAGATGACCGCCGTCAGGGGTATCTTTTTCTTCAATCGTGCGGCATGCCGCGGGGGGCATGGTTTGTATGCCTGCACTGCAGGGAAGACGGGTATCTGGGACAGGTTAACCAGTCGCTGCGTAACGCGGATGTTAATAACTATCTTTTGGCAGTTGAAGCTATTCTTCAGCGCGGCGGATGGGTGGTGCGCATGGGAGATAACTCCATGAAGCCGCTTCCCGCTTTAGAACATGTCATAGATTACGCGCTTTCAAAAAGTAAAAGCCAGCAGCTTGATGTTTTTCTTTGCGCAAGCTGTAAATTCTTTCTGGGCAGTGATTCCGGATTATACCATGTTGCCAGTGTTTTTGGTGTTTCTTCCGCGATAGCCAATTACGCTCATCTCTGCGGTGTGCTTCCTTATGGAACGGATGACATCGGGATCCCGAAGCTTATATGGTCAGAAAATGAAAAGCGTTATCTGCGTTTTAAAGAGGTCCTGCAATCGCCTCTGGGGCATTTTTTATTCGATCATTTATTCGCGCAGGCGGGGGTAACACCTCGGGAAAATACCCCGGAGGATATCCGGGACATGGCTTTGGAGATGCTGGATAAAAAAAACGGCTCCCTCGAGTATGGAAAAGAAGATGACCTGCTGCAGGAACGTTTTAAGGCTCTGATGAACCCCGGGCATTATTCATACGGCTCGCTTTCAAGGGTCGGCAGGGATTTTTTAAGAAAGTACGCTTTTTTGCTTGAAGGAACCCCCGGCGTGGATCGGGTTTAAAGGATATGAAGAAAATTCTGGTTACCGGCTCAGACGGGTTTATTGGAAGGCACGTATTGCCGTTGCTTCTTGAAAAAGGCTACTGCGTGCACGCGGTATCATTGCTCAAAGGGCGCCGGCATGACAGCGGGATTGTTTGGCACCAGGCGGATCTGCTGAACAGCCGGGATACGCAGGAGTTGATACGGGAGGTAAAACCGACGCATTTATTGCATTTAGCCTGGTATACAGAGCATAAAAAGTATTGGACAGCGTTAGAAAATCACGATTGGGTCAAGGCGAGTGAGTTTTTAGCCCGCACTTTCCAAAAGTACGGAGGAAGGCGTATTGTCGCAGCGGGCACCTGCGCCGAGTATGAATGGCTGGGTGAGTGCTGTGATGAGGCTTCAACGCCTCTTAAGCCGGCAACAATATACGGGATGTGTAAAAATGAGTTCCGTCAAAAGCTGGAAGTTTTCTCCCGGGAAAATCAATTAAGCTGGGCTTGGGGAAGGATTTTCTTTGTTTACGGGCCGGGAGAGCATCCCGCGCGCCTGGTGCCTTCGGTCATTTGCGCTCTTTTACGGGAAAACGAGGTCGCTTGCTCTGAAGGCAGCCAAAAGCGCGATTTTTTATATGTTGAAGATGTCGCGGGAGCGTTTGTGAATATTCTGGAGAGTACTATAGAAGGGGCTGTTAATATCGGTAATGGCGAGCCTGTCCGGGTTAAAGATATCATTAATATGATCGCCCTCAAGCTCGGGCGGCCTGAATTAGTGAAATTCGGCTTGCTTAAGGTTGCATCTCGTGAGCCTGCAGTTTTACTTGCCTCGGTTAAGCGGTTGAAAGTTGAAGCTCATTGGTCGGGTAAATTCAATATGGACGAAGCACTTGATAAAACCATAGATTGGTGGAAGCTGAATTTGAAGAAGGGATAAAATAAGCGTATGCAGGAAACCTGTCCGCGTTGTAAAAAAGATTCGAGAATAGCCTTTAAAACTAAAGATGTGAACAGAAAAGCCACAAAGGAAATCTTCCTTTATCGCTTTTGCCCTGAATGTGCTTTGACTTTTTTGTCCAATGTCCCCGATAATCTGGACGATTATTACGGGGATGAATATTATTGCCCGCCGCGGCTGGAAAAAGTCAGAGAAGTTGCCGGTAAAGAGGCATATCAGCTTTCAATGGTCACTGCTTTTGTTAAAGGCGGCAGGCTGCTTGAGGTCGGCCCGGGATTCGGGATCTTCGCCTACCAGGCAAAGATGGCGGGTTTTGAAGTTGAAGTAATTGAAAAGGAAAAGAAGTGCTGCGAATTTCTATCAAATAAGATCGGCGTCAAAGCGATCCAAAGCGATTCTCCTCATACGGCGCTTGACCAGATAAAGAATTGCGATGTTATCGCGTTATGGCATGTTCTTGAACATCTGCCTGCGCCTTGGGAATTTATCGATAAGGCAGCCCAAAAGCTCAATAGCCAGGGCCTGCTTTTAATTGCCACGCCTAACCCCGCCGCATTTCAATTCCGGCTCCAGGGGGCACTGTGGCCGCATGTTGATGCCCCGCGCCATCTTTGGCTGATCCCGTATGAGCTTTTGGTAAAGCATCTTTATGGCCTGGGGTTAAAGCCGGTGCTGGTCAGTTTTAACGATAAAGGCGCCCGGAGTTGGAACAGGTTCGGCTGGCAGCGTTATTTAATGAACCGCTTTTCTCATAAATCGTTTCAGATAATAGCGTATGCCTTAGGGTTTATGCTTTCGCTCGTGATGGCTTTTTTTGACCGCAGGGCCGGGCGCTCAAGCGCGTACACGGTTATTTTCAGGAAGGACTTTGTTTGATGGATCATAAAAAAATAATATCGGGGAACCGGTTTGAAAAGCACCCGGTTATTACCATTTTCCTTGTTGTTTTTTTCCTTATTATCATCTTCGATCTTATCGCGGGAGCGCTCTATAAGATCATAAACGGGTATTCGTGGAACGAAAGCCTCTGGGTCAAAAGCGCGGTAGAGAAAAGTTACCGCGTGCGTTCGGGCCTGTATCACCATGACCTGGCGAAAAACAAGCTTATCCCCCGCGCCCAGTACAGGAACTTTAAGTATAAGGTTTGTACTAACTCTCTCGGGTTTAAAGATAAAACAGTGAGGGATGTTTTGCCTATCCCTGATACATACCGCATGCTTTTTATCGGCGATTCTTTTACCGAGGGGATAGGCTTTGATTATGAAGATACTTTTGTCGGGCAGATCGACCGCGAACTATCAACACGGGGGATCGAGGTGTTGAACGCGGCAGTTTGTTCGTACTCGCCGTCGATATACTGGAGAAAAATAAAGTACTTATTGGAAGAGGCAGGGGTGAAGTTCAATGAAGTCGTTGTTTTCCTTGATGTTTCCGATATCACGGATGAGGTCATGAGCTATTGCATGGATGAGGAGGGCTGTATCGTAGCAAAGGATAAAAGCGAATATTTGGATGCCGCGGACGCTTTTAAGGGCGCCCCCGGACCGGTCAATACCGCCAAACGCATCTTAACTAATATAAAATTAATGGCGATCGACGGCTCGCTTTTCATATACCCGGGTTTAACAAAGTTGCGCGCGAAGTTCAACGCGTATGGGCACCGGGGATTCGCGATGGAGTATTATTGGACGATAGATCGGCACGCTTTTGATACGTACGGCCAAAAAGGCCTGCTGAAGGCTTCTCGTTATATGGATAAGCTTCATGAATTACTTGAAAAACACGGCATAAAGCTTACCGTCTGTGTCTATCCCTGGCCGCAACAGATCTCATACGGCGATTTTAATTCCAAGCAGGATTCTTTTTGGAGCGGCTGGTGTAAGAACAAAGGCGTTGATTTCTACAGTTTTTACCCGCAGTGGATCAATGGTAAATCTCAGGAAAACAGGGAGATCTTCATCAATACGTATTATTCGCAAGGGGATTGCCATTGGAATAAAAAAGGCCATACATTGGTAGCCCGTGAATTCCTGGAATATTTTAAAGATCGTTCGCAGAAATAAGCGCGCAATCTGATCGCGCCTTCGGGAAAGGTTTTATGTCGATAAAGAGCGGAATGAGAAGATTATTAAATAGTTATTTATTCAGGGCCGCGGGGATCTCGCTCATAAATTATGACTTGCTTAAATATCTCAGGCATTATCTCTGGATCTTTCATTTAAACGAGGTCCCGACGCTTAAGATCTCATTTCGGGAGCCTTTGCCTGTAGCCGCGCCCGATATCGTTTTAGCAAAGCGCCTTATCGCGGCTTATCGTAAAGCGACGGCTGATTGCTCTTTGAATGAGAAAAATACGAGCCGCCTCTGGTCGCAGGAGATCAAAAGGAATTGCGGATTGTTGATCGCTGCCATCGATAAAGCTGACGAACAGGAGCTCGCTTTTTTGCTGGCGTCAATGTTCAGGTCGGATTTCGTCTATGGCTTAGCATCCGGCAGTTTAGTCTCGCATGCCAGGGGCTCAGCCGGAAAAAAGATCTGGTCCATGAAATATCAGGATAACGTTGTGTCCCTGGCGGAATATCTGGGCGTGGTGCGGCTTGAATCCACGCAACAGGGAACCAAGGCGTACGCCCTGAAGAACGGATTGGGTGAGGTCGTGGGAAAAATAGAAAAAGCCCTGGGCGTAAAGATCGGTTTTCCCGATATCGGCGCGCCGTATGGCGTTATGGTAAATGATTCGTTGATCACTATGGAGCATCCCGAGCATCTGTATGTCGGCTTACGCCTGGGGGAGGCCGTCAGGGAGCATCTCGCGCTCGGAGATAAGCCATTGCATATTGTTGAGATCGGGGCGGGTTTCGGGGGGCTGGCGTACTGGGTCATGAACTTAAAACAGATCGCGGTAGCCGATTATACGGTCATCGATTTACCGCTCATTAACGTTTTACAGGGATATTTTCTGGCAAAGGCGTTTGGCGTTTTAAACGTCAGGCTCTACGGTGAGCCTCACGGAAAGAATACCCTGGTATCAGTCTTGCCTCATGTCGCCTATGAGAAAGAAATAAGCTATGAGATCGATCTGCTTATCAATGAGAACAGCATGCCCGAGATGACAGAAGAGATCGTCGGTAATTATATCCGGTACGCTCGAAAGAAGCTGAGCGGCATATTCTTCAGCTATAATCATGAGGCTTATAATGTCGTCTATGAAAAGCCCCAGGTATATGTCCCGGGGATCATGTCTTACGTCGGAGGATTCAAGCGGCTCTCAAGGAATGCATCCTGGGTGCGCAGCGGTTATGCCGAAGAGGTCTATAAGCGGCAAAACGGGGGAGAGAGGCTATGAGATTCTCAGTGTTGCTGCCCACACGTTGCGGCGGCCGCTACCTCGCTGATTGCATCAGCTCCGTGCTCCAGGAGCCGTATGACGACATGGAATTGGTTGTCTCCGATAACGCTAATACCGACAGTACTCAGGCGGTATTGGATTCCTTCAGATCGGACAAGCGGCTCAAGGTCGTCCGTTTGGAGGAGTGCGTCTGCGTTACCGATAATTGGAACCGCGCGCTTGCAGCCAGCAGCGGGGAGTATTGTTTGATGATGGGCGACGATGATTGTTTACTGCCGGGATATTTCACCCGTATGCAGGAAGTTTTAAAGAAGTACTATGACCCGGATTGTGTAACCTATAACGCGTATAGTTATGTCGCGCCGCAGTCGGTCAGCGGAAACGCGGGCAGTTTTTATAAGGATCCTTTCTTTAACTACGGGCCTGATTTTGCGGAAGAAGGCTTGATCTTGACGGAGAAGAGATTCGCGATCGTGCGCGATATGTTCTCTTTCCGTAACCGTATCCCGCTGAACATGCAGACGACATTAATGTCTCGTAAGGCAATGAATAAGATCCCCGGGGGGGCTTTTCAACCGCCGTTCCCCGACCATTACGCGTTGAATTCATTGTTATTGACCGCTCATTCCTGGGTTTTTCTCCCTGAGAAAATGCTGGTAGTCGGTGTTTCTCCAAAATCATTCGGCCATTATGTGTACAGCGATAAACAGGAAGAGGGCAAGAAATACCTTGGGATCAGCTCTGATTTTAAGGGCAGGCTTCCGGGCATAGAGCTTAATAATTGCATGTACGTGTGGCTTGAGCTTTTAAAAACCAATTACCCTGAGTATTTATCCCGGGTCAGGATCAGCCGGGCCAGTTACGTGCGCCGGCAGGTTTATTCGTGGTATCTTCAGCTGCGCTCCCGGGCGGCTTCGCCGATGGATATTGCCCGCTGGCTGGGTGAGTTATCTTTTTTCGACTGGCTGCGCCTCTTGACGATATTTTTTGATAAACAGAGTTGGCAGCGGCTATTTTCAGTATTGTCGGGAGCCAGGAGATCTAAAGTACAAAGCCTTTGGCAGGGAGCGCTCCCCCTGGAAGGCATATCGAATATAAAAGAGTTTGCCGATTGGGTCAGTAAGCCTCAATTGAAGAAATAGCGCGGGGTATAGCCCTTTAAAAGTGTTCTTGCGTATACGTGAAACAGGATTGACTTTGGATGAGCTCAGGTATATAATTTTATATTCGAATTTATAAAAGCGGCAAGGTGTTAAATGAAAATTGAGGCGAAAATATGAGGATCTTAGTAACCGGCGACCGGGGATATATAGGGGCAGTGTTGACAGGGATACTTATTGAGAAAGGTCACGATATCGTAGGATATGATGTTGACTATTACGGGGAGAACTCCCTGTGCTCATTTACGCATTCGTATAAGAAGATCACGAAAGATATCCGTGACCTGGAATTAAAGGATTTGGAGGGCTTTGACGCGGTCATTCATCTCGCCGGGCTTTCTAATGACCCGTTAGGCTCACTCGATCCCCGCTTGACGCAAGAGATCAATTATCAGGGAGCCGTTACTTTAGCGGCGTTAGCGAAAAAGGCGCGCGTTAAACGCTTTATTTATTCGTCATCTCAAAGTATGTATGGGGTTTCTAATTTTGACGGCGAGCTTGATGAAGATGACAGCGAGAAGAACCCGATCACGGTCTACGCGAAAACAAAGTGGCTTGCTGAATTGAAATTGCGGGAAATGGGCAACCGCGATTTCGCGGTGGTGTGTTTTCGTCCATCGACTGTTTTCGGCGTAAGCCCGCGGCTTCGCTGCGATATCGTCTATAACAGCCTGGTCGGATGCGCTTATACTACGGGTAAGATAGAGATCAAAAGCGACGGAACTCCCTGGAGGCCGGTGGTGCACATCAGGGACGTGTCAAACGCTTTTATCGCCGGATTAGTTGCTCCGCTTGAGCTGGTCGCCGGGCAATCCTTTAATGTGGGCATCCCGAACGGTAATTTTACCGTCCGCGACCTCGGGGAAGCAGCGCAACGCGTGGTAAAGGGGAGTAAGCTTATTTTTACCGGCGAGCACGGGAAAGATTCCCGGACCTATCGCGTCAGCTTTAAGAAGATACTTACCGTATTAAAGGATTATTTCAAGCCGGAATGGGATTTGATCAGGGGAGGGCAAGAGCTGGTAGAGTTTTTCAAGAAAATAAATTTTACTGAAGAGCAATTCAGGGGGAGAATGACTAACCGCCTTAAGCAATTGGAGCATATGATACAATCCCGTCAGCTTGACAGTGAATTGCGCTCAAGCGATACGAAGCGTAAAATTACGTAAAGATCAATGTCAAAAAAATTATCCTTAACGATCACGCGCTGCCGGATCTGTGGAAGCGAACATATCAAAACCTTCCTTGACCTGGGGGAACAGCCTCCCGCGAACAGCCTGCGCAGGGATCCCGCCGTGAAGCTGCCGGTTTTTCCTCTTGCGTTGTGCCGCTGCGCGAATTGCGCTCTTATCCAGCTGACCGTGACCGTGAATCCGGCGCATTTGTTTAAACAGTATGTTTGGGTGACGGGAACCTCTGCTACCGCCCGGGAGTACGCGGGTATTTTTTTTAAAGCCGCTCAAAAACACCTGCCGGCGCAGAAGCCTTTCGTCGTTGAAATAGCCAGTAATGACGGCACCTTCTTAAAAGTATTCCGGAAAAACGGCTGCCGCGTGCTCGGTATCGACCCGGCAGAAAACATCGGGGTTATTGCCCGAAAGCAGGGAATACCGACATGGACTGAATTCTTTAATGAGCGGACCGCCCGTAAGGTTGTCGCGCAAGCAGGTATGGCTGATTTCGTATTTGCCCGCAATGTTATTCCTCATGTCGCGGATGTGCACGGGGTCGTTGCCGGGATAAAGCGCTGCCTGGCTCCCGAAGGGATAGGGGCGATCGAATTCCATTATTCCCGGGAGATAGTCGCCGGCCTGCAGTATGATTCCATATATCATGAGCATTTGTTCTATTTTTCGCTCCAGAGCATTATGTTCTTGCTCAAGATGCATGGTTTAGCGGCTTTCGATATTATGAAGAGCCCTATCAGCGGGGGCTCCCTGGTGATCTATTTTACCCATAACAATATTAAGAAATCCATGTCGGGTGAATTAAAACAAAAGATCGGGTTTGAAAAAAAATACGGGCTCAATACCCTGTCGCTCTGGAAGGCGTTCGCGCGCGGCTGTTTGGCTCATCGTAAAAAGCTCACCGCGTTGCTGGAGGGAGCCCGGGCGCAAGGAAAAAGCGCGATCGGATACGGCGCTTCAGCGCGGAGTTCGACGCTGCTTAACTATTGCGCTATCAATGCCGGGCATTTGCTTTGTATCGCCGATAAAAATCCTTTGAAGCATAACAGCTATACGGCGGGGACAAATATCAGGATCGTTTCTCCGGGGGAAGCTTTCGCTTTGAAGCCCGATATTGTCGTTTTATTGGCGTGGAACTTTAAGGATGAGATCATAGCGCTGCTCAAGCACAAGTACCGTTTCCACGGAAAAGTCATTGTCCCGCTGAAGCACGCGCCTTACACTATTTCTCTGTGACCATGAAATTTTACGAACAAAAAATACCGGGTGTTTTCCTTATCGCGGCTGAGCCGTTCAAAGACAGCCGGGGTGAGTTCTTCAGGCATTTTTGCCGGAAGGAATTTGCTGCTCATGGATTGAACGCCGGGATCCTGCAGACCAATGTGTCTAAGAATAATAAAGCCCATACCTTACGGGGTATGCATTACCAGCTTAAGCCTTACCAGGAGCATAAAACCATGCTCTGTATTTCAGGCGCTATCCACGATATTATTGTCGATCTCAGGCCTGATTCCGCAACATTCCTCAAATGGATATCTGTTGAGCTGAGCGCCGATGAACCGCTGAGCTTGCACCTTCCCGCGGGCTGCGCGAACGGATATGTAACACTTGAAGATAATACTTCGATTTTGTATTATATGTCGGAATTTTATGTCCCTGAAGCCTATAGGGGATTCCGTTATAACGACCCCTTATTTAAGTTTACATGGCCTTGTGAACCTCGCGTTATTTCAGACAAAGACCGCAGTTATCCTGATTTTGACCCGCAGGCAGTTTAAACAGAATGAAGAGTTGTATGCGCTCTTTGTTGAGCGACGATTTTGGTTAATGCCTCAAACCGTGGGCGTGAAGTCTGTAACAGGTGAGCGGGTTTATTTTATTGTCCTAAGATAGCTACTCATTGGAACCTATGCGCATATTCATTACCGGAGCCACTGGATTTATCGGCAGCCACTTGATACCGCTGTTGTCGCAGCACACGCTTCTGTTACTTTCCAGAAAGCAGGAGCATTCTGCTCAACAAAACGTTTCTTTTGTTCAGGCTGATCTATCCGAACGGGAAAAATGGGAAAAGCGGCTGTTCGATTTTGCTCCCGACGCCTGTATCCATTTAGCCTGGAAAGGGCTGCCGGATTACTCTTTAGAGGCATGTTTAGAGAACTTTGACTTAAGCGCCCGCTTGTTTGAATCCCTGGGCACGCTTGGATGTAAAAAGGTCTTTTCCGCGGGCACCTGCTGGGAATATGGCGCGATCGAGGGGCTTGCAAAAGAAAACCATGTGCCTGCAGGATTAAGCCGCTTCGCCGCTTTTAAAACTGCTCTACGGATAGTTGGAGAAAGCTTGTCTCAGGAAAAAAGCTTCGATCTTATCTGGGGAAGGATATTCTTTGTTTACGGGCCCGGCCAGAGAGAGTCGTCATTGATACCAACGTGTTATTCCTCATTTTTAAAAGGGCGGGAGCCGGCGGTTAAAAATCCCCGCGCAGCCTGCGATTTTGTCTACGTTTGCGATGTCGCCCTGGCTATTAAAGCCTTAATAGAAACAGAAGGATTACGGGGTATTTTTAATATAGGTTCGGGGAAATTGACCCCGGTGAGCAGTGTTTGTGAATGTGTTGCCGCAGTTCTCGGTTGCCGCGGCAATGATGGTATCAATAAAGAATCCGGCGATAAATGCGGTTTTTGGGCGGATATTACCGCTTTGACGGTTAAAACAGGCTGGAAGCCTTTGATGCCTCTTGAAAAAGGTATTGAAGAAACTATCCGCGAATTGAGGAAAACGAATGCTTCACATTAAGCAGGCGGCTCTCTTGTGCGGCGGGCAGGGGGTTCGTTTACGCCCTTTAACGGATACTGTTCCTAAGCCGATGGTAAGGCTTAACGGTATTCCTTTTTTGCAGTATCTCATCTTGCAGCTTAAAGATAACGGTATCAGTGAAATCGTTTTGATGACCGGATATTTAGGAGAACAGATCAGGGATTATTTCGGCGATGGTCGAAAGCTGGGAGTGAAGATAAAATATTCCCATGGCCCGGCAGAATGGGAGACCGGAAGAAGGCTTTTTGAGGCAAAAGACCTGCTCCTGGATCATTTTCTGCTTTTGTATAGCGATAATTTCCTCACCTTTAACTTAAAAAAAAGCATGACATTCTATGATCAGCATAAAAAACTGCTTAGCTTTATTGTTACGCCTAAAGAAAAGGGTAATATTCGCCTGGGGGAAGATAGTACCGTGGAAGTTTACGATAGCTCCCGCCAGGGGAAAGGTTTGCACCTGGTTGAACTGGGGTATATGGTTGCCAGCAGGAAAATATTCGAATATTATACTTGTTCAAACGTAAGCTTTTCTGATATAATAAAGTCCTTAGTATCGGCGGAAGAAGTGGCCGGGATGCTGTTTTTGGAGCCGTATTACAGTATCTCTGACATGGAGCGTTTGAGGCTTACTGAAAAGTATCTGCAGCCTAAGAAAATACTGCTTATTGACCGTGACGGAGTTATAAATAAGAAGGCCCCGCGCGGTGAATATGTATCCTCCTGGAGCGCATTTTCATTCATTCGCGAAAATATCGAGGGGATGAAAAGCTTGAGTTCTGCCGGTTATTCGTTTATTGTCATTTCAAACCAGGCAGGTATTGCCCGGGGAATGGTTTCAGCTCAGGCTGTTGATGATATCCATGAACGAATGATCCAAGTGCTTCAGGAGCAAGGGATACATATTATCGATATCTTTGTTTGTCCGCACCACTGGGATGAGAAATGCTTTTGCCGTAAGCCCCAACCGGGGCTTTTCATTCAGGCCTCCCGCAAATGGCTCTTTCGTTTAGATAAAACTTTTTTTATCGGCGATGATTACCGTGATTGCCAGGCAGCCTATCAGGCCGGATGCGGCTGTGTTTATACCGGAGCGGCAGGAGAATTGGGAAAGCTGCAGCCGGATGAATATCCCCGGTATGTAGTTAAGAATTTAACCGAAGCAGTTGAAGATTTGGTGAGCGCATGATCATATCGAGGACTCCTTTTCGCATCAGTTTTGCCGGCGGCGGCACCGACCTGCCGGAGTTTTTTGCCAAAGAGGACGGCCAGGTTATCAGTACCGGGATCGATAAGTATATTTATGTGGCGGTGAAGCGCCAAACGGCGATCTCCGAGCATAAGTTCCGTATCAACTGGAGCAAGGTCGAATTTAAGGATAAGATCGAAGATATAGAGCATCCGATCGTGCGCGAAGCCCTTAAGATCATGGATTTAGATATTCCGATCGAGATATCCACGTTCGCCGACATTCCGGCGAATACCGGATTAGGCTCGTCGAGTTCTTTTGCTGTCGGGCTTTTACACGCGCTTTTCGCGTTAAAAGGAAAAATGGTGACCAAAGGCGCTCTTGCCGCTATGGCTTCTCATCTTGAAATCGATATTCTCAAACGTCAGATCGGCAAGCAGGACCATTATGCCGCCGCGTACGGCAGCCTTAATGTCTTTACCTTTCATACCGACGGCACAGTTTCGGTGGAGCCGGTTTTCTACCGTCCTGAAATAAAAGAATCCATTGAAACACGTTTGATGCTGTTTTATACCTCTCTTAAACGCGATGCCCATGATATTTTATCTATTCAAAACACCAAGACAGAGGAAAAGCGGCATGTGCTCGCTGAAATGAGGGGGTTGGTCGCTCCTTTGCGGGAGATCCTTTCCAGCGGCGCTGATCTGCGGGAATTCGGCAGGTTATTGCATAAGGGATGGCTTTTAAAAAAAAGCATTACCGAAGAGATCTCTTCTGAAGAAATTGACGGATATTACAACCGTGCGATCTCTGCGGGCGCTCTTGGCGGCAAGCTTTTAGGCGCCGGAGGAGGAGGATTCCTGCTGTTTTTCGTGGAGCCGAAAAAACAAAAAGCCGTGGCAAGAGCGCTTGCCGGTCTTTATCACCTGCCGTTTAAATTCGAGAACGCAGGCACCCGTATCACTTATTACGACCAGAACCTGGTCTGACACCGTTTTTTTTTAAACGGTTTAAAGGTACCGTATGAGCATGTCCGGAATGCGTATTGGGTTTGTCCCCATGAATGATTCATTACGCCACCCCTTTGACTTGAGGAATTTCCTTTATTACGCCCGAAAGCGTGATTTGAGCTTCGAGATCGCCCGCCCGGACAAGGAATACGACCTTATTGTCCTTTCTCCCCGGGCTGACATCAGTGTTTGGAGCCGCTATAAGGGAAGCGCCAAAATGATCTATTTTATCGTAGATTCCTACCTGGCCGTATCTCCCTACGATTTAAAAGGCGCTTTGCGCGGACTGGCTAAGTACGCGGGGGGAGAGCATAAACATTTGAGGCTCAATTATTCTGCCGCTATCCAGGAAATGTGTTCGCGCTCCAACGCTGTTGTCTGTACCACGCAGGAACAAAAGCAGGATATTTCCCGGTTTTGCGCGTCGGTCCATGTCATCCTTGATTTTCAATTCCAAATAGTCCATGAAGTTAAGACTGATTATTCAACGGGTAAACGTATTAATCTCGTGTGGGAAGGGCAGGCTGAAAATATCAGCGGGTTTAGCCACCTTCAAGAAGCGATAAAAGCGTTGCGCAAGAATTATCCGATTTCCTTGCATTTGGTCACCGACCTGGAGCGCAGGAAATATATGAATTTATACCGTAATGTTTCGGTCATACATGAATTGAAACGGATGTTCGGTGAGAATTTTCTTCCCAATACAGCCGGCGGAAAAGGCTCTCTGGTGTACCTCTATCATTGGAATTTAGAGTTGCTTTCGCGTATTATTACCGGCTGCGATATCGCGATAATCCCGTTAGATATCAATAATCCTCTTATGCGGGGCAAACCCGAAAATAAGCTTGTTTTGTTTTGGAGGATGGGGTTGCCTGTTGTTGTTTCAAGCACTCCCGCCTATGAACGGGTAATGAAACAATGCGGCCAGGAGTTGTGTTGCCGCGATACCGGCGACTGGATACGTAATCTTGAGTCGCTCATGAATGACCCTCAAAAGCGCCGGGAAGCGGCAGTCGGAGGAAAAGCTTATGCCGACATCGCCTATAGTGAAAGCGTTTATTTAACGCAATGGGACCGTTTATTCCAATCTGTCCTTCAATGATAACCAGCGGGAATAAGATGGCACAGGACAAAAATAAATCCGGGCTGAAGGTGTGGCTGGCGGACCTGACGCATACAGGTATCGACGGGCAATCTCTCGGTGTCGATACTTTTCCGTTGGCTATCGGTTGTATCGCTACCTATGCCGAGAGTAAGATTCAGCTTCAAGAACCAATACGTCTTTTTCGGTATCCTCATAAATTAGCTCAGGCATTTTTTCAGGAAGTAAGCCCTGATATAATAGGTTTTAGTAATTTTGTCTGGAATTCCCAATTGTCTTTAGCAATAGCCCGGCGGTTAAAAGCGTATAACCCGAAGCTTATTGTGGTAATGGGAGGCCCTAATTATCCTCTGGAACGCCTTAAACAGGAAGATTTTCTAAGGGTGCATCCGGAGATCGACTTTTATATCCTCCATGAAGGCGAAGAGGCGTTCGTTAATTTGCTTACGGGCCTCACTGCCGCCGGGATGGACGCTGAAACGATCAAAGCGGGTAGTGGAATGCCTTCGGTCCAGGCAATAGATAAATCCGGAAGGTTCCTTCCCGAGCGGGGATTAGCGCACCGGCTTGAGAATTTGGATGAGATCCCTTCCGCGTATGTTAACGGCAAATTCGATGAATTCTTTGACGGCCGGCTATGGCCGCTTATTCAGACCAAACGGGGATGCCCTTTCAGCTGCACCTATTGCACCGAGGGAAACAGTTACTACAGTAAGGTCTCTCAATTCAGCGTTGCCTATTTACGCGAGCAAATTGAATATATCGGCAGGAAAATGTCCCTTGTCCGCGCGCAGGGGGGCCGTAGCGACCTGTATATCGGCGACTCTAATTTCGGGATGTATGAAGAAGATATTGAAACCGCCAAAGCGCTCGCTCGTTCCTATAAACTTTATGGCTGGCCTGATCACATAAATACCTCGACAGGTAAGAACCAGAAGCAGCGTATCCTTGAAATCGCGCGCATCGTTGAAGGAAGGATCGTTTTGTCCGGATCTGTCCAGTCGCTGGATAAAGATGTGCTCGATAACATCAAAAGAAAGAATATTTCAGCGGATGAGCTCATGTCGCTGGCAAAAGAGGCCAGGGGCGTCGACGCCAATTCATACTGTGAAGTAATATTAGGTTTGCCCGGAGAGACCAGGGATTCGCATCTCAAGACCCTTAAGACCGTTGTGAACTCGGGCTTTAATAAAGTCATCCCCTATCAGCTGATGATCTTATCGGGAAGCGAATTGTCGACTGAACAAACACGCAGGCAATACGGCATGCAGTCGCGCTTTCGGGTTTTACCGCGCGCCTTTGGGATATATCCTTTCGGGAACAAGGATCTTGTTGTTGCCGATATAGAAGAAACATGCGTGGCCGGTAATGCCATGTCTTTTCAGGATTATATCGCGTGCCGGGTCATGCACCTGGTTATCACTATTTTCTATAATGATACTGTTTTTGGCACCCTTATGACCGTAATGAAAGCTTACGAGTGGCCTATTTTCAGGTTTCTTGAATTGATCCAGGAAGCAATCCCTGAAAGCGGCTTGAAGGGTTTATTCAATGATTTTTCCCGGCATACGCAAGCTGAGCTTTGGGATAATAGGGACAAATTGGAAGAATTTATTCAAAAGCCCGGCACTATTGAACGTTATGTAAACGGCCAGCTCGGGTTTAATTTATTATACACCTTTAAAGCGTACGCGCTGACGCATTATTTTGACCAAATGGCTGATCTCGTGAGATCCGTGGTGAGGAGTATGTGCAGACAAGCGAAGGAGTGTGCCTCCGAGGGAGAGGTGATTTTTGATACGGCTATCCGCTGGGACGCCGCCCGGCTGGCTAACATAGTGAAAAACCTGGATAAAGAAGTGGTCGAAACGTTCCAATACGATATGAACCGCTTTGTATCCGGGAATAATCCGAAGGATATAAGCCGGTATGCCAGCCCAATCCCGGTAACCTGGAAATTCGTATTAACTCAAGAGCAAAAGGATTACATACGGCGCAACCTTAAGATCTTCGGGGATGATCCCGGAGGTATCGGACGCGTGCTTTCTAACGCGCATACAAAACAACTTTTACGCCGTCCGGTCCTCATGGGCAAGGAAATATCATGATGTATTATACTTCTAAACTTAAAAGCCTGCAGGATATTTTCGGGTCCCGGGATATTGAGCTCAAAAGCGATTCTCTTACGGTTAATGGCCGCAGGTATATGATCGTTGATGATGTCATTGTTTTACTCGATGAGGATCAATACCCGCCTTTGCTTCGTAAGAAGCTGGAGGCAGGCGCCGTTACCGGGGCAGCATCGGCAGATTTCGCGCAGGATATACAGTTTACTTTCGGCCAGGAATGGCAGAAGTTCCCTGATATTTTACCGGAGCACAGGCAAGAGTTTGCGCAATATTTCGACCTTATTGATCTCTCAGAGCTCAAAAATGCGCGTGTCTGCGATTTAGGCTGTGGTATCGGCCGCTGGAGCTTTTTTTTGCGGGATAAGTGCCGTGAATTAGTCCTTGTTGATTTCTCGGAAGCGATCTTCGTGGCCCGGAAAAACCTGCGCCCGAGTGATAATGTTCTTTACTTTATGGCTGATATTAACCGGCTCCCTTTCTCGGCGGCGTTTGCCGATTTCCTGTTTTGCCTTGGAGTTTTGCATCATATGCCGGCCAACGCGCTAGAAAGCGTCAGGAAACTTAAGAAATTCTCTTCGAGCCTCTTGATATATTTATATTATTCGCTCGATAACCGGCCGAAGTTCTTTCAAACGCTGCTTTCTTTAGTAAATGTTATCCGGTTATCGGTCTCGCGCCTCAGGAATGACGCGTTTCGCTGCGCATTTACCAATGTTGTCGCGGTAACGGTATATCTGCCGCTGGTTTGGCTGGGTGGTTTACTGCATAAAATGAAGCTTCGTTTTTCTGTGCCGCTCTATGACGGTTATAAGGGGAAAACTTTATCGCGCATCCGCCAGGATGTCTATGACCGGTTCTTTACGCGTATAGAGCAGCGCTTTAGTAAAAAAGAGATCGTCGGCCTGAGGGATTCATTCCGGGAAGTCGTTGTTTCCGAATCGTTGCCGTATTGGCATTTTTTATGCAAAAAATAAGGGAAGATACCATGAAATTGCAGGCAGGTACGAATGGTTTGGTTAAAGCTAAGGTCTTGTTGCAGGCTTTATTAGCTTTCGGCGTAGTCTGCTTTATTGTTTTCTCTCCCGCCATCCTGGATATCGTGGTTTTTTTAGGCAAGCGCATCCCGCAGGTTGATGTCCGCACGGATTACCTGAAAGGGCTGTTGCTGGCGATCTTGCTGGGTTTAACGATCGGGGCCTGGCCGGTCAGTTCTCAAGATAAAAAGGCGCTCTGGGGCTTGTGGGCGATAAAATGCGTTATGATGTTAGGGCCTATGCTGGTTTATGAGTACACCTATCAGACCGATGCTTTCGGTTATTTTTCAGGCGCGCGCTATGATATAACCCAATGGAAGCAGATGGAGATGGGGTGGCCGAATTCTCCCGTTGTTTTTATAATTTGGCTGCACCAGCATACTTTTTTCGATTCCTTTCACGCTTCAAAGGTCACTTTCGGCATGATCGGCCTTCTGGCGATATATATATATTACCGTGCCGCGGTAGTTTTTCTTCGAAAAGAGCGGCTGATGCTGTTATTTATTTTCGGATTATTTCCATCGATACTTTTCTGGTCATCGACAATAAGCAAGGACCCGTTTGTCTTCCTGGGCATAGCCGTTTATTGTTATGGAGTAATTAAATGGGCCAGGACCGGATCGACGGCGTCGGCTATGATCATGCTTTCAGGTATTGTTTTATCCGCGGCGATCCGTTACTGGTTAGGTTTTATAATCGGAATTCCCGCTTTGATCGTCACGCTCCAAATGATCTCGGTCAGGAATTTCAGGTCCAGGATCATTGTCTCAGTGATGATAGTTTTAGTTATAGCTTTTTTTTCCAGTAAGGTCATGCATGCCTTTCATTTAAATTCGGTTAAAGACCTATCGACAGTAGCTAATGATAAATATGCGGGATTTGCTGACGGTGGCAGCCTTGTCTTCGAAGACAAACCGCGGAGTGAAGCTGCCGGTGTACAGTCCGGCGCGGTTGTGGTCAAAGCTCCGGAAGCTGAAGCGTTAAAACCCGCGCCTGCGCTCAACGCCGCGGCTAAGAAAGCGAAAAAGAAATTCAAAGGGATCTCTGATGTTTTTATTTTTGTACCCCGGGGCATATTCACCGTCCTTTTTAGGCCCTTTCCCGGCGAGGTCCCGAACGCATTCGGCCTGCTCGCGGGAATAGAAGCCCTGGTATTGTTTGCTCTGTTCACATTCGCGGTCATCAGGGCGCGCTTTCGTAAATTTAAGGACCCCCTGGTTATCTGGGCTTTGTCGGTCATATTGTTCTGGTCGGCAGCATACGGATTTGTCAGTTATAATTTAGGTACGGTCTGCCGCTATAGATTGCAGATATTGCCTGTATTTATCGGATTAATGCTGTATTTTGCCTTTATGGAGCGCGGCTCATTAAAATCGGTGAAGGATTAACGATGCAAAGTGATCTTATAAAAAAACACGCGTTATTCCTGTTAATTACGCTTGCGTTAAGTATGGGCCTTTTGTGCATAGCTTTGCCTGCGTGGTTTAACCTGGTTGAATTTTTAGGGAAGCGGATACCGCAAGGATCTGTCTGGATCGATTACCTGCAGGGCCTTTTATGGGCTGTTTTTCTTGGGACCACAATCTTTTTCTGGCCGGTAAGTTCATCAGATAAGAAAGCCCTGGCAATTGTTTGGGCGGTAAAATGCTTTGTTATGCTGGGCGTCATGTTGTTTTACGAGTACCACTATCAGATAGATTCGTACGCGTATTTCTCCGGCGCGCGCTTCGATATGAGCCTGTGGCATGAAAAATATTGTGACGGCCCTAATTTGCCGCCGATCCTGTTCATCCGTTTACACCAGGACCTGCTCCTTGATTCCTATCATGCCGTAAAGGTCAGCTTTGGCTTTGTGGGCTTGGCCGCTATTTTCATTTTTTACCGCGCGGCTATCGCCTTTTTGCGAAGGGAAAAGGTGTTGTTGCTTTATATTTTTGCTTTTTTTCCTTCAATCTTATTCTGGTCATCTACCTTCGGTAAAGATCCTCTGGGGTTATTTTCCATTACCATATATTGTTACGGAACTATAGCCTGGGTGAGGAGAGGCTCCTGGCCATCCGTGGGTATTTTACTGGCAGGTGTATTCAGTATCACGTTCATGCGTCCCTGGATGGGGGTGATCATGGCGTTTCCCGTGCTTGTTATAACAATTTTCTGCATGAAAAAAAGCGACAGGGTCAAGATGCTGGTGCTTTCGTGCGCTTTATTTCTAATTTCAGCTGTTTCTGTCCAGAGTGCTTTTAGTTATCTTGGAGTCGGCACCGGGAGAAGTTTGACTTCGGTGGCCAATGAAAAGTTCATTGATTTCTCCCGGGGCGGCAGCGGCAGAAAAACTACAGGCGCAGCTGACGGTAAAACTCAAGTCTCAGGCCGGCAACAGAGCGTTAAGTTCGGCCGCGGATGGGATATGCTCCAATTTGTCCCCCGGGGAATGTTTACCGCTTTGTTCAGGCCTTTACCGGGTGAAGTAAAGAATCTTTTCGGGCTGATAGCCGGGCTGGAAGATGTTTTGCTCCTGGGTTTATTTACGTTAATGATGATCCGGGGCCGCTGGAAGGAATTGTCCGATCCGCTGCTTCTCTGGGCATTTTTGTTCATTCTTGGCTGGAGCGCGGCATACGGATTCATCAGTTATAATTTAGGCACTGTCTGCCGTTACCGGTTGCAGATCCTTCCGGTGATGTTGGGGTTCATGCTGTATATGGGGCGAAAAAAATGACGCGCTCATTCAAACAGGGGCGTTTATAAAACTATGAAGATCTTATTGTGTAACATAGCGATCCGTAAAAATCCCGACCCTTTTCCTCCGGTTGCCTGCACGAGCCTGATACACGCTCTCAAAGAGAATGGTTTTGACGCTCATTTTTATGATATTGACGCGAAAAGGCCCTCCTCGGATGAACTGTTTAATTATTTCCAAAAGGAGCAGTTTGATCTGGTCGGCATAAGCGCTGTTGTTTCTACCGGGTACCTGTATACAAAACAACTCTCCCTGCTTATCAAAAAAACCTCGCCCTTAACAAAGGTAATATTGGGCGGCAATCTTGCCGGCGCATACGAGGTCATATTACGCAAAACTTCGGTCGATGTGTGCGTCATCGGCGAAGGCGAAAAGGTCATGGCGAATCTCGCCCGTCTATCGGGTAAAACCGCCGATCCGCGCCGTTTCAGAGAGGGGTTATCCGGCATCAAAGGCATTGCTTTTCTGGATGATAACGGCTCCTGCCGCTTTACCGGACATGAAGAGCTCATCCCCGCCGGAAAAATAGAAGAGCCTGATTATGAGTTATTGGAAAAAAGTTCGGTCATTTCCCAATATATCCAGGACCCGCTCACCAGAATTGATTTTTCCTGTGACCCGCGCGCGCATGAGCCTGAGCGTTCCGGAAAAAAGATGGCCACTATTTTTACTTCAAAGGGCTGTATAAACTCCTGTACGTTCTGCCATCGCTTTGTAAAAGGGTATCGTGTCATTCCGCTGATGAAGGTGATCGATACCATGAAAAAGCTCATTGATAGCTATAATGTCGGATTTTTTTGCATCAGCGACGAATGTTTCGGGGAAGACAGTGTTTGGCTGGAGCAGTTCATTGAGCAGGTTAAGCCCTTTGATATTCTTTTCCAAATAGGAGGGGCGCGCGTATCCCTGGTTAAAAAAAACCCGGATATTATGCGGCGCCTTAAATCTGCCGGCTTGACGGCGGTCTATTTCGGGATAGAAAGCGGCAGCGATAAGATCCTTAAGCTGATGAGAAAAAACGCGACAAAAAATGAGAACCTTAATGCGATCAGGCTGTGCCGGGAAGCGGGGATTTATACGGTCATTCAGCTGGTTATCGGTATGCCGGGAGAAAATGACTCAACAATTCAGGAAACGATCACCTTTATTAATGCCGCGGCTGAAAAGTTCGCGCACCCGCAATTCCTGGCAATTAATTATTTACAGGCTTTGCCCGGGACGGCTTGCTATGAGTTTATCCGCTCGAACGGCTGGTTGGGAAGCACGATTGATGAGGAAGAGCAATATCTGCTCAAGGTATCCGACGTGAATGCGAGCGAATACCGCCAGTACTGCAATGTGTCAGAGGAGGACCGTGCGAAGGTAAAATTATGGAAAGCCAAAATATCGGCGCTCACCACTATTTCCTGGCTGAAGGCTCATGGCTGGAAATTCCCTGGCAGGCGGCAAGGCCGGATAAGAGAGCTAAAACAGCTTTTAAAAAACAGCGTTCTTTTGTACCGGATGATCGATCTCGCCGGTGAATGGTTTTGGAATGGAGCGCTTGCCGTAAACAGGATCTCTGTTTATGGCTTCGGGAAGGCTTTATTGATCATGCTGGGGTTAGCTAACGGCGAAGACAGGAAGAATTACCGCTTTCACCTGGAAACTCTAAAAGAACGGATAAATGTTAACCTGGAGGGTGTTAATGGTTCAGAAGACAATAAAAATAGGCAATACGCTCATCGGTGATGAACAGCCGTGTTATGTCATAGCTGAGATCGGGATTAACCATAACGGTTCGCTTGATATCGCGAAAAAACTTATCGACGCGGCAGTCGAATCCGGCTGTAATGCCGTAAAATTCCAAAAGAGGACCGTGGATATCGTTTACACAAAGGAAGAATTGGCAAAGCCGAGGGAAAACCCGTTCGGAGCGACGAACGGCGACCTCAAACGCGGCCTTGAGTTCGGGCTGGAGCAGTACAGGGTCATCGATTCCTATTGTAAAGAAAAAGGTATTACCTGGTTTGCTTCCTGCTGGGATAAGCAGTCTGTTGATTTTATGCGCCGGTTCGACCCGCCGTGTTATAAGATCGCCTCCGCTTCGCTTACCGACGACGCGCTGCTGCGCTACCATAAAAAAGAAGGAAAGCCTATCATTCTTTCTACCGGTATGAGCGATATGCCGATCATTGAACACGCGGTGGGAGTTTTGGGCGATAAGAATATAAGTATTATGCATTGCACGAGCACGTACCCTTCAGAACCGGGAGAGTTAAATTTGAGGGGTATCCAGACCCTCATGGGAAAGTTTAATGTGCCTATAGGGTATTCGGGCCATGAAGTAGGTTTATATACCACGTTCGCGGCGGTCGTTTTGGGCGCCTGTTGCGTGGAAAGGCACATTACCCTTGACCGGTCGATGTGGGGAAGCGACCAGGCAGCATCGGTAGAGCCGCAGGGCATGAAGCGCCTTGTCGTTGACATCCGTAATTGGGAGGCGGCCCGGGGCGATGGTTTGATCCGTATCTATGAAAGTGAAATACCTATCATGAAGAAGCTAAGGAGAGTCGGCTGCTTATGAATGTCTATGGATTAAGCTGTATTAATGTTGAGCTTACCAGCAGATGCAATAAAAAATGCTGGATCTGCGGCAGGAGAAAAGTCGATAAGGACCATCCCGAACTGGCGTTAAGTTACGGGGACATGGATTTCGCGCTGCTGAGGAAAATTTCCCAACAGGTGCCGCCGGATATTGTCGTGCAGTTCCACAGGGACGGGGAAGCTTTGCTCTACCCGCGTTTTGGGGAAGCCGTCGGGTTGTTCAAAAAGCAGATCACCAATATCGTGACCAACGGTAAATTGATCGTGGAAAAAGCCTCTGAAATAATCGGTAACCTGGATACGCTCTCTATATCCGTTTTTGAGGATGACGAAGAGGCCCAGGACCAATTCGCGTTAATAAAGGAATTCTTGAAGTTAAAAGGCGACAGGAAACCATTTACGACGCTGCGGCTTATCGGCAATGTTTCGCCTGAACGATATGCCGGTTTAGGTGCCTTGATCATAAAACGGGTACTCCATGCGCCTTTGGGCAGCTTTAATTATCGTAAAAAGGACCCTACTATCCCTGAGGTCGGTATTTGCTGGGATTTCCTGCATCACCTTTGCGTTAACCGTGAAGGCAAGGTTTCCATTTGTGTGCGCTTTGACCCAAAGGGGCTGGGCGTGATCGGCAATATCAATGGCTCCTCCCTGGAAGAAATCTGGAATTGTGAAAAGCGTAAGGAGTGGCTCGGATTCCATAAGCAGGGCAGGAGAGATAAGGTCCCCTTATGTTCATACTGTCATTTTTGGGGAGTTCCGACTTCCCCCGATTAATCTGTCAGGAAAGGTGTGCGTATGCATAGTAAAGCGGTAGCTATAATACCCGCGCGCGGCGGTTCTAAAGGCGTGCCCGGAAAGAATATTAAGCATTTAGGAGGATATCCTTTGATCGCGTATTCGATCCTGGCCGCGAAGCTCGCCAGGGGCATAGAGCGAGTGATCGTTTCTACCGATTCGCCGGAAATTGCCGCGATAGCAAAGCGTTACGGCGCCGAGGTCCCTTTCATGAGGCCGGCGGAGATCTCAGGCGACACTGCTACCGATCTGGAGTTGTTTTCGCATGTTATCGAATGGCTCTATAAGAATTCCGCTCTCCCGTCATTGTTAGTGCATTTGAGGCCGACGACACCGTTCCGCCAGGCGCAGGAGATCACCCGGGCACTTGAGCTCATTGAATCGCATCCCCAGGTAACGTCGCTGCGTTCAGTCCATGAAATGTCGGAGCCTCCTCATAAAATGTTCCAATTGGGAGAGAACGGCTGTTTGCAGGGTTTTTTTCCTGATGACGGCCGGCCGGAATATTACAATCTGCCCCGGCAGCTGCTCCCCAAGGCATATTATCCGAACGGATACGTAGATATCATTAAACCGGATTACCTCAGGACTACGCGTAAGCTTCACGGCCCGGATATACTTGGTTTTGTAACGAGCGTGGTCAAAGAAGTCGACCGGCAGGATGATTTTGAATATTTAGAGTATCAATTAACAAGAAATAAGATACCGTTACACGAGTATCTTAAGAATAATTTTACCGGAGAAGAGTAAGATATGGCTGCGTACACTTTTGATAAGACGCCGCGGAGCGTCCCTTTTATTAAGACGCGCAACAGGACAATAAAGACCAAAATACCCGCTCCCGGTTCAGACGCTATTTTTCGGGATTTAGAGAAATTCGAGGCTCACTCTATGCACGGACAGCTTCCGGTAGTTTGGGATAAAGCGGTAGGCTTTCAGGTCTTTGACAGGTCGGGGAATCGTTGGATCGATTTTACTTCGACGATCTTTGTGGCTAACAGCGGGCATGCCCACCCGCGGGTAATAAAAGAATTACGCAAGCAGCTCAACCGGAAATTATTGCATACGTACGTATTTGCCCATGAAGCGCGCGCGCGATTCCTGAAGAAGTTGATCACGGTTACGCCAAAACAATTTGAAAAAGCGTTTTTATTATCTTCCGGGACTGAAGCTACCGAGTGCGCTTTGAAATTGATGCGCATGTACGGACAAACGATAACTCCTTCAAAACTCGGAATTGTTTCTTTTCAGGGGGCAATGCATGGGCGTACGATGGCAGCTGAGATGCTTAAAGGTAACCCTGCGTCATCTTCATGGATCGGGTATCGGGACCCGAACATGTATCATCTGCCTTTTCCCTATCCCTGGAGCGCGCCTATGGAGAGTCCCCGGGATTACGATTGGGGGCAGCGCTTTGAAGAAGATATGGCTGCGTTGGGCAAAAAGGGCCTTGATTTCAATTCGATAGCCGGTTTTATGATCGAATCGTATTTAGGTTGGGGAGCTATTTTTTATCCGCGCCGCTATATTCAGAAGCTCGCGGAATTCGCCAAGAGGCATAAATGCCTGGTTGTTTTCGATGATATTCAGGGAGGCTTCGGCAGGACCGGGAAGCTCTTCGCTTACCAGCATTACGCGGTTGAGCCCGATATGCTTTGTTTAGGCAAGGCTTTAAGCAGCTGCCTGCCGTTGTCCGCGGTCATCGGAAGGCGCGCGCTCATGGACCTGCCTGGAGTCGGTTCAATGAGCAGCACCCATTCAGCGAACCCGCTTTGCTGCGCCGCCGGGTTAGCTAATCTTGAAGTGATAGAAGAGGCAGGCCTGGTCAAAGAATCCGCTCGTAAGGGGAAGATCTTACATTCATATTTAACGCGCCTGAAGTTGCGGTATCCGCGGAGAATTTCATATGTTTTCGGCGAAGGATTATTGGCGGGCATACTGTTTACTGATCCTCAGACGGGGGAGATCGACACGCTCTTTCCAAGCAAGGTCTGTGAACGAGCGATGCAGAAAGGGTTATTGCTGGTCCATACCGGCAGGGAATCGATTAAAATTGGCCCGCCGTTAGTTATTACTGATGACGCGCTTTTGGAAGGCCTGGCGGTCCTGGAGGAATCCATTGAAGAGATCGCAGCAGGAGAGGGCAGATGAAAGCACTGCGCCATACGGGAATTGTCGTTAAGGATTTAGAGAAAATGTTACGATTTTATAGGGATTTGCTTGGATTTAAAGTAATTGAAAAGAAGAATGAATCAAGTAGGTACATTGACACAATACTTAAGCTTAAAAAAGTAATGGTTACTACGGTAAAAATGGCAGCGGATGACGGTAGCCTTATTGAGCTGCTATGTTTTGATTCTCACCCCAGGTCTATATCTATAAAAAAGTATTTATGCAATACGGGTTTTTCTCATATTGCATTTACCGTTAACGATATCGAAGCCGAGTATGGAAAATTAAGAAAGAGGGGGATTAAATTTAATTCGTTACCTCAAGTATCTCCCGATGGCTATGCGAAAGTTGTATTTTTTTGCGACCCGGAAAGGAATTTTATAGAAATTGTGGAAGAGATGAATAAAAATGACTAATGATTATGTTTCAGTTGTATACGATGAAAAGAGAACCCCCAAAACCGGGTATCCTTTTAAATTAGTTTCTTATCTGTTTAGTCGCTTTGGCATGAAAAAAGGCGATAGGTTGCTCGAAATAGGATGTGGAAGAGGAGAATTTATATCGGCGTTTCAATCTTTGTGCCTTGATTGCTATGCGGTAGAATGCTCGGAACGGAGCCTGAAGACCCTCGCCGGTATCAAAATAAAAAAGGCGGATATTTCTAAAGAGAAGCTTCCGTATGAAGACAATACGTTCGATATAGTCTACCATAAATCCCTTATCGAGCACTTGTATACGTCGGACAATCTGATGAAAGAAACCGTCAGGGTGCTAAAACCCGGAGGCAGAGTTATCATATTGACCCCGGATTGGGTAAGTCAGATGAAAGTATTTTATGAGGATTTTACTCATTCAAGGCCTTATGATATTAATTCTGTCAGTGATTTGCTGAAAGTTTACGGTTTTAAAGATGTTCGGGCTGAACTGTTTTATCAACTTCCGATACTTTGGCGTTATTCTGCTTTAAAGATAGTTTGCAGATTCTTTCAACTTTTATTTTCAGTAACTGTCGCGAGAAAATTGACAAAAATCACTGGCATTAAATTTTTTAGATGGTCTGTTGAATTAATGGTTTTGGGCTCCGGAGTGAAGCCTATCCGAAATGATTAAGATAAAAAAGAAAATCCTATTCCAAAGTGAATTTAATATTCCTGGCAAGCCTGCAGTTGTATGCACGCCGGCTCAATTAAAGCTTATTTCTGAATTTAATCGTAAGGTTAGAAATGGTGAAATTACGTTTGAATCTGTAGTTTGTTTATGCGGCTGCCATAGTTTTGATTTGATCTCGCGCGTTGACCGTTATGGCATGCTGCAGGATACTGTTTTATGCTGTGAATGCGGCATGGTCCTGTCAAATCCCCGGATGACCGGTGCTGAATATGCTAATTTCTATTCTTCCGATCTTTACCGGACTTGTTATGACGGGGAGAATTACCTTTCAGACTATGAGTCGCGCTACACGCTTAAACACGGCGGGCATATTTTAGAGGCGGTTTCCAGGGTGCTGCCCGTCAATAGCGCTACGTCAGTCCTGGAAATCGGCGCGGGCGGCGGATGGAACCTTTTGCCCTTCATGGAACAGGGGGCTTCTGTTTTAGGGATTGATTACAGCCCCAGCCTTGTTGCCTTAGGAAAGCAGCACAAAATACCGATGCAGCAGGGCACGCTTGATTCTGTAACGGGGAAATATGATGTTATCGTGTTAAATCATGTTTTAGAGCATTTTTTAGACCCGCTCGGGGCATTAAAAAAGATCCATGGCTTCTGCAAGCCCGCAGGGATCGTATACATATCCGTACCGAACATCTTGAATTTTACTATCGGACAACTGCAGAACGCGCATACCTATTATTTTACACCGTACACGCTGGTGCGTTATTGCGCTCAGGCAGGGCTTGGATTGTGTTTGTCGGGAGAAGCCCAAAAAATACATTTTTTTGCCGTTTTTAAACCCGGTAAACCCGTAAGCCGGCTTGACCGGCGGTTCAGGGGAAATAAGATCAACTTTGCGCTGGTTAAGGCAAAGACCGTGATAAGACGGTTTTGGAAGCGTTCATAGGTATGCGACGATTAAAAATAATAATAAATAATATAAAGTACAATGCCGTAAGCCAAATAGCGGCATTTTTGATAAATTTAGCGGTATTGCCCTTTATTGTATTCCGTAGCGGTGCTGAAGTCTATGGAGCATATATATTAGTAATGACTTTTACGGGGTATGTTGGATTGATGGATATGGGAGTTGGCGGGGCGGCCATTAAATATATCGCTGAATTTTCCTCGAAAGACGATACTAAAAAAGTCAGGGATATCATCAGCGCTTCTTTTACATTTTTTGTTATTGTCGGCATAATTTCCGCTGCAATGCTGTTTTCACTTTCGTTCTGTTTTGAATTCTTTTTTAAAGTCGGCAGTTATAACAAGCTGATTATAAAGCAGCTTTTTTGGGTAGCTGCCGGTGCGTCGCTGTTTATTTGGCCGGGCAGGATATTTGAACATTGCCTGCAGGGGTATCAGCGTTATGACCGTTTCGCGCTCAATAATATTATTTTCACCCTTTTATCAGGCGCCGCAGCTTATTTTGTTTTCTCGCTTAATCTCGGCATCGTTTTTTATCTGGTTACTACTTCAGTCTTGACTGTTTTAAAGTATACAAGCGCTTATTGTATTGTCAGGTCAAGCTTGCTTAAGGAAGGTATTGAGTTTCCCTGTTTCAAGAAAGATGTCTATATTTTGATTTTTGATTTTAGCTTTTATACGTTCTTGAGTTCTTTAGCCGGGGTCATAATTTTTAACCTCGATAGTATTATTGTCGGGACATTTGTTTCGGTCGCGGCGGTTACGGTCTATAATGTCGGTTTTAGCATCCAGCAGGGGCTGCGCATGCTCAACAGCCTGATCGGCGGGCCGCTCTTCCCGGCGTATGCTGAAATGGAAGGCAGGCGCGAATACGAGAAACAAAAACAGCTTTTCTTTAAAGGGACCAAGTACGTGGCGTTCATATTTGTGCCGATCGTTTTGATCACGATCATTTTCGCAAAGCCTTTCATTGTCGCCTGGATGGGGGAGTCCTTTATCATGAGTGTGCTCCCCGCGCAAATATTGCTGAGCTTCTGGTTATTTAACGGTATTTTAGAGATAGGTTCCGGTATCTTAAGCGCGAAAGGAATGGTAAAGATCATCTTTAAACTGCTTTTTCTTAATGCAGTGGTGAATCTTCTCTTGAGCCTTATTTTGGTGCGCTCACTCGGTATAATAGGAGTTGCTTTGGGAACAAGTATTCCTATGATATGTATTTATTTCCCCTTGATCATGCGTCATGTTTTTAAAGTGTTTAAGGTCACTTTCAAAGAATATTTTGACCAGGTCATTAAGAAAAACGTACCCGTTTGTTTGTTTGCCGTTGGGATTTCTTTTTTGATTTACGCGCTCTATCCGCCGCGCGCGCTGTGGTTGGTCGTGTTGGAGATGTTTGCAGCCTATATTTTAACCATCCTTGCCGGGTACCGCTTCTTTTTTCTTGAGCCTGAGAGAAAAGAGCTTCAGTCTATTATGGGATTCAAAACACAATTACTATGACGATAAAAAGAATAGTCTATTTTGTGCTCGGGCCTTTTTCTGAGCGTGATTATTTCAGGTTCGGCGTCGATTGTTTCGAGAACAGCGGGTTTAGTGTTGAAGTCTGGGATTTTACTCCTCTTTTGTTCCCTCATGTTTATGAAACTATAGAAGTGCGGAAGCCGTTTAATTATTCACGGCTGCGTTTTATTAATTCAAAAGACCAAGCTCTGGAGGCAGTTGCTCTCTTAACCGAACCTGCCAGTTTTGTGATCTGTTTTGTGCCCTATGGCATTAATACCTATTTCCTCTATAGAGCTCTTTCAAGGCACAAAATCAAATATAGCGTTTTTATGGCCAATGCTATGCCATTTACCGCCTGCAGCAGTTACCGCGTGCGCGAGATAATTAAGCGGATATCCTTAAAAGAGGTCTTTAATAAAGTACGAAACCTTACCGCGGCAAAAATAGCGGAAATCTTCTTTTTCAAGATTAAACTGGCAGTTCTCAGGATAAAACCTGCTGCACTGCGTCTGGTAGGCGGCGAAAAATCAGCTGTTATGTATAAGTACCCGGTTAACGAAAAGACAGAGACCGTGTGGCTTCATACCCTGGATTACGATGTTTTCCTGAAAAATGAACAGGTTAATCCTCAAGTCGATGAAAACCGTATAGTATTTTTAGATGAGGACATGGTATTTTATCCTGGATATTTGTATCTTGGCGTTAAACCTTTTGTCAGCCCGGATCAATACTTTAAACTTTTATGCGCTTTTTTTAAACATCTTGAGTCGCAGCATAAAAAGCGTGTTATTATCGCCGCTCACCCGCGTTCGCAATACGAAAAGCTTCCAGATTATTTTGAGGGAAGGCAGCTGATAAAGGGCAAGACGGCAGAACTTATCAGAGATAGTGCGTGTGTGATCGTACATGCAAGTACTTCCCTTAATTTTGCTGTTTTGTATAATAAACCAGTCATTTTTGTTACGACTGATGAACTCGACAGGAGCATTGAAGGGGTCTGGATACATAACGTCGCCACGCAGTTTAACAAAAGCGTTTATAACCTTAATAGTAGCACTGAAGCCGATATTACCGGTGAGTTGACGGTTGATGCCAAGGTTTACCGTAAGTACAAAAATGATTATATAAAAAAAGAGGGGTCGGCCGAGCAGCCATTTTGGCAGGCCGTCCTGAACAGGATAAAGAGCTATTAGGTAACGCGGGGGATCCTTCCGGTAAACAGAAGAGATCCGATCATATAAACTAAAATGAAAATCGTATTTATTTACACCAATATAAACGGCCTGCACGCGGAATCCTACGCTTTTGGATTGGCATCTATCGTGAGTGTCGCCAGAAAGAACGGGCATGACGCGAAAGTCATCCTGGTCAAGGAAAAGGCGTCTTACGGAAAAGTATTTGAAGAAATCGTTGATTTTAAGCCTCAGGTAGTAGGGTTTACCTGCGTTTCATCGCAGTTTGTTTTTGTGAAGGAGATCGCCGCTTGCATAAAAGAACGGCTCCCCGGAGCTATCATCGTTTGCGGAGGCGTGCATCCGACCATCAATCCCGGTTGTGTCCTGGAAGCCAGGCATCTTGACGCGATCTTTGTCGGGGAAGCGGAGCATTCTTTCGCCGAGTTCCTGATAAAAGTCGAGCGGGGACAGGATTACAGGAGCGTCGAAAACCTTGCCTACGCGCTCGGCAGCGATGTCATCATGAACAAGCTTAAGCCTTTGATCGCGGACCTCGACAGCCTGCCGTATCCCGATAAAGAAATTTACCCTTTTAAGGATACTTTGGACCAAACCGGGTATGCTCCGTTCTTTTTTTCCCGCGGCTGCCCTTTTTTGTGCTCGTATTGCAGCAATCACATGATCGCCAAAAGATACGGGCTTAAGCATAATAACCCGCGCTACCGCAGCCCCGAATCCAGTATCGTTGAGATCGAGGAAGCGGTAAAGAAGTTCGATATTAAAACAATATGGATCCTTGACGACATATTCGGCATAGATAAAAAATGGCGTTCGGAATTCTGCGCGAAATACAAAAACAGGGTGGGTATTAAGTTCATCTGTATCCTGCGGGTCAATGTGATCGATGATGAATTTATGAAGCTTTTAAAAGACGCCGGCTGCTTCAGGGTATTTATCGGCATAGAGTCCGGTAACGACCATGTCAGAAGAAACATTATGAACAGGCATATGACCAATGACCAGATAATAAAGGCCTTTGAGGCGGCGCATGACAATCACCTGGCGACAATCGCTATTAATATGATCGGCTTACCGGGTGAGACTGAAGAGATGCTTTGGGACACGATCCGGCTTAACAGGCAGATCAAGCCGCAGATGAGCTGCGTCAATATCTTTTATCCGTACCGGGGCACAAGGCTTGGCGATGAGTGTTTTCAAAAAGGGCTCGTCAATGAAAGCCTCTACGCTGATTTCTCAAATGAAAGAAGAGAAACGGTCTTGAATTATCCCGACGACTACAAGAAAAAACTTATGTATTATCAGGAAAACTGGGAAGCGCTTGTTTATCCCGGTGACCTTAAAAAAAGAATAACCCGGGTTTTAAGAAAAACTTATCTTTGGGGTTACCTTCGAAAACTTAAAAACACCTTTTCTTTACGCTTTAAAAAAATGGACAGCCGGGTGAGTTAATGGTAGCATAAACCCTGTTAACGGGGATTATGGCGCTAAAAATAACGGCGCGCCGGTATAACGGAGCAGTTGATGCCTGAATTCAAAGTACTTTTTATTTATCCAAATCTGCGCGGCATGAATATGCTGCCGCCGGCGATCGCCATTTTTTCAAGGATCCTCAAAGATAACGGCTTCAAGGTCGCTTTATTCGACACGACCTATTATCAGTCGGGCAGCTTCGATTCCGACAAGGAAAAAGAGAAGAATCTTCAGGTCCGCCCTTTTGATATGTCAAGGCAGGTTACCTTGAAAACGAGCGACCCGCTGCGTGACCTTGATGAAATGGTCAGGGCTTTTTCCCCCGACCTCATCGCCTTATCCGCCACTGAAGATATCTTCCCCGGCGGGCTGAAGCTGCTCGGGGCTATTGACTCACACGATATCTTGACTATCGCAGGCGGTATATACCCTACGTTCGCCCCGGAGAAGGTAATACGCAATAAAGAAATAGACATTGTCTGTATCGGAGAAGGGGAGGAGGCACTTTTGGAATTATGCCTGCGCCTGCGCGGCGGGGAGGGTTTCGCGGATATCAGTAATCTTTGGGTCAAACAAAAAAACGGCACCATACGTAAAAACCCCCTGAAATACCTCCAGGATATCAACCAGGAACTATTGCCTGATTTCACGCTGTTCGAAGAAGCCCGGTTCTACCGGCCGATGGCGGGAAAAATATACCGTATGTTCCCCGTAGAGACCCACCGGGGTTGCCCCTATCAATGCGCCTATTGTAACGCTCCCGTTTCTCGGAAGCTCTACGCGGACGCCGGTGTGGGAAATTTCTTGAGAAAGAAAAATATCGCTTTGGTGAAAAAAGAACTCGAGTTTTATCGCGATACCTGGAAAGCTGAATATTTTTATTTTTGGGCGGAAACGTTCCTTACGTACACGGACAAGGAATTTGAGGATTTTATCGCGATGTACGGGCATATACGGCTGCCGTTCTGGTGCCAGACCAGGCCGGAGACGGTCAATGAATACAGGATACATAAGCTTAAAGATGTCGGGCTCCATCGTATCTCTATCGGTATCGAACATGGCAATGAAGAATTCAGGAAAAAGATCATAAAAAGAAGCTTAAGCAATGACGCGATCGTCAAAGCGGTCTCGGTCATAGCCGAGGCAAAGCTTCCCGCCGGCATCAGCGTCAACAATATCGTCGGCTTTCCCGATGAAACACCTTCGCTTGCCATGGATACCATTGAGCTCAACCGCCGGATCGCCGATAAGGTCGATACGATGAATTGTTACGCGTTTGTCCCGTATCACGGGACTCTCCTGCACGCGTTAGCGCTGGAGCGCGGGTATATTGATGACGATACTCCAACGTCGTGCCTTACGGGAGACCCGGTATTGAATATGCCCGGGTTCCCAAAAGAAAAAATCAAAGGTATTATGCGTACGTTCTCGCTCTACGTAAAATTTGATAAAGCAAGGTGGCCGGAAATCAAAAAAGCGGAAACCTTTACCCCTGAAGGCAATAAATTATTCGAAGCCTTACGCGATGAATACGTCAAAACATATTTCTCGAAATAGCCTCTCCCGGACTTAGTGTTGCGGGAGAAACACTTCTCGGGAATATACAAGGAGCCCTCTATGCTTAATAATGTTTTAAAGGAACGCTTAAGAAAAGGAGAAACGGTAGTAGGCTCGTGGAACATAATCCCGTCTTCGTCTTTAGTGGAGATAATCGGGTACAGCGGCTTTGATTTTGTCATCATTGATTCCGAGCATGGGCCCGTTACCGTTGAAACCGCCGAAAGTTTACTGCGGGCAAGTGAAGTCGCAGGGATCCCGGCAATTTTCCGCGTTTCTTCATTGGAAAGCCAGTTTATTTTACGGGCGCTCGATATCGGCGCCTGCGGCATACAGGTCCCCCATGTATCCAGCGAAAAACAAGCCTGTTTTGCCGTCGAATGCGCCAAATACCATCCTCTCGGTAAAAGAGGCTTTTCACCTTTTACCCGGGCAGCGCGCTACAGCCTTGACGCTCAAAATCATACCTGCCGCTCAAATGAAGCTGTCCTCCTGGTGCTTAACATCGAGGGGGCAGAGGGCATCAAAAACTTGAAAAAGATCGTTAAAGTCCCCGGTATAGACGTTATTTTTATAGGCCCCTATGACTTGTCCCAGTCTTACGGAAAGCCGGGGGAGGTTGAAGACAAAAAAATAATACGCGGTATCCGCCAGAGCGTCGCGATCGCCGAGCAGGCAGGCATCGCCTGCGGCTCTTTTGCCCGGGATATGAGATATTTGGACATCCTTTTAGATTGCGGGGTGCGCTACCTCACCTATATGGTCGATTCGTCGATCATCTTAAACACGTATAAGACATTAAGAGCGACCATTCAAAAGAAGATCGATCAAAAAAAGGCTGTTTAATGGATATAAAGAAAATACCTGATTTCCTGATACTGGATTGTACTATTCGCGACGGCGGGTATATCAATAACTGGCAATTTGATAAAAAGCTGGTCCGTGAGTCCTACCGCGCGTTATCAAAGTCAGGAGTCGATTATATTGAGATCGGATACCGCGCGACAGAAAAATATTTCGATAAACAGCAATACGGAGAGTGGAAATTCTGTCCTGAAGCGCTCCTCAGGGAAGTCACCGCTAATATTGACGGCTCACGCTTGGCCGTGATGGCTGATTTCGGAAAGATTGAGAGAGCCGATTTTTGCAGGTCATCGGATAGCGTGGTTGAGCTGGTACGCGTCGCCGCAAATAAAGACACCTGCAAGCAGGCGGTTGAGTTCCTGGGGCATATAAAGAAGAAGGGCTACCAGGTATCGCTCAATGCCATGGATTATAGCAATTTCTCGGCAGCCGAGCGCGCTGAACTTATCGCCTCACTTAAGGGCGAAGCTATTGATTATATCTATGTTGTCGATAGTTACGGCTCTTTATTCCCGTATCAATTGGAGCCCCTCCTGGAGCCTTTATTACGCCTGCGGCATATTAAAGTCGGTTTTCATCCGCATAACAGTTTACAGATGGCTTTCGCCAATACCCTGGAGGCGATACGCTGCGGCGCGCATATCATCGATTCCACTATTTACGGAATGGGCCGGGCGGCGGGGAACCTTCCGACCGAGATCTTGATCGCTTTCCTGGAGAAGGAGAAGAAACAACGCTATAATTCGATCCCCCTTTTAAATATCATAGACAGGTATTTCGTGAGCCTTTTTAAGGAAAATAGTTGGGGGTATCAACTGCCGTATATGTTATCAGGGATGTTCCAATGCCATCCTCATTATGCCAAGGCGCTGGTTGAGTCGCATGAATACACCATCGAGGACATATGGAAAGCAATGGAGTATATCCATGCCAAGAAAACAACCGGTTTTTCCAAGAAGGTCCTCGATGAGTTGATCAACGACGGGATCATGCGCGGGTCGGAAAACCAGGGGAAGGAAGCAGCCCACGGTAAAAGCGCTCCTTCGTTGCATATCCCTGCGGGCTCATCGCCGGAAGTCCCGTATAACCAACGCTACAAGAACCGTGATTTTCTTATATTGGCGAACGGGCCGTCCCTTAAAGAGTACAGGGAAAAGATCAATGTATTTATTGAAAAATATGACCCGGTCATCCTGGGGGCTAATTTTATGGGCGGGCTTTTCAAACCCGATTACCATGCTTTCGCCAATAAACGCAGGTTCAGCTCTTATATAGAGACCGTAGCGGCGGAATCAAAATTACTCATCGGGCCGTCTATATCTGAATCGATGATCAGGGAATATACCGGCCGGGAGTATGAACGGCTCTGTTACGTTGATGCGCTTAACCCCGTATTTGACATCAAGAACGCCGTGATCACCACTAATTGCCGGACGGTCGCGGTATTGCTGCTCGGGGTAGCTATCGTCATGGGCGCTCAGCGCGTATTCGCCGCGGGGATGGACGGATATGTTCAGAATAAGCCGGGTGAGGACATGCATTTTTACAATGAAAAGGATGAAAAAGAGAACCGGGAAATGATCCTTGAGATGCATCGCTGGTGCCAGCATTTCATAGAGCAGATCGATGCGTATCTGGTTGCGCGGGGCAAGGAAGGGATACATATCCTTACTCCTACCAATTACCGGGCGTTTTATAAGGGCATCGAGAATTATGTCGAAAAGATCAATGTTTAAAAACTCGTTCAGTAAAAGATATACGGCCTTGCGGGATATTTTACGGGAAAAGCGTTTATTTAAACTCGTTTGCGGCGCCGGCAATGAAGACCCCCGGGAAGTCAAGCGGCTGGCGCTTGTTTTTACCCTCGCGGGGGCGGGAATGCTCGATCTCTCATCTCATGCCGGTATTGTCGATGCCGCTCAGGAAGGCGTGCGCGCGGCTTACTCACTTGCCCCGCGTATCGGTAGATCGCTCGATATTCAGCCGTTCTTGAATGTCTCTATCGGCATCAAAGGCGATCCTCACGTCAGAAAAGCCCGAATAGACCTTAAAAAATGCAGTAAATGCGGCAGGTGCGTGAAAGCATGCGGCCAGAATGCTATCCGGAAAGATTTTACGCTTCTTAGTTACCGTTGTATCGGATGCGGTCATTGCGCGGGTGTCTGCGCGGCGCAGGCGATCGGGTTCACTCATAAAAAAGCTGATTTCGCGAAGATCCTGCCTGCTTGTACCCGTAACGGCGTTGAAACTATGGAGCTGCACGCGGCAACGGAAGATGACAGCGCTTTTTTAGCGGATTGGAAATTGATCAACAGGCTTATTACGGGTAATTATCTCAGTTTGTGCATCGACCGGTCTTTGTTGTCGAATGAGCGCCTTATTGAACGGGTCAGGGCCGCATATCAGGTCACGGGGGATCGCCTGATAATACAGGCTGACGGGATCCCTATGAGCGGCAGCGAAAAAGATGATTATAATAATACGCTCCAGGCTGTCGCTTGCGCTGATATTGTGCAAAAAAGCGGCATTCCGGTCAAGATCTTATTGTCGGGCGGCACAAACCGCAAGACAGGAGCATTGGCGAAGCTTTGCGGAGTAGAGGCGCATGGGGTGGCTGTCGGCAGTTTTGCGCGGAAGCTGGTAAAAGAATTTATCAACCGTGATGATTTTGAGGGCAATATTCCTCTTATAAAGAAAGCAATAGCAGCGGCTTCTGAGTTGGTCCGCGTTAACCTTAAAGCGTTACATGATTGATATTAAAGTCGATAGCCGGGAACTCAAAGATATAGCGCTCATGATCTTCGATAAAGACGGGACGCTTATGGACCTGTATCATTATTGGTCGAATATGGTCGGCTACCGGGTAGAGCTTGCCGGGAAAAAACTCGGGTTTAATGAAAAAGAAAAACCTCGGATCATGTACGCAATGGGCGTGGACCTTGCCTGCCGGAAACTAAGAAGCGAGGGGCCAGTCGGCATAAGAAAACGGGAAGTTGTTATGGCGGCTATGGAGGAAGCTCTTTCGGCAATTGGCTTTAAAGATACCCGCGAGCTTTGTTTGGAGGTGTTTAAAGAAGCGGATGCTGTAAGTATCTTTCATCTCCAGGATATCATAAGGCCTATACGCGGGATGACTGAGCTTATAAACGGCTTACACTCCCGGGGATGCCGTATCGGGCTTGCTACGACGGACAAGACCCGCCGAGCTGAACTGGCGCTGGGATTCCTGGGTATAAAAGATAAGGTTGATATTATTATCGGAGAGGATATGGTCGGCAATTATAAGCCGCATCCGGATATGGTCAACCTGATCCTGGAAAAGCTGGCGATAGATAAGCGCCATGCGGTCATGGTCGGCGACGCGGTCACGGATATAGAAATGGGAAATAATGCCGGTTTGAAAGCTTCGATCGCGGTTTTAAGCGGGATCGCTACAAGAGAGCAATTCGCGGGTAAAACAACGCATATTGTCCCGGATATTTCATATATAGATATTATGTAAGGGAGGGTTTGCCCATGAAGATCATAGGATTGATACCTGCCCGTATGCAGTCATCCCGGTTTCCCGGTAAACCGCTCGTTAATATCGAAGGTTTGCCGATGGTGATCCATGTGCTTAAGCGCGCGCAACTCTGCAAAGACCTCTCCGAGGTTTTTGTCGCGACTGATTCTCACCTGATATTTGACTGCGTGCTTGAACACGGAGGCAAAGCGCTTATGACCTCCCTTGAGCATAAAACCGGTACCGACAGGATAGCGCAAGCTTGTGAAAATTTAGATTGCGATATCGTTATCAATATCCAGGGTGATGAGCCTCTGGTAAACCCCGAAGATATCAGTAAATTAACCGCCTGTGTCAGAGCCGATCCGGAAATACATTTCGCGACTCTTGTTTGTAAAACGCGGCAGTTCAGGGAAATAACGGAATGTAAAGTGGTGATGGACCGTAACCATGACATTATGTATATGTCCCGCTCAGATATCCCTTCGAACGCTCGAGCGGCGATCGATCATATGTTTAAGCTTTATTGCGTGGTAGCGTTCCAAAAACCATGGCTTAAGAAATTTGCAGTCTGGGAGCAAACTGAACTGGAAAAGCTCGAATATATCGAATATCTGCGTATTTTAGAGAACGGGTACAAGATGCGGGGAGTCATTATCGAAGAATACTCGACGTCGGTCGACACCCCGCATGATCTGTCGGTCATCCTTGAAATGATGAAAAAAGATACCCTCAAGCATAAATACCTGAAATAACAGGGCCGTACCGTATTATGACTACGCCTATAAATAACTTCCTTATTTTAGCTTCTCCTCACGGAGATATCCGGCAAATAAAAGATTTGTTAAAAAATAACATGTCGAAGCGCTGGGTTTATTTCGGCAGCGATTTTCTCGCCTTCTCGGCGCTTGAGCGTCAATTGGCCGACGGTTTCACCTGTCTGGATATCCGGGAGCAGTATCGTAATGCCGTTGAGAGCGTTAAATTCGAATTTACCGCCTCTATCGACGCTCTGAACCGCAAATACGGCGCTGATATAGAATGGTGGATGGAGGCGGTGTTTTCGAGAAATAATTATTCAAGTGAACTCTTTCAAAATGCCTGTCATTTGGATATACTCAGAAAGTTACTTTCGGAAAAAGGGATCATCCCTGATATTGTGTTTGTTGAGAAGGCCGGATTTACAAAAGATATATTAGCGTGGGCTCAAAGCCATTCCCGAAGTGTTTTTGTCCAGGCGAGGCCATTACGTTTGAAGCCGCTTGCGGAATGGATAAAGCCTCTTCTGGATTGGTCCCGGTTTTTGTCGGCCCTGATATCGCGCGGCGCGGCTGCGTCATTGAGCCGGCGTTTAATCAGGCAAAAGAAAGCCTTTCCCCGGGACGCGGTTATAATACAATCGTTTATCCATGATGCTTCTTTATCCCGTAGCGGTGAGTTGACCGACCGTTATCTTCCTTTTCTTCATGAATACGCAGAACGAAAGGAAATACGTACTGTTGTCCATCCTGTCCTGTTCGGATTTACCCGCGGATATCTTTCAATTTATGCCCGGATGCGGACGAGCAGGATACCGTTCATTATAAAAGAGGATTTTCTGAAGCTCGGTGATTACGTGTCTGCCTTATCTCTTCCTCTGCGGGCGCGGAGAAGGAAGGTTGATGTAAAAAACTCCGGGTTTTCGCACCTGGCGCATAGTATAAAAGAAATGAGAAGCGGTGAATGCTATTCTGCGGCGATGAACGCTGTCTTGGCCTATCGTTTGTTCTCCCGCCTGAAAAAAGCAGGCTTTAAACCAAAGCGTTGCGTTCTCTGGTTTGAAAACCAGGTCATGGATAAAGCGGTTATCGCCGGATTGAAAGCGGCGTTTCCTTCAATAACCATTGCCGGCGCGCAGATGTTTTTGCATCCACCGAATTTATTAAGCCTTTTTCCTGTCGAAAGCGAGGTAGAAGCCGGTGTGGCTCCCGATATGCTCATTGAAACAAGCCGCTTCCAATGCGACAGGGCATCGATCTTTACCAGGAGCATTCCCTGCAGGGTGGGTGCTGCTTTACGTTACGCTCACGTCTTTAAGAAAGACGGAGCGCGGCCCCCCCTCAAGTTACCGCAGACTCATGTACTGATCGTCCTTCCATTTGATCTGGCCGAATCGATCGAGATCCTGGCATTAGTGAAAGATTCTTTGACGCATTTAAAACAACCGGTCGTTGTTTTAGTAAAAACGCATCCCGACTGCAATATTGAGCGGATTATAAAAAGCTTTGGCCGGTCTTCGTGGCCCGGATCATTTTCGACGATCGGCGGAAGCCTTGTTGAAGCGCTTAAAAGGACATCGATCATGATCTCCGCGAATTCAAGCTCCATGGTTGAAGCGCTCGCCTGCGGTATCCCGGTCATTTACGCCGGCAGCAGGATCATGATCAATCAAAATATCTTAACCGGGATTGACCCGGCAATTGCCCGGGAATGCTTCACGCCGGCCGAACTCACCGAGGCGATCAATGATTTCTCCTCGCTTGACGATAAAAAGAGCCAACAGTATGAAGAAATCGCCAATGCCGTAAAATACCGGTATTTTACTCCTGTTACGGATGAGACGCTCGCGCCTTTTTTTGAAAGGCACTGAAAGCTTATATGCATAGAATAAATAAAGTACTTTTGTTCATTCCTCCCGCCGTTACTTTTAAGGACAGGATCGACATTAATCCATTGCCTCCTTTGGGGCTGGGGTATTTAGCCGCCTCACTTGAAGAAAAAGGTATCGAGGTCAAGATCGTTGATGCTTTGATGGAAGGCTGGAACAGCCGTATCAGCGTATCGGAAGACTTGATACGCATCGGTCTACCTTTTGAAAACATCGCCGCGATCATCGATGATTACAAACCCGATATCGTCGGTGTTAATAATTTGTTCACAAAACAGCGTAAATTCGCCCATAAAATCTATGAGATCGCTAAAAAAATACGCAGTGACGCCGTAACCGTCGCGGGAGGGGCTCATCCGAGCGTCATGCCGGAGCTTGTCCTTGCCGATGAAAATGTCGATTATGTTATCCTGGGGGAAGGCGAAAAAAGCCTGCTTGATCTAATAGCGTGCATCCAGGAAAACGGTGATATCTCAACACTTGACGGGATCGGATATAAAGAGAGGGGCTCCGTCAAGGTAATACCGAAAAGAAAGTTCATTACCGACCTTGACGCGCTGCCGTATCCGGCCTGGCATCTTTTGAACTTGGAGAAATATTTCGGATTAACGTCTTCTCATGGAGAAAGGCGCAGAAAGAAATTCGCTCCCGTTATAACTTCGCGCGGGTGTCCGGCGCAATGCACTTTCTGTTCCGCGTACGCGGTATGGGGGCGCGGCTTTCGCGCGCGTTCTCCGGAAAATGTACTGCGCGAATTAAAATACCTTAAAACCCGCTATGGGATAGAAGAGATCATGTTCGAAGACGACAATCTTACCCTGGATCCCGGCCGCGCGGGGGAGATATTCGACGGCATGCGCAGGGATGCCTTGGGGCTGACCTGGGATACTCCGAACGGGATCGCGGCTTGGACATTAAATGAGGGTCTTATCGATAAGATGAAAGCAAGCGGGTGCCATTCTATTAATTTCGCGATTGAGTCCGGCAACCAAAATGTCCTCGATACGATCATTAAAAAGCCGCTTGACCTTAAAAAAGTCTCGCCCCTGGTAAGGTACGCGAAGAAAACAGGGTTGCATGTCGGGATATTTCTGGTCGTTGGCATGCCGCATGAGACCGAAGAGCAGATATGGGAAAGTTTTCGTTTTTCCGCAAGCCTTGGAGTTTTTACTCCGCATATATCGGTTGCCACTCCGTATCCCGGTTCGGAGCTTTTTAAGTTATGTAAAGAGAAAGGATTCCTACGGCCTGATTTTTCCCTTGATGATCTTTATATCAGGAGTTTTGCGATCGCGACCGACGTTATGAGCAATACCCGGCTCAAAGAGATACTCGCCTCCGGAGAACGCTTCCTTTTACTTACTTTTCTTAAAAAAGACCCGATTGGTTTTGTCGCGCTGAGTTTGGCACGGTTAATGAAGGACCCCGTTTATTTCTTTAAGAAAATAATTAATTTTATCCTGAGGAAGGATTGGACAAAACTGCGATGAAAAATATAGTTATCCGGCTTTCAAAATCTGTTGTGGGCGCACTTGAGAAAAAAGCATTAGGGAAGGTTATCGACGGATCTTATCTGGGTATGGGAAAATTTGTCCGTGAATTTGAAAAAACACTCGCTGAGTACCTGGGAGACAGAGAGGTGATCTGCGTAAATTCGGGCACCGCGGCATTGCATCTGGCGCTCGTGGGTATCGGTATCCGGCCCGGGGATGAAGTTTTGACGCAGTCCCTTACCTTTGTCGCCGGTTTTCAGGCTATCAGCGCCGCGGGCGCAAAGCCCGTTGCCTGTGAAGTTGAGCCGAAAACTTTGACCATCGACCTTAAGGACGCGGCTCGCCGATTGACCGGGAAAACTAAAGCTATCATGCCTGTCCATTACGCCAGCAGGACAGGGGACCTCAACGCGATTTACGCGTTTGCCCGCAAGCATGGTTTAAGGGTTGTTGAAGATGCCGCCCACGCGTTCGGGACGTTATACAAAGGCAGGCGGGTCGGCTCTTTTGGGGACGTGGTTTGTTTCAGCTTTGACGGCATAAAGAATATTACCTGCGGTGAAGGCGGGGCGGTTGTGACCAAAGATACATCGGTCGCTCAAATAGTCAAGGACGCCCGCCTTTTGGGAGTGCATAAAGATACTGAAAAAAGGTACCGGGGAGAGCGCAGCTGGGAGTTTGATGTCTATCATCAGGGGTACCGTTACCATATGAGCAATTTATTCGCGGCTATCGGCATTACGCAATTCAAAAGGTTTGAAGCTGAATTTAAGCCCCGGAGACAGGAGTTGGCAAAGCGGTATTTCCGGGCATTGTCGGGCATACAGGGGTTAGAATTATTCGCGGATGATTATGAGGAGATTGTCCCGCATATATTCCCCGTCAGGGTCAGCGAAGGGATGAGAAACGGCCTTCGGGACTATTTGCTCGGCTGCGGCATAGAATGCGGGGTACATTATTACCCGAACCATCTGCTTACGTACTTTGGTTCAGGGAAAAAACATTTGCCGGTAACCGAAAGGATCTTCGCGGAATTACTGAGCTTACCGCTGCATCCTGATATAAACGATACCGCACATGCGTTTATTATAAAAAGAATACATGAATTTTTCAGTAAAAAATGACTTGTCGGTATCTTTGATAATCGATATAATGCAGTAGGTGCAGGCACAGGGAGAGAAAAAAATGGAAATTTTCGAGAATGCCTATCAAGGAAAGAGGGTTTTAGTCACCGGCGATACCGGTTTTAAAGGGTCGTGGCTTTCGATCTGGCTAAAGCTCTTAGGGGCGCAGGTTATCGGCTATTCATCGTACCTGCCGTCAAACCCCTGTTTATTCTCGGTTTGTTCAGTCGATAAACATATTAAGCATATCAAGGGAGATATCCGCGACTTTGCCGCGCTGCGGGATGTCTTTAAACAATACAAACCCGATTATATCTTTCATCTTGCCGCGCAGCCGATCGTCAGTAAAGCGTTCCTTGATCCGAAATTGACCTTCGAGACCAATGTCCTGGGGACGGTAAATATCCTGGAATGTATGCGTAAATACCTCTCTGACGCGGTCGCTGTTGTCATTACCAGCGATAAATGTTATAGAAACATGGAATGGAGCTGGGGATACCGTGAAACTGACGTGCTGGGCGGAAAAGATCCGTATAGCGCCTCGAAAGCGTGCGCCGAGCTGGTGAGTTTCGCGTATCACTCCTCTTTTTTCAACAGGACCGATAGAGCGTTGAGAATGGTTACCGCCCGGGCCGGTAATGTCATCGGCGGAGGGGATTGGGCGACTGACCGCTTGGTGCCTGATTGCGTCCGGGCATGGAGCCGGGGCAAGACCGTTTATGTCCGTAATCCTAAGGCAACCAGGCCCTGGCAGCATGTCCTTGAGCCCTTGAGCGGCTATTTATGGCTGGGAGCTAAATGCGCGGAATCCAATAAATTGAAAGGTGAATCGTTCAATTTCGGGCCTGACTATAAAATGAGCAAGTCGGTCGGTGAGCTCATTAAAACATTTTCAAAATATTTCAGCGGCACTAACAATTGGAAGAATTCCGATCAAAAGTCAGCCACGAAAGAATGTATTTTCTTGAAAGTCTCCAGCGATAAAGCCCTTAAGTATCTGGATTGGTACGCGCTGCTGCCCTTTACCGACACCATTAAGATGGCGGCTGAATGGTATGAAGAATATTACAAGCATAAGAATACCAATCGGGATATGCTTAAGTTCACGATCAAACAAATTGAATTTTATGTGTCTGTGGCAAAGAAGATAAACCTTGCCTGGGCGCGGGAGCGACGATGATCGAAGGCGTTATCGTAGAAAAACTTAAAACGCTTAAAGATGAGCGCGGCAGGGTCATGCGCATGCTGCGCTGTGACTGGCCTCATTTTACCAGGTTCGGGGAAATTTATTTTTCCGTAGTGAATGCGGGCGTGGTAAAAGCCTGGAAAAAACATTTAAAGATGACTCAGAATTTCGCCGTTCCCGTCGGTAAGATCACCCTGGCCATCTACGATGACCGGGAGAAATCACCCAGCCGGGGGGAGTGCGTGGAATTAGAGATAGGAGAGGAAAATTATTGTTTAGTGCAGATCCCGGCGCTGTTATGGTATGGGTTTAAAGGGACAGCGGCGATCCCTTCATTGATCGCAAACTGCGCGGATATCCCTCACGACCCTGATGAGATCATAAGGATTGAACCTTCCGATAAGCGGGTCCCCTACACGTGGAAATAGGCGTATGAATAACACAAACCAAGTGCCGCCCCTCGTCAGCATCATCATGAATTGCAGGAATTCAGAAAAATATTTGCCTGAAGCCCTTGACAGCATCAAGGCCCAAGAATACTCTCATTGGGAAGTTATTTTCTGGGATAATGCTTCAACGGACAAAAGCGCGGGTATAGCCCGCAGCTACGGCGAGAAAATCCGTTATTTTAAGAATGATCAGCCGGTGATGCTGGGTAAGGCAAGAAGCCTTGCCATGGAAAAGGCCCAAGGCAAATACATCGCGTTCCTGGATTGTGATGACCAGTGGCGCCCTCAAAAGCTTCAAAAGCAGGTCGCGATCCTAGAAGCCTCACCGGATATCGGATTTGTCTATGGTAATTATTTCAGAATGATCATGCCTCGTACAAAACGGTTGGTCATCGGTTTGAAAGGAAAACAGCCGGAAGGCGATGTTTTTGAGCGGTTTTTATATGATTACCCGGTTAATCTCCAGACGGTAATACTCAGGAAATCCGTTATCGACGCAGCTGAATTGAAATTTGACGAGTATTTCCAGGTTTCGGAAGAAGCTGATTTTTTCCTGCGCATCCTTTATTTAACCAAAGCCGCCTATATCGCTGAGCCGCTGGCGGTTTACCGCCTGCATGATGAAATGAGCAGCAAGGTCTTATCTTACCGTTACCCTGTGGAAGCGCAGCATCTTATCGATAAGTTTAAAAAGAATTATGACTCCTTTCAAAGCCGCTACGCGAATGGGTTACGGTATTTTGAAGCAAAATTGGGATATTATTACGCGAAAGCCGAAATGGAGCGTGGCAACAGAAGAAACGCCCGGTTAAAATTAAAACCATACCGTTTTATCGATTTGAAATTCTTTATTCTCTATCTATTGACTTTTTTGCCGCAGTTAGCCTGGAACATCGCCCACAAATATAAAATAGAAGGTAAAATAAACTAACCTGAAGGGATCAGAATGTGTGGTATTGCAGGAACCCTAGACCTTCACGCGAGCCAGAAAGCGAACTTTCTTGAGGATAATATTAAACGTATGTCTGATACGCTGAGCCATCGCGGGCCGGATGACGGCGGCATCTGGGTTGACGAGAAAGCAGGTATCGCTCTAGGCCACCGGAGATTATCGATCATCGATCTGTCTTACGAAGGCCACCAGCCGATGGTATCCGCCTGCGGGCGCTATGTTATCGTTTTTAACGGCGAGATCTATAATTTTAAGGAATTGAGTAAAGAGATGGGGGCTCAGGCGCGTGGTTTTCGCGGCCACGGCGATACTGAGATAATGCTGGAGGCCATCAGCTGTTACGGCCTGGAAAGTGCTGTGCAAAGATTTAACGGCATGTTCGCTTTTGCCGTTTGGGACCGCAAAGACCGTGTTTTAAGCCTGGTACGCGACCGCTTCGGGGAAAAGCCCCTGTATTACGGATGGTCAGGTAATACGTTATTGTTCGCCTCTGAACTTAAAGCTTTACGCGCTTATCCAGGCGCGGCTCCAAAGATAAACAGAGACGCTCTCGCGCTCTATATGCGCCATAATTGTATTCCCTCGCCGCACACAATTTATCGCGATGTTTTCAAGCTTTCACCCGCCTCGATCCTTCGTATTGATGCCTCCTGCCGGACAAAACATGAAACCGGGCCGGTAGCGTATTGGTCATTATTGGAAGCTGTTAAAGCAGGAAAAAAACATCCATTTGAGGGGCAGGATAAAGAAGCTCTTGACGCTTTGAATGATCTTTTGGCTGACGCGGTCAAGCTAAGGATGGTATCCGATGTACCTTTAGGGGTATTTTTATCGGGAGGGTTGGATTCATCGCTGGTAACCGCGCTTATGCAACGTCAGAGCACAAAGGCGGTAAAAACTTTTACGATCGGGTTTAATGAAGCGCGCTATAATGAAGCCGCGCAGGCAAAGGAGGTCGCCCGTTATTTAGGGACCGAGCATACTGAGTTTTATGTCACAGCCGATGACGCTTTGGCAGTTGTCCCCCGGCTTGCCGATATGTATGATGAACCCTTCTCCGATTCGTCTCAGATACCGACGCACCTTGTATCCCGGTTGACCAGGAGTAAAGTGACGGTAAGCTTATCCGGTGACGGAGGGGATGAGATATTCGCAGGTTATAACCGGTATTTTTGGGTTAATGATATTTGGAAGCATATCGGCTGGCTGCCGTATCAGGCCAGGAGCATGCTTTCCGGCGTACTGCTTACTTTATCAGCCGATAGATGGGAAACATTTTTCTCCCGCCTGGCCGTGCTCTTGCCGAAAAAAGCACGGCTAAGGACGCCGGGAGATAAAATGCATAAATTAGCGGATGTTCTATCCGCGCGGACCCCTTATGATATGTATCTGGGGCTGGTTTCGCATTGGCGCCAGCCTCATAGGCTTGTGCTTAACGCGACAGAACCGGCTACAATTATTACCGACTCTTCCGCGCGGATGCCATGGCTTGATTTTACTGAAGAGATGATGTATAAGGATTCTTTGACTTATTTACCCGATGATATCCTGGTTAAAGTAGATAGAGCCAGTATGAGCGCGGGGCTTGAATCACGGGCGCCGTATTTGGACCATCGCGTCGCGGAATTCGCCTGGCGGCTGCCTTTGGGGATGAAGCTGCGGAAAAACAGGACTAAGATGATGTTGCGGCATTTGTTGGCCCGCTACATGCCTTTATCGTTGGTTGAAAGGCCTAAAATGGGGTTTGCAATGCCGATAGATACGTGGCTGCGCGGCCCATTGAAACAATGGGCGTCATCGCTCCTGGATGAAACAAGGGTCCGTCAAGAGGGATTCTTTGATCATTCCCTGATCCGGAAGAAATGGTCCGAGCATCTTTCAGGCAAGCGGAATTGGCAATACCTGCTTTGGGATATTTTGATGTTCCAGGCATGGTATGAACGCTGGAAGTGATAATGAAGATACTTTTTGTTTCAAATATATCGTGGAGCTTATATAATTTCCGTAGAGGGTTCATGGCGGCGTTGCGGGAACGGGGGCATGAAGTTTCTTTTTGCGCCAGCCTCGATGAATATTCCAGCCGACTTGAAGCTTTAGGCTTTCGCTTCATTCCGGTTGAAATAGATAGAAAAGGGACCAGCTTTATCAAAGACCTGCGCCTGCTAAAGAATTTTTACCGTATTTACGTGAAAGAAAAGCCGGGGCTTATTTTTCATAATTCTATAAAACCAAATATTTACGGGGCTTTCGCGGCGAAAGCTGCCGGTATACGCTGTGTTAACACGGTATCAGGCCTCGGCTATGTTTTTTTACGCAAAGGCCTTGCCTATTACCTGGTTAAATTCCTGTATCGCTTCGCCTGCGTATTTTCAGAGAAGACCTTCTTCCAGAACAAGGATGATTTGAACTTGTTTTTAGAAAAAAGGATCGTTTCTCCGGGTAAGGCCGCGCTGGTCAAAGGCTCAGGGGTAAACACCGGATTATTTGATCCAACGTATTGTGCCGCGGTTAAAAAGGAAAAGGACCGCTTTGTTTTCAGCTTTATCGGCAGAATATTATGGGATAAGGGCGTGGGTGAATTTATTGAAGCCTGCCGAAAGATCAAACAGCACTATCCTCAGGTGAAGATCGATCTCTTAGGCATGATCGATAAAGGTAACCCCGCTGCAGTGACAAAAGCTCAAATAGAAGAATGGGAAGAAGAAGGCCTTTTGAAATACTACGGTGAGACTGATGATGTCCGGCCATTTATATGCGCCTCTGATTGTGTTGTACTGCCGTCATACCGCGAAGGGACCCCGAAAGCTCTTTTAGAGGCTTCTGCAATGGAAAAGCCTATTATTACCACGGACGCGGTTGGATGCAGGGAAGCCGTAGATGACCGGATAAACGGATTTATGGTACCCGTAAGGGACGCGGTGAAGCTTCAAGAAGCGATGCGTCGGATGATCGAACTTCCTTTAGAAAAAAGGCTCTCCATGGGCCGTCGGGGCAGAGAAAAAGTATTGCGGGAATTTAGTGAAAAGGCAGTGATCGAAACGTATTGTCGTGAGTTAAAGCTATAGTTCGGTTTTAGGCCGACAACCGATACACCCGGCGCTAATCGCACCCCGCCTTATTGGAATGGCGGGGTATGCCGCCTTCTGCGGCAGAATTGCGCCGGTGCGCGCTTTCTGTTTAGAAAGGACGCACCCAGCATTCCTATTAAGCTGGGGTGCTGCGCAGCCGATAAACGTGCTCTATCCATATCCGCATCAGTTATAAAATCTTTCCAAATCTCTCTAAAATCAGTGGATTTTTTACCTGTTTAATATTATAATACTTTGTTATTCATCATAGAATATTATGCGTATAATCAATGATTTGCATATAGTCGCGTTGTTTAATTTGTGCGCCAGTACGCTTATTATTTCACAGATATGCCGTAATGGCGTTCATAAGCGCTTAGTCGACACTCCTAACAGCCGAAGCTCTCATGTTGCGCCTACGCCCCGCGGAGGCGGGATAGGGATAGTTTTGGCATTTTTAGCCAGCGGGATATTGTTTACAAAACAATATCCTTTAGTGCTTATAGGAACGCTCGCAGGCGCGGCCGGATTAATATCGGATATTTCGAAGCTTTCTTCGTTATCCCGGTTGTTTTTGCACGGCGCGGTATCGACGGTTTTTTTACTCTCCTGCCTGTCATGGCAGGCTTTAAGTATACAGGTCGCGATACCTTTATTTGTTTTTTTATTGATATTCTTGGCCGGCAGCGCTAATATCTATAATTTTATGGATGGGATCAACGGGATCGCCGCGATAACCGCGCTGGTGGCTTTCGGGTTTTTGGCTTATTTCTCCAAAAGCCAAAGCTTAGGAGGCCCGTGGGCGCCTGTTTTGGCAGTGGCACTGGTATTTAGCGCGCTTGGTTTTTTACCTTTTAATGTCCCGGCCGCGCGGATCTTTATGGGAGATGTGGGAAGCTTATTTTTAGGTTTTCTTTTTGCCGCGATGACTATAGTCTTGTCAAAGCATTTACTCGATTTCCTGATCATAAGTTCTTTTTTGTTCACCTTTTACGCTGACGAAATCGTGACTATGGCGATCCGGATCAAAAACAGGGAAAACCTGCTCATCGCGCACCGCAAACATTTTTATCAGCTCCTTGCCAATGAATTCGGCATTGCTCATTGGAAGGTCTCCCTCGGATACGGTTGTGTCCAGGCATTTATCAGTATGCATATCCTTTCGCTGAGGCCTCGCGGCCCGGTAGTTGTAGCCGGAGTTTTGCTTGCGTATTTTATCGTGTTTTGTTTGGCCAATAGAGCGGTACGCTGCAGCAAAAAAACACTTTTTTCTTTATAGGTAACCTTTTATGAGCCCGATAATTGAAATAATCCTGAAATACCGCAGGCCCCTGATCGTTCTTTTCCAACTTGGGCTGGTGATCCTTTCATATTATTTTGTCTTCTTGCTGCGCTTTGATTTTACCTTCCCCGTTGCTTACGCGCCGATGTTTTTTAAGACGCTCCCTGTTTTGATCATCATAAAACTGGTCGTTTTTTACTTCTTCGGGTTATATCAGGGGTTATGGCGTTATGTCTCTATGAATGACCTCTGGCAGATATTAAAAGCAAACTGCATGGCATCATTGCTTTTTATGACAGCCGAAATATTCATTTTCGGGCTGCAGGGCTTTCCCCGGTCTGTTTTTATCCTTGATTTTATACTCTGTACCTTTTTGATCGCCGGGATACGCTTTCTTAACCGCTTGGTGCGTGAACGCTACAGGCTGGATCTGCCGGTTAAACGAAAAAAGGTTTTAATTGTGGGGGCCGGGCAGGCAGGGATATTGACCTTGAAGGAATACCGGCATAACCCGGGTTCCGGAGAAGTCGTCGGCTTTATTGACGATGACCGCGTTAAACATAATTCAACCATTGATGGTACCCCGATCTTTGGCGGCAGAGATAAGATCCCCGAACTGGTAAATGAATACGACGTCGAAGAGATCATCCTCGCTATTCCTTCGGCGAAGGGCCAGGATATCCGTGATATCCTGTCGTATTGCCAGGTCCCCAATGTCAGGATCAAGATCGTCCCCGGCCTGCATAAGATCCTGAACGGGGAGCTGGAGATCAAGCCGCGGCAGGTGCGCCCCGACGATCTTTTAGGCAGGGAAGTAGTAGAAATAGATAAAAGCGACGTAGAATCGTACGTTAAGAATAAGCGGGTGCTCGTTACGGGAGCCGGCGGTTCTATAGGCTCTGAACTTTGCAGGCAGATCGTTAATTTTTCTCCGGAAAAAATAATCCTTTTGGACCATAATGAGAACGGGGTCTATTTCCTCGAAGTCGAATTCAAGGTCAAATACCCTCATATTAAGTTCAGCACCGTTATCGGGAATATTCGCGATATCGGTTTATTAAAACAGGTGTTTTCGCTCTACCGTCCGCAAGTGGTCTTTCACGCGGCAGCGCATAAACACGTCCCGCTCATGGAGCGTAATCCCCTTGCCGCGGTTAAGAACAATGTCATCGGCACCAGGAACCTTATCTATGCGGCCGCCCATTATTCCATAGACCGGTTTGTTTTGATCTCCACCGATAAAGCGGTCAACCCGACATCTGTCATGGGAGCTACCAAAAGGATAGCGGAAATGCTCCTTCAGGCGAAATCAAAAAAGAGCAGGACTAAATTCATGGCAGTCAGGTTTGGGAACGTGATCGGCTCTGACGGAAGCGTGGTGCCCCTGTTTAAGAAACAAATAGAAGAAGGCGGGCCGGTCACGGTAACCGACCCTGAAGTAAAAAGGTATTTTATGAGCATCTCTGAGGCAGCCTCACTCGTCTTACAGGCAGGCGCCCTGGGTAAAGGAGGGGAAATATTCATCCTCGACATGGGTGAACAGGTCAAGATAGGCGACCTGGCAAAGAACCTCATCGCGCTTTCCGGCAGCGATGTCCCTATACAGTTCATCGGCCTTCGCCCAGGCGAAAAACTCTATGAGGAAATGCTCTTGAATACCGAAAGCGATACGGTTACCAAGCATAATAAGATATATGTCACGAGATCTCCCGATTATAACCCTGCGAAATTACGCAAGAAAATAAAAGAGATGGAGCGTCTGGTGAAAACGTCCGATGTTAAAAAGACCATGCAGCTTATTTCTGAACTGGTGTCCACATATAAGCCTGCCAAAGATTCATTGATATGATATGGAAATAACAAGAGAAAAAACAGTCTTTTTCTGTGACCGGGCGCTGTTCGTCTGCGTATGCCTGTTAATGGCGTGGCTTCCGGTTTCCTCCGGAGGAGTAGAAACCTGTGTTTGGTCAGGGGTATTCTTTTGGGTCATGAAAAAGGTTTACGGGTATAAAACTAAAAATTTCCGGGGCGGATTGTTCCCTCAGACAATTTTGAACAATCCTTTGATCTTTTTTATCATGGCAAATGTGATATCGACTGTTTTTACGGTCAATCTCGGTTTGTCCGTAAGAGGTTTACTGGGAAAAGAATTGAAATTTATCGCTGTCTACGTCATGGTCGTTGAGGCGATCAGTAGTTATAAACGCCTGGAACGGCTCTTAGTTATAGCTCTTATCACATCTGTCATCATCATTGCTGACGCGGGTATGCAGTATTTTTACGGGATGGATTTCCTGCGCAGGTATGTCTCAACTCAGATGCGCGCCAGCTTTCCTTCTACCAATGATTTCGCAGGTTGGCTTATTATAATGATCTTCCTGTTTTTGGGAGTTATTTTCGCAAAAAAGGTTTTTACAAGAAAATTAAAGATTTTCGCGGGAGTTGCGGCATTCGCCATGCTGATTTGTCTGCTCGTGACATTTTCGCGCGGCGGCTGGATAGGGTTTTTTTTCGGAGGGCTTATATTCCTTGCGATAGTTTTGAAACATTGCCGGTTGAGGTCTAAAATGATCTTGTCAAGTGTTGTGACAGGTTTATTAGTCTTCACCTTATTTTTACCGCAGTCGGTGAAGAACAAAGTTGAAGCTGTCGGCAAAATCGACTTTAAGACAGGACTGACCATTATTGACCGTTTTAAGTCTATGGCTGATATGAATTACGCGTCAAATGCCCACCGTATAAAGCTCTGGAACCAAGCGTTACAGGTGATCAGGGATTTTCCGGTAAGCGGATGCGGCTTAAATACATATTCTTATTTTGTAAAGAAATACCCGAGTTTTATTGGAGGGAGCATGTATCCTCATAATTCCTTTTTACAGATGACGGCTGAAACCGGCTTTGTAGGGTTAATAATGTTTTTGGTGCTTCTGATAAGTTTTTTGATCGCGGGGTTCGGCCATATCGCTCGGAAAAACAGTTATTTGGTTTTAGGGTTGGTATCCGGCATTTTCGCGTTCTTAGTGCAAAGTTTCTTTGATACCAATCTGTACGCGCTTCAATTAGTGGTTTTGTTCTGGTATATGCTGGGATTGACTATCGCGGTAATGAGGATAGAGCAACGCGATGATCCCGGCTCTGTCGTACAAGGGCCGTCTTTTGTGAAAAATAATTAAATTACAGGATGATCGATCTATTATTAATTAAGCCGCTGAGTAAATACAGCCTGCAATACACTCCTTCTTTAGGCATGGGATTTATTGCCGCCCATGTGCAGGCGTGTGGTTTTCAGGTACGGATCGTTGACGCTAATGTAAAAAAAATAACTCCCGCTGAATTGCCCAAACATTGCTCTTTAAAAGATTTCCGGCTCATCGGCCTCCAGGCGTATGATATGGACCTGCAGGAGGTAAAAGAATACATACAGTCCATTCAAAGTGCCGCTCCCGGAGTCCCGGTCATCGTAGGCGGGCCGGCGCCCTCCTCTAATCCTGAGTTTGTCCTTGAGTTCCTTAAAACGGCCGATTTTCTGGCTGTGGGAGAAGGGGAGATCTCTCTCGAGAGGCTTTTAAAGGTGCTTAAACCCGGGGCCGTTAAATATCCTCTTTTTGAACATGTGCCCAACCTGGCCTGGAGGCAGGATGGCTCGATCCATTTGACGCCCCATGAATATGTCCAGGACCTCGATGCTATCGGGGCCCCCGACTGGGATGCCCTGGATCCGGGTTTGTATAAAAACGCGGTGCATGGTTTTTTTTATCGCCGCCTTCCGGCGCTGCCGGTCATGGTATCACGGGGATGCCCGTTCCGTTGTTCGTTTTGCGGGAGCAGGAATATCACCGGATATAAAGTCCGCAGGCGAAGCCCGGAGTCGGTTGTCAATGAACTGGAGTATTTAAAACATACCTTTGGTTTACGCGAGTTCCAGGTGATCGACGATAATTTTACTTTTCCTCCGGAAGCGGCATTGGAATTCGCGCAGATGCTGATCGACCGGCGGCTTAACCTGTTATGGACCTGTCCTAACGGCTTACGGTTAGACACCTTAAATAAGAAATTGCTCCTGGCTATGAAACGTTCGGGATGCTATGAAGTTGCCGTCGGTATAGAATCGGGAGACCCCGGGATTTTGAAGGATATGGGTAAGAACCTGTCTTTGGAAACAGTCGTTGAGAAGGTGGATCTTATTCATCAACAAGGGATACAGGTGGTCGGGTTCGTCATGGTCGGGTATCCGTTAGAAACTGAAAAGACGCTGCGTAAAACGCTCGATTTTCTGCTCTCTCTACCGCTGGTGCGCATTAGCTTGACGAGGTTTATCCCTATGCTCGGCACGCCGATAAGCGAACGGCTGCTTGCGAAAGGCGAGATCAGCACCGCAACGATAGACCCGACAAAACAAAATTACAACTCTTTCACCTATGTCCCGGCAGCGCTTACCGAAAGCAGGCTTCATTATTGGTACCGTTTTATTTTTTTGCGGTTTTCATTACGGCCGCGCATAATCTTTCATAATATAAGGAATATAAGATCATTCTCTCATGCAAGAATCATCTTTCAAAAGATCATCGGATTCTTTAAATAATTTGCCCGTTTCCGGCACCCGAAAGGTCAAAAAAGCCTTTTGTATGGCAGCCGGCAGGGGAATACGCTTTCGGTCCTACAGCAGGGTGATCCCGAAGTCAATGCTTGTTATTGATTCAGAACCATTGATCTCCCGCAACATTCGGCTGCTTGACGAAGCGTTCGACCTGGACATAGTATACGTTCTTATCAGCCGCAAAAACGCTGTTATCCGTGAGTGCGTCAATAAAATGACCCGCTTAAAATGCAAACTGGAGTTTATCGAGATCCCGGAAGAAAATGTTTCTCAGGGCCTCCTCGCCGGGTACGCCGCGATCGCAGCGTACCTTGATCCCTCGGAAGTCTTTGTTTCTGTTTTGGGAGATGAGTATTATGAAGGGACCGACCACCGGGGATTTGCCGAGTTCATCCAGAGCTGCCCTGATTTCTCGGTTTGCTGCGCCGTTAAGAGATATGTTTCTCCCGATGAGTATTTTAAAAATTATTCCGTTGATTTTCTCTCGGGATCGCAGGTTAAAGAGGTCCGTGAAAAACCGAAGAAAATAACCTCCGCGTATTTCGGTTTAGGAATGATCAGTGGAAAACGGGAGCTTCCTGAATTAGCTCAAAAGAAGCTCCAGGAGGGCAGCCCGGTTAATTTCATCGAGCTTTTAAACAGTATGCCCCAACAGGGCGCGGGGTGCTTACGGGGCTTTGAATTCCGGGGCGGCTACGTCAATATCAATACCCGCAGCGATGTTTTTAAATTAAAAAGGTTCCTGAGGGAGAGCCGCTGGAAGACATTTTCTATTGATGTGATCATCCCCGCGTGGAATGAAGCGGAGTCTATCGCTTATGTAGTCAAGGATTTTCTCCCGGTGTGCGGGAAGGTGATCGTTATGGACAATGCTTCAACTGACGGGACTGCCGATATCGCCCGCGCGGCAGGGGCGGTCGTATATTCCGAGAAGCTTGACGGTTATGGGGACGCTATAAAAAAAGGCATGGACCGGTCGCTTGCCGATATTATGTGTATTACGGAGGCCGACGGCACATTCCGCGGTGAAGATATCGAAAAATTGCTTATGTATCTAAAGAACGCCGACGCTGTTATCGGCACCCGCACCTATTGGCAGTATGTCGAGTATGGCGCCAACATGCCTTTTACGCAGCGTTTCGGGAACATGATCTTCGGTTCGATCATTACGCTGCTTTGGTGGAACCGCCGTTCGAGATTCACCGATGTAGGCTGCACTTTCCGTTGTTTGTGGAAAGATTCGTATCAAAGGATCGCTCACCGCCTGGTAGGCCGGGGGCCTGAGTTTTCACCGGAAATGATCATTGAATTGCTCAATACCTGGCAAAGGGTGATCGAAGTACCGGTGCCGTATCACGCGCGCGTAATGGGAGAATCCAAGTTCTCTCACAGCTTTTTTGCTTCAGCAAAGACCGCCTGGAAGATGCTGAGGATAATCGTCTATAAACGATGGAAGGAATGGATGTTTACCTTGTTTGCCCTGAAATCGATGTATTTTAACTCCCAGGAAAGGCCGTCCGCATGATCATCCTGTTTGTGGAAGCGTTAATGGTTATCTTGAGCTCGTGGCTCCTGGCGCGTGAATATTTCGGTTTGCGGCTTTTAAGCGAATCAGTTATTGTCTGTTTTATGCTCGGATTTGCCCAGATCGTTCTGGTAGAGCTGGGATGCGGCATTACGGGAAAACTTTATGTATATACTGTTTTTACGTCGCATCTGGCGGTTTTTGCCTTCGTTGTAATGCTCTATTTGAAAAAGAAAAGAACAACATTGGAAAAACCTGATATCGAGCCATTTTTGAAAAGCAATCTGCTGCTGTACGCTTTGAGCGCCTTCGCGGCGTTCTTCCTGGTTAAAATATCCGTTAATTTGCTTAATCCTCCGTTAAGCCCTGACAGCCTGCAATTCCATCTGGCATTTCCCGCCGCCTGGATCACTCAGGGGAATTTAAACAGCCCGTTCTTTGTTTTCGGCGCAAGCCCTATTGTGAACCCCGGGTCATTGGAAACAGGGTCTCTTTCTTATTACCCTATTAACGCGCAGTTGTTTTATACTTGGCTCATGCTGCCTCTTCGCAACGCTTTCCTGGCGGATATAGGTGAAGCTCCGTTCTATATTATCGGCATAGTAACGATATACGCGATATTGAAGCGCTATGGCATTGATAAGACAAGGGCTTTGTTAACCGGTTTCCTCTGGGCGCTTATCCCTAATATCCTGAAACAGCTGCGTACCGGCTCATTGATAGACGTTATTTGCGCGGTTTTGCTTTTGATGGTTTTTTATACGCTATTGTTGCTTAAAAAAGAATTGAGCGTTAAGCATGCTTTGCTCTTCGGGACCGCCCTGGGGCTTTTTATCGGTACCAAGATCATTAATTTTGTCTGGCTTATCGCTTTTATCCCTTTTATGGCTTATGTTTTGTTCGCTGCCGTAGGCGAAAAAAAACTTGCGTTCGGCCGCGCAGCCGCTATCTCGGCGGCGGCAGCGGGTATGGTGATCATCCTTGGCGGGTACGTCTATATAAAGAACTTCATTTATACCGGAAATCCTTTGTTTCCCGTCTCCGTGAAGATAGCGGGGAAGGCCCTTTTTAAAGGCTTGCTTGATAACGCCGGATATAAGGCCCAAATAGCCCGCGGCGACCAGATAAATATCATGAAAGTCATTTTCCGGGAAGGCTTGGGGCTGCAATTCTTATTATTGATCCTTCCCTGTACTGTCGCGCCGCTTATTTTTTTACGGTACCTTAAAACGAGGCTTAAGCCGTTTACTGAATATATCCTTTTGTTCCTTACTCCGTTAATGATGATAGTTTTATATTTGGTTTTTATAAATATATCCTGGGTGAGGTATATTTTCCCGTATTTGACGCTGGGATTAGTAGTCGCGGTCATATTCGTAACCGCTTTACCCGGCGGCCATGCGTATTTGACTTTTGTGTCGTTCGTAGCCATTACCGCGGCATTATTCGAATTAGGAAAAGGCTCTGAGCTGGTTGTGTCTGTCGCGCTGACCATCGCGTTAACGGCCGTGTTTATTTTTTACAAAAAACAGATCATTGTATTTTATAAAACCAGGGTTTTCGGTACAGTTTTTTTTGCGGCTGCCGGTACGGGTGCGCTCATCTTGTTTTTTGGGAACGCCCAATACGACCGGAATGAATTTACCAGGTACCCGCAGACTTTCAGTAAAAAAGAGTCCTGGCAGATCGATACGGGGAGAAGCTGGAAATGGCTTAACGAGCATTCCGGTGAGGGTGCCGGTATCGCCTACGCCGGCCGTTCGGAGTTTTATCCGCTTTTCGGTGATCACTTGAAAAACAGGGTAAGCTACATTTCGGTCAATGATAAAGAGATTACCCCGTATAATGATCCTGACGGCTCCTGCCGGCAGAAAAAGGATTACGCGGCATGGCGCAGAAATCTTCTCTCAAAAAAGGTCGACTATCTGTATACGGTACTTCCCTGCCCTGAAAACAGGGAAGTTGAGGATGCCGGCGCATTTCCGATAGAGGACCAGTGGGCTGCCGGCCATCCTGAAGGTTTTCAGCTGGTGTTCAGTAACTCTTTGACGAGGATATATAAAGTAATAATGAACGAACGGTTAAATTGAACTTTTCGTTTTCCAAATAAAAGCGCGAACTGACTGCTTTTACGAAAGCATATGCGCGCAGAAAGAGAAAGACAAGTTATGAAGGTATTCCTTGTTTATCCTCCGTGCTCTGAGCTTAATTTAAAGGGTTATCCGCTCGGATTAGGTTATCTTGCCGCAGCTATGGGTAAACATTTTGATGTCAGCGTATTTAACTATAACGGCAGAGAGTTCCAACAGAGTATCCGCTCATTCTTACAGGAGATAAAAGCGGGGAAGCCCGATATCGTCGGGATATCGTTTAATTCCTTTAACCGCTGGGGCGCGTACCGGCTGATAAACCAGATTAAGCGCCTGGACTCAAAGATCAAGGTCGTTTTAGGCGGCGTTCACCCCTCGACGATGTTCGGGCAGGTGTTCCAATACTTTTATAAAAATATCGATTTTATTATCCAGTCTGAGGGTGAAACAACGCTGGTAAAACTCTGTCAAGCTTTAGAAAAATCGGCTGATTTCACCGGCATAAGCGGTTTGGTTTACAAGACGGCCGACGGAAAGTTCAAGGCAAACCCGGTAACGGATATTGTCAAGAATATTGACGACCTGGCGATGCCGGATTATTCGTATGCCGCGCAAGAAATAAGGAGAAAGGGGATCGCGTTCCTGATCTCTTCCCGGGGCTGCCCGGTGAATTGTTCGTTTTGTTCTACGTCATCGTTCTGGGGCCAGAATGTCCGCATGAATTCTCCTGAACGGATCGGCGCTGAAGTTGAAAGCGCGGTCCAGCGTGGAGCAAAAAAGATATTCTTTCATGATGACACCTTTAATTTGGGTATAGAGCGCACGATCAAGATCGCGGGCGTCTTAAAGAAATTTAATATCGAATATGCTATCCAGTGCAGGGTCACTCCTGTCAACGAGGAAATGATCGCCGCGCTGGCGGATTCCGGATGCAGGCATATCACCTGGGGGGCGGAGAGCCTTTCCGAATCGATCCTTAATAACATCCATAAGAAGATCACCCGGGAGCAGGTGAAAAAAGCTTTTGACATATGCGCCGGCTTTACCGATAAACTTACAACTTCCGCTTTCTTTTGCGTCGGTACACCGGGGGAATCTGAAAAAACGGTCGCTGAAACTCTCTCATACTTGAATAATTTTATCCGTTCAACCCACGGGCCGGGCGCGTCCATGCTTTACATTTTACCCGGGACTAAAATACACGCTGACCTGGTGAAGGCCCGGAAATTCGATGAGCGGATATGGCTTGAGAGCGGCTCGGTATATTATTATACCGGCGAGCATTCTATGAAGGTGCTCAACCGCTGGCGTAAAGCGATCAACCGCAGCGGCATCAGGATCCCGTATACTGCCGCTTATTTCTGGGATTCACTCTCTCAGAAAAATGCTCCCGAGGGAAAACCCGGGAATAATTTGTTTGCCAAAACAGTTAAAAAATTTAAAAGAGCCGTGAATCTATTACTGCGCCGGTATTAACACCAATCCCGCAGTATTATTATTCGGAGAAGGAAATGCCTGAACTTTCTGTTATCGTCCCGGTGTATAATGAAGCGACCATGATCGAGGGGATCATTAAAAAGATCATCGATATCCCGGTCGATAAAGAGATCATCGTCGTTGATGACGGCTCCTCAGACGGCACGGGAAAGATCTTAAGGTCGATCTCCTACCCTGGGGTTTTGATCATACATCACGGCACCAATCGCGGCAAGGGAGCTGCCGTCCTGACCGGTTTGGCTCACGCGCGCGGAGAATATTTGATCGTGCAAGACGCTGATTTCGAATATGATCCTCATGACTATTTAAAGTTGCTTGAACAGGCAAAGCTCGGGAAAGGCGACCTTATATTAGGGGCGCGTTTCATGAAAGGCTATTTTGGCATGGCTATCCCTAAAATGGGCAACCGTTTATTGACCGGCCTCGTCAATCTTTTATTCGGAGTCAAATTAAATGATTGTTTTACCTGCTATAAGCTGATGCGCAGAGTAAGCATACTCGATCTTAACCTTGTGTCGGGAAGCTTTGATATTGAGATCGAGATACTTGCTAAGGCCATAAAGAAAAAAATGCATATTTTTGAAGTGCCGATAACATACCGGCCGCGCACATATTCTCAAGGCAAGAAGATAAGGATACGGGACGGTTTGTGGGCGGTGGCAAGGATATTCAAGTTCCGTTTTAACTAAGAAAGAGGGCGCTATGCTTAAAATGTTCGAACTTATCATTTATTGGTCGATTATTTTGATCCCGTTTTCCGTGGCAATTTCTACCGGGTTTTCCAATACGCTCCTCGGATTTTTAGCCTTCGGTTATTGCGGGAAAAAGTTTATGCTCCGTAAGCCCCCTTTTTGGAATACCCCTTTGAGCTGGGTCTATTTTTTGTTTGTGGCGGTAGCCTTGGCCTCAATAATGAATTCAAGCGCCCTTTTGTATCCGGCGAACCGTCAAGGTATCCTGAAACTTTTAAAATACGGGCTGATTTTCTTGATCTGCGCGGAGGAGATACGCAGCGTTGAGCATATCAAAAGGATCGTTCTGGGGCTTGTGTTCGCGGGGCTGCTGGTAAGCGTAGATGCGTTCTGGCAGCTTCGCGTGGGATGGGATTTTGTTCATCATGAAGCCGTGCAATCATGTTTGATCAATTTACCCCGGCCCACCGGACCGTTCCCCAATCCGAATGTCATGGGTATTTTTCTCGGTTTGATCGCCCCGCTCCCCCTTGGCCTGGGGCTTGCGTATTATTCGGGAAAAGAAAAGATCTCATGGTTCATCGTTTTCCTGTTCACGGCAATGGGGATTTATCTGACGCTTTCCCGCGGTTCTGGGCTGGGATTGTTCGTAAGCGCCTTTTTGCTTGCTGTCACATTAAGAAAAAAGGCCCTGGTTGTTTTTTTAGCGGGGATATTGCTGGCTTACCCGTTAGTCATGCCCAAGAACATTAAAACCTGGGCTCAAAAGCGTAATTATAATCCACTGGTCTTCTTTTTTAATGAGGACCGTTTGAGCATGTACATGAATTCGATGAATATGATCAGCCGGCATCCATTTACAGGCGTAGGAATAAACACATATTCTCAGAATTACGGAAAATATAAGACAAAGAAAGCGGAAGACTACTGCGTTACCCCTGAATCCAGCTACGCTCAAAGTAATTTCTTTCAGATGGCAGGAGAGGTCGGCTTGGTCGGACTGGCGGTTTTCTTTTTATTCCTGGGTATTTTGTTTAACGGGCTTATACGCGCGTATAAACGATCAAATGATCCGTATTTAAAAGCGCTGTCCGTGTCATTGATCGCCTGCTTTACCGCGTTTTTGGTCAATGGATTGACTGAATCAAGCCTGTATTATTCGCGGGTGGTGATCATGTTCTGGTATTTTGTGGGTATCTCGTTAGCTTTACGCAAATTCAGGATTCCGGGAACACCACCGGCTCAAGAGGTATAAGGCTTAAGGCTTTCCTAAGGTTAGGGGGCGCGGGACTATGGGGATAAAAAGAATAGTAGTATTCCGTAATGACCGGTTTGGAGAATTTTTGTTGATAATTCCGGCGCTTGAGGCTTTAAAACGCATGTATCCCGGGGCATCACTTACGGTAGTGGCGCATCCGTCGGTACAAGCGCTCGCCCGGATCATTCCGGGTATTAATGCGGTCATCGCCTGGGAAAACCGCAAGCATCGTTTTGTCGAAATAATTAAATTTGCTTTTGAGCTGAGAAGAGGACATTTTGACCTGGCAGTTATCTTTAACCCGATGAAGGAATCCCATCTGGTCACTTTTCTGGCAGGGATAAGCGAAAGATTAGGCTATAGAAGGAAATGGGGCGCATTATTAACTAAAAGCCTCACCGATACCAGGGATTCGGGATTGAAGCACGAAGTGGAATCTAATTGCGAATTACTGCAGTGTTTGGGTGCCGTGCCGAAAGATCACCGCCTTTCGCTTGAATTGGAGGAACGTTTGATCAATGATTTTCTCAAGGAATATCCTTTTGCCGGCTCCGGCAACCTGGTTGTGATCCATCCCTGGACGAGCGACCCGGTTAAGCAGTGGCCGCCGGAGAATTTCAGCGCTTTGGTTGAAATGATAGGGGAAAAATTAGACGTAACAACGGTGCTTATCGGTGGGGAGCAAGAGCGGCTGAAGGATTTCACCTGGAAAACTAACTCCCGACAGAAGATCATTGACCTGACCGGCAAAACTACTCTTGTGCAATTGGCCGCGCTTTTAAAGAAATCCCGGCTGCTTGTTTCTGCTGACAGCGGCCCGGTGCACCTGGCCGCGAGCGTCGGCACTCCGGTAATAGCCCTTTTCCGTAACGATATTCCCGGCAAAAGCCCAAGGCGATGGGGGCCCTGGGGAAAGAACAATCGCGTTATCGCTCAACCGCGTATTAACGATATTACTGTCGCGGAAGTTTTTGAGGCAGTGGAAGAAGAATTGAGATCGGATAAAGTATTCGAAGGTAATTTAAAAAATTAAAGTTTAAATAACAAAGGAAGGTTTAAGCCTAAAGATTAAATTATAAAATTCGTCCTTTAACCTTTTAATTTTCTTTGTTATTTAATCTTTATCCTTTAAACTTATTTTATGATGGAAGCTAAAAAGATCGAAAAAATACTAGTCATCAATCCCTTCGGTATCGGGGATGTGCTTTTTACTACTCCGGTTGTCCGCGCACTCAGGGAGAATTTTCCTCAGGCGGTCATTGGATATTGGTGTAATGAACGCGTCAAAGAAGTTCTAAAGCACAACCAGAATATTAACATGATCTTTTCGCTTTCGCGCGGCGACCTGAAGCGCTTATATAAAAAATCCAAGGTCCAGGCTGTTTTAAGGTTAATCCGGGTATTGACGGATATAAAGAGCCATTCTTTCGACGCCGTGATCGATTTTTCTTTAGATTACCGTTACAGCTTTATGACCAGGATCTTAGGGATCAAAAAAAGGATCGGTTTTAATTATAAGAACCGGGGAAGGTTCTTAACGGATACGCTGCCTATTGAAACGTACAGCTCAAAGCATGTCGTGGATTTTTATTTGGATTTGCTGCGATTCTTGAATATTGAACCTCGAACAAAAGATTTAGACCTGAGCGTTTCCCCTGTTAATAACGTAAAGGGCAGGTATATCCTCAGCCGTCTTGGGATAAAGGAGAATGACACGGTCATCGGTATCGCCCCCGGAGCCGGGGCGAGTTGGGGTAAGGATGCGTCGTTTAAGCGCTGGCCTGCCATACGATTCACGCAATTAGCGGATAAGGTGGTCTCTGAACTCGGGGCTAAAGTCGTGATCCTGGGAGATGAGTCTGAACGGGACATCGCTGATTTTATCATGTATTCAATGAGGTATAAGGCCATTGACCTGGTAGGTAAGACAAATATCGAGGAGTTCATCGCGCTGATCAATAATGTCGATGTGCTTGTCGCTAATGACGGCGGGCCGCTCCACTGCGCGGTCGCCCTGGGCAAAAAAACAGTCGCGATATTCGGCCCGGTTGATGATGTCGTCTACGGCCCGTTCCCCAGGTCGGATAAACACATCGTTATTAAAAAAGACCTGCCGTGCAGGCCATGTTACCAAAAATTCAAACTCGGCGCCTGTGAGCGTGACAGGGCATGTATTAATATGATCTCAACTGAAGAAGTTTTTGAGGCGATAAGGAGGCTTGTGTGAATATCCCATTTTCAGATCTCGGCATTATCCATAAAAAATTAAGAATACCTCTCAATAAAGCATTAGAACGCGTGATCGCGAGGGGAGACTTTATTCTCGGAGAAGATGTACGTTTGTTTGAACAGGAATTCGCATCCGTTTGCAACGCCCGTTACGGTATCGGCACAAGCTCCGGGACTGCCGCCTTATTCCTATCGCTGGTAAGTTTAGGGATTGGAGCGGGAGACGAGGTCATTGTGCCGGATTTTACCTTTATCGCTACCGCTTTTGCGGTAACCTATACGGGCGCGAAGCCGGTTTTTGCCGATATCGACGATGTTACCTACAATATTGATGTTAAAAAGATCAAACATGCCCTTTCCCGAAAAACGAAAGCGATCATCCCCGTGCATTTATACGGGCAGCCTGCCGCGATGCGCCAGATCATGCAATTAGCCGGAGAATATGATTTGAAGGTTATTGAGGACGCCGCTCAGGCGCACGGTGCGCTCTGCCAGGTTTCAGGAAAAAAGCTTTTGCCTGTCGGGTCGATCGGCGATATCGGATGTTTTAGTTTTTATCCTTCTAAAAACCTCGGGGGATTTGGTGACGGGGGAATGATTGTTACCAATGATGAAGCCTTGTACCGTAAATTGCTCGTTTTACGGGATTGCGGAAGGATCTCAAAATACGAGCATGCGGTTGTCGGTTATAATTCGCGCTTAGACACGCTTCAAGCTGCGCTCTTGAGGGAAAAACTCAAATATCTTAACGCCTGGACCCGGTTACGCAAGGCAGCCGCGGAGCGCTATGACGCGATGTTAAAGGATGTGCCGGGAGTTATTATTCCCCGGGCAGTTGACCAGGCATCCCATGTGTATCACGTCTACGCGATACGGATCAAGAACAGGGATGCTGTAGTAAAGAAGCTCCAGGAGAAAGGTATCGGAGTGATCGTTCATTACCCGATCCCGCTGCATATGCAGAAAGTGTACGCGTCGTTGGGATACAAAAAAGGGGATTTCCCGGTGGCAGAACAGGTCTCCCGGGAGATCGTTTCTTTACCGCTGTATCCGTATATGAAACCCTCCCAGATCAAGTACGTTGTGCGCCAGATTCGGGCTGCGGTTGAAACAGCAGGTTAAAGAAAAGTGATCGGTAAACAGGAAAGCCCGGGACGAGGTAATCCGAGGATACGGCGATCTGGGGACTGGGGCACCGGGGATCCGGCGAACTGATAGTTCGGGAAAACGTTAAACTCGGGCTTAGGAATCATAAGTTAAGTTTAAAGTCTAAAGGATAAATAACAAAGGAAGATTAAAGGATTAAGGCTAAATTTTAAAATTACCTGCCTGCCGGCAGGCAGGAACCTTTAAACTTAAGTCTTCCTTTGATATTTAGACTTTAAACTTTAGACTTTTACAAGAATACTATAGTTAAAAGAAATGAATTATAACATTACCAATTAAGGAGGAATAATGCCGGAAAAAATAAAGCTTTCAGTGGTAACGTTAACTAAAAACAGCCAGGAGATAATCGAGGATTGTTTGAAGAGCGTTGCCGGCTGGGTGGGAGAAATAATCATTGTAGATGATATGAGCACGGACCGTACTTTGGAGATCGTAAGGAAATATACCGATAAAGTTTCTGTCCGCAAATGGGACAAGGAAGGCCTCCACCGGAACCTGGCTTACGCGAAAGCATCCTATGATTATATATTAAGCCTTGATTCCGATGAGCGGGTGACTCCCGAACTCAGGGATGAAATAATCGCGATCTTTAAGGCAGGCCCGGAATTTAACGGGTACAATATCCCTCACCGTAATTTTATCGGCAGCTATTGGATACGCCATGGAGGCTGGTATCCCAACGCTAAATTGAAGCTGTTCAAGAAATGTGAATTCAAGTACGAAGAGGAAGCGGAATATCATCCGCGCGCTTTCATGGAAGGAAAAACCTTTACGCTCAAGGGCGATATTATCCATTTTGCCTACCGGGATTTTAAGAACCTTTTTAGCAAATTAAACCATCAGACTGATTTTGAAGCCCGAAAGTGGCTGCGCGATAAGCGTAAGATGAGCTTCGGCCTGTGTATGGTGAAGATCTTTTCGCGTTTTATGAAATTTTATTTAGGCAAAAAAGGGCACAAAGACGGTTTTATCGGATTTATGATGGCGCTCGCGTCTGGGCTCTATCAGATCATGGCTTACGCTAAATATTGGGAGGCTAAACAGAATGCCTTGCCCGCAAAGGAAAAATAAGCCCCGCCGGAATAAAAAGGCGGTTTTTATCGACCGAGACGGAGTTATTAACCGCTACCCGGGTGAGAACCGTTTTGTGGCATCCTGGAAGCAATTCCGCTTTCTTCCGGGGGCAAAGGGCGCGCTGCAGAAGCTTTCTGCCGCCGGTTATTTGGTTTTTATCGTTTCGAATCAATCGGGAGTCGCGCGCGGGCTTTATTCACAGGCCGTATTGGATGAAATAACATCCTTGATGCTCAAAGCGCTTGAAAGATCACGGGCATATATACAGCAAGTTTATTATTGCGTGCACGGCCCGCACGACAGCTGTCACTGCCGTAAGCCTAAGCCGGGATTGATCAAAAAAGCGATGAAGGAATATGGCATTGGCAAGAAGGCCTTATCGGAATCGTTTTTTATCGGTGACAACATGGTTGATATTCAAACTGCCCAAACGGCCGGCTGTAAGTCGATCTTAGTCTTTTCAGGCAAGGAGAATGAGGGCAATAAAAAACTCTGGGTTGCGCAGCCTGATTTTACCGCGCGGGACCTTGCCTGTGCTGTCAAATTAATCCTACGCTCCACAACACTCTAATATTATGAAAGTCATCGTCGCTTATGCCGCAGCGGGCAGGGGTCACCAGCAGGCTGCAGAGGCGCTTCTTACGCATTGCAGAACCGCCTATAAAACCACGGATATTGAAGCTGTGGATATCCTTAAGTTTACGAATCCTTTTTTCGATTTTTTGTATTCACGGGGTTACTATGTGGTGGCCAGCCACTTAGGTTTTCTTTGGCAGTTCTTTTTTTCCATAACCTACCAAGCTCCTATCCGCCGGCTGTTCAACAGGCTCAGCGCTTGGGGCGCGGTTAAATTTAAACGTTACCTTATTGAACGCAATCCCGACGTTATTATCTCAACTCATTTCTTTCCGGCGGATATATCGGCCAGGCTTAAAGAAGAGAATAAAATAACATCGCGTTTAATGACCATAATTACTGATTTTGGCGTGCATCCGTTATGGGTAACCTCCGGCTGCGATGTTTACGTGGTTGCTTCTGAAGCTACAAAGCAGGAATTGCTTACCTTGGGTGTTAAGGGCGAAAAGATCAAAGTATTCGGTATTCCCATCAGGGAGGGCTTTGGGCGCCGCTATCAACGGTCGAATCCACGCTTTAGCGTCTTACTTTTTACCGGGTCATTCGGTTTTTCTTTTATTGAAAAGATCGCTCTTGCACTCGCGGATAAGGTGCATCTTTGGGTGGTCTGCGGGAATAATGCCTCTTTGTATAACCGCTTGCGGAAAAAAACACTTGCCGGTATCGAATTATTCGGGTTTACCGAAGAAATCCCCCGGATCATGGCTGAAGTCGATGTGGTCATAGCCAAGCCGGGCGGATTGAGCATCTCGGAAGCTTTAGCGAGTGACCGGCCGCTCATCTTCACCCGCGGCATTCCCGGGCAGGAATGCGCCAATGAACGTATCCTTCATGAATACGGATGCGCGTTAACGCCGAAGAACTTATCTGAAATGCAGGAAGTGATACTTCAGCTTAAGGACGACCCCGATAAACTTGAGTCTTTACGCGCGCATATTCAGAAGATCAAAAAACCTTTATCTACTCAGGAGATACTCAGGTATGTTTGCGCAGGTGCATCTGGGACTGCCGATCGAAGGCCCCTTTGATTATTCAGTACCCCTTGAGTTCCAACAGAAAATAAAACCCGGAAGCAGGGTGTTTGTCCATTTCCGGGCTAAGAAAATGGTCGGGTATGTGGTTGGTTTAAGTGATAAGACCGATATCCCCAGGGTAAAGCCTCTCTTAGGCTGTATAGACGATTTTCCCGTATTGAACCATGAACTATTAGCGCTGACCAGGGAGGTTTCAGAATATTATTGTTGTTCCTGGGGCGAAGCTATTGAAACTGCCCTTCCCCAGGGTTTACGTAAAGGTAAACTGTTACAACTATCCTGCGAAGTTCCTCTTGAAAGACAAGATCAGACTTCCCCTGCTTTAAAAGGGCAGGCTCAAGCGTCGACAATGATTATTCAGGACTGGGGAGGAAAGCTCCGGTGGGAACGCTATTGGGAAGCTCTGCAACCGGTATTAAAGAGAAAAGAAAGCGCCATCATCCTGGTGCCTGACGTAGACGCGGTAGCGCGGGCTCAAATCCTGGTAGCTGAGAAATTCCGTATTCCGGTAGGCGTCTTGTACCGCGATTGCCCCGCGGAGATGAGTGAATGGTTAAGAATCAAAGAAGGGGGCGTTCAAATTATTGTGGGCACCCGCTCCGCTGTTTTTGCCCCGGCACAGAACCTGGGGTTGATTATTGTCGATGAGGAACAGGACCAGGCATTTAAACAGGACCAGGTGCCTCATTATCACGCGCGCGATGCCGCGTTGATGCGCGCCGGGATGAGCCATGCGCGCTGTTTACTGGCAAGTAGTGCGCCTTCGTTAGAAAGCTTTTATTTGGCAGAAAAGGGCAAAGCCGAGTTCCTTCGTTTAGAAGAAAAAGAGGCTCCCCGGGTCAAGATCATCGATTTAAAGAATCTGCCCCTGTTTAACCGTAAAAAGGCGTTAGTCCTGACTTTATATGTACAGGATGCTATCGAGTCCGCGCTTGCGGCGGGGGAAAAAATACTTTTATTCATTAACCGCAAAGGGTTCGCTACATTTGCCGCCTGCCACCACTGCGGGGCTGTTTTAAAATGCCCGCGGTGCAATATCAATGTCGTCTATCATTATAAGAGTAATGTTTTATCGTGCCACTATTGCAATTATAAGATAAAACCTCCTGAGATCTGCCCCCAGTGCAATTCCGGTTATATAAAGTATTCCGGCGCAGGCGCCGAGAAAATAGAGAGCGAGCTTTGCAGGCTGTTTCCTCAAGCCGTGATCAAGCAAATTGAAGAAGGAGAGGGATCCGATCTCACCATTGCCGATATCTTTGTGGCGTCGCAAGCGGTCCTTAAGTGTACGGTTGAGTCCTTCGGCATGGTTGTCGTGTTAGCTATCGACTATGAACTCAACCGTGTCGACTTCCGCGCGAGCGAAAAAACCTTTTCTCTCTTATCAAGCCTCTTGCGTTTATCCGCCAAGCAAATGCTTATACAGACAAGCCTGCCGCATCATTATTGTTTCGCGGCTTTAGAACAGAATAATCCCGCGCTTTTCTACGATGAAGAGCTTTCGATGCGCAAGCAACTTGAATTTCCGCCTGTCCGGCACATGGGACTGGTCAAGATCCGCGGAAAAAATGAAGAGAAGGTCCAAACAACAAGCCAAAGCTTATTTACCCTCCTCCAGGAGAAAGCGGCGCAAAACGATGTCTCGGTCATATCGGTTAATCCCGGCGTGCACGTAAAGCTCCGGGGGAATTTTTACTGGCAGATCGTCCTGCACGCGGGGACGGCGCAGAAATTATCAAGCTTCCTTAAAAGTTCTTTAAAAAAGGTTTCACATTCTGGTATAATAGTGACTGTTGATATTGACCCCTGGTAACTAAAACTTAAACTATGAACATTATATTCTTCGGAAGTTCGCATTTCGGCGTTGCAGCGTTAAAAGAAATTCTTCGTTCAGAGGTGAGCGTTTCTGCCGTGGTGACTCAGCCGGATAAACCCAAAGGCCGGGGCATGCATGTCTCTTCGACCCTGGTCAAAGAGACTGCTCAGGCGGCAGGCATACCTGTCTTTCAACCGGTACAGGTAAATGCCCTGGAATCGGTCCGGTTCATAAAGGGGTTAGACCCCGACCTTTTTATTGTTATCGCTTATGGGCAGATATTATCGCAGGAAATCTTAGATATACCCCGGATCGCGTCGATTAACGCGCACGCGTCGCTTTTGCCGAAATACCGGGGAGCAGCGCCGATCAATTGGGCTATCATGAACGGCGAGAAAACAACGGGAGTGAGCATTATTAAAATGGTCAGAAAAATGGATGCCGGGCCGCTCATCATAAAAAAGGAAGTCCCGATCTTAGAGGAACATACGGCGGTAAGCCTGGAAGAAGCATTATCCGCTTTGACCGCTCAGTTGATCCCCGAATCGATACGAATGATCGCCCGCCGGGATTACACGCTTATTCCCCAGGATGAATCAAAAGTGGTTCACGCACCCAAGCTGAAGAAGGAAAACGGCTTAATAGAGTGGCAGTCTACGGCTGAGGAGATACAAAACCATATCAGAGGGTGCCTTCCCTGGCCGGGAAGCTTCACCTATTACCGCTCGCAGATCCTCAAAATATATAAATCAGCGACAGTAGGGCCGTATTGCTTTGACCCTGTCCGCTTCGGATGCGGCAGTGTCGTGCATACCGAAAAAAAAGGGATCCTTGTCGCGACCGGCAGCGGTTGTATCCGTATTTTAGAATTACAGCTGCAGGGAAAGCGGATCATGAAAGCTGAGGAATTTATCGCGGGCCATAAAATCCAACCCGGCGAAGTATTCGGCAAAAAGTAGTTGCAAGCCTATTAAATTTTGATATAATATCTATCACTTGTTTTTCAACACCCTGCGTAAACAAAAGACATAATACCAGCACACAATTAAACAAAACCATGCCTGAATTACGAAAAGATCCTGTTATCGGACGATGGGTGATTATCGCCACTGAACGGGCACGCAAGCCCGACCAGTTTGCCGGCGCGCAAGTCGAAAACCGGGCGGAAAAACCTTGCCCTTTTTGTGAAGGTAAAGAATCGCAGACTTCCCCGGAAATTTACTCGGTCCGCCCAAAATTATCGGCTCCCAATACTCCGGGATGGGACTTGAGGGTTGTCCCCAGTGTTACGCCCTTCCTGCGCATTGAAGGCGATCTGGACCGCCGCGGCAAAGGCCTATACGATGTGATGAATGGCGTTGGCGCTCATGAGATCATCGTAGAGACCAACGCGCATATTGCCGGCATGGCTGACTTAAGCGTCGAACAGATCACTCAAGTGATCTCCTGTTATGTCGACAGGATCGTTGATCTGGAAAAAGATAAACGCTTTAAATACGCGCTGGTCTTTAAAAATTACGGATGGATCGCCGGAGGGGGGAGCGTAAAACATTCCCGTTCGCAGTTAATAGCTACGCCCGTCAATCCTAAACGCGTCAAGGAAGAACTCGTCGGCGCGCGGCATTACTATGAACTCCATGAGCGCTGCATTTTCTGCGATTTAATTAAACAGGAGCTTGATTCAAAAGAACGCCTTATTTTGGACGTTGACGGTTTTATCGCGATCACGCCGTTTGCCTCACGCTTTCCTTTCGAAGTGTGGATACTGCCTAAAAAGCATTCTTGCGATTTTGTGAATCTCGATATGCCCAGCCGCGGCAATCTGGCGCGGATCATGAAGGCGGTACTTTCAAAATTAAAAAAAGGATTAAATGACCCGGCATTTAACTACGTTTTACATACCGCACCTTTTAAGCGGCAGAAGGGGGCGTATTGGAGAAGTATTGAGGATGATTATCACTGGCATATTGAAATTATGCCTTCATTAACTAAGGTTGCCGGCTTTGAATGGGGAACGGGTTTTTATATCTGTCCTATGCCGCCGGAAACCGCCGCAAAGTTTTTACGGGAAGTAAATGTCAGTTAGTATGCGTGAGCTGACGCTAGATATTGTTAAAGTAGTTGCTCAAAATAGTGTGATAGTAACCCGCACCTCGTAAGCATGCGCAAAATTTCCTCATTTCCAAGAGGTGCGCAAAAATTTCTTTTAAATTTTTGCGGTGCAACGTTGTGGGAAATGAGGAAATTTTATGCGCATACTCGGTGGGGTTTGCGGCAGAAAGCCGCATACCGGCGCAATACCGCCGCAGTAAGCGGCGTACCCAGCCACACCAATTAGGCTGGGTGCTATCTGCGCCGGGTGACGCTGAATAAAGAATTAAGGTGCATGAAACAGGGAGTAATGACCCGCACCTCGTAAACGCACGAGAAATTTCTTCGAAATTTCTTTCGTGCACTCGGTGGGGTTTCGCTGAATAAAGCTTTAAGGTGCTCAAATGTCAGAATTACGCAGAGATACGATAACAGGAAGATGGGTCATTGTTAATACCGACAGCCCCTCAAAACCATCCGATTATGAGCGGGAAGTCCAGGTTTTAAAAGGCGGCGTCTGCCCTTTTTGTTACGGAAACGAGTCTCAAACTCCTCCTGAGATCGTGGCTATAAGAGAGCCCAGTACTACGCCTAATTCTCCCGGCTGGCAGGTCCGTGTTGTTTCGAATAAATTCCCCGCCCTGCAAATAGAAGGTGATTTAGACCGCAGAGGATCAGGGATCTATGATATGTCTAACGGGATAGGCGCCCATGAAGTAGTTATTGAGACCCCGTATCATACCAAGGGGTTTTCCGATCTTTTAGAACTCGAAATAGAAAATGTTATTACGATGTGCATGCAGCGAACGCTCGATCTTTTAAAGGACAAGCGCTTTAAGTACATTATGATATTTAAGAATGTGGGTGCGGCCGCGGGCGCGTCAATGGAACATCCGCATACGCAGATCGTAGCGCTTCCTATGGTGCCCAAGAATGTGAAAGAAGAGATATTAGGCGCTCATAAATATTTTGAATACCGCGACCGGTGTTTGTATTGCGATATGCTGCGCCAGGAAGCACAGGATAAAGAGCGTATTGTGTCGGAAAACAAGCTTTTTATGGCGTTCTGCCCCTTTGTTTCGCGGTTTCCTTTTGAAATATGGATCGTTCCTAAAAGGCATAACAGTTTCTTTTGCCTGATGTCTTCAGACGAAAAAACGGCACTCGCGGCAATTATGAAAGATACCGTGGGAAAGCTCAAACATGTCTTCGGGGATCTAGCCTATAATTCTATTATACATTCCTCACCCTTGAATAGCGAGACCAGTATCGATAGTTATCATTGGCATATGGAATTCATGCCGAAATTGACCCGCGTGGCGGGTTTCGAATGGGGGACAGGTTTTTATGTGGTACCGACGCCCCCTGAAGTTGCAGCGCAATATTTAAGAGAAGAAGAACCACAGCAAACTAAAGTTGGTTAAATATTACCAGCGTAAAAGGAGGAAAAAGAAATGGCGGTAAAAGTCGGGATAAACGGTTTTGGCAGGATCGGCAGGATGGCATTTCAGGCTCTTTGTGATAAAGGGCTTTTAGGCAAGACCTTAGATGTCGTGGCTGTCGTCGATATTTCGACTGACGCGAACTATTTCGCGTATCAGATGAAATACGATTCTATTCACGGGAAATTCAAGCATACCGTGACTACGGAAAAAAGCGATGCCGGTAAAGAAGAAGCCGATACCCTGGTGGTGAACGGCCATAAGATCAAATGTGTCATGGCCACCAAGAGCCCTGCTGAATTGCCCTGGAAACAACTGGGGGTAGAGCTGGTCATTGAAGCTACGGGATTGTTTACCGACTCAGAGAAAGCTTCCGGACATTTGAGCGCGGGAGCTAAAAAAGTCATGATTACCGCGCCCGGAAAAGGCGAGGTCAAGACCTTGGTTATCGGTGTTAATGAAAATGAGTATGACCCGAAAAAACACGCGATCATTTCGAACGCGTCCTGCACGACCAATTGCCTTGCTCCGCTGGTCCATGTCCTTTTAAAGGAAGGTATCGGCATTGAGACAGGCTTAATGACGACTATACATTCATATACTGCCACGCAAAAAACCGTTGACGGCCCTTCGAAGAAAGATTGGAGAGGGGGAAGAGCCGCGGCAATTAATATTATTCCTTCAACGACCGGTGCCGCTAAGGCGGTAGGAGAAGTATTGCCTGCGGTAAAAGGCAAGTTGACAGGCATGTCTTTCCGTATCCCGACCGCGGATGTATCGGTGGTTGACCTTACTTTTCGCGCTGCCCGGGATACCTCTATTGAAGAGATCGACTCGCTGCTTAAGAAAGCCTCTGAGTCATATTTAAAAAACATCCTGGGTGTTTGTACGGAAGAATTAGTTTCAACTGATTTTATCCATGACAGCCGGTCCTCTATCTATGACGCACGGGCAACACTGCAGAATAATTTAAAAGGGGAGAAACGATTCTTTAAGCTTGTTTCCTGGTATGATAATGAATGGGGATATTCTTGCCGAGTTGTGGACCTCTGTGAATTTATGGCTAAAAAAGGTTTATAAGAGGCAGTTTACGAAAGATACTATAAAAAAGGCGGAGGAAGATCTCCGCCTTTTTTATTTATTCAACCTGGAATTACAACTAAAAGAATGAATATTGTTTTAGCAGGCACGATTATACTTATAGGTTTAAGCGGGATTGTCGCCCAGATAGTTTTATTGCGCGAGTTATTGACGGCTTTTTACGGCAATGAACTTATTATAGGCGTAATTTTCGCGAATTGGATTTTATGGGAATCTCTGGGCGTGATCTTATGCGCGCCGCTTGCCTGCCGGATGAAAAACGCCTTTAATCTATGTTGCGCTTTTTTACTGGCTTTCGCTTGCGCGTTTCCCGCTTCTGTTTTCATCACGCGCATTTTTAAAACGCTCGCCGGTATCTCCGTCGGTGAAGCGACAGGGTTTTCTGCCGTATTTCTGGCGACGCTTGCGGTTAATTCAATTACGGGTTTTCTTCACGGCGGATTATTCAGCTGCGCTTTAAAATTAAACGCCCAATACCGCTCTCACCCGTCATTGGGCATTGCGAATGTTTACGCGTTGGAAACGGTGGGGACCCTTCTCGGAGGCATACTCTTAAGCTTCTTTTTTTTAGGACACTGGAACTCTTTTCAAACAGCTCACCTGATCGCTTTTGCTCATCTGAGCGCTGTAGTTATCATATGCGTATATTTCAACCGGGGCCGTTGCCGGCGTTATCTATTGGGCCTCACCCTGGGGTTGGGAATGCTTTTCTTGTCTGTGCCTGCCGATTTTATTCATAAACGCTCGCTCCATATCCAGTGGAAGGGCGTCGAAGTCCAGGAGTATAAGAATTCAGTTTACGGGAATATCATGGTAACCAAACGCCTCGGGCAACAAACAGTTTTTTATAATGGGATCCCCGCAATAGTAACGCCGGTCCCCGATATCGTTTCTCTTGAAGAATTCGCGCATTTCCCGCTGCTCCTGCATGAACAGCCGAAGAATATTTTGGTAATTAACGCTGCGGCGGGAGGTTTTATCCGCGAGATACTCAAACACGGTCCTGAACGGCTCGATTACCTGGAACTGGACCCGCAAGTCATTGCGATGCTAAAAAAATACCCTACGGCTCTCACCGCGGAGGAATTATCAAACCAGCGCGTGCGTATATTCCCTGTTGACGGAAGATTTTTTATACGCACAACCACTACGAAGTATGATATTGTTTTGATCGGCGTCTCAGGGCCGGGGGATTTAAGTTCCAACCGTTTTTTTACGCTTGAATTCTTTGATCTGCTTAAGAAAACCGTAAATCCGAAAGCTATAATCGCTTTTCGTTTACCCGGTTCACAAACATATTTCAGTAAAGAGCTCCTTGATTTGAATTCCTGCATTTATCAAGGGCTCAGAAGCGTTTTTCCCTGCGTGCGTGTTATTCCCGGTGATTTAACGCTCTATTGCGCTTCAACCGATAATACAATCCTGAGTTTGAACGCAGGGGACCTCATGCGCCGCTTTGAGGAGCGTTTTATACGCAGTCCGGTGATTTCATTGCCGTACCTAGGTTATCGCTTTAATGAAGCGTCTGAAAGAGATCTTTTGATAGCCCTGCAAAATACGGCTGCCGGAGAAAACCGGGATATGTTTCCGGTCGCCTTATATTATATGCAATCATTCTGGAATAAACAATTCTCGCCCGGACTGGTGAGGTTTTTCAGTTTATTGAGAGTATTTAATATGCGTACGGCTGCGGCGGTCATATTCTTGGGGTTAGCTTCAGCTTTATTGATCTTTCGTAAAAAACCGAAGAGCCTTCATGATTTATCCATTCTCTATAGTATCGCTACAACAGGCTTTGCCGGAATGCTTTTAAACCTTATCCTGATCTTTACGTTTCAGGTGTATTACGGATTTATCTATCAATGGATAGGGATATTAGTGGCAGTTTTTATGGCTGGCGCGGCAATGGGGAGTTTTGTAATGACGCGGGAGAGTGAGAGCCTTGAGAGATCACTCGGTCTTATGCGTTTTTTTGAAGGGGCTGTCCTTATGTTTTCTTTATTACTGGCATTTATTTTAAAAGAAAATTTTATGAATAGAGGGACCGCATATATGAGTTTTTTAACGCTTTTCCTGGTTTCAGGAATACTTGTCGGCGCGGAATTTCCCCTCGCCTGCCGGCTATTCCTTAAATCCTCTGAGCAGGCAAGCATGGCTGGCAGCGTGCTTTATTTTGTCGATCTGGCCGGAGGGTGGGCAGCAGGCTTACTGGGAGGTATTTTCTTTCTGCCGATTTTAGGAGTGTTTAAGAGCTGTGTGCTTTTGGCACTCTTGAAGTTAAGCAGCCTGGTACTGCTTTTTCTATCGCGAACAAAAAATAACTATTCTACCTCGTAAGCATACGCAAAACTTCGGGATGCTTCTTTTATGCAAAAGTGCCTGCTCACCCTCCTGCGCACTTTAAATTTACTATTAAATGCTGACGGCGTGCTTCGGAGGACTGCGCTCAATAAAGCTTTGAGGTGGAACTACTCCGACTCATAAGAAGCGTGCCCACCCAAACAGCTAAACACTTCGGAAATTCTTCCGCTTCGCTCCATAATTTCCTCGTAGCTGTTTGAGTTTCGCTAGATAAAGCTTTAAGGTGCTCAAAAGTCAATAAAAAGGGGAAAGAGCAGCTTTACATTCCTTAACAATTTTAGTAAAGTAATTAAACTAGAATAACGGACAAAAAAAGGAGCGTTCAGGTATGCAGCCGTATCCTGCGCTATCAGAAATCCAAGATTCTGAAAAAGATCCTTTTAAAGCATTTTTAAGCGACAGCCTGGAGAGTTGCTTAAAAACCGTTAATGCTCAATCAGGATCAATATTTTTGATCGATAAAAAGAACAAGGACAGGCTTTTTCTCGAAGTAGCCCGTAATAGAGAAGGCAAAATATTTGATAACGTAAAACTTCGCCTGGGTGAGCGTATAGTTGGTAAAGTCGCCCGGGACCGTAAGCCTCTTTTTATATCCGACCTTGACCGGGAGAAAGAATTTGAATCAATGCCCCGGTACCTGCATTACACCTCGAAATCACTCCTATCAGTTCCCCTGGAACACGCGCATGAGTTGATCGGCGTCGTTAATATTACCGATAAAATGAGCGGAGCGGCTTTTAGTCATACTGATTTTTCTAAGGTTTTAAGTATTGCGCGCGATCTAGGCGTTGCTACGGACATGCTTAAAGGATATTTGGAGCGCCTCAGGAAAGTGAATTTAAGCCTTTTGATGCAGCTTAATGATCTTAAAGGTGCCGTAGCGCGTGCAAATAAATACTGTACTCTGGGAAAGTTTTCGGGAGATATCCTGCATGCCATAAACGGCCCTCTCGACGGGATCATTCGCTACATTAACTTAGCGTACCACCAGTTAGAAAATGAGACTTCGGGAAAACGCTATTTAAAGAATGCTGCCGAAGGTTTGTCGAGGCTTACGAGAGTGGTAAATTCCATCGCAACCTTGAAACGGATGATCCCTGATGAACCAACTACTGTTGATGTTACCCGGGAACTTAATAATTGCATCACTGCATTTAATAATGATTTTAAGCTAAGGCATATAAACTTTCAGGAATTCTTACTGCCCTGCGCATTACTGGTGCCGGATTTCGGGCTGAAACTCGTTTTTACCGGTATTATGCAGAATGCCGCCGAAGCGATGAAACAAGGGGGGATGGTAAATATTTATTCGCAAGTTCAAAGCGGATGCCTTGAGATCAGATTCACTGACTCCGGATGCGGCATCCCTGAAAGCCTGTTAAAAAAGGTCTTTGAGCCATTTTTTACGACTAAAGCCGATGATGGCGCGTTGGGGATGGGTTTAACGGTCGCGCATGAAATAATACAAAAATATAAAGGTTCCATTTTCATTGAAAACATTCCCGCAGGAGGCACCTCTGTTACGGTATCGGTGCCCGTCGCGGCAAATTCTCTCCACGATAATGAGTAAGCCCTTTAAGTAGCTCCCATGCCTGTGCACCGGCATATCGGATGAGCTATAGTAGTGAAATCCCATTCAAAAAAAGGGCTTACTCAGTTTCTCCCTCTAAGAAATATTATTTTTGCTCACCGTTTTCGATGCTCGGTTTTCGCCGGGCGGTTGCCGTTTAAGTCATCCTACCCGAATAATGATAACACCCCGCGCTAATCGCACCCAGCCTCATTGGAATGGCTGGGTATGCCGCTTTTCTGCGGCAGTATTGCGCGGGGTGTGCTGCTTTCTGCAGCACCGATTACCATTAATATATTTGACAACCATTCCAATTTATTATATATTAAACAAACATTCGGTTTTGCATGTTATTTATCCGCAATACGTATTCTTTCTGGAAATCGTTTAAGGATCAATTATAAAAAAGGAGCAACCGATGAGTAAGAAAACAGTAAAAGACCTGGATTTAAAACAAAAAACAGTTTTAATGCGTGCCGATTTTAATGTTCCTCTTGACGCTGCTTTATCCATTACCGATGATACCCGTATCAGAGAGACGGTGCCGACTATAAAGTATATCCTGGAACAGGGGGCTCAAAAGATTGTATTAATGAGCCATCTGGGAAGGCCTGAAGGAAAACGCGTCGAGAAATACAGCCTTAAACCTGTAGCCGCTCAGTTGGCTAAGCTTACCGGTGTCGCGGTAAAGATGCTCGATGATTCTACCGGTGAGGCGGTAAAGAATGAAGTTAAGGCCGCGAAAGAAAAGATCGTCCTTTTAGAAAACCTCCGTTTCCACGCGGAAGAAGAGGCTAATGATGAGGTTTTCGCGAAAAATCTCGCTTGCCTCGGTGATGTTTTCGTCAATGATGCCTTTGGGACTGCGCATCGCGCGCATGCTTCCACTGCGGGGGTGACAAAATACCTGGAATCGGCCGCGGGATTCCTTTTGGAAAAAGAGATCATTTATTTGGGCAATGCCGTTCAAAACCCTCAAAAGCCTTTTGCCGTTATTTTAGGCGGCGCTAAAGTATCAGACAAGATCGGAGTAATTGAGAATTTACTTCCCAAATGCGATACGATCCTGATAGGCGGAGGCATGGCGTATACGTTCTTGAAAGCGCAAGGCAAATCGATCGGTAATTCAAAGCTTGAAAAAGATAAGCTCGGTTTAGCTAAGAGCCTGCTTGATAAAGCCGTCGCCATGAAAAAAGAGATCGTCTTGCCTGTTGACCATGTGGTTGTGGAAGCCGTTGACGCGAATGCAAAATCTGAAATAACCGGGGAATCTATTCCTGACGGCAAAATAGCCGTAGATATAGGGCCCAGGACTATCGAATTGTTCAAAAACAAATTAAGGCCCGCAAAAACTATTGTTTGGAACGGGCCGTTAGGGATATTCGAAATGGACGCATTCAGTAAAGGCACGCAAGCTGTGGCTGAATTTATCGCGACGCTTAAAACAACGAGTATAATCGGCGGCGGCGATACTGCCGCGGCTGTGGCGAAGTTCAAGCTGCAGGATACAATGACGCATATTTCGACCGGCGGGGGAGCAAGCCTGGAGTTTCTTGAAGGCAAAGTCCTTCCGGGAGTTGCCGCGTTAACCGACAAGTAACCTTGACCGGAGGTTTATGAATAAAAAACAGTATTTCACCGCCTGGGTAATGGGGGCAGCGATCTCATTGATTTTGTTCTTTACCCCCAAAATCACGACCTGGCAGAATGGATTGCTTATTTTACGCCAGGATAAAGCGTTTCTGGCGCCGTTAGTTAATTGGAGCCTGGTCGGCTCCTATAGTCTGATAATACTTATTATCGGCGGTTTACTCATTTATTCTTTCCGGGACAAAAATAAATAATGAAGACCAATCGTTTAATCTTGATCGTATGCTTACTCGTGCTCATCTTAGGATGCGCTACTGCGGTAAAAAAAGATGCGCCTGCCGATTTAAGCGCGCAACTCTTGGAACTATCGGAAATTATCGCTAAGAAAGACGCGGTTATCTTGAAAAAAGAGGCTGAGATCATAGCGTTACAGAAATTATTGAACGATAGCGCCGCAGAGATAAAAGACAGGGACTTAAAAATCGACGCGTTAAAGGGTAAATTGAAAGGTTTCGGTGTTTTTGAATAATTGCCGCGTGCTCCTTGCGATAAATGTCTTTTATTTGACAGCGAGCTATTTCTGGGGTATACTTATTTTCCTTGTTTGAATAATGCAGAAAGGCATAAACTATGCGTAAAACCATTATAGCCGGTAACTGGAAGATGTATAAAACGATCCCTGAGGCCATAGAATTGGCTAATGGACTGAAAAGAGAGCTTTTTGAGTTGGACGGCCAAACTATAGAAATTGTCCTTTGTCCGCCTTTTACCTCACTCAGTGAAGTTTCTGAAGTCACTCAGAATTCGAATATCAGTTCAGGGGCGCAAGATGTATTTTGGCAGGAAGAGGGCGCTTTTACGGGAGAGATTTCCTGTAAGATGCTTAAAGATGCCGGCGCTCATTTTGTGATCATCGGCCATTCCGAACGCAGGCAGTTCTTCGGCGAAACAAATGATTCGGTCAATAAGAAACTTAAGGCGGTATTAAAGAGCGGCCTTATCCCGATTGTCTGCGTTGGAGAAAGCCTTGCTGAGCGCGAGGCGGGTAAGACCTTTGATGTCCTTAATAGCCATGTGCAGAATGGATTAAAGGACATTACCAAAGATGAGATGACGCGCACGGTCATTGCGTATGAACCGGTTTGGGCTATCGGTACCGGCAAAACCGCTACACCGAAACAGGCACAGGAAGTTCATGAATATATCAGGGGATTATTGATTAAAATGTTCGATAAAGAGACAGCGGTAAGCGTGCGGATACAATATGGAGGAAGTGTAAAACCGGATAACATTACTGAATTAATGAATCAGCCGGATATTGACGGGGCTTTGGTAGGCGGGGCGAGCCTGACGGTTGAATCGTTCAGTGAAATAGTGAAACGGGCACAAAAGGTGAAAAAATGATGGGGTTAATTGTCGCGGTACACGTGATCGTTTGCATAACTTTGATCATCCTGGTTTTGATACAGCGGGGAAAAGGCGGAGGGTTGGTCGAGAGTTTTTCAGGGATCGAATCGATGTTAGGGACTAAGACTAATGCGTTCTTGACAAGATCGACTACCGTATTGTCGGTTATTTTCTTTCTAACCTGTCTAAGCCTGGCATTTTTGTCGGTAAAACAAAGCAAATCATTGATGCAGAATGCTCAAACAAAGTCTCAAGCGGTCAAGGCTGCCGACACAAAAGCCGCACCCGAACCGGCGCAAACTCAGGAAAAAGCTGTTCCCGTAACCCCTGCTGTTTCAGAAAAGCCTCAAAACCCGCAGGCGCCTGCGCAAGCAACAGCCGTTGAAGTACCGGTTCCTGCAACTAAAGCGGCGGTTGAGCAGGGAAAACAAGCTGCAGAGAAGACCCAATAGCATTTAAGGTAGATGTTGCTTGGCTTAAAAGAAGAATTATACGGCATATTCCGCAAGTATCCTCTTGTGCGGCTGAAAATTTTTATTGAAAGGCTGTCATTTTTAATGATAGCCTTTTTTATTTACGGGGGAGCCCTCGCGCAAGATTACGGGGATGCTTATGTTGCCGGATCGATCGCCGACGCGCGGACCCTTATTCCTATCTTAGCATCTGATTCGGCGTCATCTGAAATATGCGGGATGATCTTTAACGGCCTGATCAAATACGATAAGGATGTCAGCCTTGTAGGCGACCTCGCGGAAAGTTGGGAGATACGCGATGAAGGATTGACGATCATTTTCCATTTACGTAAAAACGTCTCCTGGCATGATGGCGCGCCGTTTACCGCCGGAGATGTCGAATTCACCTATTCTAAACTGATCGATCCCGCGGTCAAAACTCCTTATAGCGGCGATTTTGAGCGGGTAGAGTCTTTGGAGGTCCTTGACGACTATACCGTTAAAGTGAAATATAAAGAACCGTTCTCACCAGGCTTATCGAGCTGGGGGATGCCGATCATGCCGCGGCATCTTCTGGAAAAACAGGATTTGAGCAATACTCCTTTCAGCCGGCATCCGGTAGGCACCGGCCCCTATATGTTTAAATCCTGGCGGCCCCAGGAGAAGATCGAGTTGGCATCAAATCATGATTATTATGAGAAAAGGCCTTATATCGATCGCTCTATCAGCCGGGTCATTCCTGATGAGGCTACCATGTTCCTTGAACTGCAAACGCAAGGCATTGATTCTTGCGGCCTTACTCCGCTGCAATACCTGCGCCAGACCAATACCGCATTTTTCAAAAAGCATTTCCGAAAATTCAATCTGCCTAATTTTAGCTATGTTTATTTAGGGTATAATCTGTCCAATCCTCTGTTCAGCGACCGGCGCGTCAGGCAGGCGTTCAATTACGCAGTTAATAAAAAAGAGGTCATTGATATGGCGCTTTTGGGGTTAGGCAGGCCGTTGACCGGCCCGTTCATCCCTGATTCCTGGGCATATGACCAATCTGTCAACGAAGCTGCATTTGACCGGAAAAAAGCAGGCGAGCTTCTTAAAGAAGCCGGATGGACCGATAACAACGCAGACGGCTGGATTGAAAAAGAAGGAAAGATCTTCGAGTTTACGATCATTACCAACCAGGGAAACCAGGAGCGTATCAAAGTAGCAGAGATCATCCAGCGGCAGCTCGGCGGCATCGGCGTTAAGGTTAAGATAAAAGTCGTCGAATGGAGTGTTTTCCTGACGGAATTCATCAATAAAAAAAACTTTGAAGCGGTGCTCCTGGGATGGTCGCTTTCCCGGGATCCCGATAATTTCGACATTTTCCACTCCTCAAAGACAAGGGAGGGGGAGTTTAATTTTGTCGGGTACCGCAATCAAGAAGTTGATGGTCTGTTAGTTGAAGCCCGGAGAGTTTTCGACCAGGAGAAAAGAAGATCCTATTATCATCAGGTACACCGGATCATTTATGATGATCAGCCCTATATGTTCCTGTATGCCCCGGATAATCTGTCGATCCTTAATGCCCGATTCAACGGGATAAAGCCTGCCCCTCTCGGTATAGGGTATAATTTTATTGACTGGTGGGTAAAAAAGCAGGACCAGAGATATAATAGAATGAGCAGCGAGTAAGCAGGTATCATTAAACGGAACAAGCGCATGGGAACATATATTATAAGAAGGTTATTGGGAATAATTCCGCTGCTCTTGGGGATCACCTTGTTGAGTTTTTTTATGATCCATCTGGCTCCCGGAAAGCCCTCGGTCTTGCAAGAATCGATGAACCCGAAGATCTCTCTTGAAGTCAGGAACCGTTTGGAAAAACTTTACGGGCTGGATAAGCCGCTGCCGGCCCAGTACCTGCTTTGGTTGCAACGCTTGCTGAAGCTGGACTTTGGGCGTTCTTTGGGGGATGACCGGCCGGTCATAGAAAAAATAAACGAGCGTATACCGGTAACGTTGGCTATTAACTTCCTTTCGATGTTTTTTTTATTTCTTATCGCGGTACCGTTGGGCATCCAATGCGCCGTAAAACAGGGATCATTTTTCGATCATACCGCGACTTTTCTCCTTTTTTTATTTTTTGCCGCTCCCACATTCTGGCTGGCACTCCTGCTTATGCAATTCTTCGGAATAACGTTAGGGTGGCTTCCAATCTCAGGATTGAAATCACTTGATTATGATTATTTTAACTGGTGGCAGAAAATAGGGGATTTGTCCAGGCATTTGCTCCTGCCGGTAGCGGTTTCCGCGTTCGGAAGCCTCGCGGGGGTAAGCCGGTACATGCGGTCAAATATGATCGAAACTTTGCAGCAACCCTATATTTATACTGCCCGGGCCAAAGGACTGCCTGAAGCCGTGGTGATCTATAAACACGCGTTACGTAACGCTATACTGCCTATTGTAACCATTATCGGCTTGTCAATACCCGGCCTTTTAGGCGGAAGCGTTATTTTTGAATCGATATTCGCATTGCCCGGGATTGGAAGACTCTTTTATGAGGCGGTCATGATGCGGGATTATCCCCTGATAATGGCAGAAGTTGTTTTAGGTGCGGTCCTTACCATGACGGGCAATCTCATAGCCGATATTGCTTACGCGTACGTAGATCCAAGGATCCGTTACAGGAAGTAAAGGTATGATGAATAAAACATTGATTATCGGGGTTATACTTATCGGCTTCTTTACATTTATCGCGGTGCTGGCGCCCTTCCTGAGCCCGTATGACCCGTCAGAAATGAACCAGGCTCATATGCTCATGGCACCCTCAAGCGAGCACTGGTTGGGCACTGACAGCTTAGGCAGGGATATTTTAAGCAGGATGATGTATGGAGCGCGGATCTCTTTGACAATCGGCTTGATCGCTGTGGGGATCGCTACCATGCTCGGGCTTGTTTTAGGGGCAGTGGCAGGGTTTTACGGCGGATTTATCGATTCGATTATTATGCGCTTTACCGATATCATGCTTTGTTTTCCGACTTTTTTCCTGCTTTTGGCGGCAGTGGCGTTCCTTGAATCATCGATTTTTAATATAATGGTAATAATCGGTTTGACCAGCTGGATGGGTCCCGCGCGCCTTATCCGGGGAGAAATACTTTCTCTTAAAGAAAGAGAGTTTATACAGGCGGAACACGCCTTAGGAGCTTCTCACTATAGAATAATAGCTTTACATTTGATCCCTAATGCGCTCGCACCCGTGCTGGTTAACGCGACGTTAGGCATTGCCGCCGCTATACTTTTAGAGTCGGGTTTGAGTTTTCTCGGTTTAGGCGTGCAGCCCCCGGTCCCCAGTTGGGGAAATATCCTGATCGAATCGAAATCGACTCTCGGCATTGCCTGGTGGATAACGCTTTTCCCCGGGGCGGCGATACTGTTGACCATCCTGGGATTTAATTTCATTGCCGAAGGATTAAAGCGAAAGTTCGGCGGAGTTTAATCAATGGACAATCTGTTAAAAATACGGGGCCTGAAGGTTAATTTTTATATAGGCGCGCAGGTCATTACCGCCGTTGATGGCCTTGACCTTGATATCGGCTGCAAAGAGGTTGTTGTTCTTGCCGGAGAATCGGGGTCAGGAAAGACCGTCTCAGCGCTGGCTGTTACGCGTATTTTACCTGCGAACGCCAGGGTGGAGGCAGGGAGCATTATTTTTTCCGGCAGGGATTTATTGTCAATCGATGAGCAAGCTTTACGCGCTGTTCGAGGTAAAGATATCTCGTATGTATTCCAGGAGCCGGCAAGTTATTTGAATCCCGTCTATACGATCGGCGGCCAGATCCAGGAGGCTGTCCGCTTGCATCAAAAAACGACAAAACAAGTTGCTGCCGCAGAAACACTGAGGTTATTGGAAGAGGTCAAGATCACCGATCCCCGCAGGGTGGCATCCTCTTATCCACACCAGCTTTCAGGAGGGATGAATCAACGGGCGCTTATCGCTATGAGCCTGGCAAGCTGCCCTAAGCTTTTGATCGCCGATGAACCTACTACGGCGCTGGATGTCACCATTGAGGCTGAGATCCTTGCGCTCTTGACCACGCTTAAATCCAAACTCGGATTTTCGCTGCTTTTTATAACGCACAATCTTTCGATAGCCAGGCGCATCGCAGACCGGGTGGCAGTGATGTACCGCGGGAAGATGGTTGAAGAAGCGCCCTCCCAAGACATCTTTAAGGACCCAAAACATTTTCACACAAAAGAGCTTATCAGCGCTTACGAAAAGATCGGAAGGATCTAAACTATCGTGATTATTTTATGGAAAGCATAGTCGAAGTAAAAAATATTTATAAGGATTTCAAGGTTGCAGGCGGCCTTTTGCCGAATGAAGCGGCAGTTGTGCATGCCCTCAAGGACGTCAGTTTTTCCATCAATGAATTTACCACGGTCGGGATCGCGGGGGAATCAGGATCGGGAAAAACGACTTTGGCTAAAATAATCTTAAAATTGATCACCCCAACCCGGGGAGAAATAATTTTCCACGCGCAAAAGGTCCGTAATTTGCGCAAAGACGCGCAGATCATCTTCCAAAACCCTTATAACAGCTTGGATCCGAAAATGCGCGTTTTTGACGCGGTCGCCGAGCCGCTTTTGATCCATGGGATACTGCCGCGCAAGGATATAAAAGGAAGGGTTTTTGAGTTAATGAAAATGGTCGGGCTCCAGGAGAATATGTCGGGAAGGTTTCCCGCGGCTTTCTCCGGAGGACAACGGCAGCGGATCTGCATCGCGCGCGCCCTCGCGTGTGAACCGAAATTCCTCGTGCTCGATGAGCCGCTGTCAAGCCTCGACCTGACAATACAAGCTAAGCTTCTTGAACTTTTTCTTACGCTTAAAACAAAATTAAAATTGACCTATTTGTTGATATCGCATAACCTGGCGGTCATAAAAAACATCACCGATGAAGTTATCATAATGCAGAACGGAAGGATCGTTGAACAGCAGTCTACATCTGAAATCTTTTCGCGCCCGCGCAGCGCGTATACGCAAAAACTTCTTGACGCCGCGAGAGGCTGAAAATACGCGAGCCCTACGGCAGAAAACGGCACAACGGTGTGAGATGATCTTTCAGGTAAAATTAACATGATAAAAAAAATAAAAAAAACATTTGACAAATTCTAAATGTATGTTAAACTTTTTATTCTATGAAAACAACCTACATTCCTAAAAAAGAAGATATCAAGAGAAAATGGTATTTGGTCGATGCCCAGGATAAAACCTTGGGCAGGATGGCTGCAAGGATTGCCAGTATCCTTCGGGGTAAACACAAAGCGATGTATACTCCTCATTTGGACACAGGTGACGGAGTCATTGTTATCAATGCCGCCAAGGTCAAGGTCACCGGCAAAAAATTACAGCAGAAAGTTTACCGCAGGTATTCAGGTTACCCGGACGGCTTACACGAAGTCGGGATGGATACTATGTTTGCCAAGAAGCCTGAAACAGTCGTAAAATTAGCGGTGAAGCGGATGCTCTCCCAAGGGCCATTGGGAAGAGAAATGTTTAAGAAGCTTAAAGTTTATGCTGATGATCAATATCCGCATAAAGCTCAAAAACCGGAACTACTCGAACTTTAAGGATATATAATGGAACATATTACGAAAATCTTAGTTGGAAGGCGTAAAGAAGCGATAGCTCGTGTTTTCTTGACCCAGGGAAAAGGCACCATCATCGTCAATGATATGCCCTGCGATAAATATTTCTCTCGTGAGACCGACCGGATCATCATCAAACAGCCTTTGCGGGTCACGAACACCCTGAACAAGTATGACGTGAGCGCCAATATTTGCGGCGGAGGGCTTGCGGGACAGGCAGGAGCGTTGCGCCATAGTATTTCAAGAGCGTTAGTTGCCGCTGAACCGGAATTGAAAGATTTATTGCGTAAGAACGGCTATTTAACCAGGGATCCCCGCATGAAGGAGCGCAAGAAATTCGGACAGAAGGGCGCTCGGAAACGCTTCCAGTGGACAAAGAGGTAATGGACTAAAAACAACAGATATAGATTCAGATCGTAAAGAATCCCGCTCGGAAGACGCGGGATTTTTTATTTTACGGGCGCTTTTTTCCGACGAGAAAATTCTTGACTACAGAATGGTTTTAATATAAAATATTAAACACTATAAATATCCCGCCGGAAAAGATAAATTCCCGGCAAAGGAGCGTCGATGATTAATGTTGGTATTGCCGGTGCTACCGGCTATACGGGCGAAGAACTCATCTCTATTCTTTTAAAGCATCCCGAGGTCAGGATCGCCAATGTTTCCTCAAGTTCCGACCGGTTAAAGCCTATCTCCGAGATCATTCCTAAATTTTCAGGGCGTATCGGGCTTATGTGTAATAAGCTGAACGTCGATTCGCTTATCAAGGATTGTGACCTCATCTTTCTGGCACTGCCGCATACGGTTTCCATGGAGATCGTCCCGAAATTATTGTTAGCGGGAAAGCGAGTGATCGACTTAAGCGCCGATTATCGTTTTAAAGATACCGGCATATATGAACAGTACTATCGGGTTTCCCATAAAGACAGTTCAAACCTTAAAGCGGCAGTTTATGGTTTACCGGAGCTCTACCGGCAGAAGATCAAGAGCGCCCGGCTTGTCGCTAATCCCGGGTGTTATCCGACTGCCGCGATTTTAGGCTTAGCGCCGGTCATCGCGATAAATTCCATCGATACCGGTTCTATTATAATCGACGCTAAATCAGGCGTTTCCGGGGCAGGCAAGAAATTATCTCCCGAATATCTTTTTTCCGAGATTACCGATGATTTCCGCGCTTATAAAGTTAACGCGCATCAGCACGCGCCCGAGATAATCCAGGTATTGTCGAACCTCTCGAGAAAAAAAATAAGGCTTATTTTCGTGCCTCATCTCTTGCCGTTAAAACGCGGGATACTCGAAACAATATATATTCGCACGAAGAACGCGAAGAAGATCACGCAGGACCTGCTTTCGCTGTACCGCAAGTTTTACCAGAAGGAACCGTTCGTCCGTGTCAAAGAGGAGGGTGTTTATCCTTCCCTTAAAGATGTCGCGGGGACAAATTTCTGCGATATCGGGATTAAAGCCGATGGCGATACAGTTATTATTATTGCCGCTATCGATAATCTTTTAAAGGGTGCTTCAGGCCAGGCTGTCCAGAATTTGAATATCATGTACAAGTTCCCTGAAAGGACCGCATTATAATCTTTTTAACCTTATGATGAAAATATACAAGAAAGCTTTGCTTCCCGAAGGTTTTAGCGCCCACGGCCTTGCCTGCGGGCTTAAAAAATCAAAGAAGCCCGATCTGGCGCTCATCTACTCTCAGGTACCTGCTTGTGCCAGCGCCTGTTTTACTACCAATAAAATCCCGGCTGCGCCGGTCCTGCTGAACCGGGAGCATTTGAAGAAAGCCGGGCGGCACCAGGCGATAATCGTCAACAGCGGGAACGCGAATTGTTTTACCGGCGCAAGAGGGCTTGCGGCAGCGCAATGCACCGCGCGGATCTTCGCCGATGAATTGGGTATCGCAAAAGAAAGCGTATTAGTTAATTCTACGGGTATTATCGGAAAGCAGCTTTCTGTCGTAAAAATTAAAAAAGCCGCGCCTGAGCTGGTGCGCGGTTTGTCTGTGACGGGGATCACGCGGGCTTCCCGGGCTATTATGACTACGGATACCTTCGTTAAAGAAGTAACCGTTGATCTTAAGGTCGGTAATAAGGCGGTCCGGTTATGCGGGATCGCAAAAGGAGCGGGAATGATCGCTCCCGACCTGGCAACGATGCTCGCGTTTATCACCACTGATGCCGCAATAACCCGCCGCGCGTTGGATAAAGCCCTAAGAACGGCGGTAGCGCATTCATTCAATTGTATTACGGTTGACGGCTGTATGAGCACGAATGACACAGTCATAGTTTTGGCGAACGCTGCAAGTAAGAATAAGCTTATTGACCTTACATCTTCAGCCGCCGCGGGCAGTGGATCGAAGGATTTTAACCTGTTTTGCGAAGCCCTGCGCATTGTGTGCCAGGAATTAGCGCAGATGATAGTCCGTGATGCCGAAGGAGCGACAAAATTCATCAGCATTCACGTTAAAAACGCACGGAATTTCCCTGACGCGCGCAAGTGCGCTTTAGCGATCGCTAATTCCAACTTGTTCAAAACAGCGATGTATGGGTGTAATCCTAATTTCGGCAGGGTCGCCGCAAGCGTCGGGGCAAGCGGGATTGTCGTCACTGAAAAAGGCTTAAAAATAAAATTGGGCCCGCTCCAGAAAAAAAATATCCATGTGGAGGTGAACCTCTCTATGGGGAGCGCTGAAGCTACTATTTATACTTCAGACTTAAGCCCGGAGTATGTTTTGATAAACGCGGCGTATAATTAAGTGTTCTTTATAAAGGCTTACAGGAATAACCTGTACGATCTTATTAAGAGAACGCCAAACAAAGGAAAAAGAGTGTAAAATGGAAGCTGCTATTAAGAAAGCGGATGTTTTGATTGAGGCTTTACCGTATATAAAGAAATTCCATAAAAAGATCGTAGTGATCAAATATGGAGGAAGTATTCTTGGAGAAGATAAGATCAGGAAAGGGGTGATAGAAGATATTATTTTCCTGAATTTTATGGGATTAAAGCCTGTTCTGGTCCACGGAGGCGGGCCGAATATCAGCGACCGCATCCGCTCTACCGGGAAAAAAAGCGAGTTTTTAGACGGCATGCGCGTCACTGACGAGGAGACGTTAAGGGTTGTTGAGGAGGAATTGCAGAAACTCAATGATCAGATCGTATACGAGATCGGAGAATTAGGAGGAAAAGCTGTCGGATTGAACGGAAAAAATAATAAATTGGTCCTCGCCGAGAAAAAGAAAGCCAAGATCGATTTAGGCCTTGTCGGTAATATTATCGGCATCAATACGCAGGTTGTCCTTGATGAATTAAGATCTGATTCCATCGTTGTCATTCTCCCGATGGGGGTCGGAAATGACGGGCTCACGTACAATGTGAACGCTGACGAAGCGGCCTCGCATATCTCCTGGTCGTTGAAAGCGGAGAAATTAGTCCTGCTCACCGACGTAAAAGGGATCATGCGTAACCCTGAAGACCCGAATTCTTTTCTTTCAACGCTCACCAGGGAGGAATCTATCGGGCTTATCCAGGAAAAGGTCGTCCAGAAAGGAATGATCCCTAAGGTTGACGCCTGTATCGGAGCGCTCAATAACGGGGTTAAACAAACGCATATTATCAACGCGCGGATACCCCACGCGTTATTATTAGAGGTGTTTACGGACCAGGGGATCGGCACTGAGATCATTAAATAAATGAAACTTGAAGAAATATTTGAAACCTATAAGAACTGCATTATGCCGACCTACACCAAGACTCCGTTAGTCTTCGTGAAAGGCAAAGGCTCCCGGCTCTGGGATATTCACAATGATTCTTATCTTGATTTCTTTCCTGGATGGGGAGTTTGTAACCTCGGGCATTGCCATCCCAAGGTGATGTCCGCGGTCCGCGACCAGGTTTCTAAACTTATATTTGTCCCGAATAATTATTACACGGTACCTCAGGCGAAATTGGCCAAAGAATTGAATATGCTCGCTCAACACCCCTTTAAGGTATTTTTTTGTAATTCCGGGGCGGAAGCCAATGAAGCCGCGATAAAGTTCAGCCGTAAGCACGCGGATGCCTCAAAAGCCTCCGGCGGTAAAAATGCCCTCAGTAATACCCTTGGGGGGGGGAGATTTGAAATTATTACTTTTAAGGATTCCTTCCATGGAAGGACGTTAGGAGCGCTGGCAGCAACTGGACAGCCCAAATATCAGGCAGGCTTTGCGCCGCTTCCCGGAGGATTTAAAACAGTCGTTTATAATGACCTGACGGCGGTTAAAAACGCCTTAACTGAACATACGGTCGGCATCATGCTCGAACTTATTCAAGGCGAAGGAGGCATCAATATCGCCGAAAAGCATTTTGTCAGCGGTTTGAGGAAGCTCTGCGACGAACATAAACTTTTGTTGATCATCGATGAGGTCCAAACCGGCATAGGGCGCACGGGGAAATTGTTCGCCTACCAGCATTATGATATTATTCCTGATGTGGTGACTTTAGCAAAGGCTCTCGGGGGAGGTTTTCCTATCGGCGTTATGATGGCAAAGAAATCCATTGCCGACTGTTTGTCCGCAGGCACGCACGCATCCACATTCGGCGGGGGCGCGGTTATTTGTAAAGCGGCGCTTGCCGTATTAACGGCGCTGCGAAAGGAAAAATTACTGCAAAATGCCGTAAAAATGGGGAGTTACCTTCAGCAAGGGCTGCTTGAGTTAAAGTCCTCCAACCCGATGATCAAAGAGGTCAGAGGGATAGGCTTAATGTGGGGGATCCAGCTTGACCGGGAAGGTAAATCCGTAGTAGAAGGGTGTTTGAAGAAAAAACTGTTGATCAACTGTACCCATGACACTGTTTTACGCCTCATGCCTGCGTTGAATGTAACAAAGAAAGAGATCGATAAAGCGGTCTATATACTCGGCAGCGTGTTAAAAACTTTAAACTAAAAGGAAAGCATGAAGAAAGATTTTATTACCATAGCAGATCTAAACAAAAAACAGGTCAATGATATTTTACTGTTAGCCGCGGATATTAAAAAACGGCCGCAGGATTTCACGGGGATTTTAAAAGGGAAGACCCTGGCTTTGATCTTTGAAAAACCCTCCAACCGTACCTATGTTTCTTTCCAGGTCGGCATGTATCAGCTGGGAGGTAATTCTATATACCTGGGCCCGGAGCATATTAAATTAGGAGTGAGAGAAACTGTTCATGACGTCGCTCAAACCTTAAGCAGGTATGTCAATTCGATCGTTTTACGCACCTTTGCCCACAAGAACGTTATTGATATGGCGGCGCACGCAAGCGTCCCCGTTATTAACGGGTTATCCGACCTGTTGCATCCCTGCCAGGGATTGACCGATATTTTTACGGTTAAAGAGAAGGCCGGTAAATATAAGAACATAACCATGGCATATATCGGAGACGGAAATAATGTTTGCCATTCTTTGCTTCATTCATGCTCCAAGGTCGGGCTTAATTTACGTATTGCCACGCCTGCCGGATATGAACCCGAACCCGGTATTGTCAAACAATCCCTGGGCTTCGCAAAGGATTCAGGATCGCTCATCGAACTGTTCACTGATCCTCAAAAAGCCGTCCGCGGTGCGGATGTGATTTACACTGATGTATGGGCCAGTATGGGGCAGGAGGAAGAAACAGCTCAAAGAAGGAAAATATTCGCCGAATTCCAGATTAACCAGGGGCTTGTTGCCCAGGCAAAGAAAAACGCCATTATCATGCACTGCCTGCCGGCCCATCGGGGAGATGAAATTACTGACGGAGTCATTAACAGCAAGAATTCCGTGGTTTTCGACCAGGCTGAAAACAGGCTGCATGTTCAGAAAGCGATCTTAATCAAACTTTTAACTTAGGAGAAACTGAGGCAGCGTGTTTTTTAAATGAACTTTAAAAAGCATCTTCCTTGAAAGCGTAAAACACATGAAAAAAGTAGTTTTGGCGTATTCCGGCGGGTTAGATACATCCTGTATTGTGCGTTGGTTATGTGATAGAGAGTTTGAAGTCATTTGTTTCGTCGCTGATCTGGGACAGGGCTTGGGTAAAGGCGAGAATTTCGAAGAGATCGAAGCGCGCGCGCTCTCCGCGGGAGCTTCAAAAGTATATATAAAAGACCTCCAGGACGAATTTGTCGATGATTTTATCGTCCCTGCCCTTAAAGCGAACGCGATTTATGAAGGAAAATATTTGCTGGCGACCGCGCTCGGTAGGCCGCTCATCGCTAAATACCTGGTTGAGGTAGCGCATAAGGAGAAAGCCGGATTTGTCGCTCATGGGTGTACCGGTAAAGGCAACGACCAGGTCAGGCTGGAAGTTACCATAGGGATATTAGACCCGAAATTGGAGATCATAGCGCCGGTAAGAGAGTGGGAATTCAAGTCGCGTGAAGAAGAGATCGATTATGCCCTGGCTAACAATATCCCTATAGATGTCACCAAAAAGAAACCCTACAGTATCGACAGGAATATCTGGGGCATCAGCATTGAAGCGGGTGTCCTTGAAGACCTCGAACAAGAGCCTCCTGAAGATGCCTATATGATAACCAAAAGCCCTTCACAGGTATCGACGTACCCGAAATACATGGAAATCACCTTTGAAAAGGGAGTCCCCAGGAAACTTAACGGCAAGGCGCTCAAACTTAAAGCTATGATCGAAGAATTGAACCTTATCGGCGGACAGCATGGTATCGGGCGGTGTGATTCGGTGGAAAACAGGCTCGTGGGGATTAAATCCCGCGAAGTCTACGAGGCTCCGGCAGGGACAATTCTTTATACCGCTCACCGTGAATTAGAAAGCCTGGTTTTAGACCGGGAGTTAGCGCATTATAAGGAAATGATATCGCTTAAGTATTCGGAGCTTATATACTACGGCCTTTGGTATTCCCATTTAAAAGAGTCTTTAGACGGATTTATCAATTCCAGCCAGAAATATGTATCAGGAGCGATAAAATTAAGATTATCCAAGGGTACCTGTGTCGCGGTAGGCAGGAGATCACCGTATTCTTTATACAAAAAAGAGCTCAGCACCTATGGGAAAGAAGATAAATTCAACCAAAAGTTAGCTGAAGGCTTTATTAAACTGTGGGCGATGCCGTATAAGAGATAGACAAAAAGTCACAGGTCACAAGACACAAGTAGTCCATAGTCGATAGTCCAAGGCAAAAGAATATCTGGCGACAGGGGCACCCGGAGAACCAGGAAGTCAAGATTATGGCATCGGGGATAATAAAAGAAAATTAAAAGGTAAAAAAAGAGGTTTTATAATGGCTAAGAAATTGTGGGGTGGAAGATTCAGTAAGCCGATCGACCCGTTAGTTGAAGCATTTACTCAGTCGATTCAATTTGATCATAAATTGGCTGAATGCGATGTTCTGGGTTCTATAGCCCATGTTACCATATTGAAAAAGGCCGGATTGCTTACTCAACCGGAAGCGTCGCGATTAATCCGCGGCCTCCAGGATATCCTGAAAATCATATATAAAAATAATTACAAACCCGATATGGCTGCGGAAGACGTGCATTCCGATATCCAGAATAAATTGCAGCATTCACTCGGGGATATAGTCTTAAAAATGCACACGGCCCGTTCGCGTAATGATCAAGTGGCGTTTGCCGCTAAATTGTATTGTAAATTAGTGCTGCAAAAGTCGATACTGGTTGAACTCGATACGCTCAAGGCAACTTTGCTTGCCTGCGGCAGCAAACATAAACAGTTGATAATCCCGGGATTCACTCATTTACAGCACGCGCAGCCGGTTTATTTGAAAGATTTTTTTAATGCCTACGCGATAATGCTCAAAAAAGACCTGGAGCGCCTGGGAACAATCAGCCGGAATATCCACTTGACGTTAGGGGCGGGAGCTTTGGCAGGTACGCCTATTCAGGCGGCTACGTATTCTCTCAAAGCCTCAGAATTTATGCAGGGCTACAGCGCAGGTTCAGACTTTAATATAAAAGCAACGGTCAATTCTCTTGAGAGCGTAAGCGACCGGGATTTTGTGATCGAAATAATCAGCGCTTTAGCGATCCTCGCGATGCATCTGTCGCGCTTAGCGGAAGACCTGATACTCTGGTCGACGAAGGAGTTCGATTTTGTGGAGCTTGATGACGCCTTTTGCACGGGCAGCTCGCTGATGCCGCAGAAAAAGAACCCTGATGTATTGGAGCTGGTGCGCGGGTATGCCGGCCGGCTGAACGGGAACCTGGTAAGTGTATTAACGATGATGAAAGGGCTGCCCTTGACCTATAACCGGGATATGCAGTTGGATAAGGAGCCATTATTTAATTCCTTTGAAATAATTTCCGACGAATTAGAGGTCCTGGCAGGCCTTGTAAATACCCTGAAATTCAAAAAAGACAAGATCGCCGCGCATCTTAAAGATGAATCCTTGTACGCCACCGACCTGGTGTATTACCTGGTTGATAAAAAGGTCCCCTTTAAACAAGCGCATACGATCGTCGGCAAACTGATCCAATATTCGCTGGCGCACGGGATTGAAATTAAAGCGATGCCGGAAGATATTTTAAAGGAGTTTTCAGGGTCGTTAGTGAAAAGGGAAATAGTAAAGCTTTTTGATCCTTTGGTTTCGGTAAGATCCAAGAAATCGATACTCAGAAAAAAATAACCCGAGAGAATTGACCATGCACGATTTTAAGGTTATTAAGAATAGCTTGTACTGCGAAGGGTTAAAGATAGAGGCTCTCGCCAGGCGCTTTGGAACCCCCCTCTATGTATATAGCCACCATACATTGATCGACCATTACGCCAAGCTTTACGCGGCGTTCCGGCAGATCGACCCGCTGATCTGCTACTCGGTCAAAGCTAACTCAAATTTGTCTATTCTCAAAGCGCTTGTGTCTCGAGGCGCCGGCCTTGATATTGTATCCGGAGGAGAACTTTTTCGAGCGCTCAAAGTAGGGTGTCCCGCCGAAAGGATCGTTTACGCGTCTGTCGGCAAGACAAACCGCGAAATAGAGGACTCACTCAAAGCAGGCATTTTATTCTTTAATGTCGAAAGTTTACCGGAGTTGGAGAACATCAACCGTATCGCCTCAAAGCTCAACCGGCATACGCGCGTTGCCATACGCGTCAACCCCGACGTGGAACCTAAGACGCATAAATATATTACTACGGGAAAACTTACGAATAAATTCGGGATAGACCTGTTGACCGCTCATGATATTTTAGCGGTAAGAAGCCGATTCTCAAATCTTACGATTTCGGGGTTGCATATACATATCGGCTCGCAAATAACGGAAAGCGAATCGTTCGTCGCGGCAATAAACAAGATGGCCGCATTTATTGAAAAATTAAAACGTCAAGGCATTAACCTTGAGTATTTGAATATCGGCGGCGGGCTGGGTATTGTTTATGATAATGAATCGCCGCAGACAGCGGAAAAGTACGCGACAGAGATTTTACCTTTATTGAAACGGACCGGCCTTAAAATAATCATGGAGCCCGGCAGGTTCATCGCCGGTAACGCGGGTATCCTGGTAGTCAAAGTTTTATACGTCAAAACTTCGCCTAAAAAGAAGTTCATTATAGTTGACGGCGGAATGAACGACCTGATCCGTCCATCGCTTTACGGGGCTTACCACCAGATCGTCCCGACGTCCGGGCCTCAACGCTCAGCAGTAACCGAAAAAGCTGATGTCGTCGGACCTATCTGTGAGTCAGGTGATTTTTTTGCCAAAGACAGAATGCTCCCGAGGGTTACCGAAGGCGATTTTTTAGCGGTAATGAGCGCCGGCGCCTATGGCTTCAGCATGTCGAGTAATTATAATTCCCGCTGCCGCGCGGCAGAGGTTATGGTAAAAGGCAAGCGCGCGCACCTGATACGCAAACGTGAGCGCTATTGCGATTTGACCGCGAACGAGGAGATCATTGCGTTATGATAAAACACCTGGAATTCACTAAAATGGTCGCTTCAGGCAATGACTTCGTTGTCATTGAGAACGACCAATCGCTGAAAAAAGACGATTTACAATCATTAGCGCGAGAGGTCTGCGACCGTAAATTCGGGGCCGGTGCCGACGGACTGCTCGTTCTGGAAAAATCGATCGTTGCGGACGTTAAAATGCGCATTTTCAATGCCGACGGGTCAGAAGCGGAAATGTGCGGTAATGGGGCGCGGTGTGTCGCCTGTTGGATAAGTACATCCCGGAAGATAAAGAACGGCGAGCTTAAGATCGAAACTAAAGCCGGATTGATCGAATCGGAGATAATCAACGATAATATCAGCGTTAAATTAACTGATCCCCGGTCGGTTAAGCTTAACATCCTCTTGGACCTTGAAGGGCGGAAATTATACGTAAATTTTATAAATACCGGGGTCCCGCACGCGGTTATTTTCGTCGAGGGTTTGGACAAGATCGATGTAGAGGGGATCGGCAGGAAAATAAGGTCCCACGAACAATTCTCGCCCGCGGGCACTAATGTTAATTTCATAGAACTTATTAATGAGAATTCCCTGAGGATACGCACGTACGAACGGGGAGTTGAGAATGAGACCCTGGCCTGCGGCACCGGCTCTGTAGCTGCCGCGCTTATTTTCGCGATGAAGACCGATGCGGTGGAAAAGATCTTTGTCCATACTCAAAGTAAAGAAGTTGTGGCCGTTTATTTCGACCGTGCCGGGGATGTCTTTAAAAATGTCTGGCTTGAAGGTAAAGCAAGGGTGGTATTCCAGGGGCAGTTTGGATCTTTATAGGAGGCGTTTATGGTTCTCTACGTTCTATTAGGTGTTGCGGTGATCGCCGGTATTTGGTTGGCTGGCGCGTACAATTTTCTCGTCGCCTTGAAAAACCAGATGCTGAACTGCTGGAAGCAGATCGATGTGCAGCTCAAACGAAGGTATGACCTGGTCCCGAATCTGGTTGAAACGGTCAAGGGAGTGATGAAATTCGAACAGGATACCTTTACCAAAGTCATTGAAGCAAGGAACAAAGCGGTTTCTTTACAAGGAGGCATCGCGGAAAAGGCGGCGCAGGAAAATATTTTGAGCGGGGCGCTGCGCCAGTTGTTCGCGTTAGTGGAGAATTATCCGCAGCTAAAATCAAATGAGAATGTTTCAAAATTGCAGGAAGAGCTGGCAGCGACTGAAAACAGGATCAGCGCGGCCCGGCAGGCATATAACGACAGTGCGACCAGGTTTAATATCGCGGTGCAAAGCTTTCCGCTCAATATAATAGCCGGAATGTTTAATTTCAAAGCCGCTGAGCTGTTCGAGGTATCCGATGTTAAGGAAAAAGAGGTCCCCAAGGTCGATCTCAATCTGAATAAATAACACGGAGAATAATATATCAAGGAGAGTTACATGTTCAAAGGTTCGATGGTGGCTATAGTGACGCCGTTTAAAAACGGAAAAATAGATGAAAAAAAATTAAGGGAGCTGGTGGCTTTTCATATAAAGAATAAGACCTCCGCGCTTGTGCCGTGCGGTACAACAGGTGAATCGGCGACACTATCATGGGCTGAACATGAGCGGGTCATCGAGGTCGTGATCGAATCCGCCGGGAAAATGATCCCCGTTATAGCGGGAACCGGTTCCAATTCGACTGAAGAAGCGGTCATGCTTACCAAACAGGCCGCGAAATCAGGGGCTGACGCGACCCTTCATGTGGCTCCCTATTATAACCGGCCTACCCAAAAAGGCCTGTACCTGCATTTTAAAGCCGTTGCGGAATGCGCGGATATCCCGGTTATTTTGTATAATATCGCTTCCCGCACGGGAGTCAATATTGAACCGGAAACGATCGCGAAATTGGCCCAGGATTGCAAAAATATCGTCGCGGTCAAAGAAGCTTCCGGCAATCTCGAGCAGATGGCACGTATTAAGCAGCTCTGCGGCGCCTCATTTGATGTCATATCCGGCGATGACGCGTTGACTTTGCCGCTTTTATCGATCGGCGGAACAGGAGTGATTTCAGTCGTCGCTAACATCGTGCCTAAAGAGGTAGCGAACCTGGTAAACGAATTTGAAAAAGGCAATATCAAAAGAGCTCAGGAGATCCATTACAAACTCCTGCCGTTAATCAAAGCCATGTTTATTGAAACAAATCCGATCCCGGTAAAGACGGCAATGGGCCTTTTAGGCTTATGCGGCCCTGACTTACGGTTACCTATGTGCGCGATGTCGCCTGATAATCTGGAAAAACTGAAAAAAGCCTTAAAAGACTACGGCTTATTATAACTGCCGGTAACTTATTGCTCGTTACTGCTTATGGAGGCACCATGATAAAATTAGGAATAGCCGGGGTCTGCGGAAAAATGGGCAGGCGTATATTTGATCTAGCCCAGCACGATAAAAATTTCGAAATAAGCCTTGCTTTGGAAAGAAAGGGGATACCGGAAATAGGAAAAGAAGCCGGTAAGCTCAAGATCTCTTCCAGCCCGGACGGTATATTTTTGATCGATGTTTTGATCGATTTTACCGTCCCTGAAGCAAGTATCAATCTTCTCGATTACGCGGCTAAATACCGTAAGGCGCTTGTTTTAGGGACGACCGGTTTTAGCGTGGAACAGGTTCAGAAAATAGAGGAGATCGCGCGCGTGATCCCCGTGGTATTCTCACCGAACATGTCTGTAGGAGTTAACGTGTTATTTTGCATGCTTCCTGAGATCGCCAAACGACTGGGTGCGGATTATACTATTGAGATAGTAGAGGCTCACCATAAGTGGAAAAAAGATGCGCCTTCGGGAACGGCAAAAAAAATGATGCAGGTATTAAAAGACGCATCCGGCAGAGAGATCCCCGCGCATTCCATTCGTTTAGGGGATATTATCGGAGACCATACCGTGATCTTTTGCGGCAATTCAGAACGCATTGAAATTAAACATCAGGCGCACACGCGGGACCTTTTTGTTTTAGGAGCGCTGAGAGCCGCTGCCTGGATCGCGGGGAAACCGGCGGGGTTGTACTCGATGCAGGATGTCCTGCTCAAGTAATTTCACGGATAAGGAGTTTGTTATGGACGAGCAATTACTGAAAAAAATCATTAATTCCGCGGGAGTTTCCGGCTATGAAAAAGAAACCGCCGCGATCATGCAGGATGAACTTAAGAAGAGCTGTCGGGATGTGCGCATAGACTTGTTCGGTAATGTGATCGCCCGAAAAGGCAAGGGGACAAAAAAGATCATGCTAGCTGCGCATATGGATGAGATCGGACTCGTCGTAAAGCATATCGCTAAAGACGGCTATTTAAGCTTCATAAAGATCGGAGGCATCGACGACAAGGTCCTCGTCGGGCAGCGGGTTATCGTTAAATCTAAAAAAGGGGATTGTTTCGGCATAATCGGCATTAAACCTCCTCATTTGACCAAGGAAGAAGAAAAGAACAAACCGATGAAATACGAAGACATGTTCATTGACATCGGCTGTTCCACTAAAGAAGACGCCGAAAAGAAAGTTGCGGTCGCCGACGCGGTGATCTTTGAACCGAACGCGGGTGTCTTAAACGGGAAATTGTTTTACGGTAAGGCTATCGACAACCGTATCGGCTGTTATTGCCTGCTCAAGATCATGGAAAAATTAAAAGTGGACGCAGAGGTGTTCGCGGTCGCAACTACCCAGGAAGAAGTAGGCTTAAAAGGAGCGCGGACCGCCTCATTTAAACTTGACCCCGATTTTGCGATCGCGATCGACACGACCTGCGCGGGAGATACGCCTCATATCCGGGAAAGGGAGTCTTCGTTAAAATTGGGAGGCGGTGCCGCTATTACGATCATGGAAGCCGGAGGTCGGGGAATAATCGTATCTGAAAAGATCCGGGACTTATTCATTGAAACCGCGAAAAAGAGTAAAATAAAATACCAGGTCGATATCCTGGAAGGCGGAATGACCGACGGCGCAATGATCTATATGAACCGTGAAGGAGTTTTGACCGGCGTTTTAAGCATCCCTACCCGGTATGTTCATTCTCCTACGGGGGTGTTCCATACGGATGACGCGCAGGCAGTGATCGACTTATGCGTCAAAGTTGTCGAGAATTTTGTTAAAAGTTAAGGCTTGACGGGGCGAACGAAGGGGGCTTGAATGGAATTTGAAATATCAAAACGACTGACTCAATTACCTGCGTACCTTTTCCTTGAAATTGATAAGGCCAAACGGCTCGCTCGGCAGGAAGGAAGGGATGTAATCGACTTAGGGATCGGTGATCCCGATCAGCCTACGCCCAAATTCATCATCAAAGCGTTGTACAAAGCGGCCCAGGACCCGGTGAACCACCGCTACGCCCTTGACCAGGGTATGCCGGCGCTGCGCCAAGCGATCGGTAAATGGTATAAAACTCGCTTTAAAGTTTCACTTGAGCCGGACAGCGAAATATTACCGCTTATCGGCTCTAAAGAAGGGATCGCTCATTTTCCTTTGGCATTCTTGAACCAGGGCGATTATTCTTTAGTGCCTGACCCCTGTTATCCCCCGTATAAAGGCGGCACCATTTTCGCGGGAGGAAAGCCCTATTTGCTCCCGCTCCTTGAACAGAACGGCTTCTTGTTTGATCTAAAGAAAATTCCCGCGACTATCAGGAAAAAAGCAAAGTTACTGTATATGAATTATCCCAATAATCCTACCGGCGCTACGGGTGAAGCCGATTTCTACAAAAAAGTAGTTGATTTCGCCCATAAACATAAGATCATTGTTATTTCCGACCTCGCTTACTCAGAGATCGCCTATGACGGATATAAACCCAAGAGTTTCCTTGAAATAGACGGCGCGCGTGAAGTCGGCATAGAATTCCATTCGCTTTCTAAAACCTGCAATATGACCGGCTGGCGTATCGGCTGGGCCTGCGGCAATAAGAAACTCGTCGGTGCTTTAGCTAAAGTTAAATCTAATATTGATTCAGGGATATTTTCCGCGATCCAGGTTGCCGGAGTAATAGCGCTGGAAGGCCTCAATGAACATATTGAACATATGTGCCAGTTGTACCAGGCCCGCAGGGATATACTCGTATCAGGATTGGCCGGGTTAGGCTGGGAGCTCAAGAAACCGCGCGCTACATTTTATCTGTGGGCTAAAATACCCGGAAAAAACAAATCAATCGATTTCGCGCAAGACATCCTGAAAAAAACCGATATTGTGGCCACTCCCGGAGTAGGTTTCGGACAATACGGAGAAGGATATATCCGCTTCGCGCTTACCGTAAATAAAGAACGGATGAAAGAAGCGGTGGAAAGGTTAAAGTCACTATGATACGCTGCTATATCGGCATAGGATCTAATCTCGGTGACCGATTGTATAATATTCAGTCCGCGGTCAAAAAGGTCATGATGCTCGACTTTACCCGCGTGAGAAAGCTCTCGACCATTATTACCAGCCCTCCCCAGGGAGGGCCTTTAGGGCAAGGACCTTATTTGAATGCGGTATTAGAGATAGATACGCAACTTACGCCGTATCGGCTTTTACAGGAGCTTCAAAAAGTAGAATCATCACTCGGCAGGATCCGCACGGTTAAAGACGCGCCCCGGATCATTGATCTGGATATCCTTACCTATGGCGATGTTTGCATGAATGAAGAAGCGCTCTGTATCCCCCATCCCAGAATTCCGGAAAGGGATTTTGTCTTGATACCGTTACGGGAGATCGCCCCTGTTGAAGTCATGGATTTTATCAATCGCCCCAATCTGCCCCGGAAATCAAGAAAGAAAACGCTTAAATCGCCGGTTAAGAAAGTTAAAAAGAAAAAACAGGTAAAAAGTAAAAAGGTGGCGCCGTCACGCAAGGCAAAACCGAAGAAAAAACTAAAGCATAAAGCCCAAAAAAGGTCTTAAGCTTATGAAAATCGTTCGCAGGCCGCAGACGCTGCAGAAGATACTTTTTGAGTTAAAAAGAAAAAACAAACCCATTGGCTTTGTTCCGACGATGGGAGCGCTGCACGCGGGCCACTTAAGCCTCATGCAGGCGGCGCGAAAAGAAAACTCGATCCTGGTCGTCAGTATTTTTGTAAATCCATCGCAATTCGGCCCGCATGAAGATTTAAAACGTTACCCGCGGCCGTTAAAGCGGGACCTGGCGCTTTGCCGGGCATCCGGAGTTGATTTTGTTTTCTTACCTTCCCCCGATGATATCTATCCTAAAGGCTTTTCAACGTATGTTACCGTGGAAGGGTTAAGCGGCCTTCTGTGCGGTAAATCGCGCCAAAACCATTTTCGCGGGGTCTCAACCATTGTGGCAAAACTCTTCAATATTGTTTGTCCCACGAGCGCTTACTTTGGCCAAAAAGATGCCCAGCAGGCAGCCATTATAAAACGAATGATAATAGATTTAAATATTCCCGTCAAGCTTAAGGTCCTGCCGATCGTCAGAGAAACAGGAGGATTGGCCTTAAGCTCCCGGAATATATATTTGAATCATGCCGAGAGAGAAGACGCGCTTGTTCTAAGCCAATCGCTTGATATGGCGAAACAGGCAGTCCAAAAAGGGCAGAAAAACTCAAGCTACATTGTTAACCGGGTAAAAAAATTCATACAAAATAAAGGGACCGTTCGCATCGATTATGCCGAGGTCGTTGATCCGGAGGATCTTTTACCGGTAAAAAACATCACTCACCCCAGCCTGTTAGCTGTGGCAGCCACGATCGGAAAGACCCGATTGATCGATAACACGGTATTAAAGCCCAAAAAAGGGACTTTTTAAGAATGAAAAAGAAGATAACCATCGGTATAGTCGGCTGCGGCGCTATCGGCACATCATTGGCTCTGTCAATAACCAGGGATTTTAGCCGGGAAATGCGCGTATCCGCGGTTTATGATACCGATACCGCCAAAAAAGATCTTCTGTCAAAAACAATTTCCATGAAAAAACGGCTCAGCGCTCGCAGCCTCACCGATCTGATCGATAAGTCTGATCTGGTCATTGAAGCTTCATCCGCCCGTTGCTCCTGGGATATAGCGCAAAAAGTTTTAAAGCGCGGCCGTGATATTATGATCATGAGTATTGGCGGGGTACTCCCGTACTATAAGGAATTAAGCGCTTTGGCGAAGAAATACGCGCGCAAGGTTTATTTGCCCAGCGGAGCGCTTTCCGGCATTGACGGGATCAAAGCTTCTTCCGGAGCAAGGATCCTTTCGGTTACCCTCACAACGACCAAACATCCGTTATCGTTCACCGGAAACGCGTATGTGGAGGATTCCGGAATTGACCTGAAAAAGATAAAAAAAGACACGGTGCTTTTTTCCGGTAACGCTCAAAGCGCGGTAAAATATTTTCCTCAAAATATCAACGTCGCCGCTATCGTCAGTATCGCAGGCATCGGCCCCTATAGGACAAAAGTGCGTATTGTCGCTTCGCCTGCTTCGAAAAGAAACATTCATGAGGTCGCTGTTGAGTCCGCGGCGGGAAAGATCCTGGCGCGCACGGAGAACCTGCTTCACCCGGATAATCCTAAAACAAGCTATTTAGCGGTGCTCTCGGCGTATGCCGCTTTAAAACAGATCATTGACCCGGTGAAAATCGGGACATAATTTCATGCCTCGTTCAAGGTCCGGGAGGCATGAATGATTCAAAATAAAAAAAAGAAGGGAGGTGAAAATAATATGGCAGAAAAAGTCGCAAAGGTCGGTATCAAAAGAGAAAAAGGCTACCTTTACTACGTCGATAAGCAGGGTGACGTTTCTTGCGCTAAAATGGCAAGAGGCAAAGAAAAGGGAGGAAAGCCTAAGAAAGTCTCGAAATGCGGTATCAAAAGAAAAGAAGGATACCTTTATTTCGTTGATAAGCAAGGCGATGTTTCTTGCGCCAAAATGAAAAGAGGCGGCAAGAAGAAATCAAAGAAGAAATAATTGTCAGGCGATACTGCCCTCTAACAAATGAATAATGTTAATTATTATCATAGTTAGAGGGCAGTATTGTTAAAGGCGCTTTTGGAATATCACCAGGCGGTAACTCAATGGACACGAATAACAGCCAACCGAATATCGTAATCCGGGGAGCTAAGGAGCATAATTTAAAGAATATCGACCTTGTGCTTCCGCGCAATAAACTGATCATTGTCACCGGTTTATCCGGCTCCGGAAAATCGAGCCTTGCCTTTGATACTATTTACGCGGAAGGCCAGCGCCGCTATGTCGAGAGCCTCTCAAGCTATGCCCGCCAGTTCCTGGAGCAACTGCAAAAACCCGATGTTGAATATATCGAAGGTTTGTCCCCGGCCATATCCATTGAACAGCGCACTGCCGGAGGAAACCCGCGTTCAACAGTGGGGACCCAAACCGAGATCTACGATTATCTGCGCTTGCTTTTTGCGCGGGTAGGAACGGTCACCTGTAGCCGGTGCGGGCAACCAATAGAAAAACAGTCTTCGCAGGAAATAGTAGAACGCATCCTTAATCAGTTTAACGGCCGCTCAATACATATCCTTGCCCCTCTGGTTAAAGGTAAAAAGGGCGAATATAAGGACATTGCCGCCCAGATCCAGAAAGCGGGTTTCATCCGCTGCCGCATCGACGCAGTCACGTATGAATTGCCCGCAAAGATCAAACTCGAGAAATATAAGATCCATACTATTGAAATCGTAGTCGACCGCCTGAGTATTAAGCCTGAAATTAAAACGCGGCTCACTGATTCTATAGAGACCGCCCTGAGAGTGGGAAAAGGCCTGGTCATAATACATGAATCAGGCGCTGATGCGAATAAACAAAAGAAACAACCGGAAGATCTGCTTTTGAGCGAACAATATTCCTGCGCGCGTTGCGGGATCGATATCCCTGAAGTTGAGCCGCGCATTTTTTCTTTTAATTCTCCTTACGGGGCATGCCCTGAATGCCATGGGTTGGGCATCAAGCTGGAATTTGACATTGACCTGCTGATCCCTGATAAGAAAAAATCGATCAATGAAGGCGCGATCGAAGCTTGGAAAAGGGGCGGAAAAGGATATATTCTGTATTACCGCTGGCTGTTACGCGAATTATCCAGGCAGATGAAGTTCAGCCTCGATACCCCTTTTAAGAAGCTCAGTAAACAGGTGCAAAAAGCTATTTTGTTCGGGACTGACATTATTGCCGGCAATAAGCCGTTTGAAGGCATCGTGCCGCACCTCGAACGCTTATTTAACCAGACAGACAGCGATTACTTGAAAGAGGAAATTTCCCGTTTTATGTCCAGCCTCCCCTGCCCCTATTGCAAGGGCGCCCGGCTGAAAAAAGAAAGCCTTGCGGTCTATATAGCGGGTAAAAATATCTGGGATGTCACGCGCATGTCTATCAGCGATTGTTACGCTTTCTTTTTAAATTTACGTTTAACGGAAAAACAAAAGCTTATCAGCCATCAGGTGATCAAAGAGATCACGCAAAGGCTGAAATTTTGTATAGATGTAGGATTGGATTACCTGACACTCGAGAGAAAGAACGCCACGCTTTCCGGCGGGGAAGCGCAGCGGGTGCGCCTGGCAACTCAGGTCGGTTCAGGTTTGGTAGGAGTCCTGTATATTCTTGATGAACCAAGCATAGGCCTGCATCCCCGGGATACCGCGCGGCTTATTTCGACGCTTACAACCCTGCGAGACCTGGGCAATACGGTGATCGTGGTCGAACACGAAGAATCAACTATCAGAGCGGCTGATTTCATCGTTGACCTGGGGCCAGGCGCGGGCAGGCACGGCGGAGAAATCATGTTTGCCGGGACAATGGATGAATTATTGTCCGGCTCACAAACATTAACCGCGAAATATTTAAGAAAAGAATTAAATATTCTCCCCCCCAAGGTCCGCCGGCCCTGGCAAAAACCGAAATGCCTTGAGATCACCGGCGCGCGAGAGAACAACTTAAAGAGCATTACGGTACAGTTCCCTTTTGGGCTTTTTAGTTGCGTGACCGGCGTGTCCGGATCAGGCAAGTCGACTTTGATAAATGAGATACTGTATAAAGGTTTAGCGAAATCTTTATACGCCTCCAAGGATAAACCGGGACTGCACGATTCGATCAAAGGCGTTGAATACCTGGATAAAGTGATCATGGTCGACCAGTCCCCCATCGGCAGGACGCCCCGGTCGAACCCGGCGACATATACGGGGATATTCAGCCATATCCGCGACATATTTTCCAGCCTTCCTGAAGCGCGCCTGCGGGGATACCGCCCGGGGAGGTTTTCATTTAATGTAAAAGGCGGCCGTTGTGAATCTTGCTCCGGAGACGGTACTAAAAAAATAGAAATGCATTTCTTACCCGATATCTACGTTAAATGCGATGTTTGTAAAGGAAGGCGTTTTAATGACGCGACTTTAGAAGTAAAATATAAAGGCAAATCCATAGCCGATGTCCTGGAGATGACGGTAGAGGAGGGGTTAGCGTTATTTACCAATATCCCGAAGATCCAAGAAACGCTGGCGACCTTATATGACGTCGGCCTCGGGTATATCGAACTCGGACAGGCTGCTACCACCCTTTCAGGCGGCGAAGCCCAGCGCGTCAAGCTTTCTTCCGAGCTCAGCCGGCGTTCAACCGGCAAAACGCTTTATATATTAGATGAGCCCACTACCGGGTTGCATTTCGCTGATGTAGAGAAGCTCATAGGCGTGTTACAAAAATTAGTCGATAAAGGCAATACCGTGATCGTGATCGAACATAATCTTGAAGTAATAAAATGCGCTGATTATATTATTGACTTGGGCCCGGAAGGGGGGCAAAAGGGCGGAGAGATTGTTGCCCGGGGTACTCCTGAAGAAGTCATGGCCCAGCCTGATTCTTTTACCGCCCAATACTTAAAAAAGGCATTGAAGAGCAGGTGAGGGAGTGTTATAGTAACACGCATACTGTCTCAGGTTTCAGGCCGCAAGTCACAAGACACAGGGCGCATGACACACGTAGTCGATAGTCTATAGTCGATGGTCCATAGTTATAGGTTGTGGTTAAGGTTAAGATGTTAGTTTGGTTGTTAGGTCAAGGATTGGGTAATTGAACGTTAATGATAAAGTTTAAAGCTCAAATAACAAAGGAAATCCAAAGAATAAAGGTTAAATTTTAAAATTAAACCTTGAACCTTAAACCTTCCTTTGTTATTTATCCTTTAGACTTTAGATTTAACTTGTCATACCTAACTGCCAATAATTAAGTCACAAGTCACAGGTCGCATGACACACGTAGTCGATAGTCTATAGTCGATGGTCCGTAGTTATAGGTTGTGGTTAAGGTTAAGATGTTAGTTTGGTTGTTAGGTCAAGGATTGGGTAATTGAACGTTAATGATAAAGTTTAAAGCTCAAATAACAAAGGAAATCCAAAGAATAAAGGTTAAATTTTAAAATTAAACCTTGAACCTTAAACCTTCCTTTGTTATTTATCCTTTAGACTTTAGATTTAACTTGTCATACCTAACTGCCAATAATTAAGTCACAAGTATTAGTCAAAATTAACAATACAATAATTACATGAAAGAATTTCAGACTAAAAATCTTAAAAAGAACTTGATCCTGTGCAGTATAATTATTCTATTTATGCTCTTTCCCCAAAGCTATTGCGGCGCGCAAACCATTGACCAGAACGTTAAGGAAGAAGAGAGCATCTTTATTGCCCAGAAGGCTATTGAAGACGGTTTTTATGACGTCGCTCTATCTCTCTTGGAGCGTTTTCTTGCGCAATATCCTTCTTCGCCGCGAAAGGCGGAAGTCAACCTTCTCATGGGAGAGTGTTATTTTCATCAAAGCAAGTTTCTTGACGCACTCGGTAAATTCAATGAACTCCTGAATCAACCGCTGGCAGGCGATATCCAGGACGCAGTTTTGTACTGGATCGCCGAAGTCCATTTCCGGGGAAACAATTACCGTAAAGCGGCCGTTTATTATCAGTCAGTGATCGATAAATTCCCGAAATCGCCATACCTGGTAGCTTCATATTATTCGTTAGGATGGTGCTTATTCCAGGACCAGAAGTACAAAGAAGCCTTAGAATATTTCGGTATCATTGAAACAAAATATCCTCATGACCAGCATGTCCCCGACGCGGCTTTTAAGATCGTCGAATGCCTCTACAACCTTAAAGATTACACGCGGGTAAAAGAAAAGGCAAAAGCTTATCTTAAGGTTTATTCGAAAGACAACGTTCGAACCGCGTATTTTTATTTCTATTTGGCGGAGGCTGATTATTATCTTAATAATTTCAGTGACGCGATGGATGAATATTCGAAAGTGCTTGCTAAAACTACCGATGAAAAGACCAAAGCTGTTTCTCTCCTGGGGATGGCTTGGTCGGTTCTGCGGTTAAAGCAATATGAACAGGCGCAAACGATATTCTCTTCTATCAAAAGCGAAAACCTCGAAAAAAGAAGTATCGATGTCTTGCTGCTGGGAAAGGCTATACTTAACTTTGAGTTGAAGAATTTTCCTGAAGCAAAGATCATATATGAATCGCTGATTAATACTACCGAAGACCCCGCGGTATTATTACAGGCATATTTGGGAAAAGCGGACTCGCTCTATAACCTCGGAGAATTTAAAGCCGCAGAAGCTTTTTATAAGGCCGGATTGAATAAGGCTTCCGAGCAGCCGGCCGCAGGGGAAATAACGGACAAGCTCCATTACGGCCTTGCGTGGACCTTCTTTAAAGAAGGAGAATTCAAAGAAGCCATTAAAGAATTTCAAAAGATCGCCACGCAAAGCGCGGATCAGATCGTTAAAATAAGCGCGCTCTGCCAGATCGGTGACGCTTACCAGGACTCGGGAGATTACGCGAAAGCCCAGGACGCCTACGACAGTATTCTAAAAGGCTATCCCGACAGCCTTTATAACGATTACGTCCAGTACCAATTAGGCCTTACCCAGCTCAAAACTGCCGCCTATGAAGGGGCTATAATGAGTTTTTTAAGCCTCAAAAAGAATTTTCCCAAATCAAAATTAATCGACGACGCCTCATACGCGCTGGGCTTAGCGTATTTCCAGAAGCAGGATTACCGTTCAAGCAAAGAGATATTCGAAACCTTCATCGCTGATTTTAAGGACAGCCCTATGCATGCCCAGGCGATGTATTTATTAGGGAGCAGTTTATTTAATTTAGAGGAATTTTCCGCCGCGATTGAAGCTTTTAAGAACATCCTGCGGGCCTACAGCCAGGATGCCGAGCTTTGCCAGAAGGCTGAATACGAAATAGCCGATTGCTATTATCAGATGGGCAACGAACCCGAGGCCATGTCACGCTTCAAGGCACTACGGACAAAATATCCCGACTCGACCCTGACTGCGGAGATCATGTGGTGGCTGGGAGAGTATTATTACCGGCACAATGATCTAAATTTGGCAGGCAGGTATTTTTCATCGTTGATCAGCGATTTTCCGAAAAGCAATTTGATCAACGACGCGTATTACGTGCTGGGGTCCATATATGTTGAACAACAGAAATACCGGGACGCGATGGAAAATTTTCAAAAAGTCATCGATTCGGGGGCGCCTGACCTATCAGGGCAGGCTTATATCGCTATCGCCGATATATATGCGAATCAGGAAAAAACAGAGAAGGCTTTCAACGCCTATAGGGAGATCTCGGATAAATTCCCCCATTTACGTAACCTGGTATTCCCAAAAATCGCCGATTTGCTGGGTAAAGAAAAAAAGTTTAAAGAAGCGGTTGACTATTACGAGAAAAGTTTAGAGCTCGTCCCCGCGCGCGAAACAGCCCAGATCATGTTTAAAATAGCTGAAGCCTGGCAGGCGCAGGGCGACTTCAGCCGCGCTGTGGAGAGCTACCTGAAAGTCACGTATCTGCACGCGGATAATACCGCTTTAGTCGTAAAATCGCTGCTGCGTGCCGCCCAGATCCATGAAGACAAGCCGGATATCGACCAAGCGAGGAAGTTCTATCAAAGAATAGCGGAAATGAATGTCCCTGAAGCAAAATTCGCGCGGGAAAAATTAGAGGCTCTCAAACCCGCACGGAAACAATAATTTAACGATACAAGGATTGAAAGGGTAGCGCATGGACCTGTACAGAATGAGTCTTTGGAGCTTATTTTCGGCCGGAGGGCCTTTAATGTGGCCGATAGTGATATGTTCTGTTTTTGGAGCGGCGATCGTTATGGAAAAATTCTGGTATCTCCATAAAATAACGATTGATTCCCAATCTTTTTTAGACAATATCCTGGAAAAGATAAAAAGGCACCAGATACAGGAAGCGTTGCTGCTTTGTGACAAGCAAGAGACTCCCGTAGCGCATATCCTTAAAGCAGGGATCTTGAAATATGACCGGCCGCGGCCGCAGATAAAAGAAGCGATAGAAGATGCCTCATTATATGAGATCCCGAAATTGGAAAAAAACCTTTCAGCGTTAGCAACTATCGCGCATATTTGCCCCTTATTGGGGCTCCTGGGGACGGTTACCGGCTTAGTCAGATGCTTTCAGCTCATTCAGGCAAAATCCACGGTTTTAACGCCTGTTTCACCCGCCGACCTGGCGGGAGGGATTTGGGAAGCTTTACTAACGACTATCGCAGGCCTTGTTGTCGCTATCCCGGCTTATGTCATGTATAATTATTTGGTCAGCCGCATTAACAATGCTATCCTTGAAATGGAGCGCTCAGCGACGGAACTCGTCAATTTCCTGACTGAATAGCGCTAAAAAGGGGAAATGAAATTCAGAAGACATGTTGAATTTGAGCACGGGCTCAAACAGATCGACATAGCGCCGCTCATCGATATCATTTTCTTGCTTTTGATCTTTTTTATGCTGACTTCAAGCTTTATCCTTCAGCCGGGTATACCGGTAAAGCTCTCCAAAGCCGTAACAAGCGAAGCACTGCGCCGGGTGAATCTAGTCATAAACCTCACTTTTGAAGACAGGGTCTATTGTAACGCAGACGAGATAAAACTTCCGCAGGAGCTTAAAGGTTTACTTGCCCGCGCGGCACGGGAAAATACGCCTGTTTTGATCAAGGCCGATCAACGCGCTTCACTGGGTAAGGTGGTAGAGATTTGGGATATGGCACGCCAAACGGGTGTTACTGTCATTAATATCGCTACTGACCGGCAATGATCAGCTATACTTCTCAACGCCATAAACCGCCGGCTTTTCATTTATTCGGCTCGCGGAAATTCCTTTTATTCCACGGAAACCTCGGAAGAACGGTCGCTATTTCTTTTTTAAGCCATATTGCTTTATTCGGGCTCTTTAGCTTCTCTTTTGGCACCCGGATGCCGGATACGTGGAGACCTGATGTAAGTTTTCTCGGTTCGATCCTGCTGCCAACCGATGTTGCTATTCCCGGAAATCATCCTCAAACCGGGATTATTGAAAGTATATTCTCAAAGAAAACAGCATCCGGTTTTTTGAAGGCTCAACCCGGTTCTTTTTTAACACAGCCTGCGTATGAACCTAAACCGGCTTTGGCCCATCAGCTTTCGTTGAAAAAATGCAGCTTCTCATATCATGCGGCCGCCAAAACAGGCAGGCATATTTTAAAAGACCATGATATTATGTTTTATCCGCTTTTACCGCAGCATTTCATGTTATATTTTCAAGACAGGCAAAGCGCCCATATGGAGCTATTATGTAAAGCCGGCAAAGTACAAAAACCAAGCTCAATTATTATAAAGCGCAAAGTTTCTTCGGGCAACCTTGAAGTTGACTTGCTGACAATGCGTTATATCGGGCATTATCTTTTTATCCAGCAGCGCCATTTCATCGAAGATACGTGGCAAACTATTAAGATCGACCTTTCTGCGGAAACCAAGTAACCGTTTAGCTGATTACCATGATACGAATAGATTTTTCTCTTGCTATAACCTTTTATCTTCTCCTGCCGCTGGCCGTTATTTTTATCTTATGGCTTAAGAGGGTCAAACATAAAGAAAAAGACCTTTTTCTTAATCCGAAATTCATATGGTTTTGTTCGATCTGTACCTATACGTATATTAATACCAAAGAGGCAAAAATCTCAACGTGTCCTCGCTGTGGAAGTTTCAACGCCGCTTGAGCCGTGATAGCCGAGGATTACTGACGAATTTTCTTGCGTCGCGCGGAATGAGGAATGAAGATTTTAGTTGACCGTTGATACATTTGTATTTATAATTATGGCATACTATTAATGGAGGAGGACCTATGATTACAGAAATCGGCATTATAGCAGGCGAGATTTGGCATTATCTGGACCAGCATGGAGAAGTCGATTTAAACGTTTTGATAAAAAGCATAGACAAACCCAGGGACGAAGTCTTAATGAGCCTGGGATGGCTTGCTCGTGAAGGGCACGTTGTATTACAGAAACTGAACAATGAATATAAAGCCGCTTTGAGAAAGAATGCTTAAGCTGCATCCCCGGAACAAGAGAGGTGTCGTTATATTGATTGTTTTAGTGACCTTGATGATCGTTACTGCGTTAAGCCAGGTGGTTTTGACGATCATTTTAAACCAGGCGAGGCTTACGCACCATCAGGTAAGCAGGGTCCGGGCATATTATGCGAATTTAGCGGCAATGAATTTAGCCCGGGAAAGCCTGCGGTTGGGATATTGGGCAACCGGCACATATACGCTTTGCGCTTCCGGTTGCACGGTAGATGACCCGAATATTCCCTATAGAGTAACCATTACCATAGGCGCCGCAAATGCTTCTACCGGCGTCCGCCAAATTACCCTGTCCACAGATTACACCTATCCTTAATTAATCGTTATCCTGGTTTAAAGCCTGCGCGATATTTTCTTTTCACATTTATAATTAAGGCACGTTGAATAAACGCGCCTTAATTCATCATTATTAAGAATTTATTATAAATTAAGTAAGTTTATTATAGTTAGCATAACTTTGTTATACTATTATCTCCGTCGGAAAACCTACCAAAAGTAACTATGAGTAAGTTTAAGTAAAAAAACAGTTGACAAAGCTGATCTGTTATGTTTTAATGTTAACCATTATGAAAGATCAAAGAAGGTAGAAGTATGACGCGATTAATGAACATAGACGAGTTAGCTGATTATCTGCGATTACAAAAACAGACGATTTATAACTGGCTGTCCCAGGGTAAACTTTCCGGGATAAAAGTCGGCGGCGTCTGGAGGTTCAGCCGTAAGGATGTCGATAATTGGCTTCGCAGTAGAAAAACAACTTCACGGACAGGGGATAAATAATGGGCGCTTCTGCTGGTATATATTTTGGGCCTCGCGATATAAGTGTTGTTGAAGTCGCAGGGAAGAAAATCCTCAATACGATTAAGATCTCCCGCGCGAGCCTGTCTTCCAACACCGCGGAAGATAAGGTCCCCGAGGAAATCAAAATGATCGCCTTGCTCAAAGATGAGTTCAGGAAAAGCAAGGTTTCTGCCAAAAAATTCGACCTGGTTTTATCCGGTAACACTCTGGTCATACGCACCTTTGAGATCCCGATGCTTCCCCGTGATGAAATCTATAGCGCGGTAACCTTTGAAGCCAAGAAATATATCCCCTTCAAGCTGGAAGAATTGGTCTTCGATTATTATTTGTCCGTCGACCATGTTTCAAAAAAGAACATGGTACTGTTGGTCGGCATAAAAAGGGACACGCTTGAGCAATACTTCGCGATGTTTAAACAGCTCAATCTTGACATTCATTCGATTGAGTATTCCGCGTTCAGCGCTGTGCGCCTGTTAAAGATGGCAGGAGTGAAAGAAAAAGGCATTTCGGTCGTGATCAATCTCGACAGCGTTGAAAATGATGAGGTCAACTTTATTGTCCTGCAGGATGGTTTTCCCCTGTTTTGCCGCGACATTACCTTAAAAAACGATTTCGATCAAGCGGCGCCAACTGACGCGCCTCAAGAGAACACCGTCGATGTAGAAAAGATAAAAGCGGAGCTGCGCGTTTCTATAGATTTTTACAATCGGAAATTCCCCACAAAAAATATCGATAATGTATATTTTCTTGCCAATGAAGAACTCCGTGAACCGTTAGAATCGATAGCGCAGGAAAAGAATATCGCCTCCCGTTTCATAGACCAAAGGGTCATCCTTGGAAAGTCGGCGCCGTTCTCCCTGGCGGTATTAAAGGCATTTGCCGGAGCTTTATACGACAGCATTAAAACTTCGGTTAAAATAAATTTACTGGTTTCAAAAGATAAGCCTAAAACCTCGAAAAAACAATCAACGGTCGACCGTCATGTTGAAACATTGATCGAGGGCGTGAACTTTCAGCCTAAATTTATAGTTTTTGGGGCGCTGATCATCACCGGGTCTGTTTTGCTGAATCTATATTTGAAATCACCGATAAAAAACAGTATCAGCGAACTCTTATCCCTCAGGCCGCAGATAACCATAGTCAAAGATTCATTGCCAAACGCTGACTTAACCATAGAACAGGAAAACTTGCAGAAAAAACTTATTTCTATAGATAAACTTGTGCAAAAACAGGTGTATGTTTCATCGCAGCTTATTGCTATCGTTAAATTGATGCCTCAGGGTATCTGGCTGGAAGATTTAAAGTTCAGGCAGGATAAGGTAGGGGAAGCAAGCGCAAAGATCGATCTTAAAATGCTCGGCACCGCCTATTTGGGAGATACAGATAAGGAAATGATGGCAACCAATGCTTTCGTCGCCGCGTTGAAATCAGATGCTGAATTCGGAAAGATTTTTAAGCAAATAAGGCTGGAATCGATTGAAACCAAGCGTTACGAAGACGCGACAGTCACCAGTTTTTCAATTGTGTGCACTGCTAATTAATACCGTATAAAGCTATGTCAGAGAATTTAATGGGAAATTTAAGCTCGATGAGCAGTAAAATGAACAAAAATAAGATTGTTTACATAATCTTTATACTGGTTTGCCTGTTGATCGCCCGCAATATTTTTATCGGAGGGCAGAAAGAAGTCAAGGCATTGACGGTGCGACAGGAGGAGGAAAAAAAGAAAAACAGCATTTTAAATGAGATCGGATTATTGGAAAAAAAACTTATTACCTATAAAAAGCTGCTCAACACCAAAGATACCTCCGGGATACTGGATTCGATCACTAATTTAGCAAAGAGTTCGGGAATAAAGATCCTGTCGATGAAGCCTCAAATTCAAAAAGACCAGCCGTTATACACGTATTTATCGTACGACTTAAATGTGAACGCCGATAAGTTTTACAAGATCGGAAGATTCATTACGCTTTTGGAGAACGACCCGCTCGTGTACTTCATTGATAATTTATCGATTACCAATAAGATCGTCGTCGAAGGTACCAGTTCAGTAGTAAAGGTGAACGCTGATTTTACGGTAGGCACGCTGTTAATCAAGGAGAATTAAAGAGTGGCACGCATAATCGGGATCTTAGCAGCTTTAACTATAATGCTCACAACGCCTCTTTCGTCTGTGTCGGCATTAACCAAAACGGACAGTATGCTTGAGGCTTTAGATAAAAACCTTGAAACTAAAAGTTCAGGATTCAACATTAAACGGCCTATCTTCGATCCGGAGTTATTCGAGAAGCGTGACCCGTTCAAGAATTTATTAAGGCCTGATGTCGATAAATCGCAACCTGTAAAAGTCGATCTTAAGAACTCAAAGGATGAATTACGCAAGATTATCAGCGAATTGTCCGTGCAAGGGGTCATTTGGGGCGGCAGCTTAAAACAGGCGATCGTGAATGATAAAGTCGTTCAACAGGGGGATATGATCAACAATGCCCGAATTCTGGAGATCACCAAAGAGGGCATTGTTATCTTGTATATGAACCGGCAGTTTACGCTTAATGCGCCGGCAGTTGATTTTGAAGACAGGTTAAAGGACGAAACCAAAAAAGATTCCAAAAAAAAGTATTAAAAGGAGGGATAAATGAGCATCAGCCGTAAAATCCGTATAGTATTCTTATTTTTGCTAATTGCGCTTTTTTCCCGGAAAACTATCGCAGCTCCGGAACTTCCCTTCCATGACCCGGAACTCACTATTTCCATGGATTTTGACGGCGCCAGGCTCAACGATATCCTTAAACTGCTCTCAATGCAGTCCGGTTTGAATTTTATCGCATCGGAGTCGGTGAAAGACAGGAAGGTCACCCTCTTTTTAGATAAAGTGGCGATACGATCAGCGATGGAAAAGCTTTTTAAAGCCAATAATTTAACCTATGAATTAGACGAAGATTCTAATATTTTCATTGTTAAAGACTGGGGTAAACCACAGTTGGAAACAGTTACTAAAGTTTTCTATTTAAAGTACGCTTCTGTCGAATCGTCTTTTTTAGAACAAGAGAAGAAAAATGCCATGGAAGATGAGTCCTCATCTTCGTCATCATCTACTAAAGAAGAAGAAACCGGAATTTTGATCGTCCTTGAGAAAATGTTGAGCACCAACGGTTCAGTGGTGGAAGACCGGCGGACAAATAGTATAATTGTTACCGACGTCCCCAGCCGCATGCAGCAGATTGAAAAAGTCATCGCTGAGATCGACGTCCCGCAGCCGCAGATCATGCTTGAAGTGGAAATGCTCGATGTGAGCAAAAATACCGTTGATAAATTAGGATTTAACTGGTCGGGTGCCGGGTCATTTTCGCTCTCGGTCCTAAGCGCGGCGCGCTGGACTTCGTTTCCCTTTGGCGGTTTTAAATCAAGCTCTTCCAAATCCGGGCTCATTCAGCAGGGGGACGGTTCCGATTCAACAGCTGATAAAGGTATTGTCGAATTTTCTAACCTGGCGATGACCCTTGATTTCTTAAGGGTACTTACCGACACAAAGTCATTGGCACGGCCTAAAATCCTTACGCTCAATAACGAAACCGCTGAAATAAAGATCACGACGAATGAGGCTATCGGTCTTTCTACTTCAACGACGGGCAGCAGTACGGAAACAACCACCACTACGAAAGAAGCTGAACGCGAGGAAACAGGTGTTTCATTGAAAGTAACTCCTCAGATCAATACGGATACCGGAGAGATCACGATGTTCCTTGTTCCGACTGTTTCTGAAGCCAAATTGGGTGCCACCTTTGATAACGTGCAATACAAAGACCCTGAAGTCAGATCGACAAAATCAACCGTCAGGATTAAAGACGGGGAGACCATTATTCTCGGGGGATTGATTCGCACGGAACTTTCCGTAAGCGAGACCAAACTTCCTATTTTCGGCGATATGCCGATTATCGGAGCGTTATTCAGGCATAAGAACGCCGATGTTAACAGAGAGCGGGAATTATTAGTATTTATTACCCCTCATATTGTGAAGGACTCAAATTTCATGCTGGCGAAAGCCAAGAAAACTGTCTTACCAGACAGGGAACAGTCCGCATCAACAGGTTTTGACCGATCTTCTTCCATAGATTCAAGTTTAAATCGATTTGAGCAGAAAGATAGATAATGTCTAAAGACACATATTTACGTCTCGGTGAACTTTTAATCAAGGAAGGTTTACTGACAGACGCTCAATTGAACCATGCCATCACTATCCAGAAGAACGAAGGCGGCAGACTGGGAGAAGTGATCATTAAATTAGGTATGGTAAAAGAAGAACAGATCGTCACTGTCTTAAGCAAACAGCTCGGAATGCCTTATTATGCCGCTGGAAAAGATAAATTGAAGCCTGCGGCTGACCAGGGGTTGGAACGCCTTATTCCCCAGGATTTCGCAATGAAGAACGTTGTCTTGCCTTTGTCCCGCACGCTCAAATCTTTGACGGTCGCGATGACCGACCCGCTTGACCTTATCTTAATCGACAGTTTGCGTAAACTTACCGGCTTTGAGATCAATTCAGTATTAGCTATCAAATCGGAGATCCTCAAATCCATTGAAGATTTTTACGGAAAATCAACGATGTTCAAAGAGGCTGTAGAGGCCAGTTACACGGGCGCTGCTTCCGAAGCTGTTTCACTTGATGTAGAAAGCTCTGAACAGGAGCTAAGCTTAGATAAGCTCATTGCGCGCGCAGAGGAGGCCCCTGTCGTCAAACTGGTTGATCTGATCATCCGCCAGGCGATCGACGAACACGCTTCAGATATACATATCGAGCCTTTTAAAGACCGAATATCGTTACGCTATCGAATTGACGGAAAACTCTATGAGATCCCGCCGCCTGCCAAACATTTGCATATGCCGATCATATCGCGCGTCAAGATCTTAAGTAAGCTCGATATCGCGGAAAAAAGGCTGCCGCAGGATGGGGCATTTTTAGTACGTATCGGCGACCGTCCGATCGATTTGAGAGTTTCATGTATCCCGACAATTTACGGGGAGAAAATAGTCATGCGTATCCTGGATAGAAGCCATGTTGTGCTTGACCTGCGACAGCTTGGTTTCGACCCAAAACAGCTTGAACAGATGCGTTCTGCTTTTAATTCACCCTATGGTCTGATTTTCCTGACCGGGCCCACGGGAAGCGGCAAAACAACGACTTTATACGCAATTCTAAGCGAGATCAAAAATCCTACAAAGAATATAGTTACCATTGAAGACCCGGTTGAATATAAACTGGACGGGATCAATCAGGTGCAGGTCAAGCCTGAGATCGGGCTTACCTTTTCAAGCGCCTTGCGTTCATTTCTGCGGCAGGACCCTAATATTATACTCGTCGGAGAGGTTCGTGACCTGGAAACTGCCGAGATCTGCATCCGCTCGGCATTAACCGGCCATTTAGTCTTAAGCACATTACATACGAATGACGCGCCTTCGGCGGTCAGCAGATTGATCGATATCGGCATCGAACCGTATATGCTGGCACCTTCTCTTTTAGTAGTGGTAGCGCAGCGATTAGTGCGTAAATTATGCCCTGAATGTAAGGAAGCGTTTGAGCCGACAGCAGAACAGCTGCGGATAGCTCAGATCAAGGCTGAGCTTTTATACCGCGCCAAAGGCTGCCCTAAATGCAATCATATCGGGTATAAAGGCAGGCTTTCCATTTCAGAGGTCATGGTGGTAGATGATAAGATCCGCACCTTGATCTCCCAAAAAGCTACTTTTCAACAGATTCGAGAAGTAGCGAAAGCCGGCGGTATGCAGACCCTTTATGACTCGGCGATCAAGAAAGCCCAGGACGGGATCACTTCATTAGAAGAAGTCTTAGCGATCACCTTGGGGGCGGAATATCTTTCTTAAGAACTAACTTATTAGAATGCCTAAATATATTTATACCTGCAGGGATAGGTCCGGGAAAAAAGTAGAAGGTGCTGAAGAAGCGGGTTCTCATGACGAGCTTGTCAGCCGGTTACAGTCAAAAGAGTGGATTGTTATAAACATCGCGCTCGAAAGCAAGCTTGCTGTTGCTCAAAAAAAAGAACTCGCAGGGGCAAGAAAGAAACACTATTCTTTTTCAAGCGAGGACCTGGTCCTTTTTTGCCGCCAGATAGCGACATTATTAGGGGCGGGCGTTACTATTTTACGCAGTCTTGAGATCATTTCACAGCAGGTAACCAGTGTAAGGCTTTATAATGTTATAAAACAACTCCAAAAAGATATGGAGGCCGGTTTAAGCTTCCATGAAGCTATGGCGCGCCACCCAACGGTTTTTTCAGATCTTTGGGTAAACCTGGTTGAAAGCGGTGAAGCTTCCGGAAGTTTAGCTATGGTTTTAGCCCGCTTAGCCGGATATTTAGAGCGAAATGAGACCTTTAAACGCAAGATCATCAGCGCGTTGACCTATCCGATCATCCTGTTAGTTGCGTGTTTAGGCGCTATGATGTTCTTAAGCATGAAGATCATACCTCAATTCGCTTCTTTATTTGAAGGCTTTAATATCGAATTACCCGTGATCACAAAGATCCTTATCGGGATGAGTTCAGCAATTAAGGATTATTTTATAATTACGGGCCTTGTCGGCGGTATCGGGGTTTATTTCCTGCGTATTTATTTAAGCACGAATAATGGCAGGAAAGTAATGGAAGATTTTCTATTTAATTTACCCACATTGGGAGAATTCTTTAAAGTCCTTGTTGTAGAAAGGTTTACATCAGAGATGTCCACTTTAGTGGAGAGCGGAGTGCCTATTTTATTTTCACTGGAGATCGCTGAGCACAGCGTTAATAATCTAACTTTGGGTGAAATAATCCGTAAGATCAAGGATGAGGTCAGAGAAGGAAAGCCTTTAAGCGTCCCGGTAGAAAAAAGCGGTTTTTTTGATCCTATGGCGGTACAAATGATCGCTATAGGCGAGGAAGTCGGGGAATTATCCAGCATGCTTAAAAAATTGAATGTTTTTTACCAGGAATATGTCGATACTTTCTTAACGCGCGTTACGGCTATGTTCGAGCCGATCCTGCTGATCGTGATCGGCGCCGGCGCGGGATTTATCATTATCGGCATGTTCATGCCTATTTTCCAGATCAGCCAGATCCATTAATGCGTGATAAGTCTTTGACTTTATGTTTGTTATAGTGTATAATTAAATAAATATCAATTAAGAAAAGGAGGTGGTGCAGAAGACATAAAATCGTTAAAATAACTTTTTGTTAAAAAAGGGGGAACCATGAAAAGAGGTTTTACACTTATTGAACTTATCATCGTCATTATAATCATTGGTGTTTTAGCAACGCTCGCTGTTCCGCAATACCTGAAATCAACTGAACGCGCTAAAGGGGCAAAAGCAAGGCATGCGTTAGGTATTATTGCTCAGGCTGAAAAGATGTATCGCGCTGAAAATGATACCTATATTAACGTTGCCGCGGATGCTGCTGACGCAACGTTAGGGGCCTATACTGAATTGGCTGAAATGGATAATGACGTCGATTGGCAGTATGTCGTCAGCGGTTCAGGCACAGCCGCGTTTTTGATCACGGCTACCCGCAGCGACGGAAATAATGCTACGGAAACTATAACTATTGATCAAGCCGGTGTCTGGGGCGGAACATTTACTCCGTAAAATCGATGTCTGATACTATGCATGATAATTCCTGGGATTTAAGGTTTACGGTGAGAGGTTTTACCTTAATCGAACTGATCATGGTCGTGGTTATTATCGGCGTACTGGTCACTTTTGCCGCGCCGGCTTTCCGGGTTACCAGGGACAGGGCTTTAGAGAATGAAGCGCGGGCTAATTTAAGACTCATACAATCCGCGCAAAGAATCTATCGCATGGAAAACGGAAATTTTATTGCGTGCGCCGCAGGTACCGCGTATAGCGCATGTTTAAACCCTAATTTAAAATTAGAGCTCCCGCAGTCTTCGGCCTGGACATACGCATCTCCGTCCGCAGGCTGCGCGCAAGCTGCCAGGACAGGCCATCAATTACGATTAAGGCAGACTGAAGAAGTAGCGGTTCCGGATGTTTTATGTCCATAAGTATCATGCACCGTTGTAATGGTATTTTTACGAGGGCATCTTTTTAACAAAAGATGCCCTCGTATGTATATATCGCCGTAAAAGTATACGATGAATAAAAAAGCATTCACCTTACTTGAAGTATTAGTGTGCGTCCTGCTTTTATCACTGGTCATGCTCGGTATCAGTAATATCTTTATAGCCGGCAGGCGTTATTTATTCCATTCCCGAGCCCGGCTTGCAGCCGCTAATTTCGGACGTATGTTCCTGGATCCTTTACAAAATGAAGTTTCCCAGGATGCTATCGATTACGGCTGGGCTAACTGCTTGACCAGCGCAGGCACAACCCATTGCCCCTCAACTGCGCTCATTGACCCCGTGCTTAATGATATCACGTTTTCTCCTGCGTATACTATAAATAATGTCAATAATGCTACGTGGCCGCTCTTGCGGCGTGTAAGGCTAAGAATAAACTGGACCGATGCTTCTTAATACGTTTAGAACCAAAAAAATTTCTAAAAGAGGTTTTTCACTCGTTGAAGTCATTATCACGTCATTATTGATTTCAGGCATTATCCTGACCGTAGCCAGCCTGCATCTCTATAGTATTTACCACGTGCGCTATACTGACAGGACGGTAAAAGTGCAAAATGACCTCGGTTTTGTTCTGGCTCATATGCAAACGCGGTTTCTCGACGCTATCGGCAATGAAATTTATGACGGGGCCGATGCCGTGATTGCCTTGACTACGGGAGCTGGAGGATATCTGTTAGTACGGCCCTATGTCGATCTTAACCATAACGGGATTCGCGACGAAGGAAGCCGCGCCGCTTATGAATTTTCCGGTAATATTCTCCGTTACCGGGCAAGCCCCGCTGATGCCTGGGAGGAATTAAGCACATGTATTACAAGGTTTACGCTCACAAAAGTAGGCGCGTCAATGATCAATAATTACGCAGTCGTCGATATTACCGGATGCTTCGACCCTGACGGGGCGCCTCATCCCTGCGGTTCTAATGAAAATCCGGAGGTCACAATGCGCACGAATGTCTTTCTGCCTGCCGTATCGGTAAATTAAGATTATTATCTTTAAACAGGTCATTTGCAATTGATTTCGGCGTTTTTTTGTGCTAAAGTAATTACATAAACCCGGTTACTAAAACTAAAAATTAATTTTCATAAAAGAAGAGAGCATTTTGAAAAAAGGCTTTACGCTTATTGAACTTATCATTGTTATTATAATCATCGGTGTTTTAGCAGCGCTTGCGGTCCCGCTTTACCTTAAATCTACAGAGCGCGTAAAAGGAGCAAAGGCGAGGCATTCATTGGGTATTATTGCTCAAGCTGAAAAAATGTACCGCTCGGAAAACAACCAATATATAAATTTTGGCGCGGGCGCCGCCGAGGCGACCTTGGGAGGCTATATAGAGCTTGCGGACGTAGATGCTGACCCCGATTGGACATACGCAGTCAGCGGATCATCCACAAGCGGATTCCTGGTGACTGCTGCCCGCAGCGACGGGAATAACACGGGAGAAACGATAACCCTTGATCATGCCGGTAGCTGGGGCGGGGCATTTACTCCGTAAAATGATCTTGCGCGAGTTGTAAAGGCAGAGTTATGAAAAAGAGCAGTTTTCGAGGTTACTGTGCGTACGAACACCTGTATGCTGCCGTATCAATAAATACAAGCCGGTATTGTATAGCAATCGTTTTTATTTGATTTAATCAATATTTTGTGTTAGAGTATTTTCGGTCAAGAAAGCTATTTTCTTATAACGGGGCAGTAGCTCAGCTGGGAGAGCGTCGCGTTCGCAATGCGAAGGCCGGGAGTTCGATCCTCCCCTGCTCCACTTAGTAATAGTAATCATGTCAATTCATCTGCAATAACTTAATTCTGCTATCCTTGGTTTTATGAAAAACAAACCAGCGCGGGTTATCATTATCATTTTTTTTATTTGCTCAACTTTAATCTTGCTCCAGCAATTTAACTCAGGAAGCGCTCAACCAGCCTCAAAAACAGCGTTTTTTTTTGATAAGCTTTCTCAAAAAGCCGTTAAATGCCGGTTATGCCCGCGGGAGTGTTATATACCTGCCGGGAAAAAAGGATTTTGCGGGGTCAGGCAGAATAATGACGGTCGCCTCATCAGCCTGTCGTTCGCGAAAGCGGTAGCGATCCACATAGACCCGGTTGAAAAAAAACCTTTATTTCATTTTTACCCGGGAGCAAGCACTTTTTCTGTTGCTGCCGCAGGCTGCAACTTAAAATGCTCGTTTTGCCAAAACTGGGAAATATCCCAGCAGCCGGCAGAAGACCTAAGGTATACTTACCTTGAACCCGGACAGTTGATCAAAAAGGCGCAAGAATCAAGATCAACCATGATCGCATACACGTATACCGAACCGACTATCTTTTATGAGTATATGCTTGAAACAGCCCGGCTGGCAAAAGAAGCAGGAATACGCAATGTTATGCATTCAAACGGGTATATTAACGAAGCTCCGTTACGCCGGTTAGCGCCGTATCTTGATGCGGCAAATATCGACCTCAAAGGTTTTACCGAAGATTTCTACCGTAAAATGACTCAAGGGAGCATTGCGCCGGTGCTCAAAAGCCTTAAGATCTTGAAAGAATCAAACGTACATGTGGAGATCACCATGCTTTTGATCCCGGGATATAACGACAATAAGGATGAAATAGCTTTGATGTGCGATTGGATCAAAGAAAACCTGGGGGCTGATACACCGCTTCATTTCTCGCGTTTTTTTCCTATGTACAAACTGCTTTCAATAAGCCCTACACCGGCTGAGGCGCTGCAAACAGCCAGACAAACAGCGAATTCACGAGGATTAAAATATGTTTATATCGGCAACCTGCCGGGAAACCAGGGGGAGCATACGTATTGTCCCCGCTGCCGCAAGGTCATCATCAAACGAATCGGGTATTTTATAGCGGAAAACAATATCAAAAACGGCGCATGTGCTTTTTGCGGGGAAAAAATAGCAGGGATGTGGAATGCGGATCATTAAAAGAAAGACCTGTTCCTTATTACTTTTGCCGAACGTTTTTATTCTGGCGATCTTTTCGTTAAGTTTGGCAGAAGAGGTTAAAAGACCGTCAGTCGCAGGCTCCTTTTATCCGGATGATCCCCAAGAACTTTCAATTTTGCTCGATTCTTATTTAGATCACGCCGGCACGTTCGCGCAGGACGCAGCTATCTTTGCTATACTATCCCCGCACGCAGGATATGAATTTTCAGGGAGCATCGCCGCGCAGGGATATAAATTGATAAAAAATAAGGGATTTAAAACCGTTGTACTCATCGGCTCCAGCCATTATTACGGATTTCAGGGTGTTTCTCTTTATCCTCAAGGCGCGTTTGAGACACCGCTGGGTAAACTATATATCGACAATGATTTTAGAGAAAATTTGATTAAAAAAACGCCTGACTTGCGTTTTGACCCCCGCGCCTATGAAAAAGAACACACGATAGAGGTCCAACTGCCGTTTTTGCAGAAAGTTCTAACGGATTTCAAGATCGTCCCCATTATGATGGGACAGGGAGGATTAGATACCTGTAAAATGCTTGCTGAAGCGCTGATCTACGCGATCAACGGGCGCGATGATGTTTTAATCGTAGCATCAACGGATATGTATCATGGATATGATTACCGTGAAGCGCGAGTTATCGATGAACATACTTTAAGCTATATCAGCGCCATGGACACAGACGGGCTTTTTGCCGGCATTACTAAAGGTTCCGCGCAATTATGCGGAGGCTTGCCGGTAATAACGACGCTTTTAACGGCAAAAGCGCTTGGCTTTGATAAAGTGTCGGTTTTAAAATATACAAACTCAAGCGAAGTTACCGGTAAAAAAATTCCGGGCATTTGGACAGTCGGTTATTCCAGTTGCGTTATCGCAGGAGCGTATCCCCGGGGCACAAAAAAAGCAGGCCTGAATGCTTCAAAAGCAGAAAATGGAGGCAATACCATGTTAAATAAAGAACAAAGGGCACGGTCACTTAAGATCGCCAGGGATTCTATCAGCAGCTTCTTAAAAGACGGTACCATTGAACCAATAAACGAAACAGACAAGGCTTTTCATGAGCAATGCGGAGCTTTTGTCACGCTTCATAAGAACGGCCAACTCAGGGGTTGTATCGGCTCGATTATCGGCACTCAAGCGCTGTATTTGACCATCAGGGACATGGCCCGCGAAGCGGCAACAGGCGACCCGCGTTTTCCTTCCGTAACTTCCTCAGAGTTAAAAGATATCGAAATAGAGATATCCGTTCTTTCACCTTTAATCAGAGTACGCTCGGTTGATGAGATCAAGATACCCGGCCACGGCGTCCTGGTAAAACGCGGTTCTCAAAGCGGGGTTTTCCTGCCGCAAGTTGCTGATGAAACCCATTGGTCTAAAGAAGAATTTCTATCATACTTATGCGCTCACAAGGCCGGATTGCCTTCGGGGGCTTGGAAAGAAAAATCAACTGAATTATACGTTTTCACGGCTGAAGTTTTCTCGGAAAAAAGTATCAGGTAAGAAAATGGTTAAAAATATCATATATTTATTTATCCTGGGGGTATTGTTCGGGTCCGGGCCCTGCGTTGCCGGTTGCGGGCCGGCCCTGGTATCATACGTAACCGGCGCTCAAAGGAACTTCTCCGGAAACCTTTTGTTTTACACGCTTTTCACTGTCGGGAGGACCTTTATATATTTTATCTTTATAGCCGTTATTTTCATTTTCGGGAAGCCCGTATTCGAGAAGCTCTCAGAAAGCACGATCAAATATCTTTTAAGCGCGGCGGGGATCTTTTTTATTTCAGCGGGAGCCCTGTTCATCGTAAGAAAAACACGTTCAAAGGCGGCCTGCGCTTCTAAGCTCGCGCAGGCTGCGCATAGTGACCTTTTACCCGCGGCTTGTCTTGGGCTTATTTTCGGAGCCTTACCGTGCGCGCCCCTACTCAGCGTTCTGTCATATATTTTTTTATTGGCTCAAAACTTGATCCAAGCGGTCATATATTGTTTTTCTTTCAGTATGGGAACTTTTTTTTCCGCGCTACTGCTCATGGTGGTCGGCGCGGGGATTTTTAATCAATTATTCTCAAAAAAACCGCAGTTATACCGAAAGATCATCGGTATTATTTCCGGAGGGATCTTTATCGGCATTGGAATTAATTTTATTTTACAAGCCTTAAGGAGCTGAGCCATATGAAAAGGATTTTTTGTCCTGATGAATGCATAACCAAAGACCATGTCCGGATCACTGATCCAGCAGAAATTCACTATCTCAGGGATGTCCTGCGGTTAAAAACTGACGCACAGCTTACTGTCTGTACTCCTTCAGGCGGGGAATTTATATCGAAAGTTGAAGCTTTTTTGCCTGATCATGTACTCTTACGCGTAAAAAGAATTACCCCCCCGGAGCGCCATGAAGACATGCAGCTGACGATCGCCTGCGCCATACCTAAAAATGTAAAAATGGACGATATAATCGATAAAATGACGCAGCTAGGAGTAAAGCGTATCATTCCGCTCATGACTGAGCGGGTCATAGTAAAATTAAATGACCATAAGAAGGACCTTCGGCTTAACCGCTGGCGCGCGATAGCAAAGAACGCCTGCCAACAGAGCCAGCGCAGTTCAATACCTGAACTCAGTACTATCACTCCTTTGATTGAACTCTTAAATAATGTCAAAGAATATGATTTAAAATTGATCTCCACATTGGCAGGGAACCAGCAAAAAATCAACCGGGTCTTGACCAACATCAAACACCCGGGCAAGATCCTCGTATTAATAGGGCCTGAAGGTGATTTTACGCAAAGAGAGGTGGAACAAGCAAGAGAAGCCGGCTGCATGCCTGTTTCTCTTGGGCAACAGGTGCTGCGGGTAGATACCGCGGCAATAGCAATAGCCAGTTTTATTAAATTTTATTATTTATCGGATTAAGTACTATTAATGCAATGAAAAAAACAATACAATTCTATACCTTTGGATGCAAAGTTAACCAATACGATACTCAGGATATGAGAGAAAAGCTTATTCGGAGCGGTTATAAAGAAGTCAGCCATTCAAAACAAGCATCTATTTGTTTGATAAATACCTGTACGGTTACTCACAAAGCTGATTCCGAAGCGATTAACTTGATCGCACGGTTAAAAAAAGACCACCCTAAAGCAAGAATAATCGTAACCGGATGTTTGGCTCAGTTAGATAAAAAGAAGATCCAGGCGATATCCCCGTCTATAGCGGTCATCCGGAACCGAGAAAAAACCAATATCCAGGCGTACCTGCCGGGTGAGAAAACAGAAGAAGCAGTGCAGAAAGCGGTTATTACCTCTTTTAAAGGGCATACGAGGGCTTTCTTAAAGATACAGGATGGCTGTAATAATGCTTGTTCATACTGTAAAGTGCCACTGGTAAGGGGAAGATCAAAAAGCAAGGGGATGGAAAGCATATACGCTGAGGCCTGCGCCCTGGTTGATCATGGTTTTAAAGAAATTGTCCTGACAGGTATATGCCTGGGGGCATACGGAAAGGACTTGCCCCGGCAGCTCAACCTCGTAAACGTTATCACCAGGCTTGAAGAAATAAAAGGCCTTTTACGCATTCGCCTGAGCTCTATTGAAGCGGCCGACGTAAGCTCAGAATTAATTGAAAAAATCGCAACTTCTGAGAAATTATGCCGCCATTTGCATATCCCTATGCAAAGCGGTGATGACGCCGTCCTCAAAAAAATGGACCGCAAATACAACCGCCGGTATTATATTGACCTTGTCAAACAAATACAGAAGCGTATACCCGGGATCGCTATTACTACCGATGTACTGGTCGGTTTTCCCGGTGAAAATCAAACCGCTTTCGAGAATACCTTAACGCTCGTACGCGCGGTACAACCTCTCAAAGTGCATATTTTTCCCTACAGCCCCCGGGAACACACGAAAGCGTTCAATTTCAAGCCGAGAACCGATATGAATGTCATTCAGGGGCGTATTACGGCGCTAAAAAGATTGGAGCGTCAAATGTCTTTCGCGTTCCGCACAAAGTTCTTGAATAAGAAGATCCCCGTACTTATAGAATCGGCATCAAAGAATAGCTTGTTTTCCTGGGAAGGCTATAGCGATAACTATATCAAGATAACTACACGCTCAAAGAAAAACTTGCGTAATAAGCTCGTTTTTCTAACTATAACCGCGCTTCACGCTGACACCACGATTGCCCGGCCCTAAGATATGTTTTTAAGCCGGAAAAGGATTGCTAATTTCTTCGAGCGTAAAAATATAAAATGTGCTATAATAAACAGAAATATTTACCGTAAATGGTTTTAAAAAAACAAGCTGTTCATATGTTCAGGCTCGCAATATAAATAGATCGCAGCTATACAGGGGTGTTGCCAACAGGAGTTTATATGGATCAATCTATACTAAAAAGTGTTGATTGGGAAAAAGTCGGTTTTTTCAGGTTTAAGAAACAGGGCAAGTCGGACTATCTGCTTACCAATGATGTAGGAGAATACGTCATGCTCTCCGAAAAGAACTTCAAAAGTTTCCTGGAAGGCCGGTTACCGGAAAACGATCCGGTCTTCGAAGTATTAAAGGCACAGGGACTGATCCGGAATAAAATTAATACCGCGGATATTGTGCTAAAATACCAGAAAAAGAATTTATTCCTCTGGCAAGGGCCGTCGCTGCACATTATCGTCGTGACGCTGCGCTGTAATCAAAAATGTATTTATTGCCAAACCTCTTCCCGAAGCCAGACAGAAAAGAACTTTGACCTGGATATCTCGACAGCCAAGAAGATAGTGGATATGATCTTTATGTCTCCTTCGAAAACAATTGCCATAGAGTTCCAGGGAGGAGAGCCGCTTTTGAACTGGCAAACCGTGAAATTCATCGTCGAATACAGCAAAACGAAGAATAAAGTGGAAAAAAAGAACCTCGAACTCCGGCTTGTCTCTAATTTTTCTTTAATGGATGAGGCTAAACTTAAATTCCTTGTATCAAACGCAGTCACCGTTTGTACTTCACTCGACGGGCCTGAAGCTATCCACAATAAAAACCGCGTATGGCTCAAAGGCAATAATTATAAAAAGACGGTCCATTGGCTCAAAAAAGCGCAGAAAGTTTATAAATCGAAGCTTGAAAATAAATTCAAACCCGGGGCGCTTGTTACCGTAAGCAGAAATTCCTTAAAATACCCTGAAGCGATCGTTGATGAATATAGCAAGCGGGGAGTGGAATTCATCTTTCTCCGGCCGATGACCCCTTTAGGGATAGCCAAAGATATGTGGGAGCAGATCGGATACACCCCGCAGGAATACTTAAAGTTCTATACCCGGGCGCTTAACCGCGTTATATCGTACGCGTTAAAACATCCCAAAAGCCATTTTCACGAAAATACCGCTAAGATTTTCCTGGCGAAGATCATTACCGACTATGACCCTAATTTCCTTGAATTACGCTCGCCCTGCGGAGCGGGAATAGGCCAGCTTCTCTACAATTACAACGGTAAGATCTATACCTGCGATGAAGGCAGAATGATCGGTGATGAGATGTTTTGCATCGGGGAAGTGTCTAAAAATAAATACAAGGAAGTGGTGAATCATTCTACGGTCAAAGTTTTAAGCATGGCATCCTGCCTGGATAACACCGGCTGTGATTTATGCGTCTATAAACCGTACTGTGGGGTATGCCCCATATTCAATTGGTCATATGAAGGCAACATCTTTTCAAATGTGCATTCGAATCCCCGGTGTATCATTAACAAGGGCATTCTCGAACTCCTCTTTGAAAAGCTAAAAGACCAAAAGATAAAAAAATTGTTCTTTACCTGGGCGAATTACACATTGCCAGCCGCTTGCCAATAACGTTTACATTCGCCGCGCTGATCATGTTTGTTTAACTTTCAGCTGGTATCAAGCCGTGTAAACCCCTACAAATCCGTTATAATAATACGTGGAAAATAATTTTCTGACGCTTGTCATAACTCAAAACTGCAACGAATCATGCAGCTTTTGTAATATCAAAAAGGCCGACGTTTCAATCACGCAGGAAACCGCGCGAAAGGCAGTAGTGCCTTTCCTGCGGGCTCCCGGTGATTCCAAGACAATAAAATTCTTCGGAGGAGAACCGCTGCTTGAGCCAGCGCTGCTCAAATCAATACTCGCCTTCACGCAGAATTCAGCGCGCCGGCTCAACAAAAGGATAAACTTTATCCTTTCTACAAACGGCACCCGCTTAACTGAAAACATCCTGACATTCCTTTCAAAGAACGAAACCGAGCTCGTAATCGATTCCTGCCATTTAAAAAAAATAAAAAAGTCATTAAAGTTGACCGGATATCCTTTTTTAACCGTTACGGTCAATATAACGCCTCAAGGAGCCCGGGGAGCATTTTCCGAATTTAAATCGCTCTTTAAGGCGGGTTTCAGGAGATACAACATTTTACCGAATTATTATGTCGCGTGGGACCCCACTCAGATAAAAGATCTAGAGCGGCAACTGAAGAAAATAGCCCTGTTTGCTGCCGATAAAGCAGAAGTTTATTTTAGAAATTCCGAGGTAAAAGGCGATGTCCCGCTCTTTAATACAGGGCTGACCTGTGACACTGCCGGCAACCTCTACGCGAGCAATTGCGTCCTTTTTAAGGACTTTGATACGCAAAAAGAACAACTATTGCTTGGGCACGTGAACTCATTTCGCAAGTACGCGCTCAATTTTGACGCCCGTAAAATGCCGGAAATAATCAAAAGGGCCTTTCCCAAGGCTATTATAAGCGACACCTATATTGTTGACCGGATATTGCGTAATTTTGTGGAAGGCCTCAAAATCAAGATAGTCCGTGCCGATATTAAAGTGGGCTATTCATGCAATAATAATTGCAAATTCTGCGTTCAAGGCAAAAAAAAGGAACTATTGCCAGATAAGACGACCTTAGAACTCCTCAAAATACTTCGAGAAGCGCGCTCAAGCGCCAACGGAGTTGTTTTTACCGGCGGTGAGCCTACCATCCGGGCAGATTTCCTGACATTAATAAGCTTTGCAAAAAAACTGGGTTACCGCAGGATCCAGGCCCAAACAAACGCCCGAATGTTCGCGTATAAGGATTTTTGCGCGCGCGCCCTTGACGCGGGAGTCAATGAATTCGGGATCGCCATCCACGGCCATATCCCGGAGCTGCATGATTATCTGACAAGCACTCAGGGAAGTTTCTTGCAGACCGTCAAAGCAATAAAAAACCTGGTTGCGTTAAACGTTCCGGTATATTCAAACACAGTTATTACTCAATCGAATTACCGTCATCTTCCTGAGATCGCGCGGCTTCTGGCGTCTTTAGGGGTAAAACAATTCCAGTTAGCTTTTGTGCACGCCTTAGGCTCTGCTGCCGATAATTTTAGTTCTATAGTCCCGCGCATGAGCTTGGTGATCCCCTATATCAAAGAAGCCCTTGCGGTAGGAATCAACGCCGGTATAACGGTAATGACCGAAGCGATACCCTATTGCATGTTGGGCGCCTATCGAAGGTTCATCGCGGAACGGTATATTCCATCGACTAAAATATATGAATTCCCTGAAGAAATAATCGATTTTGACCGGCTCCGTCCAACTCTCGCAAAAACCAAGTCAGACAGCTGTAAAACATGCCTGTATTACGACCGTTGCGAGGGTACATGGATCGAATATCCCGCTTTTTTCGGATGGCATGAGTTTGTTCCGGTGAAAGGCACCCATGCTCAAAAATGACCGGACATTCCAATGCATAATTAACGACCGATGCAATAATAATTGTTTGTTTTGCATCGACAGGGTCGACCGTAAAAATACCCGAAAAAAGAAAGAAAGTTTTTTCCATGACGAGCCAAAATCTCATCTGCACATAATCAAGGCCATCAATCAAGCCGCCCGAAAGACAAAAAACATAATTTTCACCGGGCCCGAACCTACGCTCAATGACTCGCTCATTGAATATATAAAATCCGCCCGGGCGGCAGGCTACACAAACATACGCTTGATCACCAACGCGCGCCGTTTAAGCTATATGGCATACGCAAAGGCCTTAGTAGAAAGCGGCCTTACCGAAATCATAGTTTCTCTTCATGGAAGCAACAAAAAGGTCCATGACGCCTTAACGTGCGCGCAGGGAAGCTTTGAACAAACAGCGAAAGCCTGCGGCAATCTTAATAAACTTAAAGAATCAGATCATTTTGAATGGAGGATCAATTTAACGCTGAATGCGATAAATGCCGCAGACTTGCCGGATTTTTTCCGTTTAGCGCTGCGCTTCAAATCTGCGGCAAGTATCGGTGTCAATACCGTCATTCCGGCCGGCAAGGGACTGGTTTTCTTAAATCGTTTAAGCCCTAACTATACTTATCTGGCGGAATCCTTTAAAAACGCTTATACTGCTCTAAGATCACAATTTTCATTCGACAAGGATTTTACTCTGCAAAAAAAATCATTCCCGCTCGCTTTTTTACCTACACGTTCACCTAAAAGAATAGGTTTAGGGATCGTTGGGCTCCCCGTATGTTTATTCAAGGGGGCTGAAAATCTTGTCGGAAGTTTTGAAGCGGCTTTAGTAAACAAAAACAAAACGGTAAAAATCGAGAAAAGGGACCCTGACCGGATAAAGGGAAAGTCCTGCGTAAAATGTTCGTACATGAGCACCTGTGAGGGAGTCTGGAAACCATATATTACACGCTATGGTTGGAAGGAATTTAAACCTGTGACCTCATCGCGTCGCAATCAATCTTATCATGACAATCGGTAAAAAACTGGACCTTAACAGCCGGGAAAGCTTTCAATATCCGGCTTGCGTATGCTTTAACGGGACACGGGGCTATTCTCAGAGTGAAAATGCCCGTCTCATGAAAGCCGCGCGTTCGTATAAAGCGCCTGAAAATGAGCCTTTCATTGTTGAACTCACCTCCGGAAGGCAGCTTCCGCGGCTGGAAAAAAAACGCTTTTCCCGTTATAAGAAGCGCGCGCCTAAAGTGCTCCTGTTCAAGAATATTTATAATGCGCTTCATAAAGAAGATACAAACTGGATCAGCGCGGGGACTTTATATCTAGCTTCAGGACTTAAAAAGGCCGGAATTACCGTGCTTTTAAGCGATGCCAAGGTTTCCCTCAACCCAAAGGACTTTCTCATCGGCAAGGAGGGATTAGAAGAGACCCTCAGCACCAACCCCGATATACTCTGTATCGGCGTGAGCCTTTGTGAAGATTATTTCCGCCAGGCCCACGCTTTGATCGAATTTTTATCCCGCCGGTCAAAGGCTTATATCGGGATCGGCGGCGTTATGCCGACACTATCCCCCGAACACGCCTTTATTCATTTACCCCGCATCAATTTTTTAGTCAGAGGAAGCGGTGAGGTGGTTTTGCCTCAGATCGTCAAATGTTTGGCCGGCGTGCTGCCTGGCTCGGCGTTGAGCCGGGAAGAGATAGGATCATTATTGAAGCTTAACGGAGTAATCTTCCAAAATGAATCACAACTGGTCATCGCTCATCTGAATACGATAAATCGTATTAAAGATTACGACACCTCAACCCTGGATTTCAGCTTTATTGAAAAGGAAAATGTCCGGGAAGGGATTAACCTTTATACTTCACGGGGCTGCCTTAATAACTGTTTTTTTTGCACCACACCGGGCAAAGGCGAATATAACGGCAAGAGCTTCCGCAATTTAAAGCGTATTCTCAAAGATTATTACCTGCGGCTCAAACAACTTTTTCCCCAAGGTATCCCCCGGGCTGCGCTCAATATTTCTTTCCATGACGACGACTTTCTTGCCGATACGCAAAGAGCGGCTTTATTTTTCGACTATCTCCCCCGGACCCCTTTCAAGGTCAATTTCTTTCAAACAGGAATAAATTCGTTTTTTACGCTCAAGGGCGATTTAAGGGCCGGGAAGCTCAATACGAAGCTTCTCTCGCATCTGTCAGGGTCTGTCTTTTCCCGAAACCGGCACAATATATACCTCGGCTCTGAAAGCTTCTCCACGACCGAATTAAATCGGCTCGGAAAAGGCTATAACGCTTCGAAGATCCACACGGTAATCCGCGCCTTAGCCCGGAAAAAGATCGCCCAATGCCATCATTTCATCGCCAGTAATCATTTAACCTCGCTCAACGACATCGCTGAGAATCTTTTCGAGATAGCCCGATTACAGATTTCTTACGGCGGTTTTTTCAGTATCCTAACACCAATCATACCCTATTTAGTGTCGCTGGCGCCGTCGGTAAGTTATATGATAGCCCGTTTTCACAAACGCGACAGGTATTTAGCCGTTTCTAGGAGACTTTTTGTGAACGGCTACCCCGAATTTGATTATCCGCTTATAGACCATGATGTCCCCGTAAATAAGGCTGTTAAACGCATGATACCTGTCATCGAAGGGCTTTTTAGATCTGAGAAGGATTACCTTAAAATACTCGATGATTTCCTTTTCGAATTGCTTTTACTCAGAGAACGCCTGCCTTCAGAAAAAGGACCGATAACGCAATTGATTGAAACGTACGCCACGTACCCGAAACGTATCCGTAAAGAAACAGGTAAAAGTATCGGGAACAGCCGGTGTAATATCCAACTTATGCTTACCAGGAGATGCCAGCTGCGCTGCGCCTACTGCCCGGTCGCCAAACGCCAGACAGATATGGACGATAAGACGCTCCACAGATCGATCGACCTGCTCTTTACGTCTACCCGGCAGCACCTGAGGCTTGATTTTACGGGAGGCGAGCCGTTATTACGATGGGACCTGGTCAAAGAGGGGATACGCTACGCAAAAAAAACAGCTAAAAAAAAGAACAAGAAAATATCATTTTATCTGGTATCAAACCTTATAGCGATTAACAAGCAGATCGCGGATTTCCTGGCGGCGGAAGATGTTTTTCTTGAATTATCAATTGACGGAGAGGAAGCGATCCATAACCGCAATAAAGTCTGCCCGGGGATCAAGAATCCATATCGGGCGACAACCCGCGGCCTGCAGTATGTTTTGTCCAGGAATATCCGGCATTACGCGGTGATGGTCGCCACCCCGGACACAGCGAAATACCTTTCGCGCAATTTTTATCACCTGTTAACCCTCGGTATCAGGAACATAGGAATTAATTATTCACTCGGGACATCCTGGGATAAAGGCGCGCGGAGTATCTTTTTCCGCGAACTAAGGGTCATTGAGAAAAAAGCCGGCCGCTATATAAAAAAAGGCATTGTTCAACTAAGCAACAAGGGGCCGCGCTTGGAACCGGCGATCTTGAACGCTGAGATCATGGTAGACTGTGACGGAAAGATATACTTTTTAACTGATCTGTTATTCGAAAACAGGACAACGCGCGCGATACCTCCGGTTACAACAATCAGAGACTGCCGCGATATTAATGATATCGCAATGTCAAGATTTTTGGCCTTATACCACCTCTTGAGCTACTATCAGGATGAACAAATAAATAAAGTGATTTTAAATAATATTACCATGGGCAGATTAACCGGAGAGTATTTCAAGAATAATGTTTGAGAAAATAGAAAGCTTATTACGGTCATTCATCACTGATTTCGACGTCAGGAAACTCGAGCGCGCCGAAGCGATCATATTCTCGCTCTTATTAAAAAAAGAACGCCTGCTTCTGGAAAACAGACCCTGCGCAGCGATACATGAGTTAGAACGCCCCCTTGAACGCTACCATAATATCAGAAACCTGGTCTATAAAAGGCTCCTGCGCACACGGCTGATCCCGGGAAAGCGGCTGTCGGAAAAAATATTCCTGCCACCCGCCCGGTTGATCGTACTTTTAACTCACCGCTGCCAGCTGCGCTGCCGCTACTGCCGGGTGAGAAAATTTACCGATTCAATGCAGGAAAAGGTGTTACGCAAAGCAATCGAACTGCTTTTCACCAGTAACCGCAGGGACATCCAGTTGCAATTTTTCGGAGGAGAACCGCTTTTACGATTCGACCTCTTAAAAACAGCTGTTGAGCATGCCCTGAAGATGCAGGGTCATTTTAAGAAAAACGTCAGTTTTCTTTTAACCACAAACGGTATCTGCCTGACAAAGAAAACCATTGATTACCTATCGAGACACCCCTTCCAGGTAGAATGCAGTATTGACGGGGAAATACGACGGCAGCTTAAAAACAGGAGGCACGCCGGCGGAAACGACTACTACGATACAGTCGTTAAAAACTTTTCATATTTATTCGATTCAGCACTGCCTCATTATTCTATCAGCGTATTCATGCCCGGGAATGCCGGAACGCTCTTTGAAAGTTTTAAATACCTCGTTAAACTCGGATTTAAAAGGCTCCAGGTAAATTACGCCCTCGGGGTTTTTTGGACTGATGCTGCAGTGCGCGCGCTTTTCAAAGAAACGGCAAAGATCCATTCTTACCTGCGCACACATAAAGACATTAGTTTTCTGAATTTTACCGCCGAAAGAAAGGAACCGGTCGTACTGAACGCGGAATTAACCGTTGATTGTAACGGCGATATTTTTCGTGAAACAGGCATATGCCTGGAAGAAGATTTCAAATCGATGAAAAAGAAGTTTTTCGTCGCCGATGTCAAAAAAACCCGCGATATCAATCTTTTAACCGTCAGTCCCGTTACTAATTTCTATTATTTAGCTCAAGCCTACGGGTCCGGGATGCCGGGAATGAGAAAGATCATTCTCAACAATTTTGAGCTGGGAGTGAAATACGGCAAATTCATCAATGAATTAACCGGATAAAAAAGCTTTTATCTCCAGTATGGATATAACCCTGAACATTCAGTGCAACAATGATTGCTTGTTTTGCCCGCGCAAGGAGTTTCTTTCCATTATCAGCTGCAACTCCCTGAAACAGATATACCGGAGCATTAATGAAACGCGCAAAACCAGCGATAAGATCGTTCTTTCCGGAGGCGAAGTAACGCTCTTGCCTGAACTGATTACGATAGTAAAGCATTGCAAAACGGCAGGCTTTCGCGCCATAGGCATCATCACCAACGCCCGGCTCTTAAGAAATCCCGGCTTCACACGGGAACTCGTGCTGGCAGGGGCGAATGAATTCGCGGTTTCCTTATACAGTATACGCGACATGACACATGACCGTATAACCCAAAAACCGGGAAGCTGCAGGGAAACAAAAGAGGGGCTCCGTAATCTTATCGCCTTAAGCAAAAGATTCAATATTTCCATACGGATCAACACGGTCTTAAGCGCCCTGAACTGTCAGGATTTAAAAATGACAATTTTGTCCCTCTACAAAGCGGGGATCAGGGATTTTATTATCGCTGAAGAGATCATAACAAAAAACGGGAATAAACATTTAGATCTACCTGAGATTAAAGATTTCTTCAGCCGCATACGTAAACTCAACGCGCCCCGGTCCCACGTAGTTTTCCGGGGTTTTGCCCCTTGTTTAACGCTGCCGAAAAAAAAGACCGGCGGCAACCGCTTGTTTAACGATGCCGTTCCGGTATTTATAAGAGAGCCTCATACAATCGACACTTTGACTAAAACAAGTACTAAAAAATCGTTGTATCTGCGTAAGTTCAAAGGGTTATTCAGTAAAAAGCCTTTTTGCGCCGATTGCCGCTTTGCGCGCTCCTGCGGGGGGTTGCAAAAAAAATATTTTACCGATAAATTTCCTGCGCGTCGCGTTATAAATTTAAATATGCCATGAACCCTTACACGCAATAATGGATACAATGCCTCAAAAACCCAAACCTGTTCATATGATCACGGATTTAGAAGGACCACGGCAACCTCACTTTGTAAACAGCCTCATGCTCATGTGCACCTATCGCTGCCAGCTCAGCTGCGATTATTGCGAGATCAAGCGCTCTCTGTCATCAATGAGCGTTTCGGTATTGCGAAGAGCGGTGGATCTACTCTTAACCACGCAAAAAACCGACTGTCAACTTAGGTTTTGGGGCGGCGAGCCGTTATTACAGTGGGATTTTATTAAGTATGCGATCGCGTACGCTCATAAACAATCCTTAAAACGGCGTAAAAAACTCACCTTTATGATCACCACCAACGGACTGCTGCTTAATGAAGAAAAATTAAGATTTCTTAAAAAATATCCCGTTGAAGTAATGCTTTCCTTAGACGGAGGCAGGCGTTCAACGCTCCGGCACAGGCGAGCTTTGAACCAAAAAGATTATTTTGAGACCTTATTGACCCATGTACGGCATCTCCAGATGTCCGGTATTCCTTTTTTTGTCAATATGGTAGTGACCCCCGATGGCATTAATGAATTATTGGACAATATCCGTTTTTTAAGGGCGCACGCCGTTACGAAGCTCCAGTTGTGTTACCGGACCGGCATACGCTGGCTTGCAAAAGACAAAAACCGGCTCGTCGATCAACTTTCCAAAATACGCGCTTTGCGCGGAAGCAGCTCCTTACTCATGAATTTTACGAACCGCTGCGAACCGACGATGCTGAGCCAGGAGGTACTCGTAGATACCGACGGGAAGATGTATTTTGACGCGGCGGTCTTCTTGGAAAAGCCTTTCCCCCGGCTACGCGAGGAATATTGCCTGGGCAGCGTCTTCCACATCAACCATATCGATGAGCTTTTTAAAACAAAGTTCGCTTTATATACTATGTTCGCCCGGGCCTGCTCAGCGCGGCAAAAGCATATCTTAGATAATAATATTGACCTTGGGATCACGCTCGATGATTTCTTTAACACGGATTCACAGGAAGCCATCGGCTCAAATGAACACCCCGCGCTCATACCGTTGATAAAAGGCGATCTTAAGGGCCAAAAGAAGCTGCTCGGCCGATTGAAGATCGAATCTTTATTTTTATACATCGACGGCCCTTGCGCGAACGACTGTATTTTCTGCGTCCAAAAAAAAGGGGACGCGCAGGCTGAGCTGTTCAAGGCAAGGCTCAAGCTTAAAGAAAACAGGTCGAGCGGCATGAATAAGCTCTGCTTGATCGGCAATGACCCGCTTTTACACCCTCAGATATTAGAAGTTGTCGAACAAGCTAAAACATACGGCTTTAGAACTATTGAGATCATGACCTCCGGAGAAGCCCTCGCTAACGAGGATTTTACGCGCGCGCTTATTCAGGCGGGAGCCGATTCATTCGCGCTTCCGCTTTTTTCCCATACCCGGGGCGTTCACGACAGGATTGTCGGCAGACAAGGCAGTTACAAAAAAGTTTTGCGGGGGATCGATTATGCCTCAAGGAACAACGCGAATATTTTCATCCACACCAACGTGTTAAAACAGAATTTGCGCCAGCTTTTACTATTAGAAGCTTTTGTAAAACAAAAGCTGGGCAGGCCCTTTGTCGCGCTTCCGGTAAGGCCGAAAACCGCGAATTTACCGATTCGCAAGCTTATGCCCTCATACCGGGAAATGACCGGACTGTTAAAAGGGATCGATTGTCTAGTCGGATTCCCGCTTTGTGTCGTCAAGAAGGTCCAAAAGGAAATAATGAAGGACTCCGGAGAGATCTCTGACTCAATGAAAATTTACCTGCTCGACCAAAAGTTCGTCAAACTCAAAACATGCTCAGATTGTTTATTCGCCGATAAGTGCTTAGGTATTATGAGCGGCTACCTTAATCTTTACGGGAACGAGGGGATCAGCCGGATTAAAACATAAAGAACGCTTCATAACACCGCGGTCTGGAAATACCATGTTTAAAACGCCGCGAATGTGTTAGAATACTTTCATGGAACATATTGATTTCCATATTTCTTATACCTGTTCGCAGAAATGCGTATTTTGCAGTTCTGCTGATTCAGTACGATTGTTTCGCAACTATCCCTTAGGTTTAGAAACGGCCCTCACGGTGTTAAAAGAAAAAAGGTCGCGGGGCTTTACGAGCGTGCATTTTACCGGAGGAGAAGCCACCGATGTCCCGTTTTTCGCCGAACTGGTTCAAGAAACAAGGAGCCTCGGGTATTCGGTCCGCGTGGGAACGAACGGGGGAAGGTTCTCAGAAAAGAAATTTTGCCTGCAAGTCGTCCCATACCTTGATGAGATATGTTTTTCCATCCATGGGCATTCAGCGCGGTTGCATGATACGACCGTCAAAAACCGGGGAAGTTTTAGAAATTTGAACCGGGCATTAGCGCTTGTGCCTGATTATCCGGTAAAAGTCTCTAGCAACACGGTTATCAGCAGGCTTAATTTAAGTTACCTTCATGATATTGAGGCGTTCATACTTAAAAAACGGATCAAGCACTTACTTTTTTCGAACCTTGCTCCGGAGGGAAGGGGATTACGCCATTACCGCTCACTCGCCGTCAGGCTGGCGGAAATCAAAGCCAGGGTTCCCGCTTTAATACGCCAGGCTAACGCGCATAACAGTGTTACCAGGTTTTTTGGCATGCCTGCCTGTATTTTAGGTGATTTCGCGTGTTATTCCAACGATTTTTATTGGGATGAACGGCTTACTTTTGAACTTTCCGCGGGTAAGAAAACCTGCTTAAAAGAAGAAGCATGCCTGCGGCCGACAAGAAAACGGGTCCATACCGGCGCCTGCCGCCGGTGTTTATACAAGGATATCTGCGGAGGGATATTTAAGACATACGCCGCATTCTATGGGGATAAAGAACTTGAACCGGTTAAAAACTCGAATTTCTCAACGTAAAGAAGTCGCTCAGAAAAAGAAATTCTGGCTGCGTTTGACGAATTTTTGTAATAATAATTGCGTTTTCTGTCTCGACAGCGTTCATCACAATGGAACGGCAAGAAGCATCGCCGTTTTAAAAAAAGAAATGGTTCGCGGTATCGGCGAAGGTTCGGACAAATTGATACTTTCGGGAGGCGAACCGACCATACATCCTGATTTCCTGAATATTGTAAAGCTCGCAAAAGCCATTGGATACGCGCACATTCAGGTAGTCACCAACGGCCGCATGTTCTACTATCAGGACTTTCTTAACCAGGCAGCCGCCGCTGGAGTCACTGAAATAACCTTTTCAATGCACGGCCATACAAAAAACCTTTATGAAAAACAATCCGGCATCAAAGGTTCGTTCGCGCAGTCGCTCAGAGGATTAACGAACGCGTTAAAATTACCCGGACTTATTATTAACATCGATATTGTCATCAATAAGATCAATTACCGGTATCTGGAAGATATCATAAAATTTTATATTTCCCGTAATATAACTGAATTCGACCTTCTCCAAGTGACGCCGTTCGGCTCCGCCTGGAAGAATAAGGAGCAGGTTTTATACTCAATACCTGCTGCCGCAGGATACCTCAAAAAAGCCTTTCAGCTGCAATACGAGTTCCCGCATATCTATATCTGGACCAACCGGTTTCCCGCATGCTTCCTGGAAGGATTTGAAGAATTGATCCAGCATCCGGAAAAATTGAAAGATGAGATCAGGGGCAGGTTAGCGCTCTTTTCCCGTTTTATGAAACGGGGCGAACTCATGCCGTGCTTCGGAGAACAGTGCAGCTACTGTTTTATCGAAGATTTTTGTAAGGACCTGGTCAAGCTCAAAAAAGAAAAACAGATAACCTCTAAGAAAACAGGCGGCTGTGTTGGAGCCAAACCAGGCGCTTTAAAGCGCTTTATTATGCAAAAAACAACTACTATAAACTCCTTCCTTGATTTTTTCATCAATGAAAGGTTTTTCTTAAAAAGTTTCCGCTGCAAGCATTGCAAGGCTTACTCCGCTTGTGATGGGGCACCCATTAAACTTATACAGGAAAAAGGCTTTAAGATCCTAAAACCGTCCCGGCTGCAAGAAAAAACCGGTAAACGGCCGTAAATCGGGGGTATCACCGTGGCATCATTAGCATATATTCAGCTTACCAGGGAATGTAACCAGCATTGCCGTTTTTGTTCAAATCCACCGACCAAGAGAACATTGAGCCTTGAACAAGGCAAAAAACTGATCGATCTCTATATTAAGAACAAATATGACGGGATAATATTTACCGGAGGGGAACCGACTCTTTCGCCATTTTTAGCGAACCTGCTCACCTACGCCGCCGCCAGGAGTATGCCGTGCCGTATGATCACCAACGGCCAGAAATTAGCCGATAACGCGTATCTGTTGAGCCTGAAAAAAGCGGGCTTAAAACAATTGCATCTTTCATTTTATTCGTTCAAAAAAGAGATCCAGTCGTTTTTGACCCAAAATGAATCCGCTCTTGAAAATATTATCAAAGCATTAGATAACCTGGCTAAGCTTCCGGCCATCAGGGTCGACATAAATATCGTGATCAACCATTATAATGCCGGGCATTTATATGAAAATGTATCGTGGATCGTCAAGAATTTCCCCTTTGTGAAGCATTTTGTCTGGAACAATCTTGACCCCTATATGGACAGGGCAAGGGAAAATCCTGATACGATCCCCAAATTATCCGAGATTGAATTATCCTTGAACCGGGCGCTGGTATACCTGGAAAAACATCATAAGACAACTCGCGTCGAACGCCTGCCTCTTTGCGCGCTCCCCGGCTTTGAGCACGTCCTCAATGAAACCAGGAAGCTCGTAAAAAAAGAGAACCGGTGCACATATTTCCTGGATGACCGCGGTTTTCATTATGAAAACGACTGGGAGAAAAAGTGGGGATATGATAAAGCGGACTGCTGCGGCTCTTGTTTCCTGGATAGCATCTGCCCGGGATTATATCAAATGGACAAGTTTTATTCTTCAGGCGAACTTCACCCGGTATTCGTGAACAAAGAAGATATCGTTGCCAGGATACTGTATGGAAAATAGAAAAGCTGAAATTAATTTAGGGTTTTTATGTAATAACCGCTGCAAATTTTGCGTCAGTGACGTGCCCCCTGAAGAACAGAAATTCATCCCTTTTGCGCAGGTCAAAAAAGAGCTCCTGAACTTTTATAAACAGGGCTTCCGCATGGTCGGTTTTCTCGGCGGGGAACCGACCATATACCCGCATCTCGTAGAAACGGTCCTTTTTGCCAGAAAGACCGGCTTCCAGGGGGTTTATCTGGTCAGTAACGGCAGGCGTTACTGCGACCCGGAATTCCTTAAGAAGATCATACGGGCAGGAGTGTCCCGTTTTTATATTTCTATCCACAGCCATAAAGCTTCGGTCGAAGATTCCCTGACCGCGGTTGAGGGCGGATTTTACGAGAAATTACAGGGACTGCGCTATTTGGCGATACTTAAAAAAAAGGGCATCATCAAAGATAACGTGCTGCTTAATGTAGTCATTAACGGTTTAAATTACCGGGACCTTTCGAAAATGATCCGTTTTTTCTTCTCTAAGTTCGGATGCCGTGATTTTCGGTTCAACTTCATTAATCCGGAAGGAAGGGCGCAGCATCACTTTAATTTATTAGTGCCTCGCTATACCGCTGTAAAAAAACACCTGGCAGCGGCAGCCGGCCTCTCGAAAAGGATGGGGATTAATCTCAGCATCGGGGATATCCCCTTTTGCATATTACGGGGGATCGGCGATTTTCAGCAGATCGTCGGCGAATTCAGGGACGGGCAGAGAAAGACGGCGATAGGCACTCAAAAAAGAGAATCCTTCTTTATTGAAAAGCGGAGGAAGAACGAATCAAAAATTAAATTTGCTTGTTGTAAAATATGCATGTATAATTTGTATTGTGAAGGGATATGGCGGTATTACGCGAAACATTTTGGCAATAAAGAGTTTAAAGCTATTAAACAAGCGCATAAAATCGATTGACAAGAAACGGTTATTTGATATATTAAAAAACATGGATATGAGAAAATTCTTCCTGAGCATAGCGCTTATTTTCGGCAGTTATTCCGCTGGATTTGCCACGGATACGGATACCGTTATAAGTACCTATTATCCCTCTCCATCGGGCAGTTATTTCACCTTAAAAGTCAACAGGCTTAATATCGGGCAAAGCGATATGCACAATAATTCGGATGACGGCACGCTTGCATTCCGGCCCCGGACTGTGCATCCCCCGGATGTTCTGGGCAGCTTATATTATAATACCGCGCGGCTGATGTTTTTCTATCACAATGGGGAAAGATGGTTAGCCGTGCCCGGTGTTGCGGTAAAACAATATTATAATTCATTGCCGCTTCCCGCGTGCCTGTGGGGAATGACTCTCGTTAATGTCACTGATTCCCTGGGACGCTTGGCGAATTGGATGTCGCCTCCCGCCAGCGGATGGCTGCTCTGCGATTAAGGAGATTACGCGCGAATGAATAAACAATTGATACTGCTCCTGGCATTCTTTCTTTTAGGGATATCACAACACGGTTTTGCTCAAGAACAGGTTGAAATTACGACATATTTTCCTTCTCCGAACGGAGCCTTTGACAGGCTCATTGCGAACCAGATCGGCATTGGCTCAAACAGTTCACCTCAAACGACCGCACGGGGAGTCCTCAATTTCGGCCCGCGGGCAGCTTTTCCCGGAATAGCCGCCAGGCAGGGCGATATCTTTTTAAACGGGACACTGAAAACATTATATTTTTTTAATGGGACCAATTGGATGCCCGCTTTCGGCACTGCCCGCTACGTTCCCTATGGTCCGTCGAGCGGAGGATATACCTGTGATGAGACAAACCCCTTTGGGTTTCCCGGCGCGCGCGCGGTGAATGTAGTCGATCAAAGTAAAAACCCGGCGGATTTCAGCGCCCCGCCCGGGGTCGGATATTTAATTTGTTTATAACAAACGGGGAAAAACATGTTCTACAAAAGATCACACTCCGGAGTTAGCTTCAAAAAGATCATTATGATCGCAAGTTTGTTCATCATGCTTAATGCGGCCAGGGGGAGCGCCCAGGAAGAAATAGTCATTACAACCTATTATCCCAACCCCATCGGTTATTACGACTCGGTCAAAACTCAGAGAATGACTGTGGGCCGGACACGCAACCCTAATAGCGGCCTTGCGTACCTTATCGATGACGGCGTACTCTCCGTGGATCCAAGGCCGGCTCCTCCGCTTAATCCGGCAGAAGGCCAAATATATTATAACAGTACGTATCACTCATTTTTTTATTACACCGGCTCAGGCTTATGGTTTCCTTTGTTTATTCGCCCGCATATCGTGAATTACACCGTCAACCCGATGGTTTGGTATTCCGGGGTCGACCCCGGGGCAAGGATAACTCCGTGTGATCCGCCATACATGCATGTCATTAATGTCCTCACTACAGCGGGAGCGCCTGTCAGCCCTGCGTATATCGCTGCCCCTGGACAATTACCTGAAAGCGGGCAAATGATCTGCCACTAAAACAAAAGAAATGGAGTATTTTATGAAAAAGGACAAGGCGATTGAACTTAAAATATCAAGCGAGATTTTTTCTAAGGAAGCGGTTGTTACCACCTGTTGTCAGTTTTTAAACGACACCTACGCTTTTTTGGAAAAACTTCCCGGAAAAAACAACGATATCGCTATTCGCTTGACCCCAAAGGAGCCCGGGGTGTCGCATGCCGAATTACGGGAATGTTTTAAAAATGAACTCATCAATAATACGCTTCGTTATAATATCGCTGAGCGCAACAAAGATATCAGGGAGCATATCATTAAAACCGCGTTATTCTTCTCGCAAGGCTCAGGGCCTGTCGAAAAGAACATCTTTGACAACGGCCAGGATGCCGCCCTTGACAAGAATTGGGAAGAAGACCCCTTAAAAATAGCGATACCCTGGGAAGAAAAGAACAGGGCAAGGACCGGGAAGAAACGAAAGGCGAAAAAATGCTGAAAATAAATTTTGACGAAGCCTTTTATCCGTCCAATGCCGTCAAAAAAGCGATAAAAGATTACCAGGGGCTGGCTGATTTCTCGGTGCAAAAGAAGAAAAACCGGACTATTGTTTCGATCAGCAATATCAGAAATAAAGAACTGACTCCTTTAATAGACAAGGAATTCTCAAATTATGTTTTATCTTTAACGGCGGCCGAAAAATAAAAAAGGGGAGCATATGTGCAAAGGACACCATTTACTCATTACTATTTTCAGTGCCTGCTTTATTAGCCTCTCAGGTACCGCTCTTTGCAACGCTGAGACAATGCTCCACGGCTGCCCTGACGACGAGCTCGTTCAAATCACCTACACGAAGATCACGGTCTGTCCTATTTGCGGTTTGCCTTTAAAAGAGCTCAAAGAAGGCTATATTGCCGACGAACGTATTTCCATGGTCTGGGTAGATACGTTATCCAAAGAAGAAAAAAAGCTTGCCGATAAAAACGACAGTAACTTAAAGATCATTATTTATACTGCGCCTAACAAAAAAAAGAGCTTCGAATCCTGCAAAGGCTGTAAAAGAGAATTAGTAACGCTACGCTATATTTGTAACAATGAGAAGTACGCTTGTAAAGACAAGATCAACGAAACCTGCGAGGAAATAGGTTTTCGTTCCGTGCAGCAAGATCAGTCAGAGGAAAATCGGGAAAAAACCCCTGAGCAATTGATTGAAGAGCGGCTTGACGCGCACAAAGCAAGGATGCATCAAGCACTTGAAGGCTCATGGCCGATCTTTCAAGAACAGCAAAAAAATGCCGGTTTTACCGAAGAAGAGATCGCGGACATGTTTGAAGAGGTGCGAAAACAAATATACCAGCAATTCAAATATGACCCGATCAATGACACATTCGATGAAGCTAAATTAAAAGAAGAACTGGCGGATGATCATTAAGCCAGAGGCGAAAAAATGGAGGCGTTAACCGATATGAATAAAGAATTTCCCAAGATCAAAAAAGACTTAAAAATGTTTCTGAGCAGTGAGGAAGCAAAAATCACCAGGAAAAACGCCTTACGTTTGAGCGCGGGGATATTGCTGACCTTGGGTATGGTCAATAGCTTTATCCAAAAACAGGCCGCGGCACAGCCATATACGCATACTTCTTATATGGATAATGACCCCGCGACCGGCAGGCATGTTTCACACGGCTCACACGGCTCACACGGCTCTCATGGCTCTCATGGCTCTCATGCTTCACATGGCTCGCACGGTTCACACGGCTCACACGGCTCGCACGGTTCTCATGGACAATGGTAACAGCTGATCTCCTGTCCCGGGACCGGTTTTTGCCTCAACGCCAGAAATTTCATTAATGGATTTCCTACTCTTGCCAATAATATTCCTGCTCGGCGCAGTTACCTCTCTCGATGACCTGCGCATAGGTAAAGTTAAGAATAAATATCTTATTTACGGGATCGCCTGCGGCCTCACCTGTTATTTCTTACTTGCGGTCAAGGCCGTATTTTTTCATGACCCGTTTTTTTTTCCTGTCATGATATTCCTGAAAAATATCGGCATTTCTTGCCTGGTCTCATTTTTTATCTGGTATTTTGGTTTTTGGTCGGCCGGTGACGCAAAACTTTTTATGCTGTTCTCATTCCTGGTGCCCATGAATTATTATGGCCCCAGTTATCCTATACCTAATTTCCCCTCGTTCATATTGCTCGCGAACGCTTTTAGTGTTGTGTTCGTTTTCGTCATCATAGAGATATTCATTAAGCTCCTCCTTCAGCTGTTCGCGGCAATAAAAAGACTATGGTCGCTTGAGATCAGCTTTAAATCATCCCTTGCGTTTTTAACCGAAAAGCTGGAATTGATCAACCGTCAAAAGAAAGAATACGCCAAGGTCGCGTTAGGATACCTGAGCATATTCATGTTCATGAACATACTCCGCCTCCTGGTCTTTATTAAAACCGATGCCCGATTCGCGTCACTGTTCGGGATCGTCTGCATCATTATAAGCTTCAGCTTTCAGAAATTAACAGCCTTGTTCAAAAAAAGAAGCGTCGTCATCCTGATCTCAGCGCTCAACGCCGTATTTATAACTATTATCATTTTCACGGCTCATGACATGCCTCGGGTAATACAGGAGCTTTTTCAAAGTTTCACTTTTTTTATCATCATTACGACGATTTTATCGGTCGTCATCCAAACCTTCCTGAACACATCTGAAACAATTAAAATAAACAGCGGCCAGCTCAGGCCCGGAATGCTCCTCACGCATGATTCTGCAGCTAAGATCTGCGGTATTTTTAAAAAGAAGGGTATATATGAGAAGTTTTATCCTGACGGTCTCACGGAAGAACAATCCAGGGTCATTAAGGAAATCGGAGCCAATGAAGCTGAACTTTCGGAAATCAGTATCCATAAAACCTTTCCCCTGACTCCTTTTATTTTTATTGGAGTGCTTTTAACGATCCTGAGGAAAGGGGTAATCTTAGACAGCCAATGGTGCGCTTCTTTTGGGCGAAGCATATTGCAAAGATTCTTACATTAAGGAGGAGGGTTTATGCGACTAAGATCAACCATAATATTATTTTGCTTAATTATTATTTGTTCGGTATTTACGGCTAAAAACAGCTTTGCCGATACGGTCTTTTTAACCAATAACACTACAGCCGACGGGATTATACTCAGCGACCAGCCTGACTTTATAATCCTTTATAACAAAGAAACGTACTGGCGTATGATCATTGAAAGGGAATTCATCGTAAAAATCGAAGAAAACGATTTAGGGACTAAAACCAAAGAAGAAAAGGAAGAAGAAAAGAAAAATGAATAGGAGCACAACTCCTTCAAAATGAACCGAGACATCAGCTCAAACGAAGCAACATCCACGGCAGTATTTGAATAAGTGACAATTGACTTTTAAAGGAATTAATGCTATTATCATTACATTATTCGGAAAAATAAGATAAAATAACCAATAAAATGCCATTTTCTATAGAAACTGTCAAGTATACAGCGCATTTAGCACGTATTGAACTGCAGGCTCAAGAACTGGAGAAGATATCAGGGCAGCTGCAGGATATTGTCAATTTTATCGATACCTTAAAGAAAATCGATATTGATTCTATCAAACCTACAAGCCATATCTTACCTCTGCAGAACATCTTAAGAGAAGATACCCTTTTTGCATCCTTACCTATTGACAAAGCTTTAGAGAATGCGCCTGACCGGAAAGATTCTTTTTTCGGCGTACCTAAAGTTATTGAATAGTTACGAGAAAAAAAGGTCCCGGCTTTAAAATTTAATACTATGGAACTATACCGCTTAACCTGCCATGAACTGCTGGCACAGCTCAAAGAGGGAAAAACTACCCCGAACCAGATAATTCAATCGCTTAAACTCAGAGTTGAATCAACTGAAAGCAAGGTCAAGGCGTATGTCAGATTGAATACGGATGATTTTCTCTGTCAATCTTCGCAGGAAAATACTCCCGGCGCTTTGAATTTGGGGGGTATCCCCGCCTCGATCAAAGACAATATTTGTACCGAAGGGCTCCAGACTGAATGCTGTTCCCGGATCTTAGGCGGGTTTAAACCTCCGTATGACGCAACGGTTATCCAAAAATTAAAACATGCCGGCGCGAACATCATCAAAGCAAAAACCAATATGGATGAATTCGCATTCGGCTCTTCGACTGAAAACTCTTGCTTTGGACCTACCCATAATCCCTGGCAGCTCGATTGTGTCCCGGGCGGCTCATCGGGAGGGTCTGCCGCCGCTGTCGCAGCTGACGAAGCAGTCTTCGCATTAGGTTCCGATACCGGAGGCTCAATCAGGCAGCCGGCAGCTTTTTGCGGTGTGGTAGGCCTCAAACCCACCTACGGCAGTGTTTCCCGGTATGGGCTCATAGCTTTTGCTTCAAGCCTCGATCAAATAGGACCGATCACCAAAGACGTCAGGGATTGCGCGCTCGTGATGAATGTTATTGCCGGGTATGACCGTAAAGATTCCACGTCTGTCAACCGGGAAATCCCCGATTATACTCAAGCGCTCGTTAATGACGTACGAGGGGTAAAAATCGGTATTCCCCAAGAATACTTTATCGAAGGCATCGACCCCGAAGTTAAAGACATCGTGGAAGCAGCCATCGCGAAGCTCGCCAACCTTGGGGCCGTTCACAAAAAAGTATCTCTTCCTCATACCGAATATGCCGTTCCGGTTTATTACATCATCGCCACCGCTGAGGCCAGTTCAAATTTGGCCCGCTATGACGGCGTGCAATACGGGTTGCGTAGCGACGCTCAATCACGCCAATCATTAATGGATATGTATAAAAAGACGCGCGGACAAGGCTTTGGAGAAGAAGCAAAAAGAAGGATTTTACTGGGTACGTTCGCGCTGTCCCATGGGTATTATGACGCCTATTATTTACGCGCGCTGAAGGTCCGCACCCGTATCAAAGAAGATTTTGACGCCGTGTTTAAAGACTTTGATTGTATTATCGCACCTACTACCCCGACCCCCGCGTTTGGGATCGGAGAGAAATCAAAAGACCCCTTACAGATGTATCTTTCGGATATTTTTACGATCTCAGCGAACTTGGCGGGGATACCGGCTATATCAATACCCTGTGGTTTTACGAAAAAGGGTCTACCCGTCGGATTGCAGATCCTCTCGCAGACATTTAACGAAGAATTGATTTTCAAGGTCGCCCATACGTTTGAACAAAATACACAATGGCACCTTAAAAATCCAAAGCTATAATACCTAATGGAATATGAAACGGTTATAGGCCTTGAAGTACACGTGCATGTCAAGACGGCGACGAAAGCTTTTTGCGGTTGTTCGACTCAATTCGGCAGCAAGGCGAATTCGCAGGTCTGTCCCGTATGCTTAGGCTTTCCCGGGACCCTGCCGGTCTTAAACAGCATTTTCCTTGATTCCGCGATCAAAGTCGGTATTGCTTTAAGCTGCACCATCCAGGAATTCACGAAATTCGACCGGAAGAATTACTTCTATCCCGATCTGCCGAAAAATTATCAGATATCCCAATACGATCTACCGCTGGCTTTACACGGCTTTATCGAGATAAAGACGAACGGCATCCCCGAACGCATCAATATCCTCCGGGTACATATGGAAGAAGACGCGGGGAAGCTCCTCCATAAAGACGATATAAGCCTGGTTGATTTTAACCGCACCGGGATGCCTCTGTTAGAAATAGTAAGCGACCCTGATTTACATTCGCCCCAAGAGGCATATGATTATTTGACTATTCTTAAAAGCATCATTCAATACCTCGACGTGTCTGAATGCGACATGGAAAAAGGTTCTCTGCGCTGTGACGCTAATATCTCGCTGCGCGAAAAAGGGCAGCAGGCGCTGGGAACAAAAACCGAGCTTAAAAACCTGAATTCCTTTAAAGCGGTAAAAGACGCCTTGACTTTCGAGATCACGCGGCAAACCGGGGTTTTGCAAGAGGGCGGAAAGATCACCCAAGAAACGCTCCTCTGGGACGCGAAAGAATTAAGAACGGTTTCCATGCGCTCCAAGGAAGAAGCCAAGGATTACCGCTATTTTCCCGAGCCTGATCTGACGCCTTTTATCATAACAAAAGAAAAAATAGCCGCGATACGTGCCACTATCCCGGAATTGCCGAAAGAAAGAAAGCAGCGTTTGATCCGTGAATTCGGTTTATCGGAATATGACGCTGAGATCCTGGTTTTAAACCGTAAAGACGCTGATTACGCTGAAAGCTGCCTCAAAGCCTATCCCGGCTCCGACAAAAAGCCGCTCGTTAATTGGTTGATCGGGCCGTTATTAAGCGAAGCCAACAGCCGTAACTGCGGGCTGTGCGCGTTAGAAATATCCCCGGAACATATCATTGAACTCATAGGATTTATCGATAAACAACAAATATCCCATTTGGCCGCTAAATCGGTCTTAAGCGAAATGATCAGTACCAATAAGTCGGCAGCGGCTATAATCAAGGAAAAGGATTTAATCCAGATCTCGGACTCAGGCAGCCTCAACGGGGTTATTGAAGAGATCATCAAAAGCAACCCGAAATCAGTTCAGGATTATAAAGCAGGGAAGGAAAACGCGGTCATGTTCTTAGTCGGCCAAGTGATGAAAAAAACATCTTCCCGCGCGAATCCGAAAGTCGTCGTGGAATTATTAAAGAGGAGGTTATCGGATGCGTAAAAGACCTGTATTAGTTTTGATCGTACTTGTCAGCCTGGGGATTTTTTTCTTTAAATCCAATGCTACCTCGGAAATCGATAAAAAGAAACAGGATGAACTTTTTAAAAAAGTACAGTTGTTCTCCGATACTTTATCTATCATACAGACCGATTATGTCGACGAAATTAATGCGAAAGACCTTATTTACGGAGCGCTCAAAGGGATGCTCGCTTCTTTAGATCCGCATAGCCAGTTCATGGACCCGGAAACCTACAATGAACTTAAGATCGACACTGAAGGCAGGTTTGGAGGACTGGGTATCGAAATTACGCTCAAAGACGGCCTTTTAACTATCGTTACCCCGATTGAAGATACCCCCGCCTGGAATGCCGGGATCAAAGCGGGAGACAGGATCGTCAAGATCAACAATGACATTACCCGGGACATGACCCTTACTGACGCAGTAAAAAAACTCAGGGGAAAGCCGGGAGAAGCGGTCAATATAACCGTGTTACGAGAGAGCGAAAAAAAGATACTGGAACTTAAGATCGTCAGAGATATCATTAAGATCAAAGACATAAAAGAACCCCGCATACTCGAGGACGGTATCGGTTACATTCGACTGATCGAATTCCGTGAAAATACCCCGGATGATCTCAACACGAAATTAGAAGACCTCAAGAAGCAGGGGTTAAACGCTTTAATCCTGGATTTACGCAACAATCCGGGCGGCCTTTTAGATTCCGCGGTGAAAGTTGCTTCTGAATTCATTGAAAAAGGAAAGATCGTAGTCTCGACCAAAGGAAGAAAAACTTCTCAAAACCTCGAGTTCTACTCCAATTTTTCCCATCCGCTCATTACCATCCCTATGGTAGTCATGATCAATGAAGGCTCCGCGTCAGGAAGTGAGATCGTGGCAGGGGCACTGCAGGATTACAAGCGCGCGATCATTGTCGGGACAAAATCATTCGGAAAAGGCTCCGTTCAAACAGTCCTTCCCTTAAGCGATGGTTCAGCGCTGCGGCTTACTACCAGCAAATATTTCACCCCGTCAAACAGGGTTATCCATGGAAAAGGTGTTATGCCTGATATCGTTATTGAAGAGGCGAAAGTGCAGGTTTCCGCAAAGAACGCGGACTCAAGCAAGGAGAACAAAAACGACATTTTTGAAGATATTGAGAATAAAGATCAAAACAAAAAAGAAAAACCTCCTAAAGCGGATAAAGAAGAAAAACAGAATAAAGCCTTTGACTATAAAACCGACAACCAGTTGCTAAACGCAATCGACATCCTGAAAGCCATTAAGATCTACCAAGGTATTGACGAAAAGAAAGCGGAGAAAAACAGCAGCAAATAGAATGACCTATGAATAATAATAACGCATATAAGATCATTATTGCTGCACTGATCATTCTTATCATCGCGCAATGGATCGTGATCGGCAAAAAACCGGTCAAGACGCGGCAACTTCCGGTCAAACAAAAACTCAAGATCGCTCTTGTGATCGATGATTGGGGGTATAATGCGAATAACCTGGAGATCGCTGAACAGATCAAATTCCCCCTCACGGCTTCAATTCTACCGAACCTGCCCTATTCCCGCGCGATGAGCGAAGCATTGCATAAAGCCGGATATGAAATCATCCTCCATCTGCCGATGGAATCTCATGACAGGTTAAAATTGGAAGAAAATACTATTTTAACGAGCTTACCCGGGGATTCGATTCGCACTATCGTTACTCAGGACATAGAAAGCCTTTCACACGTAAAAGGAGTATCCAACCATATGGGGTCCCGCGCAACTGAAAATAGCCGGACAATGGGAATCATCTTCAATGATTTAAAAAAGAAAAAACTCTATTTTCTCGACAGTTTTGTATCTTCGAAATCTGTCTGCGGGCCTTTAGCGCGAAAGCTCGATTTACCCTTCGCGAAACGGGATATTTTTCTTGATAATGAATCGGAAAAAGAATATATTAAACAGCAGATCTATAAACTCAAGAAAAAAGCCGACATGTACGGACAGGCGATAGGCATCGGGCATGACCGCAGGACCACATTGATAGTCTTAAAGGAAATAGTCCCTCAATTGCAAAAAGCCGGATATGAATTCGTCTTCGTTTCAGATTTAGTCCGTTAAAGTTAAAGTAATACCAAATCTTTCTTAAACATATGAACGTGCTCGGCATTGAAACTTCCTGCGACGAAACTGGAGCCTCTGTAGTAAGCAACGGCAAGTATATCCTTTCAAACGCCATTAGCTCAAGCCTGCAGTTCCATAAAAAATACGGGGGGATCATCCCTGAAATAGCCTTCCGCATGCAGCTTGAGACTATAACAGGAGTTGTAAATTGCGCGATAGAAGACGCGAGGCTTACGAAGGGGAATATCGGCCTTATCAGCGTGACTTCAAGCCCCGGGCTTTTAGGTTCACTTTTGACCGGGATTTCATTCGCGGAAGCTTTGAGCTTTAGTTTAAGCGTTCCCCTGGTTAAAGTCAACCATCTCTACAGCCATATTTACGCAGGCTTCCTTGAAAAGGATATTCCGCGCTTCCCGGTTGTCGCGCTGGTAGTATCCGGAGGTCATACCAGCCTTTTTTATCTCAAGAGTTTTACGTCTATTACCCTGATAGGTTCCACCCATGACGATGCCTGCGGCGAGGCATTTGATAAAGTGGCAAAGATCCTGGGGCTCGGCTACCCCGGAGGCCCGGTTATCGAACGGGAGAGTAAAAAGGGGAACCCAGGACGCGTTAAATTCGGCTGTTCGAAAACAAAGGACGAGCTTGATTTCAGCTTCAGCGGCATCAAAACAGCGGTGCTCTATTACCTGCGGGAGAAAAGCCTCACGCGAACGTTAAACCAGGGGCTCAAAGCCGATATTTGCGCATCTTTTCAGGAGACCGTTATTAATACGCTTATCGAAAAAACGCTTCTTGCGTGCAAAAGAAAAAAGGTCAGGAATTTTCTCGTCTCAGGAGGAGTTGCGGCAAATAGCCGGCTTCGGGAAAAATTCCTCCTTGCGGCCGCGGAAAACAATCTGCGGTGTTTTTTCCCCGCGCAAAAACTATGCACAGATAATGCGGCAATGGTCGCCGGTTTCGGATATCACGTATTTAAAAATAAGCCTGCCGCATGATTGTTTTTTAACGGACAGGTGAATTAAACAAAATCAGATGATACGAACGAGGAGGAGATAATGTTAACTGACGGCGATGTATTCATACGATTAACATTATCGATCTTATTAAGCGGCCTTATTGGCTTGGAACGCCAGTTTCACCGGCGCTCCGCGGGATTACGTACCCACATCATGGTAAGTTTAGGTTCATGTCTTATCATGTTGACATCACTCTTTGTTTTTGATATATATAAGAATATAGCTCCCGTTGACCCCAGCCGGATAGCGGCAGGTATTATAACCGGTATCGGATTCCTGGGAGCGGGTACCATTATCCGTGAAAAAGAAGGAGTGCGCGGATTGACCACTGCTGCCAGCCTTTGGGTTGTCGCCGGGATCGGGATGTCCGTTGGCTGCGGTTTTTACAGCGCAGGAGTCATGTCGGCATTTCTTGCGTTAATAGTATTACTGGTCTTACGCCGTGTTGACGGCATGATCATCGGTAAAGAAGACCTCAAGAAAAGTGAAAATTGATTTTAACGCTTTTTGACGCTTTATTGCGAAAGCATCTTACCAAGAGAGCCATTTCTTAAGGAGGTGATACTTATGGCTTTTAACAAAAAAAAGCTTGAAGAGAAAAGTTTGGATGTGGATGCCTCAATGCAAGGCACGCTTACTTTTAAAGACCCGGTAAATCTGCGTATTAACGGCAGGTTTGAAGGAAATCTCGAGACCAAAGGAAACCTGACTATCGGCGCGACCGCGATCGTTTTCGCGGATATCCGCGGAGAAAATGTTACCATCGGGGGGAGAGTCAAAGGCAAGATCATCGCTACCGAACGTTTAACACTGTTATCAACGTCGATCATAGAAGGGGATATTTTCCCGACGAAATTGATCATTGCCGAAGGGGCCATATTTGAAGGCAAATGTTTTATGCTGCACGATTTCTTGAATACTGAAGAATTAGCGCGCTATTTGGAAGTAGACCTCGGGTCTATCCAAGAATGGGCAAATTCCGGAAAGATCCCCGCGTTAAAAGAAGGGACTAACTGGAAGTTTGAACGTAAAGCAATTGATTCCTGGGTAGCTTTAGGAAAAGTAAGCAGATAAATCCAACTCAACAGGACCACGTTAACGGGTGCTTATGACTGAAAAATTATTGACGGTGAGAGATGTCGCGTTGTTTTTAGGTATAACCGAAAGAGAGGTTTTGGACCTCGCCGATGAAGGCACGATACCTGCCTATAAGATCGGTGGGGTCTATTTGCGGTTTAAACGCGAGCAGGTGGAAGATTTCCGCAAAAAAATGCATTCCCCTAAGAGTGCCGGTTTACAGAGATTTTCAATAAAAGACAAGGTCATTGACTTTTTTTATTTCAATGATTTTTACATTTTATCGCTGATCGTTATCGTATTGATGATCTATATTATTTTCCGAGGATAATCAGAGCCTATGAATGTCCAGCGGTTAAAAAGGCGCAAACTTTTCCGTCATATTTTCCGTTTTCACGGTTTCAGGGAAAGTTTATTGTTAGCGATTCAAGGGATAGCGTATCTTTTCGTATACCACCGTAATATGCGCATTATCTTTTTTATGGGCTTCGCCGCGGTAACCGCAGGGTTTTATTACAAATTAAAAGGCATCGAACTCGTTGCGCTCTGTATCACCATTACCCTGGTTTTTATCGCTGAGATCATTAACACGGCGATTGAAATGATGATCGATATGTTCACGCGGAAATATTACACATTGATAAAATTGCTTAAAGATATTTCCGCAGCGGTTGTTTTATTGACCTGTATCAATGCCTTTGCCGTCGGTTGTATCCTTTTTGGCAAAAGGATATTACGATAGCAGGAGGGACTCATGAAAAAGATCCTTGTTGTTGACGACGAAAAAGAGCTCCGAGAGCTCATGGTTGAGAAATTAATTAAGAATAACTACTCGGTTTTAAGCGCCGGCGACGGCAGGGAAGCGTTGCGCGCGGCGGAAGCAGAGTCACCCGACCTCATTTTGCTTGATGTAGCTATGCCGGTCATGGATGGATATGAGACCTGCCAGGAGCTTAAAAAGAACAATAAGACGAAAGATATTCCTATCGTGTTCCTGACAGGCAAAGACCTGGATCCCAAAAGCATTGAACGGCGCAACCGTGAATTAGGGGCCCGCGGATTTCTTCCTAAACCCTCAACTTTTAGAGAACTGCTCGATACGATCAGTGAAGTATTAGGATAATCCTATGCTCTGCCCATATTGCGCGAAACAAACGCCTCTCCAATGCCAGGCATGCGGTAAAACGATCGAAGAACCGAAGCCCGTCCCGTGGTATTTTAAGAAATCAACGACGATACTCGCACTCTCATGCTTATTAGCTTTTGCATTGCCGCTGCTCTGGTTTAATCCGGCGTTTCGCCTGCGCGCTAAAATAATTATCACGCTCATAGTGCTGAGTTTCAGCTGGTATTTAATGCTGGCCATTAATACCCTGTACATAAAGTTAAATCAAATAATGAATCTACCGCTTTAAGAGGCACCTTAAATCATTATGCCAAGGGGACTTTTCCTTAAGACAAGAGGCTCATTATTGCTGCAGGTGCTGATTTCAACGCTGATCATTGCCTGGCTCAGCTACATCGTCACGATTAAATATTTTCTAAAACCAACCATGAGTAAAAAAGAGGCAACCGCCCTCAAAGAAGAAGGGTTTGACGCTTCCGGCTATGATTCCCTGATAAATACCAGCAAAAAGAAGATGCATCACGCTACCGAGAGGATGTCGGAGCAAGCCCGGCAAATCGATGATATGACCCGCTGACAATAAAACCAGCGCGGCAAAAAACATGATTCCCGACCCAAGAGTAAAAGAAATAGCGGTAGCACTTTTTTTCTCTTTGAACGCGCTCTTCATGACACCCGTTGCCCGGGCAGAAGAGGGGGAAGTCCCGCCCCCGGGAATGGATTTACTACAGGTGGGAGCGACACAGGTGCTTGTGCCTGCCGGCACAAAAATAACACGAAAAGACGGCCTGATAATTTTAGAAAATATAGCTGAATACGTCTCCCGCCAGATCCATGATATGAATAAACAGATCGAAGAACTCAAGGAAGAGAATAGATCATTAAAAGAAGAGCTCCAGGCTATCCGGCAGTCATTGTCAGGATCAAAAGAAACAGGGCAATAGCCACTTAAAATAACGGTTTGCCTTGAGTTAATCTTGCTTTTTAGGGAATTTATGCTATTATATTTTTTTCATGCTTATATTGGCGGAGTAGCTCAGCCTGATAGAGCACGCGGCTCATACCCGCTTGGTCGGAGGTTTAAATCCTCTCTCCGCCACTTTTTTTATCTTTTGAGCCCGGGAATTACCCCGTTGGTCAGTAAATCCGATAAATAATAACTTTAAGGAGATTAATAATGGCTGATTGCGAAAAATTACTTACATGCATTTTCTTTAACGACAAAATGAAAAATGCCCCCGCGACCGCTCAGATCTATAAAAAATCCTATTGCCAGGGTAATAACGCAAATTGCGCGCGCTATCTGGTCCTCAAAACCTTAGGAAAAGATAAAATCCCGGCAGATCTTTTCCCTAATGAAGCGCAAAGGGCTAAAAAGATCATAGCCGGTTCTTAATCAAAGCATTAAACCTTAATAGACGGACTTTGTGCTTTTATTCTGCAAATAACGGTTTTTTCTTAAGGCGGCCGCGCTTAAAAATTTTGAGTTACACCCTCTTTCAATTCAAATACCTATCGGCAAATAGCCGGTCGCATATCAAAGCTTAAATAATCCGGAAGACAATAAAGATCATGTTTATCGATACCGTAAGAAATACTCTGCAGGAATACGACCTGATCGCTCAAAAGGACAAAATCCTCATCGCTGTTTCCGGAGGGCCTGACTCTGTTGCTTTAACCTGCGCGCTTCTTGCTTTACAGAAGGAATTTGATATCAAACTCCATATCGCCCATCTCGACCATATGTTACGCAAAGAATCCGCTCAGGATGCCGCGTATGTTAAGTGGCTAGCCGGTTCACTTTCAATTCCCTGCACGATCGAAAGGGCCAATGTGAAAAAAGCCGCGCAAAAAGGTTCGATCGAAGAAATTGCGAGAAACCTCCGGCTGGAATTTCTTTTTAAGGTTGCGCGACAGGTAAAAGCGGCAAAGATCGCTTTAGGGCATAATCTCAACGACCAGGCGGAAACAGTGCTTATGCGTATCATTCGGGGTACCGGGCTATACGGATTATCAGGCATTGTGCCTAAACGTACGATCAACGGCCATTGCATTATCCGCCCTTTACTGGGGATCAAACGCAGGGACATTGAAAAGTTCCTAAAAGGGAGGAAGATTTACCCGCGCATTGATAAAACCAACGCGAATTATCTCTATTTCAGAAATAAGCTCAGGAACCGGTTGATCCCGATCTTGGAAAAAGAATACAATCCCAATATTCAAGTGCTCTTAAGTAATCTCGCAGAGAATGCCGGCTATGATTATGACTATTTGACGCAAACAGCATTTTCTATCATGAAAAGGATGGGAAAAGACATACCTTTAGAAAGATTCCTTAAATTGCATATTTCTATGCAGCATCTGATCTTACGTCTGAAAATAGCCCAGGTAATCGGCGATACGCGCCGTATTAATTTTACCCATATCCGTGAGATCCAAGACATGATCCGCAACCGGCCAGTAAACTCCATTGTAGACCTGCCAAAAGGGATTTCCGCCGTGAAACTAAAGAAAAACCTGCGTTTTTTCCTGAAAAAACAGCAATAATCACTTGATTTAAGGGGTAATTAACGGTATAATATTTTTCCTAAACTATAACCAAAAGAAAGGTTTATCATGGCAAATTTATCTAATACCCCTAAATCGAAAAAAGACAATAACTTCTTGAAACGTTTACCGTTGGGATGGATTCTCGGGCTTTTTATCTTTATTTTGATCATCCGCAGCTTTGACGTCAGCCTTTCGGGTATCCCCAAAGAAATGACCTACAGCGATTTCTACAAGATACTGTCGGATGAACCCGGAAAGATCTATTCTGTAACAAAAATCGATAACCTCATGCAGGGAGAAATGATTGATCATTCCAAATTTTTCCTGCATATTCCCGATAATGACACTGAGTTGCTGAATCTCATGAGAAAGAATTTAAAACGCTTCGACGTAAAACCTCCGCAGACATTATGGGCTAATCTTTTTTATTATCTCGGCCCGGTAGTCATTTTGATAGTTTTCTGGTGGATGATGGCTTCGCGCGGAGAGCAGCTCGGCAACAAGATCATGACCTTCGGAAAGATCAGGCCTAAAATATCAGGAGACAAAGAAAGTGAAAAGGTCACCTTCAAGGATGTGGCGGGAGTCGATGAAGCAAAAGAAGAATTAACCGAGGTCATTGAATTCTTAAAAGACCCGAAGAAATTCCAAAAACTTGGAGGAAAGATCCCGAAAGGCGTCTTGCTCGTCGGCCCTCCGGGAACGGGAAAAACCCTGCTGGCGAAAGCGGTCGCGGGAGAGGCGGGAGTCCCGTTTTATTCATTGAGCGGTTCTGATTTTGTAGAGATGTTTGTCGGTGTCGGCGCCAGCCGGGTACGTGATTTATTCGAACAAGGAAGAAGGGCCGCTAAATCTTCAGGAAAAGGAGCTATTATCTTTATTGACGAGATCGACGCGGTAGGACGCTTGCGTTTTTCCGGTATTGGCGGCGGCCATGATGAAAGGGAACAGACCTTAAACGCCCTGCTTGTCGAAATGGATGGCTTTGACACGCTCCAGGGATTGATCCTTATTGCGGCGACGAACAGGCCCGACACGCTTGACCCCGCGCTCTTACGGCCCGGAAGATTCGACCGTACCATTGTCGTGAACCTTCCCGATATAAAAGGAAGAGAAGAGATCTTGAAAGTCCATACGCGCAAGATCAAATTATCCCCATCAGTTGACTTTAAGATCATCGCCAGCCAGACTCCGGGCTTCTCAGGAGCTGACATCGCGAATTTATGCAACGAAGCGGCGCTCCTCGGGGCCCGCTTCAACAAAGAATCGGTTGAAATGATCGATTTCGAGAAATCCGTCGAACGGGTGCTCATGGGGCCGGAAAAAAAGAGCCATATCATTTCCAAAAAAGAAAAAGAGATCACCGCGTTTCACGAATCAGGGCACGCGCTTTTGTCATTGCTCTTACCGGAAGTGAACCCTTTACGCAAAGTTTCCATCATCCCCCGCGGCCTGGCAGGAGGGTATACGTTTACTCCTCCGCTTGAAGACAGGCACTATTGGTCCAAGACCGAATTACGTGCGGAAATCACCCTCATGTTAGGCGGAAGGGCATCTGAAGAATTAACCTTAAAAGAAGTAACTACCGGAGCGCAAAACGACCTGGAGATGGCCACGCAGATGGCACGGCGCATGGTCTGCCAGTTTGGAATGTCGGAAAAACTCGGGAACATCACCCTCGGTAAACGGGAGGGCCTGGTATTTTTAGGCAGGGACATCATGGAAGAACGCAACTACAGCGAAGAGACCGCGCGCATCATCGACGAAGAAGTTAAAAAGATCGCCGGTGAGTCCTATATAAAAGCTAAAGAAATATTGCAGCAGAATATGGATAAGTTAAAGCTTTTATCAAGCGCATTATTGGAAAAAGAAGTCTTAGACGGCGAAGAAGTAAAAAAACTACTCGGGATCCAAAAAAAAGAACTTATCTAAAATATTACCTGACCAATGATACGTATCCTGCAAATAGACAATCCTCAGGATTTAGTAAAAATATTCCGGGAATTAAAGGTAGACCCGTACGGCATTAAAATAATGGCGCCAAAATCGGCTCACTATCTTATAAAGATCCAGGAAGTATCCTCCATTGCCGCCAACATCCTCAAACAAGAGATGCTGTCTGCCGGAGGCGATGCCGCGGTCGCGCGGGATATTTTAACAAAACCCGTTCGGAAAACCGGCTGCCTGCTCATCGGCAATCAATCGCAGATAACACGATTGATGGAAAAACTCTCAGCGCAGCCCTTCGGATTAAGGCTGATCGCAAAAGAATTGAAATTATTATTATCGAACTGCCATAAAGACAATTTCACGCTACAGCTTAAAGACACACGCTTGCGCCTGCACAAACGGACTGCTGTAATGGGGATACTTAATCTAACGCCGGACTCCTTCAGCAATGACGGGCTTTATAAATTTATTGTTACCTCCCGCCTCAATGAGGTCTTAAGCTTCGCGGAAAGGCTAAAGGAAGAGGGGGCGGATATCCTTGATATCGGAGGTGAATCAAGCCGCCCGGGAGCTCAAGCGCTCTCACTTAATGAAGAACTCAAGCGGACGATCCCGGTAATTAAGCTTTTGGCAAAAAAGATCAAGATCCCGATCTCAATTGACACCTATAAGCCTGAAGTTGCCCGTCAAGCTTTGGATAATGGAGCGGCAATGGTAAATGATATTTCCGGCTTACGCTCACCCGGTATGGCAAAGGTCGTTGCGCGACACAAAGCCGCTGTCGTACTTATGCATATGCAGGGAAAGCCGCTTACCATGCAACATAAGCCGTCATATCAATCGGTGATGGATGAAATTACCGCTTATCTGAACAACGCGGTACTGCGGGCAACAGAAGCAGGCATAGCGGAAAATAAGATCGTCATCGATCCGGGAATCGGCTTTGGAAAGAATTACCTGCATAACCTTGAGATTTTAAAACATCTAAAAGAATTAAAGGCTATCGGAAAGCCCGTTCTTATCGGGCCTTCAAGAAAATCATTTATCGGCAAGATCATCGGCGAGCCTGAAGATTCACGGCTGTTCGGGACATTGGCTTCTTGTGTTGTCGCGGCTCAAAACGGAGCTCATATCGTCAGAGTGCATGATGTCAAGGCGGTTTCCCAAGCCTTAAAAACAGCAGATACGATCCACTATCATTAATGTTCTTAAACCACTTACGAAAAAATGATACTTACGCTTAAAACATTACTTGAGGTCATCATACTGTGGATTGTTATTTACCATATTTTGATTTTCTTTGAAGGGACCCGCGCGATCCAGGTTTTACGCGGTATTATCATACTTTTACTGGCTTTTTTCGCGTTCCAAAAGCTGAACCTTGAAGTTTTAGGATGGCTCTTAACAAAGCTATTCGCTATTTCCGTTATTGCCTCATTAATAATCTTTCATCCTGAAATACGGCAGGGGCTTGCCCGCCTGGGGCAGCGGCATCGCGCGGGGATGAGTTCCAAGAAAGAAGAACTGGATTATATTTTAACGCAAACCAGTAAAGCGGTAGAAAACCTCAGTAAGAATAAGATCGGGGCGCTTATAGCATTGGAAAACAACGACCCTTTAACCTCATACATTGAAACCGGCGCCCTTATTAACGCCGATGTTACCTCTGACCTCATTCAAACGATCTTCACCCCCAGCAGTTTATTGCATGACGGAGGATTAGTTATTCAACAAGGCCGGATCATGGCCGCAGGGTGTTTATTCCCCCTTACGCAAAACCAGGATTTAAGCAGGATCTACGGCACACGCCACCGTGCCGCGCTCGGTTTGAGTGAAGAAACAGACGCGGTCATCATCGTTGTTTCCGAGGAGCGCCAGGATATATCCCTGGTCTATGAATCGCACTTATATAAAGACTTAAGCAGGGAAGAGCTGTTTTCTAAAATAAAAGGGATCTTCAAACCTTAAATTAAAATGCCAAAAGAAAAACTGAATCTTATAGGGAAGTTTGTTGCATGGTTGAACATTCACCCGTGGCTTAAAATAATCGCCTTACTCTTAGCCATTCTGGTATGGTTTTATGTAAAAGGAGAAATTGAACATTTTGAATAATACCCTTTCAATACTGAGCGCATGTCAATACGACTTGGAGTAAACATAGACCATATAGCAACCTTGCGCCAGGCGCGCTGTGGAGGAACCCCTGACCCTGTTTTCGCCGCCTGCTTATGCGAGACCGCGGGGGCCGACGGCATCGTTGCGCATTTACGGGAAGACCGCAGGCACATACAAGACCGGGATATCTTTTTATTAAAAGAAACGGTTAAAACCAAGTTCAATTTAGAGATGTCCTTAAATGAAGAGATAGTATCTATTGCCTGTAAAGTTAAACCTGACCAAGTGACGATAGTCCCTGAAAAACGCAAGGAATTAACTACTGAAGGCGGATTAAACGTCCTCAAGAACAAAACGAAACTCGAGAAAACGCTTTTAATGTTCAGGAAAGCCGGAATTCCGGTCAGTTTATTCATCGACCCGGATAAAAGGCAGATTGACGCTGCCCGCTCTTTGGGTATCTCCATGATCGAGCTGCATACCGGAGCTTACTCCGAAGCAAAATCTGAGCCTCAAAAAGAGGTTTACGTGCAGGAACTTAAAGCAGCAAGTTTTTACGCGAACGAACAAGGATTGAGCGTCTTTGCCGGCCACGGGCTGGATTACCGCAACATAGAAGCCCTTAAGCCGATCGTTGAGATCAAAGAATTCAATATCGGGTATTCGATCATCTGCCGTTCGGTAATAGTGGGATTAGAACAAGCTGTCCGTGAAATGAAATATTTATTAACCTTCTAAAATGATCATCGGCACAGGCGTTGACATAACTGAAGTAACGCGATTACGAAAAGCGGTAGAACGCTGGGGAGAGAGCTTCTTAACGCGTATATTCACCCGTATAGAATTACAAAACGCAAAGACCCGCGTGAGCCTCTATCAGCATTTAGCAGGCCGATTTGCGGCCAAAGAAGCGGTTTTTAAAGCCGCCGGCGATGTCCGCTTGAATTGGAAAGACATTGAAATAATCAATGATAAAGCGGGAAAACCCCTGTGCCGTATATTAAACAACAAAGGCAAAAAAATTGACGTCTTTGTTTCAATTTCTCACGTAAAAAGTTATGCGGTTGCCAACGCTATTATTACATCGAAAACCTGATGCCCACAAAGGCGATTTTGGGCATATTTTTATTTTAGCCGGCTCAAGAAGATATTCAGGCGCTGCTGTTTTATGCAGCAAAGCTGCTCTACGCGCAGGCGCCGGTTTAGTAAGCTTAGGTATCCCGAAAAGCATAAATAACGCGGTTATAAAGATCAAACCGCTGGAAGTAATGACGCTTGCTTTGCCTGAAACAAAGGAAGGCACCATCGAAACTCGCGCCGGCAAAGTTATAGCAATTTTCTTAAAGGCCTGCAGCTGTATGGTACTCGGGCCTGGTCTTTCTCAGAATAGATCAACGCAATCACTTGTGCGTTCGCTCGTTAGCCGCAATAAAAAGCCTTTAATTATTGATGCGGACGGGTTAAACGCGTTGAAGGGGCATACTGATATTTTGAAAAAAGCGGGGCTTCAGTCAAATATAGTGATCACTCCCCACCCGGGAGAAATGTCCGGGCTTTTAGGCGTCAAAACAGAATATCTGCAAAAGAACAGAGAAATGATTGCAAAAACCTTTGCAAACGATTATAATGTAACCGTTGTTTTAAAAGGCCACCATACTATCATCGCCGATAATAAGGGGAACAGCTACATTAATAAAACAGGCAATCCCGGAATGGCTACCGCAGGAAGCGGCGATGTTTTAAGCGGGATAATTGCCGCGTTTATCGGTCAAAAGCTTGATATTTTTAGCGCCGCCAAATACGCAGTTTATATCCATGGCTTAGCCGGTGATTTAGCCGCGAAAGAAAAATCACAAATTTCCTTGATAGCCTCAGATATTATTGATACAATCCCTGATGCTATAAAGAGGAGCAGTTAGTTTAAAACGCAATAATTGCTGGCGTAGCTCAGTTGGCAGAGCAGCGGTTTTGTAAACCGCGGGTCGGGGGTTCAATTCCTCTCGCCAGCTTTAATATAATAAAGAACTACCGGGTCAATGGTCGATAGTCCATAGTCGATAGACCATGGACCATAGACTATCGACCCATAGCTCTTAAATATAATACGGGCAGGTACCCAAGTGGCTAAAGGGGACAGACTGTAAATCTGTTGCACTTCGTGCTTCGGGGGTTCGAATCCCTCCCTGCCCACCATAATCACACGCGGGAGTAGTTCAGTGGTAGAACAATAGCCTTCCAAGCTATATATGGGGGTTCGATTCCCCTCTCCCGCTCCAAATATAAACAATTTTTTTACTGTAAGCTTTATCGCAGCATGAAAGAATTGTTCAGGATGCAAGACAATGACGGAAAAAAAAGACTACGGTGGGCCTGAAAGAAGGCAATTTGTCCGGCTGGATTATATTACACCGCTGGCTTACAAAGTATGCAAGAAAGAAACTGTTTCAAAGCTGCTCCAGGGTTATACGACGGATATCAGCCAATCAGGGATATTGTGCAAGATCAAGGAAAAAGTAAGCAAAGATGATATTCTCTGGCTTTCCTTTGACCGCAACGTGTTGAACGTCTGCGAAGACATAGAAAAGAAAAGCTTTATTTATCAGAACGGAGTCGTCGGAAAAGTCGTCAGGATCGAATCAATCAACACCGACAGTTATACTGTCGGGCTTCAATTCGTAACCCGCGAGGAAAAGAACCTGACGAATATCTATCCGCAGACCTTTTTCATGCAAAAAGAACAGGATAATGAAAAAAAATAAGGCGCGTATTTCTATTTTAGGGGACGGAGGATGGGGGACAACACTGGCGATACTGCTTTGCCGTAAAGGCTTTTCTGTAACCCTCTGGGGAGCATTTAAGGATTATATAAAGCTGCTCAATAAAAAACGCGAGAATATCAAATTTTTGCCGGACACGCGCATCCCCAAGCAGATCGAGATCACCGCCGACCTGGAAGTCGCCCTTAAAGACAAAGACATAATCATTCTCGCGGTCCCTTCCCAGTACATACGGGAGGTGCTGCAAAGGATTAAATCACTTTCCTATTCGAGAAAAAGCATCTATGTCAGCGTCACCAAAGGGATCGAAATAGGCTCTCATAAAAGGATATCGGAGATCATTCATGAAGAATTAGGGAATATTAAACTGGCAGTCCTTTCCGGGCCGACTATTGCCCAGGAAGTCGCGCAAGCGATCCCGACAACTGCGGTCATTGCTTCTCATGACAGGAAAACGGCAAAATCCCTTCAGGATATATTCATGTCTGAAAGGTTCCGCGTTTATACCAATGACGACGTTATCGGCGTTGAATTAGGCGGAAGCCTTAAAAACATCATCGCTATAGCCTGCGGGATATCCGACGGGCTGGGATTCGGAACGAATACAAAAGCGGCAATTTTGTCCAGAGGCTTAGCGGAAATATCGCGGCTTGGCCAGGCGATGGGAGCGAAAATCAGCACCTTTAGCGGTATAAGCGGTTTAGGAGACCTGGTTACGACCTGTATCAGCCCGTACAGCCGCAATCGTTTTGTCGGCGAACAAATAGGAAAAGGTAAAACCTTAAAAGAGATCAGCGCGCACATGAATATGGTCGCCGAAGGAGTACCGACCGCGAAATCAGCGTATGACCTGGGTTTAAAATATCGTGTCGATATACCTATCATAAAAGAAGTTTATTCGGTCCTTTATAAGAACAAATCCCCTCTGAAAGCGGTAAAAGACCTAATGACAAGAGAGAAAAAAGGGGAATAACGGATCTGCTCCACAGTTTAAGCAATAAAGATTTATAAAGAAGTTTTTTAAGATTAGCGTCTTATAGATAAGAGGTAGGCAAGTAGGGGCGTGCCCCGTTACAAACCCGCCTTTTTCTTAAGACTCTGTGGTTTGTTAGTAAGGAATTATCCGGATTTGTAGCTGAGGCTATTGGGGCGTGCCCCGTTACAAATCCGGTTGTAGATAAGCAAATCTTCGGATTTGTAACGGGGCGTGGCTCAGTTTGGCTAGAGCGCTTGAATGGGGTTCAAGAGGTCACAGGTTCAAGTCCTGTCGCCCCGACCAATTCCCGCCGAAAGGCGGGAATTGACCCCGAGTCTCCCAAGGTTTTATTTATTGGAGACGAGGGGCCAATTAATAAGAGCAACTGCCGGTTTCCCTCGGCTCAGGTAAATTAATAGAGAGAGCCTCGGGACTTCGCCGGTAATGATTAAAACAAGGCGGCTCGCAAGTCCTGTCGCCCCGACCAATTCCCGCCGAAAGGCGGGAATTGACCCCGAGTCTCCCAAGGTTTTATTTATTGGAGACGAGGGGCTAAATATTGTATGTAACTGCCAGTTTCCTTCAATCGTTTTAAGAAAGAGGGCTCACTATCATGGAAAATGAACGCAGGCAGGAAAAGAGAATAAAAAAAACCCTCTACATTCAATGTTTTATCCCCGAAGAGAATAAGTGGGACATGATGACGATCAGGGACATCAGTGAATCGGGGATTTGCATTAATTCGGATTATTTATTTACCCAGGACTCGATCATCACGCTGCGTTTAAAACTTGTATATGTTTCAAACGTTACTCTCGAAATAAATGCTAAAGTCATTGAATCAAAAAAGTTCTTAACCAGAATGCATTTTATCGATTTAAATGACACCCAGAAAAAAACCATCAAGGATTACATCACCTTATTTGCCAATAAGTAAGTAAGAGGAGGGTATTGTATGAGCTATTCCGGACCGGATAGGAGAAATGACCCACGAGTGAGTGGACGTTTTATCGTCTCTTATCGAATTCTTGAGGATAACGATTGCCTGGACATTTCCCAGACTAAAAATGTAAGTTTAGGGGGGATGTTATTAACAACAAACCGTTTCTTTAACCCCGACACCATACTATCACTGGAGATCAGACTGCCGTTTGACGTAAATCCGATAAAAATCATCGGAAAAGTGATTCAGTCACATGAAGTCACTAAAGATCTAATATACGATACGCGGCTGGTTTTCCTTTCTATCGACGATAAACATAAAAAAGTCATTGCCCAGACAGTTGATTATTACCTCAAGAAGAAATAGCGCCGGCTTAAGCAACGGCGCGCCTCAAAATAAAGCGGTGATCATATGAAAAAAATCAATGTAGGCCTGATCGGATTTGGAAATGTCGGAGCAGGCGTGGTTAAGATCCTGGCTGAAAAAAAGAAATTGCTCTTCGATAAGATCGGCCTGGAAATAAATATTAAAAGAATATGCGATAAGGATATTACAACGAAACGTAACGTTTCGGTTGACCGCGCCCTTTTGACGAGAGACCCCAACGATATCCTTAATGACGCTCAGATCGACATTGTAGTCGAACTGATCGGAGGGCTTCATCCTGCGAAAGAATTCATACTCGAGGCGCTCAAAAAAGGCAAGAATGTCGTCACCGCCAATAAGGCGTTATTATCCCAGGAAGGCAGGGAATTGTTCGCTTTTGCCTCCGATTGCGGAAAGAATATTTATTTTGAAGCTTCCGTCGGCGCAGGGATCCCTATTATCAAGTGCTTGCGGGAAGGATTGGTCGCCAATAATTTTTACAGCATATTCGGGATCGTTAACGGCACTTCAAATTTTATTTTGTCAAAGATGTCCCACGATAACTGTTCATTTAACGATGCCTTACGTGAAGCCAAAAAACGGGGTTTTGCCGAAAAGGACCCGACCCTTGACCTTGAAGGAATAGACTCCGCCCATAAATTACTCCTCTTAACATACCTGTGTTTTGGTAAGCTGATCAATCTGAGCGATTGTTTTGTAGAAGGCATAAGCCGTATATCGCTTGCGGACATCAATTACGCGAAAGAGCTCGGCTTTGAGATCAAACTCCTGGCGATCGCGAAAAAAGAAGCCGGCGCGCTTGAGGTCCGTGTTCACCCGACATTGATACCTCAAACGCATCTTTTAGCGTCAGTAGGAGGGGTTTTTAACGCAATTTACGTGTCTTCCGATTTAGCGGGCAATTTATTGTTTTACGGGCCGGGAGCCGGACAGTTTTCCGCGGCCTCTGCCGTCGTTTCTGACCTGGTAGACCTTACTCAAGACATTAAAGCCGGATTATTCAGGCCGACCCTGCATACTACCGTTGATACCTCAATAAAAAAATTATTCAAAATTGACGAGATCGAAAGCCGTTATTACATTCGTTTTATGACAATAGATAAGCCCGGCGTCTTAGCTAAGATCTCCGGGGTCCTCGCCCGGTACGGCATCAGTATCGCCTCCGTCACTCAAAAAGAAAAACAAAAAGCTCAGATCGTTCCGATCGTCATGATCGTACATGACGCAAAGGAGAAAAACTTACGCGACGCACTTTATATTATAGACCGCCTTGATATTATAAAACAAAAATCTGTCGCTATACGCATGGAGGAAGTTTGAGTTATAACGGTTTAATAGAAAAATACAGGTCGTTCTTGCCCGTCACCGGAAAAACACCGGTCATCACCTTACTTGAAGGCAATACCCCCCTGATCAGGGCGGGTTATTTAAGCAGCCTCATCGGGGACGGTTATGAAGTTTATTTGAAATATGAAGGCTTAAATCCTACGGGCTCCTTTAAAGACCGGGGAATGACCATGGCTATTTCAAAGGCTTTAGAAGCTGGTTCAAAAGCCGTCATTTGCGCTTCAACCGGCAATACGTCGGCTTCAGCTGCGGCGTATGCCGCGCGGGCCGGCATGCAATGTGTCGTGCTCATTCCCGAAGGAGCGATTGCTTTAGGTAAACTCAGCCAAGCGATGATACACGGAGCAACAGTATTAGCGGTAAAGGGTAATTTCGACGATGCGTTAACGCTTGTCCGGGAGATCGCGGATACATACCCGATAACCCTGGTAAATTCCCTTAATCCTTACCGGATCGAGGGGCAAAAAACAGCCAGTTTTGAGGTCTGTGAAGCGTTAGGTGATGCTCCCGGTTTTCAGGTCATGCCGGTCGGCAATGCCGGTAATATCACCGCCTATTGGAAAGGCTATCGGGAATATAAAACAAAGAACAAAAGTACGCGTTTGCCGAAAATGCTTGGTTTCCAGGCAGCAGGGTCCGCGCCGATCGTTAAGAAACATCCGATCAAAAATCCCGAAACGATCGCCACAGCTATCCGTATCGGTAATCCTGCCAGCTGGAAGCAGGCGGAAGCTGCCCGCGATGAATCCGGCGGATTGATCGATATGGTGACCGACTCAGAAATCCTCCAGGCATATCAACTTTTGGCAATTAAAGAAGGGGTATTCGCGGAACCTGCGTCTGCTGCCTCGATCGCGGGTTTATTAAAATTAAAGAAGCGCGGTTATTTCAAAAGACAAGATGCTACCCCGAAAAAAAAGAAGATCGTCTGTATTTTAACCGGGCACGGATTAAAAGACCCTGATAGAGCGATAAAAACGGTAAAAAAGCCCAAAACGGTCACGGTGAGCGTTAAAGCGATCCTCAAAGAGATCGGCTATTAAAAAAGACACATGCCACATGCCGCAAGCAACACGTTAAAAGGTAAGAAGATCCTTATTACTGCCGGGCCGACCTGGGTTGCGATTGACGCCGTAAGAGTATTAAGTAATATCGCTTCAGGGGAAACGGGGATCAAACTTGCAGAAAAACTACTTAGCTCAGGCGCGCGCGTTACGCTTCTTTTAGGTCCTGTCGCGGCCTGTTGTATCGACAAGAATATTAAAGTGATACATTTCAGTTTCTTTGATGAATTAAGGAACAAGATCATCAAAGAACTTAAGAATAACAAATACGATAGTATTATCCATTCGGCGGCGGTATCCGATTTCAAACCGCGCCATAAGCATAAAGGCAAGCTTTCGTCTCAGGGGGATGTGACCTTGCAATTAACCCGCTTGCCTAAAATTATTAACGACATAAAGAAATTACGCGGCAGAGCGCAATTGGTAATGTTTAAATTAGAAGTAAATGTCCCGCGAAAAACGTTACTCGCGCGCGCCAGGAGGGCGGCTCACGCCGCGGGCGCTGAAATTGTGGTCGCAAACAGCTTTAATCCGTACCGGGCTATTATTCTTGCTCAAGGAATGGCTCTTGAAGCAAGAAACAAGTCCTCGATCGTCAACACGCTCGTTCGGCTTTTACGTTAACCTTAAAACAAGAAGGCGATAAAAATCATGAAATATATCGTACTGGTCGCGGACGGAATGGCTGATTATCCAATCGCTGAATTGAACAACAGGACTCCTTTAGAGGCAGCCAGGACGCCCCACATGGATTATATCGCCCGTAACGGAAGAGTGGGAAGAGTAAAAACAATTCCCGATAAAATGAGCCCCGCCTCTGACGTTGCTAATATTTCTATTTTAGGTTACGACCCGAAGTTGTTTTACACCGGAAGGGGCCCTCTCGAAGCGGCTAATTTAGGCATCGACCTTAATGAAAACGATGTGGCGTTCCGTTTCAACCTGATCACAGCTTCTGGGAACACCCTGACTGATTACAGCGCCGGCCATATAAGCTCTAAAGAAGGAACTAAACTTGTAGAATACATTAACAAGAATTTAGGGACTGAGGCGCTCAAGTTTTACTCAGGGGTCAGCTACCGGAATTTGCTCGTTGTTAAGAACGGGGCCGCCCAACATCTCGATGAAATTGCCTGTAAAGCTCCCCACGATATTTTAGGACAAGAGATCACTGAACATCTCCCCAAGGGAAAGAACGCGGCTGTTTTGGTGAAATTAATGCAGGATTCCCGCAAACTGCTGGAAGCGCATGAGATCAACCAGGTGCGCCTTGATCTAAAAGAAAATCCAGCGAATATGATCTGGCTTTGGGGCCAGGGCAAGAAACCAGCGATGCCTAAATTTATCGATAAATTCGGCGTCAGCGGAAGCGTGATCTCAGCTGTTGACCTGATCAAAGGGCTCGGGCGGATACTCGGCCTTGATGTTATTGACGTTCCCGGGGCAACCGGATACTACGATACCAATTACCAAGGCAAAGCCAAAGCGGCGCTACGCAGCCTTAAGAATAAGGATTTTGTTTTTGTGCATGTTGAAGCTCCTGATGAGGCGGGCCATAACGGAGACTTACGGGAAAAGATAACCGCGCTTGAGCGTTTTGACCAGCTTATTGTCGGGGAGATCCTTGATGGATTCAAGAACAAAGAAAAATTCAGGCTCATTGTTCTCCCCGATCATCCGACACCGGTTTCATTACGGACCCATACGAATGACCCCGTGCCGTTCGTAATCTTTGGGAAAGACATCGTGGGAGAAGGTTGCCCGGCGTATTCGGAAAAAGAAGCGGAAAAAAGCAGTTTATTCCTGGAGCACGGCCATGAAATCATGAATTTCTTTCTCGGCGAGGTAAAACCGTAGTTAACCAGCTCAAAAATTCTTATACAAGAAGGATGGTGCGCATGGAAGATAAAAGAAGGTGGGGGCGCGTAAAAGTGCCGGATAAAAAACTTAGCTGCCGGATAACAGAGCCTGATAACTGCTCGATCACGGGCGACTTTACGGTGGATAATATTAATCCGGGCGGCCTTTCTTTTTTCAGCGAACGCACATTCGCAGAAAACCAGGTTTTGCGTTTATTGATCAAATTCCCCTTTACTTCTTTCGAGGACGCCGGAAAAGTTTGGGGCAAAGTAGTCTATTGCTTAAAGATCCACGATAAGGAAGAATTTGTCGTCGGTGTCGCATTTACCAGAAAAAGAAGGATGTAACCATCCGTACGCGGAGATTCTCATGATTAAACTTATCGTCCAGAAATACGGCGGCTCTTCCGTAGCTAACCCGGAAAAAATTATAAACGTCGCCAAGCGCGTCTGTGAATACAAGAAAAAAGGCAATGATTTAGTCGTCGTAGTCTCGGCTTTAGGGGACACAACCGATGAATTGATAGAACTCGCAAATAAAATATCCCTCGACCCGCCGGAGCGGGAAATGGATATGCTTTTGTCCACGGGAGAACAGATATCAGTAGCTCTCCTGGCGATGGCGATCCATAAATTAGGTTACGAAGCTATTTCATTGACCGGTTCTCAAGTTGGCATTATTACCGACACCAAACATACAAAAGCGCGCATCGTCAACATTAGCGCCGAGAAGCTCCGCGAAGAGTTAAAAAACGGCAAGATCGTTATCGTCGCCGGCTTCCAGGGAGTAACCCCCGATAAAGAGATCACAACCTTAGGCCGGGGAGGCTCGGACTTAACGGCAGTGGCGCTCGCGAAAACCCTCAATGCCGACGAATGCGAAATTTACACTGATGTGGAAGGCGTATACACGACCGATCCCCGCATAGAACCTTCAGCCCAAAAGATCAAAGAGATAACTTATGACGAAATGCTTGAAATGGCTTCTTTAGGAGCGCAGGTCATGCAGGCGCGTTCGATAGAAGTCGCGAAAAAATTCGATGTCCCGATACATGTGCGCTCGTCTTTTTCTCAAAAGCAAGGCACCATGATCATTAAGGAGGTAAAACACATGGAGGATGTACTGGTCACCGGGGTGACCCTCAATAAAAGCGAATCCAAGATCACCATATGCAATGTTCCTGATAAACCGGGCATCGCAGCTAAAATATTCAAGGAATTATCCCTCGGGGGCGTCAATGTGGACATGATCGTCCAAAACGTCTCGCATACGCGCATCACCGATATATCTTTTACTGTTTTAAAGAATGACGCCCTGAAAGCGATTAAGCTCGCAAAAAAAGCCGCCCAGGATATAGGAGACCTTGACGTTATGCAGGACGACGATATCTCCCGGATTTCGATAGTCGGGGTCGGCATGAAAACCCATTCGGGAGTTGCCGCTAAAATGTTTGAAACCCTGGCTGACAATAAGATCAACATTGAAATGATATCCACCTCGGAAATAAGCATTTCTTGCATCATAAAAAAGAAATCTTCGGAAGCCGCGGTAAGAGCATTGCACAAAGAATTCGGCCTGGACAAAAAAAGGTAGCCGTAAATCACCTCTGGGGAGGCAGCACATGCGAAAAATAGAAATTTATGATACCACCTTACGAGATGGTTCCCAAGGGGAGGGAATTTCCTATTCGGTAATGGATAAGGTACGTATCGCCCGGGAATTAGACCTTCTGGGGATCCCTTACATTGAGGGAGGCTGGCCGGGATCCAACCCGAAAGACATGGAATTCTTCCTGCAGATGTCGAGAAAACCGCTGCGGAATTCCCATCTGGTAGCTTTCAGCATGACCCGGCGCCCGCACACGAACGCCTGCGAAGACAATAATTTATTAGACCTTATTAAATCCCAGGTAAGAATAATCACTATCGTCGGAAAAACATGGGACCTGCACGTGACCGACGTATTAAAGACAACGCTCGCTGAAAACCTGTCAATGATCCGCGACACCCTCCGATATCTGACCGGAAAAGGGCTCACCGTTTTTTATGACGCGGAGCATTTTTTTGACGCATATAAAGCGAACAAAGAATACGCGTTAAAATGCCTTGAGTGCGCCCAAAACGCCGGAGCCCGGGTGCTGGTCCTCTGCGACACTAACGGAGGCAGCCTTCCATCAGGTATCTCAGGAGCCATCCGGCAGGTCCGCTGCGTGGCGAAAGTACCCATCGGTATTCATTGCCATAATGACGCGGGAGTCGCGGTCGCGAATTCGCTTGCCGCTGTAGAAGCCGGCGCTCGTATGGTCCAGGGAACGATCAATGGGTACGGAGAACGCTGCGGAAATGCCGATCTGATCCCGGTCATCGCAAACCTCAAGCTCAAAATGGGGCTCGATTGCATAGCCGCGGACAAGATCAAGGATTTGACCGCGCTGTCGCATTTCGTCAGCGAGATCAGCAATATGAAACAAAAGAACGACCAGCCGTATACCGGACTTTCCGCCTTCGCGCATAAAGGAGGCATGCACATTAACGCGGTAATGAAAAATCAGTTAGCGTATGAACATATTGATCCTACGCTTATCGGGAACCGCCGCAGGATATTGATCTCTGAATTAGGGGGCAAGACCGGCGTTCTCCTGCGGGCAAAAGACCTTTCTTTAGACCTGAACAAAGAAAACCCCAAGGCAAAAAAGATCTTAAAACTCATCCAGAAGCTTGAACATCAAGGGTATCATTTCGAGGCCGCTGAAGCTTCATTTGAATTACTCATGAAGCGAGCGCTTAAAAAATACAAGAAATTCTTCTCATTAGAAGGCTTTCGTATCGTGATAGAAAAATCTTCCGACAAGAAAATAACTTCAGAGGCGATCATTAAATTAACGGTCAACGGCGTCAAAGAACATACCGCTGCTGAAGGCGACGGGCCCGTTAACGCCTTAGATAACGCGCTGCGCAAAGCGTTAAAGGATTTTTATCCGTCATTATCAAAAATGCACCTTTCAGATTTTAAAGTCAGGGTACTTGAAGAAAAAGCCGGTACCGCTGCCCGTGTGCGCGTGCTCATCCAATCACAGGATGATAAAGACACATGGAATACCATCGGTGTATCTGAGAATATCATGGAGGCTTCGTGGCAAGCGCTTGCGGACAGTGTCGAATACAAGCTTCTCAAAGATAAAAACCAATAAGGGTATTCTGATACTATACATACATGCCTGGTGAATCCCGTAAAAGAGCATCATCCCGCAAGAATATCTCTCAGCTGAAACAACCGCATGGTAAGCATAGATGTTATCTTGAAATTTATATCAATGAATCAGGGAATATCACCTTTATGCCGTTAACCAACGCTACCTGCGGCATTTTAAACGGCGTATCAACGAAATACCGTAAAACACAAACCCACTATTGCGGATGACAAACTGATACCAAAGGAGTGTTTCTAGGCTATGGATACCAAATGCGACAAAGAAATTGATGTCCTCATTCGGGCGCGTTACCCCTTGATCTATTGTGTAAGCTGGGAAGAAACGCGTATCCTGGAAAAACTTAAAGATATGTCCGAGCAACGCAACAAAAAGCTCATGATCTGGTCAGTCACCCGCGGGATATACCGGCTTGACGATGACCCTTCCAAAACCGATGAAGCAACACGCGACCCCATAAACGCGCTTTCCTATATTGAAAAATGCCCCGATCCGGCGATCTTCGTGTTTCTTGATTTCCACTCATTCCTGAATGACCAGACGATCATCAGAAAACTCCGGGACCTGGTTAATAACTTAAAAAACACCTATGAAACGCTTATTTTTCTATCACCGGTCTTAACCGTGCCCATCGAGCTGGAAAAAGAGCTGGTTGTCGTTGATTATGACCTGCCTGATTATGCCGAAATGAGCGAATTACTCAAGGGGATCATTGAAGTGGTCTCGAAAAATCAAGAGATACAGATCAACCTGAACGACGACAGCAAGGAACGGCTTGTCAAAGCCGCGATGGGCCTTACCCGTTCTGAAGCTGAGAATGCTTTTGCCCGGGTCATTGTTATCGACAAAAAACTTGATGAAACCGACATCGATCATATCCTTGAGGAAAAGAAACAAGCGATCAGAAAAACAAAACTGCTTGAATATTACGAACTTAAGGAAGATTTCGCCAATATCGGAGGGTTAGACGCTCTCAAAACCTGGTTGTCCAAACGAGGGGCTGCCTTTACCCAGAAGGCTCAAAACTTCGGGCTGCCCCAACCCAAAGGTATCATGCTGATCGGAGTGCAGGGGTGCGGAAAAAGTTTGACCGCGAAAGCTATTTCCGGTTTATGGAGGATACCGCTTTTACGGCTGGATATTGGGGCGGTTTTCAGCGGGATTGTCGGTTCTTCAGAAGAAAACATGCGTAAAGCGATAAAAGCGGCTGAAAGCCTGGCGCCCATTATACTGTGGATCGACGAGATCGAGAAAGGGCTTTCGGGAGTGCAAAGTTCGACGTTTTCCGACGCGGGGACTTCCGCGCGTGTTTTCAGCACTTTCTTGACCTGGCTCCAGGAAAAAACATCGTCGGTCTTTGTTATCGCCACGGCCAATAATATCCAACTGCTTCCTCCCGAATTACTGCGCAAGGGCAGATTCGACGAGATCTTCTTTGTCGATTTACCGTCAGAAGCCGACCGTAAAGACATCTTTAACATCCATATCAAAAAGCGTAAACGCAACCCCGCTCAATTCGATTTGGGGATGCTCGCAAAGGAAAGCACCGGATTCAGCGGCGCTGAGATCGAACAAGCGGTCATTTCGGCGATGTACGACGCGTTTCTTGAGAACAGGGACATATCGAATGCGGATATCGTCACAAGCATAAAACAAAGCATCCCCTTATCGGTTACCATGAAAGAAAATATCGACCAGATCAGGGAATGGGCTAAATTCAGGGCTCGCTGCGCCAGCAAAGACGGGACAAAATCGCATTCCTGCGATAAAGAAAGGAAATTGGAGCTGGAGTGATCAAAAGATTCTTAAAAAGGTTCGAACGGCTGGAACATAACTCAAAAGAAAGGGTTTGTGGAGGGTATCTGCGGACTTCAAAGCGCTTTGAATGCTTGGAAGTAGGCAATAAAAAGATTAAAATTGAGATAACCGATAAAGTCTCACCGCAGGAAACGGCCCCGGTGAAAGTCGATTATTCTTTTCTCTGCCCTTATTGCGGGGCTGAAAACTCTCCCCTTGCGGAAAAATGTTACTATTGCAGCGCTAACCTGGAGACTAAGTTCGCTAAAGACTACCAAACAAAAGTAAAGGGATTAAAGAAATGCCCTGCCTGCGAAGCGGTAAACCAGTCCGATAGGATAAATTGCTGGGTTTGCGGGATGGACTTTAATCTATCAGGGGATTTAAAGAACCTGAAAGAATCGGAAAATGTCATCGTTCTCAATATTGACGAAAAAATATATAGATCAACCGACAAAAATCTTCCCCCGGAAATTTTCGCTCTCATGGGACGGATCCGTAAACAAGGGTACAGCTCCAAAGTCATCGAAGAGTGGCTTGACGAAAGGAACACGCTCACCCGGCAATCATCCTATGATATAAACCAGCGTTTAGAAAGCATTCGAAGAAGCCTGAGTTGGCGCATTATCGGCCTTATTGTGTTCCTGATCTTCATTGTTTTCCAATTCGGGTCTTGTTTCTTCAGGATATTACGGTAAAATAATAAAGCACCCAGCGTTTTAGAGCACCCGGCGCAGATTGGAATTGCGCCGGTACGCGGCTTTCTGCCGCGGAATTGCGTTGGTGTTTCGCTTGCTGCGAAAGGAGGTTACAGGTGTCGGGAGAAGGCATCATAGGATTAGAGATCCGCTGTCTGGCAGCCTTGATCAAATCGATCGTGGACCTGGGAATGGAATACCGGGAACTATCAACGATGAAGGCCTCTGACGGCACAATCCATAAAGCCGACCTGGTCGTCACCGATAAAAACGGGAAAACGATCGGCTTCGAAAAAACCGCAAAAGGCGACTATAAAGTAATTACCGATTGTTCGGGGTTAAGCCCCGCGCAGGTAAAGGACCAGCAAAATATCGTGAAAAAACTCCGCCAGCGCTACTCGTATAATGTAGTTATAGACCAGCTTAAAAAGCAGGGCTATGTTATCGCGCAGGAAGAAAAAGTAAAAAATAACACTATCCGCCTCGTCGCGCGGAAATGGTCATAATAAGGAGCCCCGATGGCTGCGAAACAGGAAATCGAATTATTTATTTCTGATGACGGTCAATTAAAGGTGCATATTAAAGGAATGAAAGGCCCGGGCTGTTTAAAGGTCATCGAATCGATCACGAAAGAAGTGGGAACATTGCAGGAAAAACAATTAAGCAGCGAATATTACGAATTACCCGTCGCATCGCAGGCTTATGAAACAAAGCTCAGGAAAAAACAGCTTTAACTTTTTCAACAGGACATTACTTCAATGAATGAGATCCCAAAAGTTTATAACGCGAAAGAAGTAGAAGACAAATGGTACGCATCTTGGCAGGAGCAGGGATTATTTCACGCAAATCCTGATCCCGCGAAAGAACCGTTCTGCATAGTTATTCCCCCTCCGAATGTAACCGGGATCCTGCATATGGGACATGCCCTCAATAACAGTATTCAGGATATCTTGGCGCGGTATAACCGCATGAAAGGCAAGGTCAGCCTTTGGATGCCGGGGACAGACCACGCGGGAATAGCGACGCAAAATGTGGTTGAACGGTCCCTCGCGAAAGAAAACCTCAAACGCCAGGACCTCGGAAGGAAGAAATTCATTGAAAGAGTATGGCTGTGGAAGGAAGAATACGGACAAACCATTATCCGCCAGCTTAAAAAATTAGGTTCTTCCTGCGACTGGGAGCGTCTTCGCTTCACCATGGACCAGGATTATTCAGACGCTGTAAAAGAAGTATTTGTCAGCTTATATGAAAAAGGGCTTATTTACCAGGGAGATTACATCATTAACTGGTGCCCCCGCTGCCAAACAGCCCTTTCTGACGAAGAAGCGCCGCACCGCCAATTACAGGGAAACCTCTATTATTTAAAATACCCTTTAAAGGATTCTCCCTCTGATTTTGTGAGCGTTGCGACTACCCGCCCGGAAACGATGCTCGGTGACACTGCGGTCGCGGTAAACCCCAAAGACAAACGATACAAAAAATTGATCGGAAAAAAACTTATTCTCCCCCTGGTAAACCGCGAAATCGAAATAATCGGCGATGAAATAGTCGACGCTCAATTCGGGACCGGCGCAGTAAAAGTCACTCCCGCTCACGACCCCAATGATTACGCGATGGGTAAAAAGCATAACCTGCAATTCATCAAAGTCATGTCCCCTGACGGCCGCATGAACGAAAATGCCGCTGATTATAAAGAAATGGACCGCTTTGAAGCCCGGGAGGTCATTATAGAGGACCTCAAAGAAAAAGGGCTGCTTGAAAAAATACAACCGCATGAACTGTCGGCGGGGCACTGCTACCGCTGCCATACCATTATCGAGCCATATTTATCAAAGCAATGGTTCGTTAAAATGGCTCCGCTGGCAAAACCGGCGATAGAAGCCGTCACAAAAGGAAAGATTAAATTCCACCCGAAACGCTGGACAAAAGTATACCTGAACTGGATGGAGAACATCCAGGACTGGTGTATTTCCCGGCAGATCTGGTGGGGGCACCGTATCCCGGTCTATTACTGTAGAGACTGCTTGGGCCAGAACAACGCCGCAAAAGGTGTCATCGTATCCCGGAAGCAGCCGGATAATTGCCCGCGATGCGGGTCATCCGATATTTATCAGGATGAAGATGTGCTCGATACCTGGTTTTCAAGCTGGCTGTGGCCGTTCGCTACATTCTACTGGCCGTTTAATTCATTGCCCCGGGACCAACGAGAGCAGGCCGAGAAAGACCTGGGCTATTTCTATCCGACAGCGGTCCTGGTGACCGCCCCTGAAATTATCTTTTTCTGGGTTGCGCGTATGATCATGTCGGGACTGGAATTTATGCATGATATCCCCTTTAAAGACGTCTATATACACGGCACCGTCAGGGACATCGAAGGCAAGAAAATGTCGAAATCACTCGGCAACATTATCGATCCGCTTGAAATTATAAACGAATACGGGACTGACGCGCTGCGCTTCAGCCTCATCTCGATCACTGCGCAAGGCCAGGATGTTTATTTATCAAAGGAGCGTTTTGAACAAGGCAGGAACTTCGCGAACAAGATATGGAACGCTTCACGCTTTATCTTAATGAACCTTGATGCTACTTATATCAAACAGGACCTCTGCGTTTACGTTAAGAAGCATGAGCTCGACATCGTTAACCGCTGGATATTGAGCAGGCTGTATTCTGTCATAAAAGAAGCGAACAAAAACCTCGATACCTTTAAATTCAATGAAGCGGCGAATCTTTTATACGGGTTTTTCTGGCATGATTTCTGCGATTGGTACCTTGAATTAATAAAAACCAACATCAAGGACCCTCATAATCAGCTTATCATGTATAAAGTGCTGGAAAAGTTCTTACGCGTCATTCATCCCTTCATGCCGTTCATTACCGAAGAGATCTGGCATCTCCTTCACCCGGCAGCCGATTCTATCATGCTCCAGCCATCACCGCACCTGCAAACAAACCTCATGAGTAAGAAAATCGAAGAAAAAATGTCCCGGGTCTTCGCAGCGGTCACTGCTATACGTAACATACGGACTGAACTGGAGATACCGCCTGCCAGTGTCATCGATTTCAAGATTTTTGCTCCTTTAGACACGCAAAAACTCTTTCAATCTCTTGCGACGCATATTGAGAATGTTTCGAAAAACAGGCTTATGAGCACGGGGGATCAAACAGAATACGTCCATGCGCCGGGACAATTCGATTTAGTCTTAAACGAAGCGCATATCGTTATTCCGCTTTCCGGAGTCCTGGATACCCAAAAGCATAAAAACAAGATAGATATTGAGATACAAAAGACCCTCGCTGAGATCAAAGCAAAAGAGGATCTTTTATCGAATGAAAACTTTGTAAAACGGGCGCCGCAGGAAATAGTGGAAAAAGAGAAAATAAAATTATCGGAACTTAACGAAAAGTTAAAAAAACAGAAGGAGGTGCGCGATGGACTCCAATAAGTATTTTCTTTCCCACGAAGAACCGAGCTTGGACCAGAGCAAACTAGACAGTATTGTCAGGCATGCCTTATGCGAAGATATCGGCAAAGGGGATATCACCACGCAACTGACCATCCCCCAGGATAAGCATATCAAAGCCGTCTTGGTCGCAAAAGACGATTGCGTCATCTGCGGGATGGAGGCGATCGAAAGGGTATTTGTCACGGTAGATAAGAATATAACGTTCACCCCCCGGGTAAAAGAAGGCCAGGGGATAAAAAAAGGAAAAAAGATAGCCCTTATCGACGGCAAAGCCCATAGTATCCTCAGCGCCGAGCGGGTCGGACTGAACCTTTTAAGCATGCTTTCGGGGATCGCGACAAAAACGAGGGAATATGTCGAGAAAGTAAAGCCGTATAAAGTCAAGATCACCGATACCCGTAAAACAATGCCGGGCTTGAGAGAGCTGCAAAAATACGCCGTGCGCATCGGAGGCGGCTTCAACCACCGTATGGCGTTGGATGAAATGATCTTGATAAAAGACAATCATATCCAGATCATGGACGGGTATCACCAATTCCCCAAAGTCCCGAAAGGGTATAAAATCGAGATTGAAGTGCAGAATATGCAGGAATTCAACCACGCGATGCGCTTTAAGCCGGATGTCATCATGCTGGACAACATGGAAATCGCGGATATTAAAAAAGCGGTAAAGATCCGCGATAACATTCGCTTTGACAGCCATCATCCCAAGACAAAGCTCGAAACTTCAGGAGGAGTCAATATTAAGATCGTAAAGAAACTTGCGGCAACCGGAGTTGATATTATTTCTGTCGGAGACTTGACCCATTCCTTTAAGTCGGCGGATATAAGCTTAGATATCCTCCCGGGATAAGCACAACCTTAAAAACCGCGATACGGTAAGAGACAGCCATTGATGAGGCGGTATCAATGGCTGTTTGATTTCATGGAAAAATTCTCGCTTTCCTCAGCACAATTTAAACCTTGCGGCGACCAGCCAAAAGCGATAGAAGACCTCGCCCGGTCAATACGGGAAGGAAACCCCTGTCAAACACTTTTAGGAGTGACCGGCTCAGGTAAAACCTTTACGCTCGCCAATGTCATTGAAAAGGTAAATCTTCCGACGCTGGTCATCTCGCATAATAAAACCCTCGCCGCCCAGCTTTACGCGGAGTTCAAAGAATTCTTCCCGAATAACGCGGTAGAATATTTTGTCAGCTACTACGATTATTACCAGCCGGAAGCCTATATACCTTCAACAGACACCTATATTGAAAAGGACTCTTCTATCAATGACCGGCTCGACCGCCTGCGCCTTTCGGCTACCACAAGCCTTATGTCGCGCTCTGATGTCTTGATCATAGCTTCGGTATCCTGTATCTATAACTTAGGCAATCCGGATGATTATAAAGATATGCTCGTTTTCCTCGAACGGGGCCAGCGCATTGCCCGTGACGAGCTCTTGCTGCATTTTATCAAAATTCAATATGAACGTAACGACTATGAATTCATGCGTGGAAAATTCAGGGTGAGGGGGGATTGTATCGAAATATACCCTTCGTATCAGGAAAAAGCGCTGCGCGTGGAGTTACGCGACGATATCATCGAAAGAATATCTGAAATTAACCCTGTTTCAGCTGAGGTACTCACGCTTCTCCAACGCGTGGCGATATACCCGGCAAAACATTTTATAGTTTCCCAGGACAGTATTGGTCAGGCGAGCGCGACGATACTCGCTGAGCTGGACCAACAATTGAGTGTTTTACGCGGCAGGAACAAATTACTGGAAGCCCAAAGGCTTGAATCCCGTACCCGTTACGACATGGAAATGCTTAAAGAGATCGGGTACTGCCGGGGAATAGAGAATTATTCGCGCCATCTTACCGGAAGGCCGGCAGGATCGCGTCCTTATTCGCTAATGGATTATTTCAAGGGAAAATTCCTAACGATCATTGATGAATCTCACGTTACCCTGCCCCAGATACGAGGCATGTATGAAGGAGATAAAGCAAGAAAAGAAACGCTTGTGGAATACGGCTTCCGCCTTCCGTCGTGCCTGGATAACCGGCCGCTCACCTTCAACGAGTTTAACGAACTCATACAACAAACCATCTTTGTATCTGCAACGCCCGCCGATTATGAGATCAAGCGCAGCAAGGGAATGGTCGTTGAACAGATCATCCGCCCGACCGGGCTGATCGACCCTGAAATCATCATTAAGCCGACGAATAACCAGCTTGATGATCTGATAAAAGAAGTCAAGGCGCGCTCCAAGCGCAATGAACGCACTCTGGTAACCACGCTCACAAAGAAAATGGCGGAAGATTTAACCGCCTATTTACAGGAAAAGGGTATCAGGGTAAAATACCTTCATTCCGAAATAGAGACCATTGAACGTTCAAAGATAATACGCCAGCTGCGTAAAAAAGATTTTGATTGTTTAGTCGGTATCAACTTGCTCAGAGAGGGCCTTGATCTGCCGGAAGTTTCTCTCGTGGCTATCTTAGACGCCGATAAAGAAGGGTTCTTACGGTCGGCGACATCGCTTATTCAGGTCTCCGGAAGGGCCGCGCGCAATATCAACGGCACCGTGATCATGTACGCTGATACAGTTACCGATTCCATGAAGAAATCTATTTTTGAAAGCTCCCGGCGCCGCGCGATCCAGGTTGAATTCAACAGAAAGAATAAAATTACTCCCCGTTCGATTGAAAAAGCGATAAAAGAGGGGATCGAAGATATCGCGGGCGCAGAAAGTTTTGTGCGGGAGCTCACGGGTGAGGATAAAGAGGATTACGAAATACATGAATATCTTGCCGGTTTAGAATATGAAATGGAGATGGCAGCAAGGAATTTACAATTTGAACAAGCAGCGTTACTTCGCGATAAGATCAACGCGTTAAAGGAAAAAACCCTCAAAAAAAAGGAATGATTTCATGTTTCTCACAGCCGATATCGGGAATACCAATATTAACTTCGGAGTTTTTAAAGGAAAAAAACTGCTGAAACGCTTTATTATACAAACACAAAAAACCTCCTACACGCAACCACTATCCAGGATATTGAAACATTATCCTGTCCGCAAGGCAATTATTTGCAGTGTCGTCCCTAAGAGCACCGCTCAGCTTGAAAAAACTCTGAAGCGATCCTTGAATACCTCCCCCCTCATTGCGGGACGCGATTATCAAGTCCCCATTAAAAACTTATACCGCTATCCGCGGCAGGTCGGACAGGACCGCCTGGTCAATGCCTATGCCGGGATAATGCTCTATGGAGCGCCGCTGATAGTCATTGATTTCGGCACCGCGGTCACGTTTGACGTTATTTCAAAAAGAAAAGAATATCTAGGAGGCATGATCCTCCCCGGTTTAAGTATTTCTCTCGACGCGCTCAATAAACGAACCGCGCTTTTACCTCGAATAAAGCTGCAGAAACCCGGAGAATTCATCGGTAAAGACACCAGGAACAGCATGTTGAGCGGTATAGTATACGGATTTGCCTGCCTTACCGACGACCTTGTTGAGCGAATAAAAGCTAAAATCGGGACAAACGCCCCGGTTGTCGCCACAGGAGGAAATATTCCCCTGATCCGCTCTTTCTGCAAGAAAATCGATAGGATCGATCAGGATTTAACGTTGAAAGGGTTAGCTTTTCTCTATGAAAGATATTCTCAGTAAACCGGAATTATTCCCGCGAATAGCTTCAATTTAAAATACCTGCCACAAAAATTAACTAAAAATTACCTAACTATAAATATCACTAAGCTTTAAAATGTAATTATCATTGACAACAAGGGGTTTTCTTTGTATATTTATAACTATTCTAAATATGTCTAAACGAGGTGAACTATGGCTGAAAACTCTAATGAAAACAAACCTATCATGACCACCAAAGAGGTCGCCGAATATTTAAACATTCACCCCTTGACCGTGAATAAATACGCGAGGGAAGGCAAGATCCCCGCGTTTAAAATAGGCACCGATTGGCGTTTCCACAAAAGTTATATTGAAAATTGGATCAAAGATAAAGTAACTCATAATGTCGCGGGAAAAGAGCGAAGGAAGAGTGCGACTGCGGCTTTGAATCCTGAAGGATAACCATGAAAACATTTGCCATTCTTTTGAATCCCGCTACTATTGTCGAGCTCAAACGCTTACTGCCCGGGGCGCGCTTCCTTCCGAATGCGGCACTCGAATTCTTATTGCGGAAGAACCTCCCGCTTAAAGTAATCAGGCTTAAAGAAATCACTTCTTCGCGGGGAGAGAAAATCTCCGGATATCTGATCATTTGGCCGGTTTTGAGGAAAACTATCGCTTCGCTTGATAAAGAAATAATCAAAGAAAAGATCATTGAAGCGGGTTTGCTCGCGGGGCGCTTAGGTGCCCGGATCATCGGCACCAATGGCTCATACGGGCTTTCTGCCCTGGACTTAACGGGCGTCACCCGGAAGATCAAGATACCTTTTACCAGCGGGGAGTCCCTTTTAAGCTGGTCATTCTTTGAGTCTCTTTTTTTATCGACTCAAGAAATTGGCCTTGAACTCAAAGATGCTTCAATCGCCATAATCGGGGCCAATTCTACGCTCGGCATGCTTTGCGCCCGAAAGCTGGCTACCTGCGCTTTGAACATCATACTCGCGGATACTGACGTAGAAAAACTTAACGCGTTCAAGGAAACGCTTATCTCCCGGAAGGCACAAGAGGATAAACAAAGCTCTCTCACGGTGATCTCAACCTATGAACTGCCTCAAAAAGCGGCTCATGCGGATATTTTCATCCCGGTATCCAATGCTGCTTGTGAACAACTTACCCATATCAACTTAAAACCGAAAAGCATCATTTGCGCTGTTTCTGATTGCCAATATCTCGAAACAATAGCAGCACTCCTCAAAGATGTCACGGTTATAAAAGGCGGCATTATTAAGATGCCGCCATCGATTGACCTGGGAGTAGATCTCGGGTTACCCGGCAATTTAATAAACGCAGCGCTTGCCGAGCCGATCTTATTGGCATTTGAAGGTAAAACGGGGACTTTTTCTCTCGGGGAAGCGACAAATATTAACAGGCTTGAGGATATCGCCGATATCGCTGTTCAATACGGCTTTGAGATCTATAATCCCCTCAAGCAGTCACTCGTTCATTAACTTATCGCTCAGTATATGTGGTATAAAATCTTTCGCACGGGATGCATTCTCTTCCTGAAGCTGTTTTTCCGGCTTAAAATAGAAGGCCGGGAGAATCTGCCCAAAAAGAGCAATTTTATCGTAGTGGCAAATCATTCCAGCTTTATGGATCCGTTTGTCGTCGCGGCGGCCATACCCGCAAAGATCTATTGTATCGCTTCCCGCTCATTATACGCGTTCCCTCAGTTAAAATGGGCGCTGCGTAAGCTCGACTGCCTGCCGACAGGCGCATCATCCGAATGCGCCATCGACCTTTTAGTTAAGAATAATATCGTAGGATTGTTCCCGGAAGGAGGGATAAGCAGAGACGGTAAATTACGCGATTTTAAACGGGGGGCGGCACTTTTAGCGATGAAAACCGGCCGGCCGATAGTTCCGTGCGCGATCTCAGGGACTTTCGAAGCGCTTCCCTTAAAAGCGAGATTCCCGCGCCTGGTCCCCATATCGATAACCATATGCAAGCCCGTTTTTTTATTAAAAGAGTTCGAGGAAGTCATCGATGATACCGACCTGCAGGAAGGCGTCACGCGGATAAAAAACGCAATAAAGGAAAAGCTAAATGCAAAACAATGATCTCATAGAAATAAGCGTTTCAAAATTGATCCCCGCGAAAAAATGGAGGGTGATCAGGTTATTGACAAAAGTCAATGAATTCCCCAGCTACATGCCGAATGTCAAAGAAGCGACCGTACTGGAGAAAGTGCATAACACCATCAAAACCAGGTGGAAGATCCAGGTTGACAGCGTGCCCATCAGCTGGACGGAAGTCGATACGCTCAAGCTTACCCACAACGAGATCTCGTTTCATTCCACGGAAGGGGACCTTCAGGAATTTAAAGGCGCTTGGAATTTCCAGGACGACCCGCAAGGGACGATCGTGAGCGTCAATGTTTCGCTTAAGATCGATATTCCCGCGATAAAAGAGTTCGCGGAAAGCTATATAAAAAAGCTGCTCACTAAAAACTTTGAAGCGATGTTGGAGGCGATCGAAAAGAAGATCATCTCTCTGCGCTACGATAGTTATAAACACGGCAACATTGACAAAGTCGCCGGATTTGGCATTATCGCTCATCCCTACGATTTCTCTCATTTAGAAAAATGCTTTAAGATGCTCAATCCCGGCTACAGCGTCAGCTCGCCTGAATTTGTCAGCCAGCTCTTCCATGTCAGCCCATCGTTTAAACTCTATGATATTAACGCTTTTAAATCTCAGACCGGGGAAACCGTGAACGGATCGTTCATGATCGCCACCTTTATTCCCGATATGATGGAGAAGGACATCTGGAGCGTATTCTCAAAAGTGGTGCGTGCCTGCAAGATCGCCGAAAAACACGGCATCGGCATTGTCACCTTAGGAGGGTTCACTTCTATCGTCGCTGAACGGATCGGGCAGGAGGTCGCCTCCGAGGTAGATATCGCGGTCACCTCGGGAAACACCTTTACGGCGGCAATGGCTGTCGACGGGGTTAATAAAGCGGCGGATTTAGTAGGCCTTGATATCGGTAAATCCACTTTAACGATCATAGGCGGCACGGGAGATATCGGAAGCGCCTGCGCGAGGGTCTTTGCCGGTAAAGTAAAAAACCTTATCATTACCGGCAGGACAAAATCTCATTTAAGTAACCTAAGCGCTGAGCTCAAAAGAACCAAAAAAGCCCGCGTAACGGCATCACTTGACAATAAAAAAGCGGTTCAAGGAGCCGATATCATCATTGCCGTTGCCAGCGCTACAACACCCATCCTCGAGATCGATTGGTTTAAACCGGGAGCTCTCGTGTGCGATGTCGGCTATCCGAAGAATATTTCCCATGCTCCGACGCAAAGAAACGATATCTTTGTATTTTCCGGGGGATTAGCAAAAAGCCCGACTCCGGTGAGCTTTCCCATCGATTTTTCCCTCCCGTCGCCGCAGGTGATCTACGGGTGTTTCGCTGAAGGAATAATCCTAGCCCTGGAAAAACGCTTTGAGAATTACAGCTTTGGAAGAGGCAATATTACAACGGAAAAAATAGACGAGATACGCGCTTTAGGCAAAAAACACGGTTTTGTTGTCGCTGATTTTTATTGGGGCGACACCCTCATAGACGCTTCGCTTATAGAAAGGATCCAAAGCATCGTTCATGAAAATAAAACTCATCGCGCCCAAAAGGCTTGAAACGTGGGATGAAAATTTCTGGGATTTAAGAACACTCTCTCAACTGACGCGCAAATACGCAGGAGGAGCGCCACTGGCGCTCCCCAGCTTAGCGGCACTGACTCCGAACGATGTTGAAGTAATACTTACCGATGAAAATGTTGAACCGGTCGATTTCGATGAAAAAGTCGACTTAGTAGGGATAACGGGAATGACCTGCGTGATCCCGCGCGCCTACGCGATCGCGGATGAGTTCAGGAAAAGAAGGGTCCCGGTCATTATGGGAGGCATACACGCTTCTATGGTGCCGCAGGAAGCCGCGCAACACTGCGATTCGGTCGTTATCGGAGAAGCAGAAGATATATGGAAGCAGGTAATAGAAGATGCCCAGAAGGGCACTTTGCAAAAAACGTACCGCGCCCCCGGATTCCCCGACCTCACCCAAGCACCCGTCCCTCGCTGGGACCTCTTGAAAAACGAGCGCTATTGCTATTTCACCGTTCAAACCGGCCGCGGCTGCCCCTTTGATTGCGAGTTCTGTTCCGTGCAGAAATTCAACGGGAGGAATTACCGCTCCCGGGACATTGACCTGGTTTTAAAAGAAATATCCTTATTAAAGAGCTTTGATGAAAAAAGGTCGTTTTTCTTTGTCGACGATAATCTACTCGCGAGAAAGGATTACGCGAAAGACCTTTTCACGCGGCTCATTGAGTACCGGATAAAATGGTGGTGCCAGGCCTCAGTGGACAGCCTCAAAGACGATGAAACACTTACGTTGATGTTCAAATCAGGCTGCAGGGAAATATTCGTCGGCTTTGAATCAGTGCAGCAAAACAGTTTACGCGCGATGCACAAAACTCACATGAACAAGGCCGATGAATATAAAGACATTATTGCCAAAGCCCACGCTCATGGATTATCGATCTTCGGATCATTCATCTTAGGAAGCGACTCTGACAATAGCGCTATTTTCCAAGAAACCCGAGATTTTATCAAAGAAACAAATATGGCTTTCGCTATGATCAACGTATTAACGCCTCCGCCCGGGACGGCGCTTTATTCGAGGCTGGAAAATGAGCAACGCCTTTTACCGTGCCCCTGGAATCAATACGACGGAGAACACGTGACCTTTACGCCTCATATCTTATCACTCCAGGAATTACGTGAAAAAAGGATCGAGCTCATAAAGGATCTTTACGCTTACAAAAATTTGTACTCGAGGCTTTCACACCTCTGGAGCAAGGGAGTATTCTTACGGGAAAGAGGGCGCAAAGGATTATTTTCTAAAGGACGTATCTTATTTTCTCTCCTCATGATCTTTCGCGCTTCCTGGTCCCAAACGGTCTTTACCTGGAAATGCTTATGGAGAAAAAACGCCACATCGGTCATAACAGTTTTACTTGCGATCAGTTTCCATGATTATGCGCAGCGCCTTAAGGCAAAAAAATGAACTATACGTTTAACCTTTATTCGATACCGACATTTTTAACCGCACTTTTTCTTTTCAGCCTGGGTTTATCCGTTTTTTTACGGGATAAAAGGTCGGATATTAATTTCAGCTTTCTTTTAGTATGTTTATCCGCCACCATTTGGCAGATGGGTTATTCTTTCGTCTATTTAAGCGCAGATCAACATACCGCGCGTATTTGGCAGAAATTCGTATATTTCGGGATCCCATTCCTATCCCCCGCGATGTACCACTTTTCAACCGCGTACCTTAAACTGAAGCGGCAAAGGAAATATGTCATTTTATCTTATATTTTCGGCGTTTTCTTCCTTGTCATTAACCTTTTTTCGAATTTACTGGTAAGCGATGTAACGAAATATTTCTGGGGATATTATAAGAAAGCGGGGCCTTTGTACACCATTTTTCTCATTTTCTGGCTCGTCCCGGGAATTTCGACTATTTACAACTTATACCGGGAGCGTAAAAAATTTACCAGCCCTCTTGAGCGGGAAAGAAGAAAATACATCTTTATCGCATTTTCCATCGTATTCATCGGATTCTGGGATTTCATACCTGCCTATGGGGTTAATATTTATCCCTTTGGTTTTATCGGCGTAGTCGCATGCCTTTCCACGATAGCATACGCCATTGTGAAATACCGTCTTTTGGATATTACCGTTGTTATCACGCGCGCGGCAGTATTTTTGGCGGTTTATTCCATAGTATTGGGGATCCCGTTTATTCTTTCCGCGGCACTCAAAGAATGGTTCATGAGGCACCTGGGCTCAAATTGGTGGATGGGGCCGTTTTCCGCCTTGGTCATCTTAGGTACCGGCGGGCCGTTTGTTTACGTTTACCTTGAAAAAAAGGCGCAATCGATACTATTACGGGAACAACGCCGTTATCAGGAAATTCTCAAGCATATAGCAGTTGATCTATCCCGGATACGCAATTTACAAAAACTGATCGATTATATCGCTCTTACGGTAACCGATGTTGTCCGTATTTCCCACACGATCATATATGTTCATGATGCCAAAAAAGACGTTTTTCTTTTAAAAGCCGGCACTCACTTAAAAGATTCCCAGCTGCAGGCGATCGACCGGAAGAATATCCTGATCTCCTGGCTTGAGAAAAAAAAGGAGCCGTTAGTATACGAAGAAATCAAGCACCGCGCTCATGAAACTGCCGATCCTGACTTTAAGAAGCTGGAAGATCAAATGAGAAAACTCAACGCCGCGGTTATTGTGCCCTGTTTCCTGCAGGAAAAAATAATGGACTTACTTGTCCTGGGAGAGAAAATCTCGGGAAAGATCTATAATTCAGACGATTTAACGAATTTTTCTTTTTTAGCCAGCGAAGCGGCCCTGGCAACAGAGAACGCTCAATTATACGGCAAGATCGAGGACGAAGTTAAACAGCGCACCGAAGAATTAGTCGATGTGCAGAAACAGCTTGTTCAAGCCGAAAAACTGGCTACCGTAGGCACCCTTGCCGGAGGAGTGGCCCATGAGATCAATAACCCGTTAACGGCGATATTGACTAATGTGCAAATACTCCTGATGAGCGGTGACACTCTGGATACCGATTCAAAAGAATCATTAGAGCTTATAGAAGAAGCAACGAAGCGCTGCCGAAACATTGTTCAAAAACTAATGGCATACGCGAAGAAGCCGCTGGAGGAGTCAAAGGTCGGCAGGGTATTGATATCCGACATATTAAATAAAGTGCTCGCGTTCTTAGGCTACCAGTTTGAACAAGATAACATAAAGATAGAAATAGAGGAAAGGGAAAAGAATTGTTTTGTTCTCGGCAACCAGAATGAATTAGAACAAGTACTAACGAATATCCTCATTAATGCCAAAGACGCTATCATAGGATTTAAAAAAGGCGGGACTATCGCTATTTCAGTAGCCAGAAGCGGCAAATGGATAAAAATCCAGATCAAAGACGAAGGTATCGGTATTCCCCGTGAGGTCATTCATAAAATATTTGACCCGTTCTTTACCACCAAGGATGTCGGCAAGGGATTAGGCCTCGGTTTATCGATATGCCAATCAATTATTGAAAAACACAAAGGGTTGGTCACGGTTGAGTCAGAAGTCAATAAAGGGACCATGTTCAACATTTTACTGCCGGATGCCAAAGAGATAAACGCCATTACAATCTAAAGGCAAGAAAAGGAGCGAACACGCTATGAGTAAGAATATCCTGGTGATCGATGACGAAGATTTAGTGACGGAAAGCTTAAAACGCCTCCTTAAGAAGCAAGGGTATTTCGTCGCTGTTGCCGGTAATAACGCGGAAGCCATGAAAAAGATACAAGAACTCGATTTTGACCTCGTGGTATCGGATATACGGATTCCCGAAGTAAACGGGGTTGAAATTATCAAAAATATAAGGCATTATTATAAGGTATCCCAGAAAAAGCCCATACCGGAGATATTGATCACCGGATACTCCAGTGATGAGCATTTGAAAGAGGCGCAGGCACTCAAAGTTGCCGATTATCTCTACAAGCCATTTGATATAAAAGATTTCCTGGAGATAATCAAAAAAAATCTAAAGTAATATGAACCAACCGATATTTACCGCGGCCAAACAGCGCGAATTCGTCTTCGAACTCATCGTAACACAGGGGGATACGACCCCTTATGGAAGCGCTTCCTTTATTAACTATATCCGCTGGTACAATATTGCCCGGGACGCGCTCCTGGTCTGGAAAAACCTGGGGTTTGAGGACAGTTTAAAGCCGTTCATCGAAACCGAGGTTTCTTTCTGTGACGTGCAGTATAAGCGCGAAGCTGTTTTGCAGGACGAGATAGTCATTAAGGTCAACGCCGCGGATATAAAAGAAAAAGAATTTAACCTGCTCTTCACCTTGATCCGTAAAGATAACGCGTTATTGATCAGCCTGGGGAAACAAAAGATATGCCTGCGCAACTCAAAAACAGGGGAAGTGGTCAATCTACCGGAAAATCTGGTCAAAAATATTTTGTCGCCTATTGCCGTCGATGAAAAATCACTGCTGTTCAAATATTAACGCTTAAATGAAAACATTCAATGCGGGGTTTGATATCTATTTTGAGGACCTTTCAGCTTCAGGGAAAGTCCATTTGGAAAAGATCGGCGAATGGATGTCCATGACCCGCGAACAGTATTTTAAGTCTTCCTGCCCTGACCACCTCAAGTTCGTTGAAAGCCCCATACAGATGTTTACCATGGGATTGTCCATTACCGTAACGGGGAGCTCCCGCTGGGCGGATAGGATCCAGGCGGTCCTTACGACCGCTAATATCAAAAAAATATCATTTGAAATGCATATAGACTTTAAAAACGAACGCACCGGCAAAGTGATCGCGAAAGGCGTGCAAAAGGTAGCCTTTGTCGATGTCGTAGCCAAGAAGTTCACTAATATTCCCGACGACATGAAACAGGTGATCATAAACTTTATTAACCCGTAAAAAAGGCGGCAAAGAAGTTTTACCATGGCTCTATGAAAATATTAAATAATTTATACAAATACCTGGGCGATGTGTTGATCAAAACCTTCATCCTTTTCGCGGTATTGATCATCCCCTTAACTGCGGTGGCCCTTAAATTCAAGTATGACTCTGTCGCTTACGGATGGTTTATGGTGGCTTTTATCTTTATTTTATCCATAGAAAGGACGTGGGAAACTTTCTATTCTTTTCAGGAAAAAAGAAAACATAAATTATACGGCGATTGGACGCTCGCGGTAGTATCAGTCGCTTATATACTTTTGATCTTTACGACCTTATTCGAGTTCTTTGTTTTTCCTGTCACCCTGAACATTACCCTCTCGCTCTATGGGTTATTCCTCTTTATTGCCGGGTTTTTACTGCGCTTATCGGGGATAAAAACCCTGAACCATCAATGGACAGTCCATGCAGTAGGAGCGAGCAAAATAAAAGATATTTACATTGTTAAATCGGGACCGTATAAATATATGCGTCACCCGATCTATTTGGGCGTTATTCTCGAAGTCCTCAGTATCCCCTTGATCTGGAACGCTTACTTGGCTTTTTTTATCGCTTTAGCCTTAAATGTGCCTTTGCAGATCATACGCGCTTATTTAGAAGAAAAAACATCGCTGCGGAGGTTCGGCGCAGATTTTACCAGGTACCTAAAAGAAACACCGGCATTCTTTCCTTATCGTATCACTAAAAGAAAATAATGTTCACCTCAATCAATCATTTCACCCTTTCAGCGCTCTTAACTTCAATAACTACGCTCTTCCTCGGGCTTTTTGTTCTGTTCAGGGGAGGGACGAAGCGAAAATCGTATTTCATTTTTACTCTTTACACGTTAAGCATCTCTTTATGGAGTTTTTCCGTTTCGCGCTTTGACTCGACCCTCATTGATGACGTCCTGTTTTGGGGCCGCTTCCTCCATATGGGGGCGATCTTTATCCCTATTTTCGGACTACACTTTATACTTCACCTGCTTGAGATCAACAAACAAAATAAAGCAATTATTATAAGTTCCTACGCCGTCGGCGCGGTATTTACGTACTTTAATTTATTCACCTTGAAATTGATCAAGGGGATCACCTATCGGTCAAATTATTCTTTTCCGACCCCCAGCACTTTATATCCGGCATTCTTTTTGTTTTTTGTTTTATGCACCGGATTCTGCTTAATGAAATTATACTTCGGCTTTAAAGATTCAAAAAGCGAGATCGCGAATCAAAGAAAGTACCTTTTTTGGGGGTCATTGATCGGATACACCGGCGGGTTGAATAATTTCCTCATTACCGCTAATATTGAGATATTCCCGCTGCACCCATTCGGCGTTTACGCCATACTTATTTATGTCGCGATTTCCACGTACGCAATTATACGTTACCGCCTTATGGACATATCGGTAGCCGTCACGAGAACGGGAGTATTTGTGGCAGTATACACCATAGTGCTGGGGATCCCGTTCGCGGTGGCTTATTTTTTACGCTTGTGGCTGATCGGTATATTCGATATAAACTGGTGGGCAATACCGCTGTCGATAATGGCGGTTTTGGCTACCGTCGGACCGTTTATTTATATCTATTTTGAACGCAAGGCCGAAGACAGGCTTTTAAAAGAGCAAAAGCGCTATCAAAACACCCTGCGCCAGGCATCGATCGGCATGACGCGTATCCGCAGTTTACGCAAGTTGCTTGAGCTTATCGCGCATATAATCACGAAGACCGTGCGAATATCATTCGCCGCGGTATATCTTTTTCATGAAGCCGACGAAGAATACGTATTACAGGTCTGCAGGGTCAAGAATAAAATGCTGGCGAGCAAACTATCGGCTCACTGCGCGTTGATCGAATGGATAAAAAACAACCAGGCCCCCTTGCTTTACGAAGAAATTAAACGCAAGATGATCGACGAAAAAAACACGGATTACCGATTGGTCGAAGAAGAGATGAGGCTCCTGGGTGCTTCGGTAATCCTTCCCAGTTTGCTGGAAAATAAGCTTTTAGGGCTATTGGTCCTGGGGAACAAACTTTCCGGCCGGATGTTCACCCCCGAAGACTTAAGCGTGTTCCAGGTCCTCGCCAGCCAGGCGGCCCTCGCCATTGAAAACGCCCAATTCTATGAAGATGCCAAAGAAATGCAGGGCCAGATCGCCCAGGCTGAAAAAATGGCTACTATCGGCACCATGGCTGACGGATTGTCACACCAGATCAATAACCGCTTTTACGCGCTCTCCTTGATAGCGGGGGACACCATCGACACCATCAAAATGACCGACGCTTCAAATTGTTCCACTGAGATCAAAGACATGTTAGGCCAGATCAACCACGCCCTTGAACGCATCCAATTCAATGTCCTCCAGGGAGGAGAGGTGGTCAAAGGTATCTTAAAATACACCCGTAAGGGCGATGAAGGCTTTGAAGCCCTTACCATGGACCAGGTCATTGACGGTACTTTAGCCATGGTGCAGTATAAAGTCAAATTAGCTGATTTCGACCTCATCCGGGAATACCCCTGCGACCTGGCGAAGATCAAAGGCAACCTCGTGCAACTGGAAGAAGTATTCTTCAACTTTATCGATAATGCCTATGATGCTATTGTAGAACGCAGATCAACGCTTAAAGAAGAAGGGTATCGGGGAAAAATAATCATCCGCGCCCAGGCACTGGATGCTGTTATGCGCATAGAGATACAGGATAACGGAATGGGAGTCAAAGAAGAAAACGCAAAAAAGCTCTTCACCCCTTTCTTTACCACTAAAGTATCTTCGCGCAGAGGCACAGGGCTGGGGTTATACGTCATCAACAAGATCATTACCGAAACCCATAAAGGCAAGATATTCATTGAATCACAGCATACAATCGGCACGAAATTCATCGTCGAGCTGCCTATCGCCGCACAAACGTAATTATGCACAGGTTCCTTACCGAGACAGTTTTTAGCTCTTTATACGGCATCATTACCGTTTTATTTGCCTGTGAACGCATGACAGCCACGATATCCGCGGCACGGAAATCCGTAAAACAGCCCCCCCAGTTGCTCACCACTATCCCGTTGCTCACCTACTGCTTATTAGCTTTTGCGGCGGTCATTGAATATTTCATAGGGAGCAGGGCGCTCAATTACTGGATAAGCGCCTGCGGCTTCGCGATTTTTATGACCGGCATAAAACTTCGTACTGCAGCAATTAAAGAATTTGCCGATAACTGGAATATACATATTACTGCCAAGTCCATAAAAAAGATCATAACTTCGGGGCCGTACTGTTTTGTCCGGCACCCGTATTATTTAGCAGTCATACTTGAATTAACCGGTTTTTCATTAATTTCCAACTCATATTTTACCCTTACGGCGGTAGCGCTCATCCAACTGCCGCTGCTTTTAATGCGTATCGATCGGGAAGAAAAAGAGTTAGAAGATAAATTCCCCGGTATATATTTACCTTACAAGAAAACGGTTAACGCTTTATTGCCCGCCCTGCGGGGGCCGTTGAGGCAGACGAAAGGAAGATGACCATGCATCAAGTATGCGATCTCATAAAGACTTTAGGAGCCAAGCAGGTAATTGATATTAAGAGGGCTCACGAAGAGATGTTAAAATATTCGCGCAGTTACATGACGCTCCATTGCATGGTCTGCCTCTTAAACGTCGGCTTCTTCGAAAGCATGGACGCGCAAGGAAAAGTAAACTGCGCTGACTTCTCGCGACAGAAGCATTTAGAAAAAGAAATACTGGCTATCCTCTGTGAATACCTTTTTGCCACGCGCATGTTCGGCCGTTCGGGAAACGACTATTTTCTAACAAAACAGGGCGCGTATTCGCTTACCTATGCTCAAGGGGCATTTTATTTCATCCACGCGTACGCTCCAATATTCGAGAACCTGGATGCGCTGCTCAAAAAACAAAAAGTATACGGAAAAGATATTTTCCGCAGGGAAAGATCTGTTTCTAAAGCAAGCGCGGAAACCGAAAAATGGCTGCCATTCCCCATCGCCTGCGACATCATCAGGAAATACAAATTTAAAAGAGTGCTGGATCTCGGATGCGGGAGCGCCGAATTCCTCATGAGCCTCTGCAGCCGGGAAAAAGGGCTGTACGCCTGCGGCATTGATGTCTCCGCGGAATCCATCCAGTATGCCCAAGGCTTGATCAATAAGCGGGGAATGGACAAAAAAATAAGATTACTTGTTGGAGATATCTTTAAAATTGATACAATAGATGAGGATTTAGGTACTGTCGATGCCATTACCAGCATGTATGTCGTGCATGAGTTTATCGGAGATGACTTAACAAAAATAACCGAGCTTTTCAAAAAAATCAGGGCCCGATTCAGGGGCGCCTCCGTCATCATCTGCGAGCTCTGCAGGCAGCCCTCGGCACTAATACGCAAAAACGCTTCCGCTATCGCTGAACATCATCTCTTTCACGCGCTGGCCAAGCAACGCCTTCTCTCCCGGGAAGAGTGGAGGGAATTATTCAAGAAAACTGGTTATGAGGTCGTTGAAGAACGGCGCTTTGATTTCGCCAGCCAATGTTATTTTGTCTTAAAATAAAGAAATTATGAACAATTTCGCAATTTCAGCCTTATTAACTTCCCTGACCACGTTATTTTTGGCATTATTCGTATTTATCAAGAACCCTAATGCCAAACTAAACAGGATTTTCACGCTTTATTCCTTGTGCATCGCTGTGTGGAGCTTCTTTGTCTCAATACACGGCTTTACCAGAAGCCAGGCGACATCAATGTTTGCGGCGCACGCCCTGCATATCGGCGCGGCATCTATTCCCGTCACTTTTGTGCATTTTGTCATGGTATTCCTTAACGATATAATCACCCCGTTCAAAAAATGGCTCCTGCGGCTCATGTATCTCATAGCCTGCGTATCAGCAACGGCAGGATTTACCCCTTTATTCGTAAAAGAGGTCACTGCCCGGCATAACGTCCTCTATCTCATGAAGCCCGGTGGGGTATGGTACCATCTTTTTGTATTTTATTTTGCTGCCTGCGTTTCTTACGGTTTATACCGCCTTTTCCTGGAATATATACGCTCAAAAGGCCTGCGGCATAACCAGATGAAATACCTCTTCTGGAGCTCGCTCTTTGGGTTTATCGGCGGGATCAATAATTTCCTTATCATCTATGATATCGATATATTCCCCTTGAACCCCTACGGCACGTACGCCGTACCGCTTTATGTGTGCGTCGCCACCTATGCCATCATCAAATACCGTTTCATGGATATTAAAGTTGCCATAACCCGCACCGGTATTTTTGTGCTTGTTTACACTTTTGTTTTAGGGATCCCCTTTGCGGTAGCATTATTGGCGAAATATTGGCTGATCAGCGTATTTAACCTTAATTGGTGGGCGGTCCCCTTGATCTTAATGGCGGTTTTAGCGACTGTCGGCCCGTTCATTTATATTTACTTAGAAAGCAAAGCGGAGGGGAGGATCCTCAAAGAACAAAAAAGGTACCAGGACACGTTAAAACAGGCCTCGATCGGAATGACGCGCATTAGAAGCCTGCGCAGGCTTTTGGACCTGATCACCCACATCATTACCAAAACGGTGAGGATTTCTTTTGCGGCGATCTATCTTTTTCACGCGGATGAGCAGGAATTCACTTTACAGGTATGCAGGGACAGGGGAAGAGTGCTTACTAAAAAATTACCGGCGAGAAATCCTCTCTTTACCTGGCTCAACAAAAACAGGCAGCCGCTGGTATATGAAGAAGTAAAGAGGAAAATGCAGGACTTTAATGAACCGGTATACAAAACGCTGGAAGAGAACATGCGCCTGTTGACCGCGGCAGTCATAATCCCCAGCTTCCTGGAAAACAAGCTTTTAGGCTTTATTGTGCTCGGAGATAAACTTTCCGGCCAAATTTACACGCTTGAAGACCTCAATGTTTTCCAGGTCCTTGCCAGCCAGGCAGCCTTAGCCATTGAAAACGCGCAATTCTATGAAGAAGCCAAAGAAATGCAGAGCCAGATCGCCCAGGCTGAGAAGATGGCTACTATCGGCACTATGGCTGACGGATTGTCGCACCAGATCAATAACCGCTTTTACGCGCTCTCCTTGATCGCGGGCGACACCATCGATACTATCAAAATGACCGATACTTCAGCCTGCTCCAAAGAAATAAAAGACATGTTTGAACAGATAAACCACGCCCTTGACCGCATCCAGACCAATGTTTTACAGGGAGGCGAAGTAGTGCGAGGCATCTTAAAATATACCCGTAAAGGAGATGAAGGCTTTGAAGCCCTGACCATGGACCAGATAATCGACGGGACTCTCGCTATGGTCCAATACAAAATAAAACTTTCTGAAATAGACTTTGTCCGCGAATACCCGCAAGATCTGGCAAAAATAAAAGGCAACCTCGTACAGTTAGAAGAAGTATTCTTTAATTTTATCGATAATGCCTATGACGCTATTGTTGAACGCCGCACCATGCTCAAAGAACCGGGCTACAAAGGAAAGCTCGTCATCCACGCGAGGCGACAAGACAATATTATCCGCATAGAGGTGCAAGACAACGGGATGGGAGTAAAAGAAGAGAACTTGAACAAGCTTTTCGCACCCTTCTTTACGACAAAAGTATCTTCAAGGAGGGGGACAGGGCTTGGTTTATATGTTATCAACAAGATCATCACTGAGACCCATACTGGAAAGATATTCATAGAATCCACGCATAAATCGGGCACCCGCTTTATCGTAGAGCTGCCTGCCGCCTAACAGATCAATCCGCTGTATTTTTATTTCAAAAGCCCCCGTTCAAATCGTCATTGAAAAGAAAAAATATTTTTACTCCGAACTCAAAAATGATATAATTGTTCATTGATCCGGAATTTAGCCATGCCGCGTATTACTTTTCGCAATTACCGCGGCTTAAAGATATAGATAACACTCATGCCTACTCGGCCGATATCCGATATAAAAGAACGCAGCGTTATTATATTTCTTACCACGAGCGTCATTCTCTATGTAGCCTTTTTAACCGTTCTTTGTTTCCTCAAATACCGCGCCTTTACGTACTGGGATTTTGACCTTGCGGTTCACTCTCAGATCATGTGGAATATGCTCCACGGATCACTCGATAGCTCTATTTTAGGGGTAAATTTCTTCGGCAACCACGTCCATCCCGTTTCCTTCTTATTTGCGCCGGTGTACATGCTGTTTCCGCATCCTCTTACACTCCTGTTCTTACAGTCCTTGGCGTTAGGAGCGGGCGCCTTCCCGCTCTACTATCTGGCAAGGCTGCTGGTTGGCTACCGATGGGCTTTGGTTATCGCATTACTATACCTTATCAATCCCTTAACGGCATATATTAATTTATACGAATTCCATCCTGTAGCTTTCTCTATCTTTTTCCTGCTCTGCGCGCTTTATTACTACCAAAAAGGCAATTTCAGGAACTACTTGCTATTTCTCTTACTCTCAATGGCCTGCCAGGAAAATATCGCTCTTGCCGCTATAGCGCTCGGCTTACACGCGCTCTCCAAACATAAAAGCCGCTCCTGGATAATCACGCCGATACTTTTAGGAACGGCTTATTTTTTACTGTGCATATTCCTCATCATACCGCACTGCGCCAAAGGTATAATAGAATTCATTAATATATACAAACATCTCGGCGATTCATATACCGGCATCCTGCTCAAGATCGTTACCCAGCCCGGAGAAATTTTAAAGATCATGTTCTCCTGGGGGAAACTCAAGTACCTCAATGAGCTTTTCGCGTTGTTCCTGTACCTGCCGCTCTGGTCGCCTTCAAGTCTGTTTCCGGCGCTTCCTTTTCTTATTCAGCATTTATTATCCATACGGGATTCGGAAACCATGATCATGTTCCATTATACCGCGGAAATGATACCATTTCTTCTTTTCGCGTATGTCAACGGCTTAAAAAAGGTACTCTCTCAGGAATGGGTTAAAAAGAATAAACCGGCGGCGGCGGCGGCTATATTCTTAACTTCTTTTTTCCTAAGCGCTCATATGGGGCCGTATATCGGTTTGATAAACAAATATAACATTTACCTGCAAAAAAGCCCGCTCGACCTGGACAAGGAGCTCATCCTGAAGGAAATCTCACCTCATGAACCCGTAATTGCCACCTTTGAATTCCTGCCGCATCTTACTCACCGTAAATCTCTCTATTCTTTTCATCATTTATATATCGGGGTCCACACTATGTCGAAAAAGAAATATTATTTACCCCCTGACGCCCGCTCGGCATTGATAGATTTTAACGACCCTCAGACTTTCTACGCTTTTTTCAAGGATAAACCCGTGTCTACCTTTAACACCTTTATTAACTCTGACGAATGGAAAGCGCAGCGGGTGATCAATAACCTCGTTTTATTTCAAAAGGGAGAGAGCGAAAAATACCCGCTTTACGAAATACTCAAAACGAATTCCGAAATTGAAAATAACAACCCCTGCGCGCTTAGCTGTTCAATTGAATTACTGGGACACGGCCCGGTCAAAATAAATAATACCTGTTTGGACTTTGCCGTATATTGGCGCTCCACGGGAAAAACAAACAAAGACATCGGCGTTTACTATGCCGTCGAAGATGTTGCCGGGGAAAAATGTTTTTTTAATTTATTTTCTCCGTTATGCTACACGATATTTCCCGCATATTTATGGGAACCCGGCTGTATCATAAAAGAATACAAGTATTTAAAACTGCCGAACGGCCTGCCGGAGGGAAGGTATAAACTGCTGATCACGTTCATTGACAAAATCACGAACGAAACCATAAAACCGCCGCGCGCGGATCCAAACGGGATGATCTTGTTAACCGAGTTTACCATTAATGAGTGAGCATAACGATACGTTCAGCCAGGAGTATGTTTGTTGCAATTTATGCGGCGCCGATAATTATACCATCGTCTATAAATCTTACTCCGGGGATATATCGGCGCTCAAGAAGGATTACGCGATAACCGACCACACGCTTGAGCCCCCGCCGCGCCTTGTCAAATGCCGGCATTGTGATCTTATATATGCTAATCCCCGTCAGCCTGCGCAAGTATTAAGTTCAACCTATAAAAGCATGAGGGACGAAGCTTATATCCAGGAGGAGAAAGGAAGGCGCTTAGCGGACCGGGCGATCTTGCGGGTACTCAAAAAAATGGGAAAAACAGGCCGGCTGCTGGAAATAGGATGCGCGACCGGGTTTTTTTTGGACGAAGCGCGAAAATCCGGATGGGAGGTTTACGGCGTGGAATTGTCATCCTGGGCAGTCAGCTATGCTCACGACAACCTTAAAATAGATTCTATCTTCGAAAGCTCCTTGCAGGAAAAACGCTTTAACGCCAATTACTTTGACGTTGTTTTAATGAAAGACACTTTAGAACATGTCGTTGACCCCCGGGGGCTTCTCAATGAATCCAGAAGGATACTGAAAAATAACGGTATCATCTGCATTACTACCCCCGATATAGACAGCCTGATCAGCAGGATATTAAAAGCGCGCTGGTGGGGGATTAAACAGTACCATATCTATTATTTTACGCGCAAGACTTTATTCGCGATGTTAGGCGCTTGCGGTTTTATCCCGGTTAAGAACAAATCGCATACCCGGATATTCAGCCTGCGCTATTGGATCAGCAGATTTAAATCGTATAACCGGTTCCTGCACGACTTTTTTATATTTCTCATTCAACGCCGCATAATACGCGACGTGTTGTTTCCAGTCGACTTTAAAGACCAGATCGAAGTTTACGCGAAGAAATCACGTAAGCTGGAATACTTGGAAGAGTTGGAAGCACAGCCTGAGAAAGAACACAGGAACAACCTTAAAACCGTAGTAGTACTGCCCGCGTATAACGCGGCGTTGACCCTCGCTAAGACCGTAGCTGATATTCCCCGTGAAGTTGTCGATGACATTATCCTTGTCGATGATGCCTCAACCGACCATACCGTTGCAACAGCGCGGCAATTGAAGCTGAAAGTATTTACGCACGAAAAAAACAAAGGCTACGGAGCAAACCAAAAAACCTGCTATAAAAAGGCTTTAGAACTCGGCGCAGACATTGTCATTATGGTCCACCCTGATTACCAGTACGACCCGAAAGCGATCCGCGAGCTCATCACTCCGATAAAACAGGGTAAGGCAGATGCCGTTTTTGGCTCCCGGATGATGAAGGGGGGGGCACTCATCGGCGGCATGCCCCTCTGGAAGCAGAATGTCAATATAATCCTTACTGCTCTTCTCAATATTTCTTTCAGCACATTTCTTACGGAATATCACTCCGGCTTCAGGGCATATTCGGCAAAAGCGCTTCATTCGATCCATTACCCCTTAAATAGCGATACTTTCGTTTTTGACACCGAGATCATCGCGCAGATATTACTTCGCGGCCTTAAGATCGAAGAGATCCCCATTCGGACCAGGTACTTTGACGAGGCGTCAACGATTAAATTCTTGCCTGCCGTTTTTTACGGCCTCGGGATATTATTAACTATCGGGAAATATATTTTACACACGCGTACTTTTATACGCTTCAGACAATTTAAATAAGCATCCCCGTCCTTCAAAAGGAAAAACTATGCCCGGAATACGCTTACCAATACCCAAGAGCGTTATTTGAAATTTCTTCACGCCTATGCTATACTTGGTATATTAGTTTTTCCCCAAAACAAACTCAAGAGAAACCATACAAAAAGGATGCCGGCCATGAAGAAACCCATACAGGTATTAATAGCGTTCATTGCTACCGTAATGCCTTTTTACGCGTATAGCGCCCCCATTAGACTGGAGAACAATCCCGCCTGGAAGGCTCAAATGTTCCTGGCTCAACAGATCAAAGGGATCGGGCTGATAGATTCTTACCAGGAAGACAATACAAATATCAGTTACGTCTATGACAATGCGCTGGCCGCGATCGCATCAACGGTCATGGGGAATTACGGACTGGCAAAAGAGATCCTCGTCACCTTAAGCGCCGAGGTAAAGCCTTGCGTTGACAATGTGCCGTACGAAAGTTATATGTTTTCCGATATCGCGGGGACCGGAAGCGGAGCTTCGTATTGCGGGAATTCCGCGTGGTTACTGCAAGCATATAATATTTACCAGAAACATACGAACTCGAAAGAATTTCTTACCACTCAAAAAGCGCTTGCCGATTTCCTGCTCAAGCTTCAAGACCCCAATGACGGCGGGCTGCGCGGCAGCTTCTATGACTCCTGGAAGAGCACTGAACATAATATTATCGCCTGCGCCGCGCTCTCTAATTACGGCCGGTTAAACAATCTTGTCTCATATTACAATAAAGCTCAACAAATCAAAAAGTTCATTATACGCGCCGCAATATGGGACGGCACACGCTTTAACCGCGGCCCCTATGACTCAACCGAAGTCACCGATACACAGGCACTCGGGGTCCTCCTTTTAGGAGCAAAATACAAAGCCGCCTTAACATGGGCGGAAAATAACCTCACCTTGACTAAACCGGTAAACAATTCTACAGTGCTCATTAAAGGGTTCGATTATAACAGCCATTTAGACACCGTCTGGATCGAAGGAACGCTCCAAATGTCATTGGCGTTCCGCAGGGCTCAAGTAACTGAAAAATACAGCTTTTATCTCAATGAAGCCGTGAAAGCCCAGCAAAAAGACGGATCGGTCTTATTAGCGACAAACACCGGTGATGCTTCCGACTTCTGGATGCTCCAGCCTTGGAAGGCGGCCGCGCCGACAAGCTGGCTTATTTTCAATAAACTCAAGTTCAATCCTCTTGTCCTTTATTAACTCATACGACAAGCCAGGACATATTATAATACGCCCCCGCAACCGGCGATACCATTTTAGCTTCGTTCATCTAATTTTACCCCTTCTTTATGCGGCGGCAGGTTCGAAACTTCTTCTTTACATTCCAAATCATATACCGTATAATTTTTCGTAGATAAGGGGGAGGCATGTCCACAAAATCCACAGTAATGATCGGTACGTTGCTGCTCGATCAAGGCATTATCACCCAGGAACAGTTAGAAGCGGGCTTAAAAGAACAGAAGAAAACAAACGAACATATCTGCACAACCCTGGTGAGGCTCGGATTTGCGCTCGAGGAAAGGATATTCACCGTACTTTCCCGTCAACTCAACGTCCCGTACGTCAAATTAAACGAATTAGAAATTCCCTCCGCAGTGATCCAAAAGGTCACTCCGAAATTCTCAAGCCATTATAAGATCATCCCTATTGATTTGACCGAAAACACACTGACCATCGCCATAGCAGACCCTCTGGATACCCGCACCCTTGACGACCTGCGGTTGCTGCTGGGTTTCGAGGTAAAAGGCGTCTTGACCAGTGAATTCCAGATCCAGGAAGCTATAAGGAAATATTACGGGGTTGGAGCTGAAACGCTTGAAAAAATGATCCAGCAAAAGCTTCCCGATGAAGGGGTCAACCTCGATATTCAGAAGACTGAAGACCTTGAAGCCCTGGCTGAAGGCGCCTCGATCATAAAATTCGTCAATCAAATACTGACCGAAGCCATTAAAGACCGGGCGACCGATATCCATCTGGAGCCGTTTGAAGGCGAATTACGCACGCGCTTTCGCATTGACGGGATACTCTATAATATCAACACTCCCAAAACGATCAGTTCGTTCCATCAAGCGATCGTTTCACGCATTAAGATCATGGCGAGCCTTAATATCGCGGAACACAGGCTGCCGCAGGATGGAAGGATCAAGATCGGCGTTAATAACACCGAACTTGACCTGCGTATTTCCACGCTGCCGACAGCTTTCGGGGAAGCGGTGCATATCAGGATCTTAAGCCAGCGGTTTTTCCTTGAACTTGAGAAATTAGGGCTCCTGCCGCAGGACCTTGCGATCATCGAACAAGTGATCAAAAAACCGCACGGGATCATTTTCGTAACCGGCCCTACCGGTTCAGGAAAATCAACCACACTCTATGCCAGCCTCGCGCGGATCAATTCCGATTCGGTTAAGATCATAACCATAGAAGACCCCATAGAATATCAGCTCAAAGGCGTCAACCAAATGCAGGTCATCCCTAAGATCGGCCTCGATTTTGCCATGGGACTGAGGCACATGCTTCGCCATGACCCGGACATCATGATGATCGGGGAAGTCAGGGATTATGAGACCGCGGAAATCGCAATTCGCGCCGCGTTAACAGGGCACCTCGTTTTTTCAACCCTGCATACCAATGACGCGCCCGGGGCGGTAACGCGCCTCGTCGACATGGGAATCGAACCATTTTTAGTATCCTCTTCGCTTGAATGCCTTATTGCCCAGCGTTTAGTGCGTATGATCTGCCCAAAATGTAAAGCTGCATTACCGGCAAAGAAAGCGATCCTTGGACGGGTCGATGATATGAATATGCCCCATAAAAACACGGTATTTTATGAAGGCAAAGGTTGTGAAGAATGCCGTTTTACCGGATACCAGGGGAGGACCGCGATCTATGAGATCCTCACGATCACCGAAGCTATAAGAGACATGATCATAAATCACTCCTCAAGCCAGCAGATTAAGCAAAAAGCCATTTCTCAAGGAATGCGCACGATGCGGCAAAACGGCATGCAAAAAGTAGAACTCGGCATCACCACGTTCACTGAAGTTGTCCGCGTCACCCAACAGGAAGAATTACCTGAAGAATAAGCATGCAGAAATATATTTATACCGCGAAATCAAGGCCGGGAGAGACTATTCAGGACAGCATTGAAGCGGAAACTGAAGAAGACGCCATAAATAAAATAACCCAGTTGGGATATTTTCCGGTTTCTATTCAGAACTCAGCGCCCCGCCTTCAAAAATCAGGTTTTCGCAGGCTCTTAAAGATATCCGATAAGAATATCGCCCTTTTCACCGTTCAACTCGCAAGCCTCTTGGAATCGGGCGTCACCATTTTAAACAGCCTCACCATTGTATCCAATCAAACTGCCGATGCGTACTTTAAATCGGTATTACAGGATATCGCTCATAAGATCAGGAACGGAAAATCTTTATCGGAGAGTTTTGCCGAATATCCCGGGTTGTTCGCGCCGTTATACATCTCCATGATCCACTCAGGCGAAGTCAGCGGAGCGGTGGAGCCCTCACTCAAACGGCTGGCAGAATTCATGGAAAAAGAGGAGGAATTCAAAAGTTCGCTCTGGGCTGCGTTAACCTATCCGTTTTTTCTCTTAGCGGTCAGTATCATAACGGTTTTGGTCCTTTTAGGGTTTGTTATTCCCCGGCTGGTCTCTATGTTCTCCGATATGGGACAGGTTTTACCGTTGCCGACACAAATTTTAGTTAATTTCTCGGCATTCTTGCGTAACTACTGGCTCATTATAGGATTAATCCTTATAACGATGGTTTTCATTATCCGCCAGCTCTACCTAAAACCTGAAGGGAGGCTCATCTTTGACCGTTTCAAGATCCATATGCCGGGATTAGGGACCATTATCTTAAAGACTGAGATCAGCCGTTTCGTCCGCACGTTATCTCTTTTAATTTCAGGAGGGATCCCGATCGTATACGCGCTGGATGTCACCACTGCATCTATCCAAAACGTACTTTTAAAAAAAGAGGTCTTAACCTTTAAAGAAAAACTATCGCATGGAACAAGCCTTTCCCAATGCCTCAAGGATTCCCGCTTATTCCCTGCCTTAGTTACTAACATCGTCAATACGGGGGAGGAATCGGGAAACCTGGAAAAAGCTCTTTTAAGGATCGCCATAGATTATGAAAAAGAGGTCGACCGCGTCATTAAAACGTTAACCCGGCTTTTAGAGCCGGTCATAATCTTGATCATGGGATTAGTCGTCGGGTTTATCGTCATCTCAATGCTCTTGCCTATATTCCAGATCAATTTAATCGTGAGATAGCCGAATGGAACTAAAAACCTCGCCAAAACCTCATCAAGCCTTTACCTTGATCGAATTGATCCTCGTCATAGTCATCATCGGGGTCTTAGCCGCGATGGTCGCTCCCCGGCTCGTGGGACGTTCTGAGCAGGCGAAGACCGCCGCCGCCCAATCAGAAATAAACGCAACCATCGCCCTGGCATTAGACGCGTTTGAAACCGATAATGACCGTTATCCCACGACCGCAGAAGGACTCCAGTCGCTTATCGCTGACCCCGGATCGCTGCCTGGATGGAAAGGGCCGTACCTGAAAAAGATCCCCCATGACCCCTGGGGCCGGGCATACGCTTATACCTCTCCCGGAACGCATAACCAGGATTATGATCTTTCATCTGCCGGCACCAACCTGATCGAAGGGGATAATGACGATATTGTTAACTGGTAAGACAGCTATGCGCAAAACGCCCGCGCGGGACGGTTTCACCTTCATTGAACTGCTTATCGTCATAACGCTGCTGGGGATCCTGACCGCCTTATCAATTCCCCAATTCAAGCGTTCCGCCGAAAACATGCAATTAACAAACAGCTCCGGGCAATTACAATCATATATTAATTTCCTGATCCAACGTTCACTCGTCGAAACAGTGCCGATACGCCTGGTCCTGGACACGCAAAAAAACAGTTACCGGGCGCAAAGAAAAGAAGATATCGGTTACTTCCGGAATTTCCCGCTGCCCGAGGGGATAAAAATGGCAGCCGACAAACAGGAAATATTCGTATATCCTGACGGAACGATAGATAAGATCACGATCACGCTTACCAACAGGCAGAATAAGAGCATTACGCTCACCACGCAAGGGGTGTTCGGTGGGACCAGGATCAAAACGCAATAAAAAAGCATTTTCATTACTGGAATTATTGCTCTCTATAGCGATACTTTCAACAGGTATCGTGGTCATCTTACAGGGTTTCACTTTTTCAACCCGCTCAGCGGCATTATCCTCCGACATGATACAAGCTATTTTCCTGGCGAAAGACAAACTGCAAGAGCTCGAATTCAAGGAAAATAACGCCCTTATCGCTTTTGAACCCCCTGACAGCCGCAAAACCGTTGGAAGGTTCCAAATGCGCTTTCTCAATGAACTCAACAAAGACCTAAACCTATATACCTTAAACGCTGAAATAGCCTGGAAAAGGTCAAAAAGGGAAGAAAAGATGACCATGCAAACATATTTACGATGACCAATAAATACCGGGGATTCACGCTTATAGAATTACTCATTGCCTCAACGCTCTTAGTCATCGTAGCCCTCAGTATTTTTTCTGCGCTCCAAACGGGGATATTTGGCTACGGGAACATTGACGAAACCCTCAACGGTTATTCAACAGGAGGGTACATATTAGAACGCATCAATACCGACTTAAGAAATGCGTTCTTGTTCTCAAAAAGCAAGCCTCATTTCTCGGGAACCGCGGCTGAAATCAGTTTTCTGACTATACTCGACAGCTACGAAGGGAACAGTCGTTCTAAAGATTTCGCGTTTATTTCCTATAAACTTTCTGATAAGAAACTGTTGCGGTTATGCCGGAAGAACGCGGAAAGCCTCAACGAAAATTCCAGCATCCAACCTGAAGAAATGGTAGGTGATATCGACACGATCTTGTTTTCGTACGGCTTGGCTGCCGACCCGAAAGAACCGCTCCTGTGGCAGGCGACCTGGAGCGCTCAAGAGAAATTGCCGAACGCGGTAAAGGTGATCCTGTCGATAAAGCAAAAAACACCGATTACCTTGGAACGGACTATTTATCTGCCTTAAGGATAATAACCGGTCACGACATCGATGATACGAAATAAAGCGCAAGCGCTGATAATTACTCTCTGGACACTTATTATTTTAGCGATACTTGCAATAAGTATCGCCCACCGGGTTTCATTTTCACTCAAGGCCAGCAATTTCCATAAAAACAAGCTTAAAGCTCAATACTGCGCTCACGCGGGATTAAACCGCGCGATCAGGGAGATCGATAATGACCAGACGCCGGATCGCGACTCCTTGAGAGAAAGCTGGGCGAACAACAAAGATATATTTGGAAAGATCGCCTTTAGTCAAGACTCAGGCAGCTTCTCAAGCGTCAGCTATCAGGCGGCCAACACCCAGGAAAATAGCCTGGTATTCGGGGTACGCGATGAAGAACGTTCGATCAACATCAATACCGCTTCCCGGGAATTATTGCTTTCTCTGTTTGAAAATTGCCAGATCCCTAACCCGAATGATCTTATTGATAATATCCTGATCTGGAGGGGAGACAAGGCCGACGAAAATAAAATTTATGAAAAAGCGGGTTATCCCTGTAAAGCGGATAAATTCAGCGTTCTTGAAGAATTACTCCTGGTTAAAGATTTCACCAAAGAATATCTGGAGAAACTAAGGATTTTTATAACCACCTATGGCAGCAATTCAACGGATGCGATCAATATAAACACCGCTTCACCTGAAACCCTGAAGGTCTTCTGCCGGTATGTCGCCCGTACCCTTGCGGAACCGCTCGAAGACAATTACGCGGACGCGGTCGCGTCCAAAATAATAGAATTGCGCGACACTCAAGGTGAATTCCTTGATAAGAACGGGATCACCATAACGCTCTCCGGAGATGAAGAAACCAACATATTCAACAGCCTCGTTGAAAAAGTTGAATTTAAATCCAACTATTTTTTAATTGAAGTTACCGGAAATACGGGTACAATAAAGAGTGGCATTGCCGCGGTTTACAACCGGGAAGAAAAGAAAATAATATCCTTTCATGAAAGCTAAAGCTAAAAATCAGATTTTTGTCTGCCAGGTGATCGAAAATACCGTCAGGGTGCTTACATGCGCTCCCGAGCGTACTGGCCCCTTTGATTTTACCGCATTAGAAGTCATAGCATTGCCCGCCGATGAGGGAGCGGACGAAAAAAAGATCGCGCAAACATTAGCTGAAACCTTAAAAAAACTCGGATTCCAAAGGCAGGAGATCATTCTTTCTTTCCCTCGCGCGAACACGACCTGCCGGTATCTCAAATTCCCCACAAACATACCCGAAGAAATAGATAAAATGCTTTCTTTACAAGCTTCACAATACCTGCCGTACCCCACGCAAGAATTGATCACCGCCTATCAGGTGATTGATCAAGATAAAAACGGCTTTACGCTGATCAACGCGGTTATCGCCCATGCAGAATCTGTCAAGCGCTCTCTCCGTATCTTTAACAACCTCAAATACTCTAAACTTTCGCTTATCTTAAGTTCCTACGGCATTAATAATCTTTTTTGCGCTTTATTCCCCCGGGAGACCGATCCCGTGATGCTTCTGGATATTGACGGACAACAGGTAGAATTGATCGTCACCGGTAACGGTAAGATAATCTTCAACCGGTACTTTAAATTAAGCGGCGACTCATCCTTCTGGAAAAACCTGCTGCGAGAAGAGATCCTAAAGACCCAGGATGCCTTTATAAAAGAAATAGGAAGACCGGCTCCTCAAAAAATGGTCTGTTTAGGGACCAAACAATCACTGGCGCGGATCAACGAAATGCTCGATGAACAGTCCATCGCGTCCTGTGAAATGCGGCTCTTCCCCGATAAATTAAGATTATCCGATGCGGTAAACGAAGTACTCTCTCAAACGCCGTTTTCTTATGCCGGTTTATTCGGCCTGGGCAAAAGCGAACCGGAAGAATCCTTAAAGCTCATCCCTCAGGATATCAAATCAGTACATAAAAGGCTCACCCGGCGCTCTGAATATATCCGCGTTTCTCTCATGACCCTTGGCATCATATTCATGGTAGGCGCCGGAATAAACAAGTTCCTTGCTACAAAAGCCGATTATTTAACCCGCTTAAAAAATGAACTTTCAAAGCTGGAAGCGCAGGCAAAACCGCTTGAAGAGATCGATACCAGACTTAAGATATTAGCAAGCAGGGCGGAAAAGCGGCTTTCAAGCCTTCAAGTATTCTATGAATTGAACAAAGCGCTCCCCGGGGCGATATCATTAACCAGCTTCACCTATGAAGAAAATTCGCAGATCATATTACACGGCCAAGCGCAAACCTTAAGTATCATATTCGAATTTGTATCTCAAATAGAAAAACAGCCGGTATTCAAGAATTTCACGGTAAAAGTAAAATATGCTACCCAGAATAAAAGCCAAACCGGCGATATAGTGGATTTTGAAATCACCTGTAACAATACTCCGGGAAAACAGTAATGCAGAAAATACTCACTCAAAGAGAAAAAACCACTTTATTCGCTACAATAGGGATAGTCTTCTTGAGCATATTGTATAATTTTACCATAACACCCGTCATCCGGAAAAACAGCCTTTTAAATAAAGATATCCTCAGTACAAGAATGAAATTGAAAAAATACCTTATACTTTTAAGCCAAAAACAAAGCCTGCAAACAAAATACAACTATTTAAACGTTGAAAAACCGGCTTCCGGGGTAAAAGAGAATTCAACGCTTATAACCCTTTCAGAAATTGAGAATATGGCGAATACCGCTCATATCCGTATCTTAGATATCAGGCCTCAATTGCGAAAAACTGAAGGCAGTTACGATGAAATCCTGATCGAATTAAGGACAGAAGGCTCACTCAATGATTATATTAAATTCATTTATGACCTGGAGAACTCACTTTTATTATTACGGATCAAGCGATTTCAATTCAACTCCCGCAGTAACTCCGCGTTGCTTGAAGCGAATTTCAGCGTTTCCAAACTTGCTATTGATTAAACCATCCAAACCATAGATCACAAGAACATAATTATTACTCCCAAAAGCTTACTCAATAATTCTTGACAAATACGCAGGAACTGATATACTCTCCAACTAGAGAGTAAAGGGAGGTGGCTATTTCTAACACTTACTTAATAAAAGATTTAGCTCGCATTACCGGTTATTCAATTCACACCATAAAGTTTTACCTCAAGATCGGCCTTCTGCAAGAGATCAGCCGGAGCCCTGAAACCCATTATCGGTATTTCAATGATTCCAGCGTTGAAACTTTAAAAGCAATCCGCAATTTACGTAAACAAGGCAAATCAATAAAAGAAATAAAAAATGAGTTACTTTAAGGTTTTAGGCCTTGAAAAAGAACCCTTTTCCACCAGCCCTGACCCTTCGTTTCTGTATCGTTCCGTCAGCCACGACACCGCGCTCAAACGCATCGAGATCGCCATACGGCTGCGCAGAGGCTTAAGTTTGATCTTAGGTGACGTCGGCATGGGTAAAACAACGCTCTCTCGCACGCTCCTGCAAACTTTTAAAAGCGAAAATGACTTTGTCTTCCACATGATACTCGACCCGGGGTACAAATCAGAATTTCAGTTCTTATTGAGCCTGACAAAGATTTTCGGGATAAGATCGACTTTTAAATCTACATTGACCTTTAAGGAAGACCTGGAAAAATATTTGTTTCATGCCGGTATTAACGAAAATAAAACGATCATTCTCCTAATTGATGAAGGGCAAACCATCTCGACCGAGAACCTCGAAGTCTTACGCATGCTGCTTAACTATGAAACCAATGAATTCAAGCTTTTACAACTGGTGATCTTAGCGCAAATGGAACTCCTGCCGAGGATCAAGAGGATCAATAACTTCGTCGATCGTATCGCCCTTAAATACACTATTAATCCGTTCGATGAAACAGAAGTAAAAGAAATGATCGTATTCCGGCTTCTGCAGGCAGGGCATAAGTCTCCCGACGAGTTATTTTCACCGGGCGCGATCCGCTTGATCCATGAGCAAACTCAAGGGCATCCCCGAAAGATAGCGCTGCTCTGCCATGATGCCCTCGAGACTATCGTCATGCAGGATAAACACACAGTCAACGAAGAAATTATCCAAAATCTATTAAAGGCGCGGGTCTAATTATGGCTGACAACATTTCCCCTGAAGAAAAACTTTTACGGCTTATACGAAATGAGCCCAAACGGCAGCTTCCCCCGGAAAAACAATCGGTACTGCAAACCGGAAGGGTCAACCCTGTCCAAGAACCAGTTAGCCGGGCAAAAAAAGAAAAGTTAACGGCCAACCTGCGGAAAAAGATCTTATCATTGAATCCGTCAAGAATAGTATTGATCTGTTTTTTTATTTCTCTGGCTTATTTTACCGGCTCCTTCGTTTATCCTGTTTTGATCCCTTCCCGGATCAAGATTCCTGACATACAGCAACAAAACATCAAGCAGGAGCCTGTTATAGATCAAAGCTCCATAAAACCGCTTGAGTTTTACCGGATGGGCATCGCCAATCAAGAGATGTTTCACAGCCAACCCGCGCAGGAAACAGCCGCGAGCGCCTCAGCAGTCAATCACGACATCCTCAATGACATAAACCTTATTGGGGTCATTGCCGGCGATAACCCGCAGGCAGTCATAGAAGACAAAAAAACAGGCAAGACCTTTTATGTTTCCAAAGGACAACTCATAGGAGATCTTCAGGTAGAAGATATACTTGACGGCAAAATAATCCTTAATCTTAAGGGACAGAAATTTGAACTCTATTTATAAATGGGACACCCCGGTACAAAGGACCGCAGGGTATTACGCTTACTGCGGAATGTTTCACTTGCTGTTTTACACCCCGCGCTCATAGCACCCCAGCTTATCGGATTGCTGGGTATGCCGCCTTCTGCCCAGAAAGGGCGCACCCAGTATACCTATGAGCTGGAGTGCTGCGGCAGAATTGCGCGGGTGTTTCACTTGCTGTTTTACACCCCGCGCTTAAGAGGAATTGCGCGGGTGTTTCACTTGCTGTGAAAGGAGAAAAAAGATGAAAAAAACAATTACCGCATATTTATGTTTACTCATACTCCTCTTGAACATACGGGCCTTCGCGCAGGAAAAGCCCTTAAGCCCGCAGCAGAGGCAAATGGAAATATCAAAGCCAACCGAACAAAACAAAATTTCCCTTGATATCAAAGGCATGGACATTACCGATGTCCTTAAGATGCTGGCGACACGGTCCGGCTTAAATATCATCGTCGGCAAGAATGTAACGGGTAAAGTGACCCTTTTCCTGAAAGATGTCGACCTGTGGGAAGCCTTTCAGATACTCTTATCCGCCAATGAATTGGCTTATGACAAGAAAAACGATATAATCAACGTCATGACGCAAAGGGATTATGAACTTATTAACGGTGAACGCTTCCAGGACAAAAAAAGGGTACAGGTATTCCATTTAAAGAATGCCAAAGCTGCCGACTTATCAAAAGCCATATTGCAGCTCAAATCGAATATCGGTAAAGTTGTGGTCGATGAAGGTTCAAATACCCTGACCATTGTCGATACGCAGGAGAAGATGGAAGAAATAGGAAGCTTTATCGAGAAAACAGACTTACCCCTGGAAACCAGGATATTTGAGCTTCAATACGCCACGGCGGAAAAGATCAGCGCAAAGCTTGCTGAATCGATCACAAAATCAATCGGTTCCATGAAGATCGATGAACGGACAAATAAGATCGCGGTAACCGATTACCCTGATAAGCTCAATGAAATAGCAAGGATCATCACTGCCTTTGATGAAAAGACACAACAGGTCTTAATAGACGCCCAGATCATTGAGATCAGCCCTCAAAAAGACCAGTTCACCATGGGAATTGACTGGGATTACTGGCTTAAAAACAATGTCCGCCTCGTCAGCTCGCTTGCCGCGCCCTCTTTAAGCGATGTTACCTCCATACCGAACAAGTTATCTTTCGGAGTCGCCGCTGCAAACGAAACAGTAAATACACAAGGCGATTATAAAGCGGTGATCGACCTTCTCAGAACAATAGGAAAGACCAAGATCCTTTCGAGCCCCCGGATCATGGCCCTGAACAACCAGGAAGCAAAGATCCTCGTTGGGACGAAAGAGGCCTATATCACTTCCGCGATCACGCAATCGGGAGAATCGGCAGTCACTTCTCAATCTGTGAATTTTGTGGATGTCGGCATCAAGCTCTATGTTACCCCTACGATAAACCGGGATGGGTTCGTCACCATGAAAATAAAACCGGAGATCAGCTCTGCCAAACGCACGGATATAACTGCCGACGGGAAGATCACTCAAATCCCCATCGTTACCACATCTGAATCAGAAACAACGATCATGGTAAAAGACGGCACAACCATTATTATCGCCGGCCTCAAAAAAGACCAGCAGGAAAAAGAAGAAAAGAAGATCCCCATCCTGGGTGATATACCGATCCTGAACCTTTTCACGAAAAATAAAAGGACCGAGAACATCAAGACCGAGCTCGTTATATTTATTACCCCGCATGTGATCAGCGGAGCTGAACCCCTGGATTACAACAGCCTCACCGGGGATAAAGATATAAGCTATATCCAGTCTTTTGCCCAAGCCCACGGACTGGACAATGCCGCCGGGAATGAAGAGGCGGAGCCCGACTCATTAGAAGCATACAAATCATCCATTAAAAATAAGATAAAAGCCGTTATGAAGGCAAAAATACGCCCCGATGCGGCTCAAAAAGGCAAAGTCTATTTGTCTTTTACCCTTGACGATACAGGTAATGTCAAAGGCCCGGTAAACATTATTTCCTCCACTAACCAGAATTTAAACGTTATTGCTGAACTCAGCGTATTAGAAGCATCTCCATTCTCACCGATGCCCGCGAAACTGGGAAGACCGGAAGAAAATTTTTCATTGACGCTGACATTTGAATAAGGAGAGGCGGGCAATAAAAAAACTTTCAAATCTTAACGAAGTACGCTATATTAATAAGGAGGAATAATGGCAAAATTATTGATCGTTGATGACGAAGAAGATGTCAGGGAATTCGCGGCGAGTTTCTTCCGCAAGCGTAAAATCGAAGTTTTGACCGCGGCCAGCGGCAATGAAGCGTTAGAAAAAATAGACAAAGAACGCCCTCAGTTGGTATTACTTGACATCAAAATGGACGGCAAAGACGGCATCGAAACGTTACAATGCATAAAGGAAAAGAACAAGGATATTCAAGTCATCATGGTAACCGGCAAAAAACCGGAAGAAGAAGAAATATTCAAAAAATGCATCAACCTGGGAGCTTCCGACTATATCCATAAACCTTTAGAACTTGAAGAACTTGAAAAGATAGTTTTGTCTTTTTTAAAGAAAACGTAGGAGAACATGGGCATTAACTATAAGAAAGAACTGGAAGCAGCCGCAAAAAGCATGATACTGGTGCATGAGCCGGACCTCTTGATAAAAATGATCGTCAGGCTCGTTGTGCAAAAGGTACAAGTCCGCCACGCAGGTATCTTGTTGCATCATCCGGAACAAAACACCTACATTCTTACCGTATCTCGCGGGCCGCTCGGGTTAAAGGTACCGGCAGGATTTGCCCGCCTCGACATGGATAATCCTTTGATCCGCTTCTTCCGTGAACATAAAGAGAAAGCGCTTTTTAACCATGAAGCCCTTGTCTACAGGGAAGCCGAACGCATTTTAAAAAAAGATAAAACCATGGACGCGCAGTTGCGGACGCTCCTCGAGCGGGTGCTCTATCAGCTCGACATCTTTGATGTCGCAGTTTGTATCCCGAGCTTTTACCGGGAAGACCTCATCGGAATACTCTTTTTAGGGAACAAGAAGAACAAGAGGGCTTTCGGTCATGATGAATTGGCATTTTTCAACGCACTCACTTCTGATGTTGCTATGGCAATACGCAACGCCCGCCTCTTTAAACAGCTGGAGGTCGAGTTAGACAAAAGGCAGAAACTTTTCATGAACACAACAGTCGCCCTTGCTGCCGCAGTCGAAGCCAAAGACCGCTACACCCACGGCCATACTGAACGGGTAACGCATTACAGCGTTGAAATCGCTAAAACAGTTATCCAGGAGCAATCCGCGAACTTATCCGATAAATTCTACGAGGACCTGCATATTGCCGCGCTGCTCCATGACATCGGCAAGATCGGCATACCGGAAAGCATCTTGAACAAAGAAGCGCCTCTGACTGCTGAAGAGTGGAAAAAAATGCAGACACACCCCACGATCGGCGCTAATATCCTCCAATCCATCGGTGAGCTGGGAAACGCCATTTTAGGGGTAAAATACCATCATGAACGCTATGACGGCAAGGGTTACCCCGAAGGCTTACGTGAAGACAACATCCCCTTAATCGCCGCCATTATCGCAGTTGCGGATAGCTTCGATGCCATGACAACGGACAGGCCCTATCGTAAAGCGAAAGAAAAAGAAGCGGCGCTTCAAGAAATAAAGAGCCTCGCCGGCCAACAATTCAACCCTGCCGTTGTAAATGCATTTACAAAAGCATATCAAGAAGGAAAGATCTAACTATGGCAAAAAAACGAGTGATTCTCATGTACATCTCTGAAACTTCCGGGCACCACAGCGCCACACTTGCGATCGAGAAAACCCTCAAGATATTATCCCCGGATACCGAGATCCTCAACATCAATGCCTTTAATTACACAAACCCGATCTCAGAAAAAATAGTTAACAGCATTTACATGAGCATTATTAAACGGACCCCGAAGATCTGGGACTACCTTTACGATAACCCCTCCATAGCAAAAAAGATCGCTAAAATAAAAGAGGTGATCCACAAATTCAATTCACCGAAGCTCAAGAACCTTTTTGACCGTTTTAAACCAGACGTCGTTGTCTGCACCCAGGCATTCCCCTGCGGGATGGTCGCGGATTACAAAAAAACCTACGCTTCCCCCATACCGCTTATCGCCGTATTGACCGACTACGTCCCTCATTCATACTGGGTTTACGATGCGGTCAATTATTATATTACCCCCTCGGAAGAGGTGTCGCAAAATCTCGTTAAAAAAGGCATAGCCCCGGTGAAGATAAAAGATTTAGGGATCCCCTTTGACCCGAAGTTCAACGAGCCGGTTGACCGCGACAAAACAATCAAAAAACTTAAACTTGACCCTGAAGCGACAACGCTCTTGATCATGGGGGGAGGCCAGGGACTCGGGCCCATTAAAACGATCGTTAAATCTTTAGAAAAAGTAACAAAGAATATTCAAGAGATCATCGTTACCGGGACAAATAAAAAACTGAATAAATCTTTAAAGCGAAAAATAAAAAAATACAAAAAAAAGATAGTTCTTTTCGGGTATACCGACGCTATTAACGAACTTATGACTATCGCGGATATCATTATCACTAAACCCGGAGGGATCACCACCGCGGAAGCATTGGCCAAAAAGCTCCCCTTGATCATCGTAAAACCCATACCGGGGCAGGAGATCAATAATACCCTTTATTTAACTCAAAAACACGCGGCGATCAAAATAGACAAACCCAACAAAATTAATTTTACGATCGATGAATTAAGCGGGAACCGGCAGGTCCTTGAAGCATTACGCGAATCCGCCGGGGCGATCAGCAAGCCAAATTCCAGCATTGATATTAGCAAATTGATATTAAGCCTTAAATAACAGGGATTAAATCCGTAATTGTCTTAATATGTTTAATTATATACTTTACCGTTTAGGGCAATTTTTAGTATTATCGCTGCCCTTGAAGCTGAGTTATCGCCTGGCGATATTCATCTCCGACGTGCATTTCCTTTTCGCGAACATTGACCGTAAAACGGTAAAAGAGAACCTGAAGGCTATCTTTCCTGAAAAGACCCTCCGGGAACGCAAGAAGATACGCCTGGAGATGTTCAGGAATTTCGCGAAGTACCTCGTGGATTTCTTCAGGTTTTCTATTCTCAACAAAGAATATATCAAGAATAACATCTCTATAGAAAACCTGCACTACCTGGATGAAACTTTAAAAAAAGGAAAGGGCGGCATAATTTTAACCGCGCATATCGGCAATTGGGAATTAGGAGGGGTCGTTGTCGCGCAATTGGGATATCCATTTTGGGCGGTCGCGCTCCCGCACAAAAACAAGAAAGTAAATGATTTCTTCAATTTCCAAAGAGGGATAAAGAACGTTAAGATCATACCCTTTGGAAAAGCAGTCAGGCAAAGCCTGACCGTCTTAAAAGAAAATAAGCTGCTGGCGCTGGTAGGTGACAGGGATTTCACCAAAGAAAAAGGAATAGCGGTAGATTTCCTGAACAAATGCACAACCTTACCGAAGGGCCCGGCAGCGTTCGCGCTCAAGACAGGAGCTGCGATCATTCCCGGATTCATGCTGCGTAACCCCGATGACAGCTTTACCCTCAGGTTTGAAAAACCGATCGATCTACCCGAGCATACGTTAAACAGCCAGCACCAGAACAGCGGCTTTGATCTAGATGAAAAAAAACTCAAAGAGATCACCATCCTTTATAAAACAATTATTGAAACATATATCAAAAAATACCCGGAGCAATGGTATATGTTCAGAAAATACTGGATAGACCCGTAAATATGAGATCATGCGTTATCATGCCTGCCTATAACGAATCACGCGCCATAGAAGGCCTCATCAAGTGCCTGCGGGAACAAAACCTCGCTACAATAGTGATCGACGATGGCTCATCGGATAACACTGCTTCCCTCGCAAAGCTGTCCGGGGCAGTTGTCCTGGAAAACCCTCAGAATATCGGTAAAGGCGCGTCATTAACCAAAGGCTTTGATTACGCCCTCTCACAGGGATTTGACGCTGTTGTTACCATGGACGGTGACGGCCAGCACCTTCCGGAGGAAGCAGCCCACTTTATTACGGTCGCCGAGCGATCAAACGCCGGCATATTGATCGGCAATCGCATGAATCAGGTCCAAAATATGCCCTTCATACGCGTCCAGACTAATAAATTCATGTCCTGGATCATATCCCGGTTATGCAGGCAAATGATCCCTGATACGCAGTGCGGCTTTCGGCTCATACGAAGCGAAGTTTTGAAAAAGATCAGCCTCAGAACGTATAAATACGAAGCTGAATCCGAGATCCTCATTCAAGCGGCACGATTGGGATTCAGTATTGAATCGGTCCCGGTCAAAACAATCTACCGGGATGAAAAAAGCAGCATCCACCCGGTCTGGGACACTATCCGTTTCATCAGGTTCATTCTCAGAGAACTATGGATTACACGGCATTAAGAAAACGTATGGTTGAAGAGCAGATCGTTGCGCGGGGCGTCAATAATAAGAGGGTCATTGACGCCTTCAGAAAAGTCGAACGTCACCGCTTCATCCCTGTCGATAAAAGGGCGAGCGCTTACGCTGATTTCCCCATTTCTATCGGAGAAGGACAAACCATCTCACAACCCTACATTGTCGCGGTCATGACGCAATCTCTGGACTTAAGCGGAGCCGAAAAAGTGCTTGAGATCGGCACAGGCTCAGGGTATCAAACGGCAATACTTGCGGAATTGGCGAAAGAGGTCTTTACCATCGAACGCCTTCAAAAGCTCTCGTCACATGCGGCTTCTACCCTCGCTGAAATGGGGTATAAGAATATCCATTTCTTAGCGGGGGACGGGACATTAGGATGGCAAGAAGAAGCTCCTTTTGACCGGATCATTATCACGGCAGCCAGCCCTCAGATACCGCTGCCGTTAACCGAACAGCTTATCGAATCCGGCAAACTTGTTTTACCCTTAGGGCCTCAAGGCAGCCAAATGTTAACATTGGTAAAAAAAGAAAACCATAAACTTGAATCCACCTATATCTGCGGCTGTATTTTTGTCCCTTTGATAGGGAAGTTCGGGAATACCGGCAGCGACGCGCGTAATAACTAAAACAAAGACTACTTCACAGGAAGAAGGCTTCACATGTTAAATGAAATACTTCAAGGATTGCGGGACTTACCGAAAGAATGGATCGTATTTATTGTGGCGGCATTGCCTGTTTCAGAATTAAGAGGGGCGATCCCTTTAGGGCTATCTTTGGGAATGCCTTTATCTAAAGCCTTCTGGCTGTCAATTTTGGGAAACGCCAGCTTTGTCGCGCCAGCGCTTTTTTTATGCGACCCGATTTCACGGAAATTAAGGAGATTATCCTGGTTCGCGCGTTTTTTTACCTGGATCGAGAAACGCACCATGAAAAATGCCGATTCCATACAAAAATACGAAGCACTCGGCCTTGCCATTTTTGTAGGAATCCCCCTACCCATGACCGGAGCCTGGAGCGGAGTGATCGCTGCTTCTCTTTTTAAGATACGCTTTCGATACGCCTTTCTTTCGATCATGGCAGGAATAATCGGCGCGGGGACAATCGTCAGTGTACTCTGCGCGCTGGGGATCATGAGCTGGAAGGCGGTAACACAATGATCCACGTTTATACCGGGGATGGTAAAGGAAAGACCACCGCGGCCTTAGGGTTAGCGCTGCGCGCCGCAGGCGCCGGGCTCAAAGTATATATCTGCCAGTTCTTAAAGAGCCGGCCGACCAGCGAGTTGACGGCGTTACATAAGCTCAAAAAGATCACGGTCAAACAATGCGGCAGCCAATGTTTTATCCGGAAATCGCCGGCAAAAAAAGATATTGAACTCGCGCAAGGCGGTTTCCAAGCCGCGCGCAAAGCGATAGCCTCAGGCGCTTACAGCGTAATCATCCTTGATGAGATCAATTGCGCGGTCAACCTGAAGCTTATCGGAATAGAAGAGGTCGTTTCATTGCTAAAAGGTACGCCTTCCTGCGTAGAACTGGTCCTTACCGGCAGGAACGCCCCAAAACAGATTAAGGACTGCGCTGACCTGGTCAGCGAGATCAAGGAAATCAAACACTATTTCAAAAAAGGGATAAACGCCCGCAAGGGCATAGAATATTAAAAGCCATGGACTCTTTCAACCTGACCAGCGAATACCTTGAACTCTTTAAAATACTTAAAATTACCGGACTCTTTGAAAGCGGAGGCACCGCTAAATATTCCATCGCTTCAGGCCTCGTTAAGGTCGACGGAAAGGTTGAAACGCGTAAAGCGGCGAAGATCCGCACTGGACAGCGCATTGAATATAACGGAAACGTGATACTTATTACCCGTGACCTTAAAAAAGATCCCGTTTAAACCAGATGCTCCTGACAAAGATCATTTATCTGATTATCGGAGGCTCCCTCGGTACAGTCGCCCGGTATTTTATCTCGAACGCGACCTACCAATTATTCGGCAGCGGCTTCCCCTACGGGACTCTCACCGTTAACCTCCTGGGTTGTTTTATCATGGGGCTGCTTGCGGCACTCAGCGATTACAAGCTCTTACTTGGGCCGTCCGCGCGTTTACTCTTGATGATAGGCTTCTGCGGAGCTTTTACGACCTTTTCCACATTGATCTTTGAAACAAACAATCTTATAAAAGACGGCCAAGACTTACGCGCGCTGGCGAATATTATGGTAAGCGTCATTGCCGGCTTTATTATATTTCGCATCGGCATTTTCTTAGGAAGGATTTTATAAAAAGGGGGAGCCATGAAAATTCCCGCAGAAGGAAAATTACTGCGCATCTTTATCGATGAAACAGATACCTGGAACGGAAAACCGCTGTATGAAGAACTTATTCTGCTCGCCCGCAAGCAAGGCTTAGCCGGGGCTACCGCTATAAAGGGTTTTATGGGGTTTGGGTGTCAAAGCCGCTTACACACGACAAAACTACTTGAACTCTCTGAAGACCTGCCGGTTATTATTGAGATCGTTGACAGCGAAGAAAAGATCAATGAATTCATTCCTTCGATCGACACGATGGTTGCTGAAGGCTTGATTACACTTGAAAGGATAAATGTCATCATGTACCGCGCCAGGAAATAACTCATGCTTCAAATAAACTGATCGATGAAAATAAAACACGTAATTCTCGGTGGCCTCTGTGTCTTAATACCAATCCTTATCGTAGTGAGGGCGAAACTTATTTACTCCGAAGGGCCCCGCATCATACAAGAACTTGAAGCGTACAAACAAATTGAAGGGAGCTACCCCGCCGCCCTGGATGCTGCGAAGATCAAAAGCAGCTTTTACCCGCGCTATTACTATAATCAAACGCAAGGGGCTTATATAGTATTATATTCCATTTTTGCCTACTGGCGGTGGTGTTATGATTCACGCACTCAGTCCTGGATGCATTTAGATTAAAAGATAATTTTCTTGACACAACAGGATAATTCAGTTAGGCTATACACAGGTAAGGGAAGCTTGTGAAATTCAAGCACAGTCCCGCTGCTGTAAGGAAGTACGAAATTCCGCTATTTGAGCCACTGGAGGAACACTCCGGGAAGGCGCGGAAAAGTAGGATCATCTCCGAGTCAGAACACCTCACCTGCATATTGGTAATACCTCGAGGACAAGGCTTTAAAACAGGGTGCAACCCCGAGCACAGTTTCGTAGAAATAACTGGCCGGGGGTTTTTTGTTTTTCCGCTCTCACACTTAATTTTGGCGGAAAAACCATCCCGAGTTTACGCTGAAAATTCATCAAGATTCACCCGCTCCCCATACAGAATCTTTATGAATTTTCAAGTGCTTAAACGAGGGATACAAGTATTTAACAGTTAAAGTAAATTTCTTAATTTAGTTAAAAAGTGATCCACAAGCCGATTTTTGCGGCGGTGCTTAAGCGCGGAATATATACATACTCACATGAAAAAAACCATTATCAGTATCTGTTTACTTTTCATAAGCGTCAGCCCGCTGTTTGCCGCGCAAAATTCCCGTTACATTTCATTAGCGCCGTCAACCACGGAAATCCTTTTTGCTTTAGGCCTTGATGATGAAATTGCGGGTGTCAGCTCCTTTTGCGATTATCCGCCAAGAGCCAAAAACAAAGAAAAAGTGGGAGATTTTAGTTCTCCCAATATTGAAAAGATCCTCTCGCTTAAGCCGGATTACATATTTTGTACCGGACTGGAGCAAAACCCGACAATTGAAAGTTTAAAGCGATACGGGCTTCCGGTGTATGTGGCTGACCCGCAAAATATTCATGAATTGCTCGCATCTATTATGGAAATAGGCCGCCTGACAAAAAAAGACGTTCAGGCCCAGCAATTGACAGACGTTATGCGCGCTGAAATCGGCAATATTAGCCGGCAAACACGGGATATCCCTGAAGCTCAACGCCTCAAAGTATTCATCGAGATATGGTTCGAGCCTCTTACTACGGCGGGAAGCCCTTCATTTATTGATGAACTCATTACTTTAGCGGGAGGGGTCAATATCGCGAAAGACACGCTGCGTCCGTATAGTATTTTTAGCGCGGAAGAAGTCATCAAACGTAATCCCGACTGCATATTCTTAGCCTATATGACTGAAGAAAAACCGGTTGAAATGGTCAAAAAACGTTTTGGATGGCAACGGATCAATGCCGTCAAGAATAACCGGATCTATAACGACATTGAACCGGACATAATACTGCGGCCGGGACCGCGTATCACCCAGGGACTCAGGCTATTATATGAGAAATTGTACCTGTCCGGGGAACAAAAACATTAAGTTAATTTTAAAGGTTAAAATCTAAAGAACAAAGGAAATTCAAAGAATAAAGGTTAAATCTTAAAATTTACACATTAAACCTTTAATCTTCCTTTGTTATTTAATCTTTATCATTTAAACTTACGAACAGGCTCTCTTTCTATAAAACAGATGAATATCAATCTTAAAAGAACATTACTCTGGCTGGGGGCAATATTAGTCATCGCGGTCATCATCGGCATCGTCAAAGGCGCCGTCCATCTCACGATCAAAGAATTACTGAGCAAGGAGAACCAGCCGATCCTGACGCTGCGCCTCTACCGGATATTGGTCGCGATAGTAGCCGGCAGCGGTTTAGCTGTGTCCGGATTAGTGCTCCAGGCTATTCTACGCAATCCTCTTGCCGAACCATACCTCCTGGGGACCTCAAGCGGAGCGGGACTGGCAGCGGTTATCGGGCTGATGGCCGGAATATCCCGCATCTACTTTCCTTTCACGGCATTTTTCGGGGCGATCTCCAGCTGCATTTTAGTCTATACGCTGGCCAAACAAAACAATAAGATACAAGAACAATCGCTGATACTTTCAGGAGTCATCGTATCGGTCGCGCTTTCGGCGATCATAGTTTTTCTGGTCTCTATTTCCGGGAATGAAACCCTGCATGGTATTACCTGGTGGCTCTGGGGAAGCCTGCAGGTATATGATGTTACCCTGATCATTCTGGTCGCGGCCCTGGTTTGCGCGGGCATTGCCTCACTTTACATATTTTCTCAGGACCTCAACGCGATAAGCCTTGGGGAAGAAGAAGCGCTGCACGTAGGCGTTAACGTCGAAAGCGTTAAAAAAATATTACTCACCATTACCTCGCTTATTACCGCAGGGATCGTTTGCATATGCGGGATCATCGGTTTTGTCGGATTGATCATTCCCCATATCATGCGTTTATTGGTAGGATCAAATCACAAAATACTTATTCCCACGACCTGCCTGGCGGCAGCGGCATTCATGGTCACCTGCGATACCGTTTCCCGGACCATATATCCGCCTTTAGAAATACCCATCGGCGTCATCACAGCGATCATAGGCGCGCCGGTATTCATTATACTGCTCAAAAAGAGCCAACGAGTTCAAGAAAAATGATCAGCATAAGCAACTTAAACGCGGGTTATTACACGGCGGACATATTACGCGATATTTCCCTCCAGATCAATAAAGGAGATTTTATGGGAATAATCGGCCCGAACGGCTCAGGCAAAACAACATTCCTACGCGTACTGAGCCGCTCTTTAAAACCGCGCCAAGGCTTGATTATGCTTAACGGTAGAGAAACCGCGCGCATGGAACTCAAGGAATTCTGCCGGCAAGCCGCGTTCGTCGCCCAGGATACCGCGGTTAATTTTTCATTTTCCGCCTTTGAAATTGTTCTCATGGGAAGGATACCTCATCAAAAACGCCTATCCTGGCAAACAAAAGAGGACCTGGCAGCCGCGCATGAAGCCATGATACTGACAGATACCGAAACGCTTAAAGACAAACAGATCAACGAATTAAGCTCCGGGGAACGCCAACGCGTGTTTATCGCCAAAGCGCTCGCTCAAGAGCCGACGGTATTATTCCTCGATGAACCGACATCCCACCTGGATATCGGGCACCAAATACAAATATTAGATATGCTCAAAACCCTCAACCGCGACAAAAAACTCACCATCGTCATTATAATGCACGATTTAAATCTTGCCGCGGAGTATTGCAATCGTCTTGTTTTGCTCGACAAAGGAAAGATCTTTGCCGCCGGCTCTCCCGAAACGGTACTGACCTACCAAACGATCGAATCGGTATATAAAACGGTGGTGGTCGTTGATAAAAACCCGATAAACAACAAACCGTATGTGCTCCTAGTTTCTCGCACGGATAAATGCCCGGGGAGGCAGGTAAAATAATTATGCCCTCAACAACACTCTTTTTGATCAGGCATGGCCAAACCGCGTGGAATGTTCAGAAGAAATATTGCGGATATAAAGACATAGCGCTCAATGCCGCGGGAAAAAAACAGGCAGCGCTACTGCGCGTAAGGCTCAAAAATGAGCCGATCCATAAGATTTATGCCAGCGATAAAAAACGCGCTATACAAACCGCTCAAATAATCTTTAAGAACAGGAAAATAGAAAAGATCGCGGGCCTGCGCGAAATGCACTTCGGATGTTTTGAAGGCCTCAAACACCCGCAAATCATGAAAAAATACACAGCGCTCTATTCCGCGTGGCTCAAAGACCCTTTTAGCGTATCTATTCCACAGGGAGAGAAAGTAACTGATTTCAGGAAGCGTGTAGTAAAAGCCATTAAGGATATTGCCGCGGACAATGCCGGTAAAACAGCGGCAATCGTATGCCACGGGGGTACGATCAGTATCTATATTACCCATCTCTTGAAAACCCGTGATTTCTGGAAGCAGATACCGCGTTCAACAGCGGTAAGCATTATTGATTACCGTAATAATAAGCCTCGGATAAAGGTCTTTAACAATACCGATCATTTAATACCGGATCAGGCGATCAGGAAAGATAAGGAAGTTAAAAGAAATGGGTAAGATCACCTTCATTGTGGGGGGAGCAAGAAGCGGCAAAAGCAGCCATGCCCTGGAGTTAGCCGCAGGCTATACAAAAGTCGCCTACATTGCTACCGCGGAAGCTAAAGATAAAGAGATGCAACAGCGCATTAAGCGCCATAAACGATCCCGCCCGGCCCACTGGAAGACTTTTGAAGAATCACTCGATCTTGAAAAAACAGTAAAAAGCAAAGATTTTAATTTCGAATGCGTTATCATCGATTGTTTAACGCTTTTAGTGTCAAATCTCATGTTAGCGGGCGCAGCGCCGAAAGTCATTCAAAAAACGATGTCTTCGTTAGCGGATACGCTTCAAAAACTGCCCGCGCGCGTGGTAATCGTTTCTAACGAAGTCGGACTGGGCATCGTACCGGCTAACGCATTAGCAAGAACTTTCCGGGATACCGCAGGATCAGTCAATCAACTTTTCGCCAAGAAATCGGCGAATGTTATTTTCATGGTCTCCGGATTACCGATCAAGGTGAAATGATATGGATATACTTAATGCCACATTAAAGAAAATAACCGCCATTGACCGCGCGCTTATGCGGGAGACGCAAAAAAGGCTAGACAATCTCACTAAACCCCAAGGAAGCTTAGGCAGGTTGGAAGAACTGGCAAAACAGATCACCGGGATCACCGGATCGAAAAACCCTGAAATTTCCCGCAAGGTCATATTCACCCTTGCCGCCGACCACGGTGTTACTGAGGAAAAAGTAAGCGCTTACCCGAAAGAAGTAACCGCTCAAATGGTCTACAATTTCCTCGAGGGAGGTGCCGGGATCAATGTATTGGCCAAACATGCGGGAGCCAAAGTCATCGTCGCCGACCTGGGCGTCGCCTGCGATCTGACGCACAAAGATGGCCTGATCATGAAAAAGATCGCCTGCGGCACGGGCAATATGGCAAAAACCGCCGCGATGTCAAGAAGCCAGGCGATCCGGGCGCTTGAAACCGGCATTGAGATCTTTGAAGCTGAATTTAAACACGGTCTTGATATTATCGGCACCGGTGAAATGGGCATCGGAAATACCACCGCATCAAGCGCTGTCACCGCGGTATTGACTCAAAGCTCAGCCGAAGCGGTAACCGGAAGAGGCACCGGGATCACTGATGCGGCGCTTACCCATAAGATCGCCGTTATAAAAAAAGCTCTCCAGGTCAATAAGCCGGATGAGCGTGACCCCATAGATGTCTTATCAAAAATCGGAGGCTTTGAGATCGGAGGGATCGCGGGTATCATCCTGGCAGCCGCGGCACATAAGGTCCCTGTTGTTATAGACGGCTTCAATTCAGGCGCGGCCGCGCTTATCGCTTATAAACTGCAGCCGCTCGCCAAAGAATATATGATCGCCAGCCATGAATCGGTTGAAATCGGGCATGCCGTAATTTTAAAGGAAATCGGCCTGCAACCTATTTTAAATTTAGGATTGCGCCTTGGAGAAGGGACCGGAGCCGCGTTAGCTATGCCGATTATCGACGCTTCGATAAAAATATTGACCCAAATGGCCTCTTTTGAGAGCGCCAAAGTTTCTCAAAAACTGCCGCAATGAAACAATTACTCTTTGCTATTCAGTTCTTAACTATTCTCCCGGTAAAACTGCGCGCGCTGCCCGCAGATACAGTATCGGGATCATTAGCCTATTTTCCCCTTGTAGGGTTATTACTCGGCGCCGCATTATGCCTTGTTCAGTCACTCGGCAACGTTATCGGATTACCGGCGCTCTCGAATGATATTGTCCTGGTGATCTCACTTGCGATGCTCACCGCTGCAATGCACCTTGACGGGCTGGCTGACACCGCGGACGGATTCTTAAGCGGCAAGAGTAAAGAAGAGGTCTTAAATATCATGAAAGACCCCCATATCGGCGTTATGGGAGTAGTCGGTATCATAAGCGTCTTTTGCCTCAAGATCGCTTTTTTATATTCTATCGCGACTGAGTTAAAGCCGGCAGCGCTCATCCTGATGTGCATGCTCAGCAGATGGGCTTTAGTTTGGAATATATTCCTATTTCCTTACGCGCGTAAAGAGGGGAAAGCGTTGCTTTTCTTTAACGGGATAACCCCTGCAACCGTGCTCAAAGCCGCGCTGATCGCGTTAACCTGCGCTCTTATCATCGGCGGATTAAAAGGTTTCTTACTTTTTTTCATCATCACTATTGCCGCCTATTACTTAGGCTCGTTATTTTCACGTAAGATCGGCGGTATGACAGGCGATACGCTGGGAGCAGTCAACGAAATAAGCGAAATAATCGTTTTATTATGGCTTTGTATATTATAAACCAAGGAGGTTTCCCCCATGGATACTATGACAAAAACCAGACTAAAAACAACCGCGATTGCTTCCTGGAGCGGCGGGAAAGACAGCTGCCTGGCATACTACAAATCCCTTAAAGCGGGATACCGGGTCTCATGCCTTTTAAACTTCATATCAAGCGGCTCAAAACGGGGTTGTTTTCACGGGCTCGAAGGAAAACTGCTTCAACTGCAGGCTGAATTGATCGGAGTTCCCCTGGTGCAGAAAGAAGTCAGTCCCGACATGCAGAAATATGAAGAAGAATTTAAATCAGCGGTAAATGAATTTCTCCCTCAGGGCGTTACCTCAATGGTATTCGGGGATATTTATCTCTTAGACCACCAAAGCTGGGTTGAGCGCGTCTGCAAAGAAATAGGTATACAAGCGGTTGAACCGCTCTGGGAGATCCCTACGGAAGATTTAATCAAAGAATTCCTGGATCTGGGATTCAAAGCCGTTATTGTCAGCGCGAAAGCGGATATCATGGGCAAAGAATATATCGGCAGGGAAATAAACCTCCCCCTGGTGGAAGAACTTAAGAAAAAAGGCATCTGTCCCTGCGGTGAAAACGGCGAATACCACACCCTGGTCATTGACGGGCCGATCTTCAAAAGAAAATTGAAGATCGTTAAAGCATCACCGCTCTTAAAAGAAGGCTTCTGGAAGCACTGGTTCCTTGACATAAAAGAATACACGAGCAGCGAAAAATAATTAACCCCGATAGGTGAAGGAAGTGCAAAGAGCGCCTGCACAGGAGACAGGCACTTTCAAGGGAAAAACAAATTCCCCGCCACTGCCCCGCAACGGTAAACTCTTACCGCGGTAAGAGAAGTCCGGTCTATCACCTATGAAGGAAGTACTTTCGACGGAAAGGAAAGGATAGAAATGAAAACACGCAGCAAGAAAACAATTCTCACCGCGCTAACGCTTTTATGCTTTTATGGGGCCGCGCGCAGCCAGGACCTGTCATTAGAAAAGATTGTCGTAACCCCTTCACGCATCGAAGAACCATCGGGAAATACCCCTCAAAAGGTCGATACGATAACTTCAAAAGACCTTGAGAAATCAGGTTCAAACGGCCTCACCGAGCTTCTCACGCAATTCACCGCGGTCAATATAAGTAATTACGGAGGGCCGGGGGCGACCAAAAACATCCGCATGCGCGGGGCAAGCGCGGCGCAAACTTTAGTCATGGTCGACGGCAGGCCTATCAACAGCCCGAGAGACGGAGAAGCGGACCTAAGCATGATCCCGCTTGATACGGTAGATACGATAGAAATTGTGCATGGGCCGGCATCCCATCTCTACGGATCAAGCGCCATGGGCGGGGCAATTAACATCCTCACCAAAGATCCTCCGCTCAAAAGCCCGAAAACAGAACTATATTCCAGCATCGGGACTTACCGCACTTATACCCAGCGAATGGTCAATGGGAACGCAAACTCGATTTTCGGATACCTTATTACCCATGGATATACCCATTCAGACGGCTTCCGGGAAAACGCGTTATTCAACGCGCAGGATTATAACGCGAAATTCAAATACACGCCTCAAGATGCCCACGCGATCGTATTCAATTCAGGATTTTATTCCAGCAACCTCGGCTCACCCGGCACAATATCCCAGCCTGATACCGATGACAAGCAAAATACTCTAAAGAATTTTCAGGACCTCACCTGGAAATATACACCCGATGAATCGGCCGGATTATCGTTGAAATCCTATCATAGTTACGATAAATTGATCTTCAGCGAGAACACGGCAGGGTCTTTTTTTGATACCGCAAATAAAAGAGATATCCATACGACCAACGTAACGGGCTTTGACCTGGGAGGCAATAAAAAATTCTTCCAGGAGCGCTTGCACCTTATATGCGGCTTTAACTATATCGGCAACACCAATGACAGCACTAATTCCCAAAAGCATAACTACCACGTCGTAGCCGGATATTTAGAGGACAAATTCATTGCTTTAGAGGACCTGGAATTCAACTTCGGCGCAAGATTCGACGATTATTCAAATTTCGGGACTCAATGCAATCCCAATTTTTCTTTTCTTTACCGCTTCAGTCCATCCTTAAAATTCCACGGATTGATCAGCCGGTCTTTTCGCGCGCCTACTTTTAACGATCTATACTGGCCTGACGAAGGATGGGCAAAGGGAAATCCCGCATTAAAACCGGAAAAAGGAATAACAGGAGAGATCGGCACAACCATATCGTGCGGCGGCTTTCTCACTACGCGCCTGGGGTATTTCAGGAACGCCTTTCATGACCTCATCAACTGGGCGGAGGCAGGGGGAGTTTGGATGCCGCAAAATGTAGGATCGGCGCTCACCGACGGCATAGAATTCGAGAATAAGGTATCGTTTACAAAAAATATCCAGTTTAATACCGGATATACCTTCTTACGCGCGAAAGATGCCAAAACAAATAAATATCTTGTCTATCAACCAAAACATAAAGCTGATTGTTCGCTTTCGTACGCTGATCTACGCGGCTTTTCCATAAAAATAAACGCTCAATTTACCGACAAGCGCTACCATGATGCCGCCAACTCGGTTAAAGTTAAAAGATTTTACGTATTCGGGATCCAAGCAGCAAAGAAATTCAAGCAGAATTACACTTATTTCTTTTCTATTGAAAACCTCAGCAACCAAAAATATGAGGTGATCCGGGAATTCCCTATACCGGGATTCACGGTCACCAACGGCATGAAAATAGAGTTTTAATTCTACGGTTATCGGTTCGAGGTAATTTTTGTCCGATAACCGAACACCGATAACCCCCGGCGCAGATCGCACCCCTCCTTATTGGAATGGCGGGGTATGCCGCCTTCTGCGGCAGAATTGCGCGGGGTGTGCTGCTTTCTGCTTTACACCACCGCGCTGATCGGAATTGCGCGGGGTGTGCTGCTTTCTGCTTTACACCACCGCGCTGATCGGAATTGCGCGGGGTGTGCTGCTTTCTGCAGCACCGATAACCGAAACAGCATATTTCTTGCAAAATAGGCGCGATATGTTAACCTAATATCATGTCACCGAATAAAATATTCCCTCTGTCACTTACTGTTTCTATTCTCGCTCATAGCTTGGTTTTCTTCCAATATTCCGGGCTGCTGCATAAACCGGAAAAAAAGAAGAGGCAGGAGCTTCATATCAGCTATGTAAAACGCCTGCCTGCCCAGGAAATACCCGTCAAGAACATTTCACTTAAAAACCAGCCGCTGGCAGCGTTGCCTCCTAAAGTAACCGCCGATGAAACAATAACGGCTTCAGCTAACACAAAGAATAACGTGCAAAATATTTTTTCAAAGAATATAGAGAACATGCGGCGCCCATCCCCTTTCATTAAACCGGCATTGATCAAGCCGGACACGATACCGATCAAGAAAAAGATCTCCTTGCCGCCGGTAGAGCCCGACAAGATCAAAAATCCTTCGTACATGGGATATTACCAATTCGTCAGAGAAAAGATAAGGCGAGCCGCGTATTACAATTACGTGCGCACCGTAACCGGAGAAGTATATCTTTCATTTGTCATTGCCAATGACGGGAAGCTGCTCGACCTAAAGTTCCTCGAAGACAAATCTTCGGGGAATGGCTATTTAAAGCAGACCGCGATCAAAAGCATCAAAGATTCTTCCCCGTTCCCGGCTTTTCCCAAAGAGCTCGATTATCCGCAACTATCATTTACCGTCATAATTTCCTTTGAAGTTGAATAAGAGGGGGTTGGTTTGAGCGCTGAAAAACATTTACAGGGCTTTGATACAATGCGCTTTTTCGCGATCTTTGCCGTTATCTGCATTCATACTTCGCCTTACAATTTCAGCGCGGAGAAACTTGATAGCGGCGCCCTCTGGGCGCTTAATTTCATTATAGATAAACTCTGTCGCTTTGCCGTTCCGTACTTTTTCATCGTTTCCGGATATTTTTTCGGGAAATCCCTGCAAAAAAAACCGCCCTTTGCCGCCTTTAAACAATACGCGCGCAGGATATTCTCAATTTTTGCCGGCTGGGTAGTCCTTTACGGTATCATCACTGAAACAACATTGGTATCGATCCTTAAAAAAGGCTTCCCCGGGTATGTAAAAGCCTTCTTTACCGATACGGTCGGCTTTATAGGAAACCACCCTGTTTTATTCCTGCTCCAGGGCAGCAGGCTGCATTTATGGTTCCTACCGGCGCTCATAATCGCTTTAGCGATCATTACCTGCTGCGTGGCAACCAAGAAAGAAAAATATGTTTTATACATATGCGCCGCACTCTATATTTTTGGTTTGCTTGCGGGTGTATATTCCAAATCGCCGATAGGCATTTCCCTGCACCTTAACGTGAGAAATGGGCCGTTTTTCGGGGCGATATTCACGGCGATCGGCTGGAAGCTCTCCGGCCGTAATTCCTTTAATTTCAGGATAGCGCTCTATATTTTATTGGCAGGAATGATCTTACAGCTGACTGAAGCATACTTTCTGGCAAGGTCTTTCGGCATCCAGAAATTCGATTTTAGCCTGGCGACCCTGCCGTTTGGTTTAGGAGCATTTCTCCTGGTATTAGCCCGTCCCTGCCTGGGAAAAAACAGCATTATTGAACGGTATTCTTCATTAACCTTAGGCATTTACGTAAGTCATTATCTGATCCTCGAATCACTCATGCCAATACGCTTTTGGATCAATCCGCTCATCTATGATTCAAGCATAAGTTTTATTATTTTAATACTCTCTATAATCAGCGTAATGACGCTCAAGAAATACAAACCCACCAGGCACCTGGTTGAGTAATACATCTTTCATTCATACGCTTCATTAAAGAACGCTTTGTTTAAGCAGCGCTTTCCCCTTAAGCCGGTCCCGGTGTTTATAAAACGAATACGAGAAAATACTTATGAATACAATTTTCATCATTATTTCTCTTCTAAAAAAAGCAGCATGAAATAATCTAATGCTCCTGATCATAACCCCTTGTATAATAACAGGTATTAAAAACTGTAAAAAGAAGGGCCACACGCCATTCTTGGCACGGAATATGCTGCTTAAATGAATGGAGGAGTCTTTTCAAAATTTTTAACGAGCAACTCTCAAATTTGAAAAGGGTTGCTTTTATTATTATGAGATACAAGAGAAAGATCGACCTTTTTATCCCGTTATGCTTAATCACCTGCCTTATTTGTTTTGCGGGAGGTTTTTTGTTTGCTGCGCTGCTGGCCAAGAAAACTCAACACAAAAAAGAAAGCAAACAGATCGAATATAAATGCAAGCTCGAAGGGATCAGCCAGAAGATCATTAATAACACGAATTTATCATTGGAAATCCTTGAAAAAACTTCAAAGATCTGGAATGCCGCTTTAAAAGATAATCATGATTTCCAAGGCGCCATTGGAGATTTTATGCGGGATAATAAAAACCTCTATGAAACACTCCAAACCAATCAAGCGCTTATTGAGATCGGTATCAATGATTTTAGAAAAGACGCGGGGACCAACCTCAATACTTCCGACATTCTCATGGAGCTTTATACTGTTTATAAGAACGCCTACCAGCTTAACGGGAACAAAAACCTTAGCCTTGAAGCCTTGGATTCTCAAATACATGATTTAAAATCAGATTTTAAAACTTTGGTTAAAAACCTTAAGATCTATTTACCGGACTTGCAAACGTGCGAGCTTACCGATAAAACGACACTCTCCTCAAGCAACATCGAGATCACGAAGAATATGCCGTCAGAACCGACAGATGATCAACTCGCCTTAACCGGCTCAACTCCAGGGGCCGAAGAAGCAAGTATCCCGGAGCAAACAATCAATGCTTTTCCGGACCATAGCGATAGCCAAACTATCCTCCCGGGAGAGCCTCAGTCCGATACCCAAAAGGCTGAAATCAACAAAATCGCCCGGATCAACAGCAGCGTTGACATAAAACAGTCCGAGCCATTACCGGAAACAACTAACCAGGCACCTCAAATAAACCCCGCAGATGAGGCGGCCAAATTTAAAATGCTCTCCTCGAATATGGGGTTTACTCAGGTTGAAAGATTATTGGGAGTTCCTCTCGTGAAGAATAAACTGCTCAAAAACAAGGAAGTATGGCATTATCCTTCTTTAAAAAGCGGTTTTCAGCATCAGGTTTTCTTCGTGGATACTAAATTTCTTAAATGGAAGCATGTTGCCCTAAAGACAAACCGCGAATAAAATGCCTTTTACGAGTAATTTCAAGGCGCATACAAAACACTTCTAAAACACTATAGCAGGGATTCCCGCCGAAAATTTTTATTTTTAACTTGCAAAACCGCCATTAAAATAGTATATTATAGTACTGTGTTTTTAAGGAAAACTATTACCTTGAGTATGTTAGGGCCCATAGCTCAGTGGTAGAGCAGGTGACTCATAATCACTTGGTCGGAGGTTCGATACCTTCTGGGCCCATGGTATCTCATAAAAAGTACCGTTTATCACATTTTTCGAAGGCTTAAATAGTTTTGGGTGCATGGCTCAGTTGGTTAGAGCGCCACATTCACATTGTGGAGGTCGAAGGTCCGAGTCCTTCTGCGCCCATTTATAACTTTATTTAAAGAAAAACTACCATAAAAGGAGCTCAGATTGCCTACGGTCAATTTAAAAGAACAACTTAAGATGCTCTCTGAATTACAGAAAATTGACAGTCAAATTTATAAGTTAAAAGAAAAAAAAGAGGTAATGCCCCAGGAAATAAATGCCTTAGAAGCGTCATTTGAAGAAAAGAAACAAAAACTCCAGGCCCTTGAGAAAACATCACTGGATCTTCAAAAACTAAAAAAAGAAAAAGATCTGGAGTTGGGCGTAAAAGAAGAAGCCACTAAGAAACTCCAGGGCCAGCTTTTCGCGCTTAAAACCAACAAAGATTACCATACGATGCTCCAGCAGATCAATGCCTCAAAAGCTGATGCCTCGGTGATTGAGGACCAGATCTTGGAATCATTCGAAAAGATCGATACGATCAAAAGCCAGATAGAACAAGAAAAACAGAATTTACAGCAGGAAGAAAAGATCTTTCAAGACCAAAAAACACAAGTTCAAGGCAAGATAAAGGAAATCGACTCGCAGTTAACGCAATTAGAATCGCAAAGGGGTCATATCATTCCCGGCATTGCTAAAAACATACTTACTCAGTATGAAAGAGTATTAGCCATCCGGGAAGGCCAGGCGATTGCCGGCATAAAAGATAATACGTGCCTGGGATGCCACATGAGCGTTTCCCCCCAAACTATCAATCTGGTGCAAATGTATGAGAACATCATTACCTGTGACGTCTGTAACCGGATATTGTATATAGAAGATACCCCTTCATAACCGCACGTATGCATGAGCTCAAAGGCAATAAATCATCATGAAAGAGCTGACGATCTACATTGACGGGGCATCAAAAGGAAATCCCGGGCACAGCGGGATAGGAATAGTCATCTGGCACAACGGCCAGGTGATCAAGAATATTTCTCATTATATCGGATTGGCGACAAACAATATCGCGGAATATTCAGCCTTTATTTGCGGGCTGCAGGAATGCCTTCTCTTAAAAGCTGACCGCGTAGATTTCTATACCGATAGCGAGCTGTTATTCCGCCAGATACGTAAGGTTTACAAGGTAAAAAACCCGCATATCCAGGCATTGTACGATCAGGCGGTACGCCTGATATCCGGTTTTCAAGGCTTTACGATACAGCATATACCGCGGGAGAAAAACCAGGATGCTGACGCGCTGGCAACGAAAGCGGTAAAAGAAACGCTCAAGAAATAATTCAGTATTCTTTGACAATGAGGGCAGGCAGAAGGTGATCACCCCAGATATCCTGCATATCGGGGAGGAAAGTCCGGGCTCCAGAGGATAACGCGCTCTTTAAGCAAGAGCACTGTTGCGTTTTTTAGAAATAAAAAACGGCGCAGTCGGGAAAGTGCCACAGAAAATAAACTTCCTTACTGCTTTACCGCGGTGAGGTAAAGGTGAAAAGGCAGTGTAAGAGACTACCGTAAGCCATAGCGATATGGTTTGCACGGAAAACCCCGCGCGGAGCAAGGTAAAATAGTTCTATCCATTATTCCGGATTTTCCGGAGTAGATAAGAATGATCCGTTTGAAATCCCAACGCTTACCGCGGGGGGATGGGTAGAAGGGTTTACTGCTTGAGTCCCCCTGGCAACAGAGGGATCGAGAGAAATGATCGCCATAACCACAGAAATAACGCTCAATTCGCATGAGTTTACCTTACTCGATTTATGTGGTTATACAAAACTCGGCTTATCTCTGCCTGTTCTTTTTTATATCAGGTAACAGTTTATACCGGATCTTCGGGCCAGAGCTACGCTTTGAGCCGGAATTGAAAAGGATTATAGACTTTAAACAAATAAAACGTTAATTGAAATCAATAAGGAGGAAATCATGTCAGGTCATTCTAAATGGGCTGGAATTAAACACAAAAAAGCAGCCACAGACGCAAAAAAAGGCGCAGTTTATACAAAATTAATCAAAGAAATCACCATGGCCGCGCGCGATGGCGGCGGTAACCCGGAAATGAACTCAAGCCTTCGAGCCGCGATTGCAAAGGCCAGAGAACAAAATATGCCTTCTGACAACGTCAAAATGGCGATCAAGCGCGGCACCGGAGAACTCCCGGGAGTCACCTACGAGTCAATCATGTACGAATCTTACGGGCCGGGAGGAGTTGCGATCTTGATCGAAGCCTTCACCGATAATAAAAACCGCACAACCGCTGAAGTGCGGAATATTTTATCAAAAAAAGGCGGCAGTATGTCAGGGACAGGCGCGGTAAACTGGATGTTCTCTAAAAAAGGCTACATCCTCATCGACAAAAAAGAAGTCGCCGAAGACGAATTAATGAACATCGCCCTTGATGCCGGAGCCGAAGACATAAAACAGGACGATAAGAATTTTGAGATCTTTACGGTTCCCGCTGACCTGGAAAAAGTAAAGCAAGCGCTTCAGGCGAAAGGTGTCAAATGGCAGACCGCAGAACTCACCATGCTTCCGTCATCATCGATCAAATTAGCAGGGCCGGAAGCAAAACAGGTATTAACTTTGATCGAGGCGCTTGAAAACCATGATGACGTGCAGGCAGTCTATGCCAATTTTGATATCCCTGATGAAATATTAGAGCAAATAGCTTCTTCTAATCAATAGCTGATTTGATATAATTGATATAACAAGAAGACACGGCCAACGCATGAGAATCATAGGAATCGACCCGGCATTAGCAATTACCGGCTACGGTATCATTGATTGCTGCAAAAACAGGGTATCATTGCTAAAAGCAGGAGCGGTCATCACACTCTACCGGCAAAGATTGCCCGAACGTTTAAATATAATTTATGAAAAAATACTTGCATTGATCTCTGAATACAAACCGGATGTTCTGGTCCTTGAAAAAGTCTATGTGCATTACCATCATCAGACAACGGCATTCCTTTTAGGCCAGGCACGCGGGATCATCTGCCTTGCCTGCGCGAAGGGGAATATACCCCTGAAGGAATATGCAGCTACACAGATAAAAAAAGCGATTGTAGGCAAAGGGCAGGCTTCAAAAGAACAAGTCCAACACATGGTGCTGCGCACCTTAAAGCTCAAAAGTATTCCCCGGTATCACGACGTAACTGACGCTTTGGCATTAGCCCTGGCGTACAGTTATTTTGAAAAAGCTGATTCGCTTATAAAACAAGGGTCATCAAAAGCATGATCACCGGCATTTCAGGCACAATAGTTGAAAAAGGACCGAATTATATCCTCATCTCAACCGGAGGATTTACCTATGAAGTCTTGATACCGGTAACCGTCATGCAACGGTTAGGGGAAGGTATATCTGCCGATAATACGATCAAACTTATTACGTATCACTATTTACAGGTTGACCAATCAAAAAGCATACCTGTGCTCATCGGATTCTTAAATGAGCTGGAGAAAGAATTTTTCGAGATCTTTATTACCGTTTCGGGGATCGGGCCCCGGGCAGCCCTCAAAGCGTTGAATCAGCCGATCTCTTTGATCGCCCAGGCCATTGATGAAGCTAATATTGAATTCTTAAAATCGCTGCCGGGAATAGGGCAGCAGCGCGCCAAAGAAATTATCGCGAAGCTGCAAAATAAAATCGGGAAATTCGGCCTTATCCAGGACTCCGCAGACAAGGCCAAGCCGGAAAGCGCTCTGCCCATTGAAGAAGAAGCGTTGGCTGTATTAATGCAGTTGGAATATAAGAAACCTGAAGCCCAGGCGATGCTCAAAAAGGCCCGGGAACATAATAAAAGCATCACCACGACCGAAGAATTACTGAACGAAGTTTACAAACAACGCAAAATCCGTTAAACGCAAAAAAGCCATAAAAAGGATAACGCGATGACCGAAGAAAATACCCTCAGCTCTCAGGAGAAGGCACTTGAAACCGCCGGCGACGTGCAAACGCAAGCACCAAACGCATCTTTACAGGACAATACTGAAATATCCCCAGCGAGCGGCAATGAAAATCAGGCAAGCGTATCTTTGCATGAAAACGACAATACCAAGTCGGCACTTGAAGCAATGCTTTTCATAAGCGAAAAGACACTGCTTATCGAACAGATTAAAAAAGTATTCAACCATTTATCCACAGAACAGATCCGCGCGGTACTGGGTGAATTACGCGCTGAATACGAAAGATCAAACCGGGGGATCCGCCTCTATGAAGTCGCCGGCGGCTTTCAAATGATCGCCGCCCCGGAGTTTGTAACATTTTTAAGGAAACTATACAAAGACCCGCATTCAGACAAGCTGTCGAAACCGGCTCTTGAGACTCTCGCGATCATCGCTTATAAACAGCCGCTGACTAAATTAGAAATAGAAGCGCTTAGAAAAGTCAATGTTGACGGTGTCATGAAAACCCTGCTTGACAAAAACCTGATCCGGATCACCGGAAGGAAAAAAGCGCCGGGCAATCCTAAAGTATACGGGACCACCAGGGGATTCCTGGAATATTTCGGTTTGAACACCCTGGAAGAATTGCCTAAGATTGAAAAAGGAGATTTGAGCGCCTCACTAACTAAAGGAGAAAACAAGAATGAAACTCCAGAAACTACGCAATCAAATTGATTCAATAGATCAAACCATAATCGACCTGCTCAACAGGCGGCTTGAGACTTCGCAGCAAATTGCCGGCGTAAAGATCAAAGAGGGTAAAAGCATCTATTCTCCGGACCGCGAACGGGAAGTTTTTAAAAAAATAGCCGGCATTAACAAAGGCCCGTTAAAAAGCAAGTCACTTGAAGCGATCTACCGGGAAATAATGTCCTGCAGCCTTTCCTTCGCGAACACCCTGAAAGTCGCTTATCTGGGGCCGGAGGCGACATTCACTCATTTAGCCGCTATAAAGCGCTTCGGTTCGCAGGTGGAATTCATTCCCTGCAATAATATTAACGATGTTTTCACCGAAGTGGAACGGGGTAACGCCGCTTACGGCGTCGTTCCGATAGAAAACTCCATCGAAGGGGTGGTCAATCACACGTTGGACATGTTCGTCGATTCCGAGTTGAAGATCTGCGCTCAGATCATCCTGGAAGTCACGCACAACCTTTTAGCCCGGTGCCCGAAAAAATCAATTAAAGCTGTTTACTCAAATCCCCATGTATTCGGCCAATGCCGCATCTGGCTCCAGGAAAATCTAAACACAGCGGAAAAGATCGAAGTCTCAAGCACTACCCGCGCGGCCCAAATCGCCTTGGTGCGGAAGAACAGCGCCTGCATAGCTTCGCTCCTGGCGGCAAAAATATACAAATTGAACGTTATCGCCCAAAGCATCGAAGATTCTCCGCATAACGCGACCCGTTTTTTTGTCATAGGGAAAAATGACGTGCCGCCGACAGGTCACGACAAAACTTCGATCTTATTTTCCATTAAAGACCGGGTAGGCGCACTTCACGACATGCTCGTCCCGTTCAAGAAAGAAAGGATCAACCTTACCAAGATCGAATCGCGGCCGTCGAAGAAAAAAGCATGGGATTATTACTTTTTCGTCGATATGCAAGGCCATTATGAAGAACCGAAAGTAAAAAGAGCTCTGGCAAAATTAGAGAATACCTGTAAGATTCTAAAAGTTTTAGGTTCATACCCCCTTGGAGAATAAATAAACGAAGGACCCGTTAGGTCCTCAAACATACCATTTCCAGATTCACTCATGACCATGAAAAATTTAGTGAGGGACAATATCGCGGACTTGACTCCGTACAAAGCCGGAAAGCCGATAGAAGAAACTAAACGGCAATTTAAGCTCTCGAAGATCATCAAGCTGGCTTCGAATGAGAACCCGTTAGGCCCTTCGCCTAAAGCGGCCGCCGCTATCCAGCGGTGCCTTTCGCGCGTAAACCGTTATCCGGACAGCCAAAGTTTTTATCTTAAAAATGAACTCGCAAAACAACTCAAGGTACTGCCGGAGAATATCGTCTTTGGCAACGGGTCTGACGAGCTCATCGATATTATCATTAAAACCTTTGTCAATGACGATGAATTTATCCTGACCTCGCAAGTTACTTTCCTGGAATACGAGATCATTGCTAAAGTCAATGGAAAGCTCATACGGACCGTCCCCCTTAAGGATTTCACCTATGATCTAGACGCTCTGGTGAGGGCAGCCAATAATAAAACAAAGCTCATATTTATCGCTAATCCCAACAATCCTACGGGGACGTACATTACCAAGGCGCAGCTGGAGCGTTTTCTTTCCAGATTGCCTCAAAACGTCATTGTGGTGCTCGATGAAGCTTACGACCTTTTTATTGACGTTGATGACTACCCCGATTCGCTTAATTATCTAAAGAATAATGTGATCATCCTGAAAACTTTTTCCAAAGCTTACGGATTAGCGGGCTTACGGGTCGGATACGCGCTTGCCAGCAATCGATTTACGCCATTCATGGAAAAAACCCGGCAGCCTTTCAATATTAACACGCTCGCGCAGGCAGCCGCGCGCGCAGCGCTCCGGGACAAAGGATTCTTACGAAAAACCCGGGACATTACGCTTGAAGGAAAACACTACCTCTATAAAGCGCTTGACCAGATGGGATTACGCTACGTTCCTTCAGTGGCGAATTTTATCCTCATTGATACCGGCAGGGACGGAGTAAAACTCTTTCAAGAACTCCTCAAAAAAGGAGTGATCGTTCGTGATATGCAGCAATACGGCCTTAAGGATTTTATCCGGGTTTCCATAGGGACTATGTCCGAAAACCGCATATTCGTTTCAACATTCAAAAAGGTATTAAACAAACATTAAACAAGACGCGTAAAACCGGAGAAAATTATGATCATCGTTTTACAACCCCACACAACAGACGAACAAATAAATCATATAGTTGAAAAAGTCCAAAAGCTGGGCCTGACACCTCATCTTTCAAAAGGGACCGAGAGGACTATAATCGGTGTTATCGGCCCGGAAGACATCTTACGAAATACCCCTCTGGAAGTCTTTCCCGGAGTAGAAAAAGTGATCCCGGTACTTGCGCCATACAAACTTGTTTCCCGTGAATTCAAGAAAGAAGATTCCCTGATCGATGTCGGAAAAGGGATAAAAATAGGCGGAAAAAAGATCGTGGTCATGGCAGGGCCCTGCGCTATTGAAAACAAAGAATCCTTACTTGAGATAGCCGCACAAGTCAAACAGGCGGGGGCAACGGTACTGCGCGGGGGGGCCTTTAAACCCCGCACTTCGCCATACAGCTTTCAAGGCCTCGGAGAAGAAGGGTTAAAATATCTTCAAGAAGCAGGAGAAAAGTCCGGTTTAGTCACCATCAGCGAAGTCATGGACACCCGAGATGTGGCACTCGTAGCCAAGTATGTCGATATTTTACAGATCGGCGCGCGCAACATGCAGAATTTCAACCTGCTCAAAGAGATCGGGTTGACGAAAAAGCCGGTACTCTTAAAAAGAGGGCTGTCGTCGACGATCAAAGAGCTCTTGATGTCCGCTGAATATATCATGGCTGCGGGTAATTTTAATATAATATTATGTGAACGAGGGATCCGCACCTTTGAAGACGCAACCCGCAACACCCTTGATGTAAGCGCGGTGACGGTAGTAAAGCAGTTATCCCATCTGCCGATCATTGTCGACCCCAGTCATGCGGCGGGAAAATGGGGGTTGGTGCCTGCGCTTGCGAAAGCAGCGGTTGCCGGCGGAACAGACGGCCTCATCATCGAAGTCCACTGCCATCCGGAAGATGCTGTCTCCGACGGCCCGCAATCACTTTTACCGTCAACTTTCAAACAGCTGATGCAGGAACTCAAGCCCGTAGCGAACGCGGTAGGGCGGGAAATATAACTTATGAAACCATTTAATACTATCGCCATTGTGGGAACAGGACTGATCGGCGGCTCCCTTGCGCTTGATATAAAGAAGCACACGCTCGCGCGAACGGTACTTGGCTTCAGCCGTTCTGCCCATACCCTGGAAACCGCCGAGAGAAAAGGTATCATTGATAAAGGCTCTCAGGAGATCGGTTTATTGCAAACGGCCGACCTTGTCATTCTTGCTACTCCCGTTAAAACGATAGTCGAATTAGCTCCCCGGATCGCACGGATAATAAAACCAACGTGCATCGTTATTGACGTGGGCAGCACCAAGGAAGAAATAACCTTACGGCTCTCCGGGATATTTCCCCGCTTTGTCGGCTGCCATCCTCTGGCAGGATCTGAAAAACGCGGAATCGATAACGCTTCCTGCGGCCTTTTCATGAACTCGATCTGTATTATAACACCCTGCAGGCAAACTGATAAAAAAGCACTCTCCCGCGTGAAAGCATTTTGGAAAACGATCGGGGCCAGGCTCTATTTCACCACGCCTCAAAGGCATGATGTCGCGTTATCATTCATCAGCCATTTTCCCCATATTATCGCTTTTGCTTTAATGAATACCGTTCCCGCGCAATACCTGACGATCGCGCCTAACAGCCTGAGGGACACGACGCGGGTTGCGGCTTCTGACGCAGGGCTTTGGGCCGATATATTCTTAAGCAACCGGGTTAACCTCGGGAAGACGATTTCAATATTCCAAAAGAATCTTGAGCTTTTTAAGAAAACAATCCGGCATAATGACAGGAAGAAGCTGGCAGTTTTGCTCGAAAAAGCAAGAATTAAGCGAGGCCTGCTGAAATGATCATTGCCATTGACGGTCCGGCCGGTTCCGGAAAAAGTACCGTAACAAAATTATTAGCGGAAAAACTGGGATTTTTGCATATCGATACCGGAGCTATGTACCGCGCCCTTACCCTTAAAACACTGGAAACAAAGACCGATATAACGAAAAGCCGTGCTGTTACCGCTTTAGCGCGTAAATCAAAGATCGATTTGCGGGAAGATCCCCGCGGGCCGTTAAAAGTCTACCTCGATGAGCGCGACGTTTCACTGGAAATCCGAAAGCCGCGGATCACGCGGCATGTTTCTGATATCGCTAAGATCCCCGGAGTACGCAAGATCATGTTGCAGCTCCAAAGAAAAGTCGGCAGCAAACACGATTGTATCCTTGAAGGCAGGGATATCGGCACCGCCGTATTCCCCGATGCGGACATTAAATTCTTCATCGACGCGCAATTCAATGAACGGGTGCAACGCCGGTATAAAGATATGAAGGACTTGAAAATAAGCGGGGTAACACTCACGGACGTCGCCAGGGACCTGAACAACCGCGACACCATCGATTCGACAAGAAAATGCGCTCCGCTTAAAAAAGCGAAGGATGCCGTCCATATAGATACAACGCATATGAGCATCGAGGAAGTAGTTAAGAGATTATTAAAAGAAATAAAAGCCCGCTCCAGCAACACAAAAAAGTCCCAATGACACGTGACTTTTCTTATTACTGGTAGTTGGGTTATGGTTAAGCAGTTAGTTTAGGAGTTGGGAAAAGTAATTTGGTTTAAAACAATAAATAGTAAGATAAGTCTAAAGGATAAAGTTTAAATAACAAAGAAAGGTTTAAGCCGAAAGATTAAATTTAAAATTTATACTTTATTCTTTGAATTTCCTTTGCTCTTTTGACTTTGAATGAACCATGCCTCAGGCGCTTATGGTTCATTCATCCCGAGCTCTGTCGAGGGGTTAAACTTTATCATTAACGTTAAATAACCAAACTAATACTTTAACCTAAAACTACGGACTATTTTGTAACCTGAGGCTTGCGGCATTTATATCCCATGGATAAATCACACATACGCAATTTCAGCATCATCGCGCACATTGATCACGGTAAATCGACCCTTGCCGACCGGATGCTGGAGATCACCGGCGTCATCGATAAACGTAATTCACACGACCAGATGCTTGACGATATGGACCTGGAACGGGAGCGGGGGATCACGATCAAAGCATCGACGGTCAGGCTTCCCTACACGGGGAAAGACGGAAAAGAGTATATCTTTAACCTTATTGATACTCCCGGACATGTCGATTTTACCTATGAAGTTTCAAAATCACTGGCAGCATGTGAAGGCGCTATCCTGGTTGTTGACGCCGGGCAGGGAATAGAAGCGCAAACCGTCGCTAATTATTATTTAGCAATGGAGAATAACCTGGCAGTAATACCGCTCATAAATAAGATCGATCTTAATACCGTTGATATTCCGCGCACAAAGAACCAGATCATTTCTGTGCTCGGGTATAAAGACGAAGAAATACTGCTGGCTTCCGCAAAAGAAGGCATCGGCATCAAAGAGATATTTGAAGAAGTGATAAGGGTCATCCCTGCGCCGCCGGGGGTCATCGGTAATCCTTTAAAAGCCCTGATCTTTGACTGCCGTTTTGACCCTTATCGCGGGGTCGTTGTCTTTGTCAGGGTCGTTGATGGAAAGATCGACTCCGGCTCACAGATCATCATGATGCATTCAGGGAAGATCTATAAATTAGAGGAGATCGGGGTCTTTAACCTTAAATATTCCAAAGTCGATGTGTTGACCTGCGGGGAAGTCGGCTATTTTATCGCCAATATTCGCGACCCGAGGGAAATTATCATCGGGGACACGATCACCGACATCAAAAATCCCTGCGCTGCGCCGTTACCCGGATACAGGACATTAAAACCGCTGGTTTTTTGCGGGATCTATCCGGTCAACCCGGGTGATTTCACCAATTTACGGGAAGCAATGGACAAGCTCAAACTCTCAGACGCGTCATTCCAATTTGAACCGGAGAACAGCCAGTCGTTCGGGTCAGGATTTCGCTGCGGTTTCCTGGGCCTTCTCCATATGGAGATCGTCCAAGAGCGCCTGGAGCGTGAATACGACTTAAACCTCATTCTTACCGTTCCGAATGTTGTTTACCGAGTGAAGAAAAAAGACGGAGAGGTCATTGATATCGATACACCCGCTAAATTTCCCGCCTCCGACATAGCGGAATCGTTTGAACCATATGTAAGCCTCTTAACCATCATTCCGGTTGAATCAATTGAAGCGGTATGTGAATTCGTAAAATCGCGCAGGGGGACTTTTCATTCGACGGAATACCTGGGTATCGACAGGGTCAAGCTTGTTTTCAATATCCCGCTTTCCGAGATCATCGTTGATTTTTATGACAGGATAAAATCATTGACCAAAGGATACGGTTCTTTGGATTATGAATTCAAAGACTACGTGCAGACGCAACTGGTCAAACTGGATATTATGTTAAACGGCGTGGTCTGCGACGCTTTTTCGACCCTGATCTGTAAAGAAAAGGTTTACCATAAAGCGCACGCGCTGGTCAAAAAACTAAAAGAACTCATACCCCGGCAGCTCTATGAGATATCTATCCAAGCAACTGTCGGCAGCCAGATCCTGGCATCTGAAAAAGTGCGCCCCATGGGAAAAAATGTAACCAGCAGGTGTTCAGGAGGAGACATCACCAGAAAACGTAAACTTTGGGAAAACCAGAAAAAAGGAAGAAAGCGCCTCAAACAAGTCGGTAAAATAGAGATCCCGCAGGAGGCATTCTTGGAGGTATTAAAATTATGAGCATCGCCAGACAAACCCCGCGCACCGCAAGCACTGCTGAAACAAGAAAGAATAAGTTCAAGCTCGTGGTAAAGGAATGGACTGAATCTATAGTAACTGCTTTTATCCTTGCGATGATCATCAGGATATTCGTCGTTCAGGCTTTTAAAATACCGACGGGTTCAATGAGGTTGACGCTGGTCGAAGGCGACATTATTTTAGTCAACAAATTCCTGTACGGCGCGAAACTCCCCCTGACCGACATCCGGCTGCCTGCGGTACGTAAACCACAACGGGGAGATGTAATAGTCTTTATTTATCCGGAAAACCCGAAAAAAGACTTTATCAAACGCCTCATCGCCACAGAAGGGGAGAGCGTCGAAATAAAAGACGGGACGATCTACATAAACGATAGACCTCTTTTAGACCCGGTATTCAGCCAGAAGTATTATTATAACCACGGCGATTACGCGCAGGAAGGTCAAAAGACCATTGTACCGAAGAATTCTTATTTTGTGCTCGGGGATAATTCGCAATCATCTCAAGACAGCAGGTTCTGGGGATTTGTACCCGAGAAGAACGTTATCGGAAAAGCTTTTATCATATACTGGCCGCTCAACCGGATAAGGTTAATCAAATAAATGAACTTCGCCAATAAGATCTCAACCTTTCGGATTTTAACCGTTCCCTTTTTTATTTCAAGCCTTATTTATTATTCCTCCGAAAAAGATTTCCTGCGTTTTGTCGCCCTGGGGATCTTTTTACTCGGAGTTTTATCCGACGCTATTGACGGCTATATTGCCAGAAAATCGAAACAGCTATCTAAAGCCGGGCGCATACTCGACCCTCTCGGCGACAAACTGCTCTTAACCAGCGCTTTTATATGCCTTTATTTATTCCTAAAGCTGCCGCTCTGGGTCACCCTTATCGTTGTAAGCAGGGACGTTATTATACTCTTAGGGGCAATCGTTATTTTTATCGTCAAGAAAGACATCAATGTCTCTCCCACGCGCTGGGGAAAATTAACAACCAGCTTTCAAATGGCATCGGTTATCAGCGTACTGCTGCAATTTAAGATTTCTTATATTTTCTGGAATATCGCTGTTTTTTTCACTGTCATATCGGGGATCGACTATATCATGCGGGGGTTCAAAATATTATATGCTTTGGATAATAATCGGAATCATCTTTAGTTATCTTATCGGTTCAATACCTACCGCGTATATTTTCGGTATATGTTTAAAAGGCATTGATATACGTAAATTCGGTTCAGGGAATGTCGGAGCAACAAACGCTTCACGGCTTCTCGGAAAGAAATTAGGAATTACCGTATTGGCCCTGGACATCCTTAAAGGCCTTATTACCGTAACTCTCCTGGGAAATCTGGCGCTTACAAGAACAAATTTTCCGATAGACCCGCCATTACTTCGGATCATCTTTGGCCTGGGATGTATTTCCGGTCATAATTGGACCATATTCCTGAACTTTAAAGGAGGTAAAGGAGTAGCCACTACCTTAGGCGTTTTACTAGGGGCGGCATGGGTGATCCCGGGGATCGGCTTCATATTAGCACTCGTGATCCTTACCTGGCTTGTAACATTCCTGGTGAGCCGTATAGTTTCCGTTGCTTCGATCTTAGCGGCAATATCTTTTCCTATATATATGTCCATCAAAAACCTCTCACCAACACTCATTTTATCAAGTTTTATCATATCCGCGTTTATAATTCTACGCCACATCCCCAACATTAAACGGATCCTGCAAAAAAAAGAACCGCGCATGTCGTTCAAGAAATAGCCAAATATTATAGTCACAAGTCACAAGTAATCGATAGTCTATAGTTACAAGATATTGAGTGAACGGGCCCTGTCTTGGACTATTTTCTCGCGGGAACGTTTGCCCCGCCCCGGCGTGGCGGGGCTGCACTCAGGTCGGCTGCGTCGCTCTGCCCGACTTCGTTTATCAAGGGGCATCCATGCCCGCCCCGTTAAAAAACGTAGTTTTCTAACGGGGCCCGCTCCTTGCCTTTATGCCCCGCTCGAAAACAGTCCAAGCCACCCGTTCACTAAAAATACTAACCATACACAGACCCTCTCGACAAGCTCGGGGTAAACCCTTCGACTTGGTTAACAGGGAAAGCTATCAGGCGCTGGAGGGTAAACATGTAGTCGATGGTCTATAATCAAGGAAATCCGAGAAACTGAGAAATCAGGGACTATGTAAACCGGATATCGGGGGATCAGGGATACCGGTGACAGGGGGCACTGGAGACTGGGGAAATTGAGATAATTAACAAACTTGAGTAGTCTCAGATTACAAATAAAAGATTGAGAAAATTAACATATAAGAATAACGAAAATAACGCAACTAACGATAATAACGATATTAACGAATATTGAAAACGCTTTCTATAAAACACTGAAACTCCTTGAAAACATGTAAATTATGATGTTATACTCTAACTAAGAAATAGAAGAATGATATCAATTCATAAAAGGTTTTTTTTCACCTCTTATTAAACACTTTAACAAAGTATTAATATAGTATCCCCACCAGCTACGAAAATCAGGGGATAGCCGGGTTGAACAAAATTAGCTTAGATAAGGTGACAACCCGGCTCCATAAAAGACAATGGGTCAAAACCGAGGTTATTATGAGAGACCTATTATACCGGAACTTAACTTCACCAAATAAAAACCGAAGGATAATTACCAGTTCCGAAATAGCAGACAAAGAAGGTATCAGGACCGTAATACAAAGACATTTCATTTATATTGTTAAAAGAATAAACGGTAAAATACCGCCTAAGCCAAAGCCGTATCTTTACGTTCTAAAAGAAAAGAGCCAAAAGAAACAGATGGAAAAATTCTTTTGCAGGATCAAAGGCGGGTTTTATATTATTAACAACGGCACTCCGGCACTCGTTCTTTTTACGCATTCACTTAAAATAAACCTGAGCGCCATAAATAAAACAACTCTTTGTTAATAGGATAATTGCCACAGCCTATTACAAAAAAAAGGAAGACGCAGCTTGACAAAACAATAAAGTAATTGTAAACTTTATTAAATGATTTAAAATCTTTTGGGTCCGGTGTTCTCGATTATGGAGGTAATCGGGAAATGCCACGAAAATTCAAGCCGGATTGACGAAAAGGGTCAATCCGGCTTTTTGTTTTTTATACCTAACCGAGTTCTACATAAGGAATTAAAGTTGTTGACAAATAAGGAGAAATGGTACTATAATAACACTTGGGTGGGACAATGAATAATACATCGAAAAGAATATCCTTAAAATACCTGGTCATGCTGTGCGGCGCAATAGTCTTTTGTGCTTCTGCGGCTGCATTGGCCGCGGATATCTTTGACCTCTCCTACAGCCTTACCGAAGGCGGTTTTCGTTTAGAATTCAACCAAGTCACCCCCTCAAGAGGCATTAAAGTCGATATTACCTCTAATATAGCCACCCGCTATGAAATTGAATTAGCAATTGTGCGGCCCTTAGAGAACCGGGATAAACCTAACACGCTCGTCAGAGATAACTTTTTCGTCAGAGGGATCCGGGGAAGCAATCAATTCGGCGATTTTCGCCTGCCGCCAAGCGATTCAACCGTCAGGACATCTCAAACTATATATGTTTCCAACACAACGGGGAGCCCCGACAGCATTACCATGGTGCTTGGGGTAACCAATATTACAACCCTGCCCTCCGGGTATTACACGGGACAAATCAGTTTAACCCTCAGGCCTATCGGATCAGCCAGGTCGCACGTGGTCAAGTACATTGATATTTCCGCGACTATTCCTCAATCTCAAATAAAAGCTGAAGATAAAAGCGTCAAATTCTCTACGCTTTCAGGGAACAAGAGGATCACGCTGAATCCCAAGAAAAACGAAACCCAATCAGGCGATATTTTAGTTACCATAAACGGTACTTTCTCGCAGCAATTTAAACTGGTTCAAACTATACCGCAGCCCCTGGAATCCAAAGAAGGCAACAGGCTGAGCAATGACACAGTAAAATTCTCGGTAAAAGAAACAAGTATCGGATCAGCCGAAAGCTTAGAGAAAACCTTATCAACTGGAAGGCAAGTTCTATACACATCGCTTCCCGACGGAAAAGCTGACAAGACCTTTGTCATTACGTATTCCCTTAATGATATTGCTAAACAGACCGCGGGGGATTATGCTACTAAGATCCAATTCTCCCTGGAAGAAATGGGCAATCTGACGAACCTTGACACTTTTACACTGGAGATCAATAACGCACGGACATTCGACTTAACCATAGCGCCCCAGGACCAAATGGGTTCCCTGGATTTCCGTAACCTTAAACCCAATCAACCGCCAAAGCAAAGAGAAGTTACGGTAGAAATTAAATCAAACATAGGCAAGCGCTATCAAGTGAATCAAAAGCTCTTCGCGCCTCTTACGAACAGGGAAGGGCAAATAGTCCCTGGCGCGAATTTCACCCTAAAGACTGAAAGCATTTCAACAAAAGGGAGCTTACGCTACCCGCAATCTCAAGCGATAAAAGAAGGCGAGATGACCCTGCTTGTTTCAGACGCTGCAGGATCTCCCGACTCATTTAAAATAATCTACGAATTAAGTTTTCCTAAAGAGCTTAAAGCCGGCGACTATTCTACCAGGATCACTTATTCCTTATCTGAGATCTAAAAGGAGGTGATTGGATTCAAGAGATTTAAAAGGGAAGGGCAACTAACACAATTAAAAGGGGGGCAGTAAAAATGAAAAAAACAGTAGGGATCATGCTCGTAGTTCTCTGCGCGCTTGGAATTGCTACTTTGGCGTTTGCCGACATTGCCTTAAGTGTCAATGCCGTAGCTGATTCAGGCACTACACTGGGAACGCACGCAATGCTCAGATGCACGGGTTATAATTACAATTCCGCCGGAGACCCGTGGACACAATGCACCAATCTTGGCGCTACAACAACGATGAGTTTCGGGACCTTGACGCATTCGCTTAAGAATACCGCCGGTCAAACGACAGGAGACGCGGGTTGTTTCTATGGTGATTATTTCTTCATCATATACCTGTTCCCTGACTGCTGGGGCGGCAAAGGATACGACCTTAAGCAAACCACATCAAGCTTCTCAACCGAGATCAGGAACGCGGTTGTGAGGACTCCCGTATATTCCAAAGACGACAAATATTCCGGAGCTGCTGCTCAAGGCGATTTGACCACTGCGGAAAAAGCCTTGAATCCTCAATTAGGAGTCGGCTATCTCGCACGGGACTCTGCTGAAGGCAATAACCGGATATTAAAAGCCAAGAGGGCAAGGATCGTTCGCGCGGAATACGGCATTCCTCCGTTCCCGGGCACAGGTCAAACCAGGCCTACTGGCTGGGCTGCCATAGAAAAAACCACCTTGGCAGGCACCTATTCTGGCAGTGTTACAATTACATTGACAGAATGGCAATAATATTCTATAATATTGCCTAATGGAACGACATGATCAAAAGGTAATAAAGTAATCTAACTTCAGGATACTAAAGGATTTATTCCTTTAGTATCCTGAGGTTTTTTAATTTCTGACTAAAGGAGTGTCACGAGTGTTAAAGCGGATATTACTGCAATGTTTGGTGCCTGTCGTTACTTGTTGTTTCATAACAACAGCTTATGCTCAAGGGATATCTTACAGCCTTGATAAATCTAAAGTCCGGGCGCTCCTGCCACCGGGAGGCTCACAATCAGGGGCCATTAAAGTATACAGCCAGACAAACGACACTTTAAAATTTAAAGTTTATTTCGAGGACTGGATTTATGAAAAGATACAAGATGGCGCGAAAGAATTCATGCCGGCCAATACTTCAGCATTCACCTGCGCCACCTGGATACAATTTAATCCGGCAGAATTCACCTTGACCCCTTACGGCATTCAAACAGTTAATTATGTTATTGCCGTTCCGGCTGACGCAAAAGGAAGCCACGTAGGAGTTATGTTCTTTGAAACCAATACGGCAGATAGCGCCGGCATTGAAATAGGCAAATCACAAGAAACCTTACAATCAGGCGTCGGCCTCGATATCCGGATCGGCTCCTTATTCTATGTTGATGTTAAAGGAGCGATAAATCGAAGCGCTGAACTAAAGAAATTCTCCGTCACTAAAGATTCCAAAAACAAGAATTTTATCATCTCCGCCGATCTGAAGAATACCGGAGATGCCGATATTACGACCGAAAGCACCTATCACATTACGGATAAGCAAGGCATGATTTACGCCCGGGGCAAGTTTAATCCTGTGTATACTCTGCCGGGAGACGAAGCGGAAATATCTTCTACCTGGAAAGATTCTATCCCCCAAGGGACATATAATATTGTTTTAACCGTCAACCTGGGGAAAGCGATTGAGGAAGCAGGACTGGGCCGCGGCCCTATCATGCTCAAAGAAACAGAGATCGAAATCAACTCAAACGGAGAAGTTACAAAGATTGGAACACTCAGATAGACGGCTACCATACACATCAATGCGTAGATTCTTTGTTTTTATCCTCATATCTGTTTTTTTACTCGCGAATTTCTTTCCCGCGTACGCATATACCTATTTACCTGATTACCTCTGCCAACTGGGGCTGCAATTTTACCTTGAAGGAAGATACGATGACGCCCTCTATCAATTTAAGAACGCTCTCTTAGCGCAACCGGATAATCAACTCGCTTTAAAATACATCTCAATCATCCAGGAAGAACAAACCGGACAGCCGCAAGCTCAAGCGCAAATTCCCAGCTCCACATACCAGGGGCAATCAGAAGTTTTAAAGCTGCGCGAAACTCCCGGATTAATTACAAGAACTCCTTCTTCCGGCGTAAACGCCGAGTATAACGGTCTGCCTCAAGCACCCCAAAAGGGGTACACACCTGAATTTGACGCTTCAAAAGTAAGTACGGAAAAAACCTACGCACCCGGCCTTGTCGTTTTGGATGAGACATTCAAAGACATCCCTAAACCTATCGAGTTGGAACAAAACCGAAGCATCATTATCAGGGGCAGCAACATTCAAAGATTCTTAGCCACACAGCCCGATATAATCACCGTTACCAGAAGCAATGCCGATGAAATAGTAGTAACCGGAAAAGAAGTCGGATATTCATATGTGCATGTTTGGGATAATACTGACCGTTGGACAGTTGACTTATTAGGCATATTTCCCAAGCCTGAAGCGCCTACCTTTGAAGAATTACGCAGGCAAGAGGAAGAATTGAACCAAAGCTTTAAATGGTATTATTCCATTGATTGGGCATCTTTTGAAACAGGCAGAAGGTTACGAAAAGATGCTTTAAACAGGACATCCTATGCCTGGACCCACAGCCTGGGAGTGACCGGCCAAACACCGTATGGCTTCTTCGACTCTTCAATGACCGCGCGGTCTAACTCTCTGAATACCGACCTCACCTACTATACCATCGGGTTAACCAACGGCCAATACGGGATCTTAAAGAATTTTTCTCTGCGCGCCTTTGATTATTCCCTGCCATTCGCGAACCTGGCTTTTTCCGGAGCTCAATTGCGCGGTGTCACCTTTAACACCCCTCTTTTTAATAAAAAACTCGATTATACCCTGTTCTGGGGAAGAGAAGGAGGCGGACGTTACGGCAATTTATCGCCGAGTTTAAGTAAAACCAAGAACTCTTTTCTAGAAGGCGCCAATGTCAGCTTTACCCCGACAAAGCATCAAAACTATGCATTTACGGTAGTGCGCGGGCACGGTAGAGACAGGGAAGAAGACTTAAACCCCTACGGATATGACCTGTATAACACCTGGAGCTTTGATAAATGGGGGGCACGCTACGAAATCGCCCATGATTCGGAAACTTTTGCCCATGTTCTGGAAACTCATCAGAAATGGTCGTTGGCAAACACAAGTATTTCATTCAGGGACGTGGATACTAACTTCAAGAGCATTACCGGAAACGGCTGGGCGCAAGGCCAGATCGGTTCCCTCATGAGCATAAATTATCAACCCGATGAATTATGGAATACTTACGCGAGCCTGGATATTTACAGAGAAAGGCTCTACCCTGCAGAAGAAAAACCAAAGCGCCTGAACGAAGATCTTAATTTTAACACTACGTACCAAATGAATCCCGATACCAGTTTTAATTTCTCGTATTCCTTTCAAAACGACCTGGGCAAGTTAGCGCAAAGCCGCTACATTTCGACGAATTTAGGGGTCACGCAAAAAATGTACTTCCTGAAAGATATGTACGGATTCGCTAATTATTACCATCAGATCAGCCAGAATTTTTCTTCACCGGCTTCCGACTACGTAAATGACAGGTTCTTCGCGGGTATCCGTTTTAATTTAATCGACGAGCTTTACTTTTACGCAAATAAAGAAATAAATTTATTGAAAGAAGATTTCTCGGGCGTACACTATCATCCTCACTCGACTGAAACCGGCGTTGATTACTCAAGTAAGATCGGCAGCTCTCCTTTTTACGGGAACATGCGATTTTATTACCGTGATGAAGAAGCGGCCGACGCTTCGTTAGGTTTTCTTTCAGGCGAGGATTCGATCGAAGGCCACCTTGAACTTACCTACCGGGCCAATGATAACAATGAAATATACGCCGCAACGACAGTACGCAATGTGTGGGCGGATAAAGAAACAGTAGAGAAACGTATTGAAGCGAATTTTAACGTCGGTATGCGCTGCATGTGGGATACAAACTACCGCTGGGAAACAGTAGGCAATATTGAAGGATACGTATTCAAGGATGAAAACTCCGACGGCTTAAAACAGAAGAATGAAGCTCCCGTAAGTGAAGCAAAAATATGGCTCGGGAACCAAGACTATACGACGACCGACGTTTTCGGTTATTTCAACTTCAGGAAGATCAAGGCGCGTAAAGCGTACGTGAGCTTTGATACTTCAAGCTTGCCGCCGGGTTTTGTCTTGACCGTCCCGGTAAACCAGGAAGCAGTTCTTTCACAACATCGGATAACTCGAATAGATTTCGGGATCATTTCACGCGCGGAAGTATCGGGGATGGTCTTTGAGGACACCGATAATGACGGGAAATACACGCTTTCTAAAGATAAAGGAATAACAGGCGCGGTCATTACCCTGGAGAACGGTAAACAATTAACCACCGATAACACAGGTAAATTCTACTTCCCCAATGTCAGCACGGGAAAACACACTATCAGCCTCGACCTCAACAGCCTGCCTATCTACTACCTTCCGAAATCAGCGATCACCCATGACTTCGAACTTTTTGAAGGTTCCACCTATATCTATAATATCCCCATTAAAAGGATCCAGGAGTAGTCCCCTGAACGCTTTATCGGCTGTAAAATGTCTTTACCACAACAATGACTCCGGATATCTCATTTGACTGCGTGTCAGCTTTCTTTTCTTGTTGGATCAATTCTGAAGCCTGCTCCTGAACAGGCGCGCTTTCTTTTTGTATCGAAGGTACTTCGGTTGACTGCTGTTGCACGCTTTGATTATTCGGCGAAACAACGCCAAAAGAGCCTTGTTGAGGACCTTCCTGGGCTTTTTGAGCATCACTGGCGATCAAAGGCGCGTTTACTCCGGGAATAGCCGGAATAGTACATGACATGGAAAAAGACGCGTTCTCTGCGTACACAGTCCCCATCAGCATTAAGGATATCAGCCCTGCGATCATTAAATTTCTTTTCATCTGGCGCCTCCTCTAGTAATGGACTCATCCGGTTGACCCATATGCCGAACGAATCCGCCCCCTCACCGTGGCTGGTGGGATCTAATATGGCCCAAAACCTCCAGGATCCTGCTTTCGAAATCTTCTTCTGACCTTAAATTCTGTCCGTCTATATCCAGCTTTTTGGTAAAATCTATCAGCCATGCGATCAATTTTGCGCGGGATAGCTTTAATCCGGAAGAGAAAAGGGCGTCTTTACCCAGTTTGTCCAGGAAATCAACTTCACCCCGGTTTAGAAACGTAACGACCCTTTGATTTTTTTCCTGATACAGGTTGTTTTTCATGCTGCCCCCAAATAAAAAACCCCGGCTTGTTTTAGGCAAACGAGGCCAGGGTATAAAAAAAAACCCCTAAAGGAATTCTTTAGGGGTTCCTTCTGGCAACGCAGCCCCCCGATTAATTAATCGGGGCTGTCGCTTTGCGCCCCAGCATTACTGCTGGTTTGCCTTTTACAGTACTCGAAATTGTCAAACCGAACTCGGGCCGATCGCCCTTATCCCTATCTCCAATTAAAATATAACATATATTTACACATATTTCAAGTTTACCGCGCTATTATTTTATCAATATCACAATGTGTCATTTTACCCTAAACACTTTATTCCAGGTATACATCAAGAGCGGTTATCTGACGGTTACGCACTCCTTGAGCGTACGCAGCAGGGAGCGTGTCGGAATTGAGAATGACCGGATGAGCCGATTCATCTTTAAAGCTGATCCTTTTAACCGACACACCGCTTTTCCCAAAAGTATCTTTCTTTTTCTGATTATGATAGGTTACCACGACAGAACTTAAGAAATGGAACATATAAAAACCTTTTTTATCAAATAGCCAGCCGGGCAGCACCGGCTTTACTCTTAATTGCAGTTGTCCGTCCTCACCGAGAAAGAAGGGGGTATGCCCTATATTCATGATCAACCACATATTAATGAATTCAACGGTCGAACCCGAAAGGCGTGCGACAAATCCATTGCCGTGCAATTTTTTTTCCGGAAAAGCGCTGCTGACAATAAAGGAAGAATTCTCTAAAATGCTTCTTCCGTAACACTGAGGGTCTTGGAAAGGGATAAGCACATTCTTAAATTCCTCAAAATATTCTTTATACAAACCGCGCTTTAAAAGCTCAAGGATATATTTATACTCCATATGCAGCCATATCGATTCATTTTCCAGCCACCCGGGAGTGAAAATACGGCACCTGCCGATCTCTTCAGGCATATCCATGAGCGACGCGGTAACTTTATACATCTTAAGCTTTTTGTCATAGAGCGGGCTCTTTCTTGTCGCCTGATACAACGATTGAGCGCTCAGGCGATCTTCACTGAGCCGCAGCGCGTGCATATGCCCTTCAAGAAAAAGAGGAAGGGGCTTTTGTCGGAATTTGGTCGCTCGAACATAGGGTTTCTCTAAAGGCTCATACGCGGTGACCTCATTAATAAAATAGGACAAATAGGTGCCGGACTTTTTGTCAAACGCTTTGGCAATCCCCAGATCAAGCTTCGTTTGAGCCTTTTTAAGAATAGTGAGTGCTTCCTGAGAGCTCATTTCCAGCTCTTTACCGCTCAAACCGGATTTTGTTTTCTCCCGGTACGCCTCTTTCAGCGAATTACTGGCATCCCAATAAGTAAAGTCGCCTTCACTGCCGCCGGCTATCGACTGATCGATCAATCCTCCAAGTTTAACAAAAAAATCAAGGATATCCTCATCGACCCTGACCGATTGCACACCGGCAGCGGTCATGGCCTTCATCATAAAAAGCAGCAATCGTTTTAATTCAAATGTCTCGCACAGCGAAGAGCCGAAAAGAGCAGGCAGGCCGTTTAACGCGTCAAACCAGTTAGGTTTATTTGCCTCCATAGCAACGCCCACGCCGAAAGGATCCAGGCTCGACATCTTATTAACCATAAGGCAGAACAGCTTATTGATCAATGTCGTTTTATAGACATCACCCGTCCCGTATGCAGCGCGGACCACATGCGCCTCAGTTGCCCTCCGCATGATCATATCCTTCTTCTCAAGGTCAAGTGAGACCGAATGAAATTGACGCACGCTATCTTTATGCAAAACATATTTCTTATTGCGCGGGTTAACAACTTCGGCATTATCAAAAAAGCTGAATTGCCTGCTTTCAAATACGATCTCCTTCAACTTCTCGGGGTACACTCCGAGATAACTTTCCAGCAGGTCCAGATTATAGGTCCAATGATCGGTCCAGAAGCCTTCTACGTGTTCAGCTTCCTGGTTTTTACTGGAGTGGGCCAAAAGGATATTCAAGAACTGGTCATTTGAAACGTTTAACTTGACGCCTTGAGCTTCCAGAAAAAAGACCAATTCTCCCGGGCTAAAAGGTTGGGTTAAAAAAGAAAGCAAAAGTTCCGTGTCCCGGGCTGACATCAGGCTCAGTAACACATCTTTCAAGACGAGAGGGTCTTTCATCACAAATCTATCACCCTTAACCACTAAAGGATTATAACCGTCTGTCTGCAATAAATTAAAGAAAGTAACGATATTTTCTTCCCTAATATTAGGATTAAACCAGACATCGCAACGCCTGTTCTGGTTCACATCGCGGTAATTACCGTTACCTTGCGAAAAATAGGTCGGCTGGATCGAGAAACGGTTGTAATCCCGCTCTAAGTCTCCATGCTTACGGGAATAAAGATAGAAAACCGCGGCGCGATATTCCGGCTTCATAGGCTTACGGGCGAACTGAGGAGAAACAAAAATAGTAGGGTAGCCGCCCCGCATAATATTATCAAGGTAGGTCTGGCGCACATAAAGATCAAATTCCTTCCGGGCGCTTTTAGTGTTGATATTCACCTCTAATTCTTCTATCGTGCTCTTATTCTCTATTTTTTTCTTTTCGAGATATCCTGACGCCGTAATCCTGCCGACAGAAGCATTCAATATACCCAGGTTACGCATATTCCCGGCTACGCAGTGAAAAGTCTTACCAGCCCCCGCAGGCAATCTGAAAGATAAGGGAATAAAAGCCGAAGGTGTTTTACTGCGCAAGCTCATGACGGCCGCCGGACGGAATTTCCTATTATCAACAAAAGCCCGCGGATAAGAAAAATCATTCTCAGTGCCGAAAACAGATTCCGGGTCGACTAAAGGAGTAATGACCTGAGGGGAACCTTTTTCATAGTGAAAACCTAAATAAAAATTGCCTTGCTCGATATGGACCACTTCTGGCCTATCGGCAGGATCAACGCTTAATTTATAAAAAGGTACGCCTCGTTTTAAGTTTTCGACAACCATCCAGGCTTCGATTGTCCGGCTCATTTTCTTTAAAAAGAAATTATTGACGCCGAAAGGGACGACTTGAGGCAGGCCGTCGACAAGTTCGATCTCTTTGGCTGACCTTGAAAGGTTCGCAACAGTCACATTCCTCACAAGCCCCGCGTAAGAATCTTGAGGGACCGTAAAATAATCCACCGAGATACTTAATCCCAAAGTCCTATTGATCTCCTCCAATCTCAAGCCATATGAGGTAATGAACATCTTATTGGACACAAGGTATCGTTCATTAACGAATCCTGGCCGGAATGGTTCGTACATCCTGAAGCTATTTTTAGTCATAACTTTCAGAAATGTCCGGAACCCGTGAGTGAATACTGTTTCCCACGCTTTATTTGCAGGCTGGAATTCAAGTATTGAGTTATCTTTATCTTTAATACCGAAGCTGCAGATCGCCTGGCCGCGATTGACATAAAAGGCCCACATCGGAATGCCATACTTACCCGCGATGCCGGGGAAGAAATTAGCAAACGGCTTGGCAAGATTATAGTTTTCTATGACAAATTCATGGTCAGCGTTGAGATAATATTTTGGTTTGGCTGCACTCATTACGGTAAGCTCCTTTTATTAATAGTATTCAATAATGAAATATTTTACCTGTAATAGCGCATTTGTCAACCAATATGACGTGCTTCCGGGAGACAGTCGGCACTCATGCCTGCTTAAGCATAAACTGGCTTTATTTAAGGCCAGGCATTACCGCAGAAAGAGGCACACCCGCGCAATTCGGCCTCCTGAAAGCGCGGCATACCCCGCCATTCCAATTAGGCGGGGTGCGCTTAGCGAGGGGATGTTTTCAGTGATCGGTTATCAGGATAGGTTCCCGGTTATCGGGTACTCAGAAGAAAAGTGTAGGTATACTATCACCGAGAACCGAGAACCGAACACCATATATTCACCATATATTTACCAATTGACACACCATAGAAATAGTGTTATATTAATAAGCTGCAAATTTTCATTTGTCTATAAAATCCAAAAAGAAAGGGGATGATTATAGTGCCAGAAATTGAAATTAGAAAAGGAGAGTCGTTTGAATCAGCAATGCGCCGTTTTAAGCGTAAAATCGAGCAAGAAGGGATTTTACGTGAAGTGAGAAACCGTAAGCATTACGAAAAACCCAGCGAGAAAAAAAGAAGGAAAGCAAAACAAAGAATATAACGATGGAATTAGTCATTTCAACCTCGTGGAATGCGTTTCGTAAAGACTGCGGAGGAGAGATAGTTGCTGAAGTAAAAAAACTTAAGTTTAATGAGATTGAATTAAGTTTTAATCTCACTCACGATATAGTAGAAGATATAGCTCAATTGGTTAAAGCAGGGGAAATAACCGTGAGCAGCCTCCATAATTTCTGCCCGATCCCCGAAGGCTTACGGCGGGAAACAGCATTGCCCGATTGCTATAACATGGCTTCTCTTGACGAAGAGAAGCGTAAAATGGCAATTTTCTTTACTAAACGCACGATAGAGACTGCTCAACGCCTGAACGCACAGGCTGTCATTTTACATTGCGGCAGAGTTGAAATTACCGATAGAACCCCGGAATTAATCGATCTTTACGTCAGGGACCTTAAAGATACGCCTGCATTTATTGCATTACGGCAGGAGATCATAGAAGAACGGCACAATACCGCTCTGCCATTCTTTGAGAATACGCTTAAAAGTTTAGAGGAATTAAACCGTCACGCTGCCTCCTGTAACGTGAAATTGGGCATTGAAACAAGGTATTACTACAGAGAAATACCTACCTTTGAAGAAATCGGCATTATTTTAAATAAGTTTAACAATACAAATGTTTTCTATTGGCATGATGTCGGCCACGCGCAAGTACTGGAAAACTTTGGTTTTGTCAGCCATAAGGCATTCTTAGACTTATACGGCAAAAAGTTATTGGGGATCCATCTGCATGATATCAGCGGCTATCATGATCACAAGGCTCCGGGAAAAGGTAAGTTTGATTTTCAAACCCTTCTGCCGTATATCTCCAAAGAAACCATCAAAGTTATCGAAGCTCATTACCCGGCAGCTCCTGGTGATTTGAAAAACAGCAAAAAATTACTGGAAAAACTCTTCGATGGGAAAATCTAACGTACGCAAAGCTGTTGTCGCCGGTCAATTTTATCCTTCCAACCGGCAGGAACTAAACCTCCAAATCGGCAGTTTTATCAATAAGAAAGCTGATAAGATCGATGCTCGAGCCTGTATACTGCCTCACGCCGGATATATATATTCCGGAGAAGTCGCTGGAACCACTGTATCACACCTCATAATAAAAGATACGCTTATCCTTATCGGCCCGAACCATACCGGCTATGGAGCCGCATTCAGTATCATGACTGAAGGCAGCTGGCAGACTCCCCTGGGAGAAGTTAAGATCAACAGCGAACTTGCAAAAAAATTGCTGCACAGATCACGCTATCTTAAAGATGACGCGCTGGCTCATACCTATGAGCATTCTTTAGAAGTTGAAATACCGTTCTTTCAGTTTTGTAAAGAAAGCTTTGAAATTATCCCGATCGCTATCCTCTCTGACAGCTTAAACGACCTTCAAAATCTGGGAAAGGAGATCGGATCGCTCATTAAAGAATCGGGCCTCACGGACTCAACGCTCATCGTCGCCAGTTCCGACATGACTCATTATGAACCGGAAGAACAGGCCAGGAAGAAAGACTTTGAAGCCCTGGCAGCGATAGAAAAAATGGATGAAAACGACTTATTCGAGAAAATCAACCATTTTAACATTTCAATGTGCGGCAGAGCTCCCGTTATAACCACCATAGCCGCGGCTAAAATATTGGGAGCCAGGCACGCCCGCCTCAGCGCTTACCAAACCAGCGCGAAAACAAGCAAAGATACAAGCAGCGTCGTCGGTTACGCGGGAGTACTTATGTATTAGTTTTACCGGGGCGGCTTTATGCTGCCGCAACTCACCCAAGACAAGGAGAAGCATGGAAGAACCCAAAAAAAATATTGACGAAACATGGAAAGAAAAAGCAAAACAAGAAAAAGAAAGCGTTAAGGATCAAGAAGATCTAACCTCTCCTGAACCTGATTTTAATTTTTTTATTTCCACGCTTTCCCTGCAAGCATCCATTTTCCTAGGGCTCATCCCTAATCCGGGAACTAACAAAAAAGAAGAGAATTTCCCGCAGTCAAAATTTATTATCGATACCATAGCAATGCTCAAAGAAAAAACTAAAGGGAACTTGAACACGCAAGAAGAAGATTTGCTGGAAAATGTGCTCTATGAGCTTCGTATGCAATACATAAAGGTCACTGAAAGCAAAAGCAAGCCATAAAAAGACTTTAAAAAAGATTTTTCGAGGAGGTGGTATGATAGATAAAGAACTGCTCAATATCCTGGCGTGCCCGGCCTGTAAAGCGGACGTTGAACTCAAAGACGAAAAAATAGTCTGCAAGAAGTGCTCGAAGAAATACCCTGTTCGAGACGGCATCCCGATCATGCTGATTGACGAAGCCGAAAATTAATAACAATTCGCATAACCCATTTTAACGATGAAGAACATACTGGTTATCCACGGCCCGAATTTGAATTTATTAGGCACACGCGAACCCGGAATTTACGGAAGAACGACACTAAAACAAATAAACGGCGCTTTGAAGAAGATCGCTCAAGCCAGGAAGGCACGCCTGACCATTATACAGTCAAACCACGAAGGCGAGATCGTTGACTTGATCGGAAAGAACAAATCAGTATATCAAGGCATCCTGATCAACCCGGCAGCCTACACCCATACCAGTGTCGCGATAAGAGATGCTTTAGCTGCCGCAGGGATCGTAGCGGTAGAAGTGCATCTTTCCAATATTTATTCGCGGGAAGAATTCAGGCATAAATCTTTAATTACCCCCGTTGTCAAAGGGACCATTTTAGGGTTCGGCCCCCAAAGCTACACCTTAGGATTAGAAGCCTTATTAGACTTGATCGAGAAATAAATCAAAGTTAAAAGAACATAACTCATGACCCCCCGAATAAAAAAAACCTATATTCAATTAGAAAAGACGAATTTAGACGCTTTGATCGTTTGCTCAAGCGCAAATATCTCGTATTTGACGGATTTCTCAAGCCGGGATGCGCTCGCAATCATATCAAAACAAGGCAATGTATACTTCACCGATGCCCGTTACACGGAAGAAGTAAAACAATTCCTCAGGAATTTCAAATTACAAGAGATCAAAGGGCCTGTTTTTAAGGCGATCTCGGATGCTTGCGCTGAACTTAAGCTCAAGCGGATCGGCTTTGAAGCCGCAAGGCTTACCTTTGCGCAGTACCAAAAGCTTCAAGAGTCATTTCAGAAAAAAACCACGCTCATCCCCACTCATAACCTTATTGAAGAATTACGCCGGATAAAAAGCCCTGATGAGATTGAAAAGATCAGGAAATCCACCGCGATAACCATAGCCGCGCTTAACTTTATAAGGAAAACCATTAAAACCGGCATGAAAGAGATAGAAGTTGCCGCGGAACTGGAGCGCTTTATACGCTACCACGGAGCGTACGCGAGCGCTTTCGATATTATCGTTGCCTCAGGACCAAACGCAGGATTTCCTCATCACCTGACTTCAACGCGTAAGATCCGCAGGAATGAAGTTGTTTTGATCGATATAGGAGCAGACTACTCAGGCTACAAATCTGACTTGACAAGAGTTTTCTTTTCAGGTAAAATTAATACCTTCGAACAAAATATATATTCCATCGTTCGAGAAGCTCAAAAACAAGCAATACAGAAAATTAAGCCGGGAATTATGACCCGGGATATTGATGACGCTGCCCGCCAACATATCGCACAGGCAGGATTTGGCGGGTTTTTTGGCCATAGCACAGGCCACGGGGTAGGTTTAGAGATCCACGAAGCCCCTTCAATATCAACCAAAGATACAAACAAACTTGCCTGCGGGATGTTGTTTACCGTTGAACCGGGAATTTATATCCCGAACAAATGTGGGATTAGAATCGAAGATATGGTTTTAGTTACCGAGAAAGGGGCAGAGGTAATCAGTGGCGCTCTCAATCAATGAAGTAAAATCAGGTTTAACGATATTAGTTGACGGCGAGATCTATGTGATCCTTGAGTTTAATCACGTCAAACCGGGTAAAGGGGCGGCATTTGTCCGCGTAAAGCTGAGGAATTTAAGGACCGTCAATGTCTTGGAAAAGACCTTTAGAGGCGATGAAAAGATCGAAGAAGCCTACATAGAAGAGCGAAAATTACAATATCTCTATAATTCGGGAGATATGTATCATTTTATGGCACAGGACAATTATGAAGAAGTAGCTATCCCGAAGAAAGTCTTAGGAGATAAGATAAAATTCTTAAAAGATAACCTGGAAGTAACTTCCTATTCTTATAAAGAAGAGATCTTAAACGTTAATTTACCCAATTTCATTGAGGTAAACATTGTCCATACCGAGCCTGGGATAAAAGGTGATACCGCCAAAAGCGGGACCAAACCTGCCGAGATCGAAACAGGGGCTATTATACAGGTCCCCTTATTCGTTAATATCGAGGACAGGATCAAAGTAGATACCAGGAGTTCATCATACGTTGAAAGGGTCAACTAAGCGTCTAAAATTATCCTGTTAGGTACAAAAGAAGGCACAAGACCAGGATTCGTAAGCCAAACGCACTGCTAACAGGTAAAAGGAGGCTCACGCGTGAATATTAAAGAAATCAAAGAAATGATAAACCTGATGAACGAAAACAGCCTCGTTGAATTAGAGGTTGAAAAAGACGGCATGCGCATCAGGCTCAAGAAAACAATAGCAGGGGAAGCAGGCGTGTACAGCGGGCCGATGGTCATTGAACGGGAAAAGATAGCCTCATCCCGCCCCCAGGAAACACCACAGCCGGTAGAAAAGCCTTCGGTAAAAACGGTGGAAATTAAAGCTCCGATGGTAGGGACTTTTTACCGCGCGCCTTCGCCGGAAGCGCCTCCTTATGTCGAAGTAGGACAGACAATCGAACCAGGTCAAGTGTTCTGCATCATTGAAGCAATGAAGCTGATGAATGAGATCAAATCGGAAGTCAGGGGCAAGATCGTAGAGATCCTTGTTGATAACGCTGAGCCCGTTGAATTTGGCCAGTCGATGTTAATCATTGAACCGCTTTAAGTTAGGATATAAGCGAGGAGCTTTCACCAAAAAGCGCCAGTTTGTAAACTAAAAAATATATTGTTTTCCAAAATCCTGATCGCCAATAGAGGAGAAATAGCTCTAAGGATCATCCGCGCGTGCCGAGAATTAGGGATACGCACGGTCGCTGTCTATTCTGAACCGGACAGGAGCTGCCTGCATGTCAGATTCGCCGATGAAGCGATCTGTATAGGGCAGGCCGCCAGCAGTAAAAGCTACCTCAATATACCCGCTATTATAAGCGCAGCTGAGATCACCGATGTCGAAGCGATCCATCCTGGTTACGGATTTCTTGCGGAAAATGCCCATTTTGCCGAAATTTGCGAATCCTGCCACATAAAATTCATAGGGCCCACACCGGAAAATATAAAACTTATGGGTGACAAAATGGCGGCCCGGGCAAACATGCAGAAAATCGGAGTACCTATCATTCCCGGCAGCATGACCGCGATCAAAAACAAAGAAGATGCCATAAAAACAGCTAAGAAGATCGGATATCCGGTTATCATTAAAGCAGCGGCAGGCGGCGGCGGAAAAGGCATGAGAATATGCCATAATGAAATAAGGCTGGTTTCAAGTATCATGACCGCCCAATCGGAAGCAGAAGCAAATTTCGGGAATTCTAACGTCTATATTGAAAAATATATTGAAAAGCCGCGGCATATAGAGATCCAGATACTTGCGGATAAATACGGCCATATTATCCATTTAGGTGAAAGGGACTGCAGTATCCAAAGGAGACACCAGAAGCTGCTGGAAGAGTCCCCATCATGCATCGTCGATAATAAATTACGCAAACGCTTAGGTGAAGCCGCAATAAAAGCCGCAAAAGCGGTCAATTACGTCAGCACCGGGACCATTGAATTCTTAGTAGACGCCCACAAGAACTTTTATTTCATGGAGATGAATACCCGTATCCAGGTTGAGCATCCGGTAACGGAAATGGTGACCGGTATCGACCTGATAAAAGAACAGATCGCGGTTGCCGCCGGAGAAAAACTGCGTTTTAAGCAGGAAGACATTAAAATGAAAGGCGCGGCAATCGAATGCCGCATTAACGCCGAAGATTACGAGAACAATTTTATGCCGTCACCGGGAAAAATTGAAGTTTTAAATCTTCCCGGGGGGCCGGGAGTACGAATCGATACCCATATATACCCCGGATATGTGATACCGCCGTTCTATGATTCTCTCGTGGCAAAGATCATTGTCCATGGCAATACCAGGGAAGAAGCGATCAAAATAATGCAGCGGGCGCTGCATGAATTCGAGATCTCGCCTATAAAAACAACGATACCCTTTCACATACAATTGCTCGGCAATCCGTTATTTATCAAAGGCAATATATCGACGCATTTCGTGCCGGAGATGTTGAATACAGAAGAAAAGGAACCTCCGCAGGCTTAACAGGACATAAAAACATGATGCACAGAGAAGAATCACAGTCTAATTACGGGACGATCAGCATACATAATAATGTTATCGCTTCTATCGCGTCGGTCGCCGCCAATGAAATCGAAGGGGTCAAGAACATCGGTACTGACTTAAAAAGTAAACTGTGCTATCTTCTCGGGAAGAAAACTTCCGCGATAAAAGTCGATATTGATACCGGAGGATATGTATCGGTAGAGATCCCCTTGGTGATCAAATATGGCTGTAATATCCCGGAAATTTCCAATAAAGTCCAGGAAAATGTGCGTCTTGCGCTGGAAAAAATGACTAATTTATCCGTCAAGAATATAAATATAACCGTTCAAGGGATCGAAAAGGATTAACCGCTGTTTTAAGCTACCCAGAGGGGAGGCAATACCAATGAGAATATTTACGGTCTTGGGGATTATTTTTTACGCAAGTATCCTCATTTTGATAGGAGCAACCCTGCTTATTTTTTCATTTAATATATTGCTGCCTCAAGACATCAATCAGCTCTTTGTCTATCTCCAAAACAGTTTAAACTCCCGGATCATTGTAGGCCTTTCCGGGCTCCTGCTTATCTTAGTCAGCATTTCTTTTGCCCGGTTAATACTGGGAGGCTACCAGAGGGAGAAAACTATTGCGTTTACCACTTCTTCCGGTGAAGTCACGATAGCCCTCAATGTCGTAGAAGACTTGATCAAGCAGCTCTCAAACGTGATCCCTGAAATAAAAGAGTTACGGCCGGATGTTATCGCCGACAAAAAAGGTATCAAAGTAGAATTAAATGTCGTTTTAAAGTCGGAAGCTAATCTCCCGGAATTAACCGCCCGTCTCCAGGATATAACCAAATCAAAGATACAAGAAGTACTGGGGCTCGAAGAGGAAATAATCATTAAAATACATATTACCAAGATAATCGCGAAAGAAGATAAAGATAAGAAAAGGAAAGAACCGGAAAAAAATGAATCTGCGATACCGTTTGGCGGCTACGGCAGAGTATAACCAACACACGTAAGGAGGAAATACGACCATGGCAAAGATTGGAATTCTTACCGGCGGAGGAGATTGCCCCGGTTTAAACCCCGTTATTAGAGCAGTGGTGAGAAAAGCATTCAATGAAGGCTATCAAGTCATCGGTATCAAGAACGGATGGAAAGGCCTCATGGAAAATGACACTACCGAATTGAATCTCGATTCCATTTCAGGCATCTTACCCAAAGGCGGAACGATCTTAGGCACAAGCCGCACGAATCCTTATAAGAAAGAAAACGGGGTCGAAAAAGTCAAAGAGACCTATAAAAAGCTCGGGTTAGACGCTTTGATCGCTGTGGGAGGAGAAGACACCCTGGGAGTAGCGTCAAAATTACCGAAAGACGGGCTCAAGAATGTCGTCGGCGTCCCCAAGACGATCGATAACGACTTATCTTCAACTGATTATACTTTTGGGTTTGACACAGCTTTAAATATTGCCACTGAATGTATTGACCGCCTGCACACTACAGCCGAAAGCCACCATCGGATCATGGTTGCCGAAGTCATGGGCCGCCACGCCGGCTGGATCGCCATTGAAGCGGGGATCGCCGGAGGCGCGGACGTAGTCCTGATACCTGAGCTGCCGATCGATATTGAAGAAGTTTGCGCACTCATCAAAAAAAGGCATTCCCGCGGTAAAACATTCAGTATTGTTGTCGTAGCTGAAGGAGCTCAATTTAAAGAGAAATCAATGATCACCCAGGAAGAAAAATTAGACGAATTCGGCCATGTGCGCCTTGGGGGGATCGGTGACCAGCTCGCAAAAGAAATAGAAAAACGCACCGGGTATGAAACCAGAGTGACCGTTCTTGGACATATTCAAAGAGGCGGGTCCCCCACCGCATTTGACAGGGTACTGGGGACCAGATTCGGGGTAAAAGCCGTGGAATTAGTAAAAAACAAAGACTTCGGCAAAATGGTAGCTTTAAGAGGCGATAAAATCATCGCGGTACCTTTAGAAGACGCAGTCAAAGCCTTAAAAACGGTCGACATGGAGCTCTACGAGATCGCGAAAGTGTTTTTCGGTTAGAAAAATCACCTGTCTTTGACAGTAAATAGCCCTAAAATACCTACGGAGGATTAATTTATTATGCGAGATAAAATCAAAGACTTGTTTTTAGAAAGCATACAAGTGAAAGAAGACCTGCTCCATTCAAATATCGGACAGATCATCGATATCGCTACCCTTATGATCGAATCGATCAAAAAAGGGGGTAAAGTAATCCTCTTCGGAAACGGCGGCTCAGCCAGCGACAGCCAGCACATTGCCGCAGAATTAGTCGGCAGATTCAGAAAAGAAAGAAGCGCTTTAGCGGCGATCGCGCTGACCACGAATACCTCAATATTGACTTCTCTGGCAAACGACTACAGCTATGAAATAGTTTTTTCCAGGCAGATCGAAGCGCTTGGGCAGAAAAACGATATTGCCATAGGGATCTCTACCAGCGGAAAAGCAAAAAATGTCGCCGCGGGCATAAAACAAGCTAAAAAGATGGGCATCAAGACCATCGCGTTGACCGGAGGCGACGGAGGAGAACTGGCGAAATTAGCCGATATATCGCTGATCGTGCCTTCACTGGTTACCGCGCGGATACAGGAAGCCCATATTACCTTAGGACACATCATATGCGAACTAGTGGAACAGGAATTCGCTTAGAAGAAAAGATAAAGAGCCTGCGCCAGCTGCAGAAGGTCATTCGCTCATTGAAATCTCAACGTAAAAGGATCGTATTTACCAACGGTTGTTTTGATCTATTGCATTACGGGCATGTAAAATATTTACAAGATGCCAGGAATAAAGGAGACGCCCTGATCGTCGCCGTCAACAGCGACGCCTCAGTAAGAAAACTCAAAGGAAAGAGCAGGCCGATCGTTCCCGAAAAAGACAGGGCGCGCGTCATTGCCGGCCTGTCCAGCGTCGATTTTGTGGTCATTTTTAACCAAGACACGCCCTTAACCGTGATACAAGCGTTAAAACCGGATATATTGGTTAAAGGCGCCGACTGGAACCCCGACGCTATTGTCGGAAAAGATTTTGTGGAATCATACGCGGGGAAAGTTACTACGATACAATTCGTCAAAGGCCTTTCGACCACGAATTTAATTAAGAAAATAGCGTCTCGTGCATAAATCCAAGGGTATAGACAGAATTATCGATGCTAATGTTAACCGGCTCAAAGAAGGCCTGAGAGTCTGTGAAGAAATAAGCCGCTTCATCATGAATAACAGGCTTTTGACCGTGCAATTCAAGTCGATCAGACATTCGATCGACAGGCTGGCGGAAGCACTCGCGCCGGTTGCAGAGCGAGTCAGTGTCAGAAACAGCCGTAGAGACAAAGGCAAGAACGTCCACCTTGACACGGAACTTAAAAGGACCGGGTTAGCCGATATTTTTTACGCGAATATCCAACGCGCGAAAGAATCAATCCGGGTTTTAGAGGAATTCGCGAAACTTAAAGGCAAAGCAGAAGCGCTGGGATTTAAGAAAGCCCGTTACGAAATCTATGAACTCGAGAAAAAAGTTATTACTCACCGCCCGGGCTTACGCCGTTATTGATAAAGAAGTCTTAGGCAATGCTTCTTTAATAAAACGCCTTGGGTGTATCAAAAGCTCAAAGGTTGATATTGTTCAGTTACGGGACAAGGTATCCTCCAAGAAAGAAGTATACCGGGATGCGTTGATTTGCCATAAGTTTTTCTCAAAAAGTAAAAAGCTCTTTATCATAAATGATTACGTCGATATCGCAGCGCTTATCGATTGCGACGGCATACACCTTGGACAGGATGATTTACCGCTTAAGGCTGTCAGAAAATTACTGGGCAGGTCAAAGATCATCGGTATTTCCTGTCACAGCCTCAAACAGGCTTTAGAAGCTCAAAGAGAAGGGGCTGATTATATCAGCATCGGCCCTGTTTACGCGACTCCGACGAAACCGGAATATAAACCCGTCGGCTTATCATTACTTGCGGAATGCGCCGAAAGGATCAAACTACCCTTTTTTGCTATAGGGGGGGTAACCCCTAAGACTATCGACGATTGTATCGCGCACGGAGCAGCCAGAGTAGCCGTTTGCAGAGCGGCATTTAACAAAAACGATACTTTAAAAATAGTTACTTCATTAAACAAAACTTAAAAGCTTTTTTTCTCAAGCTTTTCATTGATATTAGCTATGACTCAACTCGAAGCAGCAAAGAAGAAGATCACTACGCCGCTGGTTAAGCGAATTGCGGCTATTGAAGGCGTACCTGCGAAAGAAATCACACAACTCATTGCTGAGGGAAAAGTCGTTATCCCCTGCAATAGAACCCACACGCTCAAGAAACCCTGCGGTATAGGCTATAAACTCACCACTAAAATAAACGCTAATATCGGGACATCTCCCGATAAGACAGACCTCAAACTGGAATTAAAGAAATTAGCGGTTTCTCTGAAGTACGGCGCCGATGCGGTGATGGACCTGAGTGTCGGAGGAAACATTTCCAAGATCAGGAACAGAATTCGAAAAGCCACGCCGGTTCCCCTGGGTACCGTGCCTATCTATGAAATCGCCGTAAATGCCCGCGGGAAGACCGGCGATTTCCTGGGATTTACGGCAAGCGACATGCTTGAGACTTTAGAAAGACAGGCAAAAGAAGGCGTGGATTTCTTTACCATCCACAGCGGAGTCACGAAAGAAAGCTTGTCCAAACTTAAAACAAAAAAAAGGATCATGGGGATCGTCTCGCGGGGCGGGGCGATCATTGCCAGCTGGATGGCCCGGCACAAAAAAGAAAACCCTTTTTACGAGTATTTCGACGATATCCTGGATATCGCGTATAGATACGATGTCACCTTAAGCCTCGGGGACGGCTTGCGCCCCGGATCAATTTTAGACGCGACTGACCGGGCGCAGATCTGTGAACTGGCTATCTTGGGAAAACTCGCGCAGCGCGCGAAGAAAAAGTTTATCCAGGTAATAATCGAGGGTCCCGGACACGTACCGCTTCACCAGATCAAAGAAAACATAGCTTTAGAAAAAAGGCTTTGCCATCAAGCGCCCTTTTATGTCCTCGGGCCTTTGGTTACCGATATTGCCGCCGGTTATGACCATATCACGGGCGCTATCGGAGGAGCCATCGCAGCCAGCCACGGAGCGGACTTTTTATGCTACGTGACCCCCGCTGAACACTTACGATTGCCTTCGCTTGATGATGTGCGTAACGGCGTTATCGCCTCAAAGATCGCAGCGCACGCCGCGGACATCGCTAAAGGCATACCGCAGGCGATACAAAAAGACATCTTAATGTCCCAAGCGCGGAGAAACCGCGACTGGAAAAAACAGATATCATTATCAATAGACCCTGATAAAGCGCACGAATACCGTGTTTCATCAAAACCGCAAGTTTCTGATGTCTGCACGATGTGCGGAAATTACTGCTCCATAAAAGTAATGGAGCAGAGTAAACGTTCATAAAAAACGCGGGTGTAATTCAATGGCAGAATGACAGCTTCCCAAGCTGTATATGGCGGTTCGATTCCGCTCACCCGCTTTATAGTTTAAATCTCAAAGGTAAACGGCAGAAAAAATGAATAAAAATTTTAAAATCAGGTGTGTGTTCACTTTTTTGCCTTTTTCCATTTTACTGCTTACTTTCTTCGGTTGCTCAACTATTCCCTCTGTTACTGCGCCTACAGTCTCAATACCGCCCAATACACCCGGGAAATACCATCGCATGGAAAAGAGCGAAACACTCTGGAAGCTTTCAAAAACTTACAACATCGACCTCGATGAAATAATAAAGATCAATAAGATCACCGATGTAACTAACATCGAAATAGGACAGCTTATTTTCATACCGGCACGTCCGGTTCAAGAACGCTCCACGCAGCCAAACACATTCGCCAGTGACGACTTTATCTGGCCTTTACAAGGAAAAACAGTCGCCTTGTTCGGTGATAGTTTTGATAACATGATAAATAAAGGCATTAATATCGCTCCATTAAGAAATCAGGATGTGGTCGCTTCCAGAGGCGGAAAAGTGGTATTTTGCAGCGATAATTTCCTCTGTTTTGGTAAAACCATCATCATTGACCATACCGACGGGTTTTCAACGGTTTACGCTCGAAATGCAGAACTGCTGGTAAAAACCGGCGAGTATGTAAAAAGAGGGGCCTTGATCGCAAAAGCGGGGCAAGCAGGCAGGGACAAGAACATCTTCCTGCATTTTGAGATTCGAAAGGGCCATATTCCCAGGAATCCTTATTTTTATCTGCCTCGATAAACGAAGCGGTCGGCGTCGTATATAAAAACGGCACAGTGCCATGCGTGAAAATATGTTTTTTTCCCGGACTCAACAACTCTCAATTCTGGAAAAACGGATCCGCGACCTCAAGGACGGATACCGGCAGAATATCGCTATTATCGGTGAAGAGCACGTCGGAAAAACTTCGATCGTTTTTAAATTCTTACAGCAATTTTGCGATAACCGCATCATACCGGTTTATCTTGAAATCAGGAACGAAACGCTCACCTGCCTGTGTAAACGTTTTATCGCGGTCTTACTCTATAATTTTCTTTTAAACAGCGAAATGCCGCTCAAAGAGGACTTAGAGTTCCTGATCTCAAAATCATCCTTTTACATCCCCAAAACAATAGAGAAGGTCAAAACGCTTTTACTTACCCTGTCCAAGAAAAAGAAAGACATGGTATTTACCGAGCTCCTGGCGCTTGCTGAGACGATACACGAAGAAACAGGCAAGCATTGCGTGATCATTTTCGACGAATTCCACAATCTTGAAACAACGGGAGTAAAAAAGATATTCGCTGAGTGGGCGAAAGTCTTGATCTTACAGAAATCGACGCTTTACATCATCATCAGCTCCTTAAAGCATAAAGCGCGAGGGATCCTCTCGAAAGATTTAAGCCTCCTTTTCGGGAATTTCGAGATTATCACCATAGAACCGTTCGACATCAAAACATCTCACGATTATTTAACTTCGTCCCTGCATTCAATAGCGATACAAGACTCTCTTAAGAATTTTATCGTCAATTTCACGGGAGGCTGCCCGCTCTACCTGAAGGTCATATCTGAAATGCTCATTAAATCCCCCCAGGCGAGTTTAGTGAATATCCTTGAAGAATTGCTCTTCGACTCCTCAGGCCTTTTATTCCAGAATTTCTCGAACTATTTCAACCGTTTTCAAGGCAGCGCGTCGAAAAACGAACAGCAGGCTATTCTTTTTATGATCGCCGACGGGCATAATAAAATAAAAGATATAGCGCATCTTTTGCGAAAGACAAAAAAAGAACTCTCCAACTCCATCAATGCGCTTCTGGAATTAGATACCATATCCCAAAGCGGTGATTTCCTGAAGATCAATGACCGCGTATTGGGCTTCTGGCTTAAGTTCGTCTATCAGGAACGGCTCAATTCGCTTACCTTCGATGCGAAAAACCAGAAAAACCTATTCCGGCACAAAATCGATTCGTTGATCCGGGAATTCATCGCGACGACCAAGAAGCCGGTGAGCGAACGCATGATGGAGCTGCTCCATCTATTCCAAGACGACCAGATCCAGATCGAACGCAAGAAATTACGGTTAAACCATTTTAGAGAGGTCAAATTCGTTGAATTCAAGAACTGCAACCTTACTGAAGGCCTTTTATGCCGCTCTGAAGAAAGTATCTGGGTCATTGCCTTTAAATATGACGCGCTTACCGAAGAAGACATAGGGGAATTCGCGAAAGAATGCAAGAAATTCAGGCATAAACTTCAGCAAAAAATAATCATAACCTTTCAAGATGTCGACGCAAACAGCCGTTTAAAAGCGCTCCAAGAGAAGATCTGGACGTGGGACATCAATAATGTCAACCATGTCCTTGATCTATTCTCGAAACAAAGGATCACGGTGGCACAAACAACTTTGTCTACCGAACCGCTACGCATATGATGAAGATCGGAGTTTTAGCAGATACCCATATACCGGACAGGGCTGAATCAATACCCAAAGAAGTACTCGACGGCTTTAAAGGCGTTGACATGATCATCCATGCCGGAGACCTGGTATCCCTTTCAGTATTGGACCAACTGCGCGCGGTTTGCAAAAATGTTTTAGCAGTCTCCGGGAACATGGACCATGATGAAGTAAAAAGGAAATTACCCGAGAAAGAAATCATCAAAATCGGCAATTTTAAGATCGGGATCACCCACGGCAGCGGCCATCCCAACAAACTCCTGGACGTTTTAACGAATGCATTCAAGAACGATGATGTTGCCATGGTCATTTTCGGCCATTCCCACGAAGGCTTTAATGAGAAGAAAGGGAACATCCTTTACTTTAATCCGGGGAGTGCGACCGATAAGATATTCTCTTTATACAATTCATACGGCATTATAGAGATCGACAATAAGATCAAAGCGAAGATCATAAAGATTTAGGGATCACATGGATAAACTGTGGGCACCGTGGAGGATCAACTACCTGAGGTCTAAAAAAAGCTCCGCGTGCATTTTTTGCGCAGCCTTAAAGGGTAAAGAGAAGAATACCGTGATCTTCAAAAAGAAACACGTACTCTGCCTCTTGAACATTTACCCGTATAATAACGGGCACCTCATGGTATCTCCGGTAAGGCATGTCGGGAAACTTACCGACTTGACCGACACAGAAACACTTGAAGTATTTAAAGCAGTGACAGGCGCCACCCGGCTGCTCGATTCAACCCTCCAGCCGGACGGCTACAATATAGGAATCAACATCTCGGAATTTGCCGGAGCAGGCATCCCGGGGCATTTGCATATTCATATTGTCCCTCGCTGGAAAGGCGATACGAACTTTATGCCGGTGACCGCCGATACCAAGATAATTTCTCAATCATTACAAGAATTATACATACTCCTCAAGAATGCTTACGCAAAAACAAATTAAAGATTTTGAAGACAAGTTCCTGGCGCCCTACGCGATGAGAAGCTGCCTTTCCCGGGGGCGCGTACACAGCGAGAAGTCCCATCCGTACCGTTCCGTTTATCAAAGGGACCGCGACCGTATAATCCATTCGGCCGCTTTTCGCAGGCTGGAATATAAAACCCAGGTTTTTGTAAATCATGAAGGCGATTATTACCGGACGCGCTTGACCCACACCTTAGAGGTATCTCAGATCGGCAGGACCATTGCCAGCGCGCTGCGCTTAAACGTTGATCTAACCGAAGCGATCTCCCTCGCCCATGATTTAGGGCATACTCCCTTTGGCCATTCCGGAGAAGACGCCCTCAACGAACTCATGGCGGAGGCCGGCGGCTTCAACCATAACCTGCAGGGATTGCGTGTCGTCGATCTCCTTGAAGAGCGCTATCCGAATTTCCCCGGGCTCAATTTAACATGGGAAGTCAGGGAAGGGATAGTCAAACACTCGTCACAATTTGATATAGCAGTCGAAATAAACGGGCTGTCACCCGATGAACTGCCTACCCTGGAAACCCAGATCACCGATATCGCCGATGAAATAGCGTACGACAACCACGATGTTGACGATGGGCTGACCTCAGGATTATTAAAGGAGTCGGATTTAGAGAAATTACCGATTTGGGATAATATATGTAAAGAAATATCGCAAAAATATGATACAATAGATGCTGAAATACGTAAATACCTGATCATCCGCTCGTTGATCGATATTCAGGTCACCGACCTGATCAGAGAAACGCAAAAGCAGATCAACCAACGGAAATTAAAGACGCACCTTGATGTTAAAAGGGCGGACGCAAAAATCGTCTGTTTCAGCAAACGGATGCAAGAACTTCGCAAGCCGTTGCGCGAGCTCCTCATTGAAAAATTATATCATCACTATCGCGTGATGAGAATGAGCAACAAAGCGAAGCGTTTCATACAAGAACTCTTTAACTTTTATATCGATAAACCGAACGCATTGCCGCCCCAGATCCAAAAAAGGATTACTGCTTACGGAGTAAAAAGCGTAGTCTGCGATTATATCGCGGGAATGACCGACCGGTACGCATTAGATGAATACAAAAAGCTTTTTGACCCCTACGAAAAAGTATAAAACACTTATTTCAGCCATCCACAGCATCTACCGGCTGGTCAATTCCACGTTTGAGCTTAAAGAACTGGTATGCCGCCTCGCCCGTCTTATCTGCCAGATATTCAACGCGCGTTCATGCTATATCGTCATCCTTGACCCGTCAAAGAAGTATTCAACGATAAAATGCATGGTAGCTGACAAGAAAAAGCATGTCATTGACCGTAAGATCAAGATCATGACACGCCTTGAACGAAAGATCATCAAATCGTTCGCCACGATCCGCCGGGACAATATGCTGGCTTTACCGCTGGTATCTGAAGATATCATGGGACTTATGATCGTCAAACGCGGAAAAAACGAGATCCCCTTTGACCGCTGTGAACAAGAGATCTTGACCACCGTACTTGAACAAGCAATGACGGGAATAAAGAACCTCCAATTATATGAAGAACAACAAAAGATAATCTTCGGATCTATCAAATCGCTCGTGACTATCCTTGACGCCCGGATCCCGCGGGAAGAAACACATTCGCCTTATTTTATCCGTTTAGTTAAAAGCATATCGCATCAAATGCAACTCGACGACAAGCAAATAGAAAGCATTCAATATGCCAGCCTGCTGCATGACGCCGGAAAAGCGGATATCCCGGTAGAAATCCTCTCTAAAACAACAAAACTGACTCCTCAGGAATTTAAGATCATTAAAGGAATACCGCTTAAAAGCGCGCAGATCTTACGCCCGATACAATCATTACGGCCGGTCATATCGATCATCATGCACCACCATGAAAAATATAACGGAACAGGCTATCCCTCACGGCTGAAAAAAGGTCAGATCCCCATTGGCGCGCGTATCATGGCAGTTGCCGACGCTTTTGAAGCAATGGTATACGGGAGGCCTTATAAAGAGAGAATAGGGATAGACTCGGCAATAAAAGAAATACGAAAAAAAAGCGGCACTCAATTCGACCCAAAAGTCGTCGAAGCATTCTTGAGGATCATCAAGAAAATGTCTAAAAAATACTTGCAACTCAGTAAATAATCGGGTTATAATATACTGTTATAGTATTGCTATTGTTAAGGGAAAAATGGTTGAAGAAGGAACGACCCAATTAGAATTATTCTCAAAAGACAATAACACACCGGCGGTCAAGGCCGCTGCTTCCGGATCATTATTCACCACTCTGTGGAATTACGAAAAGTTGATCTTTCTTATTATCGGATTTATTGTAACCGGGGTCATTAGTTATTGCCTGGGAGTAGAACGGGGCAAGAACATCGCCCTCTTAAACATCGCGGCTCCCAAAGAGCTCTCCAGCCCCGCCGGCGGCCAACCTGCAATACAGCTTGACCCGTTACCACTTACGGTTGAAGCCCCGGCAGAATCAGCTATCATGGTAAAAAAGGCCTCACCGGCCCCGGCAGAGAAAGCAAAATACAGTACCGCGACTTTAAAGAAAACCGGCACCAAATTCACGATCCAAATCGCTTCATACAAACAAAAGTCATCTGCTCAGAAAGAAGCGACCCAATTAAAGAAAAAGGGCCTGCCGACAACAGTCATTCCTCTCAATGGCTACAGCGTCATTTGCATAGGCAGCTTTTCCGACAAAGAAAAAGCGAAATCATTATTAACTGAAATAAAAAAACAATATCGAGATTGTTTCATAAGGAGGTTATAAAGGCATGTCAATACACCCATCTTTAAATCTATCGGACAAGAACAAAAAACAGCGTTCAGTATTAAAGCGGATCGAACGCCTCAAGATCATGGCGGAAAAAAATGATTGGAAAGAAGGAGAAGAAGTATTCGGTCTTCCGAAAATAAAGACTATCCGTATTAAGATCAAGAAAGAAAAAGTGGAAAAAGCTGAGACAGCCGCAGGCACACCTGCTGCCGGTGATGCGAAAACCGCCGCTCCCGCTGCTAAAGGGGCTGCCGCGAAAGCACCTGAAAAGAAATAGGCTTGAAAACCAGCAAAACTCATAGTGCGGGAATGGCTTCAAGAAAACGCCTCAAGCCATTCCCGCTATTATTCTATCCATAGCTATGCCCGGAAAAATCATTAGATTTATTTTAACCTTATCTGCCTGCCTGATCCTGCCATCAAGTTATTGCAAAGGCGACGACTTCAAAGCCTTTTTAGGCGAGGTCAATTCAGCTCAGATCAATATCCGCGCCGATTCAACGGTAAGCTCACCCGTGATCTATACACTCAATAAAGGCGATTATGTAAGCGTAACCCGTGAATTATACGATTGGTACAGGATCAAACTGCCTAAGTTCGCGCCTTCCTACATAAAAAAGGACCTTGTCGGGCTTATTAACAACCGCGCGGCAAAAGTCATCAAAAACAGCGTCAATATCCGGCTTTCTCCGAATGAAACTTCCCCTATAGTCGGCAAAGCCTATCTCGATGAAGTAGTCACCATCCTTGGATCAGAAGACGGTTCCTGGTATAAGATCGAACCGATTGACAACAGTTTCGGATGGGTCAATAAAAGATTTATCCAAAAAGCGACCTATATCCCGCCGCCGCCTGCCACAACATCTATTATTACCAGCGCGGGGACCCGGGTAACGGTTAACAAGCCTGAAGCCGCAGCTGTTGCTGAAAAGATCATTACCCTTGAGGGTATTATCAAACCATACGGGAAGGTATTTCGCAGGACCGCTACGCACAAACTGATAGATAAGAACGATACTGTTTATTTCTTAAAAGGCAATAAGAAAACTTTAAACGCGCTTAATTACAGAAGGACCAGAGTAGTCGGCAAGATCATTCCTTCCAAAAAAGAAGCAACTCCGCTGGTCCAGATCGACAAAATAGAGGCGCTCGATTGAACTTACCCGCATTATTACGCGATTTCGGGATTTCGTTTATTTTCTTAGCCTTCGCGATGAGCGTCCATGAATTTGCTCACGGATGGCTTGCACATATCCTGGGAGACCAAACAGCCAAGAACTCGGGGAGATTAACGCTCAACCCCTTAGCGCACATCGACCCCCTGGGAACATTCATCCTGCCCTTAACATTATTTCTCGCTACGAACGGGAACTTTATATTCGGCTCCGCGAAACCGGTTCCCATCAATTTCAACGCTTTGCGTAACCCTAAAAAAGATATTATCTGGATAGGTGTGAGCGGCCCCCTGGCAAACTTGTTTTTGGCTTTTTTCTTAACGATCCTTTGGAAGGCAATACCGTATCACAGCCCTCAAATCAACGTTATTTTCCTTAATTTCATTATTATCAATATTCTCTTAGGAGTATTTAACCTTATCCCGATCCCGCCCTTGGACGGATCGAGGGTCATTTCAGGGTTCCTGCCGGCAAACCTGGCGCGCAAATACGCGATGATCGAACCGTTCGGATTTATCATCATACTGTTTCTTTTTTGGTTTAAGATCTTTCATATTATTGTTTGGCCGGTCATAGCCGGCTTAATAAAACTTTTAGGTATCACTGCTTAAAGAACCGACATGAAGACTGCCACCGTCAATTTACCTCAACGACCCTATTCCATTATAAGCGGGGGACATATCATCCCTCATTTGGGGGCTCACTTAAAGAGGCTCAAGATCGGCAACGACGCCTACATTATTACCAACTCACTCATCGAACATAAATACGGCAAGCTGATAGAAGAAGCATTGCGCAAAGAAGGTTTCACCGTAAAATTCAAATGCGTCAGAGACACGGAAAAAAGCAAATCACTCAAAACAGCCGCGCATGTTTTAAATAACCTGGCTTTTTATGATAAGAAAAGATCGATATTTATCGTCGCGTTAGGGGGAGGGGTCATCGGCGACTTATCCGGGTTTATCGCCTCTATTTATAAAAGAGGGGTCCCGTATATCAATATCCCTACCACGCTTTTAGCGCAGATCGATTCAAGTATCGGAGGCAAAACGGCAGTTGACCTGGAAGCCGGGAAGAATTTAGTCGGTTCTTTTTATCAGCCCCGGCTGGTCTTCAGCGATATCAGCTTTCTTTCCTCGCTCGATCAACGACAGATCCGCGCCGGCCTGGCTGAAGTGATAAAATACGGGATTATCGGGGATGAAGCATTATTCCGCTACCTGGAAAAGAACTGCGGGCGCTTGCTCGCGCGGGATGTCTCGGCCCTGGAATTTATCGTCAAACGCTGCAGCGCCATTAAAGCGGGCATCATAGAGCAGGATGAATATGAGACCAAAGGCATCCGTACGGTCCTCAATTTCGGACATACCATAGGGCATGCGCTTGAAGCAGCCGCTCATTTTAATAAATATAACCACGGAGAAGCAATAGCGCTCGGAATGCTCGTTGCTTCAGAAATAAGCAGTTTGCTCGGATTGATCACTGCTGCTTCCGTAAACAGGATCGAAAAGCTCTTAAGTGAGGCCGGCCTGCCGGTAAGGATCACAGGTATCGCGATGAATGATATCCTGCGCGTCCATTACCGCGATAAGAAATTCAGCGGCACCCGGAATAAATTCGTTCTCATAGAAGGAATAGGAAAAGTTATTATAAAGCAGGATATACCTTTGGAAGTAATAAAGCAGGCACTGCAGAAAAGATCGGCGCGTTATTTCGCGTAGGTGTATATTTTAACCGTTGAACCGTTAATACTCAGGTCAACCTCATCCAGTGTAATTCTCTGAATTACCGCCCCTTCGATAGAATCGCCTTCTTTCACGATATGATTATTAATAAGCGCAAACCCTTCATTACCCGAGAAAAAAACACCATTTAAAGCAAAACCTGACGCGTCAGGCGTTTCGGAAGACGGCCGCGCGGGCACTTTCATTGTTTCTTTCGCCGCAGGGACAGCAATGGCGGCAGGCGGCGTTTTCGCTTGTTTTACCGCAGAATTCCGGAATGCCGGTAAAGAAATATTTTTCTCTACCGCCTTTTCTTGGCGCGGCTGCTTAGAAAAATGAGCATTTATAAACGAGTACGCTGTTTTTGCCGTCAAAAACCCCAGGCAGCCGACAATAACATAAACAAGGGGGAGGGTCAGGTCGCGTTTTGGCTTCACTCCGGAAGGCGCATCTGTTTTTTGTTCCCGCGATTGTTCGACTTTTTTAAGAGCGTCATTGATAATACTCATGGGTTTATGTCCTCAACGGCCAGCGAAGGCGCGATCGCGTTCGTGTCCCGGGCATTCCCGCAGACACAATACGTATCCATTTCCTGCCGGCACTTGTTTATAATACCTGCGTTAATCTCATTGGTTTCTGCGACGAAACCGGCCAACAAAGCACGGTCACAAAGAATATTAATGAGCCGCGGCGTGCCCGCGGAGAATTCCGTAATAGATCTAACCGCGTCGTCGGTAAATACTATCCCGCCGTCATGCCCGGATATATTCAAACGATGCATAATATAATTCCTCGTTTCTAAAGCATCCAACGGAATAATATGGTAGCGCACCATGATCCGCTGGCGCAGCTGGCGTAACTCATAAAGGTTCAATTTCTGATTAAGCTCCGGCTGCCCGACTAAAATAATCTGGATCAACTTATCTTTTTCAGTCTCTAAGTTCGATAAAAGCCTGATCTGCTCTAACTGTGAAGGTTTGAGGTTCTGCGCTTCATCGATTATTAAAACGACATTATTATCCAGCTTCACCTGGCTCAAGAGGAACTTATTCAATTCGGAAATAAAGCCCAGTTTGGTTTTATTCCGGGCCTTAAGGCCGAAATCATTAATGATAGCTTCCAATAACTGTAATTCCGAAAGGCTGGGGTTTAGAATAAAGGCGGTTTTTACCCGGTCTCCTAATTTATCAAGAAAAAACCGGCATAAAGTAGTCTTACCAGTCCCGATCTCACCGGTAATTACTGAAATCCCTTTACGCTGGCTGACACCGTAGAGGAGATGAGAAAAGGCTTCTTTGTGCTCTTTGCTTAAGAAAAAAAAGGAAGGATCAGAAGTAACATTGAACGGGCGTTCTCGTAAACCGTAGAATTTACAATACATAGTTGTATTATAACAAAGATATCTATTTTGTAAAGATAGAAGTAGGTTAGCGCAGAAGGCGCTACACCCCGCGCAAATTTTCTCCGGTATCACTATTGACAAATAGAATTTATGTGTTATAATTATCAAATAAGAGCAAGAAGCCACGGCTTACTCAAGCGAAAAAAAGGTAAGTATGGCATTATTTTCACGCGAAAAAAGACAATCCGCACGGATAAAATTTTCTAGCCCTTTGCGTTACCAAATCAGAGGAAATTCCGTCGTTAATAATGCGGTGGGAGATAATATCAGTCTGGGTGGAATGGCTTTTATAAATGAAACCGGCCTTCCTCGCTCATCGACGGTAATGCTGGAATTTAATATATTATCGCAGATAATCAAACCGGTAGGCCAGGTCATAAGGGCAACGCCATTACCGCATTCTGACCGATACCGGTTAGGAATAGAATTTATTGAGATGGATCCGAACCAAAAAAACTATCTTGAAAAATATTTAAAAATGATAGCGCAAGCTTAAAGGGAGGTTAATTAATTAAAATGTCTGCTCAAGAAACCAAAAAGGAAGGCGCGGCAAGCGCGGAAGCTAAACCGGTAGAAGAAAAACAAACAAATTGCCTGTCGTGTAACAAACAGCTCAAGAAAATCAAACGTTATTATCGTAACAACAAATTTTATTGCAGCAAGAAATGCTGGTTAAAAGTAACCAAAAAAGCCACAGAAGAGGCAAAATGAGTAAATCCTCCAAAAGCGAACGCAGGCTTTATCCCAGGCTTCAACAAGAGCTCCCGCTTAAAGTGATCGCCAACGGCTATGATTTCGCGACTCAAACTCAAAACATCAGTTGTGTCGGGGCATATTGCCATATTAATAAATATGTTCCGCCTTTTACGAAAGTTATGATCACCGTAAGCCTTCCGGCATCAAAGAACAACAAGAATAAAACTAATACTGTCGAATGTAAAGGTGTGATCGTACGCACGGAAGATGAAGCAAAAGGCGGTTATAATATTGCCATATTCTTTAACGGTATTCAGGAAACCCCGCGCAAGAAAATCACGGAATATATTAACCAGATCTTACCTGAGAGTACTCTCGCGTAAAACGCTTTACAATCAATCGTTCTTCCCGCCTGGTAAATTATTACTCCTTGAGCACGAGCTAAATTCTCAAATACAGGTATAGATTTCCATAAAAACAGGTATGGTACTTAAGTATAAATTCTAAAGATTAAAGAATAAAATAAATTCAAAGGTTAAATAACAAATTTTAAGATTACCTGCCTGCCGACAGGCAGGAACCTTGGAACTTTAAGCTTGCTTTGTTATTTATTCTTGTACCTTTATACTTAAAAATATGGGGCTCATTCGAAAACCGCATTCGGTAAAACTTATTATCGGTTTTATTTTTCAAGACGAAGATATCTTGAACCTCGCTCAAAGAAGCCTCACAAGGCATTTTGGCCGGATCGACCATGAGAGCCAGATCCTGCCCTTTACCCAAACAGATTATTATCAAAAAGAGATCGGGAAAGACTTAAAACGAAAATTTATCAGTTTCAAGAAACTCATCTTACCTTCCGGGATCGCAAAGATCAAGTTCATGACCAACCGCCTTGAAGAGCGGTTTTTACATGACGGAAAGCGCCGCATTAATATCGATCCGGGATACCTGGACATGGCAAAACTTGTCCTTGCTTCGACCAAAGATTATATGCACCGTATCTACCTGGACCGGGGCATATACGCAGAGATCACGCTTTATTACCGAAAAAACTCGTTTAAAAGCTGGGAATGGACCTACCGGGACTATGCTACGGCAGAATACATATCCATTTTCAATACCATAAGAGAACTCTATGCCGGACAAGTAAATCAAACATGTATCCATCATATTTAAACGCCTATCATAACGGATCTTTGCAGAAAATAACAGAATCGGCATTCGCGATGCTTGAAGCTTGCAGCCTTTGTCCGCGTAAATGCGGCGTCGATCGTTTAAAGGGAAGAACGGGATACTGTAAAACGGGGCTCTTGCCGCAAATATACAATTTTCTGGCGCATCACGGAGAAGAACCGCCTCTTTCAGGTGAACACGGCTCAGGAACGATCTTCTTTTCGCGATGTACGATGAGCTGCGCTTACTGCCAGAATTTTGAATTCAGCCAGGAAGGAAAGGGCAAATCGTTTAGTTACGATGAGCTCGCTCAAATAATGCTCGATCTTCAGGACAGGGGGACTCACAACATCAATCTCGTAACGCCTACTCATGTATTGCCGCAGATCTTAAAAGCGCTGCTCATAGCGGTTCCCCAAGGGCTCAAATTACCGCTGGTTTATAATACCAGCGGCTATGAACGGCCGGAGATCATAAAAATGCTGGCGGGGATCGTGGATATTTATCTGCCTGATATGCGTTACGCCGAAGCCAAGAATTCAAAGAAATATTCAAACGCTCCCGATTATCCTAAATACAATCAGGCCGCGGTCAAGGAAATGCATGATCAAACAGGAACGGCCCGTTTTGATGAACACGGCATTATTAAACACGGGCTCATCATCCGGCATCTGGTCTTGCCGGAAAATATCTCGGGAACCGAAAAAACCATGAAATTCATCGCTCAGGAAATATCGCCGGATACTTATATAAGCCTGATGAGCCAATACCGCCCGTATTATAAAGCGGCCGCATTTAAAGACATTTCACGCCGGCTGACCTGTGAAGAATATGAATCAGCCCAAAAGATCATCCAGCGCCATGAATTAGAGAATGGCTGGATACAGGAGTCTTTTGGGTTAGAACGCTTTGCCGGTGTCAACATTAAGCCGGCAATGAAAGAAGGCAACCCGCAAATATAAGGACAAGAAATGCCCGCAAAAAACGGCAACAATAAACTCTCGCGATTCCTGAAATTAGTTTATTTAAAGATTTTCAGGATCAATGACACACCACAAAAAATAGCTCTGGGGTTCGGATTAGGCGTTTTTACGGGGATCATGCCCGGCATCGGCCCATTTGCGGCTTTAACCTTTGCGATCATTCTTCGCGTAAACCGCGCGAGCGCTCTTTTAGGAAGTTTTTTGACCAACACCTGGTTAAGCCTGGTAACATTCCTCTTGTCGGTCAAAATAGGCTCATGTTTGATCGGCGTACCCTGGCAAGAAGTCCAACAGCAATGGATGGAAATATTTAAAGACTTTCATTGGCAAGAGTTGTTACGGTTAACGGCCCTTGAGATCATTCTCCCGGTACTCCTCGGCTATTTGTTCATTGCGTTCATACTGGCACTTATGGTTTACGCCGCGGTATTACTTATTTTGAACCGAAGAAAAATCAGATCAAGAGCACAAAAATAAAGGATAAAATATGAGACTCTACGGAAAAAGATCAGTCACGGAAAGAATGCACACACACCCCAAAACAATAAAACGGATCTACCTGCAAGAAAAGATATTGCGCCCTGAAGTAGTTGCCATGGCACGCAAACACCATATTTTCGTCGAGACACTCACCGAGAAAAGATTTCTCCAGCTTGCCCAGAAAGTCAACGCTCAAGGGGTCATGGCGGAGATCGATGATTTTCCATACGCTGACCTCGAAGATGTTATCGCTCAGGAATCAAAACCGACATTAATTTGCCTTGACCGGATCAATGACCCGCAGAATTTAGGAGTTATCTTGCGTAATTGCGCCTGTTTTGGCAACTTTTGTATTGTGTTACCCAAGAGAGAGACCGTTGAAATCACGGAAGCGGTCTTAAAAGTCGCCTGCGGAGCAGAAAATTACGTTCCGGTCTGCCAGGTCAACACCTTGAGCATGGTTATCCAAAAAGCGAAAGAAGCAGGCTACTGGATAGGCGCAACCGTTGTTAATGGCGGGGAGGATCCCAGAAAAGTCAACCTCAACTTTCCCCTTTGCCTTGTATTCGGCTCAGAAGGAGAGGGGATACGAACCGGATTGATCAAACATATTGATTATTCCTTAACCCTGCCTATGCATGGGGCGGGGCTTTCATTTAATGTCGCTATGGCAGTCGGCATATTCTGCTATGAAATAACATGCCAAAGGAGCGATAATGCCCGGAAATAAACCTTCCCAAAATGTTATTTCTTTTCTCGCGGAAGCCGGACAGCTTAAGCGCGTAAAAAGGAGCGGATGGTGGGTCGTTGGCATCAAAGACCCTGAAAGCGTAGCTGAACATTCTTTCCGCTGCGCGGTCATCGGCTATTTGCTCGCGAAGATGGAAAAGATTGATCCTCAACCGGTATTACTCACGACACTTTTTCATGACATGCATGAAGCGCGTATCAATGATTCTCATAAAGTAAGCAGCCGTTATATTGACTTTAAAAAAATAGAACCCAAGGTCTCCCGGGAACAATTAAAGCTGCTCACCGTTGCAATAGCCCGTGAATTAACCGAGATACTGGAAAAATATCACACCCAGAGCTCAAAAGAAGCGATCATTGCCAGGGACGCCGATATCCTTGAATGCGCGCTTCAGGCAAAAGAATACCTGGAATTCGGCTTTAAACAGGCAAGAAACTTTCTTAAAATAGGGAAATTCCTCAAAACAAGATCCGCGCGACAGCTATTTAAACAGATCCTCGCTATGGAGTCAAAAGACTGGTGGCTGCATTTAACGAACTTCCAAAGGTAATATACACGCTCCTGAAAACACAGAAGACAAACAGCGTAAAAAAAGTTCACGTATGACAAGTTCAACATGAAAACGCGCGGGTTATCATTGGTACTTGACAAAAGCCAGACCCATAATATAATAAACGCGTTGTTTTATACTGTTGGAAGAAGTAAACAAGCCACCCAAAGGAGGAGAAATGAAACAAAAAGTAGCGGTCAGGATACTTTTGTGCTGTCTTTTACTCGTCTTATGTTGTAGTCCAGTGTTTGCGCAAATCAAGATCGGCGCGATCATGGATGAAAGCGGCAAGACTGCCGATGTCGGCTTACCGATGGCATGGGGGATCCAGGATTACATCACCTATCTCAATGATCACGGTGGTATCAACTCCCAAAAAATAGAACTGCTTTTAGAAGATGAAAAGTATGATGCCACCATAGCAAGAAACGCTTACATAAAGATTAGAAACGCTGGGGCAATCGCGATCTTAGGCTGGAGCACGGGAGCATCAAAAAGTTTACTTCCTGAAATCAATGCCAATAAAATCTGCTGGTTTTCAGCATCCATGGATGAAGGGCTTATTAACCCGGTCAGAGCCTATAATTTTATTCCCGGAGCTACCTATACGCAACAATTCAACGCATTACTGCAATATGCGGCTGAACATCCCAAACAAATGAACGCGAAAGTCAAAGTAGCCATTATATACAACACTTCACCTTTTGGAATATCGGCATTAGAGTCTGGCACGGCAAAAGCCGCCGCATTAGGCCTTGACTTGGTCGCAAAAGAAATCGTAGAACTCAGCGCCACTGATGTAACAGAACAGATTGAAAGAATAAAGGCTCTTAACCCCGATTACGTTATCATCCAGGAAACAGGGGCCCCTACAATCAAGATCATCAATGGTTGCTTTAAAGCAGGGTTTAAGACGACTATTATGGGTACATTCTATTCCGGTGATGAAAGTGTGATAAAAAACTCCACAGAAGCGTTAAGTAATGGCGTGGAACTTATCGTCACAAGCGTCTATAGCCGTTGGTATGAAACCAATGTGCCGGGAATGAAAGAAATCAAAGAATTTACCGCGAAGAACAGGGCTGATCTTAAAGAAATACCGGTCACCTATATTCAAGGCTGGATCATGGCAAAGATATACGCTGAGGCATTAAAGAAAGCCGGAGATAATCCAACACGAGAGTCATTTCAGAATGCCCTGGAATCATTGGATAATTTTGATACGGGTGGTTTAATGTATACCGTGGATTTCAGCGCTACCGACCATATTGCCGCAAACGGAGTAAAGATATTAAAAGCTGATGCCCAAACAGGGCGTTTTGCCCCTCTTACCGATTGGATTAAGATCAAATAAATCGGCAGGGGAGAGGAATTAAAGAAAAGGACACCCTTAAAAAGGTGTCCTTTTCTTTCTACTTGACTACCACACATTTGTGTGGTAGTATATGATCCATAGTCAATATTAATGATCAGGAGCCATACGTGTCAAAAGAGCTTACTTTGAAACAAAAGAAAGTATTGGATTTTATCAGTACCAGGATACGCGAGAATATACCGCCTACGATCCGGGAAATCGCCCAAAAATTAGGATTTTCATCAACCGGTACCGTACGAGATTACCTCAACACACTTGAGAAAAAAGGCTATGTAAAGCGTACCAATAACAAATCCCGCGCTATTGAATTGTTACATATTTCACCAGGCATTCCTATTGTAGGCAGCATTCCCGCAGGCAAGCCAGCTCTTGCATATGAAAATATTGAAGGCTATATCACCGATGACTTATTCCTGGGACGATTAAGCTTTGATGATGTTTTTGCGTTAAAAGTCAAAGGCGACAGCATGATCGATGCTGGCATTATGGATGGAGATATCGCCATCATTAAAAAGCAAACAACAGCGGATAATTCTGATGTTGTGGCAGCATTATTTGAGGATAGTGAAGTAACCCTGAAAAGGCTCAAGATAAAAGAAAATAAAACCTTTCTAGAAGCCGCGAACAAAAACTACGAACCTATTTACAAGCATTTCACGGTCATTGGGAAATTGATAACTATAGTAAGAAAATATATATAATAGTCACAGGTCACAAGTAGTCCATAGTCGATAGTCCATAGTTGCTTTCCCTGTCATTGCGAAACCCTGCGAAGCAGGGTTGAAGCAATCTTTTTAAATCCTGATATTCGGTGAACAGGGAATCGGAAGATCTGGTACCAGAAAATTCGGAAAACAAGAGACATGAAACAGACGTTTAATCCAAAAGCGCGCTGGGACAGAAATGTCCCGCGGCAAGAAAACAACCCGGAAGAAGACAACGGATCACTCGATGAAAAGATTGACGTTCTTGCCTGGTTTAAGAGCGGGAAGATCTTCCCGCGGCTCTTCACCTGGAAGCAGAAAAAGTATAAGATCAAGAACATTTCCTATACCTGGCAGGAGCGCCGCGGCCAGGAACTCATCACTTACTTTTCGGTCAATACAGGAATAGACCTTTACCAGATATCATTTACTAACACAAGTTTCAGCTGGCAACTTAACAAAATAATCGAATAACTTCTTCCCATGATACTCCATATCGACATGGACGCGTTTTTCGCCTCCATAGAACAAGCAATCAATCCCCGGCTTAAAGGCAAGCCATTAATTGTCGGCTCAAGAAACAATAAAATGCACACCGTTGTCTGCGCCGCAAGCTATGAAGCCAAAGCATATGGCATCAGCTCCGGTATGGCTTCAAAAGACGCGTATCAATTATGCCCGAACCTGGAATTTGTCCCCGCGGAGCAAAGCAAATATATCTGGACCTCAGAACAGATCCTTGAACTCATCAAAGCTTACGGCTTTGAGGTATCCTACGCATCGATTGATGAATTCCGCGTGGATATAGAAAAAGAACCCCGGCCGCTTATTCTAGCCCAAGGCATGCAAAAACAAATAGAAGACAGGTTCCATATTACCGCATCTATCGGTATAGCCAAAAATTGCATCTTAGCCAAATTAGCCTCAAAACTTAAGAAACCAAACGGCATAACCATACTGAGCGATGCAAACCTGATACCGGTCCTCACTCAAACCCCGGTACAGCGGCTATGCGGTATCGGCAAGAAATCACAGGTATTCTTTAATAGTTTAGGCATTCAAACCTGCCTTGACCTATACGAAAAAACACCCGATTTTCTGCAACGCTTTTCAGGAAGAAACGGGCTTAATCTCTATGCCGCATTACACGCGAATGAACATTTCAGCCAGGAAAGCAAAGATGAAACACCGCAATCAATAGGCCATTCATACACCTTACCAAGAGCGTCAAAAACCCCCCGGTTTATACGCTCCTGGCTGCGCCTTTTATCTGAAATGGTAGCAGAAAGATTACGGCAAAACAACCTCATAAGCCAAACCACACATCTATGGCTCAATGGTCCGGAAATCGGCAATTTAACTGCGCAAAAGACCTTCGAACAAGCGAGTAATGATGGATATGAAATATACACCAGAGCCCTGAAAATAATGGTCAAAATTGCCCCAAAACCGGCCCTTGTACGGGCATTGGGGATAACCAGCAGCTCATTGCATGAACCGCATTACCCCCCTCTATTTACCGAACAAAAAAGAAGGGAGGCCTTAATACAAGCGATAGATAAGATAAACAACAAACTTGGCGAAGGCAGCATTATTCCGGCCATAATAACCCTCTCCCGAAAACTCGAATAACAACCAGAGTGAAACACAGTAATAGAGCATACTGCATAATTCTCCTATCAATGTCAATCATAAACAAACCATATAAATCCAAGTAAACAGAAGTAAGTCCGACACGGCTTATCCACAAGGAAATAACAATCACCACAACCTATTATTCAACAACATGTTGAGCACTATTCAGCTAAATGCACAAGTTAACATAAGATATATTATAGGAAGTTGAGATTAGAGGCAAATTAGGAGATAAACGATTGTATATAATCAATCCTGAGTTAACTTACGGCTTCTTTTGGGCTGGACTTTTAGACTATTATCTATATTTGCGGGATTTATATTACGTTACGCTTGCGCTCAAGCGCTTTCTCAATATTAATTCTTTTGCCGGTCACCAGCATATCCGCCAAGGTCTTTCTGGCTTTTCTTAAGATCCGGCTTAGTGTTTGTTGGGATATTTGCATTGATCCCGCGGCCGCTTTTTGGCCTAATCCTTCAAAATCAACCAGCCGCACAGCCTCAAATTCATCAAGCTGTAAACACGCCTCATCAGGCCGGCCAGGACGCCCGCGCGGGCTGAAATGATCGACTTTAGGGGCATTCTTAACTAAACGCTTCTTTTTAGGCCTGCCGCGGATCATAAAACAACACCTTAGAAATAGCTAATATTTTAATAAAAACAACTGACCCGGCTTGCTTAATATTCTCAGTCTTAACACCCGGGTTATAATGAGTAAGTACTCATTATGACTATAGGGTTAAATTAAGACTTGTTGTCTCAGTAAAGTATAAAGATTAAAGACTAAATAACAAAGGAAATTAAAAGGTTAAATAATAAATTTTAAAATTACCTGCCGGCAAGCAGGAACCTTTAATCTTTTAACTTTAATCTTCCTTTGTTATTTATCCTTTAGACTTTAGACTTAACTTAATCAACCTCTGCCGCAAAGCCTCCGCGACAGCATCATAATCATCGCTTTTGAGCGCTCCCTGGCTTACTAATTCAGTATAACTCAGCGGCTTTCCAATCGTAGCTCTTATCGCATGAAAACGGGGTATTTTTGTGTGCCGCGACCAGGCCTGGAATGTGCCTTCAATATAAACTGGTACCAGAGGAATATTGAGCTCCTTAGCCAGGATCCCGATACCTTTTTTAAACTTGATCACCTCCCCTGCGGGATTGCGCTGCCCTTCAGGAAAGATACAAACTATTTTCTTTTGAGCCAATAAATAAGAACAGATACGCATTGCCTCAACCATGTCCAGAGTGACATCGATCGGGATCAACCTGGCCATCTTAATTGAATCCCTGATAAAAGGCTGCAAAAAGATCCGCTTTAACCCTACAAAATATGTCTTAAGCAATATATGAAACGGCAATACCGCGGACATAACAAACCCATCCAAATAACTGGAATGGTTCGCAAAGATTATATACGGCCCGCTTGCCGGCAGGTTCTTTTTGCCTTTAATGGATAAAAGGAACAATGCCCTCAAAACGCAGCGAATTATGGTTATAACGAGTAAACCCGCGATCTTATCAATAAAATACGGCTTAAGCCTTACCATACTCAAAGTTTTAGGATGCGGCCGCTCAATCAGCATTTCCGACCATAACAATTCATCCCGATGAATATATTTTACATCTTGAGGGATAAAAGGCTCTAGTTTTAGCAATAGATCTCTAATAGTATGGGCAAAAAAGAATTCCGACTGTATGGACTCGGAAGCCTGAATATTCAAGAACCTGAAGAGTTCCAGAAGTAATTCGATCCTGCCTAAAGAATCAAGCCCCAGGTCCAACTCCAAATGATCATCCAAATTGACCTTACGATTAAGCCGCTTTGATATCAACGCGAGTATTTTTCCGGAGATCTCCGAAGTAAAGGCGCCGGCGTCTTCACTGACGCCCCCCCTCTTCTCATTCTGAAAAACACTGCTTCCCTCTTGAACATACTTTGCCTCTATCTTATGGCGCATGATCTTGCCTAATGCGGTCCGCGGAAGCTTTTCTTTACTAATAATGAAGCCGGTAACACGCTTATAATTGCTTATTTGATGTGATAAATTATCCAATTCCCAGCGTATTTTCTCTTCAATATTGGCCACTGCCCGGGAATTAAAATAATCCTCGTTAGGGACGATCACTGCCATAAGCTGCTTTGCCTCGCCGATAAAGCCCACCCGTGAAGCGACAAAAATACATATTTCTTTGATATAGGGGCTTAAAAGGTAGTGCCGTTCGATCTCTTCAGGGTTTATCTTCTTGCCGGAGCTTAAAACAATGATCTCATCTTTCCTGCCTTTGATATAAAGATATCCGGATTTGTCAAAGTACCCCAGGTCTTCTGTCAGAAACCATCCATCTTTAAGCACCCGGGCGTTTTCCTGAGGCAACTGGTAATACCCCAACATCACATTCTCTCCCCGGATCGCGACTTTACCGATCCCCTGTTCATCCGGATCCAATATCTTTACCTGGACTCCGGGGATCGGTTTTCCAACAGTTCCGATCTTAGGCTTGAGCGGAGGATTGAACGTGACGACAGGAGACGTTTCGGTCAAGCCATAACCTTCCAAGATGGTGAATCCCCACTTAAAGAAATCGCGCATTATCGTTGTTTCGATCTTGGCACCCCCGGTAGTCATAAAACGCAATTTACTCCCAAAGACGGCATGCATTCTATGCAACAGGTATTTACTTAAATTCAACCCCGTTATTCTTCTCAGGGCCCACAATACCCAAATTAAAACCTGTATGCCTGAACGAAGCAGCACAGGGATCTTCTTAAACCTTTGCTTTATCGCTTTATGAAAGATCGAGAAAAATTGCGGCACCCCGACTAAAATACTCACCTTCGTCTGTACCATACAATCCAGTAAATCATCGGAATTCAAACTCGCCGGATAACTGATCTGCGCGCCTAAAAGAAGCGGCACTAAACAAGTAACCATACATGAATAGGTATGATGAAGCGGCAGGAATGAGATCAAACAATCATTTTTGGTCACGAGCTTCAGTCTGCGGATCGAATCTATATTCGCTAAGAGATTAACCTGGGAAAGCATGACCGCCTTAGGCTGAGCCGTTGTCCCCGAAGTATAAAACATAGCCGCAACGGCTTCAAGAGGCCTAATGAGGGGTGCTTCCTGCAAACTTTTTGAGGCATGAGTAAGCTGTTCCTGAAAGGCGAGCGAATCAATAAGCAGTATTTCGACGCTTTTTAAGCCGTCCAGAAACGCGGTGTTTTGAGCGTAGGCCTTCTCCGCGCAAAGAATTATTTTTGACGAAGAATGTATTACTAACTGAGTAATATCAGGAGCCGGCAGGCGGACATCGATAGGCACGGCAACCGCGCCCGCGAATTGCACTGCCAGAAATGATACCGGCCATTCCACCTGGTTACCGACAAGAATAGAGATCCTGTCGGATTTCGCTACCCCCCGCCGGACCAGTAAATTACCCATCGTGAGCGCTTTCTGATAGAGCTCAAGATAAGATATTTCAGAATATTCTTTATTATTTTTATGGAAAACGGCTGTTTTGGAAGGAGACGCTTTGGCTACTTGAGTGAATTCCTCGAATATACTGAGGCGATTTTGAGCCATATTTTTATATTGAAGCAAGAAATTTTGGATAAAAACCGGTTTCTAACCCATCGAGAAAAAACTTAGTGAAGAATTGCGGATATTTCTTATAGAACTCATGCTCGATCTCTTCAATACAACCGACATACGGGGTCACCATGCCGTAATAATCAATTTCATGGCCGATAGGCTTAAAAACAAACCCATTCAAATCCAACAACTTCCATAATGATTTCTCCATAAGCGCGTACCAATGGGTCAAGCCCCGGCGCTTACTCTCATGATATAGCTCTCGATACATGCCAAACGTCATGGTCCTGATCCGGCGAAAAGGGTTATTAGAATTCCCCAAGAGGGCTTTTTCATCAAATTCAGGAGTATAATACAAACCGTCATCCTTGCGGCGCCGGTAATCTTTACTGATAACAAGACGCGAGATCTCAGCGATCTTATTACGGGGCACGCTTGTTTTATCAAATTGCAACCCGCTGCCGCAGCGCTCTTCGATCGGAAAACCTTCAGAAGAATCAAGGATAAGCCGCATAGTCCCGATCACTTCAAAATTATCCTCCACGACAAAATGAAGCGCGTACTGGTCATATTTGTCCTGTTCACGGTCATCAGGGTATTCTTCTTCTTTAATAAAATGGCACTCTTCACAATACACCTGAAAACGCAAACGGTAAACCTGGTCCATTAAAACCGGTTCTTCAACGAACTTAAAGGTAAATGAGCTATGGCCTATAATTTCTTTATGCACAATTTCTCCTCGTTAGAAATTCATATTAACATGGATTACTATGCGTGTCAATAAGGCCTAAGCACGCCGAACGTGTCATCCCCGCATCTCCCTATCTGTCATCCCCGCATGCTTTAAGCGGGGATCCGCCGCAGCAGGCGGCGCACCCCGCGCAACTTCCTATTAGCGCGGGGTGTATGCTCCCCGTCTCACTGTGTAGAATCTTTTAGATGCCCGCTTAGAGCCAAGTAAGCGACCGGGCATGACAATCTGAGCGTCATTGCGGCCTTGTTTACTTACTGTTTATGCGGGAATCAAAAATACTCCCCCAAAAGCGGCAATTTGGCATATTTTATGCTATACTTATTAAATGGAATTAAGACAGAAATTTGAATTTAGGCGGGTTTTAGCCCCTGAAATGCGGCAATCGTTAAATATTTTAACGCTGCATTTACTTGACTTAAACCAAGTCGTAGAAGAAGAACTTCTTACAAACCCTGTTTTAGAGGAATTCTCGCCAAAAGAGGAGCTTCCCTCCCCCTTTTCCGCGGAAGATCTCGCGAAATTAAACTCTCATTCTACTTTACCCGGTAATAACAGTCAGGCTCAAGATAATGAGCCCCACACCTCCCTCCTGATCAATAAAGTATCGCTGCAGGATATTTTATTGCGGCAGCTGGGCATGTTTACCGATTCAGACGAAGATCTAAAGATTGGACAAGAAATTATCGGCAATATAGACGAAAACGGCTATTTACAAGCCTCACTTGAACAAATGGCTGTTCAATTGCAAGTTTCAGAGGCGGACCTCGACAAAGTGCTTTCGTTAATACATCAATTTGAGCCGGCCGGAGTAGGAGCTCGAAACATTTCTGAATGCCTGCTCATACAATTAAAATTAGCCAATGAGCTGGACCCGCTCACTAAATCAATATGCCTGCAGCATCTTGACGATGTCGCCAAGAAGAATTTTAACCATATCTCAAAGAAATTAAAGGAACCCCAGGAAAAAATAGAGCTATCAATTAAAAAGATCTTAAAATTAAACCCGAAACCCGGCCGGAATTATTCCCTGGATGAGGCCCACAGGATCGTGCCCGATATCATTATCGAAGAAAAAGGCGATGGATTCGGAATAATTATCAATCATGAATATGTCCCGCGGCTTACCGTCAGTAAACTATACAAAGACCTGCTTAAAAAAGAAAATCTCGACCTTAAAACAAAGGAATTTATCACCAACAAACTAAGGAAAGCCCTTGAATTGATCAAAGCTATTGAAAAAAGGCAAAGCACATTACGCAGGGTAGTTACTACTATAACCGAGATCCAAGGTGAAGCGATACGGGAAGACCTCTCTCAGATCAAACCGCTAACCTTTAAGGAAATTGCGGAAAAGCTTGAATTGCATGAATCAACCGTTTGCCGGGTAGTAATGAATAAATACGCGAAAACTCCCTGCGGGGTTATCGCGCTCAAGAATTTCTTTTCAAGCCACATCCATCATAAAAACGGCGAATCTATCTCTTCAACCGTAGTTAAAAGCCGCATTAAAGAATTAATCGACAAAGAAAACAAAAAACAACCGTTAAGCGACCAAGATATAGTAAAGATCCTCTCTAGTGAAGATAACTTAAACCTCGCCAGGCGTACCGTGGCAAAATACCGCGAAGAGCTGAAGATCCTTTCCTCTCCATTCAGAAAAGAACGCTAAATAAAGATGCCCGCTTTCGCGGGCATCTAAAACACAAAAACCAACATCGGAATTTCTTCCAACGTTGGTTTTAAATATTATTTACCCGATAAATCTACGAATGCAACGCCACGCTTGCCAGATCAACGATCCTATTGATCAAATTCATGCTGTTGAGATTGAATTTGACCGATGAACTCGCCAAAGTCCCCAGGTTAATAACTCCCTGCATCTCACTTTTGATCTTGATCGGAATGATCATCGATGAACTGATATAGGGACGGTGGAGGTAGCGCTTTACTCTATTATCTTTCAGATTATCATCGATCAAAAGAGAGGCTTTCTCTTTTAACGCGATGCCGGAAACCCCCTCTTCTAACCCGATATTAGTAGTTCTCACAACCTCATCAGAAAGCCCTTTTGAAGCGCGGATAGTAAGTTTATTCTTACCTTCATCGAGAAACATTACCGACCCGATATCCGCGCCGCTGATCTGAAAGGCGGCATCAAGTAAAACCTCTAATATCCGGTTAAGCTTCAATACATCGACTGAAATCGCTTCTTTAGTCTTAAACGTCGACTGATACGCCAGTTTAAGGATATATTCATAAATATCCCTGATGAATTCTATCAAGGACTGCGCCCAATTAAAAGAAACAACCTTTATTTCCAATAAAGCATTCCATAAATCATCCAGGTCTAAACCGAGATCGTCAGCGGCAGAGGCGTATTGCTCTTTTGTTTTACGCCTTACTAAAATAACCGGCCCCATGACCAAATACGCGAACACCTTATTATCCACCTTAAGCGGTGCAATGCAATTATGCATGCCAGCGCAGGTGACAAAATTAAGATTTCTGTCCACAACGCCTTTGCCTCCGAGAAATGTCGGTAAGCACCTGCCGCAAACCCGGTTTTTCATAGACTGGTCATTCAAGAGCTCCCTGCAGAGACGGGGTTCGCCGCTGGGAGCGGTCAGTGAGCTTCCTTTGGGATCGACAATACGCAGCCCCAACTCAGTAATTGCGGAAAAACTATCCTGGATATTCTGCCATTTCTTAAGGTCGATGATATTTCTTATCTCTAATTCATTCGTATTCATATGCAGTTATTTCTTTAAGAGGCCGTATTTACGCATCTTTTTATATAAAGTCGTCCTATTGATCCCGAGCGCCGAAGCCGCATCATTACGGCTCCAATTCACCGTTTCAAGGGCTTTTAATATTAAGTCCTTTTCAGGTGATTTCAAAGCTTCCCTTAATTTTAAATAGTTTTCTTCAGAAGTCAACTGATTTGTATTCCCGAGCTTATGCAAATATTCAGGTAAATCCACAGGCGTGATCACCGGCCCCTGGGATAAAATGATCGCCCGCTCTATGACATTTTCTAACTCCCTGACATTCCCGGGCCATTGATAACTTTTCAATATTGCCAACGCCTCATCAGATAATCCCTCGATCTTTTTATTGATATGTTCAGAATGTTTCTCGATAAAGTCTTCAGCCAAAAGCGGAATATCATTTTTGCGCTCCCGCAAAGGAGGAAGGTCAATTGCAATAATATTTAAACGATAATAGAGGTCCATGCGAAACGTACCTTTAGCGATCAAATCCTGGAGGTTCTGATTTGTCGCGGCAATAACGCGGACATCGACCTTGAGGGTCTTAGTATCGCCGACACGCTCAAACTCACCCTCTTGCAGGACGCGTAATAGTTTTACCTGTAACGCCGGTGAAAAAGCGTCAATTTCGTCTAAGAATATCGTCCCTCCATCGGCTAATTCAAAACGGCCGACCCTGTCCCGGATAGCCCCGGTAAACGCTCCTTTGACATGGCCGAAAAGCTCGCCTTCCAGCAACGTTTCGGTTAAAGCCCCGCAGCTTACTTCAACGAATGGCTTCTCCCTCTCCACCGCGTTGTATTTATGTATCGCGTGCGCGATTATACGCTTTCCGGTCCCGCTTTCACCCTGTAGCAAGACAGTCGCCCTGGTCTTGGCAATAGCTTCGACCAACGAGTAAATTTTCTGCATTTTCTCGTCTTTACCGACCACATTATGAAAACGGCTCCTTTGAGTAGCGGATAATTGCTCCTTGAGTTTGATGTTTTCTTCCTCAAGCTGGCGCTCTTTCAACAGCCGCTCGATAACAAGCTTAATTTCGCTGTCGACGATAGGTTTCGTAATATAATCATACGCCCCTTCTTTTACCGCTTCGACCGCGTTTTCAATGCTTCCATAACCGGTGATCATAATGACAGGCGTATCCTGATGGTCTTTCTTTATCTGTTTTAATAACTGAGTCCCGTCCATCTCGGGCATTTTAATATCGCTTATCACAAGATCAACCGTATAACTCTTGAGGAAATCGATGGCTTCTTTGCCGTTATTCGCGGAACTAACGGTATAGCCCGAAAGCGTCAAAAGCTCAGTAAGAGACCCCCGAACTAAAGGCTCATCGTCAACAACAAGGATATGCCCGTTTTTATTGGAATCTGTATTATGAAGCATTTTTTAAGAATGATTTCGGGATTAAAATAGTAAAAGAACTCCCCTTTTTAACAACGCTCTGCACCTTAATTGATCCGCCGTATTTATTAACGATCTCCTGACTGATCGCCAAGCCTAATCCCGTGCCTTTATCCATGCTTTTTGTAGTAAAAAACGGCTCAAAGATCCGCTTTAAGACCTCTTCCGGTATGCCGAAACCTGTGTCCGCGATGGTAATAGCGACAAACGATTCCTTAAGCGCGGTCTCTATCTCTAAAACACCCCCCTTAGGCATAGCATCCAAGGCATTCTCAATAATATTAATCACCACATGGGACAAGCCAAAATCCATGATTTTCGGAAGCTCAACATTATAATTCTTCGTTATCTTAATATTACCTTCCAGGGCCTCCCCAAAGACGTCTAAGGATTCATCAATCAAAGAATGAATATCAATGTAGTGTTTATGGTGCGCAGTACTTAAATTTATCTGGCGCGAGAACTCCAAGAGCGAACGAGTGATCTTAGCAATACGGTTTAATCCTTTAGTGATCTCCAAAAGATACTCCCTCATTGCCGAATTATCCTCCATCTGGTCGAGCAGGATATTAGCGTATCGAATAACCCCGTCGAGGGGATTATTGATCTGATGAACGACACCCGCGGCAAGCTTTCCTACCGAAGCGTATTTTTCTAATAACACCTTCTGCTTGTCTAAAGCCTCATTTTCCTGCTTTAACCCGGTATAACTATTCAAACTTTCCAGAGCCAGGCAGGCGTATTTAGAGATCGTGACCGCGAGATTAAGGTCCTCTTCCGAGAAATGCTCACCCGTTGATTTATCCGCTAAATTGATCAATCCCAAAAGCCGCTCAGAGGTGAAAATAGGTATAGACATGAACGAATTAGTCTGGTAATGCGTATATCCATTCTGCTTAAAACGGGAATCAGAATTAATGTCTTTGACAAGAACAGGGGTTTTTATATCAGCGACTTTGCCGGAGATCCCTTCCCCCAGCCTTTGGCGCAATTCTTTCAAATGAGTGTTTTCAGGGACATAAAATGAATTAAGGACAAGCTCTTTTTGCTCGCAATCAAACAAAAACAAAGACCCACGATCCGCGTGCACCACCGCCATTATCTCTTTGAGCGTCCTGCTTAAAAAATGCTTCAGGATCCCGCCGGAATCCTTATTTTCTAATATCCTGAGTTCTGTCATGGCTTATTCAACTCCTTAAGTAAAAGCGCAGATACTTTACTATACCTGCTTTTGGGATACTCCTTGTTCAATCGAGTGAGTATCTCTTGTGCCTTTCCTTTATCTTTTAACTGCTTGGCATATATAATGGCCATTTCAAACATCGCTCCGTCCATTTTCGCTTTACCATTAAACTTTTCAATAACTGTTTCGAAAGTTTTAGCGGCCATCTGCCAATCTTTTATGGCTATATAGCATTGCGATACTAATAAATAAGCGTTAAAGGCTAACAAAGAATTCGGATACGCCTCAATAAGCGTTTTATATTGCCCTATGGCATCCTGATAGGCGGCGAGCATCTTTTCAGGTTGATATTTGACCTTATAATACTGGGCAATAAATATCGGGATATCAAGGGCCTTGACCGTAGTCGGATATTCCCGGGTGATCTTTTTATACTGCTCTAAAGCAGCGCTCCATTTATCCTGCAACTGATAGGTATTACCGATGAGGAAAAGAGCTTCGGAACAAATAACCGGCGATTTTTTATTTGCCTGCAGTATCTTCTGCAGCTGTTTACGGGCTGAATCGTATTCTTCTTTTACAATATATAAACGGGCAGTATTAAATGAGGCTTCAATTGCCAGCGGATTCTTGGAATTCTCAACAATAAACGCATCTGTTCTCTTCACTACCTGCTCTAATTCATGGGGAGGCGAAGCAGCAGGATTTTTGAAAATCTTTTCCCCCAGTTTCTTGATCTTCCAGTATTTTTTCTCGATCGAATACTGATCATTTGAAGCACACCCTAAAAATGCTAAAACCATTAAAAGAGAAACGATTTTTAAAATGGAGGCTTTTGTCATTTTTGTATTTCTTCAGCAATACCCAAGGTTTTATTATCTTGTAATAGGCTATCTTTTTTCATAAGGTAATACAATGCGGTAGAAACAGTAATCGACACATCGACAAACAAAGAAGTGATCAGTACATTTAGGAAAGCAATAAACAACACTAATTCCGGGTAAAACTTATTTATGATTAAAAGCGTATTATACTGCAAAATAATAATTGGCACATACGCCAACATAGGAATACCGACTAACACAATAGTTGGAAAGAAAGACTTAAAGAATAAACCGCATGATTTCAGAAGCGCCTTAAAAGGATTAACTTTTTCAATCACCAAAACTGGAATAACGTAAGCAAAACAAGCCTGAATTAAAACTGAGATCAAAAAACTAATACTAGATAAGAGAGGGCCAAACCACATAGCCGGTTTTAAGAATAAAAGTGTTTTGTGGCCGGTAAGAAAATATTTCCTTAAACCCACTGAGGGTAACTGCAAAGCTCCCTGGAATATTATAGTAATGATCAGTACTACAAGAAAAAAAGCGGCATATTTCCTAAAGGACGCTTTAAAAACATTGATCATCCTTACCGCTCTCTTCTCATAAAGATTAGAAATTACTTGAACCGCCACAGCGCTTAAATATGATCCCGCTAAAATCGATAAAACAGTACGAGTAATACCTGCTAACTTCGGAATTAAAACAAAATTCATTGGATAATGCAAGAACCTTTCTCCAAAGAAAGCTTTGATAGGCGGACCTAAAACAATAACAAACGGCATACGGGGAGAAATGTAGATAAAAATCAACGCGAGTAATTCAAGAATCGTAAAGATAGCAAAGGGGATAAATAGTAACTTATTGTGTTTCAGGAGACTAAAAGTATTATTGTATACTTTTTTTAATGATGGGTATTTAGTGGTCTGAGGATTCATTAAACCTCTTATTAATCATAATGTTTATAATTTGAAACAACTTGTTTAAGTATACCATTACCATGTTTATTTGTCAAGCTTGCAACCTTTTAATTCACAGCATATTACGTATCTCGAAAAAAAAAGGGGCAAACCATATTGATTTGCCCCCTCTTATTTGCACCTTCGAAAATGCACCTATGAGGGTGGCATTTCGGAATCATTATTGTGACAAAGAAAGCCTAGGACTTTCTTTTTAAACCAAATAATCCCAAAATACCCATCCCTAATAACATCATACTTGTGGGTTCCGGAATAGCAGTTGTCACCACAAATTTTGCTCCAGTATTTGAATAATGGCAGTCAGGGTCAATTCCAAACCCATAATTACCATTGGATGAATATTGAGTCAACAAATCAAGCTGTTCGGGCGTGAAAGTGTATACCCAATTTTCCGTAGCAACATCGGTATCAGTATACGATGTTAACAATGTTCCCTGGCCACTAAAATAATCTTCCATCGTTTCAGGATGGAAATAAGCGGCATCATCCCAAATCTGAACAGTTCCCGCAGACATATCATTCAATAAATGTATATACATAGCGTTATCTGCAAAAGGCTCGTTATTAATATTATCAATACTCAAATACGCGCCTGTGATCGTATCTCCTTCCATAAGAGACCAATCGATACCCCATGTATATGCATAATAATGATCGAGATTCCACAGATTCTCAGGAGACGGCTGAAACATATATGTAGACGCAAACGCTGAAGTAGAGCCCACGACACCTAAGACGATCACAAAAAGGATAAAAAGGTACTTCTTCATTTTTTTTCACCTCCCTTCGTTTTCTCTATTTTTAGTGGTTAGATTTTTAATCGCTCCTAACCAACAAAATTTCAAAACTAAAAGTAAATCTGCTATAGAACTTTCTTCTTTCTCAGTTTCTTAGCTGCCGCTAATGTTAATCCACCGACACCAAATAGTAACATTGAGACGGGTTCCGGAACAACCGTTGTAGGATTCAGCAGAAAAGCGGTAGCTACACCATTATAAGTTCCAGTTCCAATCATCTGCCCCTTTTCATTGATCGCATTAGCAAGCTGCAATGACCATCCGCTTGCAGGATCTATTAACCCAGACAAATCCCTCACCCCATTAATGCTATCCCATAAGAATGCTTGACCATTAGCACCACCTACTACCCAACCGGAATTATTAATACTAGTAGCGCTGCTAGAACTACCCGCTAATGCGTCTAAGAAAAGAGTTGAACCGGCATCAATGTCCCAAATCGTAGGCACATAGCTACCCGAAACCATTGTTTGCCCAACCACAACTTTACTATCATTAATATCCGAAGCGGAGCTTTGAGCTGTTGAAATACTCTGCATTGCACCATCCCAAAAAAACGCATGGTTGTAACCGTCGGTTCCAGCGGAAGAACCAACAACTTGTCCTGCGCTATTTATGTTGCTTGCACCACTTGATGTCCCCCCCAGTGATCCCAAAATTTGCGTACTACCGCTATTATCAACGATAAAACCTCTAACATAACCTATCGGATAACGCATATAAGCGTCTCCAACAATTTCGCCACTGTCGTTTATACTATAAGCATTACTCCAAAATGATGATCCAACTCCTTTGTCTTGCATACCATCACTATTGCTCCAACAAAAGGCGTTAGATAACCCACTGGATCCAGCGATTTGCGATGTACCAACTATTTGACCTAAGTTATTAATAGCTAACGCTCTCGCCCAAGAACCGCCTAAAGTGCCGATATCTTGCACCTGCCCAGTAATATCCCATATAACAGCACGTTCAGAACCGCCTATGTTACGGCTTCCAACAATCTGATCCATCTCATTAATACCATACGCATTCCCGGACCCAAGATTAACAACATCATAATCATAAGCAAGCGCGGATTGAATTAAACAAGAAAAAAACAGCACGATTAAAACAAATACTCTCTTCATCTTTTTTGCCCCCTAAATTTTTTGATACCTGTCAACACCCCAGCCCCGAGCAAAAAAAGAATCGAGCTCACAGGCTCTGGAGCAACGGTTCCGGTCACACTCAGGTAAGGCCTATAGCTAGAACTAGCTTCATCCGAAGAAAAAATCCGACTTATTTCTTCTTCATACCCCCTAACAATCCCAAAAGGCCAATACCTAACAGTGATAAAGATGCTGGTTCAGGAACCGGGCTCGCTTGGCCCTTTAAATAATCGTTGGCGCAAGTCGCTCCGCCATAGAAGACATTAAAAGAACCATCGTAATTATTAAGGAAAGAAGTATCCACAACAGCTTCTACCATATAACGCGGTCCATTACCGAGAAGTTGGTTCCAAACAACATTGCTTTGCAAATCCAAGAAGCCACCGTTAGCAATAGTCACGATTTGATTATCATGATAAACATACCCTGCTCCGGGATATGGCCAGGAGTGGCCAACCGTAGGATCATAAACATTAGACAAATTCCAGGTGGACACACTATAGAGCCCGCCAGAAGTAAGGCCATTATGCCCCGTAAAAGCTACTCCATACTCATAGATCCCATCCTTATTCAGATCCAAAGCCAGATCAGCCGGTAAAGTATTCCAACCGCCGGTTTGTTCTCCGGTAGAAGGATAATTGGTAAAAAGATCAAAAATCAAATTTGAGCCAACTTGACTGATATTCATACCGTAAAGTTCATACATATTATCGCCTATTCGGTCAAATGACTGAGCATCGCGCCCGCTGTTCCAATAAAAAGCATCGCCAACCGGATCATTAATGGTATAGGCGAAAGCGGTCCCTCCGAGCAACAATATACTTACAAAACTCAATACTACTAATGTTAATTTTCTCACTATGATTTCCCTTTCTAATTAGCGCCTTTTCCTGTAAAAACAACAAAAACAGTCTGGGCTAATATCCTCATTTCAACCCACAAACACATCTTTTTAATGTATAAAAGATCATATTTTACTTTTTTCCTGACATCAGCTATTGTTTCATCGTACCTATTATATATCTGAGAAAGGCCGGTTATACCAGGCTTGACAATAAGCCTTTTTTCATAGTCGCAAATAAGTTTCTTAAAATCCCTGACCATTTCAGGCCTTTCCGGCCGAGGGCCGACAATGCTCATTTCACCCTTTAAAACATTAAATAACTGAGGGATTTCATCAATTCTGGTCTTTCTTAGGAATTTTCCAATAACGGTAATACGAGGATCATTCCTTTTTGCCCAAACTGCACCCGTCCCTTTTTCCGCATCAACCCTCATAGTTCTCAACTTATATATTTTAAATGTCTTGCCACCTCTGCCTACCCGATTTTGCTGATAAACTATTGATCCTCGAGAATCAATTTTGATAAAAATTGAAGCAAGAATGAGCAATGGCGCGCCAATAATCAAACCAATTATAGCTAATACTATATCTAAAACTCTTTTGATCTTCCGGAAGCTTCTGCGCACAAAACTAACAATAAGACCACCGATCCCACCCAAAACAAACAAAAACGAGCTAGGTTCAGGAGCTTGAGTCTTTTTTACTGGAACTTGATTGAACTCAATCCCCATCTGATTATTTTGTTCATAGGATATCGAATTACCCAAGAAAGTAATCGCAAAGATATCCTTTCCCCTTAAAACAGGCTCCAAAACAAAAAGCGTCATTATTAATAATATTCCGATACTAATCCTTTTCATAGTTTGTTTAAATTTAAGTTTTATTATATTTTTTTTTCCCATTTCTTCTCTTTAACTCACTTTCTATACATTAATTTATTTTCTTTAATATCTTTCATATTATTATAAGCATTAACCATGCCAACTCTATGTTTATAAATAATTTTATTAAGATTTTAAATATATATATCACAAATACTTACATTGATTTTCTTTTCAAGAACTAATTAATTAAAATATGAAGTTATTGGAATATGAGGTTGTTCACTAATTTCAACATCAATGAAAGCGTTTTCAAGGAATATTACCATAAGTACTTATAAACAAATAGGATAACTTCACTTTACTATTATAAACAAATTCATCTGGTAGCAACATGCAGATTGCGGTATATGGCAGGAAGCAAAAAGACCCGGCCTTGCGGCAGAAAGCCGCACACCCCGTGCAATTTCCGCTCTGCGCGGGGTGTAAAGTGGCTTCCAGCCAAGACCGGGTCTTGAGCTATAATTAACGTGACGAAATTAACGCCCCAACGAAAATAACGATAATAACGAACTAAACGATACTAACAAACGAATCTTAATTAAATTACAATCTCATGGAACATATTTTGGCAACAACGGCTCAATAATCCTACAAAACTCCTTAATTCTAATTAACGCAAAATCATCTTTGCCAGTATCACAGGTTGTCAAAACTCTAATTAACGCAGAAGACACCATCTTTCCAAACATTCTTCCAAAAGAAGACCTCAACTGCTGCAAAATATAATTATTTGAATACAAACTCCCTGTTTTATACCAATAAACAGCTACCTCACGGGAAAATTCTTTTTCAATAATTAACTGCGTCGCGACGATTGAATCCGTTACATTAACTTTAGTTTTATTCACTATTGTCGCCCCGCTTCCCTGCATACAGATTTCGGGGGGATGGCTAACTTTACGGTTATCTTGGGAATAAACGATATAAAGATTGACAGAATCCCCTTTTTTGTTACGATAGTTTCGCATGATCAAGTTCCTTGTTTCCAATATTTCATACTCTTTATCGCTTAAAACCATATCCTCACCCGACCATTCCCCGATCGTTAAAGGAAATTCTGAAATCTTCTTCTCATTAAGAGCAGCAATTTTTGACGGCAGATAAGCAAAAAAACTTATACATGCGACAATAACAAGGATAATGACCACCAAAAAGAAATTCTTATTATTCATAACGTTTCACTCTAAGATTTTTCTCACCAATGTAAGCCCGATAAAAGCAAAAACAAATACCAGGAATCCCATAATATCATGGACTTTGCCCGTCGCGACATTAGGACCGTATATTTCACTTATCAAAGCCAAAATAGTTATACGCAATATATTCGAACAAAGAGCTATAGGAATCGAAGACAGAGACAGAACAAGCTTTCTTGGCCGTGAGATATTGCTTAAATACCCCATCAAAACCCCTAACGCGATCAAGGCGATCAATGAACGAATTCCAGAACAGGGGTCCTCGACCACTACATACGAATGCGCTGTTTTTATGACACTTCCCTCCCTGACAGCATATATCCCGATTTTATTGACGATGACAGTAGCAACTTGAGAAGCAAATATCTTCAACTGAAAACTTATATTAGCAATGGCAACCAAAGGCAGTGGAATCATAAAAGTCAGAAATAAAACTGGGAACATAAGCTTCCTCAAAAATTCTTTCCCCAGGAACAAAAGGATTATACCCATAATAACTAAAATAAGAGAAAAACCGGAAGAGAAATAAACTTGCCAAAGAGCGCTTACCATATGAATAACAATCCCGGAACAAAATAATACCCACCCCAGAGATAAAGGCATTCTTGGAAGCGACACCAATTCTTTTCTTTTGTTCCAAACAATAAAAATGCTGATAAAAGGGATAAGGAATCCATGGCTATAATACGTTTCAGCCGCGATCCACCTCTCTACCATCCAAATAAATGTCGGAATATAAGCTACCAACGTTACTACTGCCAAAATTATGAGCTTAATATGGTCTTTATTCTTCATTTTACCTACAACGCCCCTTCTTCCTCCTGCGTCACCCTAACCACTTCTTCGAGCGTAGTCAACCCTTTTTTCACCTTATCTAAACCAGCCTCACGTAACGTCTTCATCCCCAAAGCAACAACTTTTTGCTTAAGCTTATGAGGAGAAACTCTATTAAGGATCATACTTCTTATTTCATCATTAACAACAAGTACTTCAAAAATACCGCTTCTGCCTTGATATCCGGTAAAACGGCAATTTTCACATCCGCGGCCATGATAAAACTGTATATCAAGTTTATCATTAGAATCGAGCTTTTGCAAAAATTCCTCTTGAGGAGAGACTGTATCTTTACAATCAGGACAAATAAGCCTTACCAATCGTTGCGCAATGATCAGGTTAATTGATGAAGAAACCAGGAATGCGTCAACTCCCATATCTGAAAGCCGAGCAATTGCTCCAGCGGCATCGTTAGTATGCAGAGTGCTAAATACCAAATGCCCCGTCAAAGAGGTCCTTACCGCCAGCTCCGCGGTTTCAGTATCGCGGATCTCACCTACCATCATGACGTTCGGGTCATGGCGCAGCATAGAACGCAGCGCGGTGGCAAAGGTAAAACCGATCTTCGGCTCCACCTGCATCTGAGTAATACCCCTTAATTGATATTCAATAGGATCTTCAACGGTAATGATCTTGCGCTGCGCGGAATTAATTTTACTTAAACACGAATAAAGCGTAGTTGTTTTTCCGCTGCCGGTAGGCCCGGTAACTAAAATTATTCCATACGGCTTTACAATAGCGTCTTCTATTATATTCAAGGTATCCGGCGGGATCCCCAGTTGCTCTAACCCTATTAACGGAGTGCCGCGAGAGAGTATCCGTATACCGATACTCTCCCCAAACGGAGTCGGTAAAACAGAAATACGTAGATCGAAAACCTCATCTCCCATACGTACCTTGATCCTGCCGTCCTGTGGCCGGCGCTTTTCTGTAATATCAAGACTGGCCATTACTTTAATTCGAGAGGCGATCGATGATTGAAAATGCTTAATTGAAGGCGGACACGGCACTTCATATAAAACACCATCTATTCTATAGCGTATCCTTAGTTCGTCTTCAAACGGTTCAAGATGGATATCTGTAGCCCGTTTCTTTATCGCTTCCACAAGCACTTCATTTAAGAATTTAATGACCGTAGGATCGATCGACGCGTCCTTTATATCTTCGTCACCTTTGGCCTTTAAAATTTCTAAATCTATAGACGCGTCAGTGACCATCCGCTCTAATGTTTCCGCGCCTAATCCGTAAAATTCCTTAATTGATTCTAATATATTCTTGGAGCCGGCGATAACAAAATCAACGTCCTGGTTTAAAAAAAGCTTGATTTCATCCAACTGCTGTATATCGGCCGGATCACTTATCGCGATCCTTAATCTATTATTGACTTGTTTTAAAGGGAAAAAATTATAATGTTTTACTAGCTTCGCGGGGATTTTCTTAACGCATTCCAGGTCGATATCCTGCTCTTTAATTCTTATGTAAGGAATCTTGAGCACGCGGGAAAACAAGAAAAGCAGGTCATCCTCAGTCGATAATCCTTTACTGATAATAACCCTCATTAAAGAATTACCTGAATTTTCCTGTTCTTGCAGGCACTCTTTCCAGAGATTATCATTTATATTAAGAGCTTCCCTTAATGCTTTTTCTGATTCGTTTTTTTTAATTTTACTCACTTCTACCCCGGTTAATTTCTAACTTTATATCGCAAGGAAAGCATCTGATTACCCCTCATCAAATCTACCTTAACCTCAGACTGATTCTGGACTGAATGGAATATCCGTATAGCCTCTAACGCGCTCTCTAATCTCTGCCCTTGGATAAAACAAATCATATCGCCGCTTTTTAATCCGGCTCTTTCGAAGATACTTCCTTCAGGCACATTTTCTATCCTGAATCCCTTTAACTTATTAGCAACGCTGTCATCCGATATTGACTGAATCTTCACCATTTTCAATAACTCATTTGCTCTCTTAACCTCTTCAAAGACAAATGATTTACTGAGCACTATTTCATTAGACCCGCTCTTCTCTAAAAGGGTTAACTTATTCTCAGGCTTTTCTCCGCTATGTTCCAAGACTAACTCCTGGTCGTGCCCCATCTTTCTTAAGGTGATCTTACCTGATGAAATACCGATAATCTGAACATCATTGACCATATCATTGATTTTATAGGACTCTTTTCTACCGGAATTATAATTAAATACAAATACCAATGACGGGTTACCGACAATGGTTCCTAACAATCTTAAATGGGGGTCAAAACTTACAGTATTAACCCCTCTTTGTTTAAATACCTCTTCAGGAAGGTTTTGTTTATTCTTATTTTGAATTAATAATCGAATTTCGCGGTCAGGAGAAGAGCTTAAAGATAAGAATTTTTTAGTTTGAAAACCCACACTAACTAAAAAAACAATTAAAATAAAAGGAATAATTATCCAGATATTATTTACGGCGTTTTTTTTCACTTTTTTTCTTACTATCAACGGGAACCTGAGGAGCAAACGAGCCTATGGCTTGACCCATCGCAACTTCTCTCATGGAAGCAAATCCTGACTCTGAATAAGGAAGGCTTTTTCGGTCACCGCTCACGATCCGCGGAGTGATAAAAATAATGATCTCTTTTTTTACGGTTTTTGTAAAACTGTTCTGAAACAAATACTTAATCAGCGGGATTTGACCGAGTATCGGAACGCGCGCGATCTGTTTTTCTTTTTCATCCTTGATCAAACCTCCCAAGGCTACGGTATTGCCGTTTTTCACGGTCATCACCGTTGTTGCTTCGGTCGTATCGATGGCTAAAGCATTCGTTGCCGTCCCTATCCTCGGAGTACTTACTTCCGGATGGATACTCATCGTAATATAACCGTCATCGGCAATTTTAGGGATAACCGTTAACTTAATGCCCACTTCCACGAACTTAAGCTCTTTACCCGTCACATGGCCTTCTGCGTCATAATGGAACACCTCGTAAGGCTCACTCGATCCTATCAGGATCCGCGCCTCCTGGTTTTCAAGCGCGACGATACTGGGGCTTGAGATCAAGTTCGCGTCGCTTGATTTCTCCAAAGCGCGCAAAGTAACCTGATAATCATCCTGATCAAGAACACCGATCTTAAAAGCTTCAACATAAGTAGCCCCCGTCGGAACAGGCAAATCCTTTGCGCCCACAGTGACGGAATAAGATTCGGGATTCTGATACTTCCAATCCAAACCTATAAATTTTCCTTTTTCCAACGTGATCTGCATGATCTTAGCTTCAATCAAGACCTGAGGGACCTGTTTATCCCAACTGCGTATCAACACATCGAGCTTATTTAATAAAAGCGGGGCAGCGGTGACCACCAAGCTGTTAGTGCGGTCATCAACAAGGACATCCCCTTCAGTAGCGGGAATAATACCCAGGATATTTTTTTGCAGATCAACAGGACGGGCATAATTAAGACGGTAAACTTTCGTCTCCATCTTTTTGTCGATTTCGCGTATCGCCTCTTCAAAAGTATTCATATTTTCTTCAATGTCGCTGACAATGACACGATTGGATTTCGGCTCTACCTCGACTCTCCCTAAAGGTGATTTAAGCGACAGCAGCATCGGTTTTAGATCAACGGCCTTAACATTTTGCAGGGTGAAAACGCGCGTCGTCTGACGGGCAAACTGCTCTTTCTGCTTTAGTTCTGCGAGAGTATAAACTTCCAAGACATCGCCTTCCCTGATATACGCGCAATTATTTACTTTTAATATAGACTCAAGAGCGACCTCGACCGGAACATTATTCAAACTGATAGAAACCGCTCCCTGCACATTTTTCGAAGCGACGATATTCATCCCGCTCTGATCAGCGATCATACGGATAACATCGGCAATATCTATATCTTTAACATCTAAAGTAATGACTTTTCCCGATCGCTCCTGGGCAGGCACAAGTAATGGGAACATAAGAACAAAGCATATAATCAGTACACAGATTTTCTTCATCGTGTTATTTCCATTATTTTGCCTTCCGATTCCAAAACAACCCTATCTCTCGCTATATCTTTCACGCGGAAAGCACCTATCATATCGCCAACCAAACAATAATATTTTTTTTTATTCTGGACATCCAAAAGCATAGCGGCACTTTTTTCGCCTGCATTTACAAAACCCAGGAATTCAAAAATAGCATTTTCCTGTGATAACTGCTTTTGCCCTGCCGCAGAACTAAAAAGCTGTCGTTGTTTAAAAACGTTTTCATTAAAAACAGGTATTTCGCGCGAAGCATAAGAATTTTTAGCGGCATCTAAAACCCCGGAAAGTTTACTTACCCGAGAAGCTAATCCAATAAAAGGACGATAAGGCCGCAATGATGTAAAAGCAATGCTAAAAACCAGAACGATCATACAGCAAGCCAGGATAATATTTAATTTAGGCAACAATACAAAAATCGTATTTTTGCTCAAGAGCTTCATAGAATCTCTCCAATTATACTCGTTTATTATATACTAGTATTGCTAATAACACAATACTCTGCTAATTATGTCATCCCCGTAGTGACGCCTACTCCCTCTCCTGCTCAAAGGTCAGCGCATTAACGGTTAAGATCGTTTTGGGAAGTTCTTTCTGGTTCTGCGCGCTTATTTGGAGGCGTTCAATACCGACGCCTTTTACCTCTTCATTCAAAACATCTAAAAACTTCGCCAAAGACGTAATCGGTTGCTGCGACTCAATTTCAACCGAATAGACCTTAAACAACCCTTTTTCTTGCATAGCATTTGCTTTCATATTTCGTATGTTTAACCCGCTGGATTTAGCGTATCGGCCGATCGTTTTCAGAAAGCTATCCGCGTCTTTGATCGTCGCAGAATCAGGATTGATCTTAGCGTACGCTGATTCCAACTTCCCTTTACTTTCAATCACTGCTTGCATCTTTAAAACTTCCGCCTCCGATAAGCCGATCTCTTTATCAAGACGAGTAAAAGCATCCTTGGCCTTGCGTACGATGCCGTCTGCTACAATAACCAGCAAGACCGCTAAACTTACCTGCCACAACAATAATTCTCTTTTAGATAATTTCTTTTTAAAAACCATTTCTTCCTCAATTAGTATTGCGCCCGCAGCTTAAAATCAACCGCCTGTTTAGCGGTAGAAGGACTTTTGGAAATATACTGTATATCCGCTTTTTTAAATAAATGCGAGTCTTTTAATGCTGAAACAAACTGTAAAACTGTCTCTGATTCACCGGCTTCTCCCATAATAACCAAAGTGCCGGCAGACATTTGATTGGCAATATCTAAAGAGGTAAACCAAACGCCGGCAGGAGTAAGACGATACAACTCGGTTAATATGCCCAGCGTGAGCTTACACGAACCTGAATAACCCTCCACCGCCTGATTCTTGATCATCATTTTCTGGAGCACTGAAACATTATTACTCACCTTATTGATCTCTGCCTTTAAGTATCGCAAATAGTCCTCTTTTTCCCTAAAATGCAGAAAAACCAGGTTTACAACCAAGGAAATATTTAAGATCAAAAGAGCGACAAAATAAAATGCTGTTTTATTTCTCGCGATGGCAAGTTGTTGCAGCTTAAATTCTTCCGGGGCCAAATTAATATGAATTCTCCCTCCCTCGTTCTCTAAAGCTATCCCTCCAACAATGCTGATCTTCTCATCAACCTCAACATTCCCTAGGCCGGAAAGGCTCTCGGCGACATCGTTTAATACAGCGCCCCTCCCTGTTACTACTATTTTTTCGATCTCTTTACCCTGCATGCCGTGAATACTCAAGAGCATATTTGCTTCCTCAGCTATAGCCTTAAGTTGCACCGGAGCAGTAAAACTAAAGCCTCTGCTCAAAAGAAGCTTCCCCTTAACTACAACCAGAAATTCTAAAAAGTTATTATCACAATTAACTAAAAGGCAATTCTCAGCCTTTTCTCCTTGCCCTTTTATTTGGTTAAATAAAGCAAATGTGCTCAGATCAATGGCATCAGGAAAAATGCCTGCCTGCTTTAATATATCGAGCTTTTGAGAAATATCGGCTTTTTTGGCAACAACAAGCATAACCTGCGCGTATCCATCAGGAAGAATATCGGTAATAGCTGTATCATAAACTAATTCATCGGGTTCATAAGGGAACAATTTATTTAATTTGTAGCCGGTGATCTTTTTGATCTCTTTAGGTTCAATAGACGGCACTTTGAGGGAACGGATGCTGACCTCGCTCCGGGAGAGAAATAACACAGGATCATACGATTGATCAACGTTATCCTTTAATGCAGATATAGCGATTTCACGCTCTTGGAGAAAAGCAGGATCGTCGCTTGAAGAATAAGCTAGCCTGACTGAATTTAAAGTTATAAAAATACCGCATGTTTTTTTCATTAAGAATACTCCTAAAATGCATAATTAGCCTTATTATTATATCACAAAACAATATTGAGGGCGCACAATAATAATTTAAGCGGGAATCTCAACTCAGATTCCCGCTTTAGGGGGGAAACATGAACCAATAAATACAAACTACCAGCACTTATTTCTTAGATGCCCGCTTAGAGCCGAGTAAACTCGCGGGCATGACAATAGGGGCGTCATTCCCGTTTACCCGCCAACGCTTTGTGGCGGGCCTCTCTTACTTACTGTTTATGCGGGAATCAAACCTTCACTTACTCACCCGATACGTCAACCGCTTAAATTCACCGTTCCTCAATAAATTCAATTTAATTTCCGGCTGATTTTTGATCTTATGAGCAACAAGCAATGCCTTTTGATAGCTATCTATCTTTTGATTATTGATCGTCAATATAACATCGTTATTACTTATACCCGCAGCTTTAACAATATTGCCCTCCTCCAAGCCCTCGATCATAACCCCCCTTACAACACCAGCTTCATAATGAGGCTTCATTTTAACACTCGCCAGGCTTTTATAAACACTAAACGCGTCCTGCAATAAAACTCGCTTATTTACTTCGATCAATCCGGGAGATACTTCCACCAGGGCTAAAGCGCTTTTATTCTTAGATTTTAACCGGGAGTTTGCTAATAAAACTTCTTTTTCCCCTTCCCGGTCAAAAACTACTTTCCCCAGAGTGATTTCGATAATACGCGCTTCGCGGATCAAATGCCCTAATTTATACGTCCCGACTTTACCGGTTTTTAAATCTTTTATATACGCGACAGGATTCTTTATATTCCCGATCACTGTCCCCATAAGCTCCAATTCAAGAGTTTCTTTTTTATCCGCAAAAAACCTTTTCAGTGGTTCAATAGCCCTTTGATGAAATGCCGAAGGCGTTACTTCCGTGATTTCAGGAAGCTCCTTCAAAATAGCAGTTCCTAAACGAGTATCAATACGTTTAGATATGGTTAAAGAGAAGAAAATACTTATCGCTTCAACCAACAAGACTAAACCGATAATTATAATTAAATATCTCTTCTCTTTTCTTCCCATTTTAGGCTCTCTTTTATTACTCATTAACCCGGCTTGCGCGCCCTCCGTGTCTTTGCAAACCTCGTTCTTTGCTTTAATGTACAATCAAATAAACCTACTTCTCCTATTTAAACTATGCCACACAAAACGACACTTTTCAATACTGAGTTGAACATTAATCACCACCACGCACATACATAAGATATTATCTATCAAGCTATTACATCAATTAATCATATAACAATAAACAAACATTCTGCAAAATTTGATTCAATTGATTTTATTTCAAACAAGACTTGACAAAAAAATTTATTTATGATATTCTTATACAGATATGTATTTTAAAATTTAAATATACAACCGGAGTCAAGAAAATGGAGATCGGCCAAAAAATAAGAGTTTTACGCGGGAACATGACTCAAGACGAACTTTCTCAACGTTCCGGTATTGATAAAGCCATTATCAGTAAGATCGAAAATGGCAAGATGCCTGGTACAATTGAAAGCCACAGGAAATTAGCAAAAGTTTTCGGCTTAAAATTGTCCGCCCTGTATGCCTATCTTGAAGAAGAAAAAATCGACCTTGTTGAATTTCACGACGGTAATTCTAAAACCGATGTCTACCAGGATTTTCTTGAAATTATCACCGCGCTTCCCCTTTCAAAGAAAATGCTGCCTACAGCGCTCGCGCTCAAACCGAACGAGGAACGCTACCTTGAAGAAACCTTAAAAAAAGCAGAACGTTTTATCATCATGCTTGAAGGTGAAATAGAAGTTGAGATCGAAAAGAAAATATACAAATTAAAAAAGGATCCCGCCGCGGAAAAAGGCGACAGTATTTATTCAAATAGTTCCCAACGCCACCGGATAAAAAATACCGGCACTATAATCTCCCGGGCGTTATGTATCAGTTCTCCGCCGGTATTATAAAACTACAAGAGAGGGCTCAATGAAGACAATTCTAATATGTGAAGATGAAAAATTCGCGCAGGAATCAATTAAGAATATTTTCGTAAAAAGGAATTTTACCGTTCATACTGCCGGAGACGGAGAAGAATCCATTGAAAAAGCGAAAGAAACGAAGCCCGATGTAATCCTGTTGGATATCCGCATGCCTAAACTCGACGGCATTGAAGTAGCTAAAGAAATCAGAAAATTCGACACAAAAGCAAAAATTATCTTCATAACCGGCTTTCAAAGCCAGGAACTATCCAAAGAAGCCTCAAAATACGACATATCGGATTATATCGTAAAACCAACCACTCCACAAGACATTATTCAGGCAGTCGAAGCGGCTCTCGCGTCATAGTAGTCAATAGTCCACAAGCCGATTGTCCGCAAATAAGCTACACTCCGCTACCACCGTGTCATTGCGAAGACCTGCGCAGCAGGGCTGAAGCAATCTTTTATGGAAGGCACTACCCTGATCTCCCTACATTTCTCGCCACCCACACGAGTGGTTTCAAAAACGCTCGCACAATCCCTTTTACAAGAGGTTTATCCGCGATATACCCGGCCGCCTTCGGGCTCCAGCTATAGTACCAATTCACAAACTTAGTTCCCCAAGCATTAGTCAATAAACTTCTATCCCTGAACGATCGCAGCACCTTAACATCAACAGCATCGTAGGAACCATAGGCTGCGGTCGCGATAAAACACCCGCCGCCACCACCACCGCCGCCGCCACCGCCGCCGCCAGTTACACCGGCTACCGTAGAAATAACAGCCGGCACCGCGCCTAAACCGAATATCGAGAAATGATTTACCTGCGCGCAAACCAGCTTATTAACGCTATCGAGATAAGAATTATCCAAACGCTCCCATATCAAAGTCTTCAAATTATAATAGTAAATCCTTAAATTATTCGGATTGCTTACTCCCGCGCTATCCAGGTCAGCTTGCTCGTAGGGTATCTTAATCGTAACCGGCTTATTAAACACTGTGCCTCCCGGCCCAAAATCGACAACTTTATTCACCTGAGTATCCGCGTTATTAAATGGCGGCGGACAATCGACTTTAGTAATGGTCACCGTGGTTGGAGCCTCTAAGGCATTAGCAGGCAAAACAACTTCAGCTTTAGCTATCTCTGCTATTTCACTTGCGGTAATAACCCCCCCGGTATCGCTATTTACGGTCGTAGCAGCAGCCTGGGTATCATCAATAATTGAATTACGGTTAAAATAAACATCTCCATATCCTTCACGGTAATCTGTCCAGGAGACGCAAAAATCATTGCCATTGGCGCTTAAATATAATGATGGCTTATCTTGATCCGCGGCTCCGGCATCATCATTAACAATAATATTGGATTTAAAAGTAACCCCATTATCGATAGAACTGCTATAATAAATATCCCACTCGTTACTGCGCTGATCGCTCCAAACCACCACAATATCCCCATTGGCATCGACTGCGACTTTAGGTTCTTTCTGAGACGCGGCTGGGTCAGTATCTTCATTGACCTGAACATCGGCTCCCCAGGTAGTGCCATCCTGAGACTTATCAAAATAGATGTCCGTATCCCCGGCAAACTCATTTTGCCAGGCGATACAAATATTAGCCTTATTTCCGCCTGCGCTTGCGCTCGGACGTACTGCTAATGACGGAGACACAGCATTATCGCTTAAAGCCGGATCATTAACCTGGATATCATCGGTAAAATGCCGCGTATCCCGGTTATTCAAATAATTAAAGTAAATATTACTTCTGCCATTTTCTTGGCCGCTCCAAACAACATATTTATTACGGCCGCTTATGTCCACCTTAACAACCGGGGTACTCATCACAGATGCCTGTCCATCATCAACCCGCTTAATTTGGCTGGCAATGATCTGCCAAAAGCTTGCGCCGTTATCTGTAGATTTCGCGTAATATATCCCTTCACTCTCTTTCTGATTCAGCCAGACGATAAATACATCACCGCTATCAGTCACATCAAGAGAAGGAGAAACTTGTTCTGATAATAACCCTAAAACATTATCGACAGGAATAACTCCCACCTCAAATTCCTGGGCGTTCTTAAGAAGCCTTCCCAAATACAGCCTCTTTGCGCTATTAGCCTGATTCTCCCAGGCAATATAGAGGTTTCCGCTATTATCGATAGCTATAGCAGGATTACTATTAATGCCGGTTATATTATTACTAACCTCAACATCTTCACCGAAACTGGCCCCCTTATCATTTGATTGGTTAAACCACATCACCCCGTTTTCATCCTGCCAGACCAAGTATACCGTATCACCGCCATTATCCATAAGCACGCAAGAATTATCCAGGTTAAGCGTGGCATCAGCCGCGTACGCCGGGCTGATCATTGAGTAAAGAAAATTCTGTCGCAACAGCCGAGAGACCTTCTTAGGCTTATTTACTTTTATATTGTTGCCTCTGACGATCATCGCTGTTGTAAAAGAATAAGAATACGTATTCATGATATTCCCGGCTAAATCATTGGAGTCGATTTTAACGGTTATTAACTGCTCATTGCCGAATTTATATTCAGATGCCTTCGGCGGATCATATGAAACAACGTAGTCATTATCAATGCCCTCAACCACCACACAATTCGGATATAATGAAAGCTGGTTTTCTCCGTTTATAATTACATCTGTCGCAGAAGCATCGCCTTCACGTGTTACTGTCAGACTTATCGAATTTTTGTCGACTCCTTTGCCTTTATCTTTAATATGCAAGATTATATTAGTGTCTCGAGAAACCTGAACTTCCCCGCTTGTCGGATTAAGCCCTTCAACATAAGGAGGGGTTAAATCCTGTTCCAGGACAATCACCGTGATACTCTCTGAATCAACGCCCGAATTTCCGTCATTAACATCGAATACTACCGCATAATTGCCTGCTTGTCCGATTGCAGGTGTCCATGAAAATACACCGTTACTGTACGTTGCCCCCGAAGGCATCCCTGAAGCTGAATATATGAGTGAGTCCCCGTCAGGATCGCTTGCCGAAACCGTAAAATTAAGCGTTTCCCCCTCAGTAAGTGATTTATTCCCTATAGTGGCTAATACAGGCGCCCTGTTCGTATTGCTCACCGCAATTGTTACATTTTCGGAAACAACAAGCGTACCGTCACTAACCGTAAACCGCACACCTGTATACGTCCCGGACTGGGTATAAGAAGGCGTCCAGCTAAATACACCTAACACGGCATCAAATGAAGCGCCGCTCGGCAGGTTACTGGCTGACAAAATTGTAGGAGTATTATCAGGATCACTTGCTGAAACGATAAAGCTTAAATTTACGTTTTCCAGAACTGACTTATCACCGATCGACGCAAGCACAGGCTGCCTGTTGACATCGCCTGCAGTGACAGTAATCGTTTCAGAATCGCTGCCGCCATTATCGTCGTTGACACTAAAGGTAAGCGGATAACTGCCTGACTGGCTATAGCCCGGAGTCCAGGAAAATGATTGATTAGAAAAAACCGCGCCTATTGGTAAAACGCTCACGGAATAAGTTATAACATCCTCGTCATCATCAGAAGCACTTACATCAAAAGCCAAAGTCGCATTTTCATTAACTGATTTATTTCCGATCGCCGCTAAAACAGGCGGCCTATTGGTATTACTCACCGTGATCGTTACATCTTCAGAAGCAGTCAACGTCCCATCGCTTGCAGTAAACCGCACAGCCGGATACGTCCCCGCCTGGCTATAGCTCGGCGTCCAACTAAACACCCCTGTACTTGTATTAAAAGCAGCGCCGCTGGGTAAATTACTGGCTGACAGGGTAATCGGATCGCTATCAGGATCACTTGCAGTTACTGTAAACGTCAGAGCCGCATTCTCAACAACACTCTTACTTCCTATTGCCGCTAATACGGGAACTCTATTGACATTACTTACCGTGATCGTGACCGCCTCGAAATCACTCACTGTTCCATCACTGACCGAGAAAGTCACACTATGACTTCCTGACTGGCTATAGCTGGGCGTCCAGGAAAACGCTCCACTTGAACTATTAAGCGTTGCGCCTGAAGGTATTCCTGTGGCTGAATATGTCAAAGTGTCGCCATCTGCATCTGTGGCGCTTACGCTAAACGTTAATGCTGCCATTTCAGCTACTGATTTACTCCCTATAGCCGCTAAAACCGGGGCCCTATTGACATTACTTACTGTGATCGTTACCGCCTCGGAATCACCCACCGAACCATCACTAACCGAGAAAGTCACACTATGACTTCCTGACTGGCTATAGCTGGGCGTCCAGGAAAACGCGCCTGTTGAACTGTTAAGTGTTGCGCCTGAAGGTATTCCTGTGGCTGAATATGTCAAAGTGTCGCCATCCGCATCTGTGGCGCTTACTGAAAAACTCAAATTCACATTTTCATTTACTGTCTTATTGCCGATCGCGGACAATACCGGCGACTGATTAGCATTAGAAACGGTTATTGTGATCGCTTCAGAATCACTCACTGTTCCATCACTGACCGAGAAAGTCACAGCATGACTGCCGGATTGGCTGTAACTCGGAGTCCAGGAAAACGCGCCTGTTGAACTATTAAGCGATGCGCCTGAAGGTATTCCTGTGGCTGAATATGTCAAAGTGTCGCCATCCGCGTCTGTGGCGCTTACGCTGAACGTCAAAGCCGTATTCTCAGCAACTGTTTTATTCCCTATCGCTGCTAAAATCGGCGTTTGGTTAACATTAGAAACGGTTATTGTGACCGCTTCAGAATCACTCACCGCGCCATCGTTCACCGAGAAAGTCACAGCATGGCTGCCGGATTGGCTGTAACTCGGAGTCCAGGAAAACGCGCCCGTTGAGCTGTTAAGTGTTGCGCCTGAAGGTATTCCTGTGGCTGAATATGTCAAAGTGTCGCCATCCGCGTCTGTAGCGCTTATGCTAAACGTCAAAGCCGTATTTTCAGCAACTGTTTTATTCCCTATCGCAGACAATACCGGAGCTCTATTCATATCGGCTACCGTTATTATTATTGTTTCTGAATCAGTGGCGCTATTTCCATCGTTAACTGTAAAAACTACAGAATAACTTCCAGATTGACTGAAACTAGGGCTCCAGGTAAACGCCCCGCTTGTAGTATTAAACGCAGCACCTGACGGCAGCCCTGTCGCAGAATAAATTAACGCATCACCATCAGCATCTGCTGCGTTAACCGTAAAACTCAAGTTTACATTTTCATTTACTGTCTTATCGCCGATCAAAGATAATACCGGAGCTCTATTGGTATCAGTAACCATAATTGTAATTTCTTCGGAATCAATGGCAGAACCATCACTAACCGTAAAAACCGTAGTATAACTGCCTGACTGCCCGTAACCCGGTGTCCAATTAAATACACCAGTACTCGTATTAAAAGACGCACCACTTGGCAGATTGCTCTCTGAAAATATCAAACCATCTCCGTCAAGGTCACTTGCGCTAACCGTGAACGTAAGAACAGCATTCTCTGCAACGCTCTTATTCCCAATAGCCGCTAAAACCGGTGACCTATTGACATTACTTACCGTGATCGTGACCGCCTCGGAATCACTCACTGTTCCATCACTGACCGTAAAAGTCACAGCATGACTGCCTGACTGGCTATAGCTGGGCGTCCAGGAAAACGCGCCCGTTGAACTATTAAGCGTTGCACCCGTTGGTACTCCTGTCGCAGAATACATCAACGTATCATTATCCGCATCTGTAGCGCTCAAAGTAAAAACCAACGCAGCATTTTCATTAACTGTCTTATTGCCGATCAAAGATAAAACCGGCGACTGATTAGCATTGGTCACGATTATCGTAATATCTTCATTGTCCGTTAATGATCCGTCGCTTGAAGTAAACCGTACCCCGGCATACGTTCCCGACTGGCTTATATTAGGCGTCCAGTTAAAAACACCGGTAGAAGTATTAAAAGCAGCTCCACCGGGTAAATTACTGGCTGATAAAATAACCGAATCACTATCCGCATCGCTTGCAGTAACCGTAAAAGCGAGTGCCGCACTTTCAGCTACAGTTTTATTTCCTATAGCCGCTAAAACCGGTGCCCTATTGACATTACTTACCGTGATCGTTACCGCTTCGGAATCACTCACTGTTCCATCACTGACCGAGAAAGTCACAGCATGACTGCCGGATTGGCTGTAACTCGGAGTCCAGGAAAACGCGCCTGTTGAACTATTAAGCGATGCACCCGTTGGTATTCCTACCGCAGAATAGATTAAGGTATCAGCATCCGCGTCTGTCGCGCTTATGCTAAACGTCAATGCCGTATTTTCAGCAACTGCTTTATTCCCTATCGCTGTCAAAACCGGCGCCTGATTAGCATTGGTCACGGTTATCGTGATATCTTCATTGTCCGTTAATGATCCGTCGCTTGAAGTAAACCGTACCCCGGCATACGTTCCCGACTGATTCACACTTGGCGTCCAACTAAACAAGCCGGTAGAAGTATTAAAAGCAGCTCCACTGGGCAAATTACTTGCGGATAAAGTAACCGGATCGCTATCCGCATCGCTGGCCGTAACTGTAAAAGCGAGTGTCGCACTTTCAGCTATTGTTTTATTGCCTATCACCGCCAAAACCGGTGGTTGATTAACATTGCTAATAATTACTGTAACAGTTTCAGAATCAGTTCCGCCATGCCCATCACTCACTGAGAAAGTCACACTTTGACTTCCTGCCTGGCTATAGCTCGGTGTCCAAGAGAATGCTCCCGTTGAACTATTAAGCACAGCGCCCGTTGGTAACCCAATGGCAGAATATGCTAACGTATCGCTATCAGCATCACTGGCGCTTACGGTAAAGGTTAAGCTCGAATTTTCAGCTCCTGATTTATTCCCTATTGCTGCCAAGACCGGGACTCTATTTATATTTGTGACCGTAATGACAATATCTTCATAATCAGATAGTATCCCATCACTGGCAGTAAAACGGATTCCCGAATACGTTCCAGACTGGCTATAACTTGGTGTCCAACTAAATACTCCGGTTGAAGTATTAAAAGAAGCTCCACTGGGCAGACTGCTGGCTGATAAGGTAATCGGATCATTATCCGCGTCAGTCGCGGAAACGGTAAAGGTAAGAAGAGTATTTTCATCGACTGTTTTATTTCCAATAGACGCCAAGACAGGAGCCTGATCTGCGATAGCCGTAACAGTAATTACCACAGCTTCACTATCAGTAGCATCATAATCATCGCTTACTTCAAAGGTAACCGTATAGGTGCCTGCCTGGGCATTCGTAGGTGTCCAGGTAAATGTCTGCCCAAAGAATGTCGCTCCACTTGGCAGGCCTTGAGCTGAATAAACAAGCGTATCGTTCTCAGGGTCAGTCGCGCTTATCGAAAATGTCAAAACAGCCTCACCGGCAACTGTTTTACTACCGATAGCCGTTAACACGGGAGCGGAATTAGCTTTTGCCTGGGCGCTGGCCCCATTAGAAAGCGCTGAGATATTAGGCACCTCATCCTGGGTCTTCATGGCAAAATAATAGGTCTGCCCGGGATTAAATCCGCTTAAGACTATCGATTGTACACTTCCCGCAATTACAGGAGCAGGTTCTCCCGAAACATCTGTTGCTGAATTAAACAAAGCATTGCTGGTTATTGCTGAAATCGAATATTTAATGATATACGCTGATGCTATACCCGTAGTATTATCATCTCCAGGCGCAGTCCAGCTCAAATTAATTTCTCCCCTGTTCGCGCCGGTGACAGCGGAAAGATTACTTATTGTTGAAGGAATGATAGTATCACTAACAACCGTTTGAGAAACAGTAAGCGCAGGGATCAGAGAAAGATCAGAACTATCAATAGCGTTATTATGCACTTCGATACCCAACACGTTGGTTCCGGTAACTAATAGATTTACATATAACGAGAGGTCAAAACTTTCAGGACTTCCGGCTTCATGATTTGACGTATCCGCCGCTGAATTATACACGGGAATCCCGGTTATGTTAGACCTCGCTACTTCTGTGCCATTTATATAGGCGACAAAACCATCATCATAATCGATGCTTAACGTAAGAGCGGTAACTGAAGAAGCGTCGCTCAGACTGAAAGTTTTCCTCGTATATACCGTAGTATAATTATTCTGCATATCCAAAAGCTCGGTCGTATCATCATCATCCCCGAAGCCTATGCCTGAAGCCCCACTCAACCAAGATGTATCATTAAAACTTACTCCTGCCCAACCTGCACCGGGACTGGTCGTACCTTTAAAATATTTCCATACTTCACCAACGGATATCGCAGAATAGGTTGATGGTGTCGCAGTAGTAGTAAAAGAATCATCGCCAGATACCGACTGATTATCTGAAGCATCTCTGCTAAACACCCGGTAATGATACAAAGTACTGGCGCTAAGCCCGGTAAGAACGAGCGAATGAACAGTGACCGCTGTTGTATCGTATACAGTTGAATTCCCATATGCTGTTGTATTGCCATATTCAACTTGCGAACTGGAACCCTCATTTGTAGTCCACGTAATAGTCGCTGAATTATGGTTTACAGAAGCGGCAACGCTAGAAATGACCGGAGGAGTAACATCAGGAGTATTAACTGTTATTGACAGGATTTGGGAAGCGGTATTCAGGACAGAATCGATGACCTGAACAGTAAAGGTAAACGTTCCCACAACAGTCGGAGTTCCCGATATAACGCCTGTAGAAGCATTTAATGCCAATCCGCTGGGAAGGCTTCCCGCTAGTAATGACCAATTGGTGTAAGGAAGCGTACCGCCTGACGCCGATAACGTCTGACTGTAGGCAGCGCCGGTAGTTCCCGCTGCTAAAGAAACTATGTTGACAGCAAGCGGCCCACCGGCATAAACTTCCGGCGGTATAGTATTACCAAGATATTCCCAAATATATTTGGTTAATGTCTGCCCATTTGCGCAAAACCCTCTGGTCGTGTCATTCGTTGCAGGGCTAACGCCCGCAGGCGGATTATTGGTTTCCCTGAATAAAGCGCTAATTGCATCCTCATATGGCCACGGCCACAAATTACCTGTTGTTAAAGTATTATAACCAGTCTGGCCATGCAATGTTCCCGATACACCCATCTTTTTTTCTATAGTCGCTCCTGCGCCGGCCACCGGTGAACGAACTAAATAGGTTAATTGAGAAGAAGTCCTATTCACATTCCCCGTAGAAATACGCATGTTACTGATCACGGCACCATCCACCATCAGATTATTAAGGGCTTCGCAATAGCTCGACCCGTTATCTCCTCCATCGATAGCTTCGGTAGAGGTACAATTATAAGCGCCGGATGTTCCGCTCCCAAGATGGCGCCACCACATCCCGTTAGAACTATTCCAATTAATACAATGAGTATTCGTATTGTCATGCGATAAAGCGTCTTCCGAAGAATGATACCCGAATCCCTGATTATTAAGGCTGATACATCCGTATCGTTGTATATAAGACGTTTCATGGGGAGAACTAAAACCGCCGGTAAAGGTGCTATCGCCGCCGTTATTCCCGTCTATTACAATACAATCCTGCAGCAGGATCTCATTATTAGGTGTTTCCCCCGAGTAACCGCCATACACAACAATGGCAGCGCGAGGCTGAGCGGTCGTGCAATAATCCCAGCGCACGACGACCCGGCGCGCGATGTTGTGATGGCTGTTAACTCCGCCCCCGATTAATACTGAATACCTGGCCATACCGCACACAAACACGTCTTCTAACAAACAGTATGAACTCTGCCCCAGATTGATGCCCCCCCCATACTCGGCTCCAGCCCAAACCCCATTTTTCACGCCGATCTTAAGTAACCTGCAATGATTGCTCCCGTTAACTTCAATAGCGCCCATAGCATACGGGCTGTTGCCGGTACAATCTTTTACAATAATCCCTTCCAAACTCACCCAACTCTTTTGATACAAATTTACCGGACCCTCTTCATTGCCGGGTGCGGTTCCGGCGCTTAAATTAGTAAGGATAACGCCGAAATCAACATCCGCTTTAATGGTGGTATAATTATCGGTCGAACCGCTCGGAACTCCACGAATCCTATTACTATCGCCGGTATAAATCCCGCTTTTTATGATCAAGGTATCGCCACTGTGCATTAATTGGATGCCGGAATAGATATACTTTTTTGCCAAAACCCAAGATGTCCCGTTATTGGAATCAGTAGCAGCGGCATTATCAACATAGTAGATTGCAGCAAAAACGTTCGTCACAGTAATAAGGCCAAACAATACTATTAGGATAAGAGTTTTAGTTTTCATGGCGTCACCATAGTTATATTTCTATTAATTTTATTTATAATAACTTTTAACCTCATTTAAAATATGCCATATATATTTTGTACTGTCAAATTGATATTGAATTAAATTCAATATCAGTTCCTAATTTCTAGCAGTTACCCAAAAATAGCACTAATACTCTATCATATTTTAATTAATATGGATACGGGTTAATCTGGGAAATATACAGTTTTTGCATTTCCGGGTTAAGCAATATTATTTTGCGCTACTTGATTTAAGAAATGAAAATTGAAGGACCGGTTATTCACCAAAAGAAAAGCGTAGGACATTAAAAACGAAAAACCACAGGGAAAACATTTCAACTAACCGAAGAAAACCGAAAATACGCTTACACTCACCATTTATCCCAGCAGGCATAACGACCGACTCAAACTTCACGACCATATACCCGGCTGTTATTACCAGCGTCTTTAAAGGAAGTTTGGTTTTATTTTTATTACAGGCTTTTCTTTACTAACCATATAACCGGCTCTAACACAATACGCACGAAAGCAGTAACGACAGACCCGGAATAGATCTTTTTTGCTAACTCCGGGCTGTGCCTATAATAAAACTCAACAAACCTTTTTCCATATCCATTGGATAACAAATATTTATCCCGGAATAATCTTAAAACCTTTACTTCTGAAGCATCATAAGAACCATATACAGCGGTCGCTATAAAACATCCTCCTCCGCCACCGCCACCGCTGTCGGTTGATCCGGAAGTATTGGCCCCCGTATTAGCAAATACCTCGTTGGAATACAGAGAATTTGAGCTGCCACTGTAGGCGCGTACCCGGTAATAATAGGTAGTACTACTGCTTAACCCTGTATCGCTGTATGAAGTTACGTTTTGACCGAGATCAGCTATTTGGCTATAGGTACCCGACGAACCCTCTTTTCTTTCCAGTTTAAAACCCTCTTCAATACCGGAATTATCGGTCCAGGCCAGATTAATAGCGCTTACGGATACCACGCTCGCAGTCAATCCTGACGGAGCAGCAACAACGTATATTTCAGCAGGTATAGTATTGCCTAAATATTCCCAAATATATTTTGTAAGCGTCGTCCCATCAGCACAAAAACCCCGGGTAGTAATATTTATTAGAGGCGCTACTCCCGCAGGAGGATCGTTGGTTTCCCTGAACAAATCCCTGAGCGCATCTTCATACGGCCACGGCCAAAGGCTGTCGCCGCTCAAAGTATCGTAACCAACTTCACCATAGAGGGTTCCTGAAGTCCCCATCCGCTTCTCTATGGTTGCGCCCTTTCCTACTTGAGGCGAACGCACAATATAAGAAAATTCTACGGTATTCAAATTAGCCGTTCCCATGACCGAACTCATATTAACAATCGAAACACCATCCACCATGATATTATCAACGGCTTCACAAAAGCTAGCCCCATCATCTCCTCCATCGATAGGTTCAGTAGAGGTACAGTTATAAGCGCCAGATATTCCACTCGCAAGATGGCGCCACCACATCCCGTTATCGCTATCCCAATTAAGACAGTGCGTGTTACTATTATCGTGCGAAAGGCTGTCTTCGGAAGAATGAAAACCATATCCGTGATTCTTTAGACTAATACAGCCGTAGCGATGCACATGCGAAGTCTCATGAGGCGCGCTAAAGCCGCCGGTAAAGGTAGCGCCAGTGCCATCGTTGCCGTCAAGGGCGATACAATTCTGTAACAGGATCTCATCGTTAGGCGGTTCACCAGAAAAACCTCCGTATACAACGATAGCAGCACGAGGCTGCGCGGTCGTACAATAATCCCAGCGGACAACTACCCGGCGAGCGATATTGTGGTGGCTGTCGCTACCGCCTCCAATCAATACGGAATACCGAGCCATGCCACACACAAACACATCTTCGATCAAACAATAGGTGCTTGAACCTATATTAACTCCCCCTCCATATTCAGCTCCCGACCAGACTCCGTTTTTAATACCGATCCTCATAAGCCGGCAATGATCGCTTCCATTTACTTCTACAGCCGACATCGCGTATACGCTAGACCCCGTACAATTCTTAATAACAAACCCCTGCAATGTAACATAACTTTTATGATACAAATTCACCGGTCCCTCTTCATTAATTGGAGCAGTCCCGGAATCTAACTCTGACAAAATAACGCCAAAGTCATTTTCAGCTTTTACAGTCGTGTAATGACCGGCAGACCCGCTAGGAATCCCCCGTATCCTATTATTGTTACCCGTATAGGTCCCATCTTTAATGATCAGAGTATCTCCCGAGCCCAGCAACTGGATACCGGAATAAATGTACTTTTTTGCTGTTCCCCATGAAGTCCCGTTACCGGCGTCATTAGCCATCGCTCCATCGACATAGTAGGTAGCTGCATGAACAGTTCCAGGACGCATAAAAAAAATAACACAGCAGCATACAACCCCCATAATTATTCTTTTCATTTTATTTACTGCCTTCTTTTCTATTTTTTTCTATAATATCCACGATTCGGGCTGCGGAACGGCCATCCCCGTACGGGCTTACCGCCTGTGACATTTTCTGGTACGACGAGGCGTTATGCAGTAATTCTTCCACGGACCTAATTATTCGTCCGATATCAGTGCCTACCAACCGTGCGACACCGGCCTGAACGCCTTCAGGGCGCTCCGTTTCACTTCTCATAACAAGTACCGGCTTACCAAGCGCCGGAGCTTCCTCTTGAATACCGCCGGAATCCGTAAGCACAAGGTAACAATTTTTTAATAAAGAAACCAACTCGATGTATTCAACCGGTTCAAGCAAATGGACACCCTTAACTCTCTGCAATTTCGCGTAAACGACATTCCTCACATTCGGATTCAAATGGACAGGATAAACGATTTCAACATCTTCATTACGCGAGGCTATCGCTTTTAAGGCAGAACAGATATTCTCAAGCGGCCTGCCGAAATTTTCCCGACGATGAGCGGTTACAAGAATCATCTTTTTATTTTTAAGATCAAGGGGGAGAGAAAAGCTTGATTTCCTTTTTAATATCATTTGTAACGCGTCAACAACCGTATTTCCGGTAAGATAAACTGCATCGCTTGGTATCCCGCATTTTTTCAGAGCGTTCACCGACAACCTGGTCGGAGCAAAGTGGTAAGCGGCTAACACTCCGATAACACTGCGATTGATCTCCTCAGGAAAAGGATTATATTTATCATTTGTCCGCAATCCGGCTTCAACATGCCCAACGGGTATTTTTTGATAAAAACTCGCCAATGCCGCAACCATCGCCGTCGTCGTATCCCCCTGAACAAGCACCAAATCGGGTTTTTCCTCAATCAGCGTATTTGTTATCGCAGTAAGGCTGCGCGCAGTTAAAGAAGTGAGTGTTTGATTTTTCCTCATCAAGTTTAGGTCAATATCGGGTTTTATATCGAAAATCTCTAAGACCTGGTCCAGCATATGCCTATGCTGCGCAGTGACACATACAAGAGGACGGAAATATTTCGGCCGTTTTTGAAGTTCTTTAACGACTGGGGCCATCTTGATCGCTTCCGGCCTTGTCCCAAATACACACAGGATCTTTCTCTTCATGGATTTTCCTTCCCCTTATTTTACCGGACGGACCGCAGAAGAAGCCCCTGGCCCGAACTGCGCGCTCTTGTTAATGTTTTCGCTGTTTTCCCTAAACCACGCGATCGCTTCTTTCACGCCAAATTCAAAGTCAAGCATCGGGTTAAACCCGAGCACTTTCTTTGCTTTTTCATTACACGCTAAGAGGCGAGTTTTTGTGTCCCATTTTCTTCTCGCCAGATATTTCACTCCCGCATCGTTGCCCACTAAACGATTTACCATCTGGGCAAGATCTATAATCCTGATCTCTCTACCCGCGGCTAGGTTGAACGCCTCACCGATAGCCTCTTTAAAATACCCCATGCGTAACAGGCCATCAACAATATCGCCGACATACGTAAAATCACGCGTTTCCTCACCCGTTCCCGTGATCGGCAAAGGATTTTTCCCCATCGCCCAATAAATGAAGTTAGGAATCACGTTACGGTACTGTCCGGGCACTTCGCCTGCGCCGTAAGAATTAAAAAACCGCGCTTTCGATATAGGCATTTCTTTCATCTTATAAAAATAGTTCAAGTACAGTTCACCGAGCATTTTGGTAATCTGGTAGGGAGTCGTTAAATACATGCTCGCCCCTAATTCCTCTTTATACGGTAACGGCGCATCACTCGGATAAATAGAACACCCGGACGAAGCATATACCACCCGCTCGATCTTTCCGTAAAGCGCGATATACTGCAAAAGGCGAAGCGTTCCCAGCCCGTTCGTATTCAGATCCTCTTCGGGATAATCAACCGAATTTTGGTTAGCGAAGAACGCCGCCAAGTGAAATATAACCTGGGGCTCCTCATTGAAAACCCTTTTGAGATCCACCTCATTACGGATATCGCCTTTGACAAAAAGAAGCTTCTGATCATGCGCAGGTAAATTCCAAACATACCCTGAACTTAAATTATCGATCACAACAACCTGGCAATTAAGTTCCAATAATTTTCTTACCAGCACCGAGCCGACCGCTCCGGCGCCCCCTGTAATTAAAGCCCTCTTTCCTTCATAATACTTTAAATATTCAGACATTGTTTCCTCCTTTTAAATTATTATAGTACTTTTTCGTATATACCAACACAGCTATTCAATGAAAAATGTTTTACCGCATACTCCCTTCCATTTCTGGCGCATGTTGTCCTGAATGCTTCATCAGAGTGCAATCTTTTTATCCCTTCCGCAAGCTCCTGTGCCTGCCCCGCATCCACGCAGATCCCGCAATTACTTTCCTGAATAATTTTCGGAGCATCTCCTTTCAGGGGCAAGCTGGCCGCGACCGCTCTGCCTGCTGCCATAATACTCAACAGTTTTGAGGGAACGACCGGAGTTTTAACCTCTTTATGGAGGTTAACCAGGCAGGCGTCAGAAGCAGCAAGTAGTTTAACGTATTTTTCCTTTTCCAACATCGGCAAAAACCTAACATTCTTTAAACCTAAAGACTCAACTTTCTGCTGCAGCCTTTTTTTCTCGACCCCTTCACCCACAATAAGAAAAAGGATATTTTCGTTCTTTAAGAAAACGGCTGATTCTATCACTGTGTCTAGGTCCTGAGAATACCCGATTACTCCGGCGAATGAAATTATAAAAGAGTTCCCCAGATCAAACTCTTTACGGAATCCGGTATCGAGAGCTTCTGGTTTTATAGCATCGGTATCGATCCAGTTCGGGACAATGATGACCTTCTCCGGCCGGATCCCTTTCGAAAGGACATGATTACGGTTACCGTCTGAATGCACGGTAACGACATCAGCATGCCGATAAATGAACCCTTCGATGTTCTCGAACATCCTGATCAAAAATTTATTCTTGAGGATACCCAGGTCGATCGCGCTTTGCGGGAAAAGGTCTTGCACATTGAAAATAAACGGGATTCTTTTTATCTTGCTGAGCGCGAACGCGGCTAACCCCAGCGGTAATGGCGGAGAATATACCAATATCCGTTCAAAACTGCCTTTCTTAAGGAATAACCCTGCCAAAAGAAAATTGAACGCGGCAATAAACTGGTCGATCCCCCGGGCGACCGGTATATAGCGGGGCAAATTCATAGTAGCGACCCTATTAACGTTCATTCCTGCGATTTCCTCTCGCAAATAAAGACGGTTACGGTATTGAGGAGGGAGGGATTTCACATCAACGTTATACCGGGGGAACCCGGTAATGACCGTGATCTCGTGCCCTTCTGAAGCAAGTTTTTTCCCCAACTCAAAGAACAAAAAAGATGCAGATCCGATTTCTGGCGGGAAATAGGAATTAATGATCAACCATTTCATATTTCTCTCCTTATTTAACAGTTTGTACCGCCACGGGGGCGTTTTTCTCGATCGATTCAAGGACATTAAAAGTAGCCAACGTCGTATATACATAACCCGGAAACAAAGCATTGACATCCTGCACACTGCTCTTCAGGAAATAATCCAACTCATTCTGATACCCCATTTCCTGGGCGAATTTCTTAATAGTTTTTTCCTTCCCGTTCTTAACGATAGTTGCTGATTTAAAATCATCAATAACAACAACCGAATCTGAGCCGAACACCTCTATCCTCTCCCGCGAATAAGACTTAGTTCCAGCGGCAGTATATACGATAGTGCCCAAAGAACCGTCAGAGAGATTTATCTGTATGCTCACGTTATCGTCAGCGATATATTTTCCTTTTTGTCCGGATAGAGCGGTCGCGTAAACACTGATCGGATAAGCCCCTGAAATATACTGTAGCAGATCGATGAAATGGCATACTTCTCCGACAATCCTTCCGCCTCCGACACTCTTATCCTGTGTCCAGTGCTCCGCAGGGATATACCCCGCGTTAACACGATAGAGCATCACCAGCGGGCTCGTCCTGTTGATCAGAGCAGGCATAACTTCTTCAATTAACGGACTGAAGCGGCGGTTAAACCCGACCATAAGCTTCACAACGCCGTTACATGCTTTATGCGCATCTACAATCTGCTCGAGTTCTTCCCGGCTGATACAAAGAGGCTTTTCGATAAATACGTGCTTGCCCGCTTTGAGCGCCTCAATACACATTTTCGCGTGGGCATTATGACGGGTAGTTATTATAATACTATTCGTATCTTTATCGTTCAGAACATCATTATAGTCAGAAGTGCAGTATTCAAACCCGTATTTCTTACCTAAATGATGCGATGTAATACCGGTAGTTGTAGAAACCCCTCTAAACTTGACCCCGGGGATTTTTGACAAAGCTGGCAGCAATACGTTCTTGGTAAACATACCTCCACCGATACAACTCACAGTCCTTGCGTTCGAAGCATACTCGCGAATTCCGCTTTTTATCACCACCCGCTGCACGAGATTCTCGCTGGCCAGCAGATCAGCGCCTTCATATTCCAGAACAACTCCGATACAACGCTCTTTACCCTCCAGGATCATCGCATATGCCGAAAGAGCATCTTTAATATTAAACCGATGCGTGATCAATTTCAAGACATCCACGCTCTTTTTGGAAAGTAATGAAACAAAATGCTCGTGGTTTCTTTTTTCGGTCCACCGAACATATTGCAACGGATAATCATACCCCAACTGTTCATACACAGGATTAATACTACCGGGGCCGGCCGCCTTTGAAACGGTAAAACTTAGTTCTTTTTCCCAGAACGTTTTCCTGGTTAAGTTGATCTCAGCCACGCCAACCAGCACGATCCGTGCGTTGCTGCGGGCGATTGTTTCCGCCATTTCGATAGGTTTATTGTCCTTGCTGGAAGCTGTTATAATTACCGCGTCAACCCCGTGCCCTCTCGTAAAATTTTCTATTGCAGCAGCCGTATCGTCGCTTGCCGGATTAAGCCCCAATTGCGCGCCCGATTCCCTCGCAAGGTTGACCTTACTATCATCTATATCGATGCCGATTATTTCACAGCTATACGCACGCAGCATCTGAACAGTCAACTGCCCCAGAAGGCCTAAACCTATAACAGCGACATTTTCTCCAAACGTGATCCCTGCTTGTCTAATGCCTTGCAGAGCTATTCCTCCTAACATAATAAATGAGGCTTCTTCAAAACTTACTTGGGCAGGAAGCGACACACACAGGTTTTCCGGCACCCAAATAATTTCAGCGTGAGAAGCAAACCCTGCTCCGACACATGCGACCCTGTCACCAATCTTGAACTCAGAAACGCCGGAACCAACCTGTATGACCACGCCTGAAGCGCTATAACCGAGCGCCACCGGTTCATCAAGACGGTTCATTGCTTCTTTATACACGTTCAACAAACCTTCTTTTCTTGCCTTATCAATAAAACGCTTGACCAAATCGGGCCGTGCTTTGGCTTTATCAAACAGATTCTTCTTAGCGATATCTATCATCGATTTTTCAGTGCCAATACTTATTAATGAATTCTTGTTCCTAACCAGAACTCCTCCGGCTTTACACGCCGGCACCGGGATATCTAGCAGGCTGATCTGACCTGTTTTATAACTCTGTATCACTTGTTTCATTTTAGCCTCTTTTCTTTGATTTTACGTTAGACTCATAAAAACGGGTCATTTTCCTCACATTTTCAACCCAGGTATGTTCAGCAATCACCTTTTCTCTGCCCAAACTCCCCATTCTGGCGCATAATCCATCATCCGAGAGCAATTGCATTAGCGCATCGACAAGTCCCTGTTTATCCCGCTGAGGAAAAAGCAGCCCTTGTCTGCCGTGAACGATCACAGATTCTATCGGAGACAACCGAGGTGCGACAATGGGTTTAGCCATGGCCATATACTCGAATATCTTCATTGGTGACCCGTAATTGTTCGAATCCGGCATAACGCCAATATCAAAAGCCGCCAAGTACCCCGGCAGATTGTCGTGAGAAACAGGGCCGGTAAAGATCACATAATCATTCAACCCTTCTCTGGCTACTTGTTCTTTAAGTTTCGCTGACATCTGTCCATCTCCGATCAACAATAAACGGACATCTCTGCGGAAAGCTAAAACCTCTTTATAAGCGTCAAGCAGAAAATCTACCCCGTGCCACGGATAAAAGCTGCCTACGAAGCCGATAACTTTATCGCCTTTTTGAATGCCGTGCCTTAAGCGTATTTCCTGCGGGTCACACTCAAGTTTAAATTTCTCAATATCAACCGCATTCGGTAAAACAATGATCTTTTCAAAAGCTACCCCCATCGCCGCGATATCATTCTTTAACTTATCAGAAATAACGATAATGATCACGGCGTGCCTGAATACCAACCTCTCTATCGCTGTCTCAAGCCAGGAGAAGATCCCTGTCCGTTTAGGGTAAACCGTGGTCTGGGTTGTAAAGTTCACCTCTAAGAAAAGCGGCTTTTTACCAAGCAGCGACATGCAGAATCCGCCAAGATTCAGAAAAGCGTAGCGCTCATACACAATATCAAAACGATGGATACATGCGTAATAAAGCAAATGTATACAGGCAGGCAGATTATACGCTAATTCCAAAAACTCGAATAAAAACCGTGGCATACGGATAAAAATGCTTTTCTTCTTTTTCTGCTGCGCTTTTTCAGGATCAGCCTTCTGCGAACACCCACCCCCGTAATTGCCGAGAGATATAATATCAACCTGATACCCAAGCTTTTCAAATCCCTGAACAACTCCCTTAATATGCGTACCGTCGGCCCCACTGCATCGCGTCCGGTGATGATAAAGGACTCTCATGATCTCTTACTCCACAATTCTGATACCGTGTTAAAAATAAACCCTTTTTGTTTTAGGATACTAATGATCTCAGGCAATGCTGTAAGCGTGTACGAATAATCCTCATGGAACAGGATCACGTCTCCGGGAAGAATCACCGCCTGTTTTATGTATTCTGCCAATTTCCGCGGGTCAGTAAGCATATAGTCCTGACTGTCAAACGACCATAACACTATCCTGATTTTGTGCAACAGGCAATAGACGATCGAGCTCGCCGTCAGCCTGCCCCATGGAGGCCTGAATAAACGGGAAGATTTTCCCGCGATCTTGATTATTTCATTTTCTGTCTTTTCAACACCCTCAACCAAGTCGGCATTCTTATCATGAAAATATGAGTGATTGGCGACCTCATGTCCTCCCCGAAGCATCCCTGTTATTAGATCTGGAAACTCATGCGCCTGTTTCCCAACAACAAAAAAAGTCGCTTTCACCCCCGTTTCCTGAAGTATTCCGAGCAACTTCAGGGTATTTTCGCGGTGAGGTCCATCATCAAATGTCAACGCGATCATTTTTTCCCGTGTCCTTATTCTGTACAAGAAATACGGGGTTCGCGCGACGAGCCCCTTAACCAGGCGCAGTACGCGATCTTTTAAATATCTGATGACTGACATTTTTCTCTCAAGAGGCTTTTGATCCGTTTCGACCCTCTTATGATTCCTGGATTAACACATGCCAAAAGAAGGTACTTTACAACTGACATACTGAATTTATGCTGTAACGATACCCAGAAGTTCTTTCTGGCTTCTTGAAGCTCTCCCTGGCAAAAATAATGATACCCGATCTCAAAATAACATTTTGCTTCCCGAAAACGAAGGCCTATCCGACACTCTGGGTCATTTTGTATCTCAGGGAACCTCTGGATCGTATTCCGGATTACTCTTCTCACATTGGTATATGTCTTATTAATATCCCGGCGAACCAGATGTTCAGGATGTTCGCGGCAGCGAACTAATGCTTCGCCGATATATCCCGCTTTACAAATCTTAGCCGTCCGCAACCAATAATCATAATCCTCGCCTGAATAGGTCTCTTCAAATAACCCGACTTTAGCAACACAACTTTTTTTGATCAAAACCGTTGAGGTTCTAACGATACACTCCCGCAGTAAATAAGGAAAAATATTCCCGGACATCTGGGATTCCGCGGTTATACCAAAGCGATAATTATTAATAGGGCCTGTCGAACTGAAAAGTGAATTATCGGTATGGACAAACCCGACATCGGAACAACTCCTGAATACCTCAATTTGCAGTTGAAGCTTTCCTGGAAGCCAAATATCATCGGCGTCTAAAAAAGCAACATACCCCCCCCGCGCGCGGGCAATACCGGTGTTCCGCGCGGCCCCGGGCCCTTTGTTTTTTTGAAAGATATACGTTAGCGTACCGGGCAATTCTTTTACATACCGCGTAACAATTTCCCTGGTATTATCAGTCGAATCGTCATCAACCACGATAATTTCTAGGTCGTTATAGGTCTGTTTCAGCACCGAATCCAGAGCCTCAAAAATGAACTTCCCGTAATTATATGTCGGTATTATAACACTCACTAATGAATTTCTCGTGTCCATATTAATCGATATACTTCCTGTGCCAAAGCTCCAAAGTTACTAATGAGAATATCCTTTTACCGAGATCATGTTTCTTTTGGATATTCGTAAACAATCCTCTTACATATTCGGAATTAAAGTAACCCCGCGAAAGCGACTTTTCTTCCAACAAAAGCTGTTTTGCCTTCTCATAGAGTCCCCCCCGGAACCAGCCAGTCAAAGGAACGGGAAAACCCATTTTTTTCCTAAAAACGATCTCCTCCGGCAGCAATTCTTTCATTATCTCTTTTAGGATGAATTTTCCTGTCCCGTTCCTGAGCTTAAACTCATCAGGTAGGCCTGCGCAAAATTCAACAAGCGTGTGGTCCAGAAACGGACATCTCATTTCTATTGAAGCAGCCATCGTCATCCGGTCTGATTTTGTAAGAATATCTTCCGCAAGCCACGTTTTTGTATCGATATACAACATTTTACCGAGCAAACTTTTTCCCTGGACAAGAGAATGCAACTTATTGAAATAACCTTCCATTTTTCCATCAAGGCTTTCGCGGAACCTGCGTGTATACATTTTTTCCCTGGTCATGCGTGTCAGGTCAAAAGATACTGATCGGTAACGCTCTTCAAACGGCATACATATCCATTCCAGGTATTTGTTTAATTTCTCGGTTGGAGCAATGCGAGGCGCCTGGTTTCTGATAAAACCGGGAATAAAACGCAATGCTCCATAGATGTTCTCGATCCGATGCATTTTTTCATATAACGCGTACCCAGCGAATATTTCATCCGAGCCCTCTCCAGAGAGAAGCACTGTCGCATGCGGCTTGGCAAGCTTTGAAAGTTTATACAACGCGATCCCCGCGCTTTCAACCAACGGCTCTTCGGTATGCTCCAATAAGGTATCAATGGAACTAAAAAGATCATCGTGTGTCAGAAAAAACTCCTGGTGGTCGGTCTTAAACTTATCAGAAACGACCCGCGCGTATTTCAATTCGCTCATCTGCGGAGCATCTTTATATCCTACAGAAAACGTTTTAATCCTCTTGTCGCTGACCTCACTCATCAATGCGACAATAGCACTTGAATCAAGTCCACCGCTTAAAAAGACCCCTAACGGAACCTCGCTCATGAGCCTCAAAGACACACTTTCCAACAAGATCTTTTTAATAGTTGTAAAAGCTTCCTGGAAGGAGATGTCACGGGCAGGAACATTGACAATATCCCAATATTGCCTTACATTCAAGCTGCCGTGCTCCTCCAGCAAAAGATAATTCCCGGGTTCTAACTTGGAAATATCCTTGAAAAATGTTTCCGCACCGGGAGTATATCCTAATGAAAGATAAAAATCAAAAAGCGATTCATTTACCTGCGCCCGCACTAAACCACTTTTTAACATAGCTTTTATTTCTGAAGCAAACAAGAAGACATCATTACCGCGATAGTAATACAAAGGTTTTTTGCCCAGCCTGTCCCTGGCCACCATGAGCCTTTTACGAGGTTCATCCCAAAGAGCAAATACGAACATGCCTCTAAGTTTATTTACGCATTCAGGGCCGTATTCCTCATATAAATGGACAATAACCTCCGTATCGCTGTGAGTAAGAAACCGGTGACCCTTTTGGACCAAGTCATTGAACAGGTCCTTATAATTATAAATTTCTCCGTTAAAAACAATACAGATATTCTTATTTTCATTAAAAATCGGCTGGTGCCCCGAAAAAAGATCAATGATGCTTAGCCTGCGGTGCCCAAGGGCAACACCCTGCTTCACAAAAAACCCTTCGTCATCAGGGCCCCGGTGGGTTAACGCGTCAGCCATCTTTTTAATCAAACTCAAAGAAGCTATCGGCTTACTAGACAGATCTATCATCCCGCAAATACCGCACATTATAATCCCTTCTCCTTAAGCAAGACAACATCCTGGAACACGCGGAAATATTTGTCAGCAACTTTTGACCACGTTAAAGAAGCCACCGAATCCCTGATCTGTTTTTCATCCCAAGTCATTTCCAGAGCGCGGCACAATGCTAGAGCAAGCATTTCGACATCTCTCGGTTGGCATACAAAACCATTCTTCCCCGAGATCAAATCAGGTATACCTCCGACTTTAGAAGCGACTACCGGCCTGCCGCACGACAACGCCTCAACAACGACACAGGGAAATCCTTCTCGAATACTCGCAAGGCACAAGCAATCGCTTGCTCCGATCCAATCGGGGATCTCGTCATAATTTCTCTTGCCGCACAATTTCACCTGCTCTTGGAGGCCCGAGCTTTCTACAAATGTTTCAACTTCATGCCGCAAATCCCCGTCACCTACAACATATAGTGTGACATTACTTTGCCTGTTTTCCTTTATCCTTTTAATAGCTTCCAACAAATACATTACTCCCTTAACTTCAATCAGCTGACCGATAAACAAAATGATCTTTCCGTCGCTTTTCAGATTAAGCTTTTTTCTGCATACAACTTTTTCCTTTAGGCTGAATTTTTCCTGGTCAACACCGTTTTGGACCACCTCCATCTTAACATAGCCAAGTTCCAATTCCTCAATAATAGATTTTTGGGCGTTACTGACAACCGTAAGTGCCCGGCAATGCTTTATTGCCCCACTTATTTGAACTCGTCGAAAAAAAGTCTTCAGATACAAGTTTATATCGCATCCGTGCGCTGACAACACTATCGGCAATCGTAAAAAACGCGCCACCCATACAGCCGCAACTCCATCAGGAAATAACCAATGGGCGTTTATCAGGTCAATTTTTTGCGCACGCTTGAGCCTCATAAGAACGGGTAACAACGCTATGAATAAAAACACCGGGTGCAAGATGCCCATTTTAGGCAACGCCAGGAACTTAGGGCTGATCACCGGAATTCCATCTTTAGTGAAACGAAACGGTACTTGAGAGAACTTATACCAATTTTTAAATCGTTTAAGGATACTCGCTCTCGGGAACCAGGGCAACGGCGAAACAACAACAATATCACATTGCGTACGAAGATTCTGCATGACCGACTCGACAAAATTGCCTCTCAGCGGCTCTTGCGGGTTAGGATAAAGATTGGTGATTATTATTACGTTAAATTTACTCATTCGGTTTATTGTTTAATGACCTCATCATACAGATGTTCGTATTCCTTTATCATTTTCGCAAAAGTAAAGCTCTCGAGTATACGCTTTCTTCCCTCAGAGCCGAAGCGGGTGACTTCATCCTTATTCCTGATTAATCGCAACAATGCCGCGGCAAAATGTTCAGGATCACGCGCATTGACAACCAAACCTGTTTTTTCATGCAAAACCAATTCCCCGTTACCATCTACATCAGTACAAACAACAGGCAGCCCCGAGATCATCGCTTCCAGCAAGACTACAGGAAACCCTTCTCGGATAGAAGAAAGAGCGAACATGTCGAAAACCTTTAACAGGTCAGGGATATCCCTGCGCGCTCCCAAGAAAACAACGGAATCCTGCAATCCTAATTCTACCGTATATTCTATCAATGATGCCTTAAGCGGGCCATCACCGACAATCAACAATTTCACCTGATGAATCTGATGCCGTACGGTTTTAAACGCCTGCAAAAGTGTTCGATGGTCTTTATTATCCGTAAGCCGGGCAACACAGCCAATAACCACCTCAGACGTGCCAAGCCCAAGTTCTTTTTTCTTACCCGGGACATCGACATTCTTTTCATAGCTTTCAGGTTTAACGCCATTATATATCACCACAAGTTTTTTGCGAGCAATCCCTTCTTTCTCGATCATGAATTTCGCCACGCTTGCGGCGACGGTCGAGATCTTTATGGTAAATTGCGCCAGTACCCACTCAAGCTTCATCCAGCGACCGCTATGATAATTAAAATAATCCGCTGTCGTATGCTGCGTATGCACCAACGGAACACCTGCTAATACGGCAGCAATACCTCCATATAACCAAGCGCACTGGTTCTGCGTATGAACAATACCGACACCTTCTTTCTTAATCAACTTAGCTAAGCGAAACGGCATTGCAAAATCAGTACCGCGAGATTTATTTAAGACATGGACGGTAATACCTGCCCGGGAAAACTCTTTTTCAAGCTCTCCGCCGCTTTCAAAAACACAAACCGACGCGCTGAACTTTTCTTGATCCAGTTTTTTGCAGAGTTCCAGGGTCAATGTTTCAATTCCGCCGATCCCTAACGAATAATTGACAAACATAATTTTTCTTTTCATTTTTTAAAATATTTCTTTCTCCGCTATAAGCCATATAAGTATTATAACGCCGCACGTTATACCAAACGAATTTATCCAGTCCCGTAGGTTAAACTCAAGCTTAAGGTCCTTAAACTCAGATCTTGCCAAGACATAACAGGTCGCGGTCAAAGCCCAGAATACGAACAAAACATCATGTTCCATCAAAACAAAAAATGTCGCGAAGAAAAATCCGATCGCAGCGATTACGACCGACAATGATAGATCTTTTATTTCATCGTCATTGAGCGCCGTTGCTCTATACACAACAAAACAGCTTTTGATCGTTAAATAAACAAGCGCGATATACAAAAGGAGCCCAAAATAGCCTGTCTCGGACATGCTGGAAACATAATTATTGTGCGCGACTAATCCGGTCTGAAGAGGAAATTTCCCCCTACCGATGCCAAAAACAGGGTTTTCTTTGGCCATTCTCAACCCCCGCTCCCATGTCCATGTCCTTTCATGGGCAGAATCTTCTTTTGAATTCAGTTCCTTCATACGTGAGGGAGAAAAGATTAAAAATAGCGGCAAGCAAACCATTGCAAGAATGATCCCTTTTTTCACCCCAAACCGGAATACCACAAACAAAAGTATCATGGCCCCCAAAGAAAGAAACCCACCCCGTGAATTCGTCAAATAGATCCCGAATACCAGCATTCCAACAGAAAACAGATTAATAAACTTATACACGAAAGATTTCCCCTTTTTTATTATGTTACCGAAACAAAAAGGAACCGCGATCAAATACGCAAGGCACAGAACATTGGGTCCATCCCATAAGCCGATCCAAAAAGTGCGCCCATCGAATACCGGAATCTGGAGATTCCCTTTTTCATCAAGGTTCCCGCTTGTATGCAGTATCTGATGCGCCCAGCCCATCCCCCCATGCTGGCTTTGATAAATAGCCTGAAAACTTAAAATAACGGTAAAAACCATGATAATGAAAAACGTCTGCTTGACCTTTTTGGGAGAATCCAACAGTAACAGAAACATGACATAGACCAGAAACCTTTTAAAGAATGCGACGCATTGAGAAAAACCGAACCCCGCATCACCATGTACCGCGTTGCTGATAAAAGACAACAACACAAAAGCAATGATCAAAAACGTATGAGGTGTCTTTAAATCTCTTCCGGCCTTGGATTGATTAATGACACCCGCTATCAAACCTCCCCAAACAGAAACTTGATTCAACGGTAAGCCATATAAAGGACTGCCGGCCCAATCTTGCGGGCGAATGAACAATGTCAACAAAAACAGAAATATCCAGAACATAGCAATTACGGCTGTGACAAGACCGCCTTATGAACAAATCTTTGACGTATTAAAACAAGAAATAATTTCAATTTCGTTTTTTCTTCTTCTTTATAAAAAGAGAGTAAATGCAACAACACCGGAAAGCTCAACAGCATGAGCGCTTTGAACACGATAGCGATATACCATTTCAAATGCAACAGTGCTTCCGAAACGAATGTCGTTACCGCTAAGACTATCCCGACCGCAAATATCTTGAATAACCGGGAGAATTCATGCTGCAACGGGTATATCTTATTTGAAATAGCGTACGTTAAGATACAGGTAAACACACTCGTCAGCAACATCGCTATTGCCGCACCGTATGAACTCAAAGCAGGGATCAAAATCCGGTTGCACACAACGACGACAATCGCCGAAAAAAAAGATATCATGAATATATATTTCGTTTTTTTCTGTATAAGAATGCCTGTCTCGAATATATAGCTCATACCGCCGATCGTTACGGCGAATAATATAAAAGGCACCGGCTTGTAGGCATTCCAAAATTCGCTTCCGACGAACACATGCAATGCTTCTTTCGAAAAGAAGGATATCCCCAGGCACAGAAAAGTCATTACGTAAGCGAAATAAATTAGCGTGCGCGCATATATCCGTTTGGCGTCATGATTCTTCATGATCGCAAAACGAGACTGGCCGAAATTCCTATTAAACGGTTCGATCACCAGATCCTTTATGAGCAAACCGAATTTTAAAGCGAGTGCGTAAATGCCGACGACAGTAAGATCACGGTAATTATTCAGCATAATTCTATCCGCATTGTTAATGATGACGCCGGTTACGGTAGCCAAGAGGAAGGGAGAACAATAATGAGCCAGTAATTTGACCTTATGGAAATCAAAGTTAAAACCGCAAAACCTGATAGTAATGAATATCAGGATAATCCAGGTTATTATAATACTGACCAGGCTTGCCCACAAAATACCTTCAATACCCATATGTAAAGACAGCACAAACCAAAGATTTAAGACCACCTGGATAATCAGTTGAACGATAGCGATGATAATGTACAAAAGAGACCTTTCTTTGACCCTCAAATACGACAGGCCGATCTCGCGCGAAAGCTCAAAGAAAACGATGAAGAACACGATATAGAACACATTTTGGTACTGAGTAGTCTTAAAGATCAACCGCGAGAGTTGCGGAGTGAAGTTCCACACGCTTAAAATAACCAGAGACGAGATGGCAGCGGATATCAATAAAGAAGTGCTAATCACCCGCTTTTTCTCTATTTCTTCGGTAAATTCGAAGTAAAACCGTATCGTCGCATGTCCTATCATAATCCCCAGGAATGTCCGCATCACGCTCGCTACTACATAAAACATTTCGAGAGAGCCATAATCAGCCGGTACAAGAGTCCTGGTATAGAGCGGGATCAATAAAAACGCAGCCGCTCGGTAAATCATGTTTCCGACGCTATACGTCATTGAATGTTTAACGAAATTCTTAAAATAATCGAACATTAATGCTCACCTTTCAACATAAATCGCCAGACAAAAAAGCCGGAAAACGGTCTTTAAAATGCTTTATATTCGAATCCCATTGGAACCTTTCCAATATCCTTTTGCGGCCGTTTTCGCCGAGCCTCGCCCGCAATTCGTCGTCTTTCAAAAGAAGACTGACTTTTGCGGCGATATCACGCGGATCATACGGATCAACCAGCATCCCGGAAATACCATCTTCGACAGCATCCAGCGCCCCATTACACCTGCCCGCGACAACCGGCTTCCCGCATGATCCTGCCTCGATAAATACAATCCCGAAACCCTCCGCGTCGCCGTCTTCCAATTCCCTATTCGGCATTATGAAAATGTCGCACAAGTTATAATATAACGTTAGTTCATTCGCGCGGACATAGCCAAAACTCCTGACATATGCCTGCATTTTTGTTTCCTGAATAATTGTCTCGACCTCGCTTTTATACGGTCCATCGCCGATCAAAAGATATACCACATCCTTGTCAGCGGCGACGATCTCCGGCAAAGACCTAACAACCATATCCTGGCCTTTTCTTTTCTCAAGCCGGCTTATGGTCATAATGATCTTCTTGCCTTCAAGGCCAAGCTTTTTCCTCAACTCCTCAACCCCATCACCGGAAGGTTTGAATTTATCGGAATCGACCCCGGGATGAAGAATAGAGATCCTCTCTCGGGGATAAGAGAATTTTCTCATCAATCTGTCTTGCGCGAAAGCGGAATTCGTAATCACAAAGCAACAGTGATGCATCAAGATCCTTTTCAGGGGATCGCTCTTAAGCCTGATTGAAGGAGAATCGACATCTCCGTGGTATACATTCCCATAGCGTTTCCCAAACAGCATTTTCATCAAAAAACAAAGAAACAACAGCGCCAAATTCGTATGGCCTTCAATAATAATATCTATTTTTTCTTTAAAAACGATTTTGGTGATAAAAATGAAAAGCCGTATTTTCCTGAAAATGAATCTAAGATTGAAAACAACCTCGTAATCATTCATGAGATCGGTCCTGTATACAGGGAACCCTAAACCTGCGTCAGGTTCACGGGAATCGGGGACCATGCTTGTTAAAACAACCATCGACCCTTTATCCCATCGGGTCGTCAAATAATGATAGTAAGTAGGCACTCCACCGATGACCGGCGGGTACTGTATCGTCAATAAAAGTATTTTCGATTCTTTTCTCGGCCTCATAAGATTCATTCTTGTTCTAAAACGTATTTCTTCATCAAAGAGGCGATGGAAGTATAATTAACCTCCCACCACTCTGAAGACAGACGAGAATCCGGCCCTTCTCGATACACAATATGATGCAACCAAAACATCACCAAGAGAGGCATGAACAATCCATCAGGAACATCTAAAGCAACCTGGTATTTTTTTAAAAGTCCCGACTCGAACTCATTGAGATTTAAAGGAAGAAATTTATTCGCAAAGACCTCGCTGATATTGCGTTGGAGGAACAAAACATCATTATATCCGAACAAATAGAGAATATCGAGAAGCGGCAAACCTTCTTTCCGGGAAAGGTCCCAATCAATGATCCCCTTGATCCGGAATGTACCGGGGGAAACGATAAAATTATCTATCTTATAATCCCCGTGCATCCAAACCAAATTAAGCCTTCTGTTCAACAGCCGCTTCTTTACATAAACCTCAAAGTCTTCCAATGTATCGACTATTCCTCTTTTACGAAGCATAGCCCTACAATCACTAAAATAACCTGAGAAATAAGCGTCAAAAACCTCGACATCGATAAAAATCGACCGCGAGGTAGCCATATGAAAGTCGATGAGCGTTTCAACGGCCTGAAGCATGCATTCATTTATATGGGACGACTGATTAGTAAGCGTGATACCCAAGAGCTCGGTTTCAACGAAATACTTCTTTCCCTGATGTTCGCCTTCCGCTAATGCCGCCGGAACTTCCTTTTTGAGAATATCGTTGACCTGCCGCAAATTTCTCAATATCTCAAAATTATCCATACAACGCTTAAGCCCCTCTTCGTTCAGAGGGATACGAATTATAGCCCCCCGTTTCTCGTTATCAAAATCAACCATAAGCAGTATAGTATGGGCGCTGCATATAAGGAATTTCTTTATGGAAATACGACATTCCGGAGCAAATCTTCTTCTATAATCATCAATAATCTCTTCAATGAATGACACATATCCCGTGTCAAAAGAGATTAAAACACCCAGGGCCGGAGCGAAATACTTAAAAAATCTCGAGCTTACTACAAAATATTTGATCAACTCCCGAAGACCTGGCTGGCGTTTATACTCATAGGGTTTTACCGAAACATCAACGATCTCTTCAGCAAACACCGATTCCGGCATTAACAAATAAGTCTTGTGAATCTTCAATGATTCACTGCGAATCAATCGTTCTATATCAACCAGAGAAAAAGGCCTTTTTTCATTCAAATTCCGATTAACAATGAACCTCCCCATTCGATTTTTGAAGCTCACGAATATAAATCCTGTCGGCGAGACCACGCGTGCGCATTCCTTCATAAGCGACTCAATAAACGTCATTTCAACTTTTCGCATTACGGGCCACTTTGTATCCCAGAGATTCTCAATGTTATGTAAAACGATCCCGTCAAAGAATGATTCGCGGAAAGGTAAGTGCTTTGCTGGACTTACCCGGGCAAAGCTTATGTTCTTTACCCCTTTCAATGCTGCCCTCTCCTTGATGCATCGCACCATGTCCATCTCAGGATGCAAACAATAAACCCGTTCATAATCCTGCGCCAAAGACAATGTCGTCGTTCCGAACAAAGTATCGATCGTAAGCAGCCTTTTCCTGTTTTTTATGCTTAAGAGAAACTTAAAAGCAGCGCGTTCTTCCTGAAGCAGTTTAATCATATTAATGCTCACCTTTGGCGGTACTTTATCAAGAAACTCATGCAGCCCCACTTTCCATCCTAAACGCAGTACCGCTTCGGGCAGAGAAACCGCTGTCGAGGATGAATGAGTTTCCTCGCGCGAAACAGTCATCTTTCCCTCCGAGACAAGATCTATCACTCCGTCAGTAAAAACAAAAACACTACCGCATTTTTCACACGTAAAAACCTGCGTGTCGTCTACAAGTTCTCCGAAACAATTCGGGCACAGGAATTCCGATTTATCGGGATACTGTCTCATATCTGGTTAAGCCGAAAGATGATATTATTGTTCTTCATCTCACCTATCGAGACTTCTGGTTGCCCGGCCTCAAGCGCCTTGATCACATTAACCGTTTCACGCGCACTAGTATAATACAACCGGTATTTCTTTCCGTCATTGTAATAACGTCCCAAATGTTCATACAGAAAAGGGAGTCCTTCATTCAATAAATATTCGCTATTATTCTCCTGACATCCATGAGTATACAATTTAATAAAGATATATTCAGGGGCATCCTTGACATGAACGTGCGCCTGAAGCCAGAGTTGTATCCGTGCAGCGGTAATCCGTTGATCGAAACTGATACATCCATTCTCAATGCGAGGAAATATCCCGGATTTACGTTCTTTCCAATTTAAAAGGAGCGGCCCCTGTACCATCAATAAACCGTCTTTACCGACACCATTTTTCCGGACATCAGTTCCGGAATTATGCGATTTCGGCTGATCGGACGCATTGACAGCGTAATAAATACTGTTAATCTTGGCGGTTTGAGTACAGTCCGGTGCCGAAGGCATGGTGAAATCAGCGTAACAACCGGTTTTCTGCAATATTTCCGTTTCATTATTAACACCACAAAACTTACCTTCCGGATGCGAGTTATTCAGGGCCCAGTTACCGTGAATAAAACCATAGACGACCTCTTTGGTCATTCGATCCTGGGACAACAAGCCGTGTTTCTCGGCCAAAATCTTTTTAAAATCGAGAAGCGTCTTTGACAGATTATCCGCAGTATCGTCCTTATGGTGCAAATGTATCTCTACCTCTGCAACGCCCTGGGAACAAATATCTGTTATCAGCTGTAGATACTCGAAAGAATACTCTTCTGCGGGATAAAAAAAGGTGTATTTCGGATGGTTACCGAGGAAATCGGAATAACTACTGGCTACTACAGGATATTTGTCATGCCAGTTTTTCACCCTTGCAAGCCCTGTTACGGCATCGGCACTATTCCACAAAGGCTCGAAATGATCGCATATGCTCAAAAACACATGAGTAGGCCTCCCCCCGTGTTTCTTGCGGCCCAGGCTGAAAATAAATCCGGCCGCATATGAAGGAAGCCAATAATGAGTATTTCTGGTAGCCGAAGCTAATTTTTTACTAGTCTTTTTCATCATTCGGTCTTTCTTAAACTTTCACGAAATCATCACTACCCCGGTAATTAACCACTCTTGCAGGGACACCGACGGCAGTTGCATTCGCCGGGATATCGGAAGTTACCACTGCATTCGCTCCAATCGCGGCTTTATCCCCAACGGTGATATTCCCGATGACTTTCGCGCCGACACCAATAAACACGTTATTACCGATACGAGGACAACCGGAGCGGTCGCCCCTGCCCCCATAACCGATTATGACACCTATCCCGATATTACAATTCTCACCTATAATCGTATTCGAATTGAGCACAAGCATACCGGTATGCCCAATATACAGCCCAGGACCGATCTGCGCTTCAAAAGGAATCTGTATTCCTGTCAATAAACCCAACAGGTTGTGAGAAATTCTGGTCGCGAGTTTCAGCACCTGCCTAACAAGAGGTACTCTACAATGTTCTCTGACCCATACCCCAAACCGATAACTAAGAATAACCCATAAAGAATAATTAAAAAGCACAAGATCAAAAACTCCACGTATCCCGGGTGTTTCATTATCAGTAAGCATATACCTGCGGATATCTTTTTTCACATTTTCAAGCATGTTTCATCCTTTTCTAAATATCCATCTCGCCTTCGAAAATGAACCAATTATCCTTCTGCAAAAGCTCGTTCTTGTTAGTGATACCGCTCTCCGGCGAGATGAAAACCATAGCCATACGGTCTGAGCAACGTTCTATAAAACCGGCATGTTTAAACAAGGCCTTACATTCGCGAGAATCCAAGATACTCGTTGTAATCTTTTCGGCCTTCTGGCGATTCATCAACTTCACGAAGTTTGCGATAAGTGCTTTTAAAGCGCTTATCCTGTTTTTCGCCAGCATATCCCAGATAACGGCAATATTATCCTTGAGCGTAAAAACAATGAACCCTTCCAGAGATCCTGTTTTCCGGTCAAACATGCAAAAGTACCGGGAATCAAAGGCTTTACAACCGGAATAACGCCATGAGAGATATTCGTAACTCTGTACGCCGAGGATACAATCGTTTTTCTCTGCGTTTTTCCAAAGCTCATTGAATCTTTTATCGATGGCATCAAGTACCATGAATTCTGAATCATGACGCGTAAAAATATACCTGACAAAGTCGGCCAATCTCAACACTCCATTGATATACACTGTGACGATATAAGCCAAAACGCGGTTCTTAATGAATGCGCGCACCTTATTGCCGGAATTCAATATCCTAATCAAGTTACATTCATTGCCCAGCTTCACGAAACCGATGCGCTTAAAAATTCCCGCGGATGACTTATTGGGAAAGGCGAAAAGAAAGTCGATCCCTTTCTTCCCATAGCTCGATAAGATTGTCTGCTGCATTCTTAATGCCGGGCCGAAAACACGATGCTCCTTGTTAACAGCAAAATCAGCAGCAACCCCCATTATAAGATCCCTCCCTTTTACCGAAACCTGACGGGGATAAACTGAAGCGCAGCCGACAACGTTATTTTGCTCATCGAGAGCAAGATAGGTTTTCGCGCTTCCGCTGGGATTCTCTTTATAGAGCCAGGTGTACCTGCCTTCAAAATTCTGAGAAAGATTCTTATCCCACAAAGCAAGGATATCCTTTGAATAACGGGACAAGAATTCGCCGGCATCACTCTGACTTTCTTCAACTACAAAATATTTTTTTTGATTCATTCGATTTATTTGTTTTTACAGGCTTGAGAAACAAATTCGAGCAGTTTCTTACCGATAAACTCACGTCCGACGCTGTTAAGATGCCCCCCGTCATCGGTAAATGAAGGATTCAGTGAATACCGGCCGGGCGACCTCGGATCGATCTCCAGCTTTGCCAAGTCGAATAAACGGTTATCCGCACCGTATCTGCCGGCCAACAGCAGATTAAATCTTTTTCTTGCGTTATTATCAGAATCCTCTTCGATAGCAGCCCCGAGCATACGTTTAACCCGTGCCTGGATGCCTGAAGGATTTGTCATCAATGGTACCATTACATGCAAAAACACAACTTGAGGGAATTCTTTTTGCAAAGCATCAAGAGTCACCGTGTAAGCGTTAAAGACCTCTTCAATATTCGTCCCAGAGACAATATCTACGAAACAGAACTTGAAGAAGGCTATATCCACGTTCTTCGCCAGCCCCGTCTCCATCTTTTTTTTGAAATCATCGATCTTTGAACGAGGATCCTTATTGCGCCCGACATGGAAATGCGCAAAAACCGGCTTCACGAAATCAGCAGAATCGACCGTCTCCTTGACAGTAATGCCGCTCATCCGCTCGTTCGCGATGACGTCTTTAATGCCATCGACAATATTATCTCCTACGGACTGGTGACCAAACAGTATCCTCTTATTCTTCACACATTCCCAGTCAATGCTCGCGCTCCCGCTCTTTTGTGGAATTTTTGTGTTTTCCATGAATCTCCTTTCACAACCATTGCTTAAGATTAAGATAAAACAGACCATCAACAGATGAATCGCACGCATCGCTCACTCCTTAAGGATACCCAACCGTTTTTTTACCGATTCGACCGAATCCGCATTGGCGTTCTCTTTCATTTTTTCCAACCCCTCGTTCCTACCCATTTCTCCGCTCCTAACCATCCCCGCTATCTCATAAACATACGGGTGAAAACCAAAGCGCTCTATATGCACTAAATTTGCGTAGGAATTCATTACACAATTGGTAGAATTAGAATCAAGGCCTTCCGGGAAAATCCAACCCAATGTCTTGATCTTTTCAATGATTTTCGTCTCATTATATTCCATGAATGCAAGCGGACTGACATTATACGGGAAATCTTCATTACGAGCAAACTGTTCTTCATTAAGAAAATACCGATTAAGCTCATCACCAGCAACTTGATGCATCGGTTTCCGGTAGGTTTCCTGCGATGCTTTAAACAAAGCAGGATTTATCTTCATGATGGAAGACCGGATCGGCGACTGTCCCGGTGACCAACCCCAGCCCATCATAGGGATTCGTTTTTCCAATGCTATCTTTAAGAATGAAAATTTAATAAGGCCGATACAGGAATTACATATTGTACTTGCCCGCTCTAACGCTTTCGAAGAATACATTGACTCTTTAATGCCCGCGGCAAAGATCTTCTTGAGAAGGTGAAAATTAATTTTATAAACAATGCTGTCAACACCAAGGTTCTCTGTAACGGTACGGATATTTTTAAAAGCCTGATCAGAAACAAATCCGTTATCGAATGTCAACGGCAAAACTCGCAATTTAAAAACTTCTTTTAGCAGATAAAGCGTATAGGTACTGTCTTTTCCGCCGGAATAAGAAACCGTACAATCATAATCGCTTTTACCCTTACATTGAGCGATCAACTCTTTAAACTTAGCCAAATATGTTTCCTTTTCTTCCATTAATTCTTCTTTTTTGAAACCACGGCAGAAGTTACAAACACCTTTTTCATCAAAATTGATACCGGGGAAGGTTTCTGGAAGTATACATTTGGTACAAATCTTCATAATTGACCTCTTTTTAGATTGCTTCGTCGCACTTCGCGCTCCTCGCAATGACACTTGCACCAATAACCTCTTTTACCACTATATCCTCATTATTCTGGTGCCCTGGGGTACTGGGAAACTGACGACTATTTTCAACTATAAATTGTTTATGCAATAAGAGTGCTGTAATAATACCGACAATAGCCATGTTGTCTTTGGCGCTCAATAATGATGTATCTGTTGTTTTACATTTTTTTACCAGATTAGTAACCATTAAAGGGTCAAAATAATTAGTTTTCTTTAAGTTGTTCTCTGATAACAGCTCATCAACATATGCATGCTCTTTACCGTGAAAGAAACTCGCGCTATCAGGAGACCTGTACCCTTGTTTTTTTCGGTTACATATCTCTTCCGGTAAATAGGGCTTGGCGATTTTCTTTAAAAGATACTTTTCGTTCATTACTTTCAGCTTCATTTGAGGAGGAAGCTTCACGCAAAACTCAATAACCCTATAATCGAGAAAAGGAAACCTTCCCTCCACAGAATTAGCCATCATCATTCGATCCCCTTGAGAAGATAAAAGGTTACCTGAAAGTAACGTATTTGCCTCAATATATTGTGCCTGAGAAAGACTATCCCAATTTGAAAATTGTTTAGAAAAAGACTCTTCAAAATTATCAGTACTTTTGCAATCATTTAGCTTATTCTTAACATCACTTGAAAATAACGATTTAATTCTTGAAGTTATATCCCATCTCGGTAAATGCGAATAAGATTTTGAATCTGTTTTCAACAAATGATTGCGATAAAACCCTTCCAAGAAAGCAGAAGTTGACTTTGGCCAGTTTGGTATATAGCTGTAAAGTTTTCGCATTAACAAAAACCTTAATCTTGAATCAGGATGTTTTGCCCAAAAACGCCGGATCTTCATCTCTCGAAAAAGGTCATAACCGCCTAATATCTCATCAGCCCCTTCTCCGGTAAGTACAACTTTGATATTATTCTGACGCACGAGCTTAGATAAAATAAATAAAGGAGCCGGCGCGGTTCTGATCAATGGTTTCTCCGCGTGCCAAACAACCTCAGGGATTATCCCACCAATATCAGAATATCCACAGGTAACACCTTTATGTACTGTTCCGAGAAACTCAGCCATGTGACGCTGAAAAGCGCCTTCATCGTAATTAGAATCGCTAAAGCTCACGGAAAAAGTTTCCAATTTATTATTAAAATGTTTTTTAACTAACGCGGTAATAAGTGAAGAATCCAACCCTCCGCTTAAATACGCTGCCACAGGAACGTCAGCGCGCAAGCGAAGCTTTATAGAATCTTTCAATAATTCAAGCAATTCCGACATATATTCATTTTCGCTTCTTTCTTTGGTTTGTCCGGGAGTATAAAAATCAAGTTCCCAATACCTTTGGATATCAATAGTTTCTTTACGCGCGAGAAGATAATGCGCGGCAGGTAATTCTTTTATTCCTTCAAAAACGGACTGTTCGCCAACCGTCGCCCAGAAAGTAAATAACTGATCAAGGCCTTTCAAATCAATTAAGCGCTTTACGCGGGTATCGCTAAAAATAGCCTTAATTTCTGAAGCAAATATCAAAGAACCATCAACTGAGGTATAAAAAAGAGGGCGAATCCCCATCCTATCCCTGGCTAAAAGCAGGCTCTTCTGCCTGATATCCCAGATCGCGAATGAAAATTGGCCGTTTAAATCGGCAAACATCCCAGTTCCTTTTTCTTCATAAAGGTGGATGAGGACTTCTGTATCAGAATTGGTATAAAACCGGTGACCTTTCTTTAATAGTTCTGCCCGGATCTCCAGATAATTAAAGATCTCACCGTTGAATACGATCCAAATGCTCTTGTCTTCATTATGCATTGGCTGTTGTCCACCGCTGAGATCGATGATACTTAACCGGGCATGACCCAATCCGATGTCAGCATCTTTGTATATGCCGAACTCGTCTGGGCCGCGATAGCGCATAGTGGTTATCATGCGCTTGAGGAGTTCGCTGTCTATTGGATGTTGTTTGGTTAAGTTTAGGGTTCCGGCTATGCCGCACATTGTTTCTTCCTTATAATAATATTGGTCACAAGACACATGACACAGGTCTATAGTCCACAGTCCATGGACCATAGACTATGGACTGTAGACTAATTCGCTTCTTCTAATTTTACCGGTTGAAGTTTTAGGTAATGAGTTACGAAATTCTACAACTTTAGGTAATTTATATGCGGCAAGGTTTTGTTTGCAAAATAGTAACACATCTTTTTCATTCATATTTGCGCCATTCTTAACCACACACAATTTAATTGCTTCTCCTAAGATCTCGTCAGGAACCCCTACTGCGGCACATTCTAATATCCCCCGCATACGGCAAACCACTTCCTCTATTTCCAAGGGGCTTATCCGATTAGCCCCGCTTTTGATCATTTCTTTCTTACGGCTCACATGATAAATAAAACCCTCTTCATCAATTTTCGCTAAATCTCCTGTCCAAAGGCCTTCTTTCTTTAAAACCTTTTCTGTTTCTTCAGGAGAATTCCAATATCCTAACATTATATTTGCTCCCCTGGCTGTAATTTCACCTATTTCTCCAGTTTTAATCTTACTGCCAGTTTCATCTAAAAGATCCAGTTCTACCCCCGGAATGGCTTTGCCGATCGAACCAGACTTTTTAACTAACAATTCAGGTTCCAAATAGGTCAACCTTGCGCTGGCTTCGGTTTGTCCATACATTACGTAAAACTTAATTTGCGGGAATAAATCCTGAAATTCCTTGATCATAGAAGGAGCCATAGCCCCTCCAGCTTGAGTTACATAACGCAACGTGATCAATGGATACTTACGCAGCGCTGATTTATGGAGTAAAATCGTATAATGCGAAGGTACACCGGCAAATCCGGTTACCTGCTCCCTTTCCATAAGATCTAAAACCACATTAGGATAGATAAAACGGTTATCAATGACCAATGCCGCTCCTGACTTCATATGGGTAGTTAACAGTGAATTACCATAGGAATAATAAAAGGGAAGGATAACCATCATTCGATCAGATGCCGTTATCCGCAAATAATTAATAATGGAATCCGCGTTGGCATCAAGGTTGCGGTGAGCGAGCATGACCCCTTTAGGCTTTCCCGTTGTGCCGCTGGTATAGATGATCATGGCGAGGTCGCTGTCGCTTAGTCCATAGTCCATAGTCCATAATCCACAGTCCATAGTAAAATCAAATGAATCGATTAAAATGACTGAATTCTTATCAATTAAACCTACTAAGGACTGATTATGAGAAGAATCGGTAATGACAAATTTAGGGGTACAATCTACAAGAAGAACACCTAATTCTCTGGGGACCAATTGGGTATTTAGGGGTACAACTACTCCGCCAGCTTTCAAAATCCCAAAGAAAGAACAAACATACTCAGGGGAGTTTTCTAAGAGCAGCGCAACCCTATCGCCTTTTATAAGCCCATTCTCCGCTAAATAACCAGAGACAGCATCAGAACGCAGAGCGAGTTCCTCATAGGTAAGGCGCTCTTTCTGATAAATAATAGCTATATTTTCAGGATATAGCTGAGCGTTCTTTTGTATATATTCATAGAGAAGCATACGCCACCCGCCCTTACTTACCCTGTTTTCTCGCTATAAAAGAAGTCAGATTATTCAAAGAATCTAAATTATCAGGCAATAATTCATCGTCTTCAATCCTGAAACCGAAGGTTTTCTCGACAAAACTGACAACCTCAAGTATACCGGTAGAATCAATTATGCCTTTGGCCATGAATGAATCATCATCATTGAGGGTTGAGTCATTCCCTAACAAAAAATTTTCTTTAATAAAGTTCTTCATATCCTTTTTAATCTGTCCCTCAGGTAATGCTTCCATTGGTTCCATTGCTAATCCTCCCAAAAATGACTATAATTGATTTTAAATTATTTTTTTTGCGTGCCGGACATTTGCCGGGATGCCTCTTTCAAAGCATCAAGATCCCCTAAATCAAACCATGTACCGTTACAAATATTGCCATAGACCCTGTCATACTGAGTGAGCCACTTAATATATGAACCAGGGGTATCATGCTGATTTCCCTGCCCTATATATTTATTGATCAACTGTAATTTTTGTTGGGGGACATAGTAAATACAGGTAGCAATAAAACGTGATTTCGGGGCCTTTGGTTTCTCTTCGAAATCAGTTACCATAGCATTCGAATCGATCTGCACGATCCCAAAACGCGTTAAGTCTGCTGCCGTATTATCGTCATGAAACAGGCAAATCGCGTGATACGGTGACTTTTGACGGGCAAACAGGATAAAATCATTCAAACTAAAATCAAACAAATTATCACCTGCTACGATAAGCAAGTCATCATCGATGGAGCATTCTTGAATTGAAAGGTTGATATCCCCAACTGCCCCCAGCCTGTCCTCAACCGTATTACTGCCGTCATTGACTATCCGGTATTTCAACCGGTCTTGAGGTTTACGGGAAATCCATTCATTGAAATGGCCATAAAACTTATTATTTGAAACGATCACCACCTCATTAACAGCCTGCACAGCCTTGATCTTATCTATAATATAGTCAATGATAGGCTTACCCGCCACATCTAATAACGGTTTGGGCATATCCTTGGTTAACGGATATAGCCGTGTCGCGTACCCCGCGGCTAAAATAAGCGCCTTCATGATTTAAAGCCTCCAATATAATAGACCAGTCTTTTCAAACATATCGGCGTTCATGCTCCCTTTGACATCCACAACTACACCTTTACTGCCATTTTTACTAAGATGGTTTTTCAAAGCATCAAGCGTCAAAACTGACTTAAAAGTATCATGGCTTACCGCGATCAAAACGGCATCCGCCTTCATGCTCTTCTTATACTGGCGCAACTCCACCCCGTATTCATGCTTTACGGCTTCTGAATCAGCTAACGGATCACAAATGATCACTTCAATACCATATTCTTTCAATTCATTAATAATATCAATGACCCTGGAATTACGGATATCGCTTACATTTTCTTTAAAGGTGATCCCCATAACCATGACCCGCGCCCCTTTGACCGTCTTTTTAGCTTCAATGAGCAATTTTACCGTCTGCTCTGCGATATATTTACCCATATCATCATTGATCCGCCTTCCGGCAAGGATGACCTGAGGATGATATCCCAATTCTTCCGCCTTAAAGGTCAAATAATAAGGATCAACGCCAATGCAATGGCCTCCGACAAGCCCGGGAGACATTCTGATGAAATTCCATTTGGTCCCCGCGGCTTTAAGCACGGATTGCGTATCTATACCCATCTTGTGAAAAATCACCGCCAGTTCATTCATAAGCGCAATATTTAGATCTCTCTGAGTATTTTCAATAACTTTAGCGGCTTCGGCGCACTTGATCGATTCCGCTTTGAAAACACCGGCTTTGACGACTAAACCATAGACTCCTGCGACCTCTTCTAATGTTTCCTTATCAGAACCTGAAACTACTTTAATAACACTGGTTATCGTATGTTCCTTATCTCCCGGATTGATCCGTTCCGGGGAATAACCGACTTTAAAATCCTTTCCATACTTTAATTTTGAGAATTCTTCCAGTATAGGCACGCAAACATCTTCTGTAACTCCCGGATAAACGGTCGATTCAAAGACAACAATACTGCCTTTCCTTAAATTCCTCCCTACGATTTCTGAAGCGCTGGTCATACAGAATAAATCGGGCTGCTTATTTTTTGTTATCGGAGTAGGGACCGCGATAATGATAAACCGCGCTTCTTTAAGTTTCGCAGGATCACTGGTAACTTCCAAAAAACGGGAATCTTTAATTTCATCAGTTGAAGTCTCGCCGTTAACATCGATTTTATTCTTGAGTTCAGCGACCCTTTTCCTGTTTAAATCAAACCCGATAGTATGAACTATCTTTCCGAATTCGACCGCCAGCGGTAAACCCACATACCCTAAACCGACTACTGCGATCTTCCCTGTCTTGTTTTTTATCCCTTCGTATACCATTTATCTCTCCTATGTCAATTACTTTTTACGTATTACTAAATTACCTTTTAACCACTTTTTACTGGCATGTCTGGCTACCGTTAGAGCATTATTTATTAAACGCAACCTTAAACCAAGCTACCGTACGACGTAAACCTTCTTCAAAGTTTACCCTCGGCTCAAAATTAAGGACTTTCCTGATTTTTGAAATATCAGCCAGGGTGCGAAAAACATCTCCCGCGCGAACCGGCAATAATTTCGGCTCGATATTCTTGCCGATTATCTTATTTATAAGCTCGACTAATTGTAATACAGTGTTGTCTTTGCCGTTAGCGACATTTAGAACTTCATGTTTGATGCCCGGAGTCGTAGCCGCGAGGACATTTGCTTCCACAACGTTATCAATAAAGGTGAAATCCCTTGATTGTTTACCCGTGCCGAAAATCGGAGGTTGCTGGTCATTCAGGATACAATGAATGAATTTCGGGATAACGACGGCATATTCATCATCCAAAGCCTGCCGCGGCCCAAATACGTTAAAATACCGAAGACACACCGTTTCCACCCCAAAATGCTCGGAAAAGATCCTGCAATAATATTCATTAGCTAATTTGCTCAAAGCGTATGGTGAAATTAAAAGAGGATAATCTCCTTCTGACTCCGGGAATTTGCTTGTGTCTCCGTACACTGAACTTGATGAAGCCATGGCAAAACGCTTAATTTTATTCTCGCGGGCGGCTTCCAACATATTCAACGTACCATCAATATTTACCTTATTATATTCGTGAGGAGCAGTCATCGATTTAGGCACACTGCGTAAAGCCGCCTGGTGTAAAATAGCGTCAACTCCTTGAGTAGCTTTTAAACAAGTATCTTTATCGCAAATATCTCCTTTGATGAGCGTGTAGCGTGTAGGGTTCAACGAATAGTTCTTTGTAAAAGACAAATTTTCTTCTTTGCCACTTGAGAAATTGTCCAATACAACAACGTCATGCCTGTCTTTAAGCAAACGTTCAACAATATGTGAACCGATAAAACCTGCACCTCCAGTTACTAGAACTTTCATCTTAATTCACTCCTTGTTTAGTCCACAGTCCATAGTCGATGGTCCATAGTCTATAATTGATAGTTATTTCCTTACAATCAAGCGTGCGGGAACACCGACAACTACCCCGCCGTCAGGCACATGTTTATTCCTTGTTACCACCGCTCCTGCGCCCGTCATAGCTTTTCTTCCTACATTCACCGGAGCTACTAAGATCGAGCCACTCCCTATAAAAGCCCCTTTTTTAATACGAGTCTGGTGCTTATTTTTCCCGTCATAGTTGGCTACAATAGTGCCGGCGCCGATATTAACCCCTTCTTCCACAAAAGTATCTCCGATATAGGTCAAGTGCTTTACTTTAGACCCGCTTGAAATAATGGAGCGCACTATTTCAACAAAATTACCGATTGTAACATCATCCTTCAAAGTAACACCCTTACGAATACGCGCGAAAGGGCCGATGGCGCAACCTTTTCCGATCTTAACATCTGATTCTATGATCGTCGATGGATAAACCACGGTATCAGCGCCGATCTTCACATTTTCACCGATATGAGTGGTAAAGGGATCGATGATTCTGACCCCTTTAGCGATAAATTTATAATTACGCGTGATGCGCTCTTTGTCTAACTGGATCATTTCTTCGATTATTTTACCGTTAGTGTTTTTCTTCTTCATTAAAACCTCGATTTAAGTTGGTATTCAAATAATGTTAATCTTTTCAAACTTATCAAATACACCCCGCGCTTATCGGTTTTGCGCGGGTGTGCGGCATTCTGCCGCAGACAATATCAAAGTGACAGTCACTTTTCTTTTACACACCGAGTTCTTGTTTGATGACGGAGGCTAAAGAGTGAGCGATTGATTCTATTTCTGACTTGTCTTTACCTTCTACCATGACGCGTGCCAGCGCTTCAGTGCCTGAATATCGTAAAAGTATCCTGCCATTATTCTTGATCTGCGACAAACTGTCTTTCAACGCCTTACAAACCGCGGGGACCTCTTCAAAGGGCTTTTTTTCCTTAACTTTGATGTTTACCAATATCTGCGGATACTTCTTCATGCATGAAGAAAGACTGCTCAAGCTCTTTTTTGACTGCTGCATAACTTTTAAGAGCTCTAAAGAGACAATCAACGCGTCTCCTGATGTTGACTGCTGCAGGAAAATAATATGGCCTGCTTGTTCTCCCCCGAAAATCAGGTTGTTCTTTAACATGGCCTCAGTAACATTTCTATCTCCTACGTCCGTGCGAATAAGCTTGCCACCAGCGTTTCCCAAGGCTTCTTCAAGGCCATAATTACTCATAACAGTAGCAACAACACTTTTCATAGGCAGCTTATTTTCATTGATGAGTTTTGTACCGACAATAGCCATGATGAAATCACCGTCAAGCACATTGCCTTTTTCATCAGATAAAATAACCCTGTCCCCGTCACCATCATATGAAAAACCGATATCGGCATTATGCTTAATTACCGCCTTGGCCATGCTTTCAGGATGGAGCGCCCCGCAGCCTAAATTTATATTCTTTCCGTTCGGCTGGTCGTTTAAAACAAACACTTTCGCTCCTAATTCTTTGAATAGTTTTGCCGCGATGCTATAGAGAGCGCCATGAGCGCAATCAAGGACAATTTTGAGTTCGCTTAAATCCAACAATGACGCTTTTGACTTTAAGAAATCAATATAAAGCCTCTCTGCGTTATGCTCATGAGCCACTAAGCCCGATTCATCAACCGATGATTTATCGGAATCGATGAAGCTGCCGCCTACTAATTCTTCCATATTTTTTTCTTGCGTATCAGAAAGCTTATACCCGGAGTTTGAAAAAAACTTAATGCCATTTTCTTCCGCGCAATTGTGAGAGGCGGAGATCATGATCCCCATATCGGCTTTTAGTCTTCTGGTCAAGAATGATAACCCGGGCGTAGATATGATCCCAACTAAAGATACATCAACGCCGCAGGCAGAAATACCTCCTACCAACAGCTTCTCGATTACTTCACAACTCATCCTGGTATCCTTGCCGATAATGATCTTATAATGCTTATCCCTTGTGCTTCTCTGATTATGCAACAAGATAGCGGCTGCTTTGCCGATCTTAAGTATCATTTCATCGGTTAAAGGGTATTCGCCGGGTGTTCCTCGTATCCCATCAGTTCCGAAAAGTTTATTTTTGCTCATATTTTAGACCTATTAAGTGATAAATAATTTAGTATTTATTACTTTTTAGATTCCCGCATAAACAGTAAGTAAGAGAGGCGGGAATGACTAAGTGTTTCTGATTTCTCCTGCCTGACGAAAGTCAGGCTTCGTCGCTTCGCTCCTCGCTATGACACATAAACTACAGGTATCGATAAATATATTCGGGGATATGGTATTGCACATTGGTCAAGACAAACCCTAAGATATTGACGCGCGCTTGACGTAATATGTCTTCACCATGCTTAATGATTCCTCGCTGAGTACGATTAGCTTGAATCACCATTACAACTCCATCAGTTTGAGCCCCAATTAATCCTGCATCAGTTACCGGAATGATCGGAGGTGAATCAAAGATTACGTAATCAAACTTTTCTTTAAGTGTAGTTATTAAATTCTTGAATTTCATAGAGTTAAGAAGTTCTGCCGGATTATGAGGCACTTTCCCTGCAGGTAAAAACATTAAATTATCAATCCCGATTTTAACGACAGCCTCATCAACATTAATTCCATTGCTGATCACTTCAGATAAGCCGGCTTCAGACTTAATACCTATATATTTGCTTGATTTACCACGACGCAGATCTGCATCAACTAAAAGGATGCGTTTTTTGTTCAAATCGTGAGCCATTGAGACCGCAAGATTAATTGAAGTAACGCTTTTCCCTTCGCTATGGATTGAACTCGTAATAGTAATTGCCTTAATAGGTTTTTCTGAATTAATCGCCTGTATATTAGTCCTTAAAGTACGATACTGCTCCGCGACAGTTGAATGAAGATCGTAAAATGTGACAATACGCGGATCATATTTCGCGTCAACGGTCTTTTGAGCGACAAATTGATACGTGATCTCTGATTTTTCATCCAGTTTATCTATGCGGGATAGCCGTTCTTCAGCGGCTTTTTTTAATGCGTCGGTGATCTTACCCATATTTTCTCCTTAAAACTTGATTTCGTTTACAAATTAAAGCGTTTTTGCCTGCTTTGTTGCATCAGGATTTTGCAAACACGCTAAATAATTATAGCAACTGTTACAACAAAATTGTTCTTCTCCTTTAGTTCCCCGCTCCCATTTGAGGCCGCAATCATTATAATGCAGGCAGCGAGTACAGCAATGGATCTTCCGAACGGCAAGAAGGGATATACCGCTCAGACCATTTTGCTCTTCCATTAATTCCCTATCTTTTATGACTTCTAAAACCATTCCTTCATTAATCGTCTTTGTATCAGCAATATATCCTGAAAGTAACGCGCTATCGCAAATGAGATTTATGACCCGGGGAACGCCTCGAGAATGACGAAAAATCAGATCAATCGCTTGCGGCTGGAATATTTCAGCGTGTCCGTTTGAGCTCACCAGCGAAAGCCTATGCAGAATATAAGCAGTTGTTTCATCTTGAGTTAAAGGAGAGATATGGTAGTGCAAAGCAATACGCTGCCTAAATTGTTCGAGTGTCTTATGCCCTAGCTTCTTTTTCAACTCCGGTTGGCCGATAAGTATTATTTGTAAAAGTTTATCGGTTTCGGTCTCAAGATTTGAAAGCATCCTTACTTCTTCCAAAACATTATGGCTTAAGTTCTGCGCTTCATCTATCATAAGAACAACGTTAATATTTTGAGAAAGTTGTTTGATCAAATAATCATTTAATTGAGACAACATCTTTTGTTTGCTTCCTGAGATACGAGCGATCTCAAATTCCTCCAGAATCTGAGAAATCAGCTCCTTCGCGCTCATATGGGTATTGGTGATCAACGCCACTTTAGTCCCGGCATCAAGCTTCTTTAATACTGCCCTGGTTACCGTGGTTTTGCCCGCGCCTATCTCGCCTGTAATAACCACAAACCCTTTTCTTTCCTCAATAGCATAGATCAAGCTATTCAATGCTTCTGTATGCTTAGAACTGGGGAAGAAAAATTTCGGATTCGGTGTTACATTAAACGGCTTATCTTTAAAACAAAAGAATTTTTCGTACATAGTTATTGTTTAAGCAGCGAATAAAGCATTGAGATCACCATCACAAATATACCACCTGCTAACCCGGTAATTATAAATAAGCGTTTTCTATGCTTCTCATTATCAATTTCTTCACGTGTTGTTATACGAGAAATAGCCCCTAAAATAGGAAATTTTAGATGACGTTTAGCATCCTCAATATCAAGGAATGATTGGTCCATAAACTCTCGCGTAAATACTAATCCTACTCCAGCAGCTCCTCCAAGAAAAAAACCAATCACTACAAAGAGCACCTTAGGCATCTTCGGCTGTAAAGGAAGCCGAGGAGGATCAATGATGGTATAGCGGGTGCCTTGTTTGGAAGCTTCAAGCCGCTGAGTGATCTTAGCCGTTTCTAACCTCTGAAGCAGCATATTGTAGATCTGCTCATTGACCCTGATATCTTGAGCCTTTGCTGAATCTAATTTATCCATTAAGAATAACTTATATATTGTTCCATTGACATCGCTTGTACTATTATCAACAGCCATAGGAGCAGCAGCGCTATCTGTATTAAGCTTTTCTAGTTCGACCTGAAGCGTTTCACGCATTGCTTTTGTGATTGGCTTCTCAGAATCAGCGATCTTATATTCTCCGGACTCAAGCGCTTTCTTAGCCTGGTCAACCTTATGTTTTAATTCTTTGACTAACGGATGCTCTTCCGTGGAATTAATAGTCAATACCCTTAACTGTTCCTCCAAATCAGCGATCTCTGATTCTTTAACCTTTCTTTTATAAACCTGGAGCTGCTCTTTAAGAAAGTTGATCGCTACATCAGTTTCTTTAGTTTGGGAACGCATGCTTTCTTCAACAAACAGATCAGTCAATGTCTTAACCACTTTAAAAGCAGTTTGGGGATCTTTATCTCCATACGATATCCTGATGATACTTTGCGCATTCAAATCTACCCTGATCTTCCTTGCCAGCGTTTTAATAAAATTTTCAAACTGAGATTGGCTTTCTACATTTTTTGCTAATTCCAGTTTTTTAACTAAATCTGTCAGATTATTCCAGCCAAGCAATCTTTCCCGTATCGTCTGCAGCCTTTGAGAAAAACTGGCGGAAACCGCTAAATCCTGTATCAAAGGATTAATAGTCCTTTGTTCTTCGACTAAGATCGCGGTTGATGACTCATAGGTTGCCGGTAGAACAAAATATGCAACCACCCCTAAAACCAATCCTATATACAGAGGCGTTAAAATAAACCATTTTCTGCGGAAAAAAAGCTTCAGGTATGCTATAGGATTGTTATATTTTTGTAACGGACTTTCATTTTCCATATTAGTTTCCTCTAATTTTATTGTGTCGGCCTTGTAGGAGTTCTTATAGCTGTAACTGCTCCCGTCCCGGTAGTTGCCGCGGCTGCGCCGCTTGCTGCCGCTGTTAAAGGTTCGGTAACCGGATTAATGATCCGGGTAACTTTTGCCATTATAGTTGAAGGAACATATAGCACATCCCCGGGATGCATATCGATATTCTGTTTAAGATTCCCTCCATAAAGTAGGGAATATAAATTAACGTATTTAGTTTTGGGGTTGCCTTTCTTATCTGGAGTGATCAAACGGCATTTCCGCGTAGCGGATGCTATCGTAGGAAGCCCTGCTTCAACAATCGCTTCCCGTACAGGAATAGTTTCAGAACGCATATAATATTTACCCGGCCGGCCCACTTCTCCTAATACGTAGTAAACTTTACTACGGTATTCTAAGATAGTGACGTTAACTTCAGGATTGACCGCATAAGTTGATATCAATTGTTTTATTTTAGCCTCTAGTTCCTTTTTTGTCAGGCCTGTTACCACAATATCTCCAACATAATTATACTGAACCTTTCCCTCTAAATTAACAGGGAAAACTCCGCTGAATTCTGAATGACGCTGAATGGTTATCTCAATAATATCATCAGGGCCCAGGGTATAGACCACTTCTTCATTGACCTTAACGGCTTTAGCCTCTGGAGCGGGCTGAACAAGTTGCTCTTGAGCCTGGGCTTCGGTCTTTACTTGATTCTGCGCCTGATCTACCACTGGAGTCACTTGAGCAGGTTCCTGAACCGTAGACTGAGTAACTACTACGGTTTCTTGCTGTGTTTTAGTTATAGTTTCTTGAGCGTTCACCCAGGAAACACAAAAAAAACATATAATAAAAGCTAAACTTAAGCTAAATTTCTTTACCATTTCCATCCTCCTCAAAAAAGATTATAGTTTCTTTAAAGTCTTTAAGCTTTCTGAAATCCTGCTTATCGTAAATCCTCCAGCCTCGCCAATCACGCTTAGGCTGTTGGACTTTACCGGATTTCTCCCAGCGCACGATCGTTTTAGGAGTTACTCCGATCCGATCTGCAACATCCGTTATGGTCATTTTGCTGTTTGCCACCGCATCCCCCTTGTAGTATTATATAACTTAACTGTCCTACTATGTCCTGGTATGTCTAGGTCTGTCTGATAAGTACATATATATAATATATAAGCACTATCCATGCCAAGTCAAGCATTTAATTAAACAATTAACAATAACGACTGTAACCTATTTAAGATAAAATACTTATGGATGTTCTGCGATTTCGATAAATTTGCAGAAAACGGAGGTAAAACAGGGATGTTGCAGAAATGAAACTTTCAACTTTAGATCAGATTTTGTTATTGCTACGGAATGCCTACCTTAAGTTACTGCAGAACAAGGCGTTATAATGCGTGTTGCTTTATGTAAACAGATGTTGATTAACATTAGAGAAAAGGTGACAATCACAACACCCTTGCGCAAAAGTCGTGAAAGTCACCTTTCTCCGAAAACCGCTAACTGAATTTACTTAAGCTCCGATGCTATTGTTGAGGCGGCTGCTGCCCCTGAGGAGGCATATTCATTCTCTGCTGAGGGAAATCCATCCTCATGCGATTCTTCTGAAAATTACTCATCATCATAGCATTCTTACTCGGGCACATTTTAGACATGAGGAACAGGTTATTCACAATTAGAAAGAAGCTCAAAATAATAACAAAAACGCCGATAGCGACCCCTATCTGCTTCATAGTCTTCTCTTCCTGATTCGCGAAATAACACACAATATAACCTAATGCTAACGCTACCAATAAAACCGCCTCATTCGCCAGGCTCATTTCAAAACTAGGCATGCCACCCATCATATGTCCTCCTTATAGATTATAACCTGATTATTTTTTATCTGATACAATCACTCCTCCAGCAGCAAGACATTTGCTCGCAATAACTTCTCATACTTGCGAAACAATCGAAATTCCCTTCTTTTCGCTGTATCATCCTTATCAACTCTTTTTTGGGATATTTCCATGGATCCCGCATGCCTAACCCTTTTGCTTTTTTCTGGACCTCAGAAAGACGCATCGCACACCTCCCTTTACCTATATATGTAATGACCTTGTATCCTTAAAAAGATTGCTTCACCCCTTCGGGGTTCGCAATGACACAATAGATTCTTCGTAAGAGCCTACACTCTAGCCCAGAATGGCACGTGCTAACCCTAAATATAGAAAGCTCTTCTTAAATCATCCCTGCGGCGTTCCGCAGCCAGGACAAATTCACTGATCTTAGCCTGATCATAAAGCGCAAAGCTGTTATTAAGCGAAAACGACGCCAATTGTATCCCTTTACTGACCTTACCATCCTGAGAAGCAGTTTCCATGATCGCAAACGTTGCCAATTCCAAGCTATGGCTTAACGAAATTTCTTTTGTATATAACGTATTCAATAAATAAGTTGCCAATGGAGTGATCCCTATGGCCATAAATCCCAGCAAAGTCCAGCGGTGCGGCGCGAAATTACGCTCGCTATGCAACGTAAATATTTCCGGAGAATCGATAAAACGAGCGTTCCCGATATCTTTCCTATATCCGGTCAGAATAATATGCAGGGTCGGACGGTCTTCGAAAGCCACCTGGTCGAACCATTCATTATATTTCTTTATCGCGCAATCCCGGCAGATAATAAGCAATTCATCGACGCTCAAGAGGCGGTAATTCGCAAGTTGATGCAATTCATAATAAATAACATCGATGATACTTGCCCCGAGCCCCCCGTCTCCGGCGATCGCCAATCCGCAAAAATCGCCGAGCTCGAATACTTTTTTGACCGTATCATTAACCGTCGTCGGCCCGCGCGGGTCGCCGCTGGTGACTCTGCTGTCAGAGGCGATCGCAATCCCGTTTTTCGTGATAATACCAATAGCTAGGGTCATTTATACTTTGTAAACTTTGTCTTTGGTCCTAACCCGGGAATCGACTAATAGCCCTATTTCATCGCCCTTTTTAGCCTGTTGAATTGGCACCCGGTCGATCTGCAGGGAACTTATTTTCTGTTTAAAATCAGTTGTATAGCCCTTGATCCGTATCGTATCCCCTACAGCAACAGCAGTCTTTAATTTTATCACCGCGGCCCTTACTTGCGAGAAATAATGCGTGATTTCCCCTAAAAGAAGCTCTTTCCCCTTGGATTTCCGGGATGATCGATTGGCTTCGCGAGAGGGTTTCTTCTTTGCAAGGGGCTTTTTTATAACAGTTTTTCTGGAAACGGCCTTTTTAAGCGGCTTTTTCTTAACGATCTTTTTCGCTGAAGCTGATTTCGTTTTCTTTTTCAAAACCATGTTCCCTCCTCATCTCTATCGAAAACCAAACAATCGCGAATGCAAAAGAATGACGATATTCCCGCTACGCCATACTTTAACCTGCTCGGTTAATACGTAAGATAATAAAGGAGATACTAAACTTCAACTAGGGAATCCATCTGGCCGTATGGATTCAATGCTTTTGTAGGATTACTGGGGTCTTCAGTCCAGACACCGTCAACGACAAAACGATAACGGTAACTCCCCGGACCGACGTTTAGTTTCCTCGTCCACATGCCGTCCTTTTTCTCCATACTGCTTTGTTTATCGAGTTTCCAATCGTTAAACTCACCCACCAGGAACACCTCTTTTGCCGCAGGGGCATAAATAGAGAAAGTCAATTGGTTTAATTTCGGGATCTCTTCTTTTAAGATCTCCACCAATTTATCATGAAGAACAGGCATAACATTAGAGAATTTTTCATTCAAAATGACCTCACGGGACAAGCTGAAATAATCCTTAGTCCCGCGGGAATATTTATCGTACGCCAGGACATGTTTACCGGCGTTCTGGGCTTCTTTAAGCTTTACATTAACATGCACGATCGTGTTGAATAACCGGTCCTTGAACGCGGCCTTGATCTTATCCAGCATGGTAAATGAATGACGAAGCCTTGAATCAAAATTAGTCAATAAAACCCACCAGGAAACCGTGTGGCTGAGCCGGTCGCGCACGAGATCCATGATCTCAACTAACTGATTTAACCCTTCCAGGGAAAACCTGCTCGCCTCAACAGGTATGATGATCTCATCCGTCGCGCGGATCGCATTGATGGTCAAAAGGCCTAAGTTAGGCGGGCAATCGATGATAACATAGTCATAACTATGTTTAAATTCATTAAGCTTCTCCCAAAGACGCGATTCACGGCCAATTTCACCGGCTAATTCCTGTTCAAGCGTGCTTAAAACTATTCTTGACGGAGCGATATCGAAATTATCGTCAACCTTCTGGACAATATCACTGAATTTCGCCTTCTTAGGCGTTAATTTTGAAAGGACATTATAAATACTGAGATCGGCTTTTATATTTAAACCTAATGTCGCATGCGCCTGGGGATCCAAATCTACCAGCAATACTTTACGCTTATTTACCGCCAGCGATGCAGCCAGGTTCACTGCCGTCGTTGTCTTGCCGCAACCACCTTTTTGATTCGTGATTGAGATGATGCGCATACCTCATCCTCCTTTTTCTCAACAGATTATTAACCTACTTCTCCCCGAGCAACAAGTGGATCAACGCAATAACCGGACATTATCTAAATAGACAGCCCCGTCTTTATTAAGGACGTTCCATTCTTCTATGATAAAAGACACACTGGTCATTTCCGTCCAGTCGGTTATATTCTTAAAATCATCGAGGTTAATCTTAAAGGCCTGCCATTTATTGCTTAAGTCTTTGATATATACTTCCGATCTTTCATTGAAGGAATTAACAAACTCAACGCGCAGCGCCAGAGAATCCATATAGTTTGATTTCTTGCCGGAGAATTCCAGGACTTTATAAAAAACAAGGTTCTGCTTATTCAGATTAATGCTAAAAAGTTGTTTTTGGGAAGGATTAAAATTAAAGCCTATCTTAATGACTTCCGGGTGCAGGACGTGAGAAACGTGTGAGGTAACCGGGATATTTTTCCCTCTGGTGAGGGCGAATGAAACCAGGAACAAGAACACAACCAGGACTACGCCGATACCGATGAAAACGATATGCTTTGACTCTCTGGGTTTTTCTTTTATATTCTGTTCCCGCCGCAGAGGAGTATCTAAATATATTTTCGCAAGGTGTTCATAAATATCTTTTTTTTCCATTTCATCTTTTTTATAACATAAAACCGAATCCATGTCAACAGGTTTAAACATTTTTAACTTGCGAATGCGTTTACGCGCGGGCATTTTTAAGCTCTTTAGAATGAATCCAATGGTTTTTTTAAATACTCGGGGATTTCCTTATCGATCAATGTATAAAAATTAGATAAATGCGTGCGGAAAAGTTTATCGAACCTCCCCCCGTCATCGCCATCGCCGTACCACCAGAACCAATCGCTGCCTTCACAGATGTACATCTGCTTCCACGCTGTTTCACTGACGGCCCCGCCTGAATCAAGTATCTTTTTTAATTCTTCCCGGGCAAGCGCTAAATATTCCCAGGCGCGGACCTTATAGGGGTTGCCGATCCATTTCGCGAAATCGCCATAGATCCATGACCCGGTGCCCAAAGTATCGATTTCATGTTTAGCGGGGAATCTTTCCAGGTATTCAGAAACGGTAACAGTTTTTAAGAATGTTGATTCGGAAAGCTTCTGATACAATACGTCCAGGAAATCATGCCCGTCATTGGTAAAGTGCTCCCAGGCATTCTCTCCATCCATGGCTATCGTCACCAGAACATCTTCATGCTTAAAAGCGTTGGCGATATTCTCCAGATGCTTTAAAAGGTCGGCTACCGCGTCCTGCGGCTTCCAATCATGATAGACAAATCCGATCAAATCGGAAAGGTTACGGTCCCTGAATATTATATTAAGATCTCCTTCCCGGCGTTTTAGAAGATGCGGCTGGTATAATAACGCGGTATCCCTCTTCTTTTTTTTCAACGATTTAAAAAGGATCGCTTCATCAGTAACGATCCATTTAACCCCCGATTGAATAAAGAACGGCAGCACCTGCTCGCAAACCGACTCTTCAGACGGCCACATACCGGCCGCAGGGGCCGCGAACCTGTTTTTAAAGAACTCAAGGGCGCTCTTGACCTGCGCCAAGGCATCCTCAGGGTATGCGAACGGGATGCTCGGCAATATTGTTTTAGGATTGGCGTCCCGCGCGGTATTAGTGCTGTATAAAAGAGGCAGTATCGGATGGTAATAGGGGCTTACCGTAACCTCGAGCTGTTTACCGGCAACACATTTCTTGTACGCGGGGATAATCTCGTCAATGATCTCGAACTGTTTATCAAGGACGGTAAGTTTATCGTCTTCGGAGAAAAACCTGGCCTTATTCACGATAGCCCGCAATTCAGGCACATTCCGGCGAAAATACGGGTCAAACCACGCCAAATTGAACCAAACCTGCAGGTCTAAATAATCCTGAGTGCTGTACTCCTTACGATGTTCTTTCTTAAAGAATAATTCATAATACCGGGGATGCATCGCGATAACTTTATCCCGGTTGATCATGAAAAAGTTATTCAGGATAAACTCTTTTTCTTCAAGAAGTAACTCAGCCGCGGGTTTATACGAAAGCTCTAAGAACTTATCTTTTATTATTCCATGCGAATAATCTTCTAACTGCTCTAATAAAGACGGGACAAGATTAAAAGTCAAGTGGACTTGAGGATATTTCTCAACGATCTTGAGCATGTCCAGGTAATCTTTTATCGCGTGCAGGCGTACCCAAGGCAACTCAGTCTCCTGAGTAATGAGGTTCTTGTAGTACGGTTGGTGCATGTGAAAGATTATGGCAAGATAAAGCATAGGATATTTAAGATTACAGGGTCACAAGTCACATGACACATGTCTTTAGGTGTTCTTTAGTCTTTAGTCTTGTGTCTTGTGTCTTGTGTCTTGTGTGTGCCGCTTGCTGTCCAGAAAGGACGCACCCAGCGTTCCTCTTAAGCTGGGGTGCTGCGGCAACTTACACCCGGCGCTAATCGCACCCCGCCTAATTGGTGTGGCGGGGTACGCCGCTTGCTGCGGCGGTATTGCGCCGGTGTGTTGTTTTCTACAACAAAAAACCCTCGGGGGAGAAAATCCCCCCGAGGGCATTATAATTACTTGATCACTACTATTAGAATGTCACCTTCATAGAACCGATTACCTGGGTCGCCTTCTTATTATTCTCAGCTGAGAATACATTACCCGGCATGAACACTCCGGTATTTAAACCGAACTGTACATCTTCAGTATAATCATAGGTAACACCTAAATCAACTTCACTACCAAGATACTTCTTGCCGCCTTTTACCACGTAGGTAGGATCACCCGCGACTCCCGAGAAATTAACCGCAGAAGCACCGGTAAAAGAATGGTTAAGCCTTAAATAATAATAATTCAACGCTATTTTTAAGTCTTCCATCGGCTTAATGCTGCCATTAAGGTTCAACAACTGCGCATTCGAATACCCTAAGATCTTATTGAATAAGGTCCCGCCTGCCTGATCTTCGTACATCGGATCCCAACCTCTATAGGTATCGGCAGTGCTGGCAGCTTTATCACCTGAAAGGAATGTATAGCTACCGCCAATGCTTGGGGTATATTTCGTGCTCGGCATCATCATATTCGCTACCGCTTGAAGAGCATACGCGGTAACTTTACGATTTAATCCGGTGTTTGAACCTTCATTCGGATACAAGGTTGTATTTGCCTGATGTTCGCCAAACTGGAAAGCAGCTTCCAAACCTAACATACAATTCTCGATACCGGTAAAAGCTAACCTGGCACCGGTTGTATTCAGGATCTCGGAGCTGGATATGCTTGCGACGCTTCCGCTATCTCTGTTTCTGGAGAACAAGTAAACTTCGGCATTCAAGTTCTTGTCAATCTCGAAGCCGGCGTTTACTCCGTACAAATTGATATCATTATCGATCGCGACGCTATTTTCAGTGATCTTGGAATAAATAATATCAAGCACCAAAGGATCGAAATTCAAAGTTGCCCTGATCGCGTCAAACGCTTTGCTGCTGCTTAAATCATCCAAGGAATCAGGTAAACCATGCTTATCGGTAGTACCATGTCCATCACCAATACCATTGGTTGTAGAGTCACCGATTATCAAACCATTACCGAATTTCATTTCCTGACGGCCGATGCTTAACGTTAAATGAGGATTCAAGAATTCTTTTAACGTAACATACGCCAAGTCCAGGTCGATCTCGGTAGTATTGGCAACCGTAGTTGTTCCTGCGGCATTAAGCTGATTTGTCGCTCCCCAAACTCTTTCGTTCAATAATCTGACTACGGTAGAGACATTATCGGTAAGGTCAGCTTCAACTTTGACCCTGACGTTTGAAATTAAGGCCGTGATCTTACGGCTGAAACCGCTCGCGGTCACACCGCCCAGATCAGGCGCTTTCAAAGCCAAATAATTTCTATCAACGCCCATTACCGTGATATCTCCGCTAACTTTCACATTCTGGACCTCTGCGAATGCAGTAAAAGCCATTCCGACTACAAACGCAAGAGCAAGTACTACGATTAAACGTTTACTCATTTGCATACCTCCTTTAAGAATAAGAATGAAGAATATAATGAACTAGGTATTTAAGGATTTACTCCTAGGGAATTACATATATAGGTATATCATTGGATTTTCCTGACTTCAGGCTTATTTTAACGTTCACCTCCTTCATGCCGTGGATTAAAGTCATCTCCAATGGTATAACACCCGAATTGTCTTATTTTTTAACATAATCGCCGATATTTGTCAAGCATTTTTTTAGTTGTTGGCGAGCTATTTTATCGGGTCTTTCATTGCTGTAGCCGCCTTAACAGGCGCTTGTGATTTCGGGCCAAAAGAAACGGTAATGGCGACCGCGCTCCCCTTAGCCGACACATTAACGATACATGTTTCTGTTTCGCGTTCAAAATTAAGCACGCGCTGTCCATATTCAATGATATTCAAAAGATTCCACTTACTCATCGCCATCTGCTCTTTATAAAAATTAACGACCAGGTCAAGGTCAGCCTTCCCCTGGTATCTTAAAACGCCGACCCGCACACCCGTGGCTTCAAAAGAATACGAATCTTTAGTGATCAACTTAAAACCCGCAGGTACCGGTATATCGCTAAAACGCATCACCGGCGCGGGCTCAAGCAAGCCTTGAGCCTTTGATGAAGGATCATTGGTGAACGAAGCGCATCCGCATAAAAAGATCAGAACCGCGATCATCACTGATACTATACCTGCATTGGGTTTCATGAGAACCTCCAACTTTTATAATTCTCTACAAAACTAATTGTTTTAGATTCCCGCTTAAAGCATGCGGGAATGACTAATTGGGGTCGCATACGGAAATGAATCTCAAGGTAACATTCGGGAATAATCAATGGATAGTATAGTGGCCCCTGATACTCAATCCATTGGTTTTAATCATTATCACCGTTTTTCTTTAATTGTCATCCCCGCGAAAGCGGGGATCTAAAAAACTGAATTGCTTTCACGATAACGCTATTTCCTGCTCTTAACTACCAGGAACTTACTCACATCTTTACTAACCGCCTCAACATCTTTACTGCTCAATCCGGCTTTTAAAGCAACCCGCATTAAAGCCGCAGGTGTAATGATATCCGATGGCTGATGGCTGTCTGTACTCAACACCATCTTCGCTCCCAATTTCAAAGCAAGCCCGGCAACATGACCATTCGTCTTGCCATGGCCGTGACGGCTGGTTATCTCCAAAAATATGCCTTTTTTTCCGGCCAGGATGACGTCTGCTTCGCTAATAAGCCCCGGATGCGCCAGGATATCAATATCCGCCTCTAACGCGGCCTTATTGGTCCCGGGCACAACCGGTTCAACACCTGTCTCTCCATGAGCAACAATGATCTTAATCCCGTTTTTTCTGGCAAGTAAGGATAACGGTTTAAATTGAGTAACAGGCACGTGGGTCAATTCCACGCCCGGTAAGACCTTAATAGGAGAATTTTTCGGCCAATGGCGGCAAAATTCAACAATAGCTTTGCTGTTCGATTCTATATTACTATAATCGGCATGATCGGTAATAGCGATAAGTTTATACCCTAACGCGCCGTAGCGTGCGGCAACTTCCGAAGGAAGTAAAACACCGTCGCTTAATAATGAATGGCAATGTAAATTGAAATTATACATAGGGATTAAAGGTAATGCCCCTGGCTGGAATCGAACCAGCCACACGCAGTTTAGGAAACTGCTGCTCTATCCTTATGAGCTACAGGGGCGACAAGGGCATTACTTAATTTTCTCCACAACCGGATATTTTAGTATTTTATTAACGCAAAAAACGGGTAGCCTTTGATCTTTTCTTTGCCTTTTAAACCGGTAAGCTCAATAAGACAGGCAACACCAATGATCTTGCCCTGAAGCTGTTTAACCAGATCTATAACTGCCTTGATCGTCCCTCCGGTAGCCAAAAGGTCATCAATGATCAAAACCCGCTCTCCCGGCTCTATGGCATCCTGATGGATTTCCAGGGTATCTGTACCATATTCTAGATCATAGGTAACTGAACTTGTTTTCCAGGGAAGCTTCCCTTTTTTACGCACCGGAACGAACCCCGCGCCCAATTTGTGCGCCAAAGCGCCCCCGAGAATAAATCCCCGGGACTCTACAGCAATGATCTTAGCGATCTTTTTAGCCTTATATTTGCGGACAAGCTCGTCGACTGCCTTTTTAAAAGCCTTTTTATCCTTCAAAAGAGTAGTAATATCACGGAATAAGATCCCCGCTTTCGGAAAATCAGGGATATCGCGGATAGCAGCCTTAAGTTCCATATTTCCACTCCTTCTCCTGTTGTTTGATAAAACTACGCAGCTTCTTTAATGCTTCTTCCTCGATCTGGCGGATACGCTCCCGGGAAAGCCCCAGCTTCTTTGCCACCTCTGCCAAGGTATGAGTCGTTCCGTCCATAAGCCCAAAACGGTAATCTAAGACCTTACGCTCTCTTTCAGACATCTTTCCCATAAGGTTTTCAACGCGCTCTTTGTTCAAGAAGCGCTCTACATCAGCGTTCGGCGGCGCTATGCTTTCATCCTGCACAAGGTCCATGACCGAACCATCATCATCTTCCCCGACAGGAGCTTCAAGCGAAGATGTCTTTGTCGACAACCAGAAATTTATCTCTTCCACTTTTTCTTTGGCGATCTTCATCTTCTTAGCGATCTCTTCATCCTGGGGGACGCGTTTGAGCTTCTGCGTCAACTGTTCCCTGGTCTTCTTCCATTTAGAGATCATCTCGTTCATATAAACCGGCAGGCGGATGACCTTGCCCTGCTGGCCGATAGCCCGGATAATCCCCTGGCGGATCCACCATGCGGCATATGTTGAGAAACGGAATCCCTTTTTCGGGTTGAATTTATCCACGGCTTTCATTAATCCGAGGTTGCCTTCTTCGATCAAATCCAAAAGCGGCGTTCCGAAATGGATATACCGCTTGGCAATATTAATGACCAGCCGCAGGTTGGAACGTATCATTTTCTTGCGGGCTTCGTCATTTCCTCGACGTGCTTTAGTGCCGAACTCAACTTCTTGCTGCGCGGTCAAAAGAGGGATAGTCCTTACTTCTTTAAGGTACGTTTTGAGAGATTCCATTATTTAAATCCTTAGGCTAAAGGCCGACGGCAGATCCCGCCCTGAACCATACGGTCCAAAGCGGGATGTGCCGGTGACATTGAACTATTTCTTCTTTGAAACTTTATCTTTTAAAACAACCTGAGCTGCCGCCAATTTAGCGATAGGGACCCTAAAAGGCGAACAACTCACATAATCCATACCGATACGATGGCAGAACTCCACCGATCGCGGCTCACCGCCGTGTTCACCGCAAATACCCACTTCAAGGGCTTTATTGGTTGAACGGCCGCGCTGAATGCCGATCTTGATCAATTCCCCGACACCCACCTGGTCGATCGTCTGGAACGGATCTTCAGGAAGGATGCCTTTCTTGACATATTCGGGTAAAAATCCGCCGATATCATCACGGGAAAACCCAAAGCTCATCTGGGTAAGGTCATTGGTCCCGAAGGAAAAGAACTGCGCGACCGTAGCCAGCTTATCCGCTACCAATGCCGCGCGGGGGATCTCGATCATCGTCCCGAACATATGCTTGATCTTTTTGATATTATATTTCTTCAAGACATCCGCGTATACTTTCTTTGCCAAGGCTAACTGATCTTCCAACTCTTTAACGTCGCAAACCACGGGGATCATGATCTCAGGATAAGGCTTTTTCCCTTCTTTCATAAGCTCCGCAGCTGCTTCAAAGATGGCCTGGATCTGCATAGCGCTTACCTCTGGATACGTCACCCCTAACCGGACACCACGGTGCCCCATCATGGGATTTGATTCATGTAAAGCGTCAGCGCGCTTGGAAAGTTCAGCCAAAGTTACATTCAAATCCTTTGCTAACTGTTCCAGTTTGCTTTGTTCACGCGGCACGAACTCATGCAACGGAGGATCAAGGAGCCGGAAAACAACCGGAAACCCGTCCATAGCGGCAAGAGTACCCTTAATATCCTTTTTAACATACGGGAACAGTTCGTTGACCGCTTTCTGTCTCTCTTCTTCCGTCTTGGACATGATCATTTTACGTAAGATAAACAGCGCCTCATCAGAACCTTTACCGTAAAACATATGTTCGGTCCTGAACAACCCGATACCTTCAGCGCCAAACTGCCTGGCTTTCCGGGCATCATCAGGAGTATCAGCATTGGTACGGATCCCCAGTTTCTTAATGGCTCCGCAAATATTAAGGAATTCAGTCAAGAGCTTGTTTTCTTCACTGGCATCCATCATCGCCAATTCTCCGGCATAGACGTTACCTTTGGTCCCATTGAGAGTAACCCAATCGCCTTCCTTTAAAACTTTACCGTCAATAAGCATTTCTTTCTTGTTGTGTTCAACATGAATGGCGCTGCAGCCGACAATACAGCATTTACCCCATCCACGAGCGACCAATGCCGCATGTGAAGTCATCCCGCCCCGGGCAGTAAGAATCGCCTGCGCGGCACGCATACCTTCAACATCTTCGGGGTTAGTCTCTTCACGCACAAGGATGACCTTTTTGCCGTGTTTTGCCCACTCAACAGCATCATGCGATGAGAAAACGATCTGGCCTTTTGCTCCACCCGGGCCTGCCGGTAAGCCTTTGGCTAACGGTTTTTGGGTCAATTCTACTTTCGGGTCAATGATCGGATGCAATAATTCATCCAATTGAGAAGGTGTTACTCTCATCACCGCTTCTTCTTTGGTAATGAGCTTTTCTTTAACCATATCAACCGCCATACGTACTGCCGCGGGGCCGTTACGTTTTCCGACACGGCACTGTAACATGAAAAGACGGCCTTTTTCGATAGTAAACTCAATATCCTGCATATCGCGATAGTGCTTTTCCAGGCGGCCGCGGAACGAGGCAAGCTCTTTGTAAAGCGCCGGCATGGATCTTTCCATCGTGACCAGGTCTTTATTATGGTCGGATTTAGAAACTTCATTGACCGGTGCGGGGGTGCGTATACCGGCAACAACGTCCTCACCCTGCGCATTGATCAAATATTCACCGTAGAAATAATTCTCGCCATTACCCGGATTACGGGAAAAGGCAACGCCGGTCGCAGAATCATCGCCCATATTGCCGAACACCATGGTCTGGACATTGACCGCTGTTCCCCACTCATCGGGAATATTTTCGATACGGCGATAGCTGATAGCGCGCTTGCCGTTCCAGGAAGAAAACACCGCGCTGATCCCTCCCCACAACTGCTGTTTGGGGTCATCGGGAAACTCTTTCTTCAAGACTTCCTTGATCTTGGCTTTAAACATGCTGCAAAGCTTCATCAGGTCTTCAGCGGTTAGATCAGTATCAATGGCATACCCTTTTTCTTTTTTGAGCGCCGCCATGATCCGTTCCAGCTGCTTACGGATACCTTCATCATCTTTCGGTTCGATACCGGCGGCCTTTTCCATAACAACGTCAGAATACATCATGATCAATCGGCGATACGCATCATAGACAAAACGGTCGTTGCCGCCGCTTTGCCTTATCAATCCGGGAATGGTCTTTTCAGTCAAACCGACATTTAAGACCGTTTCCATCATCCCGGGCATTGACCGGCGGGCTCCCGAGCGCACAGAGACCAAAAGCGGATTCTCCGTGTCTCCGAATTTTCTGCCCATTAATTTTTCCACTTTCACGAGCGCTGTCTCAACCTGCTCCGATAAACCAGCAGGATATTTCTTTTTATTCTGGTAATAATACATACAAACTTCAGTGGTGATGGTAAATCCCGGAGGAACAGGCAATTTCAAGTCCTTATGGCCTGCCATTTCCGCTAAATTCGCACCCTTTCCACCGAGCAGATTTTTCATGCTTTCATTACCGTCTGCCTTACCTCCGCCGAAACTAAAAACATACTTCTTTGCCATTGCTTTTAAAACCCTCCTTTTTCGTTATATTCGTTAATATCGTTAATTTCGTTATTGCCGTTAGTTTCATAAAAACCGCATAGAATCGAACAATTATCGATCCAAACGATTAAACGAAAATAACGACACTAACGATACTAACGAAATTAACGATATTAACGCAGTTTATCTATTAAATATTGTTTTAACGCATCGACGCTGACGCGCTCCTGCAACATCGTATCCCTGTCTCTGACCGTAACCTGATTGTCTTCAAGGGAAGCCACATCAACCGTAACGCAATACAAAGTCCCTACTTCATCCTGACGCCGGTATAATTTTCCGATCGCCCCCGTATCATCGTAGGTCGCGACCATGGTTCTCTTTAGATCCAAAGCGAGTCTTTTCGCTAATTCAACTATTTCCGGCCGGTTCTTTAATAAAGGGAACACCGCGACCTTGGTCGGCGCTAATTCTTTATGCAGCTTCAAAACTACGCGCGAGCCATCCTTGACCTGCTCTTCATTATAAGCATCGATCAAAAACGCCAGAATGCTCCGGTCAATACCTCCGGAAGGCTCGATAATATACGGATAGAATCTTTCTTTCGCGGCATCATCGAAAAACGAAAGGTCCTTGCCGCTATATTGCGCATGCTGACGCAGGTCAAAATCAGTGCGGTTGGCGATCCCCTCCAATTCCGACCAGCCAAACGGGAAATTATATTCAATATCAGTGCATGCTTTGGCGTAATGCGCCAGTTCATCGCCGGCATGCGCCCGCTTCCTTAAGTTCTCTTCTTTGATCCCTAATTTTTTATACCAGGAAAAACGCTCTGAGACCCAATATTCATAGAACTTATCCGCGTCCGCGGGCCGCACAAAATACTCGATCTCCATCTGTTCGAATTCCCTCGTCCGAAAGGTGAAATTACCGGGAGTGATCTCATTACGAAATGATTTACCGACCTGGGCCATGCCAAAGGGCAGCTTGGGATGGCGGGAATCCATGATATTCAGGAAATTAACAAACATCCCTTGCGCGGTTTCAGGGCGCATATAAATGGCATTCGAAGCATCTTCAACCGGGCCCTGATGGGTCTTGAACATCAGGTTGAATTGCCTGCTTTCCGTGAGCTCACCTCCGCACTCCGGGCATTTTTCCTTATTTTTCAAGTCCTCTACCTTAAAACGCTTCTTACAGGATTTACAGTCGCTTTTTAGATCAAAAAAGTTCTTGGTATGGCCTGAAGCCTCCCAAACCTTCGGATGCATCAAAATCGCGGCGTCCAAGCCATAAATATCATAGCGTTCATGAACATTGGTTTTCCACCAGAAGCGCTTGACATTATTCTTCAATTCGATGCCGAACGGCCCATAATCCCAGGTATTAGCCAATCCTCCGTAAATATCGGAAGAAGGAAAAATAAACCCGCGGCGCTTGCATAAAGAAACTATTTTATCCATTAAATCAGCCATAACTTATTAGTTTTATCCTAAATTGCCTCGATTGTCAATAGTTTTATAGGCTATCGATGAACGCTCCATAGTGCCATCGAAGAGTCTTTCCCCTGTGTCATTACGAAGAACCGTACCCCCTGTGTCATTGCGAGGAGCCCGCCAATGCTTCTATGGCGAGCGACGAAGCAATCCTTTAAAAGACTGCTTCGCCCCTTCGGGGCTCGCAGTGACACGAAAGCTTTCACCCCGCGCTAATCGCACCCAGCATACCGATGAGCTGGAGTGCTGAAGCACCGAGGACCGATAACCGGAACATCATCCCAGCTTCTTTAACTCCTCTTCCTTTATGGTAAAACTGTACTGCGGAGAAGGAAACGTCCCCTCAATAACCTCTTTTTTGTATTCCTGGACCGCTTTTGTTATTACAGCGGAAATATCGGCATATTTTTTCACAAATTTCGGGGTATAGCGCTCAAAAAGGCCCAACAGATCATAGGTAACCAAAACCTGGCCGTCACATAATACTCCGGCCCCGATACTAATTGTGGGGATCTTGACTTTTTGTGTTATCATACCGGCAATTTTATCAGGGACACATTCAAGCACGATAGCAAAACACCCGGCATCGGCAAGCGCGGATGCCTGTTGCAGCAGTCTTTGAGCACTTTCAGCGTCTTTTCCCTGTACTTTAAATCCTCCCAGCTTATCCGCAGTCTGAGGGGTCAAGCCGATATGCCCCATCACCGCGATACCGGATTTAAGAATCGTCCCGGTAACCTCTAAACAACGGTCAAACCACTCCAGCTTCACCGCGTCAGCGCCTGCTTCATCAATAAACCGGCGCGCATTGGAAAGAGCGTTCTCCGGCTTAAGCTGATAAGACTCAAAAGGCATATCCCCCACAACCAATGCCTGTTTTACCGCGCGGCTGACTGCCTTGGTATGATGCAGCATCTCAATCATCCCTACCTGTGTTGTTGAATCAAGCCCCAGGACCACATTAGCCAGGGAATCTCCCACTAAAATAATATCTATGCCGGCTCTGTCGATCAAAGAAGCCAAAGGATAATCATACGCGGTAAGCATGGTGATCTTGCGTTTGCCTTTAAGAGATAGAATATCTTGAACGTTTATTTTTTTCATTTACTGTACAAATTGAGCGACTAACAACGCGATAGAAAGCCCGATCATGGCTATCACCGTAGCGATAGCAAAGAAATTATAGATCTTTGAATTAGTATACTTACCCATCAAACGTTTATTATTTACCAACAGGAGCATAAAGATCAAAACAAACGGCAGGAGCAAACCGTTGGTTGCCTGAGAGATCAACATGATCGGTATAAGTTTAACACCCGGCAATAAGATCACCGCCGCGCCGATAATTATAATAGCGGTATAAAGAGAATAAAATTGCGGCGCTTCGCGGAACCGGCGGTTAACCCCTACCTCCCACCCCATACCTTCGCACACCGAATACGCGGTTGATAACGGAAGGATACAGGCAGAGAAGATCGAGGCGTTCAAGAGCCCGAACGCGAATAAATAAAAACAGTATTCACCCGCAAAAGGCTTCAGCGCCAATGCCGCGTCTTTAGCTGTCTCTATCCGTATACCATGCTTGAAGAGCGTATTCGCGCAGACAATAACGATAAAAATAGCGATTATATTGACCACAAAAGACCCCACCACGACATCGAGCTTGCTGTACTTATAATTTTTAAGCTTGATATCCTTTTCCACGACTGACGCCTGCTGGTAAAACTGCATCCACGGGGCAATGGTCGTGCCAATGACACCCATAAGCATTAAGAGATACGTTTTATCAAAACGGAATTCCGGCTTAATGGAGCTGGTAAAAACCTCGTTCCAATCCGGTTTCGACAAAAATCCGGATATTACGTAACAAACATAAAATAAGCAGGCGAACAAAAAGACTTTTTCCACTGATTTATAGGTACCTTTTACGATCAGCCACCAGACAAATAATGCTGCCCCGCTTACCATAAGATATTTATTGACCCCCAGCAGTTCCGCGCTGGCGGCAATACCGGCGAATTCAGAAATAGTATTGAAAATATTCGACAAGATAAGGACAACCATCGCGTAAAAAGTAATCTTAACGCCAAACTCCTCCCTGATCAGATCTGCCAAGCCCTTTCCCGTAACTACCGCCATCCGGCTGCACATCTCCTGGATGATCACCAGCGCTATGATGATCGGGATAAAAGACCACATGAGGGAATAGCCGAAATGCGCGCCGGCTACAGAATACGTCGTGATCCCGCCGGCGTCGTTATCGACATTAGCCGTGATCATCCCCGGCCCCATAATGGAAAAGAAGATCAAGATCTCAGCCCAGAATTTTTTAATCTTTTTGCTCATAACGTCGTTTTAGCCTTGATTTTATTAAGCCTGCGCCAGGCGATCGCGATAACCTGGCTTAAGATGTCGTCAACGGTGATTATACCCTGTAAACAGTTATTCTCATCAACCACAGGGATCGCGTTATATTTATATTTCTCCATGCGATAAGCAACTTCTTTAACGCTGCTGTCTAAATGCACGCAATACGTTTTGGGAAAAGCGGCATTCTGAATAGGCTCCTGCGGCTGGGCTAACAGAAGCCTTCTAAAGCTGGTTGATCCGATCAAATGATTGAGATCATCCACGATATAGACAAACTGCGCGGGTTCAACTTTAAAAACACGTTCTTTGATCTGTTTTAAAACGGTTTCAATGGCTGTATCTTTGGGAAACGAAATATATTCCGCGACCATCAAACCTCCCGCGGAATCGCTGGAATATCCCAATAACTGCGATAATTTCTTGGCTTGCTTGCTTTCCATCAGGTTCAAAAACCGTTCGGAGGCATCTTTCGGTAATTGCTCCAGGATATCGGTGGCTTCATCCGAAGGGATACTGTTCAAGATATCCACGATCTCCTTCGGGTCTAATTCTTCGATCAAGGATTTCTGGGCTTTCGCGTCGATATTCATGAATATCTTCGCTTTATTCTTCAGGTCGAGCGACTTAAAAAGGACGGTCTGGTGCTGCATATCAAGGTCAAGGAAGATCTCTCCCAGGTCGGCGGCAGGGATATTATTGAATTGTTTCTGAGGGACGTTGATCTTGATGGTCATACTGACAGGATTAACCGATAAAGGCTGGATATTTTTCCAGGTGATCAGATGCTCATTTTCTAAATACGGAGCTTTACCGTTAATAAGGCGCACGAGAAAATCCACGAAGCGTTCAAATCCTAAACGGCGCAATAATCCCCGCAAACTAATATCAACGTGAGCGATCATCAAGGATTGCTCCACCTCCAAAAGATGGATATCGTTGATCCGGACAACTTTATGATTATAGGTATCAACAACCTGCTGGTCAAGGATATCACGGCGCAGGGTCAACGCTTCCTTATTATTGTGTTTTTCTTTAAAGATCAGCCTTGTTTTATCGATCTTTAAGGTCACTTCTTTTTCATCGACCTCCTGAATATCAACCCAATCAACTATCGCGTACCTGCGGTTGATAAATCCGGCGCGAATGATCAGCTGCGCGGATTGCGGGTAAACTTCGCTGGGCTTGACAATAACATCATATAACTCTCCGGTTAGTTCGCCGTTCTTATCGATGACCGGCCTATCCATAAGCTGAGAAAAATAAATAAACATTTTCCTGGCTTTATCATTAACCGTATTTACCGTTTCCTGTTTTCCAAACATAGCCGGTTGAGCTCTCGTTACCGCAGGCCTTCGCGGGCTTCAATGACCTTGATCTTTACACCGGGAAACTCACTCACCAATGCTTCCCCTTTTTGCTTTCCTAAAACAAATATCGCCGTTGAAAGAGCGTCGGCGGTCAAACCATCATCGGCAATGACCGTCACCGAGACAACCCTTGAATCAGAAGGGTATCCGGTCCTTGGGTCCATGATATGCGCGTACCGCAGGTTGTCTTGAATAAAATACTGTTCGTAATCGCCGGAAGTAGATACCGCTTTATTTTTCAGCGTGAATTCCGCGATAAAGCTTTCTTGGCGAGGGTCCCGTACGGCGATACGCCAGGGCTCACCGGATTTATCCCCTAAGCAGTAAATTTGACCGCCGGCATTGATCAAACAACTCTTGATACCCGCTTCTTTTAATGCCTGCACGGCGCGATCAACCGCGTATCCTTTGGCAATAGCTCCGACGTCTATTTTCATCCCGGAAAGCTTGAATTTTACCACATTATCATCCAAATTAAAAATGATTTTTTCAGCTCCAATGAAGCCTAAAGCTTTTTCTATTTCTTCTTTGGCAGGTAAACGGTATTTTTTATCGGTAAAACCCCATACATCCATAAGAGGGCCGACGGTTATATCAAAAGCGCCCACGCTTTTTTCCCAGAAAAAATGAGCTTTTTGCAGCACATACATCGTCTGAGGATCTACCCGCCATTCTCCACGCTCATTTAATTCGGAAATATCGCTGCCTTTCTTGTATTTACTCAACAAATCCTCGATCTTGCGTATCGCTTCAAACGCAAGAGCAGGCGCCCGCTTATCGGGAGAAATGACATCAACGAACGTCCCCATCAAGACGCGCCTATCCCGATAAAGCTCTTGATCCTGGCAGCCGGAAAGAAAATTAAGATTCAAAAACAAAAAAGTAAAAGTTATTAATAACAAATTATTCAGTTTATTATTCATCGTTGTTGGGTTATACCGTTAATTTTAAAGTCTAAAATCTAAAATTCAAAGGAAAATTAAAGGTCTAAGGCTTAATTTTAAAATTTCCTACCTGCCGGCAGGCAGGGACCTTTAATCTTTGGATTTCCTTTGTTCTTTTAACTTTAGCCTTTAGACTTACCGGTCTCATTTCTCATCAGACTATTTGCTTTTTTTAATGCCTTTTAAAAGCTTATCCAACGGCAGCGTATTCAGCACGTCTTTTCGCCTCAGCCAACCCCTGCGGGCAACGCAGACGCCATAACGCATATCATCCAAGTGTTCAAGTGAGTGCGCGTCCGTATCTATAGAAAACCGCACCCCTTTTTCCAAGGCATACCGGCAATTGATATCGTTGAGATCAAGCCGGTCCGGGAATGAATTGACCTCAAGGGCGGTATTCGTTTCCCGGGCGACACGGCAAATCTCAACGAAGTCTATATCATAGGGGTCACGCTGCCCTTTCAGTTTGCCTGTCGGGTGGGCTATAATATGCACATATTTATTCTGACAGGCCTTTATAATCCTCCGGGTAAGCCTTTCTTTTGATTGCTTAAACCCGGTGTGGACCGCCGCGATGACAATATCAAATTCCCGCAAGGTTTCAGGGCCATAATCCAATTCTCCGTCGGAATCGATATCAACCTCCGCGCCGAACAAAACCGTAAACCCCTTAAGGCCTTTATTGGCCTTTTTGATCTGCGCCTTCTTTTTCTTTACCGCCGCGCGGTCCAGTCCCCGGGCAATTTTCAGGCTCCCGGAGTGATCGGTAATAGCCACATACGAATACCCTTTTCTGACACACGCCCGGATGATCTGCTCAACACTATCGCGCCCATCGGACCAATGAGAGTGGACATGGAAATCACCGATGATATCCTTTTCTTCAATAAGCCGGGGTAAAAGAGCTTTCCCTGCCAGTTCTATCTCACCCGTATCTTCACGCAATTCAGGCTCGATATACGCAAGCCCCAGGAGCGAAAATATCTGCGCTTCAGTGCCGCCGCCGATAAAACGCTCCCCCTTAAAAACTCCGTATTCATTGATCTTCAAACCTTTTTTTATCGCAAGCTGCCTGATCTTAATATTAAAATTCTTTGAACCGGTAAAATACAAAAGCGCGGCCCCATACGAGCTTCCGTCGACCACCCTGCAATCCACCTGAATATCATCGCTGGTGCGTATTGACGACTTCGTCTTGCCTTGAGCTAAGATCTCCTTGACCTGCGGCAAGGAAACAAACGCATCCATGACCTTCTCAGGTTTATCTGAAACCATCAGGATATCGATATCGCGGACCGTTTCCTTCCTCCGGCGCAGGCTCCCCCCCACGGAAAGCAACGTTATTTCCGGCAAGCCTTTTAAAACCCCGACAAAGCTGTCAGCGACATTATCGGCCTCTGCCAGGGACATCCTCTCCCGCCCGCGCTTTAAGACCTCAATTCCTCTCTTGATATTCTCAATTGTTCTCTCTTTAATGCCGGAAATCGCTTGGAGCTTATTTTTCACTATCGCTGCTTCCAGATCGGCGATCCCGCGAACACCTGCCTGCTCAAATAAAAGCTTAGCTGTTTTTGCGCCGACCGAGGGAATATTCAACAGGTCGAGCATTCCCGGGGGGATCGTCCTCTTGAGTTCTTCAAAGAACCCTGATTTCCCCGTTGAGGCGATTTCCTTGATCTTAGCCGACAGATCCGGTCCGATACCGGGTATTTCGTTAAGGCGGCCTTCAGAAATAAGCAGTTGTATATCCTCTGCCAGGGATTCAATATTCCCTGCCGCGCGATCATAGGCGCGGACACGGAACCTATTCTCCCCCTTGATTTCGAGGATTTGAGCAATACCGCGGAATATTCGAACGATAAGCGTATTGATCATATGAACTATCGCAGTTTGATAAAAGATAAATCGGATACGTTAAGGCTAAAAATTAAAGTCTAAAGAACAAAGGAAATCCAAAGATTAAAGGTTCCTGCCTGCCGGCAGGTAGGAAATTTTAAAATTAAGCCTGAGACCTTTAATTTTCCTTTGAATTTTAGACTTTAGACTTTAAGATTAACGGTATGAACTAACAAAGATGTTTAATAATTAGAGAGCTACCGGATAGCTGGCTTCAATAGTTTTGATCAAATCCACCAGCATCGTATTTACCGGAACAGAAATACTTAATTCCTGTCCGAAGCGCACAATTACACCGTTAATAAAATCGATCTCAGTGCGCTGTTTGCGTAAAACATCTTGCAGCATAGAAGAAATATTCCCCGAGGTAGCCTCGCAGACAGCTTCAACCTTGGCTAAGGGGTCATCATAGATCAATTTGATCCTTTTTCGTTTGGCAATTTTGACTGCTTCCGTCACCGCTTCGATCAAGATCCTGCGGCTACCCTCAAATTCAATAAGAGCGCCGTTATGCAGATGGGTAAGAGCGCTCAACGCGTTGATACCGGCATTAATGACTAATTTTGACCATAACAGGCTTTTAATATCACGGGAAACTTTTGTTTCAAAACCGGCTTTATTGAAAAGTTCGCGGATAGAACGCATCGCGACAGGGATCTTTCCGTCGATAAGCCCCAGTACCGTCTCACCCTTACCCGCGTATTTTATGCGGCCGGGCGCAAGTAAGATCGCTCCAAGATGAGTAACCCCCCCGATGACCTTGTCTGAGCCGACTGCCTCTGCCAACACTTCGATATTCCCGATGCCATTTTGCAAAGTCAGGACCAAAGTATCATTTCCCACTAAAGGCTTTGCCTGCGCGATCGCTGCTTTAGTATCGTAGGATTTCACGCAAACCAGCACGAGATCAACTATCCCGATATCACCCGGATCGGCAGTGACGTTAAGCTTTGCCTGCCAGCTTCCCGAGGCACCATCGACGCTGATACCCTGTTTATTAATAAGGCTTGCGCGCTCTTTATGTTTATCCAAAAGCCAGATCTCTTCTTTTGATTTAGAAAGATGAGCCGCGAACAAACATCCCATTGCTCCTGGTCCGATAACAGCTATTTTCATCTTTACACCTTTGCCCCTCCTGCGCTCATCGACTCCTCATGTCCCGGTAGAGCTGACGGTGGGCTTCGCTTTTAACTTATATCTCTACCTTACCACCATGGCTATCCAGACGCAACAAAAAAATCAGTTCTAAAACCCTTAAGCGGCAGGTATGCCTACCTCCGGGCGTAACGCCGGTTGCAGCCGGGTAACAGGCGCATAATGATCCTGCGCGAGCTTATTAAGGACTTTCTGGGATTTAAGTTCCTTTTCCAAATGAAAGTTCAGGAATGAATTTAAGACCAGTTCAAGCTCTTTTTTGATCTCCTGGTTCATGCCCAACTTCAGGTTATGCCTGAAATCATTGCGCTCGATGTGCAGGATCGTAGCGATAGTCCCGCGAAAGATCGCCCGGGCGTGAATGTCCCGGCCGAAGCAGCTTCCGCACAAAAGTCCTCCGAGGCTCAGGCTGAATTTCGAAAGTTCAAAATTCTTTTTGGAGCACACAACACAACAATCCAAATGCGGCTTAAAACCGGAAAGAGAAAGTATCTTTATCTTGAATATGGTCATTACCCGCTCCGGATTGGAAGTGACCGCCAACTCCCTCAAAGTTGTCAATACCAATTCAAAGACATCCGTATTTATGTCTTCCTGCTCCATAACGGCATGCACGATCTCTACCGCCATGCTCGCCATGCTGATTTTGGCGATATCGGAACGGATCCCGCTGAAATTATCCCGGTTATCGCACTGGCTGACCAAATGCACCGGAGTATTTCTTTTACGGTAAAATTCGATCTCATTAATAGAAAAACGCTCGACCGTGCTGGCAAATTTACGAGGGTCGGTCCGGATACCTTTTAAGATACCGGTTATTTTACCGAATTCTTTTGTAAAGAAATTAACAATGATGGAAGTTTCCCTGACATCATACCGGTTGAGGACTATAGCGTTGGCTTTATGTATAGGCATGTATTAGGTATTACGCGTAATATTCAATTCCTTGAGCAAAAGTTTCTCACGTTTACGCATCAAGGCTCTCTCTTTCGAACAAAGGTCATCGTATCCAAGTACATGCAAGATACCATGAATAAGATAAAGATACAATTCATATAAAAGCGAGGTCTTAAAAACCGCTGATTGAGCAGCTGCCCGGTCCGTAGAAATAAAAATATCGGCCAGGATCCCTTCCCCGCGGCTTGAATCAAAGGCGATCACGTCAGTAGGACAATCCTCTCCCAGATACCGGAGATTCAATGCTTGGATCTTCTTATCGGTGACAAAAAAAAATGAGAGCGCCGCTTTTTTTTCAACACCTTCCCGCTGAAAGACCTTAAAAGCAATTTCCTTTATTTTATCAGGGTCCAAAGGGACCGTTTTCTGGAGGTTCTTGATAGCGATCGTAAGGCAAAAAAGATTGTTATTTGCTGCCGGGAGGACTGCGGATCTACGCGCGCGGCTCTTGTTTTTCATCGGGATAATTGACACGGGTATGATAAATACCGCTTAAGATACGGATAAATACCGAAGCGATTCTTTCCAGGTCTTTGAGTGTAAGATCGCATTCATCGAATTGTCCGTCGATAAACTTATTATTAATGATCTTATGGACCATATCCTTGATGGTGTCGTTTGCGGGGTCTTTGAGGGTGCGCATCGCTGCTTCCACTGAATCCGCCAACATGACTATGGCGATCTCCTTCGTGTTCGGCTTGGGGCCCGGATATCGAAAACCTTCCTGCGCTACTTCCTGGTCTTCTTCCACATTTTCCAAAGCCCTCCGGTAAAAATAATACACCAGGCTATTGCCGTGGTGAGAAAGGATAAAATCGATCAACCGGGGGTTCAAACGGTATTTCTGAGCCATCTCAACGCCGTCTTTCACATGGTTCATGATCACTAACTTGCTCATAGACGGCGATAAAGTATCGTGCTTATTACCCGTTAAACTCTGGTTTTCGCTGAAATATTCCGGCTTCTGCAATTTACCGACATCATGGTAATATGCCCCGATACGAGCCAGAAGCGCGTTAGCCCCGACAACCGTACAGCCTGCCTCTGAAAGGTTGCCTACGATAAGGCTATGATGATAGGTGCCGGGAGCCTCCAGCATCAAACGGTTTAACAACGGATGGTTGAAATCCGCCAGCTCTAAAAGGCTGATATTGGTGATCGTGCCGAAAAGATATTCAAAGATCGGCAAGATCCCCAGTACGATAATACCGCAGGAAAACCCGTTCAAGAACAGGATAATATAGCGTTTGGAATCGAAAAAATAAAAATTATCGACGAAAAACAATAAAACTAACTGCACAAGCCCCACAATGAAACCCGCGCGCAGGATCGTGACGCGTTTGCGGGCGCCGCATACCAGTAAACTCGAAGACATCCCGCTGATAAGAAAAAGTATCCCCAAATAAAAATTATTTCCCGCAACGATAGCAACGGTAAGGGCGGTTGCCGCCGTCAATAACAAAGAAACGATCAGTTCATTAAAAAGGATCGTCGCCAGCATCGGGACCGCGCAAAAAGGTATATAAAAGACCGGCACTCCCTGCTGGAGCATGATATAGCTGGCAACAAAGATCAGCACAAAAAGAAACGCCAGATTAATGAATTTATAGGTAGACTGATTAATATCACGGTACAGAGCCTTGAGGTAAATAACAATAAGCAACAGGAATAACGGCAGGATCAGGTCGATCTGCAGGATATGGCAGAGATAAAATCCCGCAAAGACCCAGAGGCAATACCAGATACAGTTCCGTAAAGACGCTGAGATCTCCAGTTTATGAGGGAGCAAAGAGTTAATTTTATTTAACACGGTTTGATTTTTCATACGCTTCGATTATTTTCTGCACCAGCTCATGCCTGACGACATCTGAACCGGAGAAATAGATGAACGAAATACCTTCAATATTGCGCAATATATCCTGGGCCTGTAAAAGCCCTACCGGCTTTCCGTCAGGAAGGTCGCTTTGCGTGACATCCCCGGTGATCACGACCTTAGAATCAAATCCAAGCCTGGTCAAGAACATTTTCATTTGTTCGGCGGTAGCATTCTGCGCTTCATCCAGGATGATAAAAGCGTCGTTTAAGGTGCGCCCCCGCATATAGGCAAGCGGCGCAACTTCAATAATACCGGTCTCGATATATTTTTCAATACGGTCGGCTTCCATCATATCATACAGCGCGTCATATAACGGCCGCAGGTAAGGGGATATTTTCTCTGAGATATCTCCCGGTAAAAAACCGAGGGACTCCCCCGCTTCTATTGCCGGGCGTGTCAGAATGATCCTGCGGACATCCTGGTTCTTTAACGCCTCCACCGCGCTCGACATAGCCAAATACGTCTTACCGGTACCCGCCGGCCCGATGCCAAAAACAATGTCATTCTTAAGGATCGCCTCAACATATTCACGCTGCCCCTTGGTCTTAGGCTCGATCTGCTTGACCTTGGACTTGCGTAAGAATGCCATCGGTGCATCCTGAACATCAACAGGAGAAGATTTCCTTTGAGAGAAATCATTGATCAGATAATGCACATCAAAAGCGCTGATGCCTTCTTCCCCCTGACGCAGCCGGGTCAAGATATGCTCTATTATACCCGCGGCTTTGTTTACATTAGACTGTGTGCCGCTCACTTTAAGATGCTCGCCCCGCAAATGGACCTTGACATGAAAGCGCTTCTCAATGGTCTTGATATGCTCATCACGCGGCCCGAGAAGTAATTGGGCTTCGCGGGTAGTTTGCAAAACAATTGTTTTATCCATAATCAATCGCGAAAAAAACGCGTTATTTTAATTTCTCTTTTGTTTCCGGCAGTCTTTCAAGAGGGATATTGATCGTTCTTCCGGGATAAATATTATTAGGGGTTTTGAGCACATTTTTATTTGCTTCAAAGATCTTCATCCACTTCTTGGTAGTCCCGAAGAACTTATTTGAGATCTTCTGAAGCGTATCCCCCTTCTGCACGGTGTATTTTTCATACGTAACCGCTCCCTGCGGACCACTCATCACTTCCCGGGATGAACTTTCACCGGCAGGAGTAACTGCCTCAGGAGCCTGCTCAGGAAGAGAAGCTTTTTTCGCCGGACGCCTGATACGCTCAAATTTCAACGGAGAATGCAACTCTATTTCGACCACGCGCGTCGGACGGGTGGCTTTTCTTTCAATAATTTCATCCGCGGGAGGTTTCCCCGTTAAATACCCCCGGTTGCCTGCATTCAGGTCCTGATCAACCCGGTCTTTATTGACCGGATAGGTCCTGACAACACACCCGGAAAATAATAACGCTGAACAGGCGACTGAGAACGTCGCGATGAGAACTTTTTTCATTTCTTCCTCCTTGTTAACGTAAACGAATTGTTAGATCGACCGTCGTTATCCCTTAAAAGATTACTTATTAGCTTTTTTAATTAATAACCCTAATTCTTTTAACTGCCGTTCATCTACCTCTGAAGGCGCGCTCGTCAAAGGGCAAAATGCCTTCTGGGTCTTCGGAAAAGCGATCACTTCGCGGATACTATCCACTCCGGCAAGTACCGTCAAAAGCCTGTCTAACCCGAAAGCGACCCCGCCGTGCGGCGGCGCGCCAAACCGGAATGCCTCCAAAAGAAAACCAAAACGCCGGCGGGCTTCTTCCGGCTGAATACCGATAAGTTTAAATATCCGCTCCTGCAACTCAGGATTATGGATCCTGATCGACCCCGAACCCATCTCATTGCCGTTCAATACCAGGTCATATGAACGCGATTTCACTTTATCCGGGCTCTGCTCCAGGATCGAGAGATCTTCTACAGCAGGAGAAGTAAACGGGTGATGTTCGCTTTCCCATCGGTTTTCCTCCTGGTTATATTTAAAAAGCGGAAAATCAACGACCCAGACAAAAGCAAAATCCGTATTGAGCTCTTTACGCAGATCGGGCTTATCGCTGTGGTATTTGCTTTGCGCATCGGCATAGGTGATCCGGGGAAACGGGATAGGCAGCTCAATACCTTTGATCTCCTTAAAAATGAGCTGCATGACCTTTTCGCTGAGTGAAAAGATATCCTCTTCATTCACGAAAGACATTTCAATATCTAACTGGGTAAATTCCGGCTGCCGGTCAGCGCGCAGGTCTTCATCCCTGAAACATTTCGCTATCTGGTAATATTTTTCAATACCGGCGACCATCAAGATCTGTTTGAACAACTGGGGAGACTGCGGCAAAGCGTAGAATTCCCCGGGATTGACCCGTGACGGCACCAGGTAATCGCGCGCCCCTTCAGGGGTAGATTTGGTCAAAATAGGCGTTTCACATTCTATAAAATCCTGCTGGTTTAAGAATGACCGGATAACCTGATAGATCTTATGCCGCATAATAAAATTATTGAAAACATTTTTTCTTCTCAAATCGATATAGCGGTATTTAAGCCGCATTTCTTCGGTAATATCGAGGTCTTCCCTGACTTCAAAAGGAGGCGTCAGCGAAGAATTAAGTATCTCCATCTCAAGGGCGATGATCTCGACCTCGCCGGTCGCCAGCTTCGGATTAATAGTCCCTTTCGGCCGATTATTGACTTTCCCTTTGACCTTAACGACAAATTCGCTCCTGAGATCATGGGCTAACGTATACGCATCTCCTGATTCCTTAGGGATAAAAACTATCTGCGTCAGGCCGTAACGGTCGCGCAGGTCAATAAAGATCAATTTACCGTGGTCGCGGCGGCTGTCCACCCAACCGCATACCGTTACTTCTTTACCAACATCACTCACATTCAATTGCCCGCAGGTGTGTGTCCTTAACATGATACAATCTCCGCTCTTTAAATCAGTTCCTTCAAAGATTCAACTATACGGTCAAGAGCTACCTCTTTTTGCTCACCCAGCACCATATCTTTCATCATGACCGTGTTCTTTTGCAATTCATTATCACCCAGGATCAAAACGTATTTTGCCTTCAGATCGTCAGCCTTACGCATCGCGGCTTTAACCGATTTATTCTCAAAATCGGTGTCCGCGGGTATCCCCGCATCCCTCAAGCGTTGCAATAATAAAAGCCCCCGCGATTTAGCCTGTTCACCTAAGGTTATCAAATACGCCAGTTTTTGGCGTACTGCTTCATCCTGGACCGGCGCAACCATCAAAAGCCGCTCAATACCAAAGGCGAACCCGATAGCGCCGCACGCCTCTCCTCCGAGGTCACTGATCAGATTATCGTACCGGCCGCCGGCGCCAAGGGCGTTCTGCTGGCCTCCCAAGCCGCCATGAATGATCTCAAATACCGTACGCGTGTAATAATCTAATCCGCGGACCAAAAAATAAGAAAGTTCATACTTTATCTTTAAATTATCAAGGCCGGCTTTTACTCTCTCAAAATGCTCTTTACATTCCTGGCAGAGATGCTTATCGCTAATACCTAATTCCTTCACCATCTCCTGACAAGCCTGATTTTTACAATCCAAAATGCGTAACACATTACGATTAAAACGATTATTACAATCAGGACAAAGGTTCCCCAGCTTATCTTGAAAGCCTTCCCGTAAAAGGGCGGCTAATTTCTTTTTATCTTCAGGGCACCCTAAGCTATTAACAACAATAGTATAATCTTTTATGCTTAATTTCTTGAGCAATGCCTCAGCCAACGCGATAACTTCAATATCAGCAGCCACATCCTGAGAACCGATCACTTCACAACCTAATTGATGAAACTGCCGCAACCTTCCTTTTTGAGGCCGTTCCATACGAAACATAGGGCCAAGGTAATAAAACTTGGCAAAACGGCTTACTTTATCCAGGTTATTCTCAATATAGGCGCGCACGATAGAAGCAGTTGCTTCGGGCCGGAGGGCATAAACATCCCCCCCGCCTGCTGACGGCTCAAGGGACGAAGAATGTATCAGAAACATTTGTTTCTGAACTATTTCTGTAGCTTCCCCTAAAGAACGGTTAAACAAAACCGCGTCTTCTACTAAAGGAGGCCTGATCTCTTTGTAGTTATAAACAGCGAAAATATTCCTGCTGGTCTCTTCTAATTTTTGCCAAGGAAATACCTGGTCAGGTAGGATATCTTTTGTCCCAGGGACTCTTTTAAACATGTGGATTGCGTAAAAACGTTATGGAATAATACAGGAACTCATTGGCGCCTTTCTCGATCCAACCTATTTCATCAGTATGCCACGCAATAGATTAGACCAAGAAATAACGTAAGTTCGCATTATTCCTTATGTTAAATCTTATTTGACCTTTTGTTTCATTTCTAAACCGGACTTAAACACAACTACTTTTCTGGGAGGAACAGGTACAACTTCCCCGGTCCGAGGGTTTCTTCCTGTGCGGCTTTTTCTTTCTTTTATCTTGAAAACGCCGAAATTACGCAGCTCGATCTTTTCTCCTCTGATCAATGCTTCGACGATACAGTCAAACGTTTTTTGAACGACTCTTTTAACATCCGTCTGTTTTAAATTCGTTTCATCAGACACTTTTAAAATAATATCTTTCTTTGTCATCAATCACCTCCTTAATAGGCTTTGTTTATTTATTTCCGGGAAAATCTACTCGCAACTATAATATCATCAAAATGTTACGAATTTAAATATACCATAAAATCAGGATTAGGTCAACAAAAAAATTAGATTATTCCCCTTAAAGCGCTATGGTGAGTTTTTCGGCTCCCAGCAAGTCTTCTATATCCCTGATCAAGCTCTCTGACGGGGCAACAAACAAATTTTCACCCACCAACAGCTGTATCCGGGACTTGACAGGCGTATCTAAGTGCAGGTATACGGGTGTTTTACCGGGGGATGCGGCCAACAATTGCTTGAGGCTCTCAAAAAGAGTATCTCTAATGCCGGAAATATTAATATTTAACGCGGTAATCAGCTTATATATCTCATCTATTGGAAATAAATCATTTACAATAATTTTCGGAGACTCTTCCTTCAAATTTACTTTACCGCTCACCAATACAACGCTGTTAGGCTGAATATACCGGGATACCTTTTGAAAGGCGCTTGGGAAAACAAGCACTTCAACGGCGGCATGTAAATCTTCCACTTTCAATATGGCCATCTTTTCCTGTTTTTGACGGGTTATCGTATGCTTTATCTTGGCGATCAAACCGACAATCTTAACCATATCCTGGTCCTTATGCTTTATCAGGTCACTGATCACCGAAGAAGTAAAACGGTTTAAAACGCGGGAATACCGCGCCAAAGGATGCCCGGTAACGTAAAAGCCGAGCATATCTTTCTCAAAAGACAATAACTGTGTTTCTGACCACTCTTTAATGGATACCTCATCTACAAAATCATTCTTAAAAACATGTTTATCATCTTCCTGTCCGCCGTCGAAAAATGACAACTGCCCCTTCATCCGGTCTTTTGCCGTGCGGGAAGTAAATTCCATTATCTTATCTAAAGAAGCGAACATCTGCGCGCGGGCCATCCCGAACTGATCAAATGCCCCGCACTTAATGAGGCTCTCCAGGACTTTACGGTTAACCAGCCTCAAATCGATACGCTGGCAAAGCTCAAAAAGAGATGTAAACGGCCCTGTCTGGTTACGAGAGAAGATGACCGATTCAATCGCGCCGCGGCCTACATTCTTGACCGCTAAAAGCCCAAATCTGATCTTATTATTTCCTTGAACCTTAAATAAAGCTCCGCTCTCATTGATATCGGGAGGCAGAACCTCGATCTTCATGCGCTGGGCTTCAGAAACATATTCGACGATCTTATCGGTATTATCCCGTTCAGAAGTTAAAAGCGCGGTCATAAATTCAACCGGGTAATTCGCTTTGAGATAAGCGGTCCTGTAGGAAATAATGGCATAAGCCGCGCTATGGCTGCGGTTAAAGCCATAACCGGAGAAATATTCGATATTATCGAATATTTTAGAGGCAACAGATTCTTTTATGCCGTTTTTAATACAACCGGTGATAAAATTCTTACGCTGCTGCTCCATGACTTCGGGGTTTTTCTTACTCATCGCCCGCCGCAAAAGGTCAGCCTGCGCCAAAGGAAATCCCGCTAATGCAGAAGCGATCTGCATGATCTGCTCCTGATATACCATAATGCCATAGGTATCTTTCAGGATGGGCTCCATACTCTTATGGTCATACCTTATCGGGACCTGCTTTTTCTTGCGTTGAATGAAATCAGTGAGCATGCCTGAGCCCATGGGGCCCGGGCGGTAAAGCGCCAAAAGGGCGATCAGGTCCTCAAAACGCTCAGGTTCGAGCTTACGCAGAAGATCACGCATCCCTGAAGATTCCAACTGAAAAACCCCCATCGTCTGCGCCGCGGCGAATAACTTATACGTCGCCGGATCATCGAGCGGCACCTTCTTCATGTCGATATCTTTATGCTGGGTTTCCTTGATTAATTTTAACGTCTGGTCAATCACCGTTAATGTCCTCAAGCCCAGGAAATCGACCTTTAAGAGCCCGATCTTCTCCAGGATCGCCATACCATAACCGCTGGTTATCTGGTCTTCCTGCGTTTTAAACAACGGCATATAATTATTCAACGGCCGGTCGGCGATAACAACCCCGGCAGCATGGATAGAGGCATGGCGATTAAGGCCTTCCAGCGATAAAGCAGTGTCGATTAAATTCGTTATTTGAGGGTCGGTTTTATAAAGATTCTTCAGTTCCGGCTCGCTTTCGAGCGCGTCTTTAAGGGTCGTACCCGGGTCAGGAGGGATTAATTTAGCGATACGGTCAACATCGGCATAGCTTATGCCCATGACCCGGCCTACATCCCTGACAACAGCGCGGGCCTGCATAGTCCCGAAGGTAATGATCTGGGAAACATTTTCCTGGCCGTATTTCTTAGTGACATAATCAATGACCTCCTGCCTTCGTTCATAACAAAAATCAATGTCGATATCCGGCAGCCCTTTTCTTTCAGGATTCAAGAAGCGCTCAAACAGCAAGTTGTACGTGAGCGGGTCGATATCCGTTATGCCTAAAAGATAACTCACCAGGCTTCCCGCAGCCGAGCCCCTTCCCGGTCCGACGGGTATTTTATTACTCTTGGCGTAATGAATGAAATCCCAGACAATAAGAAAATAACTGGTAAATCCCATGCTCTTGATGATCTTGAGCTCATGGGCTAAACGGTTACGGATCACATCGGTAACTTCAAGATATTTCTCCTGCAAGCCCTTTTTGCAGAGCTCTTCCAGAAAATCATCTTTATTCTGGCCTTCAGGGAGCGTGTATTTAGGAAGGTGCACTTTTTTAAAATCAAGTTCGAGATTGCAGCGCCGGGCGATCTCCAGAGAATTGGCGAGCGCTTCGGGAACGTCCTTAAACCGCTCCTTCATTTCCTGGGGCGATTTAAAATAAAATTCTTCCGTCTGAAAACGCATCCGCTTAGGGTCATCGAGAGTAGTCTGGGTCTGGATGCACAGGAGCGCCTCATGGCTCTTGGAATGGCTTTTTTGCAGGTAATGCACGTCATTGGTCGCTACCAGCGGGATATGCAATTCTTTGGATATCCGTATCAAACCGTCATTAACGGTCTTCTGCTGCTCTATCGAGTTTTCTTGAAGCTCCAGATAAAAATTATCTTTACCGAATATACGCAAAAACTCATCTGCCGCCTTTAACGCGTCGTTATAGCGGCGCTGGAGCACTAAAGAAGGGATCTCCCCCTTAAGGCAGGCGGACAAAGCGATCAGCCCGTCTTTATGCGAAACAAGCACTTCCTTATCGATACGGGGCCGGTAATAGAACCCTTCCAAGAACCCAATAGAAACCAGCTTCATCAGATTCTGATACCCCGTTTCATCTTTTGCTAAAAGGATCAAATGATTCGCCGCGTCCTCTATCCCTCCTGATGTTTTATCAAGGCGGCTTTTCGGCGCGACATAAACCTCTGCGCCGATGATCGGCTTGATCCCCGCTTTTTGCGCCTCCATATAAAATTCGATCGCGCCGAACATATTACCATGATCGGTGATCGCCAGGGAATCCATTTTATATTGGGCTGCTAATTTAAGGATATCTGATATTCGACAAGCTCCGTCAAGCAGGCTGTATTGGGTATGAAGGTGTAAATGGACAAATTCGGAGTGGGGCATTGTGTGAGAATACAACTAGAAGGCTTACAGGTCTATAATCGATGGTCGATAGTCTATGGTTACCGGTCAATAGACTATCGACTATGAACTATGGACTATCGACCCGTCAATCTTTAATACAAACTATTCCCATTCAATCGTGGCCGGGGGCTTGGATGTTATGTCGTAAACAACTCGATTGACACCTTTGACTTCATTGATAACACGGTTGGAGATCCGTTCCATGACTTCATACGGGATCTTTGCCCAATCTGCGGTCATTCCATCGATACTGGTGACACAGCGAAGCACAATGGTATTTTCATAGGTACGTTCATCACCCATAACGCCTACGCTCTTTATCGGTAAAAGCACGGCAAATGACTGCCATATCTGATTATACAAATTTGCTTTCCTGATCTCATCAACAACACGGCTGTCAACTTCACGCAGGATCTTAAGGCTGGGTTCAGTGACTTCTCCAATAATACGGATCGCCAATCCCGGGCCGGGGAACGGCTGGCGGAAAAGGATAGCCTCGGGTAATTCTAATACCCGGCCTATTTGACGGACTTCATCTTTAAATAGATCGCGCAGCGGTTCAACCAGCTTCAGCTTCATATGCTCCGGTAATCCGCCGACATTATGATGGCTTTTGATACGGCTCGAAGGAGCGCCTGTCGGAGATATCGATTCAATAACATCGGGGTACAATGTCCCCTGAGCCAGGAATTTCACGCCTTTAAACTTATCCGCCTCTTCCTCGAAAACCTTGATAAACTCCCTGCCGATGATCTTACGCTTCTCCTCAGGATCAATGACGCCTTTTAAACGGGTCAGGAATTGCTTACTACGATCGACATAATCAAGGTTCAAATGATACATGTTCCGAAAGACTTTTTTAATCTGCGCGGGCTCATCTTCACGTAACAGGCCGTTATCAATAAAAATGCAACGCACATTCTTACCGATAGCCTTATGAAGTAATAATGCCGCGACGGAAGAATCAACTCCCCCGCTTAAGCCTAACACAACTTTGTTCTTACCTACCGTTTTTTTGATAGTATCAATGCTTTCCTTGACAAACGACGACATCGTCCAACGCCCCGAACAGCCGCATATTTTAAAGAGAAAATTGCTTAAGATCTGATTTCCCTTTTCGGTATGGGTGACTTCGGGGTGGAATTGGACTCCATAAATCTTTTGTTTCCGGTTAGAAATAGCAGCGATAGGGCTGTTAAGCGTATGCGCGCTGATATGAAAGCCGGGGGGTAATTTTGTCACATAATCCCCGTGGCTTGCCCAACAGCTGAAATTACCCGGAAGGCTGCTTAAAAGGTCCCGATTATCATCAACAAAAAGCTCCGCCTTACCAAACTCACGCTCCCGGGTATGCCTGGTCTTCCCATTAAGCATCTCGGCGATCAGCTGCATACCGTAACAAATACCTAAAACAGGTATCCCCAGGCTGAAAATCTTTTTATCGGGAAGCGGGCTCTTTTTATCAACCACCGAAGCCGGGCCTCCTGAAAGAATAATCCCTTTCGGAGCAGCTTCGATGATCTGCTGTATCGAAGTATTAAAAGGAACAATACGCGAAAACACCTTGCTTTCGCGCACTCTCCGCGCGATCAATTGGGTATATTGCGAACCAAAATCTAAAATTAGAACTGTTTCTCTTCCCATAGCTATCCCTCTTGGTTTATTTTCCCATTCCTACCCGCTGACCCACTTGGAATATCTTTCCTTCTGTCTGAATAGAAGGCGCAATAATGATCTCCACGTCATGCATCTCTTTTAAATTCGCGACGCCTAATGAACCCATTGAAGTCCTGAGCGCCCCCATTAAATTCTGCGAACCATCATCGACCCGCGCGGGCCCAAAAAGTATTTCTTGTAGCGTGCCGGTAGTCCCGACTTGAATGCGGGTGCCGCGCGGCAGGTTAACGTGCGAAGTCGCCATACCCCAATGATACCCTCTCCCCGGAGCTTCTTTCGCGCGGGAAAAGCTCGAGCCGATCATGACCGCATCCGCCCCGCAGGCAAATGCTTTACAAATATCACCGCCGCGGTTCATCCCGCCGTCGGAGATAATAGAAACATATTTCCCGGTCCTTTTAAAAAAGAAATCACGGGCGGCTGAGGCATCAACCGTCGCGGTAACCTGCGGCACCCCGATACCTAAAACTCCCCTCGTGGTGCAGGCGGCCCCGGGCCCGACACCGATCAAAAGCCCTGAAGCGCCGGTTTCCATCAGGTCAAGCGTAGTCTCATACGTCACGCAATTACCAAGGATCACCGGTATTTTCATTGAATTACAAAATTTATGAAGGTCTAAGCTCTTATAGGCTTTGGCAATATGCTTCGTCGTCGTTACCGTTGACTGAACAACGAACAGGTCAGCACCCGCGGCAACCGCTAATTTAGAGAATTTCTCGGCAAACGCGGGGATACAACTGACGACCGCGGTGCCTTTTTTACTTTTGATCTCATGTATCCTTTTAGAGATCAATTTTTCTTTGATAGGTGTCGTGTAAATTGACTGGATCAATTCAGTTGCTTCCTGAGGAGAAGCTGAAGCGATCCGTTCCAGGACCTCTTCAGGCTTTTCATAGCGGGTTTGGATCCCGTCCAGGTTCAATACGGCAATACCTCCTAATTTCGACATGGCAAGCGCGAAATTAACATCAACAACCCCATCCATTGCCGCGGCTAATATCGGAATATCAAACTTCTTTCCTCCGATCTGGCAACTGGTATCAACTTCACCCGGATTAATTGTCTGAGCCCCGGGAACCAGAGCAATTTCATCAAAACCATAACACCGACGCGCCCGTTTACCAATCCCTATCCATTCTGCCATTTTGACTCCTTTAATGAATATTTATTAAGAAACCGACTTTAATCCCCGCAATGCCGCTTTTAAAACCGGCTTTTAAGCCGATAGAAGCATGAATTTCCTCAAAAACGACCTTACTCCTTACTGGTTTTACCTTAACTTACGGTATTCCAATAAGTTAAAAATTTTAAGTTAAAAAATATTTTACAATATATTTAGTATTTTGTCAATACTTATTGTGGAAGGCGAAAAAAGAGGTTACCCCATTTCATTTTGCAATACTTTTAAAAACACATTAACAATTGCGGGGTCAAATTGGGTTCCCGCTCCTTCCTTTATGATCTTGATAGCTTCTTCCTTCGAGAAAGCTTTTCGATACGGGCGGTCTGAGGTCAGCGCCTGATAAACGTCGGCAAGAGCGATGATCCGCGCGCCAATAGGGATATCTTCTCCTTTTAATCCGTTAGGATACCCCTTTCCATCCCAACGCTCGTGATGATACAGGATATACGGGATCAACCCATGAAGGAATTGGATCGGACGAATAATATCCACCCCTATCCGGGGATGGCGCTTAATCTCTTCAAATTCATCTTCGGAAAGCTTGGAATTCTTTAACAATATCTTATCACTTATACCGATCTTGCCTAAATCATGCAGGATAGAAGCCTGCTTGATACGCTCAATTTCATTCTTTGACAGAGAGAGCGCCCGCGCCAATTCGGTGGCATAATAAACGGTCCGCTCCACATGTTCACCGGTATAATGGTCTTTTAATTCAAGGGTTTTGGCAAACGCAAGAACTGCTTCTATCAAACTCTGATTAGCCTCTTTGGTAAGTTTATCGATCTTGTCCCGCAAGAAGCCCACATCAGAGCTGCTTTCCTGCTTCTCACCGCTGGATTTATCTTTTTGGATATCCAAAGAAGTAAAAACGTTATTTCCACCGCTCTGTTTTACCTTGCTTAAGATCTGTTCGGTCAGTTCGATCAACTCCATGCCGACCAAAACCCTGTTTTCCGGATATGAGGCAACCGCAATGCTCAATTTTAATTTAACCACGGTCCGCTTATTGCCGAAATTATACAAATTAAACGCATCCAAAATACGCTGCGATAGATTAAACGCGGCACTGCGGTCCAGCCCGGGAGAAACAACCACGAACTCCTCCCCGCTGAAACGGACCACGATATCATAATCCCTGAGCATCTTCCTGAGCTGCTGGGCGAGCTGCTTTAAGACCAGGTCTCCGAATTGGTGGCCATAGACTTCATTGATAGACTTAAAATAATCTATATCCAGCATCATCACGGATAAAGGAGTGCCGTTCCTCCTGGCGCGTTCAAATTCCGGGTCAATGATCTCTAACAGGTAGCGATGGTTAAAAAGCCCGGTTTGAGGGTCACGTAAAACCAGTTGCTTTAACCTTTTATTCGTCATCAGCAGCTCTTGATTCAACTGTTCTACTTTTTTATCCTTCTTTTTGTGCTCGGTAATATCCCTGACGACCGTGATCACCCGGACCACCGTATTTCCCTCAAAAACAGGTATCTTTCTTGTTTCGGTAACAATCTCGCGTTCCCCTACCTTATTAGATTCCTCGGTCACCACGACTTTACCGGAACTAAAAGCTTTCTGGTACTCAACGCGCACCGTGTCGGTTAAGAACCAGAAGATCTCGAAAAGCTTCCTCCCGACCACTTCAGTTTCCAATCCCAGGGCCTCGTTAAATTTCTTGAACGCGGTATTAAATAAAACGATCCTATAATCCTTGTCAATTACATGGATCGCTTCTCCCATCGCGTCGATCATCGCGTGATACTGCGATTCAGATTCTTTCAATGCCTCCACCACGCGTTTGCGGACCGTGATATCTTCTACCGTCTCAAAAACATAGAGGGTCTTTCCTTTATCATCTTTTACCGGAGTAGCGATAATTTTATAGATACGGTCATTGACGCACACGGCCGTCTCCGCGGAATGGGTCTGCCCGGTTTTCAAGGCTTTGAGCACAGGGCAATTATCGCACGGTTTATTTCTTGAAGGAGCAAAGAAAGATTTATAGCATGTCGGTTTTTTATTATAATCGATCTTAGTAAACCATTTTTTGAACGTCCTGTTGGACCAAATGATCTTCAGGTCGGAAGATATGATCACAATACCCATCATGACGTTATCAAGCATTATCCCGGGGATATTGTGAGCCGCTATATCGGAAAATGTTTTAGGGATCTTTAGAGAAGGCATTGCACGGCCGGCCGCGGATACGCCGGTTTTCTTCTTTATATTTTTGCGTTGCGCCATTTTAAAGAAACCTTTGTTTATTTTAGGGAAACAAAACCTAAAATAACACTCCATCGACAAAGATACATTGAATACTAAATGATTTAGCACTATACCATACTAATAAAAAAAAGTCAATTTAAGAATTAATGTAACTATCTTTAAGGGCAGGACTTAGAGAAATGGTAATCGGCGTTCGGTGGTAGGTTAACAGAAATTTAGTCACCGATAACCGATTACCGAAAATCGCTAACCGATAGCGGCGAATACTTGAACTTTATCAGGTCCCCTACCTTCAGTTTATGCTTCTTGGCAAAGCCTGATACAACCTCGACCACATAGCGCGCTTTCGCATCGGGGCGGATTATTTCACAGGGTTCCTGCATGCAGGGATGCACATCTTCTTTAATATCCACGATCCTTTTATCGGAATTAACCCAGATCATATCCAAAGAAATGCGCATATTTTTCATCCAGAAATTATACACTTCTTCCTGAGGAAAAACAAAAAGCATCCCTTCTTTTTCCAAAAGCGATTCTCTAAACATTAATCCGAGCGACCTTTTCTCAAAAGTATCGCATACCTGGGCCCGGACACAATAATCGGAAAAACAGACTTTGGTTATTGCCTGGGAACGCGCGCAACCGGAGAGCAGCGATACTGCTAAGATCATTAAAGAAAGGAATTGAGTAAGCATACAAATGTGGGGCGGGTTAGTTGAAAATCAAGATATCAGATTCACGTAAAGTTTAAAAATCAAAGGTTAAATAACAAAGGAAGCCTCAAGGTTAAAGGCTAAATATTAAAAGAGAAAAGTTACAATGCCTCAATTTAAAATTACCTGTCTGCCGACAGGCAGGAACCTTTAATCTTTAATCTTCCTTTGTTATTTATACTTTAGACTTAAATCAGTACTATATTGGAATAATTAGTATTCTTTCTCATGCGCCAGGCTCATGTCCAAAAACGCGCGCAATCTTCTCGAACGGGTAGGATGGCGTAATTTCTTCAAGACCTTTGCTTCAATCTGCCGGATCCTTTCGCGGGTGACCTTAAAAATATTGCCGACCTCTTCCAAAGTGCGCGGGCAGCCGTCATTAATGCCAAAGCGTAAAACCAGGATCTTTCGTTCCTTATCTGAAAGTGTGTCGAGGATACTGTCCATTTCTTCTTTAAGCATCGCCCGCACCGCAGTATTTGCCGGAGAAGTCGCCCGTTTATCCTGGATAAAATCGCCGAAATTAGTATCGCCTTCATCGCCGATAGGCATCTGCAGCGATATGGGTTTTTGCGCGAATTTCAATATAGCTTTAACCTTATCCTGGGACAAGCGCATCTTATAGGCGATCTCTTCGGGACGGGGTTCCCGGTCGTTTTCCTGCAGGAATATACGGGAGAAACGGATAATTTTATTAATGGTCTCGGTCATATGCACCGGGATACGGATCGTACGCGCCTGATCGGCAATAGCACGCGTGATCGCCTGGCGTATCCACCACGTAGCATAGGTCGAGAATTTATAGCCGCGCTTATACTCAAATTTCTCAACTGCCCTCATCAAACCGATATTGCCTTCCTGGATCAGGTCAAGGAACGACAATCCACGATTATTGTATTTTTTCGCGATACTCACAACTAAGCGCAAATTCGCCTCCACCAACCGCTCCTTGGCATAATTAAATTTCATATGCGTATAACGGATGATCTTAAGCTGCTCTTTGATCTTAGCGTACGGCTCGGCAAACATTTTGGTGATCTGGCGTTTATTGGCCAAATTCTTATGTTTATGGCGCTCCAGGCTATCGAACTCTTTGACCAATTTATTCAGTTTTTGCACAACCGTTTCAACAACTGAAGTCGTAAAGTTAAACTGCATCAGAAAATTATTTGTTTTCTCACTGCTGCGGCTGCGGCTGATACGCGCGGCAATCCGCTTAAACCGTAAGATAACCGATTTCTGGCTTGTGGTAATCTCCCCTTTAATGACTTCTTCCAGGTTGAGCCGGCCCTCGCAGATTTCTTTAACGATAGCCAATATTTCATTATGGGCAAAGCGTGTCACAAACACCGCCCGCATAAACCTTTCTTCGGCCTCTTCGATCTTTTTAGCCAAAGCGATTTCCGCGTCCCGGGACAAAAGCGGGATAGAGCCCATTTGTTTGAGATACATTTTTACCGGGTCATCAAGCGGGAAAAATTGCTCTTCAGTCTTTATCTGTTCGGTCAGGATATCTTCCTTGATCTGTTGGGGCGCGTTCTTTTCCGCTTCATGCGCCTCCTCGCTTTCCACGACCTGTATATCCTCGTTACCCAAAAGATCAAAAAGCTGATCGATCTCTTCAGACGAAGATATGCCTTCAGGGAGCAGGTCATTGACCTCATCATACGTCAGATAACCCTTACGCCTTCCTAATGCCAGTATCTTATCGACAATTTCCTTGCTGTAGGTTTTCTTTTTCATAGTATCGATTACCTCTTCTGGATTAAATGTTGAAATTCACGCATTAATTTTTGGATCTGGGCCTCATTGCCTGAATTTTGCGCCGCTTTTATTTCCTTCTGTAAACAGTGCCTGCGGGAAACAAGCCGTTTCATTTTGAGACGCTGTATACAATCGTTTACGACTTTTTCTTTATCCTGCTGGAGGACTTCAGGCATACAACTTGACTCGCAAACCAGCCGGGTGATCTCTTCATCCTTGAGTTGGTTCACCAAGGACTTCGGTTCAATAGTTTTACCGTCGAGGGTAAGGGAAAATAACAAGCCCATGATAGAGGCGGCATGTTCATTCTGGAAGTCTTCAATTTCAATGCAATCCCTGACCCTTTCAATCAACGTTGTTTCTTCCAGCAATAACTGTATTAAAAGTTTTTCTGTCGGCGGCAGCGGCTGCGTTTTCTGAGAGCGGGATCCGGCTGCCTGGCCTCCTGAGACAGGCCGCTCTTCTTTTATTTTCCTGAGCTCCAAAAGTAAAGATTCTTCCAAAACATCCAATTCCTGAGAAAGCTTCTTTATATACTCAGACTTAACGATCTCATTCTTACACTTGTGGATCGTAGCGAGCATTTCCGCGGAAATCCTCGCCTTACTTTCAACTTCAGTCCGGGGATAGCGGCTTTTAAGCATCCGCATCTTATAGTCGAATATATTCTCGGCATCCGTGATCTTTGACTGAAAATCAGGTGCCCCAAACTTACGCACAAAAGAATCAGGGTCATACCCTTGCGGGAGGCTGACAACCTTTACGTGCATATCTTCTTCAATAAGCAGGTCCAAAGACCGCAGTGTTGCCATCTCACCTGCCAGGTCACCGTCATAAACCATCACGATATTGCGGGTGTAGCGTTTTATCAGCCTGACCTGTTCATCGGTAAGCGCGGTCCCTAATGAAGCCACAATATTCCGCACGCCATGCTGATAAGGCATCATAAAATCCAGGTATCCTTCTACTACCACGGCACAATCCTGCTTACGAATGGCTTCACGGGATAAGGACAATCCGTACAAATTCCTTCCTTTGACATAAAGAGGAGTCTCAGGGGAATTCATATACTTTGGAGAATCATCTTCCTTAAGCTTATTTTCCGTCCCGGGAAGTAAACGCGCTCCAAAAGCGATAACATTATCTTTTATATCAAAGATAGGCACGATGACCCTGTTACGGAACCGGTCATAATACCCTGAACCCGATTGGCGCGGCAGGATGAGGCCTGCCTTTTCCATAAGAGATAGGCTGATACCATGCGAACGTAAATGGCTCAAGAGCGCGTCCCAGGAATCCAGTGCCAGGCCGACCTTAAAGGCCTTGAGGGATTCATCGGTAATGCCTCTTTTGAGCAAATATTCTTTTGCTTTCTTTCCCGATGAGGCCTCCAGGTTTTTTTCATAAAAAGCAAGAGCCAAGCCGTTAATTTTATACAGCTGCGCGTTAAGGCTGGCATGCAAGGGGTCCTGTTTTTGTTTTTCAGGTAAAACGATACCCGCTTTCTGAGCGAGTATCTCAACAGCCTCTAAGAACTCCAGCCTTTCATACTGCACCAGGAAATTAAACGCATTCCCCCCGGCCCCGCAGCCAAAACAATGATATATCTGCTTATCGACCGATACTACAAACGATGGTGTTTTCTCATGATGAAAGGGGCATATCCCTTTAAAATTCCTGCCGGCCCGCTTCAAAGGGATGGAACTGCCGATCAACTCAACAATATCTGTCCGGCTTAATATTGTATCTAAAACCGTTTCGGGAATATGTCCGGCCATAGTTATTATGGGAAACTATTAGAGTCACATGACACAAATAAAGCGCACACAGATTACTTGTTCCTTTTGACCCGTGTAAAACCTGAGCACTCAAGAATAGAGAACGAAAAGTCTTTCTGAAGCTTATCAAAAAGCAAATTCAAACCTAACGTATCAGAAGAGATGTGCCCGGCAATCACCACATTCAGGTCAACATCTTTTACTTTCCTGAAATGCTCCTCACTTAAATGCATTGACACAATCGTCCGAACGCCGGTTTTGTATAATTTATCGTATACATCTTTATGTCCCTCGGTCCCGCCGGTCATTTCAAGAAAGATCTTCCCTGCCGGACGCTTCGGACTGCCTAAGATTATTTTCGGGCCCGCCAGCCTGCGCGTTGCCTGTTCATACTCCGGTATCCCATTCAAAATATCAAGGATATCCGATACGACCTTCGGCTTACGCGTACGGAACAATTTTTCCAGATATGCGGACACATGATTATCCGCAGGAGTATGCACACAGAGAAACGGGATATCAAGCAAACGGGCAGCATCAACCGCGCGCATATGATTCGCAGGCAAAATGCGCCTTGCAACTTCACGTTTTCGTTCTTCAAGGAGCCCCTGAGCTACGCTCGCGGGAACACCCGCTTTTACCAATAGATCAACCTGCAGCTGCATTACCTCATAAAGCCCGGCAAACGCAAGGCCTTCAGGATGATGAGAAACAACCAGGTCTATACCCTGGCTCCTGCGCAACCTGTCAGCCAATAAGATTTCAGGCGCTTCAATATCGATCCCCAGAAGGATTTTGCTGACCTGGCTATGGGGGCTGCCGTAGAGTATCGCGGTATCGGAATATGACTTTATACGGGATTTATCTTTCCGGGGGTCGCTTGCTATGCCGTGTTTTAAGATACTTTGGTAAAGCTTAGATAATTCCATAGCTTATTTCTTTTCCGGCTCCTGGACCTCTAATACCGTTTCATTAAATTTTTCGTGTGTCATGAATTTCGACATAAAGCCGTGCCAAAACCAGCGGTATGTTGAAGAAGCCGCCGTATATAACGGTCTCCCGGAATATGAGTTTACGGCGCTCGTCTTTAAATAAGCGACCGTTGATATTAAAAGACCGAACGACACAAGGCTCGTCAAGAAAAATGCCCTGATAATACTGACGACAAAACCTCCCCATTTGTTCAACTGGGGGACAGCTTCCATCTTCAGGTACCGGCTCAGTAATTCACGGATACCGACAAAGAATAAATAACTTAAAGAAGACAACAGTACAAAAACAATAAAATCCAGGAATTCTTTCGGGAGGACTTTTAAGTTGACGCGCGCGGCAAGAAAATCTGATATGATCGTGTAATAATGCAAAGATACATAAATCGCAAGTATAGTTCCCATGGATTTAAAGAGCGCGGTAAAAAAGCCGTTCTTTAAACCAATATAACAAAACCTCAAGAAAATCAGGATAAAGACTATATCTACCCAGTTAAATTGCCTGACGGTATCGAATATCATAATTATTTTAAAATACGATTTATGGATAAATGAAGAAGCAATTGAAAGCGTTTTCAATATCACCGGAATTTTTTCAAGTATACCACACAAAAGAACTCTTGTCAACCTTATTGCTGTATTCTAACCGCTTTGAAACATTAGAGTTACACACAAAGAGCGTCTTTCTTGCAAGCAGTGGTTCCCGGTTATTTCAGGAAGTAAAATTGTCCTTTACCCGCACTCCGGGAAATGGACAATTTTTAAGAATGATAAAGGGCGAAGCTTAAGAATTCGCTTCGCCCTTTTATCCTGAAATCACTGCTCACTATTGCTTACGAGAGCCCGATCTTAATACATTCCTCCCATACCGCCCATTCCGCCTCCCGGAGGCATTGGTGGCATCTTTTCTTCCTTTTCAGGTTTATCAGCCACTAAAGCTTCGGTAGTAAGTAATAAAGCTGCGATACTGGAAGCGTTTTGCAACGCAGAGCGGGTCACTTTTGTCGGATCAATGATGCCTGCTTCGATCATATCGACGTAAGCATCCGCATTAACATCGTAACCGATATTGGTCTTTTCTTTTTTAATGTTCATAACCACAACAGAGCCTTCCAAACCGGCGTTACCGGTAAGTTGACGGATAGGCTCTTCAAGCGCTCTTTTAACGATATCAACGCCTACTTTTTCATCTCCTGAGAGTTTCAATGAATCCAGCGCAGGAATTGCGCGGATCAATCCTACACCGCCGCCGGGAATAATACCTTCCTCGACTGCAGCGCGCGTCGCATGGAGAGCGTCTTCCACGCGGGATTTTTTCTCTTTCATTTCGGTTTCAGTCGAAGCACCGACGTTGATGACCGCGACTCCGCCTGCAAGCTTGGCTAAGCGCTCCTGAAGTTTCTCTTTATCATAATCGGAATCGGTATCTTCTATCTGCTTACGAAGCTGCGAGATCCTGCCGTTGATCGCTGTTGTTTTACCGGCGCCTTCAACGATAGTGGTATTCTCCTTATCGATTTTCACGCGCTTTGCACGGCCGAGATCATCGATATCAACATTTTCCAATTTGATACCTAAATCTTCAGTCAAGGCCTTGCCATTGGTAACAATAGCGATATCTTCAAGCATCGCTTTTCTTCTATCGCCGTAGCCCGGGGCTTTAACGGCACAGGCGGTAAATGTCCCGCGGATCTTATTGACCACCAACGTAGCTAACGCTTCGCCTTCAACTTCTTCAGCAATGATCAAAAGCGGCTTGCCGGTGCGGGCGATCTTCTCCAATAAAGGAAGCAAATCCTTCAAAGAAGATATCTTTTTCTCATGGATCAGAATGTATGGCTCTTCTAAAACACATTCCATCCTATCGGCGTCAGTGACAAAATACGGGGACAAATACCCCTGGTCGAACTGCATTCCTTCGACTACTTCCAGGGTCGTTGCCGTTGATTTTGCCTCTTCTACGGTAATAACGCCGTCTTTGCCGACTTTTTCCATCGCTTCCGAGATCAGGTCACCGATCGTTTTATCGGAATTCGCCGCAATGGAGGCGACTTGCGCCACTTCTTTTTTGTCTTTGATCGGCTTAGAAAGCTTCTTGAGTTCATCAATGACCTTCTCAACCGCTCTTTCGATCCCGCGCTTTAATGCCATCGGATTGGCGCCTGCGGTAACGTTCTTCAAACCTTCACGGTAGATCGCTTCAGCGAGAATGGTCGCGGTCGTGGTACCGTCACCGGCGATATCTGAGGTCTTCTCCGCGACTTCTTTAACCATCTGCGCGCCCATATTCTCATAGGGATCCTCTAAATCGATCTCTTTGGCGACCGTGACACCGTCTTTGGTTATGGTCGGAGAACCGAATTTCTTATCAAGGACCACATTACGGCCTTTCGGGCCCAGGGTCACCTTTACCGCCGCAGCCAACTGCTCAACGCCGCTCAATATTTTTCTGCGGGCTTCATCCTTAAACAACAATTGTTTTGCCATTATTTCCCCCTTGTTTTATTTGATGATTGCCAGTATATCTTCTTCTCTCATGATCAAAAGCTCTTCCCCATCTTTGGTGGTGATCTCATTGCCGGAATATTTCCCGTATAATATCTTATCACCGACTTTAACTTCTAAAGCTTTCACAGAGCCATTTTCCAAGACTTTACCCTTGCCTACGGCGATAACCTCTGCCTCTTGAGGTTTTTCTTTTGCCGTATCAGGTAAAAAAATTCCCCCCTTGGTCTTAGATTCTGCCTCTAAAGGCCTTACCACGACGCGGTCTCCTAACGGTTGGATCTTCATTGCCACACCTCCTCTTGTGTTTTTATCCGTGCACCTTATTAGCACTCTTCGCTCCAGAGTGCTAATTATAAACAAATTAATTTTTTTGTCAAGTGATTTTTTATTCTGCCGTTACCGGACAGATTCGTCAATTAACGCCAGGACTTCCCCGACCTTAACAGGATCTCCCTCACTGAAAAACACCTCGGTAATCGTACCCGCTGCCGGGCTCGGGAGGTTAAAGGCGGCTTTATCAGTAGTCAATTCAACCAGGGTATCTTTTTCTTTTACCGTATCACCCGCTTTAAAGTACCAAAAAGACACGGTTGCTTTCTCGATTCCTTCTCCTAATTCCGGCAGGATCACCTGAATCATAACGACAGCCTCCTTCTTAAAAAATCTTCCGTCAACATTTGCTTTACCTGAATTATCGAAACTTCACGCTGCAACACCCCTTCCAGGGAAGTCATGGTTATATCCATGCCGCAGGGACGGATCAACGAGAAATTGGACAAGTCATCATTCTTGACATTGATCGCCAAGCCATGATAAGCGATCCACTGTTTTATAGCGATCCCTAAAGAAGCGATCTTTTGATTTCCGACCCAAACTCCGCTTGCCCCTGCTTTTCTCAGGCCTGTTACCCCAAAAGCAGCTAAAAGCGCCAACCCTGTTTCCTCAAGCAGCCGTATATAAAAGCGGATATCCTTTTTTACATGGGCGAGATTAACGATAGGATAGACCAGGAGCTGTCCGGGGCCGTGATAGGTAACATCCCCCCCGCGTTCAACATCATAGACAGCTATTCCGCGGCTTTTTAACGCAGCAGGATCTGCCAGGATATTTTCTTTTTTTGCCGACCTTCCGACGGTAATGACCGCCGGATGCTGACAAAGAATGACCCCGGCCGACAATCGGCCGCAGGCAACATCTTGAAACAGGCTTTTCTGCAATTCCCAGGCTTGCTGGTAAGCTATTACCCCTAGATCAAATAACTTAAAACTCATGATAACGCCTCTGAAATAGATTCAGAAAGCGTCGGATGAGGAAAAATAACTTTCTTTAATGCCGGGGCCGTCCATCCCGCTTCTATCGCTAAAGTAACAATGCTGATCAATTCAGTCACGCGAGGGCCTATCAAAGCCGCTCCCCGTACCTGTAAGGTCGAGCTATCTGAAATGATCTTGACAAAACCTTCAGTTTCATCAAGGATACGGGCCATTCCAGACGCCAGGAAATCAAACTTCATAACAGTAACCGGTATTCCTTCTGCCGCTGCCTGTTCTTCAGTCAAACCGACGCTGGCAATTTCCGGCTCGGTAAAAATGCAATTCGGCACACTCACCGGATTTATCTTCTTTAACTGCGGCGGCATGGCCATATTTTCCACAGCGGTCCTTCCCTGGTAAGCGGCAAAATGAGCAAGCATAAGCTTTCCCGTACAATCACCGGCCGCATAAATCGAGGGGATATTGGTCCTGCCGTAATCATCGATCACAATGCGCCCCTTTTCAACAGCTAAACCTAAACTCTCCGCGAACACTCCCGCAAAGCTTGGCTTCCTGCCGACGCAAACCAATATAACGTCAAAGGCGCTCATATCGAGCGAAGAAGCATCGGTATTAACCATGACCGTGACATTCTTTTTCTTGAAAACAGCCTCTAATTTCCGTGAGACATCGCGGTCTTCTCCCGGTAATAAACAAGCGGAAAGTTCGACTAAAGTCACCCTGCTTCCCCAGGAAGAAAACAGGCCGGCGAATTCGCATCCGATGACGCCCCCTCCGACGATAAGCAAGGCGCGGGGGACAGCGGCAAGAGAGATGATCTCATCGCTTGAAATGACCTTTGTTTTGTTAAACTTTAAATTCGCAAGCTCGACGGGCTTTGAACCGCTGGCAATAAGGATATATTTGCTTTTTATCTCCCCCCGGGCTGTTTTAACCGTATCAGAAGAAATGATCTGCGCTTCAGAGCTGATACACTCGGTCCCCTTGAGCATGAATTCCATGCCCCGGCGCAGCTGAGTGATTATCGTATCTTTTCTTTTCTGGATTTCAGGCAAACAAAGCGACGCGGACATGCCGCAATCGATACCGAATGTTTTCGCTTTTTTCACCAGGTTAAAAACTTTGGCTGATTGGATCAATGCTTTAGTCGGGATACACCCCTGATTAAGGCAGGTGCCCCCGATAAAAGAACGCTCCACCAGGACAGTTTTAAACCCCAGCTTCTTTGCGGCCATTGCGGCATTAAAACCGGCCCACCCTGCTCCGATAATCGTAAGGTCGTACATACTTTTGCCTCAAAAGGTATTTTTTAATGCGTAAGCAGTTTAATTAACTCACGGATAGATTCAGCGGATTTAAGGAAAGCCTCTTTTTCAGAGCTATTGAGGTCTAAGATATGGATCTTACCGATACCCTGCCTGCCTAATTGACAGGGGACTCCCACGCAAATACCCTTGACCCCGTATTCTCCGTCGAGGAACGCGGAAACCCCCAACAGTCGTTCTTGACCACGCGCGACCACGCGGACAATTTCCGCGATAGCCGCAGAAGGCGCAAAGAAAGCGCTCCCGCTGCCCAAAAGCGAAACGATCTCCTGGCCGCGTTTTTTGGTGCGTTCAACCAAAGCATTGACGCGTTCAACAGCCCCCAGAGTATCAAGCGTTTTACCTTTGATTTTAGTGAAACGGGAAAGCGGCATCATAGTTTCGCCATGGCTGCCGATAACGCATGGCTCGATATCGGTAACCGCTGCCCCGAATTCATGCGCAATAAGATTACTAAAACGCGAAGCATCGAGGGTCAAGCCCATACCGAAGACTTTCCTTTTATCAAAACCGGTGACCTGGAGCGCCAAATACGTCATCACATCCAAAGGATTAGTGACCACGACCACGATTGAAAAAGGCGCATATTCCTTGATCGCGCGGGAAACACTACCGACGATCTCGGCATTCTTACTGATCAGATCTTCACGGGTCATGCCGGGCTTTCTGGCAAGGCCGGCAGTGATCACGACAATATCAGAACCTTTTATATCTTCAATTAATGAACTGCCCTGAATAGTATAATGGCATCCCAGGATAGCGCGGCAATCATCAAGATCAAAAGCTTTTCCCTGAGCTGCTCCTTTCAGGATATCGATAAGCACTACTTCGCCTAAATTTTGCTCGGCAACACGCATCGCCGCAAGTGCGCCGACATTTCCTGCTCCAATGATACTTATTTTCATAATAGCTCTCTCTTAAAAAATAGTACGGTCACAGATCACAAAATAGTCCATAGTCGATAGTCCATGGTCCATAGTCTATGGACTATCGACTATGGACTATAAACCATATAATCTATAACTTCTGAATAATGGCATCGGCCATTTCTTGAGTACCTACTGCCGTGGGGTCGCTCAGATGAGGCTTTAAATCATATGTTACGGATTTACCTTCTGCCAGGATTTCCTTCACCGCATTCTCCAGGCGGTCAGCGGCTTTCTCTTCTCCTATATGGCGCAACATGAGAACACCGGAAAGGATCATTGCCGTCGGATTTACTTTATTCAATCCTTTATATTTCGGCGCTGAACCATGGACCGCCTCGAAAACAGCCAAATCTCCTCCGATATTGGCCCCGGGAGCGATACCCAATCCGCCGATCAATCCCGCGCAGAGATCTGAGATTATATCACCGTAAAGGTTAGGCAAAACCAGGACATCGTAATTCTGGGGCTTGCCGACCAACTGCATGCACATATTATCAACAATCGCTTCTTCGAAGATTATTTTCTCCGCGTATTCGGCAGCAACCGCCCTCGCCGTGCGCAGGAATAGCCCGTCGGTAAACTTCATGATATTGGCTTTATGGACAGCGGTAACTTTCTTGCGGTTATACTTTAAGGCGTATTCAAAAGCATAACGCACGATACGCTCTGAAGCTGTTTTTGAGATCGGCTTGATCGATATGCCCGAATCGGGACGGATCTTTTTCTTGCTGTATTTCTCTATTCTTTCGATAAGGTCCTTGGTTTCCGGGCGTCCTTCTTCGAATTCTATGCCGGAATACAGATCTTCGCTATTTTCCCTGACTATCACCAGATCGATATCCTTAAAGCGCGACCTGATGCCCTGATATAACTTCGCCGGCCGCACGCACGCGTATAGATCCAATGCCTGCCGTATCGCGACGTTGACCGAACGAAACCCTTCGCCGATCGGCGTAATGATCGGTCCTTTAATGGCGACTTTATTCCTGCGGATAGAATCAAGGGTTTCTTCCGGAAGCAGTGAATTATATTTTTCTATAGCATCCTGGCCGGCAAAGGCGATTTCCCAGTCGATCTTAACACCGGTAGCATCAACGCATCTTTTTGCCGCCCTGGCGACTTCCGGGCCTATTCCATCTCCTGGTATTAAAGTGATTTTATGAGTCATAGTTTAGGTTCTCGGTTTTCGGCTGCGCAGAAAGCGCGCACCGGCGCAATTCCAATCTGCGCCGGGTGTTATCGGTTCTCGGTGCTGCAGAAAGCAGCACACCCCGCGCAACTTCCAATCTGCGCGGTGGTGTTATCGGTGCTGCAGCACCCCAGCTCATCGGTATGCTGGGTGTTATCGTGAAACTTCAGGTAATTTCCCGTGCTTACGGTAATACTGAACGATCCCGCCTTCTTTCAATAATTCCTGCATAAACGCAGGTATTGGTTTAATATGCAGTTCGATATTCTTCGTCGAGTTATTGACAATACCTTTATCCAAGTCGATATTCAGGATATCGCCGGCGCTTATTTTGTCGGTGTCAGTCTCAATTAAAAGTAACCCGACATTAAAACTATTACGGAAGAAAATGCGCGCGAAGGTCTTGGCTAAGATCGCGGTGATCCCCGATTCTTTAATAACCAGCGGGGCCTGCTCGCGGGAAGACCCCATGCCGAAGTTTTCCCCTGCCACCAGGATCGATTCTCCCGGAAGGATCTTTTTGTAGAAATCAGGATCAATATCCTCCATAATATGCTTTGCCAGCTCATGGATATCGGTGATCGAAAATTTATAACGGCCGGATATGATAAAATCCGTATTAATATTGTCGCCTAATTTCAGGCTTTTTCCTTTGATCTGCATTTACAAAACCCTCTTTCGTAGAAAACAAAACACGCCATAGCACCCCAGCTCATAGGTGTGCTGGGTGCGCCCTTTCTGGGCAGAAAGCGGCGTATCCGACAATCATTTATGTCGGGGTGCGACTAGCGCCGGGTACTTTTAAACGCAGGGCGCTTGCCGTAGTATTACAGCTGACGGAATTCTTCCGTATTCTTGGCCTTAGACATAGCGAGGTCTAAAGTAATATACCCTTTTTGATACAATTCTTTCAGGGATTTATCCATCGTTCTCATGCCATACTGGCTGCCGGTCTGCATCAGCGTCGGGATCTGTTCAATTTCCTGTTCCCTGATCAAATTCCTGATACCGGGTGTGCCGACCATGATTTCAGTCGCCAGTACCCTGCCTTTTCCCGAAGCTTTCGGAAGCAAAAGCTGAGATAATACCCCCTGCAAACAGTTTGCCAACTGCAGGCGCACCTGCTGTTGTTGATACGGCGGGAACACATCGATGATCCTTTCAATGGTCTGAGGGGCATCAGGAGTATGCAACGTTGCTAAAACAAGATGGCCTGTCTCTGCCGCGGTCAAGGTAGTTGAAATAGTTTCCAGATCGCGCATTTCTCCGACGATAATAACATTCGGGTCCTGACGCAGTGTATGTTTGAGCGCGTCCGCGAAAGAATGCGTATCGGCGAAAACCTCCCGCTGTTTGATAACACACTTCTTATTGTAATGAATAAATTCAATAGGGTCCTCAATAGTGATCATCAGCGCTTCGCGCTCATTATTGATAAGTTCGATCATCGCTGCCAAGGTCGTGGTCTTACCCACGCCGGTCGGGCCGGTAACCAAAACAAGGCCGTTGGGTTTGCGGGCCAGGTCAAGAGCTACCTGCGGCAGCCCTAATTCATCGATAGACGGGATCGTAAGCGGGACACGCCGGAATGCGGCTTCAACACAACCTTTTTGTAAATGGACATTCACCCTGAAACGGTCCAGCCCCGGAAGCGCTAAAGACAGATCGAGTTCCAGGTCTTTTTCAAACATTTCTTTCTGCGGATCGGTCAAGATGCTGTAAATAAGCTTTTTTAAATTCTCCCTGGTGGCAACTGCCTGTTCGGTCCGTTGCAATTTGCCGTCTATACGTAATAATGGCGGTTCCCCTTCAGTTAAATGCAGATCTGAAGCCCCTTTCTCAACGCATAATAACAGCAATTCACGAACTTCCATATACAGCCTCCATAATTGTTGGCTTCAAGAACCAACCATACCCGACCAATAAAAAACTATAAATACTTTCTGGGGTCAGCGATCTTGCCCTCTATCGCCGAGGCGATGACCGTCGCAGGAGAAGCAAGATAGATATAAGCGTTAGGATTCCCCATCCTGCCTTTAAAATTCCTGTTCGCAGTCGAGATAACGGTCTCCCCGTCAGCGGGGATACCGTTATGCGTGCCGACACAAGGCCCGCATCCCGGCGCTACTACCACAGCGCCCGCTTTAATAAGCACCTCAATGATCCCCAGCTTGCAGGCAGCCAAATAGATGTCCCGTGATGCCGGCACAATAATACAGCGCACGCCCGGGGCGACCGATCGGGACCTAAGCAAAGAAGCCGCTATTTTTAAATCGGTAAGCCTGCCGTTAGTGCACGTACCGACAACCGCTTCTTGAATATTAACCTTCTTTAAGCGGCCAACCGGAACAACCGTATCGACGTTATGAGGCACCGCGACGAGCGGTTGAAGTTTAGAGATGTCGAATTCTATGACTTTACAGTATACCGCGTCTTGATCCGCGACGACCGGTTTTATCTTGCGCGTGCTTTTAAGGCGGTCTTTTAACCAAAGCGCGGTCTTTTGGTCATAGGGCATAAAACCGGCCTTTGCGCCCATTTCGACTACCATATTGCACATGGTAAAACGCCCGTCCATATCAAGCTTGTCGATCACCGGGCCGTAAAATTCAACCGCTTTATAGGTAGCGCCGTTTGCGCCGATAGAGCCGATCGTATGCAAAATAATATCTTTCGCGTAAATGCCTTTCGGGATCTTACCTTTTATCAAGACCTTAATAGTTTCAGGGACTTTAAACCAGTTTTTTCCTGCCGCCAAAGCGATCGATAGATCGGTTGAACCGACACCGGTGGCAAATATCCCTAAAGCCCCATACGTACATGTATGCGAGTCAGCTCCCAAGACCAGGTCTCCGGGCAGGATCTCACCTGATTCCGGGATGACCTGATGGCAAACCCCGCAGCCGATATCATACAATAACGCATCAAAATCTTCCGAGAAACCGCGCATTTTCTTATGTACCCGTGAAACACCCTCACTCGGCGAAGGAGCGCTATGGTCTATGACCATGCAGAATTTTGTCTTGAGGCGCTTTAAACCCAGTTCTTTCACCCGGTCGATAATAATAGAAGAGGTTCCATCCTGGCCGAAGGCAAAATCGATTTTACATAACGCAAGTTCTCCTGCGGATAAAACTTTCCCCGCGTGCGCGCTCAATATCTTTTCCGCTATTGTTTTTCCCATGCTCGTAATACTTTCTTTTTATATTTTTTTAACCCAGGATTCGATTTTATCCATGCCCTTTTCAATCTGCGCCATGCTCGTCGCAAAGCTGATACGGACATAATCGTCCCGGCCAAAGCTCTTACCCGGAATTAACGCGACCCCTGCTTCATCAAGCAGACGCGCGGCAAAACTTAATGAATCCAGCTTAAATGCTGAAATATCGCAAAAAATATAAAACGCCCCCTGAGGATAGCAATACGAAACCCGGGGAATGTTCTTTAAACGCTTCACCGCGTAATCACGCTTTTTCTGGAATTCCACCGCGCAAGCGGCAGAAAACTCAACCGGCATGGATAATGCCGCAACTGCCGCTTTCTGGCTGATTGAAGCGGGATTTGAGGTGGAATGGTCCTGGAAATTCGATATTGCTTCAACGATATCCCGCGGGCCGCCTAAATAACCGATCCGCCAGCCGGTCATCGAATGGCTCTTAGAAAGGCCGTTTACCGTCAATGTTAAATCATATATTTCCTGCCCGTATGACGCGATAGAGCCATGTTTAAGGCCGTCGAAAATGATCGTTTCATAGATCTCGTCAGAAATAACAAAGATCTTTTTTTCGACGCAGATCTCGCTGATCGCCCTTAATTCATCCACGCTGTAAACGCACCCCGTCGGATTAGACGGGCTATTAAGGATCAGGACCTTGGTCTGCGGCGTAATATTCTTCTCAAGGTCTTCCCGGCTCATCTTAAAGTTATTACCGGCTTGAGTTTTAATAAAACGCGGGATCCCTTCGCACAAATTGACCATTTCAGGATAGCTGACCCAGTAGGGAGAAGGAATTAATACTTCATCCTGCTTATCAACAAGGACGAAAAGCGCGTTAAAAATACTGTGCTTTGCCCCGCAGGACACTACTATCTGGCGGGGTTCATAGACAAGCCCGTTATCCCGCTTGAATTTCTCGCTAATAAGTTTTTTTAATTCCGGAATTCCGGTCGTAGGGGTATATTTGGTGAAACCACTCTTGATCGCTTCGATTGCCGAAGCTTTTACTTCATCGGGAGTGGCAAAATCAGGTTCACCGGCAGCAAAGCTGATAATATCTTTGCCTTCGGATTTGAGTTTATTTGCCTTTGAGGTAATGGCAAGAGTAGAGGATGGATTTATTTTTCTTAAACGATCAGCTAACCGCGTCTCTATTCGCATGGTCGTTATTTTCGTTTATATCGTTATTATCGTTTAGCTCGTTATTATCGTTGACGCGTTAAACGAAATTAACGGCAGTAACGAACATAACGAAATTAACGTTTATAAAGAATCTCGTTCTTTCTTAAAGATATTACGTAATCCGCCCAGGAATTTCTTTGACGGTTTCTTATCTGTTGTCGGTTTTTCCTGCGTCTTGGTTTCGGCCTGCTTATGCTCGAGTGTTTTGTCCTTCTCGGCTTCCGGCGAGGTTGTTTCTTGGACTTTGGATTCTTTCTCTTTAGATTCCTTCTTGGCCTTCTTAACCTTCTCTTTAATTTCCGTAAGTTCGAAGATCACCATCTCCGCGTTATCTCCGCGGCGCGCCCCCAACCGGATAACCCGGGTATATCCGCCGTTACGCTTATCAAAACGCTTGGCGATATCATTGAAAAGTATTTCCACCAAATGATGGTCATTGAGGATCTGAAAAGCATCCCTTCTTCCGGAAAGAGTATCGGACTTTCCCAGAGAAATAAGCTTTTCCACGAGCGGCTTTGCCGCCTTCGCTTTTTGGAGCGTTGTGGTAATACGCTGGTATACCATCATATTCCGGGCTAAACTCTGCAAGGTAGCCTTACGCCAACTGGTAAAACGATTATTTAATGATTTTGCTTTACGATGTCTCATTTTTTTATATGCAAGATACGTACTCCACGCTCAACCAAAAAGCCTGCCAATCACGCAAAGTAACTTCCTGCTCTTATCCTCTTTTTTAAAAACACCTTACTGAGGAACCGTTTATAATAAACCTATTACGCACATACAGGCGCGTACCCGTATGAACTACCCTTTCTTTAATTTCTTAGAATCTATCTGCATGCCTAACGACAATCCCATACCACCGATAAGCTGTTTGATTTCCATCAAAGACTTCTTTCCGAAATTCTTGAAAGCCAGCATTTCTTCTTCCGAGCGTTTTACTAAATCAGCGATCGTTTTAATATTGGCTTCCCGCAGGCAGTTAGAGCTGCGCACGGACAACTCAAGTTCCGAGATCGGAAGCCTTAGTTTTTCATACAGAGCGACCTCTTCTTTTGTCATTTCGGGCTCTTCCTGTTCTTCAGGCAACTGGCCGAAATTAACAAAAATATCCAAATGCCGCTGCAGGATATTAGAGGCATATAAAAGGGCATCTTTCGGGCTTATTGAACCATTAGTAAATATTTCCAGGATCAACTTATCATAATCGGTCCGCTGCCCAACGCGCGTATTTTCAACGCTAAAAATAACTTTTTTTACCGGGCTAAACAGTGAATCAATAGGAATGACCCCAACCGCCTGGTCTTCTTTCTTATTAAGCTCGCCTGAAAGATACCCCCTGCCCCGGGACACTTCCATCTCCACTGAAAAACTGGCGTCTTTTGTCAAGGTAGCGATATGCAGGTCGGGATTAATGATCTCGATGGTCTCATCGGTTTCAATATCTTTCGCCTTGATCTCTCCTTTAGTGTTTTTCTTTATATATATCAGCTTCGGTATCTTTGAGTTTGATCTCAATACTAAATTCTTAATATTTAACACCATCTCAGAAACGTCTTCCACGACACCGGGCACCGCGGCAAACTCATGCTGGACCCCATGCACCTTGATAGAAGTTACCGCGCTTCCTTCAATAGAGGAAAGCAATACACGCCGCAATGAATTGCCTAAGGTAACACCATAGCCGCGTTCAAAAGGAGCGGCAAAGAATTTCCCATAGGTATTGCTATATGAGGACTCTTCGCACTCTAATTTCTTTGGCAGTTGAAAATCTCTCCATTTTACTCCCATTCTTGCCTCCCTAAGTATATTAGTTTCCGAAAGAAACTATTATTGTCAATTATCCTGTTTATTTAGAATAGAGTTCTACGATCAACTGTTCTTCGATCGGCTGTTGAATATCCGCTTTTTCCGGCAAACGTAAGACGCTTGCCTTTAAATCCTTCGGCTCAAACGCAAGCCACGAAGGAATTGTCCGGTCTTTCGAGAGCTCCATATTATCTTTTAATTTATTCTTTGCTTTATCCTTAGCTTTAAGCTCGATCACATCATCTTTATCCACCAGGAAAGAAGGGATATTAACGCGATGCGCATTCACATAAACGAAATTGTGGCGCACGACCTGGCGCGCCTGAGCGCGGGAAGTTCCCAGGCCCAAACGGTAAATGACATTATCCAGCCTTCTCTCCAAAAGCTGCAAGAGGACCTTTCCGGTAACGCCTTTGGTCTTTGAAGCGATGTCAAAATAAATGCGGAACTGTTTTTCAAGGACCCCATAGATCCTGCGGACTTTTTGTTTTTCACGCAACTGTACGCCATAATTAGACAGCTTCATCCGGGTTTTTAACGGGCCATGCTGTCCCGGAGCGAAATTTCTTTTGGCGACACCGCATTTTTCAGTATTACACCTGTTTCCTTTGAGAAATAATTTTTCCTGCTCTCGCCGACATAATCTACATACTGCTCCAGTATACCTTGCCATGTATCTTACACTCTCCTTAATGAGGGGATCTTCCTAAAGAAGCACCTGCCCGAAAGATTACCCGAATTACCTACATTCCTTATACTCTTCGTTTCTTCTTTGCCCTGCACCCGTTATGCGGGATAGGGGTCAAATCTTTAATGATAGTCACGTTCAGGCCGGCTGCTTGCAATGCCCGTATCGCTGATTCTCTCCCGGGCCCGGGGCCTTTGACATTGACCTCTATATCTTTAATACCGATCTCTTTTGCCTTGCGCGCTGCGTCAGTCGCTGCGGTCTGAGCGGCAAACGGAGTGGAACGCTTCGAACCGCCATATCCGACGATGCCGGGAGTAGACCATACTAAAACATTGCCTTGTTTATCCGTTATCGTAATGATCGTATTATTGAAACTGGCCTGGATATGGGCAATACCGGCTGTTATACCTCTGGCTATTTTTTTCTTTTTTGCTTTTTCTGTCATTACCTTCTCCTCTAATTATTAGATAGGTTGCTCTTAAGCGCCACAAACCTCACGCACGGAGTATTAAGCGGTTTTCTTTTTGACGACCGCCATACTTCCTTTTTTCGGGCCTTTCCTGGTGCGTGAATTAGTACGCGTACGCTGCCCTCGTACCGGAAGCCCTTTTTTATGCCGCATCCCGCGATAAGACCCGATTTCGGTTAAACGCTTGATATTCTGAGAAATATCCCTGCGCAAATCACCCTCGATCTTATACGAACATTTCTGTATGGCATTAACGATACGGGCAACTTCTTCGTCGCTTAAATCTTTAGCGCGCTTCTCGGGGGCTATCTGAGCATCCTTAAGGATCAAAAGTGCAACAAATTTCCCCACGCCATATAAATATGTTAACGCTATATCTATCCTTTTTTCTTTTGGTATGTCAACACCCAGGATCCTCGGCACTTTATTTCCTCCTTTAAATTTCTGTTAAACGTCAGTGTAATCGTACACGAAGACGGTATTTATCCCTGCCTCTGTTTATGTTTCGGATTAGAGCAAATAACACGGACAACAGATTTTCGCCGCACAATTTTACATTTATCGCAGATCTTTCTGACTGACGCCTTTACTTTCACGCTCTTTTCCTCCTCACGAACCTTGATTACGGTATCATAAACATTACTGACACCTTTTACACCCTTATTTAACGCGGAAGGTAATTCTACCTTTGGTTAAATCATAGGGAGAAAGTTCCAATTTTACTTTATCGCCGGGCAATATCCGGATAAAATGCATCCTCATCTTGCCTGACACATGGGCCAATACACTATGCCCGTTTTCTAATTCTACTTTAAAAACCGCGTTCGGCAAAGCTTCCAAAACTTTACCTTCTGTCTCGATTAATTCTTCCTTTGCCATAAATAAGAGTTATCCTTTATTGAGTTAATATCTCCGGACCTGCAGGCGTAATGGCGACCGTATGCTCAAAATGAGCGGAGATCGAACCATCATTAGTCACCGCCGTCCAGCCGTTCTCGGTAACGCTGCATTCCCAGCCACCTATATTAACCATCGGCTCGATCGCAATGACCATACCTCCCTGTAAAACCGCTCCCTGGTGCGGCCTGCCGAAATTGGGGACCTCGGGTTCTTCGTGCAAATTCCTGCCGATCCCATGCCCGACAAATTGGCGGACCACGGAAAAGCCGTTGCGCTCCACATACGATTGGATCGCAGAAGAGATATCCGATAAACGATTATTCACTCTGGCTTCTTTAATGCCTTCTGTCAAAGATTTCTTCGTTACTTCGATCAACTTCTTGACCGGCGCAATAACTCTTCCCAAAGGAAGTGTAATTGCCATATCAGAAAAATATCCCTGATAATTAATGCCTAAGTCAAGGCTGATAATATCACCGCCCCTTAATTTCCGCTGCCCCGGGATCCCATGAACGATCTCATCATTAACCGAAGCACAGATAGTTGACGGATAACCTTTATATCCTTTAAACGCCGGGAGGACCTGCTCTTTATGTATCAGATCAGCAGCTAAACAATCAATTTCAGCTGTCGTCATCCCCACAGCTATCACTTCCTGAAGCCTGCGCATTATCCTCGCCAAGATCTTGCCGGCTTGGCGCATCATTTCCAGGTCTTTTTCAGACTTTAACGGAATCATTCTTTTGACGGACTAATTCAATGATCTTTTCTAACACAACCGGCGCATCATCGTCTGCGAGCACCCGTTCGAGTTTCCTGGCCTGCTGGTAATGTTCAATAAGGCTGCGAACCTCTTTCTTATAAACCGAAAGGCGGTTCTTAATAGTCTCCTCTTTATCGTCGGTCCTTTGATATAATTCCCCTTTGCAATGGTCGCAAACATTCGCGACCTTAGGAGGCATATTGCTCTTATGAAAATTGCTGCCGCATTTCCTGCAGACTAACCTTCCGGAAAGCCGCTGGATGATCACCGCCGCGCTCGTATCTAAATATACGACGAGCTTTACCTGCCGCTTAATTGATTTAAGCACTTCATCCAAGGCTTTCGCCTGGTTGATCGTACGCGGATACCCGTCAAGAATAAACCCCGGCTTTAGATCATGCTGGCCGAAGCGTTTAATAAGCATCTGGGTAACTAATTCATCCGGTACCAAGAGCCCTTTTTCCATGAAATCCTTGGCTTGTTTGCCTAAGGGAGTATTTTCAGCTACATTCTGGCGCAAAAGGTCGCCGGTAGAGATATGCGCCAAGTTTAATCGTTTTGCCAACGTCTTTGATTGAGTCCCTTTTCCCGCTCCTGGTGGCCCTAAGAGAACTATGATCATGATCTACGCCCCCTGATTTTACCCGCCTTTACAAATCCTTCGTAATGATGCGTCAATAAATGAGATTCGATCTGCTTGATCGTGTCCAACATAACGCCGACTACGATCAAAATACCGGTGCCTCCGAAAAATGATGCGACCAAATACGGCACCTTCAGCCATGCCATAATAAAATCGGGAAATATAGCGATACAGGCAATGAACATTGCCCCCGCCAGAGTGATACGCGTCATCACGTAATCTAAATATTCGGCAGTCGGCGTCCCGGGACGTATGCCGGGAATAAACCCGCCGTATTTCTTCATGTTTTCCGATATTTCAAGCGGATTAAAGATTATAGCCGTATAGAAATAACAAAAGAATATGATCAAGAGCGCGTAAATTACCGTATAAAGCAAATTCCCGCGTACTAATCCTTGAGCAAAATGCTGAAAGGTCGGATTCGGGATGAACGAAGCGATAGTCGCCGGAAAAAGGATGATCGATTGGGCGAAAATAATAGCAATGACGCCGGACTGATCTACCTTCAACGGGATATACGTCGCCTGCCCCCCGTAAATCTTTCTGCCGACGATCCTGCGGGCATATTGCACGGGGATCTTGCGATACCCTTGCGTTATCAAAACAACGGAAAAAACAACCAGCACCGCTAACGCCGCCATAATGATGAGCGTGATCGGCTGGATCTGCCGGAGCTCGGGAGAAAAAGGCGATACTAATGCAAACAACTGGTGAAGCGCGGCCGGCATGCGCGAAATGATACCCGCTGCGATAACCAGCGATATACCGTTTCCGATCCCCCGTTCCTGGATCTGTTCACCCAGCCACATAATAAATATGGTACCGGTCGTCAAAGTCAATACGGTTAAAAGCCTGAAACCTAACCCCGGAGATAAAACGATCCTTAGGCCTTCAAAACGGGCGGGATTTTCAAGCCACAAAGCGATAAAAAATGATTGCACGATAGAAAGAATTACCGTGCCGAATCTCGTATACTGGTTTATCTTTTCATGGCCGGCATGGCCTTCTTTCGCGAGCTTTTCAAGGCTGGGGATCACTGCCGTCAAAAGCTGCAGGATAATTGACGCAGAAATATACGGCATAATGCCCAAAGCAAAGATCGTCAAGCGCTCCATAGCGCCGCCGGAAAACATATTAATGATACCAAAGAGCGTTCCCCCCTGGGTCTGGGCGACCCGCGTAAAGAATTCCGCCAGCGCCGCGCCGTCAATACCGGGAGTCGGGACGTAACAACCGATACGGTATATCGCGATAAGTATACCGGTGATAATTAAACGCTTTTTCAGATCCGGGATCTTAAACGAATTGACTAATGCACTAAGCATTGATGACCTCAAACTTACCGCCGGCATTCGTTATTTTATCTTTTGCCTGCTGGGAAAAAGCGTGAGCCTGAAAAGTTTTCGGTTGTTTAATTTCTCCGTTGCCAAGTATCTTGACAAGTTTATTTTTGCTTTTAACAATCCCCTGCTCGAATAACACCGCGGGATTGATGATCGGTTCTTTTAGCTTCGCGACAATATCAAGGTTTACGATCTGATATCTTGTCGGGAACTTACTGTTAAAGCCTCGTTTAGGCATCCTGCGGATCAAAGGAGTCTGTCCTCCTTCAAAGCCGAGATAGAAATCACGGCCTGTACGGGAGGTCTGGCCCTTACTTCCCCTGGTCGATGTCTTGCCGTGCCCGGAGCTTGAACCTCTTCCCAGGAGCTTTCGTTTTTTATGCGCTCCATACGGAGCCTTTAAATTATGCAGGCCGACCACCTGAATGGATCCCCTGGGGGCCTCAACCTTCACCTGAGGCTTTTCCACGGGCTTTTCAGGCCGAACTACTTCTTTTTTCGCCTGCTGCGGCGCTTTTGCCTTCTCTGATTGCTTTTTTGATGCCTTGCCTTGAGAGTTTTCTTTTTTCATGTTTTATTCCTTTAAATTCTTTAATCCTTCAATCGTAGCTTTGATAACGTTAATAGGATTATTGGATTGCAGGGATTTAGTCAAAATATCTTTTATGCCGCAAGCTTCACAGATCGCGCGTATCGGCCCGGCCGCGATAACACCCGTACCTTCAGACGCCGGTTTCAAGAGTACTTTCGCGCCGCCGTATTTTCCAATAATATCATGGGGTATTGACGCATCAACAACCGGTACCCGTAACATGCTCTTTTTGGCTTTAGTCAAGCCTTTGCGGATAGCGTCGGCTACTTCATTGGCTTTGCCTAAAGCGAACCCGACATGGCCTTTACGGTCGCCAACAACAACCAGGGCGCTGAAAGACATCTTCTTGCCCCCCTTCGTTACCTTAGCCACTCGGTTGATCATAACTATCTTTTCAACTAATTCCGGCTGCTGTTCGATACTTAATTCACGCATTTTTAAATACCCTCTTTGTGTGGATTAAACACGGGGAATAACCCCCGAGCATTTATCCATATTAAAATTCCAAGCCGTGCTTGCGGAGACTCTCCGCGAAAATCTTTACTCTTCCATGATACAAATAACCCGCACGGTCGAAAACAACTTGAGAAACGCCTTTTTCCTTTGCGCGCTTCGCGAATACTTCGCCTAAAAACTCAGCCGCCTTTTGGTTTCCCGCGTACGCGAATTTTGATTTTACTTCTTTATCAAGCGTAGAGAGGGAAAACAGGGTCTTATTCCTGGTATCATCCATCACCGAAGCGAATATGTTCCTGAGGCTGCGGCGGACGATCAAACGAGGCACCAACGTTGTGCCGCTTAAGCGTACTCTGATCTTGCCGTGTCTTTTTAATCGTGCTACTACTTTTTTATCATTCATTTGTGCGAAGGGGGTAATCTATGCGTACGGCCATACATTACTCGCCCGATTATTCTTCTGCATTGCCGCCAGGACAATACAAAAGAGGGTTTTTTATTTAGTCGCCTGTGCCTTACCGACTTTCTTTTTCACGTACTCTCCTTTATAACGGACACCTTTGCCTTTATACGGCTCCGGAGGGTACGCAGCACGGATCTCAGCGGCAATTTCTCCAACAATTTCTTTATCAATACCACGGATAATGACCTGGGTTTGCTTCGGGACTTCTATTTTAATACCTTCGGGCATGGTAAAAACACAAGGATGCGAATAACCAAGCTGCATAGTTAACGTGTTCCCCTGTAACGCAGCGCGAAACCCCACGCCCTGGATCTCCAATTCCTTGACATAACCTTCCGTCACGCCTTTGATCATATTGGCGATCAACGCGCGGTTTAAACCTTGTAACGCCCGGGCGGTCTTAGTATCAACCGTTCTTTTCACTGAGATCGCACCTTCAGCGGCCTCAGCGGAGATCCCTTTTGAAATCTCCCGGGAAAGCTTTCCTTTCGGGCCTTCAATAAGGATAACGCCATTCTTTACTTCAACCTTAACATCTTTAGGGATACTAATTAATTTTCTGCCTATTCTTGACATTTTTGATGAGCCTTTCCTTAAGTAGCTTTAACTAACCCTGGAATTGGCGAATTAACCCGCGATTTACCATAAAAGGAACGGGTATATGTTTTATACGCTTACCAAATATAACCGATAATTTCACCGCCGACGCCTTTTTCTTTTGCCTCTTTATCCGTGATCAGGCCCATTGGGGTGGAAACGATCGCCAGACCTCTTCCGCGCAAAACAGAAGGAACTTTCTGGTGTTTTACATAGATCCGTAAGCCCGGTTTAGAGATCCTTTTAATATTGCGGATCGCGGGCTTAGAACCGATATATTTCAAATACACCCGGAACATCCCCTGCTTCTTATCTTCGAGCAATTTAAACGTTTCGATATAACCTTCTCTCTTTAAGATCTCCAAAATAGACTTGGTCATTTTGGAAGCGGGGATATCCAAATTCTCTTTTTTTGCCATTATGGCATTGCGAATCATAGTAAAGTTATCAGCGATTAAATCTGTCCTGGACATTTATTTTACTCCCTCGATAAATACACCTGCGCCTTTACGCCGCAGGCGTTGATGAACCACACTTCCACGGGATCGCGCTTATTCCACGGTTGTTTACCAACTAGCTTTCTTAACCCCGGGGATTAACCCTTGCCTTGCTAATTCTCGAAAGCATAAACGGCAGAGTTGAAATCTCCTTAAATATGCACCTGACCTGCCGCAAATAGGGCAGCGATTATATTTACGTGAAGAAAACTTTGGAGTCCTCTTCCATCTTTCTATTTGCGATTTCTTAGCCATCCTTTATCTCTACTCCTTTAATCGTTTTGATCGTTACGTTCCGCAGTATCTTTGCTCACGGCGCGCGACAACAGCAGAACTAACGAGATCCCGATATTAACAATTTCTTTTTACTATGATAAAGCCCCTGTGCCTGGTGCTATTCTTTTACCTGAAAAGGCATGCCAAACAGCCTTAAAAGTTCCTGAGCCTGCTGGCGGACCAAACCATTTTTGATCACAAACGTTATATCCATCCCCTGAGGCCGCGTGATCCTGTCAAACTCTAATTCCGGCAAAATACCCTGTTCAGAAAGGCCAAGCGTGTAATTCCCCGCCTTATCAAAAGCGGTATCTGAAACACCGCGAAAGTCGCGGATACGCGGAAGTGCCGCGTTTACCAGGCGGTCCATAAATTCATACATCCTCGCCCGGCGCAAGGTCACCTTACAGCCAACGGGGTGGCCTTCGCGCACCTTGAAATTCGCGATAGCTTTCTTAGCCCTGCGCATAATAGGCTTCTGCCCGGTAATAAGCGATAATTCCTCCATCGCTTTTTCCAGGATCTTGATATCCTGTATACCTTCACCGACACCCATGTTTACAACGATCTTTTCTAAACGAGGCACGGCAAACCGGTTTTTAATGCCGAATTTCTCCATAAGCTGGGGGATTATTTCTTCTCTGTATTTTTCTAATAAACGTGGTTTCATGTGATTCACTCCGTATATCAATAACGTATTGTTTGGGTTACTCTCCGCCAAACAATTGTTACAGTGGTTCTTTACACTTTTTACAAACTCGCGACTTAGTTCCGTCTTTTAAAGTATTGCTGCCTACCCTGACCGGACGGTTACAATTCTTGCAGATTGCCATCAAGTTCGAAAGATTGATCGGGGCCTCAGTCGAAATGATCCCGCCTTTCTGATCCTGGCGCGTCTGACGCTTATGCTTCTTTACCAGCTTTATGCCCTCTACAAGCGCGCGGCCCGAAGCACCGAATATCTCCAGGATTTTTCCTTTTTTGCCTTTGTCAGCGCCTGTTATTACCTGTACCGTATCACCCTTTTTTATCTTAAACATTACTGCCTCTACGACTGACGGATCGAACTCCTATTTAACCTCACCCGTTCAATCGTTTCCTTGTCTAGTGCGCGCCAACCCGCACGATTTAATTATTAGATTACTTCAGGAGCTAAAGAAATAATCTTGGTAAAGTTTCTCTCCCTGAGCTCTTTGGCCACCGGGCCAAATACACGGGTTCCGCGCGGATTTGACTGCGCGTCGATAAAGACGATCGCATTACGGTCAAAACGCAGCACCGAACCATCTTCTCTGCGTATATCATGTTTCGTACGCACCACTACCGCTTTGGCGACTTCCCCTTTTTTGATCGTCGCTTCAGGGGCAGATTCTTTCACGTTAACATTGATGATATCCCCGACACCAGCCAACTGGCAGTTCTTCTTTCCTAATACCCCGATGAACGAAGCGCGCTTGGCTCCCGTATTATCCGCTACATCAACTACTGTCTTCAATTGTATCATGGCTTCTTAATCCTCACTTTGCCTTATCCGGCGAATAAATCAATTCCCGCATAAAACTAAAGCTTTAAAGGATCTCTTTACCTTATTTGATTTCTATATCAGCAGCCGCTGCTTTCTTTACAATGCGCAGTAAGCGAAACCGTTTATCCTTGGATAACGGCCGTGTCTCCTGTATCCTTACAATATCGCCGATCTGAGCCGTATTCTTCTCATCATGGGCCTTGAATTTATTTGCCTTCTTCATGATCCTGCCGTATTTCGGATGCTTGCTCGCGCGGACCACGCTGACAATAATGGTCTTTTGCATTTTATTGCTCAACACCGTTCCTTGAATCTCTTTAGTCTTACCCATTGGCCTTCTCTACTTTCTTTTCATTTAAGATCGTTTCTATACGAGCGATATCCCTCTTAATAGAAGAAAACATATGCGGCTTCTCCGGCTGAGTAGTATAACGCTGCTGATTGAGCTTCCCGAGTTCTTCTTTCAGGGATTTTTCCTTTAACACTAATTCTTCTTTTGAAAGATTCTTTAATTCTTGGATTTTCATGTTTTCAACAACTCCTGATCTCGCTTTTATTTATGCGCCCGTGAAATAAATTTGGTCTTGAACGGCAATTTATATGCGACCAACCTGAAACAGATACGCGCGTATTCTTCGGGAACACCGCCTAATTCAAACAATATCTTTCCGCGTTTTACCGTGCAGACCCAGTGATCGGTCTCGCCCTTACCTTTACCCATACGGATTTCAGCGGGTTTTTTAGTGATCGGTTTATCGGTAAATACCCTGATCCAAAGCTTTCCGCCTTTATGTAACTGCCTGGCCAGAACAACGCGCGCAGCTTCTACCTGAACATTTTTAAACCAGCCGTTCTCTAAAGCTTTTAATCCGTACTCGCCAAAAACTAAATTCGCGCCCCGGGTAGCCACTCCACGGCGGACTCCGCGCTGCAACCTGCGGTATTTTACTCTACTGGGCATCATTACCATATAAAACTCACTTTCTTACTATGCGATCTCTTTAGGAACTGCTATAGGCTGACTGCTTACCTTCGCAACATTCTTTTTTGTTAATATCTCACCTTTATAAAGCCAGACTTTTATCCCGATAAGTCCGTAGGTCGTCACCGCCTCGACAAAACCATAATCAATGTCCGCGCGTAATGTTGAAAGGGGTATTTTACCCTGCTTATAATTCTCAGTGCGGCACATTTCAGCTCCGTCCAAACGACCTGAACAGCTGATCTTAATACCTTTGGCTCCCGCGTTCATCGATTGCTCGATCGCGCGCTTCATCGTCCTGCGGAAACCAACGCGTTTTTCTATTTGCATCGACACATTTTCAGCCACGAGCTGAGCATCTAACGCGGGCACCTTTACTTCCTCGATATCGATGGAAACTTCCTGTTTAAGCATACTGTTCAACTCTTCGCGTAAACGCTCAATATCCGCGCCATGACGGCCGATAATGATCCCCGGGCGGGCAGACTGGATCCTCACCTTTATTCTTTCAGTCAAACGCTCGATGATAACACGGGCGATCGCAGCCTGTTTAAAACGGCTTTTCACGAACTTACGGATATTATAATCTTCCCTGATGAAGCGCGCAAAGTCCTTGGACTTTGCAAACCACTTACTTTGCCATGTTCTGATTATGCCTAACCTTAATACATACGGATGAACTTTTTGTCCCATGTTTTACCTATCGCCTGCAGCTTGTCGTGAAGCAAACAATAACGTTTCCCTCACCACATACTACTTGCTATTTTTTAGATCCAACTCGATTTTAATATGTGCCGTCCTGCGTAAGATCGGCGCTGCCCTGCCGAACCCGGCGGCTTTAAACCTTTTCCATGCCGGCCCTACATTACAATGAATCTTTGATATATACAACTGTTCTACATCGAAGCCCTTTATTTTAGCATTAGCTATCGCGGATTGCAAGATTTTAATTAAATATTCTTTTGACCGCTTATTGATATTCAACAAAATAGCTACTGCTTCCGCGGCGTCTTTTCCGCGGATCAAATCCATGACCTGCCTTACCTTAGTCGGTGAAACCCTTAAGAACTTACCTTGCGCTTTTGCTAACATTAGTTTAAGTCGATTCTTCGTTGAGCCAGTTTTGCCTTAAGGCATTGCTGCCTGATAAAGCCAACTGACTCAAGCGAAATTAACGTTTAAGTTTTATCTGCCGCTTTTTTAGCCTTAACACCGCCGTGTTTCCTGAATATCCGAGAAGGAGCAAACTCGCCTAATTTGTGGCCCACCATATTTTCCGTGACAAATACCGGCACATGTTTTTTCCCGTCGTAAACTGAGAATGTCAGGCCGACAAAATCAGGAATGATAGTAGAGCGGCGCGACCAGGTTTTAATGACCTGCCTGCCTCCCGAACGGCTGACCCTGTCAACTTTCTTCAACAAACTTTCTTCAACAAATGGACCTTTTTTTACTGAACGTGGCATTTCCCCTCGCTTTCACTAGAAACAATTTACGGCCTTCTTCTCTTCACGATAAACTTATCGGAATATTTACCTTTTTTCCGCGTCCTAAAACCTTTGCACAATTGGCCCCAGGGGGAGACCGGATGCGGGTTTCCCTGCCCGGCTTTACCTTCACCGCCGCCATGCGGATGATCATGCGGATTCATAGCAGATCCTCTCACGGTAGGCTTGATCCCCAGCCAGCGCTTTCTGCCTGCTTTTCCAATACTGATAGCTTCATGTTCGACATTGCCCAGTTGGCCGATGGTCGCGTGACAATCAACGCTGATCAACCGTATTTCTCCCGAAGGCAGGCGAACATGCGCGATCTTGCCTTCTTTTGCCATGATCTGAGCGGAGGTTCCGGCACTGCGGACGATCTGTCCGCCCTTGCCTTTTACCAATTCAATGTTATGGATCATGGTACCCTGCGGGATGAATTTTAAAGGCAGGCAGTTACCATTCTTAATGTCGATATTCTTTTGTTCGGAAGAAACGACAACTTCTCCGGGATTCAAGCCCAAAGGAGCAAGGATATATTTACGCTGTTTATCCGGATATTCCACCAACGCGATACGCGCTGAACGATTCGGATCATACTCGATCGCGATGACCTTTGCCGGCTGATCAAAGGCGTTCCGCTTGAAATCGACCAAACGAAGCATTCTTTTATGCCCGCCGCCGCGATGACGCACGGTAACACGGCCGTAAGAATTTCTTCCTCCGGATTTTTTCAACGGCTGCAGTAAAGACCTCTCCGGTTTATCTTTGGTGATTTCTTTAAAATCAGGCCCGCTCATCCAGCGCCTTGATGGTGTTGTCGGTTTGAATTTTTTTAGTCCCATGTTTTTCTCAGTTCCCGGTTATTGGTTCTCAGTTATCGGCCCCAGGTTACCGAACACCGATAACCGAACACCGATACCGTGTTAAATTGTTTCTATCTTCTGGCCTTTTTTAAGCGTTACAACCGCTTTCTTTGAATCAGGGGTTTTTCCGATCTGATACCTGACCCTCTTGAGCTTACCTTTTTCAATCAAGGTATTCACTGAAGCAACTTTTACTTTATAGATATGTTCCACCGCTTCCTTGATCTGCCGTTTTGTCCCTGACATCAAAACCAGGAACAAATATTTTCCCTGGGGTTCAGAAAGCGTGGATTTCTCAGTCCTGACTAAAGCTTTAATAATATCGTAATGTGTAATCATTATTTGATCCTGTTCGTTAAAGTCTTTAATGCCTCTTGAGTGATCACAATTTTATGCGCTGCTAAAACCTCATAAACATTGGCATCTTTGACGAGATTGTAAGTTACTTTGGAAATATTCCGTAAAACCCTTTTTAACGTATCCGCCAGTTTATCGACCAAAAGCAAAGTTCCTTTTTTCTCAAGATCAAGCTTCAAATTGCTTAAAACCTTGAACATATCTTTCGTTTTGACTTGCCCGACCTTCAATTCATCGACAACGATAAAATTGTTTTCCTGGATCTTCTCAAGAATAACGGACTTAAACGCTACCTTCTTGATCTTTTTAGGCAGCTCGTATGAGAAATCGCGGGGATGAGGGCCAAAGGTAACACCGCCATGGCGCCATAACGGAGAACGGGTAGACCCGACGCGGGCCCTGCCGGTCCCTTTTTGTTTCCACGGCTTCTTGCCTCCGCCGGATACCTCACCTCGCGTCTTTGTCGACGCCAGGCCTTTACGCTGGTTGGCACGATACGCATTAACAGCCTGGTAGATCGCAGCGGTATTGACCGCGCCGTCGAAAACGGCATGGTCTAAAGTAACCGTATCGATTTCTTTTCCTTCGCAATTATATACTGGTAACGTAATTTCTTTCATTTTTTCTTTTCTGTTGCGTCATTGCCGCTTGATGAGAAATTCCCCACTGCGGATATCACGCCGTAGCTTAAACTGATTTTTTCTTCTTTGCTTTACACACAACACAATAGCTGTTCTTATGCCCCGGAACAGCGCCTTTAATGATCAAGAGGTTGCGCTCTATATCAATTTTAACAACCTGTAAACTCTGTATTGTTTTGCGGGCATTCCCCATATGCCCGGGCATATGATGGCCTCTCAATACTCTTCCCGGAGTCGTCGTAGAACCGATAGAACCGACTCTGCGATGAGAGGTCGAACCATGTGATCCGCACCCGCCTTTCCAATGCCAGCGCTTCATACCTCCCTGAAACCCTTTTCCAAGAGAAGTCCCGCTCACATCAACAAAGTCACCTGCCTTAAATATATCGGCTTTGAGCTCTTCGCCGACCTTATATTCTTTACCAACGGCTTTCGTGACTTCACCGATAAATTTGCACGGAAGAATATTAAGCTTCTTAAAATAACCCGCTTCCGGTTTGTTCAATCGGGATTCTTTCACCTGATCAAACCCTAACTGGATATTCTTTTCTTTGACCGCCAAAATGGGGCACGGGCCGGCCTCGATCACCGTTACACAAACGAGTTGCCCCTTTTCGTTGTAAACCTGAGTCATACCTATTTTCTTGCCAAATATACCTATCATATTCGATTATAACCTTTAAGTCATTAGTATCGTTACAAACTAAAGCTGTCAATTCCCTCCGGGGATCCACAGCATGAAAGTAACAAAGCTCATGACGAACGCCTGTTATTTAATTTCAACATCTACGCCAGCGGGTAGATTCAATTTTCGCAAAGAATCGATCGTTTTAGCAGTCGGCTCAAAGATATCGATAAGGCGCTTATGCGTCGATAAATCAAACTGGTCGCGCGATTTTTTATCAATGATCGGAGAACGTAAAACCGTATAAACTTCCCGTTTTGTAGGAAGCGGCAGGGGGCCGGAAATCTTGGCACCTGTACGCTTTACTGCCTCCGCAATCTCTTCAGCCGCCTGGTCCAAAAGGCGATGATCGTATGCTTTTAATTTTATTCGTATCTTTTGCATGATTTTTTCGTATAAACCGTATCCCGTTTTAACAGTTCAAGGAGACTATCCTCTCGCTGTTAAAACGGGCCTTACGGAATTATCGATTAAGCTAAAATCTCAACAACAACGCCTGCGCCAACGGTGTGGCCGCCTTCGCGGATAGCGAAACGCGACTCTTTTTCCATAGCAATAGGCGTAATTAATTCTACTTCCAAACTCACATTATCTCCGGGCATGACCATTTCAACACCCGTAGGTAATTTTACTGCTCCGGTAACATCCGTTGTCCTGAAATAAAACTGCGGACGATATCCGACGAAGAACGGCGTATGCCTGCCGCCTTCTTCTTTGGTCAAGATATATATCTGGGCCTTGAACTTGGTATGAGGAGTGATCGATTTCGGAGCGGCGATAACCATACCGCGCTCTATAGAATCCTTATCAATACCGCGCAAAAGAAGCCCGACGTTGTCACCCGCTTGCCCTTCGTCAAGGGTTTTGCGGAACATCTCAATGCCGGTAACAACCGTCTTTTTCACTTCAGGGCGAAGGCCTACGACTTCAACTTCTTCATTAACCTTCACCTTACCGCGTTCGATCCTGCCCGTTCCAACCGTACCTCTTCCTTCAATGGTGAAAACGTCTTCGACCGCCATCAATAAAGGCTTATCGAGTTCCCGGGGCGGTAACGAAATAAATTCATCCGCAGCCTTCATTAATTCGTGGATAGAAGCAGCATCAGGGCTATTTGCGTCCGTTACCTGCAATGCCTTTAAAGCGCTTCCCTTGACGATCGGGGTTTTTTCACCCGGATAACCGTATTTGGTCAATAAATCCCTGACTTCCATCTCGACCAAATCGATCAATTCTTTATCCTGAACGGTATCGACTTTATTCAAATACACAACGATAGAAGGCACATTGACCTGACGAGCTAAAAGAATATGCTCCCTGGTCTGAGGCATCGGGCCGTCAGCAGCAGAAACAACCAGTATTGCCCCGTCCATCTGGGCGGCACCGGTGATCATGTTCTTAATGTAATCGGCGTGTCCCGGACAATCTATATGGGCATAATGACGGTTCTCTGTCTCATATTCAACGTGCGCGACAGAAATAGTAACAACTTTTGTTTCATCTCTGACCGTACCGCCTTTGGCGATATCAGCGTATTGACGTTCTGTCGCTCTTCCCAACTTTGCCAATACGTGAGTAATAGCCGCAGTAAGTGTTGTCTTGCCGTGATCGATGTGACCTATGGTCCCTATATTAACGTGTGGTTTTGACCTTACAAATTTCTCTTTAGCCATTATTTCACCTCCTGATTAGTTATACGGCTTTTTTTTGACCCACAGAGGAAAAACCTGCGACGATTTTCTCCGATATATGTGAAGGCACCTCTGTATAAAATGAGGGCTCCATGGTATAGGATGCCCGCCCCTGTGTTAAAGAACGCATTACAGTCGCATAATTAAAAATCTCTGCCAAGGGAACATCGACCCTGATCGCCCTGACATTAGCACGAGGCATTATAGAAATGATTTTAGCGCGCCGCGAACTAAGGTCGCCGATCACCGTGCCCATGAACTCTTCCGGGGCAGTGATTTCCATATCCATGATCGGTTCAAGCAATATTGAATGGGCTTTGCGCAATCCATCAGTTAAAGCCATGCCTGCTGCCATCTTGAACGCCAATTCAGATGAATCAACATCATGGTAAGAACCATCAACTAACGTAACCTTGATATCAGTAACCGGATAACTTGCCAAGACACCGCTTTTGGCGGTTTCCATAATGCCCTGCTTTACTGAGGGGATGAATTCCTGAGGTATCGACCCGCCTTTTATCTTATTCTCAAAGGTGACCCCTGTTCCGGGTGTTTCCTGCGGTTCAAGTTCAATGACCACATGGCCGTACTGGCCGCGGCCGCCTGATTGCTGGATGAATTTCCCCGATACATGGACTTTTTTCTTGATCGTTTCCCGATACGCTACTTCCGGCATGCCGACCTGGACCTGCACGTTGAATTCACGCAGGATCCTGTCGCTAATGACTTCCAAATGCAACTGGCCCATTCCTGACATAACGGTCTGTCCGGTTTCATGGTTATAGATAACGCGGAAAGACGGGTCTTCTTCCAATAATTTATGCAATGCCAGGCCCAGCTTTTCCTGGTCATTCTTGGTCTTCGGCTCGATCGCCTGCTGGATGACCGGTTCAGGGAAACGCATTGCTTCAAGCAGAATATGGCTATTTTCAGTACAAAGAGTATCGCCGGTCTTGGTATCTTTCAACCCGACAGCCGCGGCAATATCTCCGGTAAAAAGAGTTTCCACGATCTCCTGCCGGTTCGCGTGCATCTTGACTAATTTCGTGATACGCTCCCTCACCCTTTTCGTAGCATTATAAATATAGGTACCTGAATTCAAGGTCCCCGAATAAACTCTGATATAATTTATCTTCCCGACGAACGGGTCGGTCGCTATTTTAAAACAGAGAGCGCAGAACGGGGCTTTATCCGAAGCGACGATCTCTTCAAATTCGCCCGTCTCAGGGTCAGTCCCTTTGATCGGCGGAACATCCAGCGGTGAAGGCAAATAATCGACGACCGCATCTAAAAGCATCTGCACCCCTTTATTCCGAAAGGATGCCCCACACAGCACGGGTATGAATTTATTCGTAACTACCGCTTTCCTGATAGATTCCTTGATCTCCGAGACGCTTACTTCCTGCTGACGCAGGTATTTCTCCAGCATTGTATCATCGACTTCCGCCAGTTTTTCAATGAGCTCGGCGCGGTATTTCTCGACATCCGCGGTCATTTCAGCGGGGACATCCACGGTATCAAATTCCTTACCGGTATCATCTTTATATAAATACAATTTCTGTTCAACTAAATCAACGACTCCCTTAAACGTATCCTCTTTGCCATACGGCAGCTGGATCGGCGAGCAATGCGCGCCTAAACGTTTACGCATCTGATCAAGGGTCTCCATGAAATCACAGCCGGTCCGGTCCATCTTATTGACAAAAGCAATACGGGGCACGCTATACCGGTCAGCCTGGCGCCATACGGTCTCTGATTGAGGTTCAACACCTCCTACCGCGCAAAATACAATAACAGCCCCATCCAATACTTTTAAAGACCGCTCGACTTCGACGGTAAAATCGACATGGCCGGGAGTATCAATAATATTGATATGCTTGTCTTTCCATGAACATGTCGTAGCAGCGGAGGTAATGGTGATACCGCGCTCCTGTTCCTGCACCATCCAATCCATGGTAGCCGTGCCATCATCGACCTGCCCGATCTTATACGTTCTTCCCGTGAAGAACAAGATCCGTTCGGTCGTCGTGGTCTTTCCCGCGTCGATATGGGCAATGATCCCTATATTCCTGAGTTTCTCTAAAGGTATTTTTCTATCCATTTATATAATTACCACCTAAAGTGGGCGAAAGCCTTGTTAGACTCTGCCATCTTGTGAGTATCGTCTCTCTTTTTGATCGAGGCACCTTCACCTTTAAAGGCGGCAATGATCTCATCCGCAAGCCTCTCCTGCATGGGCTTGCCTTTTTTTGATTTCGCGAAATCCCGAAGCCAGCGAAGCGCGATAGACGTACCTCGCTCCTGCCTGACTTCAATAGGGACCTGATACGTCGCGCCACCCACGCGCCGGGGTTTAACTTCCAGCCGCGGACGGGCGTTATCAATAGCTTTATGGAAAACTTTCAACGCGTCCGGCTCATTCAACTGGTTCTTGACGATCTCGAAAGCGCTGTACACCATCTTTTCGGCGATCGATTTTTTGCCTTCGAGCATGATCATGTTGATGAATTTCCCGACGACCTTACTATTGAACTTCGGATCTGAAACTAATTCTCTTTTAAAGACTCTTTTTCTTCTCATGATTTTTTGTTTGTCCGGTATCACACGGATGCCGGATTAACGCGTTATTGGGTTAACTATTTAGGCTTCTTCGCCCCGTATTTTGAGCGTGACTTCTTTCTTGAATTGACACCGGCTGCATCTAAAGTGCCTCTGACAATATGATACCGAACACCCGGCAAATCCTTTACGCGCCCGCCTCTTACCAAAACAATAGAGTGTTCCTGAAGATTATGCCCTTCACCGGGAATATACGCCGTAACTTCGATCCCCGTCGTTAAACGGACCCTGGCAATCTTACGAAGCGCAGAGTTTGGTTTCTTAGGCGTCATGGTACGGACTTGAATACATACCCCTCTTCTCTGAGGGCAGCTCTTAAGCGCCGGTGATTTTGTTTTCTTTCTTTTTGAAATCCTACCGAATCTAATTAATTGTGTTATAGTTGGCATACGATTAATCCTTCGACTTTTCCGTGGAAGTTGATTCTTTCTCCGGTGCTGCTTTTACTACGTCAATCTCTCTATGATGCGCGAAACCGGTGCCGGCCGGGATCAAATGACCGACGATGACGTTCTCTTTCAAACCGAGCAGGTCATCCCGTTTTCCCGCGGTCGCCGCCTCAGTAAGCATCCTCGTCGTTTCCTGGAAGCTGGCAGCGGAAATAAAACTTTCCGTAGTCAAAGAAGCCTTTGTTATACCTAATAATAACGGAGTCGCTTGGGCAGGCTTGCCGCCTTTCTTGATCACACGGTTATTCTCTTTCTGGAACTGCCATTTATCAACCTGTTGCATCGGCAAGAATTCCGTATCACCTGCTTCTTCAACCCTGACCTTCTTCAACATCTGTCTAATGATTACCTCTATATGTTTATCATTGATATGCACGCCCTGTAACCGGTAAACTTCCTGCACATCATTGACTAAATACTCCTGCAGCACTTTATCACCGCAGACGCGTAAAATATCCTGCAAGACAACCGGTCCGTCAGTCAACTGCTGGCCGGCGATTACCTTATCACCTTTATAGACATTCGGATGCTTTCCGTGAGGGATAATATATTCCCGCGCCATGCCTGTCGGTGATTTGACAATGATAAGCCGCTGGCCTTTCTTCGTCTGGCCGAACTCGACAAACCCGTCGATTTCACTGATGATCGCCGGATCCTTCGGACGGCGGGCTTCAAACAACTCCGCGACGCGCGGAAGACCGCCGGTAATATCCCTCGTCTTAACGCTCAAGCGCGGGATCTTAGCGATCAGGTCGCCTGCTTCCACCGTCTGCCCGTCTTTGACCAGGATATGCGCTCCCACAGGAATAGGATAGATGCCCATAACATCCTTTTTCTCATCCAGGATAAGTATCTGCGGATGGAATTCCTGTTTATGCTCAACGACCACATGCTCCGTCAATTTCGTGACCGGATTCAATTCTTCGATTACGGTAACGCCGTGCTTTAAATCTTCATACTTAACCTGGCCGGTAACTTCGGTAAGGATCGGAGAAGTATACGGGTCCCAATGCACGAACGATACTCCTTTTTCCAATTCGTCGCCGTCTTTGAAACTGATAAAAGCGCCCTGAGGGATCAAATAGCGTTCAAATTCACGCCCTTCTTTATCATTGATGCTGATAGAAGCATTCCTGTTCAAGACAACATGCTCTTTGCGTTTCGGGACGACCCTCGCATTATGATATTTGATCAAACCTTTATTCTTAGCTTTGATAAAAGACTGCTCAACGATCCTGGATGCCGTACCGCCGATATGAAAAGTACGCAGGGTCAACTGAGTGCCGGGCTCGCCGATGCTCTGCGCGGCGACAACACCTACTGCTTCACCCAATTCGATCATTCTTCCGGTCGCTAAATTCCTGCCGTAGCATTTAACGCATACGCCTTTGTCGGATTCACAGGTCAAGACACTGCGGATACGGATCTTCTCAATACCTAAAGTCTCGATCATCTCGGCTTTTTCTTCAGTGATCTGCTGGCCCTGTTCGACAATCGCGTTATCGGTAATAATATCAACGATGTTATCGAGGGCAACCCTGCCGATGACCCGTTCGCGTAAGCTCACCACGACTTCATTGCCTTCGGTAATAGCCTGCACCGTGATACCATTGAGCGTGCCGCAATCCTCTTCGTTTATGATGATCTCCTGGGCGACGTCGATAAGCCGGCGCGTTAAATAACCTGCGTCAGCGGTCTTTAAGGCCGTGTCAGCAAGACCTTTACGGGCGCCGTGCGTCGAAAGGAAGTACTCCAAAACCGTCAAACCTTCTTTAAAATTCGCCGTAATAGGGTTCTCGATGATCTCACCCGATGGCTTAGCCATCAAACCGCGCATACCTGATAACTGGCGCACCTGCAATTTTGAACCGCGCGCGCCCGAATCAGCCATCATAAAGATAGGGTTAAACGGTAACATTTCTTTGAACAGAAAATCCGACACTCTATCGGTCGCGTGAGTCCAGATATCGATAACCTTGTTATAACGTTCGCGGTCGGTAATAACGCCTTTGCGGTACTGATCATCGACTTTAGCAACCTCTTCACGGGCTTCCTTCAAAACTTCCTGTTTGGCATGAGGAATAACCAAGTCGTCGATACCGATTGAAATACCTCCTAAAGTCGCCATTTCGAAGCCGAGTTTCTTTATATCATCCAATAACTGGATAGTACGCGTATGCCCAAAGCGCTTGTGGCTTTCAGCAACGATATCCCCGACATTGGACTTGTTAAGCTCTTTGCTCACGAAACCGAAACCTTCCGGCAGGACCTGGTTGAATATAACCCTGCCGACAGTCGTCGTGATCATCTGTTTAGCGGGATACAATTTCTTTTCTTCTAAATTAAAGAAGCTCTCCACCCGCAGTTTGACCTTAGCATGGAGTTCAACCACCTTATCTTCATAGGCGCAGATGACCTCTTCAGCATTACTGAAAATCTTATTCTCACCCTTGGACCCGGCTCTCTCTTTAGACATATATGAAAGCCCCAGGATGATATCCTGGGTCGAAGTAACAATGGGACGGCCATGAGCGGGCGAGAAAATATTATTGACGGAAAGCATCAAAACCTTTGATTCCATCTGGGCTTCCAGGGATAGCGGCACATGGACGGCCATCTGGTCCCCGTCGAAATCAGCGTTAAAACCCGTACAAACCAGGGGATGGATCTTGATCGCTTTACCTTCGGTCAAAACAGGCTGAAAAGCCTGGATACTTAAACGGTGCAGCGTAGGCGCGCGGTTTAACAATACAGGATGATCCTTGATAACTTCATCCAGGATATCCCAAACTTCGATCTTACCGTGGCCGACCATGCGGCGCGCGCCTTTAATAGTATGCACGAACCCTTTTTCTTTCAGCTTCTTAATGATGAACGGCTCAAACAATTCCAGCGCCATCTGTTTCGGCAGGCCGCATTCATGAAGCTTCAGGTCAGGGCCGACAACAATGACCGAACGGCCTGAATAATCGACACGCTTACCTAACAAATTCTGTCTGAAACGCCCCTGCTTGCCTTTTAACATATCCGCAAGAGACTTTAAAGGACGGTTATTCGCTCCGACAACCGGCTTGCCGTGCCTGCCATTGTCCAATAACGCGTCAACGGACTCCTGCAGCATCCGCTTTTCATTTCGGATAATGATCTCAGGCGCATTCAATTCTATTAATTTACGTAAACGGTTATTACGGTTAATGACCCTGCGGTATAGATCGTTCAGATCGGAAGTCGCGAATCTTCCGCCGTCAAGCGGGACGAGCGGCCTTAGATCGGGAGGAATGACCGGCAACACTTCAATGACCATCCACTCCGGCTTATTACCCGATTTCCTGAAATCTTCAACGATCTTTAGATTTTTAAGCGTCTTACGGTTAAGCAGGACTTCTTTTGATTTCTCTAAATCCTTACGCAGCTTTCTGCAATATACGTCTAAATCTAATTCCTTCAGGAGTGTCTGGACCGCGGCGCCCCCAATCTCTGCCTTGAATTTTGAACCGTATTTCTCCAAAGCTTCCTGGTACTTTTCTTCATTTAATAGTTCTTTCTTCTTTAAGGGGGTCGTACCGGGATCGATAACAATATATTCTTCGTAATAAATGACCTTTTCCATATCCCTCAGGCTCATGTCCATAAGCGCTGCCAGCCGGCTCGGGACTACCTTGAAGAACCAGATATGCGTGACCGGAGCTGCCAATTCAATATGCCCCATGCGCTCTCTTCTGACAGAAGAACGATCGACCGTGACCCCGCAACGGTCGCAGGTGATACCTTTGAATTTAATGCCTTTATACTTTCCGCAGTTACACTCATAATCGCGGACCGGCCCGAATATCCTCTCGCAGAATAAACCGTCTTTTTCCGGCTTTAAAGTACGGTAATTAATGGTCTCCGCTTTCTTAACTTCACCCTTGGACCAGGAACGGATGATCTGCGTCGAGGCAAGCCTAATCGTTATATTATCAAACAGGATACTTTCTTCCATTATTTTGCCTTCTCCATACGGATATCTAAACCTAATCCCTGTAACTCTTTGACTAAAACGTTAAAAGATTCAGGAGCACCATGGCTTAAACGCTGTTCACCTTTGACAATAGCTTCGTAAATACGCGTCCTTCCTGAAACATCATCACTCTTAACGGTAAGCATTTCCTGCAGTGTAAACGCCGCCCCATACGCCTCGAGAGCCCAAACTTCCATCTCTCCTAAACGCTGTCCTCCGAACTGGGCCTTACCGCCTAAGGGCTGCTGAGTAACCAACGAATAGGGGCCGATAGAACGGGCATGGATCTTTTCGTCGGCAAGATGGATCAATTTCATCATGTAGATATATCCCACGGTTATCTTCTGGTCAAACGGCTCACCGCTGTAGCCGTCATATAATTGAGTTTTTCCATCTTCGGGCAATCCCGCTTTCTTAAGCATATCTTTAATTTCGCTTTCAGCCGCGCCGTCGAAAACAGAGCTCATGACCGTAAGCCCTAACGCTTTTGCCGCCCAGCCTAAATGGGTCTCCAGGATCTGTCCGATGTTCATACGGGAAGGAACGCCCAACGGGTTCAAGACGATCTCAACGGGAGTGCCGTCAGCTAAATAAGGCATATCCTCTTCCGCCATGATACGGGCGACGACCCCTTTGTTCCCGTGCCGGCCGGATAACTTATCGCCCACGGAAAGCTTGCGCTTTGTGGCAATATAGACCACGACCCTTTTTAATACACCCGGAGGCAGTTCGTCCCCGCGCTTGACATTATCGATCTCATGCTGCTGTTCAGCCAATAATTCATTCATCTGCTCTTCAAAAGAAGCAGCCATGATCTTCGCTTCTTCATTATCATTGATACGGGCACGATCAAGCTTAGATTTATCAATTCCTAAGATCTGGCTTAACCGCACGATACGCTCATTCTCCAGGAATTCGATCTCCTGCTTATAGTAAGCTTTCAATTCACGGATCTTTGCCAATTCCTTGGTCTTATCCTCTTTTGATTTCCTTCCGCGTTCTTTTCTCTGAAAAATATGAACATCCACCACAACGCCCTCGACACCCGGAGGCACGCGTAATGAAGTATCACGGACATCAGAGGCTTTTTCGCCGAATATAGCGCGCAGCAGGCGCTCTTCCGGAGAAAGCTCTGATTCTGTCTTAGGAGTGACTTTACCCACTATTATATCGCCGGGATTGACTTCCGCGCCGATACGGATAACACCGATGGAATCCAAGTTCTTCAAAGACTCTTCGCTCACATTAGGGATATCGCGGGTAACTTCTTCATTTCCCAGCCGGGTTTCTGTTGCTTCGATCTCGAACTCTTTTATATGAATAGAGGTGAAAACATCCTCTTTAACGATCTTTTCGCTGATCAAAATAGCGTCTTCAAAGTTGTAGCCTCTCCACGTCATGAACGCTACCAGTAAATTTTTTCCTAACGCCAACTCCCCGTCTTTGGTCGCAATACCATCAGCGATGACCTGTCCTTTTTCAATATGTTCGCCTAATTTCACTATCGGCCGCTGATTTAAACACGTATCGGCGTTTGTACGAAGGAATTTCTTAAGCGGATAAACTCTTTTCCCGACAGTAATCGATAAACCGTCAACCGCGGTGACCTTACCGGAATCTTCAGAGACAACAACCGCGCCTGAATCATAAGCGACTTTTCGTTCCATCCCGGTACCCACAACCGGAGGATCAGTGATCATTAACGGCACTGCCTGACGCTGCATATTCGAACCCATCAACGCGCGGTTAGCGTCATCATGCTCCAAGAAAGGGATCAGGGACGCGGCAACCGAAACCAGCTGACGGGGAGAAACATCCATATATTCGACCTGCTTCGGATGCACTTTCGGAAAATCGCCTTTAAACCTGCAGGAAGCTTCTTTTTCGCTGAAATTACTATCAGCATCTATAGGCACATTTGCCTGCGCGATCATCTTTTCTTCTTCAATATCGGCGGTCAAATAATCTATCTTACGGGTAACATGGGAATTCTCAACTTTTCTATACGGAGTTTCCAGGAAACCCAACGCGTTTACCCGCGCATAGGTGCTCATGGAAGAGATCAGACCGATGTTCGGGCCTTCAGGGGTCTCGATGGGACATATCCTGCCATAATGAGACGGATGGATATCGCGGACTTCAAATCCAGCGCGTTCCCTCGATAAACCGCCGGGGCCGACAGCGCTTAAACGCCGCTTATGCGTCATTTCCGCCAGAGGATTAACCTGGTCCATGAACTGCGATAACTGGCTGCGGGCAAAAAAATCATGCAACTGTATGGAAAATAATTTTGAATTGATAAAGGAATGGACATTGAGGACCGCTAAATCACCCATCACGCTCAACCTCTCTCGAATGGAGCGTTCCACTCTGCTCATGCCGATACGGACCTGATTCTGGACCAATTCTCCGACAGTCTTAATACGGCGGTTGCCCAGATGGTCGATATCATCGATCTTGCCGATGCCTTCTTTAAGCCTGATCAAATATTCAATAACTTTAATGACGGTCGCAGAGTCAAGCACGGTCTTTTCTAATGAAACATCCATGCCCAGCTTCCTATTAAGGATGAACCGCCCGGAATTCAATAAGTCGTAACGGTTCGGATCAAAGAATAATTTATAGAACAACCCTTCGGAAGCCTCCTTGGTAACCGGCTCGGTAGGGCGCATTTTACGGTAAAAATCAAGATATGCTTCTTCTTTATTCTTGGTAAAGTCTTTCTTTAAGGTATTTTGTATTTCGGGATAATCCTTACCGAAGGCCTTGGAGATCTCTTCTTCGGTGGAGAAGCCCAGGATCCTCAGGATCTGGGTAGCGGGAAAATTCTTGCGCCTGTCGACATACGCGATGATCGTCTCCGATAAATCGTATTTGAATTCCAGCCACGCGCCGCGGTACGGAATGATCCTCCCGTAGAAGATCTTTTTACCGGTCGGATGCTCCTCTTCTTCGAAAGAAACACCCGGCGAACGCTGCAGCTGGCTGACCACAACGCGCTCGTCGCCATTAACAATAAAACTTCCCGTTTCAGTCATCAGCGGTATTTCGCCGAAATACGCATCCTGCTCTTTGGTTTCATGAGGAGTGGTAAGCCTGAATTTAACCTTCAGGGGAGCCGCGTAGGTCAATGAGCGTTTTTTGGAATCCCCAATATTATATTTCGATTTTCCGAGCGTGTAGCTGACAAATTCAAGACGGATCGAACGTTCAGGGCTTTCGATAGGAAATACATCTTCAAAGACTTCCTGCAATCCGATATGCTGCCTCTGATTAGGGGCAACATCCATCTGCAGGAATTCCTTGTAGGATACCGTCTGGATATCCAGCAAGTTCGGCATTTCGACAACTTCTTTAAATTTTGCAAAGTTCTTTCGCTTAATCATCGACTCTTTTTCTTTCTGGGAACTTCCCTGGTGGATTAAATCCGCTTCTTATCGGATCTCTAACCTAAGCGGAAAAGCGGCTCTTATTTCAATTCAACCGTCGCGCCTGCTGCTTCAAGCTTCTTCTTCATCTCTTCAGCTTCTTCTTTCGCAACACCGTCTTTAACCGCTTTCGGGGCAGCATCTACTAGATCTTTTGCTTCCTTTAAACCAAGACTGGTGATCGCGCGGACTTCTTTGATAACGGCTATCCTGTTGGAACCGGCATTCGCTATTACAACGCTGAACACCGTTTTCTCTTCAACCGCAGGAGCAGCGCCCGCCGCTGCTACGCCGGCCATAGGAGCAGCCATCATCGGCATATTTGCCGAAACACCGAACTTTTCTTCCAAAGCCTTCACCAGATCAGAAAGCTCAAGCACCGTCATTTCTTCAATCGATTTGATCATTTCTTCCATTTTCACGCTCATTTTTTCCTCCTTTAAATTTTTAATTTAATAATTGTTCAATCTATATACGAAACGATGACGTTAACTGCCTTTTTTATTCTTTATTTGGTCCAAACAATACACGAACTTCTTTAAAGTCTGGCTTAAGACCATAACCACGCCGTTAATAGGAGATTTCAACGCTCCCACCACCTGCGCGCGCAATACGTCTATCGAAGGCAATTTCGCAAGCGCCTCAATATCTTTTTTATCCAGGATCCTCTCCTGCAAGAAACCGCCTTCCAGCTTTAAAGGCTCATGATCCTTGGTAAAATCGCATAGAATCTTCGAAACACTCACCGGCTCTTCTTTTACAAAAACAAACCCGCACGGCCCGTCGATCGTCTTAACCAGGTCCTGCCGGTTACATTCTTTTAAAGCGCGCCGGGCAATGGTATTCCTGACCACGAACAAAGAAGCGCCCGCCTTATGCAGCGTCTGCCTCAATGAACAGATATCAGGGCTGGATAATCCGGAATATTTGATCACGAAAACACTTTCCGAATCTTTAATATTCTGCTTAATACTGCTTTCCGAGATTTCTTTTACTAAAAGGCCTAACTTTTTCATACCGTCATTTATCCTTCGATCATAAGCCCGGGATTCATCGATGAAGAAAGGCAAACTCCTTTGACGAATTTGCCTTTTACTGACGCCGGCTTTGCTTCATTAATAGCATTGATAACACACGTGGCATTCTCCAGCAGCTTATCCTCACTAAAAGAAACCTTGCCCACGGAGAGGTGAATGCCACCCTGTTTATCCACGCGAAATTCAACCTTACCTTTTTTCACATCTTCAATCGCTTTTTTAATATCATTGGTGACCGTCCCCGTTTTCGGGCTGGGCATAAGGCCGCGGGGCCCTAACACCTTGCCTAAACGGCTTAAATCCTTCATCATCTCAGGGGACGCAATAACGCAATCGAAATCTAAGAACCCTCCGAAGACCTTATCAATAAGGTCATTAGAACCGATATACTCCGCCTTGGCTTCTTGAGCCTGCTTTTCATGTTCTCCCTTGCAGAAAACCGCCACACGCACGGTTCTTCCTGTACCAAAAGGAAGGACAACGGTACCGCGGACCATCTGGTCTGATTTTTTTGAATCGACATTCAAGCTAAAATGAAGGTCAACCGAAGCGTCGAACTTCGGGGCAGGAAGCTTTTTTAACATTGCGATAGCTTCTTGTAACGGATAAATCTTATCCTTATCTACTACCTGTTTTGCCGCTTCTGTATAACGTTTGCTATGTTTTTTCATTTTAATCTTCTATTACAATCCCCATACTCCTGGCAGTGCCGTGGATCGTCTTCATTGCCTGCGATAGATCAGAAGTATTCAGATCGCTTGCTTTTAGTTTTGCGATTTCTTCTACCTGTTTCCTGGTTACTTTACCGATAATTTCTTTCCCGCTGATACCTGATGCTTTTGCAAGATTTGCCGCGCGTTTGAGCAAGATCGATGAGGGCGGGCTCTTTATAATAAAGGTAAAAGACCTGTCCTCATACACACTGATAACCACTGGCAGGATCAAGCCGTCTCTTCCCTTGGTCTGTTCGTTAAACTGCTTGCAAAATTGCATAATATTGACTCCATGCTGCCCCAACGCAGGGCCGACCGGAGGTGCCGGATTTGCCGCGCCGGCGGGAACATGAAGCTTGATCTGTGCGTTTACTTTCTTAGCCATACCTACACCTTTTCAACTTGCCAATATTCCAACTCCACAGGAGTAGACCTGCCGAATATTGAAATATTGACCTTTAATCTTCCTTTTTCAGGATGAATTTCTTCTATGCTTCCGTTAAAGTTCATGAACGGGCCTTCTTTAACCCTGACCTGCTCGCCTTTTTCGAAAATGATCCGGGGGCTCGGTTTTGTCCTGGTCTCTTCGGTACGCTTGAGTATCTCGACAACCTCTTTCTGCGGAAGCGGCATCGGCTTCTTGCCGGAACCGATAAATCCCGTCACTCCGGGAATTCCCTTTATAAAAGAGTATGTCTTTTCCTCCATCTCCATTTCAACAAGAAGATATCCGGGGAAAAACCTTCTTTGGGATATGCGTTTTTTCCCGCCGCGAACCTCAGAAACCTGTTCCGTAGGGATAATGATCTTGGTTATCTGGTCCTGAAGGCCATACGCAGGTATGCGTGTTTGCAATATTAATTTAACCTTATCTTCTGAACCTGTCTGCGTATGCACTACGTACCAATTCTTCACCAGCAAAGCCTCACGATCCATCGTATTACTTAAAAACAATACTTAACATTTTTGAAAGAAACAGATCTATCGACCCGATGAAAACAGCCATAAGAGAGGTTACTACAATGACAACAGAAGTAGCTCCGATCAATTCCTGGCGGGTGGACCAAGAAACTTTCGTCAATTCCACTTTAACTTCATTTATGAAATTCCTGGTCTGTTTTATAATATTCATAATGAGTCAGTTCCTTACCTTATATCCTTATACCCACACGCTTTTTTACAGGAGCGGCAGGGCTCGAACCTGCAGTCACGGTTTTGGAGACCGTTGGTTTGCCATTAACCGACGCTCCTATTTCCATGAACCAATCGCAAAAGAACGAATACCTCTTCCGCTTACTTAATTTCCTTATGCGGAGTATGCTTACGACAATGCTTGCAGAATTTCTTGATCTCCAGCTTATCCTGATGCTGTTTCTTATTCTTTGTTGTCGTATAATTCCTGTTTTTACAGACAGTACATTCTAACGTGATAATTTCGCGCATGATTTCTTCTTATATTTTCCGAGTCTTGGATTTTTAAGCTGGAGACGGGAATCGAACCCGTGACCCCGTCCTTACCAAGGACGTGCTCTGCCGACTGAGCTACTCCAGCGTCATTTCGTCGGCACAGCATTTACGATTGAATTGATAGGATAAAAAATCCCCTATCAGAATTTTTCACGATTCCTTATTTGTTTTCCCTGCCTATGTGTAATTATAAAATTACTGTAGAGAGGTTATTATAATTACATGGAAAAAAAAGTATACAACAAAATAAATGTTTTGTCAAATACTTTTTTAATTTTTTAATTTCATTAGGAAAGTATGAACCGAAGTAGATAGTATACTCAAATAAATCATCTTGTCAATGATTTATTTTATTTTCTACCAAGGGGGCTTTTATTGGATGACCGTTTTAAATATGGTCATGGTGCATTTCGCAACGCTGGAATCCTGATTCTTCGGGCTGACCTGGTACTTCTGGATGGTCAAAAGTTTGCTTGAACTTTCAACGGCATACATAAAATCGATCAATTTATCCATTGCCGATTCAATATTTACCGTCACCATATACTTAACGCAGGAACCGATATTCTTGGCGCCGGCAGGCTTCATGTCAATAAGATATACCGAACTCTTGCTTGCCAGGACTTCGATCTCTTTTAAGAGCAGCGTAACTTGTTCTTCTTCCGATTGAGCGCCCCCTATATAGGAAGCATACTGCAGGATCTCAGCGGTTATCCGGTTCTTCAACCCCAGGACATGCAAAGAATTCTTAATTTCTTTTTCTTTTTTCTGTATATCTGAATCAAGCGATTTCATTTTTGAGAGGAACGGCGAAAAGATCCCCCGGTCCATAACGGTAATTGAAAGCACCGCGACAGCCGCGTATAAAGCCATCTTTTCCCGCTTTGATAAACGGGCGAGAATTTTACGGATTTCATCAAGCTTAGGGATCTTTATCATCTTTTCTACCGTTCTAATAAACAACCGATCTCAAAATCAGTCACGTCTTTCTTTCCTTCTTTTCGCTTAGTCGTATATTTAGTCTTGACTTCTTTGAAATATTTAGATTTCTCCATGCTATCAACGAACGAAAAAACCGCCGACATGGAATCAGCGGTCCCTTTTACCGTAAACTTCCCCTGGTCATCAAAGCGGATATCATTTAACGCCAGGTCCAAGGGGCTGATCGTATAAAGCTCCGTCAAAACTTCTAAAGAATACCCCCTGCTGAATAAATAATTCTTGATCAGGCTGATCTTAGCTGAATCATTTTCTAATTTCACCGCCTGCTCATGGATAGCGGTGAACTCATGGCCGATTTTCTTTAGATAAGCGTTTTTAAAATAAATCTGAGCGCCCATCGTAAAAAGCAGGACAATTAAAAACAACAGGGCCAAAATACCCGTTTTGACCATATCCCGGCCGCGGGCTTCGAGAACTTTTTTTAACTTGATCTCTTCCGGGACCAGATCGACTTTGAGCTCATCGCAAAGCAGCGCCGCGGCAATCCCGCTCAGGAATGACAGCCGCTTGGCTTGCGTGGCGACAACAGAGGCGGCGACCTGGATCTGCAGACCTTTCAAATAAGGAGCTTCTTTTACCGGTATCTGCAAAGAATCACCCAGCATTTTTTCTAACTCCGGCACTTCAGCCGTCGCGCCGGTAATGATGACCGATTGAGGCGGTTTCTCGATATTCTCAGCCTGATACGCCTCAAGTGATTTCTTAGCTTCCTCCAGGAACTTAACCTGATACTTCTCTTTTTCAGACGCCAACTGCTGCGCGCCTATTGCAAGAGCGCGGACAAAGATCACTTTATGTTTGAACATAACGAAGAAATCACTTATTGTTTCATCGATATTGATAATGCTCGTCGGATATTCCGCGGTATCGCTTTTAGTGCTCTTGAGGATGAACCTGCCCACTGCTTCAGGCGCAAAGTACACACGCTCAAAAGGAAATCCCGCCTTTGAGGCTATTTCAAAATGGCGCTTGACGACATTGCGGGCAACCATAACAAGCAGCACTTTTGTGTAATTACGCTTATACGTGCCGATATCAATATAATCCACAATGATCTCTTCCCGGGAATACGGCGTGTGCCGGCCGGCCTGAAGGCTGATGATCTCTTTTATTTCCTGAGGGTTCGTTGAAGGGACTTCAATATTCTTTGTGATCAATAACTGTGAAGGCAACACATCGAACAAGCGCAACGGCTTAACATTCAAAGCGGTAAGAGCGGTATTGAGCAACTTGGCAATATCGGCGTCATTGGCCCCTGTCACCATATGGTTGGCCAGGGTCACGACTTCCTTCTTGTTCGGCGGCACAATTTTAATATAAGACAGTTTAAGATTATTGCCGCTGAGATCAAGCGTTACGATACCCGGCGAAACATTCAAACGGGTGAGAAAATTCAGTGATTGAAGACCTATTTTTTTCATTGTCGTGTTTTAAGAAACCTGGCGCCAATACAGGATTTCCCCTTTTTTATTGATCACACAGCGGACTTCCGCGGAATTCCTTCCTGAGTGAGATGCAGCAACCGAACGGACCATAAAATTGCCGGATTGCACTTGCAGGGAATTTTCAACTAAAGCGCTCAAAGAAGCCACCTCTGCCGGGCTTAAATTATATGCTTCACTTACCATAGGCACAATATCAGCGGCAGAAAGAAACACTTCATCATCTTCCGTGGCTTCCAAACCGTCTTTGCCGTTTCGTAACAAGAGTACCTTCTCGGCCAAATCTTCAGAAAAACCTATTGCCAAAAGGACCTCACGCGAAGCTGTATTAATATTGATCTTCCCGTTGCCGAAAACGGTCAGAAAAGGACTCACCCGGTTAAAGAGCGACTGTGTCACCTCTTTTACCAGGAGCAATTCATCTAAAACCTCAAAATCAGCGTTTTTTGCGTCATAGGGATACTTCAAATTCTTATAATACGAATCTTCCGCGCTGCCGGTCGATATTGAAAGCGCTGAATCCGCGTCGCGCCAGTCTATTATTGACGCTGCCAGTTCCTGCGACTGTTCTTCATCTAAAACGCCCGCGGCTATAAAGATACGGGATAAAATCGTGATATCGGCCTTATTGATATTGATCTTTCTTTCTTCATCGATCAGGCCGTAACGCAATTCACCCGTCCCTCTATTATAACAAATATTAACCGTTGCGTCACCTATTTCTATCATTTTAAAATAATCCTGGTTATTGCTCCAAGGTTCTTTTAACGCGTGGCATTTTTTCTCGGTTTCGTTTAACATGAATGCTATCGCCTTCTTGACGCCGGCCTCAGCGCCGGAACATAATTGAGCGCGCCCTTCCAGGCGTTTAGCGAGCGTTAATTTCTGTCTGACCCCGAAACCCAGCTGCACCGCGAAAACCGTCAAAAGAAAAAGCGACCAGAGCGCTATGATCAAAATGCTGGCTTTATTCGCGTTCACCGGATTTACCATTCCACCCTCTTACCCGCTTACCGGGATATTCACGGTCCTGGTTAAATAAAACACTTCCTCCCCCCGCAAAAACTCGATTTCCATCCGAACGGCTAACGGTACGGCATCCTGCAACCATTCTTCATGCCAGATATATTCCTTCTTCTCATCATCAAGATCATAATACAGGAACCTAAGCGATCGTATATGCTCCAAGCCGCCTGCGTAAGCGTTCTTTTCTTCAGTAAAGACCGCGCTGTAATCAAATTGATCCCGGCGCAGGGTCCCCGCTGAACGGTCATAACGATAGGCTATTTTTCCCACGCTTGCCTGCTCCATGCGCGCGCTCAAAACGATACTGGCAAACTCCAGGGTATCGGCCTTTCCGATAAAACTGATGTTTTTAAGTTTAACGCAATTCCTCAAGTCAGAAGTAAATTTATCAAAGAAAATATTTATGTCTTCCTGGGGAAGCTGGCGGTTAAGCCGCTGCCATATTTTTATCCCGTTATTAAATGCCGAGAAAATCGCCAAAGAAACAACCGACATCATCATCGTCACAATAAGGATCTCGATCAGGGTAAACCCGCGCAGGATACGTCCTCTTACTTTATTCCGCTTGCCGCAGCGCATACACAGCCCTTTTGACTTGGAAATCATTTTTACTCTCATGCCGGGAGAGTGCCAGCTCTATCGCATACAAACTACTCCCGTCGCCCTCCGGCGCACCGGACACTTGCCACGTATAGGTCCGCCCCTCCACGATTATTTCGCCTTCCGCAGCCGTCGCATCATACGCTCCGGTACGGGTAAAAGAATCCTGGACCTCCCACAGCTTATCATCCATCCAGGGAGCTACGTTCAGATAGTTTTCGTAATAATTATACGCGCGCAAAGAAACAAAGAACGCTTCATAAATAAAAACGATACCCAGCGAAAGTATTGTGGTAGTCACCAGGATCTCGATCAGGGTAAACCCGCGCTTCTTATTCAAGATCACTCCCAATTCTTAATATCATCAGCGCTTTCAGCTCCGTCTTTACCTAACGAATAAAGATCGTAATCCGCCCTATGGTCTCCCGGTGATTTATACTTATATTCTCTTGCCCAGGGGTCAAGAGGCTTTTTTTCCACATAAGGGCCGTGCCAGTTAGGGGCTGATGATGGCTTCGCCATTAAAGCGTTCAAACCTTCTTCAGTAGTAGGAAAACTGCCGTTATCTAATTCATAGAGCTTTAAAGCGGTAGCGATATTGGCGGATATATCCGCTTGCGCGGCGGCAGCACGCGCCTGTTCGCCTCTTCCCGTAAGCCGGGGCATGACCATAGCGACCAGCGCCCCGATAATAATAACTACCAGCATCAATTCTATTAACGTAAAAGCCCTTGTTTTCTTATTATCCATACGCTCCTCCTTTAAGTAATACCCTTTTCACAGTAATACATAGCGGTGTTAAATTAATAAAACAAGTTAAGTCTAAAGGATAAAGGATAAATAACAAAGGAAGGTTTAAGGTTCAAGGTTTAATTTTAAAATTTAACCTTTATTCTTTGGATTTCCTTTGTTCTTTAGACTTTAACCTTTATCATTAACGTTAAATCACCCAACTCCTTGACCTAACAACTAAACTAACATCTTAACCTTAACCACAACCTATAACTATGGACCATCGACTACCCGTGTCTTGTGACTTTATTATTGGTAGTTAGGTATATGACTAGTTAAGTCTAAAGGATAAATAACAAAGGAAGGTTTAAGGTTCAAGGTTTAATTTTAAAATTTAACCTTTATTCTTTGGATTTCCTTTGTTCTTTAGACTTTAACCTTTATCATTAACGTTAAATTACCCAACTCCTTGACCTAACAACCAAACTAACATCTTAACCTTAACCACAACCTATAACTATGAACCATGGATCGAGGACCATCGACTACGTATGACCTGTGTTGCTCCTAATTGTTAGACAAGTACTCCTTCCAACGCAACTCAAATTCATCGAGGGTGCGCATCTGGGTCGGAAAGACTGAAGCTAACGCGTCCGCAAGGGACTTCCCGTCGCGCAACTGCCGGCACAACTGGGCAAAATCAAGAGCTCCGTATTTTTCAATAAGAAACCCTACTAAAGAGGCGGACTGAATATAATACGTATTTACCAAAGCTTCGCCGCTTAAAGCCAGATTTGCCCTTTGGCCGCTTTTTGTCAAAACAGAACGGATAAAGATCTTATCCATCTGCTTAACTTTTCTGATATCCAGACGCATCATATCAGAGATAGATAACAAGGTATCATTGGCAAATAACTTTTTAACAAGAGAACGTATCAAAGCCCGCTTCTGAACCTCTTCCCATTGCGCTACCCCTTCGTCAAGCCACAAAGGGACTTCCCCCTTAAAACCGACAAAATCACGGAATATTAAGTGCGTTATTTCATGCGGCAGGATAGAATCAAGGAAATCCCTGCTGAAAGCGTAACTAAAGACCGCTTTTTTCGCATAATCGGCTAAACCATGCGACCAGTCGGGATGGCCTCCCGATCTCACAAACGACTCATGGTCGGAGTAGATATAGATCTTGACGCGGTTATCCCAGGTCCAGAATTCAGAAGCCCGGGAATATCCCAGGTCAGAAGCGATCCGCCCGTAGTATCCTTCAGCTTTATCCAAAACCTTCTTGACGAAATCATTGTCCGAGACGAAATAAACAATAAAATGCTCGCCCTTTGCTTCTTTCCAGCTTTCAGCGTAAGACCGCGTAGCTCCCCAAACACTCACCCCAAAAAAGAACAAACAGGAAAGAACGAATATCTTGTGATAAGAACGCTTTAATGACGGCATCATTTATGTGCTTTTCGGCGCAGGCAAAGCGGGAAAAACTATCCTGAAGGTCGTCCCCTGCCCCTCTTTACTTTCAACGCTTATGGAAGCTTGATGGGCTTTAATGATATCCGCGACTATCGACAAGCCTAAACCAATGCCTTCTTCAATTTTCTTGGTCGTGAACATCGGCTCAAAGATACGCGGCAGATCGGTATCTTTTATGCCGATACCGGTATCTGAAATAGTCGCGATGACTTTATTCATTGCCTGTTCATACTGCGTTCCCAGGCCGATGATCCCGCCGTCTCTTTGAGGTTTTTGTTCAATAGCCCATTTAGCGTTGGCGATAATATTAAAAATGACCTGCTGCAATAAAAGGGCGTCCCCCATGATCGGCGGGACATCCTGCTGCAATTGCTTCTGAAAAGAAATATTCTTGAATTTAAATTCCTGGTTCTTGATCAGGTAAACCTTTTCAATGACCTCGTTAAGTTGCATATTCTGCAAGCTCACCCTGGTACCGGTGGAAGCGCAGCTGAACGAAGAAATGATATTCTTGCACAAAACCGCCGATTCCTCAATGAACGCTATCTGTTCTTTTAAATCGGCATAACTGAATTCTTTCTTTTGCGCGAATTTTATCTTCAAGACTTTTACGTTATTCAAAACAACGCTTAACGGATCAATGATCTGATGCGATATCCCGCTTGCTATCTGGACCAGAGACGCTCCGCCGGCAGAATTCACGCCCGGCTGAACGCCGGTATCTGCGGCAGGCGTATTTTTCAGCTGCTGCTCTTCTTTTAATTTGCGTTCTGCGGCTTCTAAAGCCGATTCCAACTGCTTTTTTTCCAGTTCTTTTTGCTCGATTATTTTTAAGGCATCCTGATGCTCCTTGACAGTAACCGTGTTTACATATCCCGCCGCTTTTTCCTGATTCAACAGGGTTAAAGCTGTTTCGATCCTTTGCCGCTGAACTTCTTTCTGCTCGGCCATCTGGAGCGCTTCTTCCAGCTGTTTCTGCCGCTCACTCGATCGCATGACTTCCTGCTGATATTTATATTCCAGCTCCTTAAACTTCACTTCAAATTGCTTACATTCCCCCGCTTGCTGCTCCCGCGCTTTAAACGACATCGCCTCATCCTGCGCTTTATGTTCTGAATTTATTTTCTCCAATTCCGCGTTGTGTTTTTGCTCCATCTCCTTTAACGCCGCTTCCAGCTGCTTCCAGGCAGATTCTTTTTGTTCGATCGTTTTTAACGCCGCCTCCAGCTGCTCATGTTCCCTGCTGACTTTCAATAGTTCAGCCGCATGCTTAGCTTCTTCTTCCCGTAAAGCAGCTTCCAGCTGTTTACGGGCGGATTCTTTTTGTTCAAGCAAGGAAAGCGTTTCTTCTAACTGCTTATGCTCAAGTTCGAGCTTCGAATACTCATCATCATAGCTGGTTTTAGCCCGCGACAACGATTCTTCAAGCCTTCTCAACAACGCATCTTTTTCACCCAACTCCCGCGACAACGAATCCGATTTCTTATCGCTCTCTAAAGCCCTGCCTGATTCCTGAGAACAACGTTGTTCTGCCGCTTTAAGCGCTTCAGCAAGCTGCCGTTTTTCCTGGTTAGACTTCTCTAAAACCTTTAAAGCTTCTTCAAGCTGGCTGCCGTGCGCTTGTGCTTTCGCGGATTCAAGCTTTAACGTATCCACTAATTGCTGGCGGTCGACCCTGCTTTCTTCAAGCGCCTTCAAATATTCCTGACTACGCTTATTCTCCTCATCTGATCTTGCCGATGCTTCTATAAGCTTTTTTTCGGTCTCTTTTAAAATATGCCGAAGCTGCTCCTGCTGCCGGTCTCGATCCGCCCCATCCTTATGTTCAAAGGACGCTAAAGCTTCTTCGAGCCTTTTAAGGTCAATTTCTTTTTGCTGAATGATCTTTAAGGCACCATCATATTGTTTATTCGACCGGTCTCGCCTGGATTCCTCCTCAATCAGCTTTTGCTCAATACGTTCAAAGGCCCCCTGAAGCTCTTTACTTTCGGCGCTTTTCAGCTGCAAAGCGCGCAATGCCTCTTCGAGCTGTTTATGTCCCTCTGAAAGCTTTGCCAAAGCTTCAGCATATTTTTGCTCCGACGCATCTAACGCCTTTTCAAGAACGATACGCGCCTGTTCTTTTTCCTGAACGGCTTTTAAGGCTTCGGCACTTTGATTGGCAGCGCTTGCCGGCGCTTGAGATTCCAGGAGGCTTTTCCGGGCTAAGGTTAACGCGGCTTGAAACTCCTTTTTCTCCCGTTCTTTTTCATCAATCAGGCGCAATGCTCCATCGCGCTGCTTCCTAAGCTCAAGGGCGTGCTGGGACTCTTCGGTGTACCTATTGCGCATTTCTTTTAAGGCATTTTCCAGGTCCCAGCACCGCTTCTTATTGTCCTCTAACTCCTGCGCTAATTCATTCAGGCGGCCCTGTTGCGTATCAACTCCATCAGCGCAGTTGACATACGGCGAGACCGCTTTTTCCCCGAGGCGGGCGGAAATAGCAACCACGATACCGGGACTACCGTTGCCCTTGACCGATTCGATCAAAGCTTCACGTTGCCGAACGGGAATGAGCGAGTCATCTTTATTAACGCATACTGTTTCTAAGACGACCTCTTTCTTTTCCCGGAGGACTTCCTCAAATACCAGGGACATCTTCGTTAATTCTTCTTTCGGGTACAACTGCGTTAACTTCATGCGCGAGAACTGCTCTTTGAAATAACCGAAGAATTCTTCCGCTCTCTTATTAACATCGATAATATTGCCTTCTCCGTCAGTAACCACGAGCACATCGCTGGTTTCATTGAAGATCGTACTGCATTTTTTCTCGGACACACGCAATCGTGTATCGGATTTCTTGAACTCCTTAAAAATATAAGCAAAAAAAACGGTGATAAAGATGAAAAAAAGGCGCGTTAAGAATTCCGGGGTTTTAGGAAGGAAAAGCTGTTGAAAGAAGCTTCCGCCCTGGAAAGCGTAATCCGCGATCGAATCGATGATCCAGAAAACAGGCCCGAGGCATAGGATTATCGCGGGGATAATATATTTAACAACCGGGAATGTTTTATTTTGATTATTCATGCAGGATACACCTTGTATAATCTATGGGCTATGGACCATCGACTATAGACCATTACCCCAGTTAATCTCTCAATTTCAGCCTTACCTAATGAGCCATGACATTGATCTCAAATATCGGCAAAAGCATGGCGATAACAATAAAACCGACGATAAGGCCCATGCCCAGTATCATTAAAGGCTCCAAAAGACTGCTCATGACCTTGATCGCCTCATCGGTATCCCGCTCATATGAAGAGGCGACTTCCGATAATGCTTCATCTAATTTCCCTGATTCTTCCCCCACAATAAGCAAATTGGTCATGAAAAGCGGAAAAAGCGAGGCATTTTTCAAGCTCCTGCCAAAAGAACCTCCCTGCTCCAGGTCTTTGTAACTCGTACGCAATTTCCCTTTTATCACTTCATTCTCTAATATCGGGATACCGACCTCAAGCGCCTTTAAAATAGGGATCCCGCTCTTGATCAACAGTTCCAGCGTCCGGCAGAAACGCGAAAGTTCAGCCTTAAGGATGAATTTACCGAATACCGGGACATGAAGCTTAAAGACGCTTAAAAAAGACCTGCCGGCGGTTGATTTTAATTGCTTAGCTGCGACGAAGATTACCGCGACCAGGACCAGGAGTATCCAAACGCCCCAGTGCCGCAAACCTTCACTGACACTTATAAGTATCCTCGTCGGAAGAGGCAATTTCTGGTCTATATTGTTATAAATATTAAGCAGCCGGGGCATGACAAACGTAAGCATAAAAATGATCGTGCCGACACCGACCATCGCCATAAGCATGGGATACGCCATCGCCATCCGGAAACGCGCGAACATCTCTTCTTGTTTGGAACGGTATTCGGAAATCCGCAGCAGCATCTCAGGCAAAGAACCGCTGTCTTCTCCGACACGGACCATCGCGATATAAATAGGAGGAAAAATCCGAGGATATTGCATCAAGGTCGCGGAAAAAGTTGAGCCTTCTTTAACCGCGTCATGGATATTCCTGACCATGGCTTTCAGGGAGGAATTCTCCGATTGTTCAGAAATGATATTAAGGGCGGCGAGAATTGGTACCCCTGCTTTAAGGAGGCTGGCTAATTGGCGGCTTATAATAGTGATTTCCGCGGAACGGACATTACCGGTAAACCTGTTGAAAGAGGTTGTTTCACGGGCAGCAGAAACGCCGCATTCCTCTATATGGACGGGAATGTAGCCCAAAGCGCTGATCCTTTCAATAGCTTCTTTTTCAGAACGGCCCTCAATCCTGCCTTCAACAATATTCTGAGGGTCTTTTTTAGCGCGATACGAATATACAGGCATAAGCTCTACCTATTTTTAGGAATATCACCCCGAAAGGAACAGTCTATTGATTATTTACTTTCTTGTTCTATATACTTATCTAAGCGGACTCTCTGGGCGCCGGTCATATCAAGAAAGCAAATTGCGACATTATAAACTTTTTCAGTTTCAGTTTCCTGGCTGCGGACAACCTTAGCTAAGCATTCAATGGGGCTATCATTGTCCGGCAATTCTATCGTTAACTCTAAATACGCCCGGGGAGGTATCATTTCTATCGAAGTAAACGTCAATCCCCCGGCAGAAATATTAGACGTAACGCTCAACTGTTCGACCGTATACCCCTGATTAATTAATTCTTCCTGTGATTTAAAGATCTTATACCGCAGGTTAACCCGGCTGTTCAAACGGCTAAACACCCGTTTATCGGCATCGGAGGGTTTAGACATTTCTCTGCGCAAAGAATCCCCCCCATAAGCATCCTGCAACCCTTCCTGCGGCTGGAAATATTCCTCGGCAGAAGTGACATTCATAACTTCTTCGGGTGTCGTCAAACCCAGGATGGTCTTTTGCCAGCCATCCTGGCGTAACGTTCGCATGCCTCGCGAAACAGCGAATTTCTTGATCTGTCCCGCTGAAGACTTATTCAAGATAAGGTCTTTGACCGTATCATCGATCAATAAGATCTCGTAAATGGCCGTCCTTCCCAGGAAACCGGTAAAATTACAGTTCGCGCATCCTCTGCCGCGGAATACCCGCACTTCATCCTTTGATTTTAATGCTAAATCCCGGATAATGGTTTCACTTAATTCTTCAGGAATATCCATTTGCTCATACTTACAATCAGGGCAGATCAGGCGTATTAAACGCTGCGCAATAAAGGCTTCGACGCTTGAAGCGACCAGATAAGGCTCCAAGCCGATATCCACTAAACGGGTAATACCGCTGGCAGCGTCATTGGTATGCAGCGTCGAAAATACCAGATGGCCGGTAAGCGCGACACGGATGGCGATCTCAGCTGTCTCCAGGTCCCTGACCTCTCCCACCATGATCACATCGGGATCGTGGCGTAAAATACTCCGCAAGCCCCGGGCAAAATCCAACCCTATCTCGGACATGACCTGTATCTGAGTGACTCCTGACATCTCATACTCGATCGGGTCTTCTATAGTAATGATCTTGCGTTCCCGCGTATTGATCCTGCTTAAACTGGCATATAACGAAGTGGTCTTCCCGCTCCCTGTCGGGCCGGTCACAAAAATAATACCGTGCGGTTTACGGATCAAACCTTCAAATATATTCAGGTCGCGCTTTGACAGACCCAATTTCTCAAGGCTGAACAACATCTGAGTAGGCAAGATACGCACGACCACGCTCTCCCCGAAAGGCGTAGGTATCGTCGATATCCTCAAGTCTAAAACCTGTTCCTGGACTTTAACCACTGCCCTGCCGTCCTGGGGCATACGGCGTTCAACGATATTAAGGTTCGACATGATCTTAATACGCGAGATGATCGCTGTGATAAAACCTTTTATTTCCGGGCCGACATTCGCGTCATAAAGCAAGCCGTCAATACGGTAACGAAGCACCACCCCGTCCCGATATGGCTCAATATGGATATCGGTGGCCCGTTTACGCCATCCTTCAAGTATGATCTGATTGACTAATTTGATGATCGAGGCGTCTTCGGCTAATTTCGCGATATCAACGACTTTTTCGTTGGAAGGTTCCTGAGGAGAGGATTCATCTTTGGAAATCTGAGAAACGATCCTGTCCAGGGTTTCCGCGGCCAGACCGTAATATTCTTTTAACGCGCTGACAATATCCGAGGACAACGCAAGGGCAGTCTCGATCTCGAAACCCAGCTGCATACTTATCTCATCCTGGATCTTAATGTCGAGCGGCATTGAAACGGCTATGGTCAAACAACGGTCTTTCAAATCAAGCGGCATGAATTTATAATACGAGGCGATCTTCACCGGTACCGCGGCGATCACGGCCTTATCGATCAAACGGCCTTTAAAATCAATAAGGCGCAGCTGCAGGTTTTCCGAGAGGATCTGTAAAATCGTTTTCTCGGGGACCGCGGCATGCTTGAGCAGGACATTCCAGAGAGGAAGAGACATACCTTCGGCTTCTTTGATCAGAGGCTCTAAAGATTCTCTCGAGGCGATCTTACGGACGATCAACGCTTCAAAAAGTATCGTATCAAGTTTAGTCATACGTGCCTATTACAAAACGCAAACCCTGTTATTAATCACCCCTTACTGCTGCGGTTTATCTTTTCTCAAGAGGCGCTGAATACTCTGGCTGATGTGCTGCCGGTAATTCTTGATCACTTCCTGCAGGTCCTCTTCATTCGTCAACACTAAGTTCACCTTGCGGGGGCGCGCTTCCTCTTCTACCTTACTGATAGCAACGGCATTAAGCGGATTAATGATCGCGACCGTAATTGAATCCTCATCCCCGTAGAGCGGAAAGCATTTATGGTCAAGGATCAGCGACGAGGAGAATTTACGCGCCAATTCCATATCAATATATTGCGTCTTTAAATTAGCGACCGGGATCTGGAATTGAACGGAGAGAGCCTCCATCAGGTTGTGGTCGTTGATCAACCCTTTATTGATCAAGATCGTGCCCAAAAATTTATCGCTGAGCTTCTGTTCAACTAACGCGTCATGCAACTGAGCTTCCGTGATCCACCCCTTTTCTACGAGTATTTCACCTATTCTTTTAGGCATTTTTTCCATGGCAATCTCCTGTTATACTGTTCCAATCATATATAAATCACCTTCCGGCTTGCGGTCGAGGTGCCCGGACAGAATTTTTTCACAGCCTTCAACCGTCTGCGCTATGGTGACAAACTCTCCCTTTTTACCCGTATACGCTTCGGCGACAAAGAACGGTTGCGTGAGGAAATATTGCAGCTTACGCGCCCGTTCATAGATGATACGGTCGCCGGCAGAAAGCTCGTCAATACCGATGACCATGACGATACGCCTGAGCTCTTCGTAACGCTGCAGCATACGGATGACGTCCTGAGAGACCTGGTAATGGCGCTTACCGACGATATCAGGGTCAAGATTCGCGCAGCTAGACATAAGCGGATCGATCGCCGGATACAAACCTAACTGGATCCTTTGCCGGGAAAGGACCATGATAGAATCCAGGAAGCTGAAGATCGTCACAACCGCCGGGTCGGTCAAATCGTCGGCGGGGATATAAACCGCTTCTACCGAAGTAATAGAACTTCCCGTTTCATGGGAAGACTTGATCCTCTCGTGGAACTCACTCGCCTCGGAGATCAGGGTAGGCTGATACCCTGTTTCAGAAGGAAGCCTGCCCAGCAAACTTGAAATTTCCGCCCCTGCCTGGAGGAAACGAAAGATATTATCCACGAACAACAAAACATCCTGGTGCTTACGCTGGATCGATTCTGCCAGGGTAGCCCCGCTAAAAGCCACGCCAAAACGGGCCCCCGGGGGCTCATTCATCTGGCCGAATATCAAGACGGTCTTCGATAAAATATTCCTGCGCTCCAATTCATAATACAGCTCATTTCCCTCACGCATACGCTCACCTGCGCCCACGAAAACGCAGGCACCGCTGTGTTTGCGGACAATATTATGGATGATCTCAAGGGTCAGGATACTTTTTCCCAACGCCGCACCTCCCAGGATCCCGTTCTTAGAACCTTTCACGAGCGGAAAAAGCAGGTCTATGATCTTAATACCTGTCTCTAAAACTTCGAATTTCTCGGCTTTTTCTTTGCTCGAAAAAGACTGTGCTGCCCGTTGAGGCCTGATCGGCAGCCGCTCACCGGGAGCGATTTCACCTTTCTGGTCGATCGGGTCACCCCAAATATTAATGATCCTGCCGTAAATGCTATCTCCCGCGGGGATCTGTATCGGGGTTCCGGTAGGGATAACGACACTATTACGTTGCAGGTTAAAGGTGGAATTAATAGCAATACACCGGGCAATGTTACCGGCGACATGTTCAGCGACCTCTAAGACTACCCTTTTACCGTCAACCGTCTGCGTGTTGATATTATCAAATATCGCGGGGATATCCTCTTCCCGCTCAAATTTGACATCAACGACCGGCCCCTGTACTGAGATTACACGACCTGGTTTGAGATGAGTATTGTCCATAGTCTTAATTAACCGTTATGTTACACCCCGCCTTTTTGGAGTGGCGGAGTACGCCGCTTTCTGCCCAGAAAGGGCGCACCCAGCATACCTATAAGCTGGGGTGCTTGCGGCACCTCTATTTAAATGCCAACCGCGCCGCGAATAACTCCCGCATATTCTTATCGATCAATTCATGGCGCTGACGGAAATATTGTATTTTTAATTCCTTATTCAACTGCTCGATCTTTGTCTTACTGGTCTCTAAATGGCTATAGCGCGCTGAAAGTTCAGCTAAACGCGATATGCCGAAGATCTGGAAGAATTTCTGGCCCAGGAATAAATACATCCAATATTCCAGCAAGCCGTCAAGCGGAGATTCAACAATTAAATCCTTCACTCCCCCTGAAGCCGTTTTTCTCTGGAACTGATCGGCTTTAGAAAAAGGGAAAAGCTGCAAAACCTTGACCTGCTGGGCAACGATCGAAAGGGAATAGGGATACACGACCTTCAGTTCTCCCAATTTACCGCTTTGCTCCTCATTTAAAACATAATCCCTCAACTCGAGGGCCTGTTCCAGCCTGGTCTCGTCTTTTACTCCCTTAAAAACAACATAGGGAAGGTCCGTTTCAGAGGCGTAAATCTTCCCCTTTTCTCCGACGATAAGAAGCTTGGAATTGTTTTTCTCCGCTTCTTTGATCGCCTGGGTCATCACATTCATATTCAAACCGCCCAAGAGGCCCGCGTCAGAAGTAAGCGCGATCACTCCCGGCTGGCGGCTGCTCGATTCCAGCAAGTGGTGTTTAATGCCGCCTGCCTGCAGCAGCTCAAAGATACTTCCCAGATGGCTGAACACTGAATCAAAGGTCTTGAGTTTACGTTCAAGCACCCGGTATTGAGCTATGGCGATCTCTTTTAAAACCTCAACGAGGCTATAGAGGTTGAGGTTAAAATCCATATCTTTCTTGATCTGAGAAAGTAATTTCATACGTTACACAACCGCGAAATAATGGTTCATTGCTTCGTATAACATTTCTATACTGGCATCATTGATGATCATCGTCGTACGGATCTCTTTAAAAAGATTCGGGAACTCTTTTTCCACCAGTCCGACAAATTCGTTCTTAAACTTCTGGATATCGGCAGGGGATAAAGTATCCAGCACCCCCATGCTTAAAGCGAATAAGAACATGACTTCCGACTCCATCTCGATCGGCTTATTCTTATCCTGGATCAAAAGCTGGGTGATCGCCTGGCCCCGCTTCATACGGTCTTCGGCTTCCTTGGAAAGGCCGGTCGTGCGCAGCTGCGTCATCTGCAGCAATTCCTGATACTGGATATATTCAAGTCTCAACTGGCCGCTCAACGCTTTCATTGCCGGCCACTGCGCTTTATTGCCGATACGGGAAACCGAAAGGCCGAAATCGATCGCCGGACGAACGCCTTTGTTAAAAAGCTGAGTGCTGAAGTAGATCTGCCCGTCAGTCATAGAGATCAAATTACTGGAAATATATCCCGTAACATCACCCTGCAATATCTCAACGATCGGCAAAAACGTCATTGAACCGCCGCCGAGCTCCGGCTTTAAGTATCCGGCGCGTTCCATCATCTGGGAATGGATATAAAAAATGTCTCCCGGGTACGCTTCTCTTCCCGGGGCGCGCTCCAGTAAAAGCGAGATCTGACGGTATACCCAGGCATGCTTCGTCAGGTCATCGTGGATCAAAAGGACGTCTTTACCTTTTTTCATGAAATATTCGCCTAACATGCACGCGGTATAGGGAGCTAAATACTGCTCGCCCATAGAAACAGAAGCGACAGCGCTCACCACAATAGTATACGGCATTACTTCTTTTTCATTAAAAAGGTTTAAAAGCTTAAGAAGGCTGGAATTAGTCTTTCCGATACAACAATAAATACAAATAACATCCTGTTTCTTCTGATTGATGATCGCGTCAATAGCGACAGTCGTCTTACCCGTAAGACGGTCTCCGATCAAAAGCTGCCGCTGGCCTTTGGCGATCGGGATAACCGCGTCCAAGAGCAATGTCCCGGTTTCCAGTGTTTCTTTAACGGGGGCGCGGTCCATAACACCGGGAGCATCGGTAAAAAGAGGATAGTACGCCGACGGTTCAATAGGGCCTTCATTATCAACAGGCTCGCACAAGCTATTGACGATCCTGCCGATAAATTTATCCCCTACCGGCAAATGCAAGAACTCCCCCTTACTTAATACTTTCCCGCCGATATGCAAAGACCCCTTAACATCAATTACTAATACCTGGACCTCTGCTTCATTAAAACCCAAAACCATGCCCCGCCCGCCCTGTTCAAACTCCACGATCTGCCCGTTAATGCAGGAAGGAAGGCCTTTTACCCGCACCACGCATTCACGCACCGATACGATCACACCTATTTCGCGCGCTTCAAAATTCGCCTCAGCATGATTTTCATGCATACCATCCACCTTCAATTCCTATTGCGCTTTTGATAATTGATGCGCTTTTACCGCTTCCTGGATCTTAAAGCGCAGGCTCCCGTCAAGCACCAAGCTGCCGATACTGACTACCCAGCCGGCAATAATATTAGGGTCTGTAGATTCTTTTAACGTGATCGGGAAACCGACTTTTTCATTGATCTTACCCGACAAAGCCGTTCGCTGCGCGTCGGTAAGGAGGAACGCCGTTACCACCCCTGCTTCCTGTATGCCCTCAGGAATATGCAACCGGTCCAATTGCGCGAAGTTACCCGCGATCAATTCATCGATCCAGCGTTCATGGATCATGGTGCGGATATTTTCAGGGATTACTTCCTGCAACAATTGCGCTGCCCGATGAATCCCCTTATCTTCTATACGCTGTTCGATCTCAGCGATCAAAGCATTACGGGCACGATCAGCCTGAAGCATCATTTCATCAGCTTTTACCTGGGCCTCTTTAATGATCTTTTCTTTCTCCTCCTGCATTTCCTTTAATAAACGCTGCTTCTGCTGTTCGGCGTCTTTCATTGCAAGTTCTTTAATTTCCTGGGCTTCACGCTTAATATCGTCATATTGCTTTTTTATATCCTGTTCTTTCTTGGCATATTCAGCGGCCATCTGGTCCAGATGAGCGGTTGCCGCGCCGACGTCACGGTTAAAGATCTTGTTCAAGGAAACCACTAAAACAATGAAAACAATAATAATGAGGACTATGAAAGGGATCAGTATAAGCATTTCTTTAAACTCCTTTATTACCGGAGGACACTGGCGGTATGAATAATACCGGCAAACTCCGTAACACTTAACTGAATAACTGGAAAGCGACAAACAGGGCGATGATCGCCGCCCCTTCGGCAAATGCGGTCAGCATGATCATGACGATAAAGATCTTCGGCGCGGCCGACGGGTTCCTTCCTAACGCGGCGATACTGGCTTTTCCGCAGGAGGCAAAGACCCAACAGGGGCCCGCGATACAAAACGTAAAGATCAAAAGCAACGCTAAATTTCTATCCATGTTATTCTTCCATGATGATCGTGGTCTTATTCGATTGAACGCCTACCATGCCCCGACGGATAGCGAATACATTCTGGTCCACGATAACGTTTCCTTTAACCAAACGGCTCACCAAAGGCTTGTGATAATCTAAAACTTCAAAAACCCCCTGTTCTCCGGGAAGCATAACACTATGAGCCTTACCTTCGAAGACTATTTTATCGAGCGTAACAACGATAACATCCTGCATGCGTTTATATTATAGCATTAAAGAGGTTACACACTAATAATTATACAATCGCTTAATAATTATACCATTGTTTTAGGTTATTGAAAATGTTATTTTGTCGCAGGCACAAGACACAAGTCGCAGGTCTCAGGTCGCTTGCTATCCGGTGAACGGGTCCTGTCTTGGACTATTTTCTCGCGGGGACGTTTGCCCCGCCCCGGCGTGGCGGGGCTGCACTCAGGTCGGCTGCGTCGCTCTGCCCGACTTCGTTTATCGAGGGGCATCCGTGCCCGCTCCTTGCCTTTATGCCCCGCTCGAAAACAGTCCAAGCCACCCGTTCACTAATAAAAACCCTGGTCAGACACAAGTCATAAAATAATCTATAGTCGATGGTCAATAGAGAAGGAAAATCAGAGTAACCGGGAATCGGGTCGCAGGTCTCAGGTCGCAAGACACAAGTACACAAGACACAGGTAATCCGGAACTATATGATCAGGTAATCAGGAAATTGAAAAAGAAAGATAATCGAGTAAGAATGCCCCTGTTGAGATTGTGAGCGAATGGAGCTTTTAGCCGGAGGAGCTTGAGCATTTGAGGGAATGCCAGTGGAGCGCGTAAGCGCGACAACACTGGCAAGGCGAGGTTGTCTGAGCAGTATTTGCCAGAGCAAATACTGCGAGTTCCGCAGCCTCCGAAAATGCGAAAGATCTCCGGCGTTACCCGGATTAGCCTTTTCTAAAACAAAAGGCTAATCCGGGTAAAAAAGCGACTTGAGCGAACAATCCAACAGGGGCATTCTTGGTAAGCTCAAAATAACAGGTCGCATGGCACAATTACACAAGACGCAAGTCACAACGAAGATAACAGCCAACAGTTAAATAAAAAACGCGGGACCACTCCGGGAAATTACCGGAACGGCCCCGCGCTTATTACTTTAGATCTATTTCTTCACACCCGCGTCCGGTTTTGATTCCGGCTTTTTACCGGGAAACGCATCATTCTTGGCACTATCGATCACGCTCTGTCCTGAGCGGATCTGCCCCTGCCATACGAAGAAAAAGATACCTGCCAACAATCCCAGAAAAACGATCACCACCATGATAATAAGCCAGGTCGTGGTCTTGGTAGGCATATTAAGCTTCAATTTACTTTTTTCCAAAAGCTCAGGGGTATTCGGCCCCAATTCCGGCGCAAGCAGCTTTTCCAGATCATCCAGCTTCTTCTGGATCAGCTTCATCATCTCCAGATTCTGGCGATAATAACCGATATGCCGCTCTCTGCTGACCGTCTCATCTATTTGCGTCTTAGAGATCTCATCGAGCACCGGATAAATCGTATCGGTTACCTCTTTTACCTGCGCGTAACTATCGCTCTTTTCAAACTTGGCAAGGAGCGAATCGGTATGCTTCTTAATGTCCGCCAGTGCCGCATCTGGAACAAGCCAGATATCTTCGACTTCGACCTCAAAGACACGGGCTTCTCCAGGCTTTAATTCCACATCCTCCTTGCTATAGACGAAATAAATGGATTTCTCGGCGTCAAATTCAAGTTCCAATCCGCCCAGGTCCATCACATCTTTAGGTTTGACCTCCTCCGGCAGGTATTTCTTTACCTGTACCTTCTGCATCCTTGTCTTTGAAGGGTTAACGATCATGATCCGGAACTTAACGCTGCCTGACTGCATGGACGAGGAAATGATCGGTGAATCAACACCGCCCAGCTTCGATTCAAGGATCTGTAAGAGCATATCCACGATCGAATTGATGGTATCGGTCTTATTCCTCATATCTTTGATGGTCGAGGTATCTCCCAGCTTTTCATCCAACAACGCTCCGAGGTCAATACCCTGATCACCCATTAACAGCTTAAGTTTTTCGGATATATCGTTAACTGCCTTGGCGAGAGTACTTTCCGATCCGCCGCCCTCTTTTATCATCTGCGGAAGTTCATCCATTGATTCCTTGAGGTTCTGCAAGGTCATGGAAATATTGATATTATCATTGGAACCAAGGACGGCTTGCACAGCCTGAATGGCATCCAAAGCCTTCTTCGCGGCGCGTTCGGCTTCAGGGGCCGCGGCTGCAAGGCCGGCAACGGTGGTAATACCCATACTTTCTACCATGCCCGAACCTGAAACAAGGCCGCCGGTCACCTGTTCGCTGACAATATATGTATACGCCTTACCAACATCAAATCGCGAATCGGCCGTAATATTATAGGTATAAAATCCCAACCGGGATTCTACCAAAATCGCGTTTTCGACTATCGCTTCATTATCCCAGGTATAAATACTCAACATCGGCACTAAACTCGGCTGGCCCTGGACCTGGATATTAATAATATCTCCGGTCAAAGCAGGGTTCGGAGAAGCACTTGCCTTCCAGGAGTATCTCTTGGCTGTTGTCTGTAATTCCTGGCCGGCTTCGACTGCCGTGTCGGCGCCTGACTGCAACTTGGTGATCGCTTCATTGGTCTGCGTCTCAAAGCTGGTCAAAGAAGTTTCAAGCATACCCACCATACCGCCTGCGGCAATAACTTCTTCTTTCGTCCTCGTCGGGCCGACGATAATGCCGGTCTGTTCATCCATCTTGGTATCAATGGATGCCTTCTGTTCATCCATCTTGGTAGTGATCAAATTCGAAACAGAAGTCTGGAATGAAGGCAGCGTCGTATCCTTCATCTCATTGACCGCCGCTTCCGTACTTTCCAAACGCATGGATTCCGTGACACTAAAGGATGTCGGTGTCCTAAAATGAGCGCCGGACGCGTTACGCAGGTCAACAAGGGCGGCATACACAACACCTGCCTGTAAATTGGTAGGCGCGTTCCAGATCAGGTTAAAGTACCCGCCGGCACCCGCACCTTCCTCATTCAACGTCTGGATCAACACCTGATCCTGGTCATAGATATAAATATCGACGCCCTGCACACCGGTAACGATGCTGCCGTCTCTTTCCAACCAGGAAGTCGCGCGTAAGATATCATTTGTAGCGTCATAGGTGAATTCAGCCTCAGCGCGCCAGATATGCACCGCGGTAGTTTCCAGGTACATCGTGAAAGCCTGATCGCTGTCGGCGGTATAATTCAAACCCTTGTCGCCATAGCCTGAGGCAGACCAGGTTGTCGTCCAGAAGCCATACGGTGTCGCATGGGTCACCGCAGACGTCATCCCGACAGCCTGCCAGCCTACAGTCTCGGTCCCGGTAAGCTTTTCCACAACCGAGAGATTGGTCAACTGCTCATTCGTCAAGAGGTCGCGGATCGTCCAGGTAATGGTATAGTAATCGATCCTAAAAACAGCCGCTGATGAATGATAAATAGTCTCATCATTGACATCCATGACCCGGACTTTGACTGTTGATGAACGGTCATCAGGCACAACCCAATTGTAAGAATTAAGATTCGGTGTCGAGGCAGTGATCACCGTCTGGGTCGCGAAATCATCTTTTGAGTAGACTAATTTCACATTCGGGATACTTCCGCGATTGGTCCAGGTGATCGCATGAGTCTCATTGGTGATCCAGCGTTCCCCACCCACAGGGGCAGTCAGGTTAAATTCACCCCGGATCTTAAAATCAGCATTCGAGCTGTCGGCAACCGTATCATCGCCGGGATCCTCAACTCTCACCCGCACTGTCTGTGAAAGCGTATCAGGCACTGTCCAGCTGTATGAATATGGCCCGCCCGCGCCGGCTCCGTTAGATGCCGCGGCATTGATCAAATTAGGATACGTTACCCCTGAATCAAGCGAGTAGCTCAACTTGACCGCGGGCATTGTTCCGCCCCAGGTCCAGGTAATATTATGCGCATCCCCCGCTATCCAAGCCTCACCGCCATTAGGCGCGGTTAAGGTCAAGAAACCCTGAATACGGAAATTAGCGTTCGAATCATCGGTAACCGTCACATCCGCGGGATTAACGATCCTGATGCGCGCGGTTGCCGTACGGTTATCGGGAACGGTCCAGGAATAACTATTCACATTGGCCACAGAATTGGTGATCGTATTCGGGAAGGTAGCTCCGCCGTCAATAGAATAGAGCAACCGGACATTGGCGATAGTACCGATGGTATTCCAGGTGATATTATTTACCTGATTGATCGGCCATAACTCACCGCCGTTCGGAGAAGTCATGTTAAAAGCGCCCCTGATCTTAAAATTAGCGTCTGAAGCATCATACGCGTCGGAATCAGTCGCGCTCATGACCCTGACCCGTATAAATGTTGAGATAGCGTCAGGAATGGTCCAGCTGTACGTATGCGTGTTGGCTGTCGAAAGAATGATCGTATTCGGGAATGTGCTTCCTGCGTCGGTAGAATAATCCAAACGCACATTGGCAACGGTCCCGATATTGGTCCAGGTAATAGTTTGCGTATCTGCGACGGTCCAGACCTCACCGCCATTGGGTAAAGTCAACGTATATTTTGCCATGACTTTAAAATTGGCGTCAGAAATATCATACGCCGTCGGGTCAGCCAGATCGGATATTTTTATCCTGCAGGACGGACTGATCTGGTCAGGGAGCGTCCAGGCAAAAGAGCCGTTATTATCTACCGCTCCTATAATATCCGGATAGGAACCGCCGCCGTTGGTTGAGAACTCCAATTTAACCGTGGTAATTCCGCTTCCCGCAGATGTCCAGGTGATATTATGGATCGACTCGACTTCCCAGAGTTCTCCTCCATTGGGAGCAGTGATCGCGAAATCACCGGTGACCCTGAAATCAGCGTTCGAATCATCATAAGCGCCGATATCGTTCGGATCGGATACCCGCACCCTCATATTCTCCCAAATTGCGTCAGGGACGGTCCAGGCATAGGTGCCGGTATTAGGCGCAGCCGCCGTGATAGTATAGGTTTCCGTCAAGAAATTATTCTTGGAATACTCTAATTTAACGTTAGCGACCGTTCCCACCCTTGTCCAGGTAATATTATGCACCCTGGCGACCCTTAACTGCTCACCGCCGTTGGGGCTGGTAAGGGTGAATTGACAACGGATACGGAAATCATTATTTGAAGTATCAAATGCTTCCGCGTCATTGGCATCAGCGATCTGTATCCTCATTGTCCCATAAACCTGGTCAGGCACAAACCAGCCGTACGTGCCGTTATTAATAACGTTGGTAGCAATGGATGTCCAGGTAGAACCGCTATTAGTAGAGTACGATATATTGACAAATGAAACACTCCCGCTATAGCCCCAGGTAATATCATGATTTGAGCCGACATACCATGACTCGCCGCCGTTCGGTGAGGTAACGGTAAAATTCCCCTGGATCTTAAAGGCCGCGTCTGAAGTATCGGACACCGTCAGGTCATCGGCATTATAGATCCTCACCAAGGCTTGAGTCGTAATGGCATCAGGGATTGTCCAGAGATACGACCCCGCGTTCGGTGTTGAAGCAATAATAGGAACATAGATCGAACCGCCGTTATCGGAATACTCTAAGCGGACATTCGCGATTGAGCCGACGCGGTCCCAGGTAATAAGCCTGCCGGAGCCGACGGTCCATTTTTCCCCGCCGTTGGGCGCGGTGATCGTCAAGCTTCCCCTGATCTTGAAGTTATTATCGGAAATATCATTGGCGACCGCATCGCTTGCGTCAGAGACCCTGATCCTGCAATTCGCTGAAATAGCGTCAGGGACGGTCCAGGGATAATTGTTCGTATTCGCGATAGATGCGACTATCTGCGTCCAGTTGCCTCCGCCGTTTATCGAATAATCCAGTTTAACATTAGTTATAGTGCCGAACGTGCTCCAGGTGATATTATTGACCGAGTTGACTACCCAGGATTCACCGCCGTTAGGGCTTGAGACCAGGAATGACCCCTGGATCTTAAAGACACCGTTAGAAACGTCAGTGACGCTCGCATCGCTTGAGTCGGTTATCCTGACCTTGACGCTGTTTGAAATAGCGTCAGGGACGGTCCAGGAGTAAGAAAGCGTCACCGCGGGAGCTGAATTAGCTATGACCACGGTCTGGCTTTCATCGGCAAAAGCGTTTGTGGAATATTCAAGTTTAGCGTTGGTAATAGAACCGACCCTCGTCCAGGTGATATTATGCGAAGAAGCTACCCCCCACTGCTCTCCTCCATCAGGGCTGGTGATAACCAGAAGGCCGTGGATCGTAAAGGCCGCGTCCGACTCATCGGTCGCGTTACTATCAACCAGGTCGGAGATCTTCACTTTACAATTCGTCGATATTGAATCCGGAATGGTCCACGGATAGACGCCTGAATTCGGAGTATTACCCGTGATCAAATTCGGATAGGTCACGCCGCCGTCGGTAGAATACCATATCTTAACGTTGGCATAAGATCCATAGGTGATCCAGGTGATATTACGGCTTTCGTTTACCGCCCAGCTTTCAGCGCCGTTAGGCGAACCGATGACAAAACCGCCGCGGATGATAAAATTACTATTCGACATATCTGAAACCGTCGCGTCAGCTGCGTCTGATATTTTAACGCGCGCCTGAATATTCGGATTGTCGGGAATGGTCCAGGCATAGGTCTGCAGCGCCGCATTCACCGAACCGACGATGGTGAACGGGAACGTCAACCCGCCGTCAACCGAATAATCCAATTTCGCGTTCGTGATCGATCCGTAGCGGATCCAGGTGATATTATGGTTTGAGCTGATGAGCCAGACTTCAGCGCCATCAGGGCTGGTTAAATTCAGGTTGCCGCGGATCTTAAAGACAACATCCGACACATCCGTAACCTGCGCTGCCAGGACATCGGTGACTTTTACTTTCCCTGTAGTCGTAATATTATCCGGGATAAGCCAGTTATAGGAACCCGCGACAGCCGCCGTTGAAGCGATGATCATATTCGGATAGGTCGCCCCGCCGTCAACCGAAAATTCCAGTTTTACGTCAGCGATAGAGCCGATCCTCGACCAGCTTATCGATTGCGAAGAACCCACCGACCAGACTTCACCGCCGTTAGGGCCGATAACAACCAACTGCCCGATGATATTAAAATCACCGTCGGAAGTATCATAAACGGTCAGATCGGACAAATTAGTCACTTTGACCCTGATCTGCGCCGAAATACTATCTGGTATGGTCCAGGCATACGTGCCGGCGACTGCTCCTGTCGAAGCTACGATCACGTTGGGATAGGTCAGCCCGCCGTCATTCGAATAATCGATCTTCACATTCGCGATAGTTCCCGCTATAGTCCAGGTGATATTATGCACGGTAGCGACCGCCCAGGATTCCCCTCCATTAGGAGCGGTCACGGAAATCGCGCCGCGGATCTTAAAGTTAGCGTTAGAATTATCGAACACGCTTACATCCGAGGCATCGGAAACCCTGACCCGCAGCTGGGTGCTGATAACATCGGGGATAACCCATGGATAAACCCCTAAAGAAGCATCAACGGAAGCAACAATGGTAAAGGGGAATGTGGAACCGGCATCCATGGAATAATCCAATTTCGCGTTTATGATATTGCCGTTACGCGTCCAGGAGATATTCTGGACACTTCCCACATCCCAGATCTCACCGCCGTCGGGAGAGGTCAAGGTAAAGCTTCCCCGTATCTTGAAATTGGCATTAGAGGTATCAAAGACCGAAGAGTCGGCAGTATCGGTGATCCTGACCATCACCGTCTGAGAAAGCGTATCGGGAATGGTCCAGGCCCTGGTCCCGTCGGAAGCAAGCACGTTCGCGGCGATGACATTCGGATACGTTGTACCGCCGTCAGTGGAATACTCGATATTCACATTAGCCACTGAACCGACAATACCCCAGGTGATATTATAACTATTTCCGACTATCCAGGCCTCTCCTCCATTAGGAGCGGTAACCGTGATATTTCCCCGGATCTTAAAATTATTATCTGAAACATCGAATGTCAAAGCATCGTTATAATCGCTGATCCTGACTTTTACCAGCGAGGAGAGCGTATCGGGAATGGTCCAGGCAAATGAACCGGAGTTACTGGTTGAGCCGGTAATGGCAAACGGATAGGTCGTCCCGCCGTCAGTCGAATAGTCTAATTTTACGGTAGAGACCGAACCGACATAATTCCAGGTGATCGGATGAGATGAATTAACAACCCATACTTCTCCTCCGTTAGGAGCAGTAATGGTAAAGTTGGCCTGAATAGTGAAATTAGCATCAGAAACATCGTTCACGGTCGAATCTGAAACATCGGAGATCCTTACCTTTACCGTCTGTGAAACAGCATCGGGGATATTCCAGGTAAAGCTCAGCGCCCCCGCGGGGGTAGAGCCGACAATAGAGTTGTAGCTGCCGCCGCCGTTAGTTGAATACTCCAATTTAACATTAGAGATATTACCAACTTTTGTCCAGATAATATTATTGTTGACTCCCACGGTCCAGCGTTCCCCGCCGTTAGGCGAGCTCAAGCCTAATATACCCACGATCTTAAAGTTCACGTCAGAATCATCAAAGACGGAAGCATCCAGGGTATTGGTGATCTTAACCCTGACCTGGCTGGAAATATTATCCGGGATACTCCATGCGTAGCTGCCGGCAGAAGCATCGACATTATTCTGGACCAGATTAGGATAGGTCGCCCCTCCGTCGCTGGAATAATCGATGCGGACATTCGCGATAGAGCCGGTCCGTGTCCAGGTGATATTTTGAGCAGTTGCTACCCCCCATGATTCACCGCCATTGGGCGCGATCACATGTAAAATACCTTTTACGGTAAAAGTCGCATTAGAGGCATCATTAACGCTCGCATCCAAGACATCAGTGACCTTCACCTTTAAATTGGTGCCGATAGCATCCGGAATAGTCCAGGTATAGGCGCCGACAGGGCCTGCGGTCGATGCTATGATCACATTAGGATACGTATTACCGTCAGTAGAATATTCAAGTTTAACGTTCTGGATACTTCCGGTAGGAGTCCAGGTGATATTATGGTTCTCCCCCACAAACCAGGTCTCTGAGCCGTTCGGAGAAGTCAACAACAGGATACCTTTGACCGTAAAATCAGCGTCTGAAGTATCGGTGACCGAAGCATTACCCGTATCGGTAACCTTAACCCTGAGTTGTCCGCCGATAGCATCAGGGACACTCCAGGCATAGGTCTGCGCGGCAGCATCGGTTGATGCAATGATCAAATTATCATACGAAGTCCCGCCATTAATCGAATATTCCAGTTTTACCGCCGGAATACTTCCGCTTCTGGTCCAGGTAATGGCCCGCGCTTCCCCGACATACCAGATCTGGCCGCCGTTCGGAGAATTGACCTCCAAAGAGCCGCCGATAGAGAAATCAGCATCGGATGAATCAAAAACCGAACTATCAGAGGCATCCATTACGCGCACACGCACTAAAATAGACAAATCATCAGGAATGGTCCAGGCAAAACTACCTGTTGAAGCATCGGTAGAAGCAGCAATAGGCAACGGGAAACTGACACCGGAATTCTTTGAATAATCGATCTTGACATTAGCGATTGTCCCGGTCCTCGTCCAGGTAACATTATGAGCGGTCGAGACGATCCAGTTCTCTCCTCCATTAGGAGAAGTCACCGCCAAAGCGCCTTTGATGCTGAAATTTGCCGCGCTTGCGCTATAAACCGTCGAATCTGAAGTATCGGTGATCTTAACCCGTAATTGAGTGCCAATGGCATCAGGGATTGTCCAGCTATACGTCAACAAAGAAGCATCGACTGAATTGGCAATTGTATTCAAATAGTTTGCCCCGCCGTTAACTGAATATTCCAACTTCACCAAAGCCACACTTCCTGTCCTCAGCCAGGTAATATTATGAGAAGAAGCTACTACCCAATTCTCTGCGCCAACCGGGGAAAGAAGCGTCAAAGCGCCTTTGATCTTAAAATTACCGTCTGATGTATCAAACGCGTCGTAATCGTTAACGTCGGAGATCCGCACGCGCATCTGTGATGAGATCACATCAGGCACGGTCCAGGAATAGGTCATGCTGTTGGCTATTGAGGCAGCGATCGTAGCCGGATAATTAGCGCCGCCGTCGCTTGAATACTCTAAGCGCACATTGGTGACGGAACCGACATAGGTCCAGGTAATGTCCTGAGAATTATCGACAACCCAGACTTCCGAACCGTTGGGCGAAGAAATAGTGAACCTCCCCTGGATCTTAAAGTCAGCGTCGGATTCATCGGCGACTGTTACATCTGAAGCGTCAGATATCTTGACCCGGGCATGAGTCGAGGGCGTATCTGAAACGTTCCAGGTGTATTCCCGGCCGCCGGCAGGAGTAGACGCCACGATAAGATAATCGTAACTTACGCCGCTGTTAGTCGAATACTGCAATTTCACGTTGGCGATAGAACCCGTCATGTTCCAACGGATCGTTTTATCCACTGCAATGCCCCACATTTCAGCTCCGTTAGGGGTCGTAATGGTCAAAGAACCGATGATCTTGAAATTAGCATTGGAAATATCAAAAACCGTCGCGTCGGAAGTATCGGTGATCCTCACCTTGACTGTCGCGCAGGGGTTATCGGGAATGAGCCAACCGTATGTCCCGGATGCCCCGTCGGTTGAAGCAACGATAACCGTAGGATAGGTCGAACCGCCGTCAAGAGAATATTCCAATTTCACGGAAGTGATCGACCCCTGGCGGGTCCAGGTAACATTCTGCGTAGTTCCGATCTGCCAGGCCTCTGCCCCGTTCGGAGCGGTAATGGTAAGGGCGCCCTTGACCGTAAAGGTATTATCCGAAACGTCCTCGACCGTCACATCCGTTGAATCCAATATCTTGACTCGCAGGTTAGAGCCGATAGCGTCGGGAATAGTCCAGGCATAGGTACCTGCCGCGCCATCAACACCGGTAGAGATCGTATTCGGATATGTTGAACCGTTGTCGGTTGAATATACCAGGTCAATATTAGCGATGGTTCCGGTACGCTGCCAGGTAATATTCTGAACAGTAGCCACCACCCAGGTTTCCGAGCCGTTAGGCTGCATCACGCGCAATTTACCCTTAATGGTAAATGGATTATTGGATACATCCACAACCGTTTCGTTATTGGCGTCGGTCGTGCGCACTTTAAGGCTGGTACCGATAGCATTGGGCACCGACCAGGAATACGCCTGAGTTACACCGCTTACCCCTGCAGGGACTGTCGCGATAAAGACAGTCTGGCCTTCATTGGCAAACGCGTTGGTTGAATATTCAAGCTTAACCTGTGAAGTAAAGGTACCGGTAGGTATCCATTGAATATTATTCGAATCTCCGACAAACCAGACTTCGCCGCCGTTAGGCGTAACAACCTGCAGGTTACCTTTGATCTCGAACGCATTATCAGACTCATCCCAGACATTAACGTTATCATCCTGCCTGACACGGATCCTTAAATTCGTACCGATCCGGTCGGGAATGTCCCAGACAAAGAGCTGATCCGCGGCAGCGACGACCGCGATAAGATTTCCGGGATCAGGATAAGTCCCGCCTCCGACAATACCGCCGTTGGTTGAATAATGGATCTGCACATTAGGGATGTTGCCGAATTTCGTCCAGGTAATGTTATAGCTGTTACCGACCTGAATGGATACGCCGGCAGCGTTCGGCGTTTCAACGCGCAGGCCTCCTTTAACCACGAAATTATTATTGCTCAGATCGGTTACCGTCGGATCGGAGGTATCGGTGATCTGGATCCGCGCCTGAGTTGAAAGCTCGGTATCTCCCGGCAAAGCCCATGACCATGTGCCCAGAGAAGCGTCAACTGCCGCGCCATTGATCTTGATCCAATCAACCCCCGCGTTAGCGGAATAATAAATATTGATGTTCTGCACCGCCCCTGTCCTGGTCCATTCAACAGAATAAGAATAACCGACACTCCATTGTTCGGTCCCGTCATTAGGGCTATCAACATGCAAAGCACCTTTGATCTTAAAATTACCGTTAGAAATATCAAAGGAATTCGCGTTTAAGGCATCCGATACGCGCACCTTGACCGCGATAGAGATCGCGTCAGGAATGGTCCAGGCATAAATATTATTATTCGGCGTACTGGCAATGACCAGGTTCGGATACGTGGCACCGCCGTCGGTAGAATATTCAAGTTTCACATTATTAACCGTACCGTTGGTTGTCCAGGCAATGTTCTGAGAATCATTGACGACCCACACTTCGCCGCCGTTTGGCGCTGAAATGGTAAAACCGCCCATGATCGCGAAATTAGCGTCAGAAGCATCGTTGACCCCGGCATCAGATACATCGGATATCCTCACGCGGACCAAAGTCGTAATGCTATCGGGAATGGTCCAGGCATAGTTCAAGCCTCCGGCAGGAGTCGAATTAACGACTATGTTCGGATACGTCGTTCCTCCATCAGTCGAATATTCCAGTTTCACGTCAGAGATATTTCCTGTACGCTGCCAGGTAACACTCTGCGAAGACCCTACCACCCAGTTCTGGCCGCCGTTAGGCGCGGTTAAAAGCAAGGCGCCCGTGATCCTGAACGTCCCATTAGAGACATCCTGGACCAGGCTGTCAGCGGTATTGCTTATCCTCACCTTAACGGTATTGCCGATAGCGTCAGGCACTGCCCAGCTGTATTTATATGATCCGGCAGGCGTACCGGTAGCATCAGTAGAGTTATTAATTACGGTCGTCTGCAATTCATCGGCAAAGGCGTTCGTTGAATATTCAAGTTTAACATTCGCGATACTCCCCGTTCGCGTCCAGGTAATATCATAACTCGTGTCAACTACCCAAGACTCCCCGCCATTGGGGACAGTCAGGGCCAAAGCGCCTTTAACGGTAAATGAGGCATTTGACGCGTCATTAACGGTGGCATCCAAAACGTCGGAAATCCTGACTCTCAGATCGCCTCCGATGGCATCAGCTACCGTCCAACCATAACTTAAAGCGCCCGCGGAAGTAGAAGCAATGATGACCGTCGGATAGGTGGCACCCCCGTCAGTCGAATATTCAAGCTTGACATTAGCGACACTTCCGGTCCTGGTCCAGATAATATTCCTTGATTCACCGACGATCCAGGTTTCTCCGCCGTTAGGAATGCTTAAAAGCACAGCGCCTTTAATGGTAAAGGCGGCATTGGAAACATCATTAACGGAAGCATTCGCCGCGTCAGAAACCCTGACCTTAAGGTCTGTCCCGATAGCGTCGGCAACTGTCCAGGAATATGTTCCTGCGGCCGCAGGGGTAGACGCCGTGATCACCGTAACGAGTAATTCATCGCTGAAAGCATTGGTGGAATACTCAAGTTTGACATTCGAGAAGGAACCGGTCTTTGTCCAGGTGATATCCCTGTTCTCCCCGACTATCCAGTTTTCACCGCCGTTGGGTGAAGTAAGCGAAAGCGAACCTTTAATGATAAAATTGGCATCCGATTGGTCGGTTACCGACTCATCCCCCACGTCAAAGATCTTTACGCGGGCCTGATTGGTAATAGAATCGGGAATTGTCCAGGAATAACTGAAAGCACCCGCGGGGGTTGTCGCAATGATCGTATTTCCTATCGGGTATGTTGCTCCCGCGTCGGTAGAATACATTAATTTAACGTTTGAAATAGCTCCAAACTTAGTCCAGGTGATATTATTGGTAGCGTCAACCACCCATTGTTCAGTACCGTTGGGGCTGGTGACCGTCAAGCTTCCGACGACACGGAATACCGCGTTAGAAACATCATAAACGGTAGCATCGGAAACATCCGTAATACGCACCTTGACGTTAGAGCTGGGGGTATCAGGGATCAACCAGTCATAGGTAAGCGTAGCGCCGCTGGTTGACGCGATAATGGTATAAGTTTCCAACTCATTGGCAAAGGCATTCGTCGAGTAATCAAGCTTAACATTAGCAACCGCTCCGACGCGCGACCAGGTTATATTATTATGCGTATTGATCGACCAGACTTCCGAACCGTTAGGCGCGCTCAGCGTTAAAGACCCTTTGATCTTAAAATTCGCGTTTGAAGTATCCGAAGCATCAGCGTTAGAGGCATCCGACACCTGTATTCTAACGGTATTGGATATACTATCGGGAATGGGCCAGCTGTAGAGATTATTATTGGTAGTACTGCCGACAATAACATTCGGGTAGGTCAGTCCGCCGTCAGTGGAATACTCAAGCTTCACATTGGCAACCGTACCGGTCGTAACCCAGGTAATATCATGGTTCTCATTAACGACCCAGACTTCTCCCCCGTTAGGCGCGGTAACATTAAAAGCGCCCATGATGATAAAGTTGGCGTTTGAGGCATCTTCAACCGTAGCGTCATTAACATCGGATATCTTAACCTTACAGGTCGTGGATATGGCATCGGGAACGGTCCAGGCATAGGTCAGGCCGCCCGCGGGAGTCGATGCGATAACGATACCCGGATACGCCAGCCCTCCGTTGATTGAATATTCTATCTTTGCGTTCAAGATACTCCCTGTCCGCGTCCAGGTAACATTATTCTGGATGCCCACTCCCCACTTCTCGCCGCCATTCGGGGCAGTTAACACAAACCCTCCGCGGATCTTGAAGAAATTATTGGAAACATCCTGCACCGTAGCATCTAACGTATTACTGATCCGCACCTTGAGGGTAGTCGAGATAGCATCGGGGATTGTCCAGCTGTATTTATAACTTGCCGGAGGCACACCGGTAGCGTCGATTGAATTATTAATGACCGTGGTCTCAGATTCATTTGAGAAACCATTCGTCGAATACTCTAATTTTACATTTACGATACTGCCCATCTTGGTCCAGGTAATATCCTGCACATCATCAACTCCCCATACCTCTCCGCCGTTAGGCGAAGTCAAGGTCAATGAACCTTTTATAGTAAAGTCAGCGGAGCTGCTGTTGACATTAGCATCCCGGGTATCGCTGACGCGTACTTTTGTCGTCGCGCCTATCGCATCCGCTACCGTCCAGGAATAACTCCCTGAACCGGTACCTCCGGGAGTCGAGGCGATAATATCATTGTAAACCAAACCGTCTTTTGTATATTCCAGCTTAACGGTAGGAATAGTCCCGGTAAGGTTCCAGGTAATGCTCCTGCTTTCCCCGACGATCCACGTCAAACCGCCGGTAGGGGCAGTCAGCGCCAAAGACCCTTTGATCGTAAAGGTACTGCCGCAAACCGCAACAACAGCGGCGTTGGAGGCGTCGGTTACCCTGACTTTAAGGTCATTGCCGATCTTGTCGGGTATCGTCCAATCATAGGACTGCAGGACACCGCTCGCACCCGCAGATACGGTAGCGATACTGAACGTTTCTAATTCATCGGCAAAAGCGTCCGTTGAATATTCCAGTTTAACCTGAGAGTACGTACCTGTCGGGGTCCACTGGACCTGCCGCGTATCGCCCACAAACCAGGTCTCTCCACCCAAAGGCGCATTTAAAGCTACTTTACCGATAATGCTGAACGCATTACCCGACTCATCCCAAACCGTGCTATTTCCGGCATCGCGGATCCTGACACGTACATTCGTGCCTATGGCATCAGCAACCGACCAGTTATAGCTCAGGTCAGTCGCCGGGACTGTCGCTATCAAATTGCCCGGAAGATAGCTTCCTCCGCCTGCAATACCGCCATTTATGGAATAATGCAGTTCGACATTAGCTACCGCTCCGAATTTCGCCCAGGTAATATTATAGATATCGCCGACCTTAAGCGTAATACCCGCGGCAGTAGGAGTATTGAGGGTAACCGCGCCCTTGACCTCGAACTTGGCATTCGAAAGATCATAAACAGTCGCGTCAGAGGCATCTTCGACCCTGATATATCCTGAGAAACCTGTTGTCAAAAGTATGGCGTCTGAAATGGTCCAGTCCCACGTCCCTAAGGCCGCGTCAACCGCGACGGGATTGATCTTGGTCCAATCTGTGCCGTTATTATGTGAATAATAAATATTGATCAACGCGATAGAGCCGTGCTTTGTCCAGGTTACGGGGTAGGTACTGCCCACATCCCAGGATTCCGTCCCATTATTCGGGCTGGCAACGGTGAGTGACCCGTGGATCTTAAAGAACCCGCCGGAAACCGCCATCGCGTTGGCATTGGCCGGATCGGATATCCTAACCTTACCGCTTGTCGTGATCGCGTCAGGCACAGCCCAGGGGTATGTCCCGGAGTTAGTAGCGTTATTGGTAATAACAGAATAATCGGTGCCGCCGTTAGAAGAATATTCTATTTTTACTTCCGTTACCGCGGAACCATAACGGTCCCAGGTAATATCATAAGAAGAATCGACCGTCAAAGAACTGCCGTTGGCGGGTGTATTGATGATAAAGCTGGCGATAATATTAAAGGTGGCATCAGACTCATCATTCGTCACCGCTTCATTATCAGCGTCGGCGATCTTGATCTTGACCGCATTCGAAACATGGTCGGGGATCGGATTCCAGTTCCATGAAGAGACCGCGCCGGTATCAACCGTAGCGATCGGCGTTACTTCATACCCTGAACCGTAATCAACGTAAATATTGGCATTGCCGATGGTCCCGGTCTTTGTCCAGGTTATATTCTTATCGGTAGTATTGACCGGCCAGTTATTTCCGCCGTTCGGGATCTGGATCGTCAGGGTCCCTGCGATATTAAATACATTGGAAAGGCCGAAGGTATTGTTATTCAAAGAATCCATAACTTTGACCACAACGTTATTACTGATATTATCCGTAACCACGTTCCAATCGCACTGTCCGAGTGTCGCGTCCCTGCCGGTAGTTATCGTCTTATCGAAGGGGCCGTTACTGCCGTTAGTGCTATAGAGGACATCGACAGAACTTACTTTAGTTGAACCATTCAGGCTCCACTTTACTCCGTTAGGATAGCTGGAACCTACCCGGATATTTGCTCCCGTAAGCGGCTCTGAAACCGTGATCACCGGCCGCATGGCGAATACTTCGGATACACCGTATGAATCATCGTAGTTGTTGGCGTCGGAAACACGGATATAAGCGGTCTCTGAATTCTCATCGGCAACCCCCGCCGACCAGGTATAGGTATTCGGGCCGATTGTATGCCCTGCGTCATCAGCGGCGATAACCGTATAGGCGCCGCCCGCTGAAGTTTTATATTCGATCTTGACGTTCGTGATACTTGCGGTAGCATCCCAGGTGATATCTTTAGTAGTCTGTCCTTTATACCAAACCTGGCCTGTCTTAGGATTAGTCGTCGTAATAGCGCCGAAGATCTTGAATATCGCGTCGGAGGTATCGGTAACCAGCTCCGGATGATGGTCAGGGTCGCTGACACGGATCTTGACCGTATTACTCACATTATTCGGGATGACCCAATCATAACTCTGCTGCACGCCACTTGCCCCCGCAGGCTGGGTAATATCTAAAAATGTGCTGGTAAAATCATCGATAGAAGCTTCTAATCGAACACTCGTAAAAGTCCCTGCCGGTGTCCAACGGATCTGACGGGTCGAACCTACGGTCCATTTCTCTCCTCCGTTAGGCGCGTTCAACGCGACTGACCCGATAATGGTAAAACTATTCGCGGATTCCATATAACAATCATCGTTATCTTTATCGACTATCTTGACCTTAAGGTGCTTGCCGATGATCTGATTAGGGACATCCCAGGCATAGGTAGGCGGAGCAACAGGCACGCCCGCGACGGTCGTGATCTCATTGGGATAGGTAACGCCGTCATTGATAGAATAATATATACGCACATTCAGTATCGGCCCGGTCTTTGACCAGGTAATGCTGTAGGGAACGCCTCCATAAGTCATAATGATATTGTCAAGTGTAGGCGTTAAAAGAGTAAGAGTGCCTTTGATCATAAAATTATCTGAAGTACCATACACCGTAGCGTATGCCGCGTCCGCTACTTTTATCTTGGCGAGATCTTTCGAAAGGATATCCTGATTCGTTGGGATCGTCCATTGATAGGTATTAGCGCCTTGGGCGACCGCTAAATTAGAAACTATTGTGTAGGTATAATTACTTCCCCCGTCTTTGGAATAAGTGATATTAACATTATCGATCTTTCCGATAACGTTGAATACAATATCCTTGAGCTCACCGACGATCCATGTATCGGTTGAAACCGGTTCAGTCACGGTTACATTACCATGGACCCAGAAGCTCACCGACTCTTTTTGTGTCGCCGGCTGATCCGGGGTCGCGGCGGTGATACGTATCTTACAGTTCGGCGAAGAAGTCGTAATGGGAACGGTCCATAAATAACTCCCCGAATTCGGGGCAGAAGCTGCGATCGTCGACCAGTCTGAACCGTCGAAGAATTCTATTTTAACATTATTTACCGCGGCACCCAGCGTCGTCCAGGTTATCTCATAGGGATCGCCTGAAATCAATGGAGCTCCGTCCGGATTCGAGATCGTGAACGTGCCGATAATATGGAATACCGCGTCACTCTCGTCATAGGTGACCGCTTCATTATCCGAATCGGTGATCTTGATCTTGACGGCGTTGGAAACATGGTCGGGGACCGGATTCCAGTTCCAGGAAGAAACAGTACCGGTATCGACGGTAGCAAGCGGTGTCGGATCATAGCCTGCGCCATAATCGACATAAATATAGGCATTGCCGATCGTCCCCTGTTTTGTCCAGGTAATATTCTTATCAATCGCCCCTACCGCCCAGTCATTGGCGCCGTTGGGCTGCTGCACAGTGATCCTACCGACGATCTGAAAAGCATTCGAGAGCCCATAGGTATTTGCGTTCAAAGTATCGATGATCTGCACCACGACATTATTGCTCATGGTATCGCTGACCACATTCCAGTTGCAGGTCCCCAGCGTTGCGTCAACGCCGCTGGCGATAGTCTGGTTAAACGGCCCGCCGCTTCCAACAGTGCTGTATTTGACATCGACAAGGCTTACCTTCGTCGAACCGTTCAGGCTCCATTTGACCCCGCTCGCATAGGTAGAGCCGACCCTGATATTGAATCCGGCTACCGGCTCACTTACCGTGACCACCGGACGGATCGCGAAGACCTGAGAAACGCCATACGAATCATCATAGTTATTGACGTCGGAAACCCTGATATAACAGGTCTCTGAATTCTCATCGGCAACGCCCGCGGTCCAGGTATACGAGTTTGCCCCTATCGTATGCCCCGCGCTATCGGCTACTATAGTGGAATATCCGCCGCCGGCAGTCGTCTTATATTCGATCTTGACATTGGTAATACTCGCGGTAGCATCCCAGGTAACATCTTTAGTAGTCTGCCCTTTAAACCAAACCTGGCCTGTAGCGGGATTAGATACCGAAATACCGCCGAAGATCCGGAACGCCGCATCCGACTCGTCTTTTGCCAATTCAGGATGATGATCCGGGTCGCTGACACGGATCAAAACATTATTACTGACATTATTGGTAACTACCCAATCATAACTTTGTTGTACTCCGCTTGCGCCCGCCGGCTGGGTAATATCTAAAAAGGAAGAAACGAAATTATTGATCGATGCCTGTATACGGGCATTGGTAAAGGTCCCGGTCGGGGTCCATTGGATCTGCCTGGTTGACCCGACGGTCCATTTTTCGCTGCCGTTAGGCGCGACTACCGCTATCTGGCCGATGATCTCAAAAGTATTAGTGGAAACACCGAACGCATCGGTCAAATTGTCCTTGTCGGCGACTTTTACTTTCAGGTGTTTACCGATTATATGGTTAGGAATATCCATAGGATAACTTGCCGGGACTGACGGTACACCGGCGGCATCGGTAAGTTCAAAGGGATAGGTAACTCCGTCATTAATGGAATAATAGATCCTGACATTCTGTATCGGCCCGGTTTTCGACCAGGTAATAGTATACGGGACTCCTCCATAGGTTAAGATAATATCATTTGCGTCAGGCGTAAGCACCGCGATAGTCCCTTTGATCATAAAATTCGCGGATGTGCCGTAAACCGTAGCGTACGCGGCATCTTCTATCTTAAGCTTAGCGAGGGTGGCGGAAAGTATATCCTGATCGGTCGGAAGCGTCCATTGATAGGTATTAGCGCCGCTGACGACCGGAACATTAGCAGCTACACTGTATGAATAGGGCTCCCCACCGGTATTAGAGCAGGAGATATTGACATTATCGATGTCGCCGGTAATGGTAAAGGTAACATCCTGCAGCGTCCCCACGGTCCATTTACTGGTTATCGTCGGGGAAGTAACGGTGACTCTCCCGTGGATCCAGAAGACCGAAGATTCCTTTTCTGAAGAAGGCTGCTCGGGAGTTTGCGCGGTGATCCTGGTTTTACAATTCGGTGAAGACGTAGTTGAAGGAACGGTCCAGGGATAATTCCCGCTATTATCATAAGCGGCATTCAACGTCGACCAGGCAGTCCCGTCATAAAACTCAATTTTGACTTTTGTTACCGCCGTACCATTGGTTGTCCAGGTAATAGGGTTGGAATCCCCGGAAGTAAGCGGTGCCCCGTTAGGGCTGGTAAAGCTAAAGCTTCCCACAATGTGGAACACTGCGGCTGATTCATCAAAAGTATAAGCCTCATTATCGGCATCCGTGATCTTTATCTTAACATTATTGGAAACCTCATCAGGGATGGACGGCCAGGTCCAGGAAGAAACAGATTCGGCATCCGCGGTCCCGATGGGCGCGACCTCATAGCCGGAGCCATAATCAACGTAAAATTTCACTGTTCCGATTGTTCCCAGTTTTGTCCAAATTATATCCCGGTTAGTTTCGCCCACGGTCCAGTCTTCATTACCGTCAGGCTGCGTTAAAGTAACCGAACCGATGATGCGGATAACACCCGACAAACCATAAACATTCGTATTCCCCGAATCAACAACTTGCACGACGACATTGCCGCTTAAGGTATCGTTGACATTATCCCAGTTGCACCCACCGAGTGTGGCGTCAACGCCGGAAGCAATTGTTTGATTGAAAGGGCCGCCGCTACCGGTAGTGCTGTAAAGGACATTGACCGTGCTTACTTTTGTGGAACCGTTCAAGCTCCAGGCAACGGCATTGGGATAACTTGACTGCACGGTAAAATTAGCTCCCGCGACAGGCGCGGAAAGAGTGATCTTCGGCCGTAAAGAAAACATTTCCGATATCCCCTCTACTTCGGTATTATTCACATCGGATACCCTGATATAGCAGGTATCGGATTTTTCATCAGGGACCCCTGCAGACCACATATAGGAATTACTGCCTTCAGTGTGGCTGGGATCATTAGAGATAATAGTGGTATACGAACCACCTAAGCTCGTTTTATATTCTATTTTAACATTGGTGACCGTTCCCACCGCGGTCCAGGCAATACTCCTGTTAGTATCTCCTTTATACCAGACATCACCGCTCCCCGGAGCAGTTACCTGCAGAGAACCTTTAATGGTAAAATTATCCGACTCAGTCGACGCAGGGATAGGATCGGAATCGATGGTGCTGACCTTGATCTTGGTGTTCGGGCCGAGCGCGTCAGGGACAGTCCAGTTAAATCCAAAGCCATTGGTAAGTTCCGTGGCAAACTGGGTATAGACTCCGCCATTGGTATTCCAATAAAGATTGACCTGAGCAATAGTCCCTTTGGTTACCCAATCGATGGAATGAGACGTCCCCTTGACCCATTTATCGGTCGCAAGTGGGCTGGTAAAAGTAAATCCGCCTTTGATGGTAAACGCGGTAGGAGAAACATTTTCCACGGGAATAGGATCGGAAGAAACCAGGATCGCCTTTACTAATAAATTATTCCCGATAGCATCCGGGATAGGATTCCAGGTATACGATAAGCTGTTGATCGCCACGTTATTGGTAATAGAATTAATATAATTATCCACGCCGCCATTAACGGAATATTTCAATTGAAGGTCTCCGGCGAATTTCTGATAGGTCCAGGTTACCGCGCGGGTTGTATCGCCAACAGTCCAAATGTCACCGTTAACCGGATGGGTCACGTCCAAGGTCCCTATGGTAAAACTAACCGGAGAAGTCTTATTGATGGAAGTATCATTAATAAGTTCGATATAGATCTTTCCGGTATTGGAAATATTGCCTACCGGGATGCTCGGCCAGGTCCAGGTACCGTCACTGGCGGGAACGCCCAAGACAGGCAGCTCCGCGATAGTGCTGAAGGTCACTCCATCGGGTGCGTATTTGATCCTCACATTGCCGATAGCTGTCCCTTGAGCGGACCAGGTAATATCGTGAGATGTTGCGGCGAGCCAGTTCTCCCCTCCCACCGGGCTGGTTAAAGTCAATTTGGGCCTGACGATAAAAGCGGGTGAATCGCTGTCGGGGGTGATCGGATTGACATCATCACCGAGATACTGAGCGACTTTGATCTTGGCACTTGAACCGACCATCCCTTCATCAACCGCCGCCCAGTTATATGCTGACGGCGCACTCGGAACATGCGCGATCAAATGCCAGGGCGCGTTGCCGTCTTTGGACCACCATAACGCGACATTAGCCATGGCGCCATTGACCTGCCAGGTAATATCAGCGGGGTCGGTCACCGTCCAAGTCGCGCCTGTCGTAGGGGTCAATAATTCCACTGAAGACAAAATTTTAAAATCAGCGTCTGAAGCATCTTCAACCTGCAAGTCTGCCGCCTGGTCGCTGATAACTTTCACGCGGATAGTAGTGCTGATCGCGGTAACAGGAATATCCCAATCATAGGTGCCTGTCGTTGTTCCCGCCGGCTGATTTGCCGCGATAGTATCAAAATAATCGGCGCCGCTGTTCTTGGAATATTTCAAGGTTACCGTAGCAAAGGTGCCTTTTTTATTCCAGGTAATATTTTCATGGGTCTGAGCAAGCCATTCTTCCGGGCCGTTGGGCGCGGTTATCTCTAAGACGCCTTTTATGTAGAAATTCGCGTCAGATTCATCATGGACATTGGCTTCGTCATTATTAAGGTATACTTTTATCCTGCGGTCATTACCTATTGAATCAGGAATACCGACAATACCGGCATCAGGATCTTCCCAGGTCCATTGACAGGAATTGCCGGAACAAACATCTGCCTGTAATAAGCCGGTTACTACTTGATAGGTATAACTTGAACCGCCGGTCTCAGAAAGCTTCATGGAAAAGCTATAGCCCGCGTCATGCGCGGGGTCAAAATTACCGGCCTTATCCCACTGTATATTTCTATTGGTATCTCCCACATACCACACTTCCGTCCCATTATTAGGAGAGGTCACCGCAACAGTACCTTTGATCTCGAAGTTCGCGTTTGAATCGTCATATTGCCGGTCAGCCGTAACAGTCCCTGTAACAATAAGCCTTACGCGCAGATCATTCTGCATAAGATTAGTCCCACCCAAGGTATCTAGAATATTCCAGGCATAATAATCCTGTGTCGCGGTAACAGCAGTGGTAATAGTAAGAGGATACGTACTGCCTCCGTCGGACGACAACAAAATATCCACGGTTTGCCCCTCTAACACATCAGCGTGTTTCCAGGTTATTCTCCCTGTGCCGGTGGTCGCTCCTGTGTCACCCACATGCCAGACTTCCCCGCCGTTAGGAGTTTTGATTGTCAAAGGCGTCAATTCCGCCACGAACCATTCAATATCAATATTTGCGGCTGTAGTGGTATTACGGCGGCTAAAAGCAATTTTATTAGCGGCAGAAGGGATTGCATAGGTCCCGGTTATTGAACCGTCTAAGCCAAATTTTTGTAACGTAAGGTCATACGCATTAGAAACCCAGAGTGAACCTCCGCCATATTCAATATCAAATGGATTGGTATTTGTGGTATACCGGGCTATAACACCATCATCTCCACTTGGTGCTGTGGGAAGAACTTTACAAAGAATGTTAGAGCCGTAATGCACGGTCCAGATATTGGTACCGTCATATGTAACCGCTTGAGGTTGAAGATCAGGATAATAGGTAGCTCTTGTGGCTATCGCTGAACAACGTATTCTGATAAGCGCGTTATCGCGCAGGTTACACAGCCACATTGTAGGATATCCGACCGTAGCGGTAGTATCGGCATAACGGATCCTGGAATAGTTACGATTGACAGCCCCTATATCGGTATGGGTGGAAGCGCCTGTTGTACAAACATAATAACTCACCCTGTCGCTTGAGGTCCCGACCCAATAAGCAACCCACATCCTGTTCTGGCTGGGGTCATAGGCAATGGTAGAAGGTTTCGCAGTCGCGCTAACAGCGGCGTAAGTTCCAACCAAGCCACCGGTAGCGGCAGTCCGTTTAGTAACATTAAATGAACCGAAATTGGCGGTCCACACGGAATTAGAAGTAGCGTCAAAAGCAATATCCATCGGCTGTGTGCCGACGGCATAGGTACCGATTAATGCGCCGGTATCGGCGTTTAATTTGGTAACATTATCCGAATCGAAGTTAGCCACCCATACTGCGGTATTCTGTGAATCATAACAAACCGCCACAGGCCTGCTTCCGGTAGTGTATGAACCTGTTAAAGCACCGGTTGCGGCATCGAACTTATACACTTTATTTTCCAAGGCTTTCGTGACCCACACTGCAGGGGTTGCGGTCGGCGCATAACAAAGCCCCTGGATATAATTAAGATCGATTGATTCCCTGATTTCATCTTCATAGCTATTAGTCGTACTATTTGGACCGGAGACGGAAGCAATAGGGAAAGACCGGGAAGAATCAAAAGCCGGATTCAACGCCGCAGTAGTGTAGTCCGTTCCGCTTGCGACAGAAAGGCCTCCCTTTTGCACCTTTGTGCTTGGGTCAGAAAAATAAATAACATAGTATTTTATATAATTCTTTCGCAGAGTAGTTGCGCCTTCGGAATATGAATGAGTGAATGTTACCCCTACATTACCGGAGCCGTCGTCACCCAGCGTGCCCCTGACCGCGTAACGGCCTTCGACGCCGGCGATATTCTGCTCGGCCCTTGTATTAAATATCAAAAGGCATTTATCGACATTAGCAATAGGGATCGCAGCGCCCGGAAGTGTTTCAGCCACACTTGCTGAAGTTTCAGGAAGTGTAAGCTCATTGGTCCTGATATCGGCGTCTGTCTGAAACTCCACTACTTGCCAGACGATATTAAGTATCCTGTTATAATCATAGCTTGACGCGCGCTCAAGCTTTAAGGTGTTATCGTCAACAAGCGTTCCGGTTACGAGCGTTGATTCGTCGTCATCAGATTGGGCGTTATACCATCTAGTCTGGACCACGGCAAAAGACATGGAAGAATCGATCGTTGTAGGTAAAGTGACATTCTTCGTGGTACAGGAAGGGTTGGAAGTCGGGCCGTATGCCAAAGAGCTCACGCCCCTCTGCACAAATACGCCGTCGGCGAATTCAACAATGTAGTACCGCACGTTAGCGGAAGCATTACCGTAGTCACGGTTGATAATAAGGCTGGTGTCAGTCTCAAAAACTCCCGTGAAAAGCGAATTCATGATATCCTCATTGGTATTGGTATCGACATTCGCGTATATCAAGATAATAGACTTAGACTGATTGACTTGTTTTATAGGCACGCTTACCGTCATATCATCGAGATCAAAATACACGTCTCCTATCTGCACGCGTTTTATCTGTACTGCCGAGGCATCAGGAGGAGAAAAAAAGATACCGAAGCAGGCGGCTGCCAATAAAAAAACAATGCCGAAGAAAACTTTAGAACGGGTAATTTTGGTAATCATTTTTTCACCTCTCTTTTACTCCCTTTAACGGGAGAGAGTCATTAGTAGCTGCGCCGGCAGCAGGCATGATCGCTTCTTCCTGGGACGTCAAGTCCCGAGGAGCAGCTTTTAAGAACATAACGGCCTGCGCGACAAAAGTCCTTTTTTTCCTGCCATTATCCAGAATTTCGGTTATTTCATCATATTTAACGGTGACCGTATCACCGAATTTTATATCGCTCAATTTATTTTTATGCTCTACCTTGATCTTTTTATCTATCGTAAAAGCCATTTCATAAGCTCCTTTAGACGGATCATCCGCGCCATAGGTAACTGCCATAAAATTAGAGGATAAGCCGCTGATAACTCCCGTGACCTCTTTACGGACGGTTTCTTTACTACCCGTCTTCTCTTGGGCCGACGCCGGAACAGCTATACACACACTTAACAACAAAAATAAGGCGGTTACTATCCTGGTCATTTTTGTAAACATGTTATTCTCTCCTCCTGTACCCGGTACTTATAAATGAAAAATCCTGCGGCGCAAGACCTTTCTGCCGCAGGCTCAATATGCCGCTCATACGGTTCTCCTGCAATTCGCCGTGCCAGGAGGCAGTCGACTCGCCTGAAGACTGCATCGTCTCCCAGATCAGCTTGCCATTACTCTCGACCGTGACCGAATAATTAGAACTGACGAAACCCGACGAATTAAGCTTCGCCGAGACAAATTTACCGTTCTTAAAATTAAGCGTGTCCACCGCTTCGTTGCCTCCGGAAAGCGGGATCAGTTTCACATCCCATTCCTGCTTGTTCCATTCGATCGCCTGGACCGCGGGGATAGGCGCGTTCTGGATAGCAGGCGGCGTGCCGTCTTTATTGTTCACGACATAAAAATAAACCACTCCCGCCCCTACCATAAGCACTACCGCCAAGCCGCCGGCGGTAACTAAAAATTTATATTTTTTGTTGCCGGTTTCTTTCTTTTCCTGAACTGATTTCTTCTGAAAGTTCTGGATCTGCGCTTTGACCTGCTTAATGAAATCATCTGTTCCCAGGATCCCGCCGCGGTGCAAATTCTTATGGATAAGATCACCGACTTCCTGCGTCATACCGCTGACAAACTCCGCGTAATCTTTATTGTCTATCAAACCCATAACTTCAGCGATCTCGTCTTTCAAGTTCATTCCCTTTGCCTGCCGGTCAGGGTCATTGTGGCACAGATACATTGGATAACTGCTATGAAGGGAGTCCTGCAGCTCAACCACCAGGTTCAATTTTTTAGGGTTCAAATGGATATAAGCGGTCATGCGCGCCAAATTATTTTCTTTCTCCACGATCGCGGCCTTAAACCGTTCGCGGAATAAATGCCCTTTTCGGTTATATCTGCCGTTAAAATATTTCGTATACGAATTATTCACGTTATGCATGAACTCGGATATCTGCGGGGTATTGGAAGGGTCATTTTCAAGGGATTCATCCTGCTGCAGCATTTCGACTAAAAGGTGAAGATGGTTCGGCATAAGTGAATACGCGAATATTTTGATATTATATTGATCTTTATATTTTTTCAGTAAGTCCAGAAACATAGCGTAATCCCCTTCATCCTGAAAAATATTTTGACTGCTTTCAGCGCGGCATGTCACATAGTATAACGCGCCTTTAATGAATATTCTGGGTAATCTGGGCATATTTTCCGGCTTGTGCCTGGCACTTTCGTGCTTTTTTTACGCTTGTGCCTGGCACTTTCGCTTATGGCAAAAAAAAATCTCAGGCAACTCCTAACTTCTCCTGAGATTTTACCAGGAACTTCGGCAGTTTGCCTTTCCGCAAAGAATCATTTGCGGATGCATAACTTTGCGCCCCCAGGTTACCCTGTCCGTTAAAAAAAACAACGGATCTACCAAAACATCGGTAGAAGTTTGCCTTTTCGTTTCCTCTTCCAACTTGTCTATCATAAGTATAGCATATAGCAAGTAACTTGTCAAAAAAAGTACTACTCCAAAATACAATAGACTTATGCACTCATTATTCAATTGCTATTATTATGGATCTTATGTCGATAAAAGTCAAGAGAAATCGTTACAACCTGTGATTTAAGAGCAGGTTCCCACAATTCCTTGATCCGGTTGATCTTGAAATAATTCCTGATTTAGGCCATATACTCATCCGGAACAATATCACTAACCGTCAAAAAATTATTTTTTTCTTTTAAAGCCCGACAATTATGTTATAATACTTCTGAAAATAACCGGTATTAATTATCCGGGGGCAAGTAAAGGACTAACAACATAACCTATTATACAACAACATCTTTTGGTTCTCACAAATAAACACAAATGACAAAACCATCAACTCAGAGCAAAGAATTGGAAGGCCTCAAGAAAAAAATCCGATTCCTGACCACTTTACTGATTATTTTTATTACAGGAATAGCTATCTATACTACCGGGTCTTTCATAAAACAATTTGCGCCAACTTCCCAAATTAATGCCCTAGCCCCCCATGCCGGCGAAATCAACAAGATCATCAAACCATTACGATATTCCGGCATTAATAACCTTTTAAATAACGACGTTACTATAACGATCGACTTTAACGCGGGCACCTGGAAATTCCATAATATCCACCGATTCGACAAAGAAGGAAGAATACTCCTGACTAACGGCAGAGATGGTTTATGCGGAGACCTGGCAGCCTACGCCTACAGCAAAATACGCCCCCTTATGGATAATAAATTCGAAATTGAATTCCTCCATGTCGCTGAATCGGGATTTTTTCTTGACCCCAGGGCTTCACATATCGCCCTCATAATCCGTGAATCGGCGCTATTCTCCGACAAAGAATATATCCTTGACCCCTCCTTCCAAAGATATGAGCCTATCGATGATTTTGATGATTATCAATTCTTTGAAAGGACAAAGATGCTCCCCTTTCTTACCGAAAAGAACACAGACGAAACCTTTCCCATTGGGACCAGCACGCCCCTATTAATCACCAAAGATTTTCTTATCGGGCTCATGATCGATCATCAAAACGGAAAAATAGACAAAGACAACTACATTTTGTCGCTGACAGCAACACGCCGGTATAAATTTGCCGGGAGGTATATCTTAGCATTCAGGAAAAAGAGAGGAGAAGGCGAGGTCCTGGAAAATAAGAATCTCGCCTTCTCCCTTTTAGGGCAGGAGACCTACGAAAAGATCAAAGAAAAGCTGCAAACCATACGCTCTCAATTACCGTAAGGATTTCACGCCATAAAACAATATTTTTAATTCCATCCGCTTCTTCTGCGCTTTCCCACCACTATCAGAGTAGCAATAACCCCGAAAATTATCGAAGCCTGGGAAAGCGTTAACAAGCCTTCAACCGCGGAATCATTACTCACCATGATCGCGCTGATACCCAAGGATAAAGTTATAAAATAAATAAAGGTAACCGCCCCTTCCGTGTTCAAACCCAGGTCAACCAGGCAATGATGAAAGTGGTCCTTGCCCGCGTACTTCAGCCATTCCACGACTGTCTTTATCTTCTTATCCTTGATACGCATGATAGTCGTAAAGATCATATCGAAGATCGGCACCCCGAGGATAAGTATCGGGATGGATATTTTTACCATATTATCTTCAGCCCAATTGCCGATCAAGCTGATACTGGCCAAGATAAAACCTAACAGCGTACTGCCGGCATCTCCCAGGAACATCTTTGCTTTCTTAAAATTATACGGCAGAAAGCCCACGCAAGAAGCCGATACGATCACCGCTAAAAGGCCTTGCGAGAATTGTCCGGTACTGTATAAGATAAGCGCGAAACAAAACGAGTTGATCGCCGCCGACCCCACTGCCAAGCCATCCATCCCATCCAGATAATTATAGGCGTTGGTGACTCCCAGTATCCAGAGTATGGTTACGGCGATCTCAGCGGTGTTTCCCCAAATCGTATCAGGCAGAAAGCTGACGCGTATCCCGAAAACCATGATGATGGCCGCGACCGAAAGTTGGGCGATGATCCTCGATTGCGCCGAGAGCCCCCAGATATCATCGATCAAACCGACGATCAAGATTATCGTCGCGCCAAGTAAAATAGGAAAAAAGAATTGAAGTTCTTTGAGATGCAACAAAAGCCCGGCTATAATGCCGAAATATATAGCGACACCGCCTAAAAGCGGCATGGCGCGTTTATGGATACTGCGGCGGTTCGGAAGGTCGACAATATCGAGTTTAACCGCCAGCACCCGGAAAACAGGCGTAGATAAGAATACAGCCAGAAAAGAAAAGATCCCCGCCCAGATCACCTGCATAGAGCTATCCCCTGCTTGATAATACCTGCCCCTAAAAACATCTTTTTAGCTATTTTATATCTTTTAAAACGCGCAACGCCTTAAAGCCTTCCGCGTAACGGACCCTGCCCTGATACCCGCGGAAATTAGCGCAGGATTGCGCGCTCTCCACAATACTCAGATTTTCAACCCGGGTGCGGTCCATCTGGGAATTATGGATCTTAAGCACCTTTAGCTTCTTGTCCAAAACATCCTGAATATCGACGAATATATCCGGTTCAAAATGCTGTGTTGTCGGCACCTCAAAAAAAAGCGCCTCTTTTATATAGCGCGTCGCTGAAACCGCTGCTTGCGCCGCGGCGCGGTGGTCCTGGTGAACATCAGCCCAGAAATTAAAGAACACCACGTCAGGAGAAGCTTTTCGCAGGATCTCTTCTACCTTTAAGATCAGCTCGCGGCTGCAGACTAATTCAGTGTCGCGGTAATTTCCCCAAAAAAGCTCTTTTACCCCTATGAATTTCGCGCTCTCGAGCTGCTCATTCCTGCGGACTTCGGTATCGCCGCCAAAGCTGCCGTCAGTTAAAACAAACATATGGACATTGTGCCCACCTTGCGCGTATTTGATCAAAGTCCCGCCGCAGCCAAACTCGATATCGTCCGGATGAGCGCCTATCGCCAGTACGTTCATATAAAATTCTCCTTGTTCGTTAATATCGTTATTGTCGTTTAAATCGTTTAACAGGATAGCTTACTTACTTTGCCAACGAAACTAACGAAATTAACGATTATTACGATTCCCGGTTATTTATCTATAACCCCAATATCTTCCTGCTCTCGGGGCCTTCATTCAATAATAGGTCAAAAATCGACAGATGCGAAATGAAATCTTTTCCTGACAAGCTGAATTGCTGCCTGTACTCGGGGTGAATAAAATCCTGGTACCGCAACTCTATCCCCGCTTCCCTGAATTTATCCGCCTCAATATAATCCCGGCCTCCTGCCCCCGAAAGATACACATCCGCTTTCAGCTTTCGGCAGATCTCAATAATACGTTCAGTTTTTGTTGTGGTAGTCTGCAAAACCGACTCAAAAAAGACCGGTTTCTCGACCCCCAGCATCTTAAGGACATATTGAATGATATAAATATTCAGTTGAGCAAGCTTATCCCACTCAGAAGTGTATATTTTCTCAAAGAACGCGAAATTCTCCTTAAAAAAAGGTGAGCGGGCATACCAGACTTCCCAACTCTTTAAATGTTGTTTTCTCCAGGCGAATCCATTATCGATAGCGACATCGGCAATTTTCTGCCTGCCCAGCCCCTTAGAAACAACAGGAACGGTCAACCAAACCCATCCGTCCTTTGTACGGATCTTATTGCGGTTCTGAAATTCCCTTTCTTTATATTGCACGTTATCCAGGAACACAAAACAATCGCTCCTGGCTATTTTATCAAAATACCCCAGCCATGGGATATACTGCGGCTGGTGCACGGATACTATCATTTACAATTATATGATTACCTGGCTATGTTATTTGGTTACGGTTAAGATGTTAGTTTGGTTATTGCCTGCCTGCCGGCAGGCAGGGATATGATTGTTAGATTTAAAACCCAACTGCTTTACCGAACTATTACACTAACCGCCTTACCCTTATCCAACACCTGTTATTTTCATCTGCCCGGAATAGGCGATACAAAAATCGGATTCGTTAAACAGACAAGTCCCGGAGATTCAACTTCCGCGCGAAAATAACTCCTGCTTTTATTATCGGCAATAGCCTTAAAAAGTACATTAAATACCGGCCCGCGCGCTTCAAATGATTGTATCACTTTGCCATTCGAGATTAATTTTATCTTAAAAGGCGCTGCCTGTCCATTCAAAAAATGCCCCTTAAGGACAATACCTATTTCACCGCTTGAAAAAAGCGTCTCTCCCATCAAACGCTTATTGCCTGTCTGAGCATCTTCTATCATAAAAGCGTCTAAAGAGAACTGCGCGGAGAGCCTTCCCCGCGACACATACATACTCCCTGTTTTGAGCGCCTCTAACACCGCTGCTTTTCCCAAGGAAGGAAGCAAAAAGACCGTACGCAAATCTTTCATAGCAACGCCCAGATCGCCGCCTGTATCAAAGCTTAAGCCAGCGATCGCCCAAACAGGCGACAGTCGCACCCCGCGGCAATATTCCTGTAACACCTCATCCCAGAGGCCGCCCGGGCGCCCGATCAACTCATACCCCTCATAAAACACCGCGAATCCGGTATAGTCCTTTGCCATAAGCAGATCATACGCATGTGCAGGTGTTTCTACGTTGACCCTGCCTATTCTCTGGCTGTTCTTGGCTTCTGGATGCGACCAAAACGTTACCCCGCCGCGGGCTTTGACATAGTCAATGAAGTTTTGATATGGCAGGATCCCGCGCTCACCCTGATACTGATCAAATTTAAGCTCTCGGAAAGGATAATTATTCAACAATAATAAAGATCCGATCGCCCAAAACGCGATCCCGAACGTTTTGGCTCCGCGAGTGAAAAACAACCAAGCCCCAACCGCGCAAAAAGCGGCAGGCACTAAGATATACCATAGATGAGGCAGCCTCCTCCACGGCAGAAGTAACCCGCGGGGATTTCCCACAACAGGAAGCTCCAAATAATCCGCTTCCCGGGTGAGCCCCACAGCCAGCAAATGCTTATGCCAATCATGTAAGCTTAAATTCCCCTTCCATAAACTACCCTGCCAATAATAGAACGGAGCGGATTCCACTCCTGCCATAATAACTATATCGGGATTTTTACGCTCTAACTCACGCAGTTCCCGCAAATACTTCCCGACGCCATATTTGAGAAGCGATCTTTCTTCTACCGTCTTTTTAACGAGCCCCTCGAGAGGCCAAACCCCGTATTGCCAGCGCATTAAATCCCGTTCAGCAATAATGACTATCGGGAAATTATTTTCTTTGGCTGTCTCGACGATCTCGGAAAGGCTGTATTTTCCGTCGCTGATCGTGGAAGATATTTGTACCGCCGCGGGGAACTGATGGAGCCCTTCGGCGCTCAAGGGTATCTGCGCGCCTAATACCAGGCACAATAACACAATAATTCGTCTTATCATACAACGGCTTTCTTTTTTAAGAGCTCCTGATACAAAGCGGATAAATTTCCGATCATATCTTCGGCTTTAAACTTTCCCTGCACCCACGCCAATGCCGCTTTTCCCATTTCCACGCGTTTTTCGGGCTTCGATAACAATTCATTCACTGCTTCGGCGATACCGGCAGCGCTGCCCGCGGGGACTAATAAACCCGTCTGTTTATCGCGCACGATCTCCGGTACCCCTCCGACCTTTGACGCCACCACTGCCACTCCTGCTGCCCCTGCCTCAAGAAGCACCATCCCCACTGCTTCGTTAAGCGACGGCAGGACTAACACATCAAACAACGCAAGTATTTCCGGGATATCTTCACGCCAGCCCGCAAAAATAACCTTATCATGGATCCCCAGCGCTCTGGCGCTCGCCTGGAGTTTTTGCTTCAGGCTTCCCTCTCCCGCGATGATAAATCTGACCCTTTTGTTCTTCGCGGCAATTTCAACAGCTGCTTCAAGAAAATATCCCGGGCCCTTAACCGGTTCAAGGCGGCAGATCATTCCAACCACGGCTTCGTCCGCCCGGATACCGAAAGCATCCCGCAAAGCACCCGTATTACTCCCTGGCTGAACATACCTGCCTAATTCCAACCCCTGATAGATCACCGATATTTTCCGGGCGCAAGCCGCCCGGAATTTAATAAAATCCATCTTCTCTAATTCGGTAAGCGCTATGATCCGGCCGGTAAAAGAGGCAAGGAATTTCTCGATCAAAACAATACAAAAGCCGGCAATTTTCGGGAAATAGCCGTAAAAATTATGCCCGTGCGGCGTGTGGATAATAACCGGCCGCCCCGATAAGAAAGCCGCGAACCTCCCTAATGCCCCGGCTTTAGCGGTATGAGTATGGACAATATCAAACTTTTCCCTGCGGAACAGTAAATAAAGTTTAATAAACGCCAGAAAATCGTTCAAAAGATCGAGCTCCCTCTTTAATTGCGGAATGACCAAAACTTTTCCGCTAAAGCCCGTTAAAAAAGACCGCGTCCGGGAGCTGGGATGAAGTGTCTCACCGGTTACCAAGCGGACATCATAGACGGCAGGGTCCAAATGAGTGCAGATGATACGCACGATATCAGGGGCACCTCCCCAATCAAGGCGGGTGATCACCTGTGCTACTTTGATGCGATTATTCTTAGGATGAGACATATGTTTCTCTTCACCTAACTATCATTCACCAATATTTATATACCGATAATGATAAAGACTAAAGGTTAAATAACAAAGGAAGGTAAAAGGATAAAGGTCTAATTTTAAAATTTAACCTTAACTCCGTCTATCTGCTTTTAACCAAACAACCTTACCCAAATACCAAACTAATATCTTAACCCTATCCCTAACCTAATTACTAAACGCTACACGCTAAACGCTCTACGCTCTCTTAATACCTGTATAACTCCGTGCAACGCACGCATACAGGAAAGATCTTATTTTGTTTAAGCTGTTTACGGAAACGCAAAGCTTCCGGACTAATCCAGATTTGAGAAAATTTCTGCTTTTTCACATTACCGAAAGCGTAGTTAAAATTTAAACAAGGCCTGACATTGCCGTCAGGGAAAATATACGCCACCATCCAGGGGCTGATACATGCCCCTGACGATCCAGAAGGACGGTATTGCGGATTACGGTAATATTCAAACAAAGCCTTTTTCGAGAAATTAGGGTAAAAATCGACATTAAACGCGTATTTCCCGGAAGAGATCTTTCGCATTTTTTCATACAAAACTTCGGGGTCTATCCCCGGTTGAGCGATGAAACCTTCCCAGTCAAGGGATGAACAACCAAGTGACTCATCAATTGCCTTTTGCTGTTGGAGCACCAGGGGTGACAGAAAGATCAAATTATGGAATGTCAATGAATCAGCTCCCGCGCGCTCTGCAACGCCAAGCATCTCCTCGAGACGCTGATAATTATACCGATTGATAGTGCACTGCAGATTAACCAGCGGCTTACCATTACCCGTCTTTTTCTTAAAACCGCGGATCATTTCGAGGCCGGCCATGACCTTTTCGAATAAGCCGGGAAACCCGCGGATCTGATCATGTAAAGCGGCATCCCCGTCAAGAGAAAGATTTAATTCATCCAACCCGCTTTCTACCAACTCACCTGCTTTATCCTGAATGAGAGAACCATTGGTAATGATCAGGCAATGCATCCCTTTTTGTTTTATATATTTTATGGCCTCAATGCACGCGGGATGCAATAAGGGTTCTCCTCCAAAAAGGGTGATATTCGGAGAAAATGCCGAGACATCATCAATAACCTCTTTAATCCCGTCAAAAGACAATTCCTCCTGAATAAAGCTTTTACCTTGTTTGGCGGTTACCCCCGACTCCCCCCATTGGCCGCACATATGGCAGCGTAAATTACAACGATGCGTCAAGAATAAAGTTATTGCTTCCGGATATCCGCTGTAGCCGTCAGTCAGGTAATAAGCGGCATACGCGCCCAAGCGCTTCAAAAATACCCGATAGGCATATCCCGGCTGCTTTAATGCCTTACTCGCAAAACGCCTCAAATTTCTCAACGACAGCATATACCCCCCCACCGTGTATCAATTACCCGTGAACGCGCCGCTCTTTTTCAACTCGACGCCGCCTCATCAATAATATAGATCATTTTCAAAAGTAAATGATCAGGCACATCAGGATGTACAGGCAGCGTCAAGAGATGAGCCGCTAAATAGCAGGCATGAGGAAAAGCAGCAGGTTGATAACCCAGTTCAAACATATGATGCAGCGGCCTTAAATACATCCGGGACGCTTCTATGCCGGCTTTCCATAAACGTTTCCTTACTTCTTCTACTTTATTGATATCCTTAAATACCACCGGCAGCCGGTTGAAGACCGCGCGCGCATCAGGAGCGATGCGAGGTAAAATAATACCCTTTGATGCCTGCAGCGACTCGATGATCCGCATGCCATAACGGTTCCTGCGGGTAAAAAACTCCTCAGCCTTCTTCAAAAGCATTAATCCCAGACCGGCTGAAAAATTGGTGATCTTCTCAACGCTGAAATCACGCGGCGGATGCGTTGATTTAAACAGAGATATTAACGGAAATCCCGCCCCATACAAAAAGGGATTAACCGCCTGGCCGAAGGCAAAGGTCTTAGCCGCGAGGATGCTGTTACCCCATATCCCCTCCCGTTTAAATAACCGGGCATAGAGCCTCGAACTGATCTCGGCCAATTCTTTGGAATTGGTCATAAGCGCCCCGCCCGCATAGGCCGATAAATTCTTACCCCGGTTAAAGCTCAAGAAACTGATATCACTAAAGCTTCCTACCGGCTTAGCGTCTACCCTGCTGCCCATTGCCTGGGCGCAATCTTCGATCACAAAAACATCACGCCTGATTTTCTCCCGGATACGCCCGACCGACTGCATGCCTATGCCAAACATATGCACGCAAACAACTGCCAGGGTATCCGCTGATACCGCAGCAAACAATGATTCGGCATCAGCATTAAAATCGTCCATGCTGATATCGCATAAAACCGGCTTCAACCCTGCTTTTTTAACCGCGACCACAAGGCTGCCGGCAGTATAAGCAGGCAGAACCACTTCTTTCTTGTCCGATTTCTCCCGCAGGACCATAAGGGCTAAATATAACGAAGCAATGCCTGAATTGACCAGGTAGACATATTTTTGCTGCATCTGCAACGATACCGCGAAAGAAAACTCGTTAGAAATAAACGCATCCCTGCTGTGGCGCACAGCATAGGCAAGATCACCGAGGTCAAATACCCCTCCTATAATAGGGATTTTCGCGATCATAATTTAACAGCCTCCACGATAATAACAGGAGCGCAACGTTTTATTAAGGAACCTGCATACACCCGCCGAACGGGAGAGAAGCCTAATTCGCTCAGTAAGGATTCAATACGCTGCGGGTGATAGGTATTAAGCGGTAAATCACTGACTGTCCGGTCATAGTAGCCTGCCAGGCGGAATTTAAGCCGCATGAACCAATTACGGGAATTACGAAAATCAAAAATAACTTTCCCCGACCGCTTGCATACGCGCCTGATCTCCTGAAATGCCTGGCGTACGGTGTCAAACGATTCCATATTCAAAAGGACATTCACGCATACCACCGTATCGAAGTATTCGTCTTCGAAAGCCAGCTTCGGCGCAGATGACTTCAACACGGTAATATTCGTAAGGCCCTGTTCCTTTATTCTTTCCCCGGCCCGGCGCAGCCTCGCCTCATCAAAATCAATACCCCAAAGACGCATCTGAGGATTCTGCCTGGCGAGTTGTGTTATAAACAATCCTTCTCCACAGCCGACTTCAAGTCCCCTGCCGGATGCGCCGCGGCACATTTCCAGCGCCTGCCTGCGGATCTTATCCTGCCAATAACCGCTGGAATATTCTCCCCGCTCATCTTTTTTGGAAACATACCGGTGCAGCCAATAATAAAGCCTGGTGATCATCGTTTGCGCCCTTTATATAAGAAATTGTTGAAGGCCCTCGGGGAAACAGGAAAACTTATCTTTTTCATTGATATAAAGCATTTTATAAAGCCAAATCAAAAGTAAAACATTTCTCTCCCTCTCCCCCAACCCGACGGATGAAGCGTACTGATTGATCTTTTCTTTAACCATCGCGGACAACGAACTATCCCGCGCGTAAAACAAATTAAAATATGCCAAAAAACACTCCGGTTGAAGATAAACATCTTTTTTCTGCAACCTGAAGCGCGAATGGACATAGCGTAAAATAAACTCCAGGAGGTCAAGAAGCGGTAAACCAGAGCGGCGCATATTATCCCAATCGAGGACCACGACCTTGTTTTTTTTAAGCATGATATTAGCGGGCCTGAAATCGCCATGGCAGCATACGACGGGAATTGACACATCGTTATGCGGGACACCGACAAAAAGGTCAGCGATATAGAAGCTTATTTTATCGAATAAAAAAGCTATTTTTTCCGCAGGTATCACCACCGGAGATTGCAGGGTTTTGCGATGAAAACCGGCAAGCCACTCGCCTGCCAAGCCCAGATGCGAGGAAAAACTTCTTTGCCAAAACAGTTTTTGCCGTTGCGCAAGCGATTCTAAAGTAACGCCGCTGGTATATTCCTCAAATACCAGGCAGTACCTGCCGGCGTCGATAAGATCAAGCATTTTCGGGATAGAATCTTTTAACGGCTCTTCGCAGGTAAGCATGACCTGTTGCAACAGCTTCAGCTTCTCCTGAAGGCAGTCTTTTCCTGATCTATCATAAACCTTAACTATTGAAGTGGGTTCATTCTTGTTCTCCTGAAACGAAAAGAAAGTGACCCGGTCTTTATTCTTATGCAGGATATAACCGCTCATTTTATTATTATCGGTAAAAAACATTCTTAATCCCCGGGTTGGGCCAGAATACTAAAATCAGGCACAAAATATTTAACCAGCTTATAAAAAAAGAATGCCCGCGCAAAAGCCAAAAGGCATGCCTGCATAGTATTGCGGGGCGTCACCAGGTTCTTTAAAAAGAACCTGACCGCGCGGTCATCATCAATGGATACAATATTATGAAAGCGCCGGTACGCGGGGATCGGGGCAAAAAAACGTATCCGGGAGAAACCTGCTTTTGTGAGCATCCGGATATGGCCTCCATACGTATAGGTATATTCTCTGAAATCACGTTTTCTCATATGCCTGCTGTACATATTTGCCAGACGCCGCGGCAAGAGAGGCGCGAAACGCAGGCCCGAATGGGTATCCTTATACCCGAGAAAATTCAAGAATGACCACCTGTTTTCTATCGCCAAATATAAAAACCCGTCTTTTTTTAAGACCCGGCGTAATTCCTTGAGCGCCTCCAATTGAGCTCGATAGGGATCTATCCCTTCCTCGACCGAAGGGATCCATTCCAAAACTCCGTTTAAAACAACCAAGTCAAAATAAGCTTCAGGCAGCGGCAGATGATTGCTCTGCCCGCAGACCGGAAAAAGATTACTCAGATTTTCGCTCTGCCTCCTCAAAGAAACAAACTCGACCCGGGAAATCGACGTGTCAAAAGCCACGACTTCTTTATAGATCCGGGAAAGTGCCACTGAAAGGGTCCCCCATCCGCAGCCAAGGTCCAATATCCGCGCGTCATCCTTGAGTGGAACGATAAAGTGCCAGTCCGCCCGTGATTCATCAAGGATATATTCATAATACGAAGGGTCTGTTTTAAGGAATTTTTCCTTTAAAGCCTCCTGCCAGCCTGCCTGTTTTGCGCGAGCGATCAAATCCTGCATAACTTCCCGGCTGTATTCACCCCAATATCCGGGTTTCTCCACGCAAAAATCAACAATGCCCTCTTTCACGCTCCAGCTGCGGCCGCAGGCCGGGCAGGAAAACGATATGCCGGCATTCTGCAGAGGCGCTTTACACAGCGGACAGGCAAATTCAAGACCCTGATATATATTCATAGCTTCACTCATGATTCTCGAGTTTTCCCGGGTAAAATGCCGGGTGCAAGCAACAGCAATGCTGCCTGCAGGACTGCTTGCGGCTGTATCACTTTTAAGCAACGCATGGTAGAACAGGTCATCTTATTACACGGCGCGCACACTGCCTTTTGATACAGGACCACCGCCTGAGGGAAAATATTCCTGGGATCAAAACGACGCAGGCTCCCGGGGCCAAAGAGCGCCACGAGCGGAGTTTTGAGGACAGCTGCGATATGCATCGGCCCGGTATCATTGGAAATATAAAGGCTGCAGCGCGAAATAAGCGCGGCGAGCTCATTAAGATCAAGTTTGCCCGCCAGATTCAGCACTGCCGCGCCGGGAACTCCCGCCAATTGCCGGGCGATCCCGGACTCCTGTTTCCCCCCGGTAATCACGAATTTAAACTCACCTGACTTACTGATACCGGCGATGACCCGGCAAAAGTTTTCTGCCGGCCATCTGCGTGAAAATTCCCCTCCCGGATGAATACCGATAAGGCGGTCCTCTGCGCTTATATTCGACCGTTCAAGCAAAATAGACACCGCCTGATAACTTTCTTGAGAAATGGATATATTTATATTCCGATCGGGGACAGTGGCTCCCAACGCAGAAACCATTTCAATATCATATTCCATCTCCCCCTTATCTCCCGGCCAGGATTCAGGTATTTTAACATCAAAGAACCATCCCCGCTTCTGCGTGTCTCTCCCGGCAGAAACCTTCGCGGCGACCAAGCGGAACAGGAAAAACATCTTTAACGCGCTCACCCGGCTAAGCATGGTCCTCATATTAACTGCCAGGTCATAACGCTTCTTTCTGAGGAGGAAAAACAAACGCAGCCGGTGAATCGGCCCTTTTTTATAAAAATAAAACGTATCGAAAAGAGCGCGCCCCTGCAATAATTCAGCAGCGCGTTCGGTCGCAAGGATATCTATGCGCGCTTGAGGGAATCTGAGCTTTAAAGCCTCAAGAGCAGGAGACGATAAAAGAAGGTCGCCGATCCCCCCCAGGTTTACCACCAGGATTCTTTTTATATCAGGTAATTCCATACTCTTTTTGTAAAATGATCTTAACTGCCTGAAAAACATCCTCTATAGAAATAGCTTTCATGCACGCGTGGCTTAAACAATCGCCTTTTGAACAAGGGCTGCACGCAAGGTCCTTGCGGATAACGGCCGCTTGCTTTCCTGCCGGAGAATAGCGCAACGGGTCAGTGGGCCCCATCAATGAAACAACCGGGGTTCCTAAGGCGCCTGCCAGGTGCATCGGCCCGGAATTATTGCATATCAAAAGTTTACACCCGGATAATACCGAAATGAGCGCTTTTATATCAGTTAAGCGCGCCTGGGCCCTGCTGTCATTGATCCCTGCGACGATATCGCTGACCAGGTCTTTTTCTCCGGGAGCTCCCAGTACAACGATCTTGAGGGAATAGGTTCCCAGCAATTTCTTCGCTAATAAAGCAAAAGAAGATTTATCCCAGCGCTGCGTTGCGTAAAATCCTCCGGGATGTATGGCGATGATATCATCTTTTGCGCCCCGGCTACCTAGGTCAAGCTTTGGGGTATCGACCGTAACCGGGATCTTTAACCCCTTTAATAATTCAAGGTTCAGCTGGGCCATATTTTTTCCGGGGCGCCGTAGCGGGTCGGCCGTATGGGTGAAAAAGATCTCTTTAAAACCAAACCGGAAACCCGCCCGGACAGGCGCGGCGCTTATATACGCTAAAAAGGCTGAATCGAACCGGTAATCACAATGCATATCGATCGCCAGGTCATAGCCTGCCCGCCGGATCTTTACGGCGGCAGGTATTATTTTATCATAGACTTCGATATGGTCGATACTTTTAATCAACTCCGCCAATTCTTTCAAATAGGGGCGCACGACGATACTGATCGCTGCCTGCGGCAGCGCCAGCTTAAGATTATCAATTAACGGTAACGTTAAGATCAAATCCCCCATACGGTCGATCCTGACGATCAAAATGTTCGCGAAAGAAGCGCTCGTGCGCGCGCGGGGAGGATAAACGCACTTGAGCAGAAAAATAAACGGCAATCGCAAAACAAAATACACTTCCCTGAGTATTTTCTTAAGTACCGTCATTTTAAGGGTAACGATCCTTTCAGGCGGGGCCTGGCGTAAACCTCCAGCGAATCAAAGCATAACCGGCCTGAAATAAAAGAAAAAAAGCTGTTGATAAGGTTCAAAACATGTTCCTGCCAACGCGCGCCGTTACAATCCCCCGATACGGCAATAACCTCAAATCCCGACATTTCTAATAACGCGACGAGTGTTTCTTTCTTAAAGAAATTCAGGTGTAATTCACGGTCTAAAGGGCTGAAAAGATGCGGCTTTTTCCCCTTGACCAGCCGGTAGATACCTCGAGAAAGCCAGTTATCGAGATTGGGAAGGGCCAGAACAAGAATCCCGTCATCCTTGAGCAGGCTGCGCAGCTTCTTGATCACCGCCACGGGGTCCCGGGTATGCTCCAACACGTGCCAAAGCGTAACCGCGTCGAACTCACTGCCCGGCGACTCATACTCGGTAATGTCCCCCCGGAACACTTCGATACCGTATTTCTCTTTGATAAAACTCACCGCGTAAGAAGAGAATTCCGTCCCAAAAACGCGCCAACCGGCATTTTGAGCAGTCTCAAGAAACAAGCCGTCACCGCAGCCGACATCTAAAAGCCTGCCCTTATGCGGCGCTGCCGCATTCAACCGCTTAAGCCGGTTGTGCCACATCTTTTGACGGCTTAGCCTTTGTTGGGTGATCCATGGTTTATAATAATCCTGCGCGTAATTCCCTGACAAGAGATCATCGGCAGGCAAAGGCCTCACAAAAGCGAAGCGGCACCCTGAACACTGTAAAACTTTATACCCGCAGCCTGAATCTTCCTTCACTTTAAAAGCATACCCGCCGCAGAGCTGGCAAGGAGTATCAACGACTTGCGTATTTGCGGCCTCAGCATAAACTTTTTCAATCAACTCCATATGCCGGGAAACGGTATAAAACGACTTGTACCGTTTTAACGCCTCTTGTTGCAGGCGAAGTCGCTTAAGAGGATCTTTCAATAACGCGACTAAAGCCTCAGCCAGAGCGTTCGCGCGAGCCGGTTCCACGAACACTCCTGATAAGCCATCTTCAATGATCTCAGCTAAGCCTCCCACCCGGGAAGCGACAACACAGACCCCCATTGCCATAGATTCGATCGCCACCCGCCCAAAACCCTCGGTCAATGTCCCTTGCTCATTCTTGATCTCTACCGAAGGGACAACAGTAATATCAAACGCTGCTATCCCCGGCAATATATCGCGGCGAAAACCCGGAAATAAAAACCGGTCCTCCAGATGAAATCTCTTCACGCATTCTTGCAACTTATGAAAATACTGTCTTTTATCAGGATCGGCTTCATTCGTATCGGCGAAAATCGCGAAATAAGCGTCAGGAAATTCTTTTCGCACCATAGCCGCTGCCTCGATGAAATATTCGTAACCCTTCACCGGATGGATCCTTCCTACCGCGCCGATGAGTAAAGCGGATTCAGGTATAGACAACTCCCTGCGCAATGCTCCACGATCTAAAGACTGGGATTCCGGGACCTCGACCGCATTAGCGATAATGCTGAATTTAGCGATATACTTTTTCCCCTTATCCAGGTGGTCCGCCGCAGCCTCGGATACAGCGATCACCTTTCTGGCGAGTGAGACAAACAAGCGGTCCCTCCAGCTAAACGGATAGATCACGCGTAAATGGCCGATACAGGGCACACCGGCAAGACATGCGGCAACCCCGGCGCGTATATCCAGGGAATTCACATGCACCAGGCTTATCGAATACCGCTTCATAAAGCGCGCCAGTTTCCAGATGATCGTAAAATTGGAAAAAAAAGAACCGCGCTGAAAAACAAACACCTCAACTCCCTGCCCTTTAAGCGCTTCAACCAGGGCGCCTTCTGCGTAACAAACAACATACGGCCGGAACCTCTTCTTATCGAGGCGCTTCAAGATCAACTGCAGGCTCACCTCGCCTCCGCCTATATGGGGAAATACCGAAACATATAAGATATTTTCCATCCGCTCACCTTAAATGATCATACGTCATTGGGCAACTCTTAATTTTAACAGGATCCACAATGCCAGGACACCGTCTTTCCAACTTGTTTTCTTGCCGTCTTCAATAGTCCGGGGATAATACGAGATCGGGACTTCTACTATCCTTTTACCTTGCAGCAAAAGTTTAGCGGTAACTTCCGGACAAAATTCAAAGCCCTTGCAGGAAAGCGCCAAAGATTTCAGGACTTCAGATTTAAAGGCTTTATACCCTGTCGATTCATCGGTAAGGCAGCTGCCGTATAAAAGGTTAGTCCACCAGCTTAATAACCTGCCTCCCCAGTAAAAAGCCGCGTAAGAGCGTTTATTTGTTTTTTTGAGTATCCGGGAACCATAAACCACATCTGCTTCTCCCGAAAAAAGCGGCTTCAAAAGCGCCGGATAATCCTGAGGGTCATACTCGCAATCAGCGTCCTGTATCAGAATAAACTCTCCCTTGGCGCTCTTCATGCCTCTCCTGATCGCTAATCCCTTTCCGAGATTTTTGTGCTGGTTCAGGTAAATTACCGGAAAGCCGCATACTTGGGCCTCTGAGGCGGTCAGATCAGTCGAGCCGTCATCAACGACGATCACTTCGAAATCAAAATCAAGCTTCAAAGCAAAAATATCACATAAGACCTTTCCAAGCGTATGCTCCTCATTATACGCGGGGATTATAATACTGAGCTTCATTACTCTCTCCCTTTATTTGAACTCAAAAGACACCTGCGACTATTCGAGCCGCTCATTATACCTGGCGCCCCAGAGCCCCAGTCACCAGTAACCAGTAACCAGCTACGATAACTAGTGATTTAATATACGGTGAACGGGTCCTGTCTTGGACTATTTTCTCGCGGGGACGTTTGCCCCGCCCCGGCGTGGCGGGGCTGCACTCAGGTCGGCTGCGTCGCTCTGCCCGACTTCGTTTATCGAGGGGCATCCATGCCCGCCCCGTTAGAAACCACGTTTTCTAACGGGGCCCGCTCCTTGCCTTTATGCCCCGCTCGTAAACAGTCCAAGCCACCCGTTCATCCGATACTCTATAACTCCCCGTCTACCATGGACCGGGGACTATGGACCATCGGCTAACTGTTTACCCCGAGCTTGTCGAGGGGTGTCTTGTGTCATGCGACCTGTTTACTCCGGACACGCTTTAACGCACCACCTGATACACATATGCCTTCGGGTTCTCCGGGCTGACAAAGACCCGCTTAAAGCTGTCCGGATAATCGAACACTAAAGGCAGCAGGTAATCAGAAGCGCTGTCACGGTAAATCTTATTCCGGTCAATAATAAAATAATCGACCTTATTGCTCTTGATATATTCGTATTGCGCCCGGGTATCGGTTGAGAGCATGAACTTTATCCCCCGCAGCCCATCGGTATAAATATACAGCCAGTTCGGCCTGCGGGACATTACAACGCTGTTTGGGGTGCCATGCTCTTTTATCCAGTCAACAGATGAAATAAATGCTTTTTCAGCAGGCGTAAAAAAAGAAGCTTGAAGGCGCGAACTTTCCAGGATATTCCCGGATAAACCGGCCATCAACAAGAATGCGACCGCCCAAGCAGCCGGTTTTCCCCCGCGCGCTATCCCTTGAACACCACGAAGCAAATAATACAATAAAAACGGCAGGATCGGCACCAGGTAGCGCGCGCCGTGATGAGTCCAGGAAAGGTACAAAACAAAAAAATATACCAGGACATAAACGTCCGTTGGAAGTATCCCTTGTTTTTTTAAATGCCGCCAAAAACCGGCGATCACGCATAAAGCGATCACGCAGCCTATAACGGCTTTGAAGATAAACTCCGGGGTCACCGGGTCGATCATGGCAAAAAAAGGATACAGGAACAGATCCGGTAATTCTATGCTTACGGTAGCAAGCAAATTATAGATCCAGCGGTCCAAAAAGCCTGTTATCCCGGAGGTAGATGAAACAAATTCCGCGGTATACGCTGAATGGCCAAATAAGATATTTCGAATGACCCAGGGGGCAAGCAGCATAATAAAAACTATCCCGAAAAGTAAGCTTCGTTTCACATCCCTCTTAAATCCGAAAAATACTATCGCCGCTATAAAAAGCGAAACCCCGATCATTCTCGTATAATAAGCGGTTCCCGCGCTCAAAACAAACAACAAAAAGTACTCATTCAGCAAAGATTTACTTTCCCGGTACCGGAATAAAGAATATACAGCCAGCAAGGAAAATAAGGTATAGGGAATCTCGGATAACACCTGCCGGGCATATAAAACCATTTGGGGCGACAACGCGGCTAAAACTACCACTGCCAAAGACAAGCGTTTCTCAAAGAAAAAAGGAGCCGTATGCAAAAGCAGCATGACCAGAATGATCGCGAAAAGCACAGTTATTACCTTCAAAATAAAATAATCATGAGGAAAGAAATAAACCCAGGGCGATAATAACGAAGAATAAAAGAATGGATAGTAATTGCCCTTAACATCCTGAAGCCCGGATGTATACACATAGCCCAACCCCTTTGCCAGGGATTTGGCAAAAATAATATAGATCGCGCTGTCCTCCTGAAGCGGCAAGAGATTGTTTATCCCAAAGCAATAAAATATAACCGCCGTCAAAAGCAGGGACCCGCAGATCACTGTTTTATACCGGCTCAGCCAAAACATCATCGATTATCCTTTGCAGTTGCCCTTGCATCCTTTCAAGAGTCAATTCTTTCGCCACCCGCTCTCTTGCTTTATTACCCATTATTTGCCTTGCCTTTTCATCTTGCAGCAGCCTGACGATACAGCCGGCAATGCCTTCGATATCAAGCGGATCAACCAGCAGGCCCGTTTGACCGTCAATGACCGCCTCGGGAACACCGCCGGTCCTACCTGCGATGGCCGCTTTAGCGGAAGCCGCGGCCTCTAAGAACACAATACCAAACCCCTCAATTTCGCCTCTCTGGGGGATTTCCCTGCTGGTGAGGACAAAAATATCGCAGGCCTCATAATACGCGGGCAGAAGCTCATCAGTAACGCCTTTCTCAAAAATAACCGTATTCTCTAATCCCAGCTCTTTAACCAAGGCCCTCAAAACCGGCTCCAACGGGCCCTCCCCCACTATCACGTATTTACATTCAGGGAAATACGCGCGCACCCGGAACATCGCCCTGATCACAGACTCATGACCCTTACTTTCCACCAGGCGCGCGACAGTAAGGATGACTTCCTTATTCCCAAGCTTTTTCTTAAGAGAGGCGCCCTTTTGATCAAAGCGCGAAAGCTCGACTATCGGATAAATAACCGCGGCATTCTCTTGTTTAACAATATTCTCAATCAGTTTTTTTGTAAACCCGCTGTTAGCTATTACATACGCCGCGTTACCAAGCACCAGCCTCATTAAAGCCATTGTTTTACGGTTTTTCTGAGGCGAGCTGACATCAAAACCGTGGACAAACACAATATAACGCACGCCAAAAAGCTTTTTGAGTGCAAACGCTGCCACGCCGGCCACCGACCAGGTATTCACAAAAAGCAGGCCTGCCTTACGGGCGAGGACAAATTTAAGGCCTTTAAAAAAGAAAGCCGCACAACTGCGCGCGTATGAACAAAAGATCTTCTCCGGTTCTAATCCCCGTATCCGTTCGATCAGCATTCCGGAAGGCTGCGGTGACCCGGGCATGGCGCCGCAATCAGGAGCGACAACCGTAAGCGCGCGGCCTATCCCCGTAAGAGCTCGCGCCACATCAAGGCTATGGCGTGCCATGCCACCCGGCATCGGAGGAAAATCAATCGTTAAGAATAATATTTTTCCTATTTTTTTCTGCATATAAGTAATTGTATCCCCCGGCCGCTTTGAGGACGGTAGATCCGGTCTATCCAATAGATAAACCACGCCAGGGAATCGATGAGTTTAGCGCATATTCTTGAAGTTATTTTCTTATCATTCATACAAGGACTTCTTCCCATAAGATTAAAAACAGGAACAGCTTCCACGATATCAATTCCTTGCCGGCGCAAAGCTTCCCGGTACTCGGGTAATTGCCGGTAACAAACATGAGCATCGGTTATTGCTTTTTCGCCAAGCGCGTCGGTTATAAAGATCCAGGCTCCGGGACGAGCAAAGCGGCTTATATTTTCTATCGCCTTACGGAACCCTTGCGGCTCAATGATATGGTATAAAACATCAAAGACATTGATAATATCAAACTTTTCTTCAAGGGGCGCAGTATCGCTGCCGGCATCAAAGCGGTAAAAATGCTGCGCGGGAAACAGCTTATTAAGAGAAGCAACACTCACTTCCGAAAAATCAATTCCGGTCACCTTACCTGCCTGTTTTTTAATATACTGCTTTACAAAAAAGCCGGTTCCCGCGCCGATATCCAAAACAGAGCTGCCTCTGACCTTGATCTTATGGCGCTTGAGCGCTTCTTCCAGTACGCGAACCTTTAATTTATACATAAACCGGTTATAATACCGGCTAAAACCGATGTGGCCGGAGGCCCCCAGAGAAAAATCACGCTTCAACCTCGTTTCCCAATATTCCCGCGGCTTATACGTCATCTGCGATAAGCTCCTTTATAATCAGCGATATCCCGGATAAACACCGCTTTCTTTAAACTCATCCCGGCCTTATTATTCCACATTATAAATAAAATTAGTATCGTAGAGATACCCCGGGCAATAGCGGTTTGCTTCTGCCGTCTTCCGGGCGACAATATAAAGCTGGTCTCCTTTTTTCTTTTGAAAAAAAGCGACCGGCAATTTAAACAGCAGCCCGAAGAAAATATATCCCAGGTCCTGCGCGAGATTGACCAAAGTGAAATGCTTTTTACTCATAAACTCCCTGGAATTATCGCGGCTGTAATTAGAGAACGTATGTATGACCTTCAAATTATTGCCCTCGAGTATATCGCAGGCCTCATTGAGCGCCCAAAGACGGTTATGCCGGCCATACACCCCGTACTTCGAATACGGCTCCCAAGAGCCGTAAAAAAAGAGTTTATATAAATACTTCCAGAAAAGCCCGTTCGGGGTCGTCAAGATAAGGACCCCGTTATCTTTAAGGACACGGTTGATCTCACAGATCATGTGCGCGGGGGAATGGATAAGATGTTCCAGGACCTCAGAGCATAAAACCATATCAAAGGTTTTGTCCGCAAAAGGGAAACGGTCTTTTTCCGCGTTGAGCTGCCAGTAGGGGAATTGATACACCTTCCCTATCGCTCTAATAAAGGCGTTTTCCTGTTTTATATCGTAGCTGCCGCCCGGCCAGACCCCTTTCGGGGCTGAAATTCCCGTCAGCGTATCATCGCTGAATTCCAACAAGGCGGTCGTTAAAAAGTACGGGAAACAGCCGATCTCCAGGACCGATCCTTTTTCTTGCCGGTAAAACTTTTTGATCAAACCAAGGGTGTGGGAGATCCGGTTAAAAGAGACGCGCAAATACTCGTTTAATTCATGAGAAAGCTCTCCCTGAACGGTCTTTAAAGACTCAATACGGCTCTTTAAAAGCGCTTCCAGCGATTCATCAGTGAACGCCCGCAGTGCCATAATCCCTTCCTTGTAACGCGTCTAAGTTCTTTGCCCGGGAAAAAAGCCTGAATAAACAAACAAAAACTAAGGGCAAGAAAATAAACGGTAAAAACCGCAAGAACGGCTTATGAAAACGCCGCGCCGCGTAATAATACCAGAGGTTAAACTCTTTATAGTATTGCGCCGAAGACGTATCAAAAACACGCTCTCCGGCAATGCCGAATTCAGATGAGCGGTAAAGATTATCTCCCGCGAATAACTTATGCTTCAAAAGCAGGGCGGCGCCGGCAATGTCTGAAGGCATCTTCAAGGATGCTTCTTGGCTACCGGAAGCTGCCAAGGTATAGCGGATATGATGGTATTCCTGGTCGCTCTGTAAAACACCGATGATTTGTATGAACGAAGAAACCAGGATCAAGACCGCCATGATCGCGCTGATGAATTTCCCTTTATCAAATACCAGGTACGCCGGTAACAACCACAAAGGAATAAAGGGCACCAGGAAACGCGGCCCCCACGCCCACCCCCCGCCGGCAGAATGCCACGACGCGAACAGGAACACTGCGGCGGTAATGATTGAAATAAAGAACACCGCCTCCCGCCTGGATATTTTCATAAACGAGTGAAATCCGAAAGTGCCGGCAAGTAAAACAGGCGAATAGATAAAAATACCTTTATCAAAAGAAAACAATAAATTGCCTATTCTTCCCGGTATATTCGCGCAGGAAAACCCGAAAGCTTCCCTCCCATACCCGGTCTCGAATATATTCCCGAACCGCGCCTGATTCATCAGGCCAAGCAAAAGGACAGCCGCAACCGGCGCCGTTAACAAATAAGCGAACGTTTTCCGGCGTTTTTCTTTTTCGCGAAAGTTACGGCTTAAACAATAGCCGACAAATAACGGAATAAAGACCAGATAAACGATCTTTAACAAAACAAGCGCGGACAACGCCCCTGATGCCGTAAGGAGAGACTTCCCGGTATTGCGTAAAACCCCATAAACCGCCAATAGCAGAAAGAACATCTGCGTTGCTTCTGTTAACTCCCAAACGCTGTACCTCCAGCACAGAGTCGCCAGGCCTAAACATAATACAACGGACAACGCCGGCTCATTCCCGGATTTAAAGAACCCGAGGATCAGGAACAATAAAACGCACGCTCCCGCCCCGAAGCCGATATTATAAAAAGAAGCCAGAAAATCCATTATTGAAACATCCCTGACCGCGGTGAAAAAAGAAAGCAGCTTCGCAACAGCGGCGATAGGCACCCACAAGAGCGCCAGGCCGATGCCGTATTTGGAATATTTTCTCCCGGCAGCCGTCTCGAATACATAATCTTTTTCATGCTCCCCCGCCTCGATCGCGAAAGTCCCCCGGCTCAAAAGAGCATCCGCGGTCTTAAGCGAAAAAACGCTGTCGGATGACTGCATATAGCCCTTGGCGGAAATAAAATAAAACATCCCAAAGAACAAGAATATCATCATTGCTATTCTTTTATCACCCATAGCCCTTAATGGTTACCCGATAAAACACCTTGATAAACCTGCAATGTCTTTTCCGCGATACGGAAATAACTAAAACGGGCGCTGTATTCTTCGGTTAACTTTACAAGCTCGTTCATCCGCGGGAGGTCCCGCAATAACCCCGTTATTTTTTCCCGCGCGTGCGCTGCGTCATCATGGCGAAACAACTCTAAACAGGGGACACGCTCATTGATCTCGCGATGCGCCTCGATGTCAGACGCCACGATCGGCTTATGATACCCGATGCATAGGCTCAGCGCGCCGGAGGCGCCGGTTGAAGAAAACGGCGCCAGGCAAATATCGGTCGAGGCGACAATATCGGGGATATCATGCTCCTGAATATATCCGGAAATCCTCACCCGCTGCTGCAGCTTTTTTTGCGCTATTATTTTCAAAAGACCATGATAATATTCTTGATCAATGCTGTTATCGGTCATACAGCCTCCGGCAATAAACAAAATAACCTCCGGAGGCAATTGCGGTAAAATATCCAAAATAAGCTCATAACCTTTTTTCCTGTTAATAAACCCGAAAATTGTAATGACGGCCTTATCTTCCAACCCCAGCCTCCTTTTGGCTTGCGCTTTTTCCGTCGGGCCTAAAGCCCGTGATAACTCCGGTATCCCGTGAGGAATAAGCACTACCCTTTCACGGTTATCAACAAAACGATTCACCGTTACTTGCTGGCAGAGGGTATGCACGATAATCTTATCGACCCGGGTATACATCGCCTTATGGTACCAGCCTGCCCAGGCATTCCAAAATAAAAGCGTATGATTAAAAACAAACTTTTTAAGATCTTCGTTAAATCCGCCCTGTACCGGCTTATATGTCGGCCTTACTTCATGCGCGGTCATAATAACGGGGACATTGACGTTTTTCAAGAAATAAAGGAACCGGTTACGATAAGGCAATTCACCGTTAAAATAAACATAGTTAAACTGCACATGGCAAATATCCGCGCCGGTAATACTCCTGGCTAATGAAGCGTAATACGCTTTATCATTGATATAAAACCCGAGCTTGGCGATCTTGATATGAACGCCGCATCGTTTTAAGCCGGTAACCAGATACTGTGAATAATCCGCGATACCGTCACGCGAAGTATCCCAGCCGGTACAAAAGGCAACTTTCATCTTACTTTTTAACCTCCAATTCCAGGTAAATCCCTTCAGCCCTGAATATATAACAGAAAACTTCTTCATATAACGCGATATGCCTGTTAAAAAAAGCCTCCAGGAGCTTAAAAAAACGGTGCAGCATGAGCTGCCGCCTCCTCAAGTGAAAACGGCAAGACGCATAAAAACCGTATTCTTTCGATAGAGGCTCGCCTTCGATAAAGTAATCGAAAGAACGGGCGCTGAAATGATGGATATGCGTCGGGTCTATAAAAGAGCCGTCATCACTGAAATGAGGCGTTACGATATAGACTACGGCTGCGGGTTTTGAGACCCGATAGATCTCTTTCATAACACCGACCGTATCAGGTAAATGTTCAAGGGCATTGATGCAAACCACGGTATCAAACTCATTATCAGCGAACGGCCAGGGGAACACATTGAGGTCGGCAAACACATCAGCGTGAGAATCGCGGTTATTATCTATACCGATCGACCCGGGATATTTATTCTTTCCGCAACAAACATGAAGCGCTTTGCCGGCGCGTGCGCGCTCTTGTATCTTAAGGATGTTGTCCGTCCAATGCTTCATAGATCACCCGCCATTTCCTTTGAACAAGCTTCCTGATAAACCGCCAGGGTCTTCTCCGCGGTTTTTTTCCACGAGAAGCTTCTTGTTATATTTGAACAATCTTGCCGGGTGCGCGCAGCCAGGTCTTTATCCGTAAGCAGCACCCGGATTGAACGGGCGATCTCCTCACTCTGGAACGGGTCAAAGCTCACTACGCGCTCTCCAACCACTTCTAAAGCCCCTGTATTACGGGAACAGGCTACGGGAATGCCGCAAGCCAAAGCCTCTAAAACCGGCAAACCAAACCATTCATAGAGGGTAGGTAAAACAAAGGCTGCTGCCCCGTTATAAAGAGCAGGAAGGTATTGATGGCTAACATAATCGGTAAAGATAACCCTTTCGGAGATCCCTGCCTTTCGGGCTTCTCCTATTAACGCCTGATAATTGGCATCGAGCCTGCCTGCCAGCACTAAATAATGCTCACCCAGGCTTTTATCCTGCAACACTATTTTGTAAGCATCTAAAAGCCGGGAGAGATTTTTATTTGCCTCCGCCGAACCGGTATACAACAGGAATCGTTTTCCTGAAAGTCCCAGGTCAGACAATACCGGCTCGAGCTCTTTTTCATCGGAGATACGCATGAATTTGTCATCGACGCCCGGATGCACGACCGAAACGCGATTGTACGGCAGGGAAATACGCCCTAAAAGGTCCTTCCTGGCTAATTCCGAGACCGCGATTATCTTATGCGCAACGCGCCCTACCAGCTTGAGCCACCGGCGTATCTTATCAGCGTTATATTCTACCCACAGCGTCTGCGGCTGGGCCATACCGTGGAAGGTAACAACCATTTTCCCGCGGGCAGGGACCGGCGAATAATGGGTAAGATTATAATTTATCGTATTATGGAACAGGTCCAGGTCACCCAAGAAATATTCAACAGGCGGAAACGACAACTTCTCCCATGAGCGGGCAAGGCAACTCCCCGGAAAACGGCACCACACCTGTTTTAACCGCGGGTTATTCTCGGGAAAAGCAAATTGCCCTTTTTTAAACCCATTATAAAAAAGCGCATATTCATGCTCTGTGCCTGCCTCCAATAAATTCTTGATCAAATAATACGCGTATTGCCCCTGTCCCCGCAACTCATTCTGCAATACCCGAGCATCAATACCTATCCGCATAATTATTTCCCGCTGCTGTTAGAAAATAAAGCTTTGATTGCCAAGCCCCAAAGACGCACCTTGCGTAATACGCTCCATCCGCCTTTGTACTTCCGGGGAAAAGCCCGCCTATCCTGCTTCCAGGCGCCGCTGAGCGCCGAGCAGACCCCATCCATGACCGCGTCCGCTAAATCCTGTTTTCCGCCGGCTGCTAATTGCCGGGATTTATTTACCGAATCAGAAACATACGTAACGCTGAATTGGAGCTTTCTCAACAACGGCGCGTGCTTCTTAATAAGAAGAAACCGGTTGCGAAAGAGATAAAAATAAACCGATGCCGAATAGACTCCGCCGGTAGCCCGCGACCCCTTATGATACACCAGGACTTTCGGATATAAAAAAGACTTTATCCCCAGTTTAGCGCCGCGCACCCCCCACTCCACATCTTCGTAATACGCGAAGAAGTCTTCATCCAGCAACCCGACCCGTTCAATGACTTCACGTTTAAAAAAAACGGCGCACCAGGAAGCAAAATCAATTTCCAAAAGGCCTTTCTGCGCCGCGATATATTCCCATTCATACTGCCTGCATTGATCGCCGTTGCCCCAATCTATCCTGGACCCGGAAAACTGCATCCTTTGACGATCATCATAAAATGCGATAAGCGGAGAAACAACCGATAACCGGCTTTGCTGTCTCAGGGAGCCCATTAAATCATGAATGATCCCCGGCTCAACAACCGTATCGTTATTAAGAATGAACAAATAATCTGCGCCATGGCGCAAAGCGTATCGGATGCCGATATTGTTAGCCAGGCAAAAGCCTTTATTTTCCTTATTCTCGATTATCACGGTATCTTTAAAGCGGGCGCGGACATCCTCAAGAGAACCGTCGGTCGACCCATTATCGACCAGGATGACTTCGTAATTCCGGTAATCGATGCGCGAAACCGATTCCAGGCACTCTAAGGTATCGTTCTTACCGTTCCAATTTATAATAATTATGCTGACTTTTTGCTCAGTGCTCATATTTACCCGATGATCTTGTCTATATTTTTATGCAGGAATTCTTTCAACCGCTGCCGGAAAACCAGCCTCTTAAAGCTGCCGGCGGTTAAATCTTCATCACGCAACTCCTTTATCCGCTTGCCCGTGACCATAGAATACAGTAAGAATCCCGAAAGGTCTTGTTCATGAAGGTCCTGTGGCCTGACGCATTTCAATAAAACTCCCGGCTGCACGTCGCTCTCAAGCTTCTCTATGCGGCAATCCAGGAAAATAGAGCGCATATCCTCCAGTTCAAATCTCCAGAAATCATAGGGATAGCCATGGTATACAAATCCGGGAGAACGCGTCGTGATCACCATAACGCCGCCGGGCTTACAGACGGCTTTCATATTATGGATTGCCAGGCGCCAATCCCTGACGTGCTCTAAGAGTTCGGTCGAAACGACAAGGTCAAAGCTGCGCTCGCCGAACCGGGAAATCAAAGCAGTCACGTCGCAAACTATATCTACCCCCTGCCCCGCGGCTATATCCACGCCGATATATTCTTGAGGCCCGTACTGCTCGATCAAAGGACGCAGGGAGCCGTTAACATTACAGGCGCCTATTTCAATGACCCGCTTACCCCTGACCTCATCGGCTAAAAGGTTCTTCATTCCAAACATGAAACAGTTTATATTCATTCCTCTACCTTCATCCTGATTGCCTGGTTAAATAAACACAAACCTGGTCGCCTTTCCTCTCTTTATTCAACGCGACAGCTTTTTCCCGGAATTTTTCAACATTCTCCGCGGTAAAAATGCTATGGTGAGGCTCAACGCAATACGACCGCCCGTCCCTTAAAGGGATATCCTGCGCGTATTGAAGGCTCCCGATGAATTGGAATTCAGTCGAATCAAAATCAATTCTTTTTATCGATAACCCGGAATTCCGCGCGAGCGTATCAATATTTTGTAGCGTAAACAGGAAGAAATGGCGGGGAGCGTCGATCTGCACCCAGTTTACGCCGAATTCCCTCCAGGCATAGGAAGATACTGTCGGGATCCTGATCAAAGCATGACCTGCCTTGTTCAAGAGCCGCGCGATATCAAAGAATACCTTTTGGGGCTGGCGCATATGCTCCAAAGAATGATGCAGCATAATAACATCGAAGGCCCCGGAAACAGCGGATATTTCCTTCTTTTCCACACGCACCGTCCCCCGGGTAAAATCCCCGTCAATAAAACTGTCGGCTCCGTGAAGCCGGCGAAAACCATACCAGGCTAACTCCGACAAAAGCCTCGCGTTGCCGCATCCCACATCCAGAATCCGGGAATCAAGACGAGCGTTACATAGCTTAAGCCAGGAGAGATATTCGGCTAACTGCCGCTCCAGCGGCCTATACCGGCAAACCAGCCTTCCGATACAGCTTTTTCGTCCCAAATAATACTCCGTGCGCTTATGGCGTAAAAACCGGGCAACCGGAAAATCCGGTTTATCCAAAGGTATCACGGCATCTGTTTGAAACGAATAGTACTCTTGCGGATAATAGCCGGACATATCCGCGGGTATTTCTTTTATTTGCAAACACCCGCAGGCAGAACATTCAAAATAAACAAATACCTCTGCCGAACCGAACATCATTTCCCTGATGCGGAATTCCTTATTTTTGTCCCGATTCCCGCAAATCTTACAAACAAATATCCGCTCCTCCATACAGACTCCTACGCCAGGCTCTTTATAATTACGCGCGCAAAGGGCAGCTTTTCCTGCAAGAACAGGATATCATTCGCGCTCATCGACTTTCCAAAGCGTATCCCCGGGATATAAGCAGCGGTAAAAACGATTCCCCGCGCCAAAAGCATGATAAAAAGTAAAGGCCGTGACGGGGCAATAACGATATAATTAACCAGCATATCAAAAACATAAACGAATGCCGCGGCAAAGATACCCGCCGCACAATAAGGAACGATGATCTGGAAGAACTTTCTCACCGGGATCCCCAGGGCCTTATGCAAAGTTACCAGGAAATAGAGCGTACCGGCATTGGAGGCGATCATCGTACCCCATGCCACCCCGTAAAAGCCCATCAGTTTGATGAACAAGAAGCTCAAAATAATATTTAAAACAATAATAATGACCGATCCGCGCGCCATCAGTTGCGGCTTATCAATCGCCAAACATGTCGAAGAAGCGACTTGCGCGATAACATTGATCATCGAGCTCAAAGCCAGTATCTGGACAATAAAAGCCGCCCGCTCATAGCCTTTCCCCATCCAAACCGACATAATATGGAACGCTGAAATAAACAAAAAGATAAATGCCGGCACCATTAAGAATGCCAGGTATTTTGTTGTCATTAAATATGCTTCAATAAGCTTTATTCGCTCGCCTTTGCTTTCGATCTCGGTAAAAGCGGGAATAAGAGCGGCAATAAGCACTGACGATATGCCGATAACGCTGCCGACGATCCCGCTGCCTAACTGATAAAACGATACTAAACCCAGGGAAAGAAAATATACGATCAAGACCTTGTCGGTCTGAGCGGTTATGACCCCGGAGATCTTGGTGATCTGAACCCGGAACCCGAAGTTAAATAACGCTTTCATCATAGGCCAATCAAAAAAACTTATCCCTAACCGTATTGAAGGGACTAAACGCAAAGCTATCGCCACATTAATAACGGTAACGATGCCGAAAAGAATGATGCTATTGATGATCAGGCCGTTGAGCCCATAGCCTGACTTCAAAAAGAAAACCACTCCCGCAACATTAAGGCAAGACATTCCTATAGCGACCTTATTGCTTATGTCCATTCTTTGCAAGCCGCTTTGGATAGAGCTCAAAGGGCCTAATGCATTATTGCAAACAAAAAGAAAGACTCCCGCAACTACAACGAATTTAGCTTCGCTCAATAATCCCGGAGGGATCTTAAAGAAACCAAGGAATAAATGGACAAAGAGCAGCGTCACGGCCATTACCACCAGGCCAAAAATAGAATAAAAAAGTAAGCCGGTATTAATGACCCGGTTAATCTTCCCGAAATCCCTCTTCGTATAACAATCCGATATGAATTTAACGAAGGTTGAACCTATCCCGCAATCAAATAAAGCAAAATAACCGGTAATTACCGTCATGATCGCCCAAAGCCCGAAGCGTTCAAGGCCGATATAATGGATAATATACGGGATGAGGAATAATCCGACGATCGCCCCCCACGCCCTCCCGAAGAAATTATAGATAGTATTACGCACTATCTTCCCCGAGACTCCTTGAGAAGGCCCTGAACACTTATCCATGCTGATACGCCCCCTGTATATTTTCTTCAGCAATTATATCCGGGAGGATCGCCACCAGGGCCGTTAAAAACCAGAACGGCTCCATGATACGGATAATAATAAACGTTGCTGAAGAAAAAGAATGGAATAAAAGCCCGACCAATCCCGCTAAATACCCTAAACAGAGCCCTTGAATAAAATTATTATCCCTGGTCTGGACATACGATGTCCAGACCACCCGGAAGATCATCACGATAAGGACCAAAAACGCTGAAAACCCGATAAGGCCGGTTTCACTCAAAACCCTGGTGTATTGATTATCAACAACACTGCCTATCGGAATACCATAGCCAAGTAACGGTTTCTCTTGCAGGCGCGCGAAAGCAGTGCTCCACGCGTCAATACGCGCCGCGGCAGATTCCGAAACATCAATACGCTTACCCATCATCTTATAGGAACGATCCGGCGCAAACGTTTCATTGACGCGCTTATACACTTTCTGGGGAAAGATAAACGGCGAGAGCAGGATCAAAGAAACAAAAACAGCGACCAATTGCACTTTATATCTTTTGCTCAGCATGATAATGACCAGGAACATCGGGAAAAAAGCGAGCCACCCGCCGCGGGAAAGCGTAAGGACAAACACTACCCCGATAAACCCAAGGAAACAAACCAGGAATAAACGCTGCATTTTTGTTTCAGGGTATACGATAAATCCCAGCGTTAACGAGATCATAAAAAGCAAATAACCCGCGAACGTATTGGGCTCCCCTCCCCTGCCTTCAAAAGGCGCCGATAAACGCTCCCCCCCGGGTATTTGCCCCCACGCGTAAACACAAACAAAAAAGCAAGTCAGAAGAATAAAAAAAACAAAGACCTTAGCCTGCTTTACGGAACGCAGATTATTGACGACCATGAAATAAAGCAGGAAATATTCCACATACTTCAGAAGAAAAAAGAATGAATGCTTTACGTTCAAATACCCTTGCAATATACCTAAAAGAGTAGAAAGAAAACAAATAAAAGTATAGATCAGTATCGGCCGGTTCAGCGTCGTGACTTTCAATAAGCCGAATTCTTTATTGACTGCCATTTTCGCCAGCCACCCGAAGAAAATAACGAATAAAAAAATATCGTCAATACGCACCATGACTGACCTGCCGGAGGCCCCTCCCCCCGCCTCTATTTCAGGAGACAGGAGCATGGAAAGGATAAGGATAACTAACGCGAAATTGGTATTCGCGAAAGAGACGGCGAATATCAACGCGGCAAAAATAAAAACAAACGCGTACTGGAGCGGAAGATGCAGAACTACGAAAAGAAGGGATGAGAATACCACGAAGAGAAAAACAACCAAATGGACCGTCTGCGCCTTTTGATTATGAACCATAGATGTCCGAATGTATCCGGTATTACCAAATTATATTTTCTCTAAAAAAGAAAAGAGGGACATTTCGCCCCTTTCATTACTTCTCAGAAAACCATAACTGTGCGCATGAACAAAACCCTGCCCTACGCCTCCTTCTTTATCGTTTTATACGGCTTCGGAGGCTCTTCTTTACCGTAATAACGGTATTTATGAGAATAATACGGATAGGTCGCGATCGCTTCAGTTTGAGGCTTGGTATGATTAAGGACAATCCCCGCGATCTTCGCCCCGACAGATTCTAACTGCCCCTTCGCCCGGATGAGCGCTTCACGGCTTGTCCTTCCGATCTCGTAAACCACGACCACGCAATCTATCTTAGGCGCCAGAAGGCTCGCGTCAGTAACGGGAAGGATCGGAGGAGAATCAAAGATGATCACTTCGAACTTCATTTTTAATTTCTCGATCACATTATTTAACTCCCTGGATTCTATCAATTCAGCAGGATTAAAGGGAAGGCGGCCGGAAGTAAGAAGCCATATATTCTCAAGCCCCGGGGTCATCCTGATCTCTTCAAAATTCATTTCCCCCATCATAAGGTCGGTAACATTCTTTAATGCCTCTTCAAGAGGAATAGTGCCGGTCAAAAGTTCATTTAAGCCGGGTTCTTTTTTAATACCGAAGGTCTTAGCGATGACCGGACGCCGCAGGTCAGCGGAAACTAAAAGCGTCTTCAGGCCGGCCTGAGCTATAACGATCGATAAATTGACCGCGATACTGCTCTTTCCTTCCCGGGGTCCGGAACTGGTGACCATGATAGTCTTCCTGGAAGGATTAAGCTTTAAATTCGTATGGATATTACGATACGCTTCAGTTGTCGGGGATTTCGGATTATAATGCGCGAATAATCTGATGAGCCGTTCCTGCTCTTCAGTTTTCTCAGGCGGAGAGAATTTTTCCCTAATGCGGTCAAGGATCCCGTATCCGTGATCGCTATCGTTGATCACCGAGGGAATAACTCCTAAAACCGGAAGCTTGACAACATTCTCCACGTCTTCTATGGTCCCGATCGAAGTATCCAAGGTCTCAAGCACAAAGGCCAACGCCACACCTAAGATCAATCCCATGAACGCTCCTACCACGATCCCCATCTTTTCGTTGCCGGCGACAGGGCCGGAAGGCAGAACAGCGGGATTAACGATCGAGATATCCCCCACCTTCTGCGCTTCGGTAATGCGGGCTTCCTCAAGTTTTTCCTTAAGCATAGCGTAAAGCTTTTTGTTAACATCGATCTCCCTGGTCAGGCGGGTATATTCCAGCTCCTGCCCGGAAAAACCTTTAACCTGGGATTCCATTTGTTCGATTTGTTCACGGGCCTGCATAACACGAGGATGTTTTTCCGTATATTTTTGCAGTAGATCAGCCAGTTGAAATTCCAATTCCAGCAATTTCTGCTGCATAGGTTCGGCTAATTTAATATTCTTCACTTCATCGCCAAAAATACGCAATTTATCTTCGGCTTGGCGCAGGCGGTCCTCTAAAGACGCCAGCTGTTCTTCAATGAACTGACGGGTATGGCGCGCCTGTTTTGCTTTATCAACCAGGTTTTCATCAATATATACCTGCGCGACATTATTAGCCAGGTCCATTGCCTCTTTGGCATTATCAGCGGTAGCGACGATACGGATCATATTGGTATTACCGACTTTTTCCGAATCGATACTTCCCTGCAAATTGCTCACGACGCTGTTAACAAGCTCCACCGGAGACTTTTCATCGATCATACCGCGCAATAACGCGACCTTCTTCATAACCGGATACCCTTTAATGAATTTAGTCTCCGATTCCATCACATCGCCGGGATTATACATGACCATTTCGGTCAAAAGCCCGGCAATGGTCTTACGTTCTTCTATTTTAATAGTAGCGCTGGATTGATAGACAGGTTGTTTTTTAGAAAGGTAGTATATACTGCCGATAAAAACAGTAAGGAAGGTAAAAAAAATGATTAATTTTCTTTTATGAAAAATACGGACATAATCTCTTAGATTAAGTTCATACTGCGGCAAATTTACCTCCTCGTCTAATGTTCTAACATATCATAGAATCAATGGGTTATCAAGTGTTTTCTGTCGTTGGATTATGCTAAGATAGGGTTAAAAACATCAGGCGCGATAACACAGGCCGCAAGTGTTCGATAGTCCACAGTCCATGGTAGATGAGAAACTTTACGGTTATGCTGGAGCGCACATTAGAAAACTTTCGGCACAGAGTCATATGGGGAGTGCACAAGGAATTACGGCGAGTTGAAGCACGCTCTTTACGTAAGTCTATAGCGTAAACGAGCCGTAAACCGCAGTGCACGGCGAAAGTTTTCAGTGCGCGGAAGCATGACCGTAAAGTTTGATCGTAAAAAAACAGATGACTGGAACACTGGAGACTGGAGCATCCGGAAAACAGGGAATCAGGTTGCAGGTCACCCCTTGACAAACTCGGGGTGAATGAGGCATAAGCGCGCCATAGGCATGCCTCATTCAAGCTCAAATAACATAGGATTAGAAATTCTTGATCTCCTGATTGACATACGAGCCTCGCGATAGCGGTTCAAGTATCTGGCTGAGGAAGTAATTAAGGTTGGCAATGAATTTCTTCGGGACAAAGATTATATCTTCCGACACAAGAGAAATATTCTGATGAGCATCGCCCCTGAGTACCTTGTTGAGCGTGATACGTTTGACCTCGGGCTTTTCCAAGCCTCCGCGGATAATGACAATACTGGAGGCCACCGCGTCCTTGGTCAACCCGCCTGCTAAGGTAATAGCTTCAACGATCGTTTTAGCGCCGGTGAGAGAATAAACACCCGGCCGGTAGATCTCCCCGAGTACCAGCACTCTTTGGCCGCCGATCTTCTTGATCGATATGGAAACCTCCGGATACTTGACAAATTCTTTTAACCGCTCGGTCAGGAGCGCGTCGAGCTCTGTAAGCGTCAACCCTTGCGCCTCTACTTCACCGATCAAAGGGAACGAGATCATGCCGTCAGGGCGCACAACCGCTTCCTGGTCCAGGTCCTGGTTCTGCCAGACAGAAATATGCAGGACGTCGTCCTCTCCAATGGTATATTCCTGAACAGGCTTTCTTTTAACGCTTAAAACCTTAGCTTTACTCTCAGGCGCCGCCGGCGTTACTTCAGGAGCTGTTAAAGCGGAAGCGGACTGCTTTTGCTCCGGAATAACCTCACTCAAAGCTTCTTCTTTTTGGTTCAAAAGGTCCAATGCTTTCTTAAACTCACCTTGAGCTTCAGGGAACTTATCCTGTTGATAATACAGATTACCCTTGAGATAATATTCACGCGCCTGCTCTTGAATATGCTCATCCTGCCCGTAAAGGCCAGGATGAGCCATCCCGGAAATTAGTAGAACAAATACCGTTCTCCTGACACAATTAAACATAGATATTAGTTTTTGCCGTTTGCCGGTTCTAAGATCACTTCTATCTTTCTTTTTAAATCCTCAGCATCCTGCTTATCTTTAGAGAAAATATCCGTAGATTCACTCGCGTAAGGGCTGGAACCCAACTTATCCTGCAGAAGAGCGTTAATACGCACCGCGGAGGCAAGGTCATCAATGGTTTTTTTCTGAAGGCTCTTGGTTATCGTTAATTCTTCCTGTAATTTCTCGGAGCGCACCCGTAAACCGGCGATTTCCTGGCGGAGCGAACCAAGCTCCCGGTTTTTCTGCTTCAATTCCGATTCTTTATCATTCAAAAGCTGGTTCAATTGAGTGATTTGAGACCGCAGGCTGTTATATAACAAATTCACTTCATCCACATGCGCCTGTTGTTTGGCTAACTCTTCCTGAGTAGAAGCCTTTGATGCCTGGATCGCGGCAAGACTATTCTCCAAAGACCTTTTCTCTTCTTCTTTACGCGATATCTGCTGGCTTAAATAATCAAGATTCTTTTGCAAAGAAAGGCTTATTTCCTCTTTCTTGGAGAGCGCTAATTGGGCATCGCTTAACTGCGACTGTAACGAAATCTTCTGAGTTTCCAGGTCCCGCACTTTATCTTTATTATCCTGCGTTATTTTCAGGTTATTCTCCAATTCCGCGATCTTATTCTGCAGAGAAAGCATTTTGTCTTTTGATAAGGATAATTCGGTTTTCGCTTTGTCAAGTTCCAACTCCTTACGGACCATGATATCCGCAAGCTGCCGGGCATCTCCCGTCGATTCCTCAATTGCCGACGATAGTCCGGCATTGCCGGTTTTATTCTGCCGCAGGCGTTCCAGCGAAGAGGATAATCGTTCTTTTTCAGCGTTGAGCTTGGCGATAATGGAATCCTGGTTGCGGATCTCCTCCTGTGCCTGGCGCAAAGACTCCTCCGACACGCTCTTTACTGATTCCCAATCCCTGACCCGCCGCACCGACTGCTTACTGCCGGTCAATTCGTCATCGACCGTCCCCAGGCGCGCCTTTAGATCCGCGACATCACTCTTCAGACGCGCGCTTTCCGCTTTTTGAGAATCTAATTCCTGCCGCTTCTTCGACAAGTCATCTGAAAGCAGGGACAACTGGCTTTTAAGGTTACGATTAGCCGCCTCCAATGAACTGATGGAATCCTGATATTGCCTCGACTGTTTTTCCTGGGTGAATTTCGCGGAATTCAACTGTGACAGCTCCGCCTGAAGAGAACTGATCTGGCTCCTCTTTTGGCTCAATTCTGAATTTAACTGGGCGATATTTTCTTCCAATGATTTGAGCGGCCCGCTCTGGCGGGAGACCGTCTGCTGAAATTCGCTGATCTTAGACTGAAGGGAAACCTTTTCAAGCCCCAGATCCTTGACCCTTTTCGAAAGCTCTTTATTGTTTGCCGCCGCCGCTTGGGTCTGGCCCCTCAGTTCTTTTAATTCAGCTTTAGCCTTGGCCAATTCCTCTTCTTTCACCTGGCTGTTGGAGGATAATTTCTCTATTTTCTCCCTTAAGGGGAGTATCTGCATCTTATCCGCGTGCAATAACTGCCCTTTTATATTCTTAAGTTCTTCGGTCACCCGGACAAATTCCTTGGTCGTGTTCGCTAAACGATTAGCCATGCCGGAATTACTTTCCTGCAGCGTGATCCGTTCTTTGTTGACCGCGGCCAGTTCCCGGCTTAACTGGTCTATCGTGGACTGCGCGTTGGTCACTGATTTCCGGATCGCCTCCACGTGCGCGAGCTCTTTTAACGTCTTTTCTTTTTCTTCAAGGGACATTTGTAATTCCGCAGCCCTGCTCTCAACCTGCTGAGTATAACCCTGCAACTCTTCTTTTTCCTGATAGAGTTGGGAACTTAGATCATGGGCGTTCTGCAGCTTTGTGTAAACCGCAAACGCCGCGTAACCCGCGATAACAACCGCCGTAATTATTCCGATCAAACGAATACGTTTCATTTTTAGTTTAATTATTTAAACATTCATCGACATAAAGCATCGAATTATCCGCCAAGTTTACCTGCTTGGGTTCTTTTAATTCTTTCCCATAGGCGTCAACGATGATATTGATCGTCGGCCGAAGCGGCAGTTCAGGATTCTCCCTGATCACTAAACCGATCTCTTTAGTGTTAAGCCTGACCAGAGTCCCCATAGGAAATACCCCGATGCGCTCGATCAAAAGCTTAATGACTTTATGGTCAAAACATGACTTATTCTTTAAAATCGTCTTTATCGTTTCCAAAGGGCTGAATTTCGCGCGGTACGGCCGTTTATGGATCATCGCTTCATAAACATCGACTAATCCGACAATGCGCGCATATTCACCGATCTGCTCATCCTTAAGGCCGGCAGGATACCCTGAGCCGTCCATACGTTCATGTTCCTGGCGCACAACATCGAAGACCCGTTGGCTGAACGGGCCTCCTGACTGCTGCAGTATCTCAATTCCCGATAACGGGTGTTCTTTAACACGTTTGCTTTCTTCCTGAGATAAACAATCCGGCTTATTGATGACAGCCAAACATTTCACCATACCCAGGTCATGCAGCAAAGAGGCAACGCCCAATTCAATTACCCCGGGTTGATCAAAACGCAGCGCTATCCCCAGCTCAAGGGAAATAACGCACACATTGACCGTATGATAATAAAAATAATCCTGAACTTGAGGATAATCGATCAAAGCGCAGCGCAATAGATTCTTGCTGCCCCCTTGCAGTAAACCAACCGCTTTCTCGACCAACGGGGTGAGGCCGGCAAGAAATCCTTCTTCATATTTTAAATCGGGATTATACAATACGCGGGCTGCCGCTACAAGCTGGTCATACAACTCCACGGCCTTGGCGCCGTTAATAGAATTCAATTCTTTATGGACAGCCGCGGAAATATTGATCTTATGCGAATGAGAAGCTTGATTTTGACAGGAAGGTTCTTCACGGCCTTGCGGATGAGGGCCTCGAGCGCCTCCAAGGGGGTCCTGGCCTAACCCTAATTCAGCATCAAGGTCCTTCTTGGGCTCTTTAAGTTTTTTAAAGATATCTGATATTCTAAGCATTCGTTTTGTCTACCGGGAGTTGATTGCTGAAATTCGAGGCTTCGAGGTCATCATTAATCTTGGTAATTGTTTTCTTCTCGATAACGCCCATTTCACTGCCAAAACCAACCAATAATGCCAGATCGCAAATATTATTGATCCGCCGCGGTATGCCCCCGGAACAAAGGAATATTTCTTTATACGCGTCTTCTTCAAAGATCTGCTTTATTGCTCCCGCGATATTTAAACGGTGCAGGATATATTCTTTGACTTCCTGCTCGCTTAATGCCTTCAAATGGAAACGCACCGCCATGCGCTGGCTCAACTGAGGTAAATTCGATACCGCGTAATTGAGCTCCGGCTGGCCTAACAAAATAAGCGTCAAAAGAAAAGCGTTATCAAGTTGAAAATTCAATAAAAGCCGCAATTCCTCGAATATCTCTTTGCTCTCGATAGCCTGGGCTTCATCGATCATGATCACGCTATGCTTGCCCATACTATGGTTTGAATACAGGATCTTATGCAGGCAATGAAAAAGGTCGATCTTGGTCGCCAACTCTTCTCCCCCCAGCTGATGGATGATCTCACGGATGAATTCCAGACCGGACAGCCTCGGGTTAAGGATAAAAACCGACTGGTATAAATGCTCCTGTTGTAATTCCTGCCAGAGTATACGGTTCAAAAGGGTCTTCCCGCTGCCGTATTCTCCGGTAATTAAACCCGCCCCCTTACGTTCGCGCACCACATACAGCATACGCGCCAAAGCCTCTTTATGCTGCTGGGAATAATACACGAACCGCGGGTCAGGAGTATTCTCAAAGGGTTTCTCTTTTAACCCCCAATATGCTTCATACATAGTTTAGTTCCCGCTGACCGGGATGCCTTTTTTGCTGATGCTGACAAACGAATAATCTGTTTTGGTCTTTTCGTCGATCTGATAGCTCAAGACCCCGCGCATACCCTGCATATCCGGGGACATTTCACCGCGCCAGAAACAAACTCCTGTTTTCTCGGAAGTCTGCATAGTCTCCCAGACCACCTGATTTTCATCCTGGACCGTCAAAGTATAATTGGTGGAAGGAAATCCCTTTTTCCCGAAATTCATGAAAGAAACCTGGCTGTTCTTAAAGGAAACCGTTTCTTTTTCTTTCTTACCAGCACCGGTAAGCGGAGATAACTCGATAAGCCATTCGGTATTGTTCAATTCACCGCGCTTTTTCTCAGCCATCGCCTTTTGGTTCCTGTCAGCCGCTTCCTTGGCTTTATCAACTTTCTTTTCCACGGCTTTTTTGGCTGCGGGAGCAGCTTTTACTGCAGCAGCCGAAGACTCAACCTGAGGCGCAGCATCATCGGCCTTTTTCTTATTCCCGAACCAGGCCTGCGCGTCATTCATATAAATAAACATAAAACTTAAAACCACCGTCACTGCTAACCCTTTTTTCATTTCTTCCTCCTTTAATGAAAGATTAATTCATGGGCTTTTTACCTTCCCATGTCTGCCATGTTAAAATATACTTCTTGACCCAGTCGACATCTTTATCGCTGCCTTTGGTTAAACTTAAATATTTCCTGAAATGCTCTATTGCCTTCGGACGATTAACCAGGTATTCCGAATAAATGTAGCCGATATTATAATGAGACGAGGCATCTTCGGGATTTAATTCCGTTGATTTTTCGAATTCCGCGATCGCGCGCGAGAATTCCTTATTTTTGGTATAGAAAACACCCAGGTTATAATGCATCAGCGCTGTTTCTTTTATCAAGACCTTATTTTCCCGCGCGATCTCAGCGATACGCGCCGGCAGAGCTTCCGCTTTTTTCTCAAGTGAACGGTTCTTGATGAGCGCTTCCTCATACCTGCGCTTGAATTCTTTTACCTGGCGGCGGTAGACTTCGATCTGCGCGTCACTATCGAGCTTACGCTCCTCATAACGCTTGAGTTGAGCTTCAATACCCCCGTATTTCCTCTGTAGATCTTTTTTATCATTTTGTAACCGGCCGATCTCTTTTCTTGTCTCAGGGACAACCTTATATTCAACCTCAAGTTTATCAACAGCGCTCTCCAGAGATTGTTTTTCCTGCGCCAGCAGGGTTACCCGGTCTTCCAGGTCTTTCACGCCTTTTTTTAAAGCGGCATTTTCTTCTTCTAAGACCCTGGATGCCTCTGCCGACTGGGACTTATTCGTGTCATATGCTGATTGCAGCTTCATATTTTCTTCCTGCAATTGCTTGATCTTCACGTCTACCTCTAAATATTTCGCTTTATACTCAAGAAGATTCTTCGACTGCGCCAGGACATTATCCCGGTCAGCGACAACTTTTTCGTATTCTTTTTTCAGCTTATCGTATTCTGTTTTAAGGTTATCCTGCGCGTAAACCCGCGGTATGAAACCGATGACCATGGCCACAATAAATAAGGTTTTTATTTTCATAGGTAAGGGATTATGCTCCATGTTAAAAATTCTTGACCGGTTTTAATACCGGCAAACGATCCATATCCTGTTTTACCGGTTGATAATTCTGGTACGCCTTCAACTCTACCGGTGTATTTTCCTCGGAAAAATCCTGGTATTTCTGGTACTCTTTATCCAAGGTATGGCCAAAATCACGGTCATAACCGGTAACAAGTTCATCGCCTTCCACGACATGAGGGGTCAATAAGATCACCAATTCCGCCCGCACCTTCTTATTGGTTTTCGTCTTAAAAGCCTCACCGATGAACGGGATCTTGCTTAAAAACGGCGTGCCGCTGGAATCAAGGGTCTTTTCTTCTTTACTTAAACCGCCGATCAAGATACTGGAACCGTCCTTGACCATAACGATCGTTTCCGCGGTCGATGTGTCGATTATCGGGATCTTATTCTTACTGGAAGTTTCCAGGAATGAGATAACGCTTGAGATCTCCGGTTTTATTTTAACGGTAACGAAACCATCATCATTGATCGTAGGAGTGACCATCATTTGTATACCGACATCAACATAGGTGACTGCTTCCGATACGGTCGTGCTTGTCTGCGTTTGAGTAGTTGTCGTCGTTATATAGGCCTGCCGCTCGCCGACATGGATCTTGGCTTCCTGATTGTTGACCACGGCCAGCTTCGGGTTGGAAAGTATGCGCGTTTCTCCTAAAGTCTGCAAATAATGGATAATGACGTCAAAATCATTCTTGCCGACAACGCCCAAATGGATCTCTTCGGTCGAGGTTTTCGGAGTCGAGGAGGAAAAATCAGTTGTCGTCCCGGAAAAGGGGTACGCACCGACATATCCGGTATCCTCAACGACCTCCTTGCGGGAACGCCAGGTATTGCTCGTTGCCGTCGTAGACGGGCCGACTGAACTCAAAGGAGTCGATCCAAGATACGTAGTCCCCCATCTCTTTCCGAGGTTAAACAAGCCCTCCCATTCAACGCCGGAACCGACGGAATCGGTCAGTTTGACCTGGATGATCTTTGCGTCAATAAGTATCTGCTTGGTCTTTTTATCCAGGCTCTGTATTAAACGGCTGATATCCTCCATGCGCTCAGGCAGGGTTTGCACGATAACCTGGTTTGTCCGCTCATCAGCTTTAATAGAGCCTAATTTCTTTACATCGATTTGAGGCTTTAATTGCTCTTCAATGTCCTTGGCGCGGGCGTATTTCAGGTCAAAGACCATAATAACATTCTTTTTCTCCATCGCCTGCAAGGTGGCCTCCATGCTCTTGACACGCTCCGCGGTATCCATAACCAGGATAACCCCGGAATCCTGGTCCAGGAGTATCTTACCTATCTCGCTCTTAAGCGTGTTCAAAAGATTATACGCCTGTTCGGGGATCGCGTATTTTAGATTAAAGACGCGGGTGACCCTGGTATCAATAAAATTCTTGCCGTAGCGGGCCTTATATTCATTCTCGGTCATTACATTATAAATATCGCCTTTTTTCTCATACGCCAGGTTATTACTGCGCAAGATAATGTCAAAAACATCCTTGGCAGGCACATTATCGACCATAAGCGATGTCCGGCCGGAAACTTCTTTTGTAGGGATGATATTCAAACTCGCTTTTGTGGCGATATATTTCAATGCTTCGATTATTTCCATGTCCCGCAGGTCTAAAGAGATCGTTACCTTGGGAAAATCATCGTTTATGGCAGCTGCTTCCTTTTGAAAAGGGAGCTTATCCGCGCGCTGTAACCCCTGCGCGTAAGAATTCATTATCCCGCAAAAAACGGGAATAATCAATAAAGAATACACCTTAAATAATTTCATATCTTATATGCCTAAGAGGCGCTTACGGATCAACATAAGCGAATAGCCTTCTTTGGAAAGTGCAATGATCTGTTTAACGCGTTTATGAGCCAGGAGGCGTTCGTAATAACGCACATTACCTTTCTTAAAGGCCAGGCTCAACAGCCCCGCATCGCAATAACGGTTTATCGTCTGTGAAGATATACCGTATAACTGTGATAACTCTTTTACCGTGATAAATTTATCTGGCATTTTTTAGTTCCTGATCCGCGGTCTCCCACGTAAGCACGAACCTTCTGACCTGTTCGGCTTCGGGGTCATTGGGCGCTAACGCTAAATATTTCCTGAAATGGACGATCGCCTTCTTACGGTCATTTAATTGCTCGCTGAAGATAACGCCTAAATTATAATGGCTCTCAGCGTCATCCGGTTTTAATTCCAAGACTTTCTGGAATTCCTTGACCGCCTTATCATATTCCTGCTTCTGGGCATACATGACCCCCAGGTTATACCGTAACACGGTATTTTCCTGAGGCAATTCAGCGTACCGGTTGGTCAGTGTCTCATGCCTGTCCTTGGCCTCTTCGGTGATCTTGAAACGCTGCGTTAACTGGTCATAATTATTTTTCAAATTCTGATAATCCTCCATTAATTCCTTATATTGCTTTTCCACCTCTTCTTTATTCTTGACCCGCTGTTCATAATCCTGGAGCTTGCGGTTATATTCTTTTGTTTTCTCAAGTAATTCGTTTTTCGAAGCCTCCAAGTCAGCCACTTTCTTAGTCATTGCGGGAGGCGGCATTCCGCCCATCTTTTCTTTATCTTTTTCTAACCGGGTGAACTGATTTTGTAAATCATTGACCTGTTCGGAAACAGCCACGTATTGATTTTTCAAGAAAGTATTTTGCTCAAGCAGCTTCTTATTTTCATCCGTTAAAAGATTCTTTTGAGCTTCCAATTCTTTAAGCTGGGAGAGATTCTGTTTTTGCTGGTTCAAGAGAGTGCTTTTTTCCTGCACGAGCTGATAAGAGAGGTCCTGAGAACTGCGCAGATCAGACTGGACTTTATTAAGCGAATCGGTAAGTGAACGCGTATCCGCTTCTTGGAGGGATTTATATTCCCTGAACTTGTCATTAAGCTGCGCCCACTCGCCCTCTTTATGCGCTTTCACCTGCGCGATCTCGGCATCAAGGAGCGCCCTATCCTGCTCCTTATTGGTTTTTAACTTTGTGATCTGATCAAAAAGCCCGTCCCGCCCCCGTTTAAGCTCATCACATTCCTGCCGAAGCTGGGCCTTCTCTTTTTCATTCTGGGATATTTGCGCCAGCAATTGCTCGGTCTTTTGCTGGTAACTTTGGGCTTGGGCCGCTGAACCTGTTTTGAGATTTTCCGCGTCCGCAAGCCTGACCATGGCGCGCGCTAACTGTTCGGAGATCCTGGTGCGCTCCTCAAGGATAGTCAGGTTTTTCTGCATACAATCCTGATACTGCTCTTCTAAAACCGCGTTCGCGCTCTCTAACGCTTTGGTCTTAGCGCTCAACACATTCTCCTGGCTCTGATAAACCGCTTTTTCCTGGATCAATTGCCCGGAAAGCTCCTGCGCGACCTTCAGGTCCTTTTGCAGCTTACTTATCTGTTGCGCAAAAGTATTATCGCTCTGGGCTTCAGAGAGAGAAGCTTCTTTTTCCCTGCTTTCTTTGAGCTGCGCCGATAGGACAGTAATGCTGTTTTTAAGCTCATCGGCCTGTTTCTGGGCGGTTAAACGCTCCTTTTCCAACTGTTCGGATCTATTGCGCAGCTGCGCTAATTCCTGCGATGAAATATTTTTCTGTTTACTCGTAAGGGCTTCCTGCCGCGAGAGATTGCGCTCCGCTTCAAGATGAACCAGCTTCTGGCGTAACTGCGCGATATCCCGGTCAGACCCCAGTTGCTTCTTTAACTCCTCAGCCTGCGCCGCTATCTGGTCCCGTTCAGATTCAACCTTAGCTAACTTTGCGCGTAACTGATCCAGATCCTTGGGCGAAGACAGCTGTTTCTTTAACGCCGCCCCTTCATCCCGCAGATGGTCGCGCTCTTCCTCCAATTTCATCACCTTGTTACGCAACACGGAAACTTCTTTTTCCGAACCCAGCTGTTTCTTTAAAACTTCAACCTGCTTCTGTAAAACATTACGGTCTTCTTCTATTGCCGCGAATTTAGAGCGCACCCGCGCGATATCATCCTCAGAGCCTATCTGCGATCTCACCGTTTTAACTTCAGACTGCAAAGAATTACGTTCTTCTTCTAATTGAGCGAATTTCTCCCGCAATTTTTCAATTTCTTTTTGAGAGACCAGTTGTTTTTTAAGGCCTGCTGCTTCCTGCTGAAGCCGGTTACGCTCTTCCTCAAGCTTTGAGGCCTTATCACGCAGAGCGTCAAAATCACGTTTCGCGATGATCTCTTTTTTCAGGCGCGCGGCATCTTCTTTTAACGTATCGCGTTCTTCTTCGACGAGCGACAATCTTTCGCGAAGTTCTTTTGCTTCCTGAGAAGCAACCGACAGCTCCTTAAAACGGATATCTTTTTCTTTCAAATCATCCGTCAACTGCCGGCGCTCTTCCTGGAGTTCCGATACCCGCAGGCGTATCTGGTCAATATCTTTTTGCGCGACGATCTTCCTTTTCAGCGAATTTGACTCTTCCTGCAGCTGGACGCGCTCGGTCACCGCGTCTGCCAATTTATCACGCAGCGCCTCGAGTTCTTTCTGCGGCACCTGTTTTTTCTTAAGGGCGTTTAATTTAACATTAAGCTCATTGCGCTCTAATTCGACGCCGGTGAGCTTATCGCGCAGCTGTTCAATCTCTTTCCTTAACGACTGGACCTCCCCTCCTAAGACAACCCTGACTGTTTCAAGGTCACTGAGCTGCCCGGAAACATCCTTTTGTTTACTTTGAATAAATTCTTTCTCTTGGGTCAAGCGGTTGATCAATTCCTGAAAGCTCTTAAAATCATCCTGAAGCTTGAATATCTTCTCATTCAAAGACCTGTTTTCCTGTTCCTTCAACCCGCAGAGCTCCTTAAGCTGTAAAAGCGCCTGCTGAGAGAGCAAAAGCTCATCCTTTGCTTTTTTAAGCAAATTAATAAGCTTGTCTTTGCTCAAGGCTGAATCAACGCTATCAAGATCGGCCGTGATCGCCTTGAGATCGTCTTTTGCCTGTGCCCGATCAAACGGTCCAGGAAAAAACGCCATAGCTGCGGATAATAGAATACTCATGCTCAAAAGCACTCCCCGTGAACCAGGTTTTCTCTTCATAGAGTCTCCGCTTAAAATTGAAATCACCGTGAAAGCGATTTAGGCCCTTTCATTTCCAATCTTTGTTTCTCAACCGGCATAAAAACCGGAGCCGCCGGTTCAACAAGTTCTTCTTTCTTCAATGCGCGGTAATCTTTCGGCGGCTTGACTGCGCCACCGCCGACTTCCTTCAAAACAGGGCCGGCTACCAAAACTTCTCCGGAGATCATTTTTGGCGTCAGAATGATCAATAACTCCGTCTTTTCTTTTGACTTCGATTTTACACTGAAGAAGCGGCCAAGTAAAGGAATATCTCCCAATACCGGAGTCTGCTGCGCGGTAGAACTTTCCGTTTCTTTACGCAGCCCCCCGATAATAACGGTTGAACCGTCTTTAACCATAACGGTGGTTTCCGCAAGCGACGTATCGATGATAGGGATCTGATTTTTAGTCGGAGTAATCAGCATCTCCAGGACGCTGTTGATCTCAGCTTTTATTTTCAGGGTGATGAAGCCTTCATCGTTTATGATCGGAACGACGGAAATGATAACGCCGACGTCGACAAAGGTCACCTGTTCGGAAACAGTATTGGTAGTCTGTCCGGTTGTCGTCGTTGTCGTCACATAGGCTTCTTTCTGTCCGACATGGATCTTCGCTTCCTGATTATTAATTATGGCGAGTTTTGGATTGGAAATAACCTTGGTCTTTCCTTTTGTCTGCAAATACTTAATGACCGTATCAAAATCATGCTTACCGACAACCCCCAGGTGCATTTCTTCGGTCCCGATCTTCGAACTGCTGGAAGAATAATTGGTTGTCGTACCGCTAAAAGGATATGAACCTACGTTTCCCACGGTATCCCATACCGAACTGCGTGAACGCCAGGTATCGGTTGACGCCTGCACCGACGCAAACGGCGTAGACCCCAGGTAACTCATGCCGAATTGCCGGCCTAAATCAAATAATCCTTCCCACTGTATTCCTTCGCTGGTATCATCCGATAATTTCACATTGACGATATTGATATCAACAATGATCTCCTTTGTCTTCTGGTCAAGGGCTTTGATCAGCTTTTCGATCTGATCCATACGCTTCGGAAGAGTCTGCACGATTAATTGATTACCCCGCTCATCCGCCTTGATCAAGCCGACCTTCTTGGAATCAAGCTGATTCTTCAAGGCTTCTTCCACATCCTTAGCCTTGGCGTAATTCAATTTGAAGACTTTAACGGTATTTTTTTCCTCAAAATCCTTCAACACCTTATCCATAATTTCGATGCGAGCGGCGGAATCGATCACTAATACATTACCGGATTCCGGATCGACTAATACCCTGCCGATCTCGCTTTTAAGCATATCCAGCAAGCTGAAAGCCTGTTCCGGAACGATGTAATTCAAATAAAAGACCTTTACCTGGCGGATATCGGCAAAATTCTTCCCGTAAAGCACCCGGTATTCTTCCTGAGTCATGACATTATAGATCTCCCCCTGCTTATCGTACGCGAGATTATTACTGCGAAGCATAAGATCGAAGACATCCTGGATAGGGGCATTCTCGACCATAAGCGTTACCCTGCCTATGACGGCCTTTGTCGTAACAATATTCATTCCGGCCTTCATAGACAAAAACTTTAACGCATCAACAACATCGATATTTCTTAAATCAAGGGAGATCTTCCCCGCGAGGACAGTTACCGGAGGAGCGACCATGGGTTGCAGGAGCGTCGCTTGAGCTAATTGTATTAATTTATTATCGGCTGAGCCCGCAGGCTCAGCATGAAGGCCGGGAGTAACGCAAAGGCTTACGCAGGCAAAGGAAGGGATGAAAACAAGGTATTTTAAGAACTTTTTCTTTAATATCATCGTAATTCGATCAATTCTTCTCCATAGCGCAAAATTATCTTATCTTTAAATACACTTTCTACTTTAAGATCTCCGATCATCTGCCCTTTTTTGACGAAAGAAGTGCGCGCGGACTTAACGTCTTCTATCATGATATCGGGATTATCCGACCAGGAGATCCCGACGAGCCTTAAATTTTGCATTACTTCAGCCGCTTTAGAAGAAATGACCTCATTGACCGATGAAGATGAATTAAGCCCCATTTTGAATATATCCCTGCTTTGTGTTTTTCCTATATAATAGGCGAGATCTTTTAACCGGGGCGTCTCTTTTCTGACTTGTGCGTCTTTCACTAACTCAGGAGCCGCCCATTTTCCCGGGTTGATCTTCTTTATACCCTGGGAAAGGCTATACACAAAATAAACGGACAAGAGAATAACACATAATAAAAGAACAAGATTGATTACTTTAATATCGACTTCATTCTGCTTTTTCTTGAAGAGCTTCAGTATATTTTCTTTGAGAGCAGAAAAAGCCGAACCCAATTGCTCCGGTGAAAAAACGCCTAAAATATTCGTTTTTACCGCCATAATGCCTTGCCGCAAGCCGCTCAATTGGCCTTTCCAGGCGGAGATCCGGCCTCAAGAAATTGAGGATATACCAGGATCTTTGCTTCAACCTTTAATTTCTCCAGCCAAACATTCAACTCATCGTATTTCTTTATCATCTCTACCTGCTTAAAATACGAATCCCGCAGTTTCGGGAAATCCTCTTTAAGCGCAAGCCTCTTTTTCAAGATACGGATCACACCATACCCCTTATATACGGGGATAGGAGGATAGACGGTATTGACCTCTCGCTCGAGCATTTTATATAAATCATCCTTGGGGATCTTCCACATATTAATAAGGAACTCAAGGGAAACGAACCCCGGATGCTTGGCGAATTTCGGGTCTTTCTTGGCTTCGGCATCCCAAAGAGCAGGATCGGCCATTTTAGCATAAAAAGCATCCGCGTCTTTTTTCTCGTCAAACTGTACCAGCTCCAGTTCCAGAGTATTGTATTCATTCAAGAACTCCTGGTAGGCTTCTTCCTCGGTGACTGCCGGCTTAAACGTCTCCAGGACCTGCTGGCGCAATTTTTCTAATTGTATCAAATGGCGCATTTGATTTTCAAAAAGCTCGGAATTCCCGCCGGTTTTCTCTTTGAGCCATTTATCGTATTCAGCTTTATCTTTTTGCCAATCGAAGGTTACCTTTTCGCTTTTAAGCGTCTTGGAGACTTCCTGTTCCACCTCTTCCCTGCTGACAGTGATATTACGGCGGAACGCTTCGTAAGAAAGAAGCAACTGCTCCCATGTCCTATCCTCAAACTCCACTTCAGTCTGAGGAGGCTGCCCCCAGCGCGTCCCAAAAACACCGATCACTCTTTTAATAAAATAATAATTACCCGCGGTGACCTTAACGCCGTAACCGCTCAATTCCCCGGCAAATTCCTCCGGCTTCCCCTGGATTTGCTGGCAAAGGGCTTGCCTGCAATCATACATAGGCCCGGCGCACGCAAAGATTAAAATAAAAATTATGTCGAGATACTTCCTCATAAAACCTTTTAAACTCCTATTAGCCTTTTTTTGATCAGGCGCAGCGAATAACCTTCACGCGACAGCCGGGTGATCAAAGCAATGCGCTGCTTCACCAACTTAGAATCATAAAAGCGTATATTCCCCTTTTTAAAAGCAAGCGGCAGCAAGCCAAAATCGGTATAATGATTTACCGTCTGGTAAGTCAAATGATACCTGTTCATGATCTCTTTCGCCGAAACTAATGTATTTTCGTCTGCCATACTCACCTATTCACGCGCATTTCACTTGTGATAACCTTTGTATATATAAGACTTATTGTACCTACCATAAGTCTTATATATACTACAGATTCCGGGCTTGTCAATAGTTTTTTTAATATTTTTTAGGGAGGCAGATGTGAGCGGCTGCGGCACGCCATTGCCGGTCACCCATGACCGCAGCCCGGGTTTAAACCCGGGCTACGTGACATAAACGAGCATCATTGCAAAACGATCTTTTTAACAAGCAAAAAACCGGGCTTATACGCAATAAGGCCCGGCCTTAAGCTGTGACCTTTTAAGTTACAGATAAGTCCGGGCCTTGAATATCCTGCCCGTCTTTCCAGTCCGCGCAAAGCAGACGGCAAAGAACCTTGCTTTAGGCGCCGATAACTGAGATCACTTCTTCAGCTTCTTATGCGTGCGTAAAGCAGCCTCAAGAAGGGATAGCCCCTCCTGAAAATCAGTACCCTTGTAAAACACGCCTGAAACACCGTAACCCATTGCTTCATTGACGCGCTTATCATCGACAAAAGCGCTGATAAAGATCACCGGCACATTCGCGTTGAATTTTCTGATCCTTTTTAACGATTCTACGCCGTCCATAACCGGCATATTCAGGTCCAGGAAAATAATATCGGGTGACTGTTCCTTCACCATGACCAAAGCGTTCTCCCCGTTAGAAGCAGAAATAACGCTATAGCCTTTTGATTGCAGCCAAAACGTCATCACCTGGCGGAAATCAGATTCATCATCAACCACTAAAACTTTAATATCATTATTTTCCATCCGTAACCTCCATCATAGGCATTCCCGAGAAAGGAAGCGTAAAAGTAAAGACCGTCCCCTCCCCCCGCTTGCTCTCAACCCGGATTTTTCCGCCATGCAACTCTACGATCTCTTTGGCTACCGCTAAACCAATACCGGTGCCTCCCACATCAGCCGTGGACTTCTCCCCTATCTGATAGAATTTATCAAAAACCTTTTTGAGGTTTTGCTCTTCGATCCCGATCCCGTTATCTTTAACCAGGACATAGCACTCTTGTTTTTCCGGCGAGGCTTTGGCTTCTACGGTGATCAAACCGTTTTGAGGCGTAAATTTGATTGAATTACCGATAAGATTATTTAAGACCTGGATGATCCTGTTAGCGTCTATATTGATTTCAGGAAGGCCCTCCTGAACGGACTTACGTATTTCTATCGCTTTGGTCTTTGCCCAGATATTCAGGCTCTCGGTTGAATCGCCGATCACCTTATCGATCCGGCACAAAGAACGCTTGATCCGCATCTGGCCCGCCTCAAGCTTGGAAAGATCCAGCAGGTCATTGATCAAAAGGCTCAAACGCTTGAGGTTGCGTTCCGCGATGGAAAGGAATTGCTCCTGAGGCTCCGATATCTCTCCCGCGGTTTTCTCCAATATCAATGAAATTGACTTCTGAATAGCTACCAGCGGCGTGCGCAATTCATGCGAGACATTGGCGACAAAATTCGACTTTATCTGGTCAAGCTCTTTCTGCTTAGTGACATCATTGAGTATCGTCACCATACCGACGGTCTTGCCAAAGCTGTCCTCGACAACCGCGGAACTTGTGCGCAGGATCTTTTTTGTCGTTTCATTGCTGCCGACTAATTCGATATCCTTCTGCATGACTTCATCTTTGGCGGTAGGGATATCTTTTACCACGGTCAAGAGATGGTCATCTTTAACCAGGTCTTTGATCGGAGTCCCTGAATATTGATGATTAACTCCCAGCATTGTTTCCGCCTGGGGGTTCATTAACAGTATTTTACCCTGCGGATCAACGACCACTAAACCATCAGCCATATGGTGGATAATATTATCAATACGGTCCTTCTCGCTCTGAACGACTTTACTGTGTTTTTTCACCTGCTCCAACTCAAGGTTGAAGCGGTCCCGCTCCTCCTGGATCCGGCGAAGCTTTACCCTTAACTCCTCATTTTCCTTCTTAAGGCTCTCTGATTCTCCCGTACCCGTAGCCGAACCCGTACCCGGCCCCCCGCCCGAACCTTCACCCGCGCCCCCTCCCCCGCCCGCAGCCGGACCGCGCCCCTTCTTCACCGGGCGGGCGATCTCATCCTGGATCTTATTCACCAGCGCTTCAACTTCCTTCGACGGACAGCCGTAGCCGATCAACGCTTCTTTTAAAACCTGCAGCGTATCAGTTTTATCTCTTGAAGCCACAGAGATGAATTTTTTAAACAGGCTTTTCGTTGCCGGGCTTATTTTATTCTTTTCTTTAAACTCAGCGCTCATCATAGTAAAAAGCTCTTTTTCTATCCCGCCGACATCCTGCGATTTAACTGCCTTGCCTGACGATAATTCTTTTATTTTATCTTTTAAAGCGTTCCAAGCGTTTAATTCGGCGCCCAAGAGCGCTTCTTTATCTTTATTGATCTTAATATAGGAATACTGGTCTGCTTTAATATGCTGAATATTCTTGTCGGCGAATATTTTATTGATATCCCCCAGGCCCTTTAACTGCGCGGCGTCCAAAAGCAATAACTGCAGAAAATCTTCGACCTCCTGTTCAGTGATTCCTCTCTGAAAAGTCATATTCTCTATGTCGATTTTTTTAAGATACGGAAGGATATCCTTGGCAAGCCCGGGATTTTTATCGTTCAAAGGCTCCCCATCAATAAGCACCTTATTGTCCTGTGACAAGCTTAAGCTTAACGCTTCTTTACCGGAGAATATCTCGGATATCACCGCATAGACATTTGTAATCGATTCCACCACTATAGGATGTTTCGCGGGATAAATAGAGATCTTTCGGATAGCGGTTACAAGGTTTGAAATGAATTGAGAGGGTTTATTTTGAGGGGATTGATTCTCCATGAAATAGATTATATAGCAGCAGTCTATACTTTACAACAAGAAAATAGTACGTCCGGGATGATACAGAGCAAGTCTAAAGTTTAAAGTCTAAATATCCAAGGAAGGTTCAAGACTAAAGGCTAAATTTTAAAATTACCTGCCGGCCGGCAGGCAGGAACCTTTAACCTTCAAACTTCCTTTGTTATTTATACTTTGGCCTTTAAAATTAAAATGAGATACGGGAAGAAATCAAAATAATGCCATGAGGATAGTACCCCTGAGAAAACTGGGGTTTACAGCCTGACGCGGTCGACCTTCTCTTGCAGCTTCTTTGAGATATCGGAAAGCTGCACCGCGGCTCCCGCGATTTCTTCGGTAGCGGCTGTCTGCTCTTCGGCAACAGCAGTAACCTCTTCCGAGGAACTGGCGGTTTCCTGCACCGCAGAGGCAATACGCTCTACCTGGGACGTAATAACATTGACGCCCAAGGCAATTTCATCGAACTGTTTAGCGACAGTCGCGATCAATACCGCCCCTACCTGTATCCGCTGTTTGGTTTCCCCGGCGGTAGTTGTTGCCTGTACGATCGATTCCTGGACCTGCTGAACGATTTTCTTTATTTCCTGGACCGACTCAGCGGAGTTTTCAGCCAGCTTTCGCACTTCATCGGCAACTACGGCAAATCCCACCCCTGCCTCACCGGCGCGCGCGGCTTCAATAGCGGCGTTTAACGCCAAAAGATTTGTCTGTTCGGCTATCTTAGTGATCATATTGACCATTTTACTGATCTGTTCGGAATATTCTGAAACCCGCTGCATGATCTTAGTATTGAAGTCGGCGTGGGACTGGAGCTGTTTTACCTGTTCTGTAAACTTATCGATATTTTCTTTGCCCTTTTCGGTGAAACTATGCGTCTCCTTGGCGCTATTCAACGCCTTCAGGGAACTGCCTGAAATATCCGAGATCGATTGCGAGATCAGATAAACAGTTTCGGTAAACTGGCTGACGCGCTCTTTAAACGAGTTGGAAGTGCTTGCCAAAACACCGGAATGGTTGGCGACGACCATGGATGACTCCTGCAAGTGCTGGATTAAATCCCTTAAATACTCCAAGATGCGGTTAGTTGTTTTCCCTAAAGACCTTAATAATTCATCGTCTACAGCCTCATTTGCTACTACCGTAAAATCGCCTTCGCTGACACTCTTTAAGGTCTTAAAGAAATCGGTCAAATAACACGCCATATTCATGGAATTATTATGAAGCCCGTCTTTTTCTGAACTTATATTACCCAACTCCCGGGCAGCGTCCTTTACCCAATTAAAAACTAAAATAAAACATACCCCTGCCAGGGCTGAAACAACACGGACCACGAGATCAACCTTCCCCAGATTTATTACGAGCAGTAAAAGAAAACCGACAAAAAGAAAGAATTGCGCTCCGATCTTGATTTTCTGCGGCGCGGGGATGGTCCGGAAATTCATGCCCATAAAGAATATCCTTTGTTTACAGGTTAAAAATATCGCGTTTTAACCTTCTCTCGTATAATTATCGCTCAAAATATCCTTTTCAACAGCAAAACTGAAATTATTATCTTTGATAAAAAACCGTAAAACCCGTCAGTGAAAGAACAGCAAAGAACTTTGCGCGGCTAGAACTGGATTTGCGCCCTGCTCCTCCCATCGCCTTCATCCCGGCAAAACAATAAAGTTTTCTTCGAACGCTCGCACCACATTTGGACATCTTTCGGGAATGACGGGCAATCCGCCATAACTTCTAAAACATCCGCCGGTTTCAACTCAGGGACTTTAGCCGCTATTTTTAGCACCGGTTGCGGGCATTTTAAACCTGTCGCGTCTAATCGTATCACTGCCATAATTTTCCTCCCTTTTATCTTCTCTTACGAAAAACATAACCCTTCAATGATTGCCAATTCTACCTTTACGGGTATGCTTTGTCAAGTTAAATTAATCCTTACAAATCAGCGTTTTATTCCCCTTCAATCGACGCTAATGCGGCTAATTTAGAGTCTACCGTTTCAATATCAAACCTGCATCCATAGACACAGCCTGCTTCTTTTTGCGCCAAAACCATCAAACAATCACGAAATTCATCTATACCTATATGTAAACGCCTGCCCAGTTTTATTTCTGCCGCAACGACTTTGGTAAGCCCATTTTCCGAAGCGCTCTCTTTGATCTTCTCGATAATATCCGCTGCGATCCCCCATTCATGCATAAAGCCTGTCTCCCTCCCGGGGCATTCCGGGGAACTCATTTTTAATGATTTCAGATAAAATATCCGGCACCTTGTTCATGATCTGCTCGCTGATCTGTTCGGAGAAATCATAGATTGTCCTGGCGGCGACCGCGTATACAACGATCCGGGCCGCCGTGACCATGCCTGTCTGCCGGGCAAGCTCAAGCATTTCGAGAAAACCGACATTATGAGAGCTTTGACGGTGTAAAGGAATAGTTTTGGGAAGGTCCATCTTAAAACATTCCCCCGGCTGGTGCAACGGATCGCAAATCACATCAATAATAATGATCTTTTCATACCCCGGAAAGAAATCGATACAACGCCAGCCCGCGTACGATGATTCGATAAAATCCACAGACTCCGACTTGACCCGGGCATAGACTTCCCGCGCGATCAAAAGCCCGGCAGCGTCATCGCTGAGGATCGTATTGCCTAAACCGACAATAAGCGTCTTACCCACTCGATCAGTCCCTTCGCAGAGAATATATTACTTGAGCGCGACTATCGTAAACATTCACGATCAACGGCGTTTCCCCGATAGCATGGGTCGCGCAGGAAAAACACGGGTCATACGCCCGGAAAGCCATCTCTACCATATTCAACAACCCGTCATTGACCTGCCCCTTCTTAATGACCCCACGTGCTGCGTCTCTTATCGACATGCAGATCGCGGCATGATTATTACAGGTAGCGACAATTAAATTAACCGCTTGCGTAGTACCCGACTCATCAGTTTTATAATGATGGAACAGCGTTCCCCGGGGAGCTTCCACCACCCCCGTTCCTTCATCAGGCGTCTGAGATGGAATAGTCCTTACCTGCGTAGAAGTGATTTCCGGGTCCCTGCTCAACTGCAGCATGCGTTCTGAAGCATAGAGCAATTCAATGATCCGCGCCCAATGCATGGACATCGTATGATGGACCGGTTTACCGCCGAAAGTATGGTACATCTTATCGTATTCAGCCTGGGCTAAAGGAGTCGCCATACCGTCTGCCGCGTTTAAACGGGCAAGAGGAGCTACCCGGAAAACACCGCTATCCCGCCCGGCCTTAAGACCATGCCAACCGATTTTCTTCAAATACGTAAACTTCAAATACGTCCATGGCTCGACAACTTCACCGATATGCTCCAGGTAATCCTGCGGTTTGAATTTCAGGAATTCCTTCCCGTCCGGATAGACGACCCTGATATCTCCGTCGTAAAAATTCACCTTATTATCCTTATCCACCAGCCCCATATAATATGTTTCCATATAATAAAGGTCTTTTGCCAGGATAAGGTCAACATATTGTTTATTCTTTAAAACAATATTTTCAAAGATCTTCTGGGTGAATTGAGAAAACTCGACACAAGAGGCTGATTTCTCCTCAATTATTTTTCTTTCCTCTTCGTTCAGCGCTTTTGAACAGCCCCCCGGAAGGCCGCAAACCGGCTGCGTTGCCCTGCCTCCGATAAGCGCCTGGATATCCTGAGCGTAGGCACGGTGTTTAATAACTTCTTTCCCTATATCCAAACCGACCCGAGCGATGACTCCCAGGATATTGCGTTCTGACGCGGGAGCATCCGGCCCGACTATAAAATCAGGGCCGGCCAAGGCGTAAAAATGAGCGATATGCGAATGGATCATATGAGCGCAATAAAACAATTCCCGTAATTTCTTTGCCGCAGACGGTGGATCGACCTTATATACCGCATCGACCGCTTTCGCTGAAGCCAAATGATGGGCCTCAGGACATACCCCGCATATTTTCGGGGTTATTCTCGGTAATTCTTCAACATTCCTGCCTTCGCAGAATTTTTCAAAACCGCGCAGCTCCGGCACCTGAAAATAAGCATTTTCAACGTCACCTGCGTCATTCAAGAAGATATCAATCTTACCATGCCCTTCAAGCCGGGTAACAGGATCTATGGTGATCTTTTTCATTTAACAACCCCTTTAAGTATCGATTTAGCCAGGCTGAATTGATAAAAAATGCCGACCGGATCCTTAATGTCGGAAACAATGCGGGCAATTTCCTGTTCATCATTAGAATCAATAGCGCACGCGATCACGCTTAACATTTTCGCGCCCTGGTCGCTGATCCCCGGAGGCGGCCCGTAACAGCCGCGGCAGGGCATATTGACTTCCATGCATTTGGCGCCGCAGCCGCCCCGCGTGGCAGGGCCGCAACAGATGAGCCCCTGATCAAGCAGGCATTGCTTTGTATCGGCGATTATCTCATGCGGGCGAAAGAACTTCAGGATCTTCCGGTCAGAAGACCTCTCTCGGGGGCACTCATCACAGAGCGTCTTCTCCAAGCCGATCACCGAGCCCGCGGAAGGAAGCGTATGAGACGCGATCGCTTCAACGGTTTTAAGCACCCACTCTACTGTCGGCGGACAGCCGGGAAGGTAATACTCGACTCCGACTATCTCATCAAGCGGAAAAACCTTATCGTAGAATTTCGGGATTTCCAATTCGCCTTCCGGAACCGCTGTCTTCATAGCGGGACGAATACGCCGCGGATTATCGGTGGAAGGCGTGGTTTCATACACCCGCGTTAAGATATCTTCGGCATGGAATTGATTCGCTAACCCGGGAATGCCTCCCCAGCTGGCACAGGCTCCATAAGCGATCATTATTTTCGATTTCTGCCGCAAAAGCTTTGCCAAATGTTCGGCTTCAGAATTCCTGATACCGCCGTTAAAAAAACAGATATCGATCCCCTTCTCAGGTAAGGCCTCAATATCCTTATATTTCCCGTCAAAAGCAACCGGCATTATTAATACATCAACCAAAGCGCTTACCTCAAGTATCTTCTCATTAATATCCAAGAAAGACACCTCGCATCCGCCGCAGGAAGCTCCCCAATAAAAAGCGATCTTCAATTTAGCGTTCATCGCCGATCCCCCGTGTTCCCCGCCAGAGGACCCAGCTTCTTGACTGCTTCGACCATCTCCCGCGCCAGGAGTGAAAAACGCTCCGCTTCGTCGGCAGATACCCAATCAAGGAGGACGCGCTCCTTTTCAATACCAAACTGCCCAAGCATTACCTCTAACAATCTTTTGCGCCTCAGCGCTTTATAATTACCCTCTTTATAATGACAGTCGCCGGGGTGGCAGCCTAAGATCATTACTGCGTCCGCGCCCTCGCGGAACGCCTTAAGGACAAACTGCGGGTCAACCCTTCCCGAACACATAACTCGAATGACCGTAATATTACTCGGGACGTCTTTGTGCTGATTTCCCGCTAAATCAGCGCCCGCGTAACTGCACCAATTACACAAAAACCCTACGATCCTGGGTTGGAATCCGTTCATGACAATAACCCCTCGATCTCGCCGAATATTTGTTCATCGGTAAAATGCTTACTTCTGATCGCCCCTGCCGGACAGGCAGCAGTACAAACCCCGCAGCCGAGGCATAAAACCTCGTTAATGACCGCGACCCTTTTCTCTTGGTCGAATTTGATCGCCTGGAACGGGCACAAAGAAATACAGCTGCGGCATCCGCCGCAACGCTTCTCATCGACAGTTGATGTAAAGACTTCCAGGTCCAGCTTCTCGCCAGGGACGATCAAACTGAGTGCCATAGCAGCTGCGGCCTGCGCGTGTAATACCGATTGAGTAATATCTTTCGGCCCGGCAGCGCATCCCGCGATATATATACCGCGTAAGTTGGCAGAAGACGGCCCTAATTTGTCATGCAAAGCGGTATAAAAACCATACGTATCAACCGATATCCCTAAAACAGACGCAAATCTGGCAGCATCAGGCGGACAGACCATTGCCGTAGCTAAAACACACATATCGACCGTAAAGGTACTATCGCCATTTCTAACGGCAAGGGCGTTTCCCTGAGGATATATCGCGACCTCGTTGGTATTATTCACCCGGATATATTCAGCCCCCGCGCCAAAAACCTTCTTGCAAAAAGAGGGATACTCTTTCCCGGGAAAGCACCAATCAGAATAGATCTCATATATCTTTACATCGGGGAGTTTTTTCTTTGCCAGATACGCTAACTTCAATGAATAAGCGCAACAGACTCCGCTGCAGTATTCCTGATAATTCTTATCTCTGCCTCCCGAACAATGCACAAACGCAATACTCCGGGGATTGTTTCCGGAAGCAGTCAATATTTTGCCTGCGGTCGGGCCGGTAGAACTCATTAAACGCTCAAATTGGAAAGCGTCAACAATATCAGGATTATCGGCGGCAATATTCTTAAGTATAGCTTTATCCAAAAGTTCAAATCCGGTTGCCACGACGATCGCTGCGACTTCCACCGAAAAAGACCGGTCTTGCTGTTCATAGTCAACCGCGCCAAAAGAACAAGCCTGCCGGCACTTACGGCAATCCTGGCCTTTTGACCTCAGGCAATTTTGATGATCTATTGCGGGTAAATTCGGAAGAGCTCCCGCAAAAGGAGTATATATCGCGTGGCGCAAGGACAGATTACCGTTAAACTTATTCTGGACGCTTACCGGGCATACTTCAAAGCACTCACCGCAACCGATGCATTTTTCAGCGTCAATACCGCGCGCCTTCTGCTTGATCTGGACAGTAAAGTTACCGAAAAACCCCGTGATATTCTCTACCGTACTATTGGTCAGAAGTACGATACGCTCATGATGCATGACACTGTCCATGGCAGGCTCAAGCATACAGGGAGCGCATTCCATATTCGGGAACACCTCTTCATACGCGACGGTCTTACCCCCGATCCATGCTTCTTTTTCAACAAGGTAAACTTTGCGGCTTTTTTGCTGCGCAAGGGTCAAAGCGGCAGTCATTCCGGCAACACCGGCGCCGATAACCAGGAAATCAGTCTTACATTCGATCTGTGATTTTTCCAGAGGTTCGTGCAATTGGACGCGTTTTATAGCGGCGTACAGTTGAGCGATCGCTTTTTGTGTAGCTGATACTTTATCTTTAGTTACCCAGGCAATCTGCTCCCGGATGTTGACGACCTGCAAGAGGAACGGGTTTAACCCCGCTTGGGCGAGGAGATTCTGAAAAGTTAATTCGTGCTGTTTGGGAGAGCACGCGGCGATAATAACACGGGAAATATCTTTTTCTTTGATCGCTCGCTTTAGTTCTTCCCGGCCTTCTTCTGAACACCAAAGCCGGTGGATCTTACTTTCAACCACGCCGGGTATAGACCGGGCGGCAACTGATAATGCTTGCGTATCGATAATCTCGGAGATATTATTGCCGCAATCGCAAATAAAAACACCGGTTTTTACATCCATAAAATCGGCTCCTGTTTTTTATCTGTGGCTATAATATTTTGATTATCAATAACTTATTACTACTTAATAAATCTATTAAAGAACTTTTCCGCGTAAAAAACGAATTAATATCGCTTAATTTATTAAAATAATTGTAACAAATCCCTATCAAAAGTAAAGGTAATTTATTGGGCCATGATTACGAAAATATACATTTCCAGCGCAAGGTTTACTCACATAAACACGCGCCTGGATTACGGCCGCTCCATTTCTGTAAGGCAATCGGCTAAACGCGCGAAATCTTCCAAAGATAACCGTTCAGGCCGGGTATTTCTATCAATACGGCAGCGCAGGAAAAACTCGGCAAGGCTGCTTTCTTTCACCGTATCCTGAAGGCTGTTGCGCAGGGTCTTACGCCTCTGTTGAAAGGAGGTCCTGATAATATTGAACATTAACGCTTCATCTTTTACCTGAACGGGCGGCTCAGAGCGCACCTCTAATCTTAACAAACACGAATCAACCTTTGGCCGCGGATTAAAACAACCCTTAGGGATCATCATCACGATACGCGGCAGCGTAAAATAACGAACAAAACAACTGAAAGACCCAAACAGCTTCGTTCCGGCTTCAGCGGTTATTCTCTCGGCAAATTCTTTTTGCACGGTAATAAAAATAACACTGATGTGCTCACGCGCGGCGAAAAGATGCTCAATGATCGGAGTAGTAATATAATAGGGGATATTACCGAATACTTTAACCTTACGCTCCCCCGCCAGCCCGCACTCTCCTGCTATATCCGCTGTCAATATGTCCTTGTCATGGATATGGACATGCCGGTTCCCTTTAAACATATCGGATAAAACACTCTTGAGCCTGCGGTCTATCTCAAAAGCGTGGAGCTCACCTGTAACCGCTGCCAGCAATTGCGTCATTATCCCGGTGCCTGCCCCTATTTCCACGACAGTATCCGACGCGGTAAAAGCGCAGGTAGCGATAATCTTCCTTTGAATATTCTTATCAACAAGGAAATTCTGGCCTAAACTTTTTCTGGGTTTGATCTGCATTGAATGGCTTGCTTAACCGCCGCGATTAAAGAACGGGGATCGGCATTGCCGGTAGCGGCGATATCAAAGGCAGTGCCGTGCAAAGGAGATGTCCGCACAAAGCCAAGCCCCAGGGTAATATTAACTCCGCTTGAAGCGTCAAGCAGCTTTAAAGGGATCAATGCCTGGTCATGATAACAGGCAATGACACAATCATATTCCTTCTTGTATGCTTGGGCAATAGCGGTATCCGCGGAAACCGGGCCCTTCAAACCGGGGAATTCTTTTTTGAGCGCGTCGACCGCTGGAAAGATAATATCGTTCTCTTCCCTGCCTAAAAGGCCGTTATCGGAAGCGTGCGGATTCAAGCCGCAGATGATAATACGCGGCTTGCGAATGCCGAATAATGTCTTTAAAGAATCATGCGTGAGCCTGAGCGTATCGCAGATAGAATCCTTACTTAAACGCCCTGATACATTCTTAAGCGGGACATGCCTGGTCAATAAACTGAATCTTATATATTTATTTAACAGCATCATCACGGTATTGCCGGCATGCGCGTGGCGGGCGAAATATTCGGTATGCCCTGAATAATGAAACCCCGCCAGGTTAATCGCTTCTTTAGAGATCGGGCAGGTCACCAGGCAATCGACGGCATTGCCCCTTATGAGTTCCATCGCCTTATCCAGGTATTCCACCGAAGCCCGGCCATAATCCGCGCTCACGCGGCCGAAGGAAAAATTTTTGCGCGGGACATTAGCTAAATCGATAAAGGTGGAATAATACGGTTTTTGGCGGCCGGGAAAAGGTGATCGGCGCCTGGAGTTCGCTTGGCGGCAAAGCGCTTGAGCTTTATCGAATACCCACTGGTCGCCGATGACCACAAACTCAACTCTTGAGCCGAAGTGGCCAAGCGCTAATGCGATGATAGACGGCCCGATACCGGAGGGATCTCCCATCGTGATACCGACTCTTATGGGGACTTGTTTTCTATGCATGAGTTCAGAAATTAAGGATACGATATAAATTTTAAAGTTTAAAGGTTAAATAACAAAGGAAGTCTCAAGTTTAAAGGATAAATTTTAAAATTTCGTACCTGCCGGTAAGCAGGAACCTTTGGACTTTGAACTTCCTTTATTCTTTGGATTTTAACCTTTGATCTTTACTAACGACCTGGCATGCAAACACAAGAATAAAACTTATAAGATTTTAATGTAGGCCTGTTTTCTTAACCCTTCTACCCATTTGAGAAGCTCTTCCTGCATCTTCTTTTCGAAAATAAACCGGTAGATCTCCTGTTGAGCCTCTTCAAAGCTCTGCTCTTTCGGCGGGATGATATTATTCAGTCTAAAAACATAAAAATAACCTTCACTCTTTACCGGATGGCTTAGTTCGCCGACCTTAAGATTAAAAACAGCCTCTTCGATCTCTTTACGTAATTCCTGGCCGCCGCCGCGCGCGCTCAACTTAGTGATCTTTATCGGATATTTAAGGGAAAGGTCGATAAAACTCTCTCCCGCGGCGATCTTTGCATAAACTTCCTGAGCGGTCGCGGCATCCTCCGCTTCAATAGAATCAAACTCACGCTGCTCGGGAACCCTAAAATCTTTAATGTTCTTGTAATAGAAATCCGTAACCTCTCCCGGATTAATACTGATCTTAGCGCGGACCTGTGTTTCGACAATAGCATACATGAGCATCTGCTCACGGATCCTCTTTTCCAGGTCAGCGGTTACCAGCCCTTGGGCAGCCAAAGAGCTCTGATATTCCGCTTCACTATTATAGCGCTTACGGATCTCCGCCAATTTATCTTTGACCCTGGTCTCATCGATCCCGGTATCTTTCTTCTTAGCCTCCTGAAGGATAAGCCGGTCTTCGATCAAACGCTCCAACAGGTCTGATTTTATCGACGCGATCTTTTGCTGGACCTGGTCTTCGGGATATTCGCGCGAAAGCTGCACATAGGTAAAATTAATAAAATCATTCAGGTCTTTTTGCGTGATAATATCGCTATTGACCACCGCGATCATTTTATCCGCGGCGACGGCCTGCGAAGAGAATACAAAAAAAACAGAACATACAATAAGAAAAATAAGGGGCGCGAGCGCCTGGTTTTGAGCGTTACATTTGCGCATGGTTAAAAACTCCTGCTTGTTTAAAATTGTCAATCGCTTCTCTGAGCAGCCGGCAATACAGGTCAAATCCGACGGCGTTAATAAAACCGTGCTGTTGCACGCCCAAAAGATTACCTGCGCCTCTGATCTCCAGATCTTCCATCGCGATCTTAAAGCCGGAACCTAATTGCGTGTATTCCTGAATAGCATGCAGCCGTTTATGGGCATCCGTGCTTAAAACCCGGTGCCGGGGGACTAAAAAAAAGGCGTAGGCCGGACGGTTAAACCTGCCTACCCTTCCCCTGAGCTGATGCAGATCAGACACCCCGAACGTATGCGCGTCATCAATAATGATGGTATTCACATTCGGGATATCGATCCCTGATTCAATGATCATGGTGCATAAAAGGACGTCGATCTTGCCTTTTAAAAGCTCGGACATTACCTTTTCCAGGTATTGCGGCGGCATCTTTCCGTGCGCCACCTCTATCACGGTAGTCACCGGAAGGAGTTTTACCAGGCGCTGGCGCACCTTCTCAATATCATGGATGCGGTTATGCAAAAAATAGACCTGCCCCTTACGGTTGAGCTCCCGCGAGATCGCCTGGAGGATAATATCTTCGTCATATTCTATCACAATCGTTTTTATAGGCAATCTATTTTCAGGAGGAGTATTGATCACGGAAAAATCCTTGGCGTTCATCAGGCTTAAATATAATGTCCGGGGTATAGGCGTGGCCGTCAAGGTCAAAACATCGGTGGTCAAGCGAAGCGATTTGAGCTTTTCCTTGGCTTTGACGCCGAAACGCTGCTCTTCATCGATGATCACCAGGCCCAGGTCTTTAAACCTGACATCATCGGACAATAAGCGGTGCGTCCCGATGACAATATCGATCGCGCCGGCGCTAATACCTTCAATGATCTGTTTTTGCTCACCCGGAGTCTTGAACCTAGAGAGCATTTCGACATTAACGGGAAAATCTTTAAGCCGCTGAGTGAAATTCTGGTAATGCTGCTCAGCCAGGATAGTCGTCGGGACTAAATACGCCACCTGTTTATTATCCATGACAGCCTTAAATGCGGCTCGCATCGCGACTTCCGTCTTGCCGTAACCTACGTCGCCGCACAAAAGGCGGTCCATCGGCTTAATACTTTCCATATCTTTTTTTACTTCGGAAGCTGCGGTAATCTGGTCCGGCGTCTCTTTATAGGGGAATGTCCGCTCAAATTCTTTCTGCCAGGGGGTATCCACGGCGAATGAAAAACCCTGGATCGATAAACGCATCGCCTGTAACGATAACAGCTCGATCGCCAGCTTTTGGATCCCCTTCTTTGCCCGCTCTTTGATCCTCTGCCATTCTTTACTTCCCAAGCGGTAGAGCTTTGGCCTGCGCAGCTGGAAAGCCACATATTTTTGCACCAGGTTCATGCTCTCGACAGGGACAAAAAGCTTTTCCTGCCGGTCGTATTCAATGACCAGATGCTCCTGCATCTTTTCCCTGACCTTGATCTTTTCAAAGCCGAGGAACCTGCCGATACCATGCTGGTTATGGACGACATAATCTCCTCTGTGCAAATCAAGGAAGTTATCCAGAGGGAAGGATTCATTAAAAGCAGCCGCCTTAAAAGAATGCAGCTTCTTCACCGGCAGGATAATGACCATGGTGTGGGGCCACAGAGGGTTGCCTTCCGCGGGATTATACGTCTTTATCGAGAGGACCACATCATCCTCAAGTTCAATGCGGACAGGCAGCTCAAAAGTATAGGGAAAGATATCGACAATAGAGCCGCGACAGGCGAAATCGCCTTCTTCAGCAGCAAAATCCTGCCGCTTATACCCGAATTCGGCCAGCAAACGGATGATCGCTTCCAGCCCAAGGGAGCTACCGATATGTAGTTTAAGGGATTTAAACACGATCGTTAATGTCGTTATTTTCGTTACTATCGTTTAGTTCGTTAAACGAAACTAATGATGTTACCGAAAACAACGAACTAAACGATAGTAAAAAGGACGCGAGGGAAATCCCTTGCGTCCTTTTAGAGACGAGAATTGACACTTAAAATAACTATTTAAAATTAAAGTCTAAAGGTTAAAGTCTAAATAATAAAGGAAGATTAAAGGCCTAATGTTCCTATCTGTTGGTAGGCAGGTAATTTTAAAATTTATCCTTTAAACTTTAAGCTTCCTTTGTTATTTAACCTTTAGGCTTTAACCTTAACTTACTATTAGCAATTACCTGAAATCCTAAGCTTTCTTTACTCCTCGAGCTGTCCAGGCCAATACCAACGGGGAAGCGATATAAACAGTAGAATAAACACCGGAAATAAATCCTACCAGTAACGCAAAAGCAAAGTTACTTAAGACTTCTCCGCCGTACAAGAGAATTGAAATGACGGTCAAAAGAGTAATTCCGGAAGTCAAAACAGTCCTTCCCAAACACTGATTTACGCTCAAATTGATCTGTTCATACAGGCTTTTTTTCGGGAACAGACGTATATTCTCGCGCACCCGGTCATAAATAACTATCGTATCATTAATAGAGTAACCGGCAATGGTCAAGAACGCGGTCACACTTAAAAGATCGATTTGCCGTGAGGTCAACGCCATGAATCCCAACGCTACTAATACGTCATGGAATAAGGCGACCACGCCTGCGGCGGCAAAATTAAAATGCTTAAACCGGAAGGCGACATACACTAAAATTCCCAGCAACGACCACAAAAGAGACCATGACGCTTTTTCCTTTAAATGCTTGCCGGCAACAGGCCCGACCCGCTCGATCCGCAACATTTGAATGTCCTGGTCAGGAAAAGCTTCCTTTAATTTCTGGGTCATCACATTACTCTTATCCTGGCTCGTCTTTACCAGGATCACCGCGGGAGTATCTTTAAATTGCTGGATCGTGGCGTCAGCCAAACCCAGGTCTTTTAAGGCCTGGCGCACCAGCTCGATCTTGGGAGGATTCTTGAACTTATATTCCTGGATCTGGCCCCCCGAGAAATCAATGCCGTACGCTTTAGGCCCCTTCTGGAAACACACTGTCAAGCCAATACAGATCACCAGAAGCGACAGGGCATAAAAGATCTTCCTTTTACCGATAAAATCAAACTTTGTTTCTTTGATCAAGGACAGCATCGGCAGGGACTTGACCAGATTAAAATGTAATAACACCTCGAAAATAGCACGGGTAACCACGATCGCCGTAAACAAACTCGAGAGTAAACCGATAGTCAAGGTAACCGCAAAGCCTCGAATTGGGCCGGTCCCGAATTGAAACAATAAGAAAGCGGCAATTAAAGTTGTAACGTTAGAATCAAAAATGGCGCTGAATGCCTTATGATACCCGTTTTGGATTGCCGCGCGCAAGGTTTTACCCGTTAACAATTCTTCACGAATACGCTCATTGATCAGGACATTGGCATCAACCGCCATGCCCAAAGACAAAACAATACCGGCAATACCCGGCAAGGTCAACGTTGCGGCGATACCCGGGAATAAAACAGGAAGGACGCCTAATCCGCCCAAGACCATGACCAGGTTACACAAAAGCGCAATATCGGATATCACGCCCGCAAGAAGATAATATCCCGCCATAAAAACAAAGACTAACACGATCCCCACAATGCTGGCTTTGACGCCTTTATTGATCGAATCCTGGCCTAATAAAGGGCCGATAGTCCTTTCTTCCTCAACGATCATAGGAGCGGGAAGCGCGCCCACCCTTAAGACAAGCGCTAAATCCTGCGCCTGGACAACGTCAAACCGCCCTGAAATAACCGCCTCCCCGGAGGGGATAGCTTCTTTTATGTTCGGGGCTGATTGCACTTTTCCGTCCAGGACTATCGCCAGCCTCCTGCCGATATTATTCGCGGTGATCTCTCCGAACTTTTTGGCGCCGGCCGCGTTAAATTTTAAACCCACCACCGGCTCATTGAATTGGGCGGAGCTGAAATTCACCGAAGCGTCGGTCAAAGCATCACCGGTCAAAACCGCCTGTTTTTCCAGGAGTATCGGTTCATTGTTTTCTTCCGTATATTTCAACTCCAGGCCTTCAGGAACAGTGCCGGCGAGGGCATCTTTGAGTTTTTGCGGATCGGCAACGGCAAGTTTAAATTCAAGCATCGCGGTCTTGCCGATGATCTCAAGGGCGCGTTCACGATCGGTAACGCCCGGCAATTGCACAATAACTTCATCATCCCCTTGTTTCTGAATGGCGGTCTCTCTGACGCCAAATTGATCGATCCTGCCGCGGATCACTTCAACAGCCCTGTCAGCAGCGTCGAGTTTAGCCTTATCGGACAAATGGCTGGTATCGATCTTAAGCAAAAGATGCATTCCCCCCTGGAGGTCCAGGCCCAAGTTAATTCTCTTATTGACCGGAAAAGCATAAAAAGCACAGGTGCCTAAGACTGCGAGAATTAAGATTATCTTACCAAGTAACTTACGCTCCATAGCATATTCCCCTTTATGTTGTAAATTTCATTGTCACGGGACACTTACGCGCTTTGCGCTTTCTTGACAAAAGAAACGCAATTCTTTTCAACTTCAACCTTAACATTTTCATCAATGCGTATGATCACTGTTTTTTCTTTTACCGTAACGACCGTCCCATGTATTCCCCCGGTAGTAACCACTTCGTCATTTTTGTTCAAGCTGCTGATCATTTTCTGCCGGTCTTTCTCCTGCTTTTTCTGCGGGCGGATGATGAGAAAATAAAAAATAACGAACAACAGGGCTAACGGGACTAAATTCAAGATCGGATTAACCGGTGTTTGCGGCGGCATACTTCTACCTCCTCTATAAAATTAATGGTTATTATGCAGTTTTATCAACAAGCCGGGCAATTGTCTGAGAAACAAGCGCTCCCTTGCTCTTCCAGAACGAAAGCCTTTCTTTATCGACCTTGATAGCGCCGGATATCGGATTATAATAACCGATCTCCTCGACAAACCTGCTGTCTCTGCCGGCTTCGCTGTTAAAGACCGAAACGCGAAAATGCGGATTTTTCTTCGGATTCTTACCTATTCTTCTTAACCTGATGCGTACTGCCATGATACCTCCCTTTATTTTTTTAATTACCCAAGATACTTAAAACAGCGGGCATCTTTTTAACAACGCAACGCCTCTAATAATACCTTGGCCTTATTAACCGATTCCATATATTCCCGTTCGGGTATGGAATCAGCGACAATACCCGCGCCTGCCTGAACATAGGCGACCTTGTTTTTCACCAGGATCGTGCGTATGGTAATACACGTATCCATATTATGCGAAAAGCTGAAATACCCCACAGCTCCCGCATAGGTAGCGCGTTTAACATTCTCTAACTCATCAACGATCTCCATCGCCCTGATCTTGGGGCTGCCGGAAACAGTGCCGGCAGGAAAACACGCCCGCAAAGCATCATAGAGGTCCTTACCTTTTTGTAACTGGCCGCTGACGTCGCTGACCAGGTGCATAACGTGGGAATAGCGTTCTACTGCCATAAAGGTATTGACCTTCACCTTCCCCTGGACAGAAACCCTGCCGACGTCGTTTCTTCCCAGGTCAACCAGCATGATATGCTCTGCTTTTTCCTTGGCATCCCCTAAAAGCTCTTTTTCTAAAAGGGCGTCTTCGCTTTCAGTCGCGCCGCGCCTGCGGGTACCGGCAATAGGCCGGGTCTCGACACGCGTGTCTTCACAACGTACCAGCATTTCAGGGGAAGAACCGATCAAAGTGATCGCATCCAACTTCAAAAAGAACATATACGGAGAAGGATTAAGGCTGCGCAGGTCCCGGTAAATATCAAAGGGGTCCTTAGAGATCAGGGCTTTAAACCTCTGTGAAAGAACAACCTGGATAATATCGCCTTTACGGATATATTCTTTGGCCTTATTTACTATACCACAAAACTCGGCTTTTTTAAAATTAGATTCTATTTTTAACTCGCAGTCCGCTCTCGGCTCTCTTCTCTCCTGTTTGAGCGTTTTCTTGAAACCATCGCTGATAGAATCGATATTCCTGAGCGCTAAGCGGTAAATCTTCTCCTTTTCCTTCAAGGAAAGCTTTTGCCCCCCTTGAGGCAGGATAATATTTGAAACGATCTTAATGGTATGATTGACATGGTCAAAAACCAGGAGGGTATCCGTTAAGATAAAGATACAATCCGGCACTTCCAGGTCATCAGGGTTCTTATCCGGGATCTCTTCAAAAAACCTCACCATATCATAACCGATATAACCGACAAACCCTCCGTAAAAACGCGGCAGGCCTTTAATACGAGCCGCGCGGAAATCCTTCATGATCTTTTTGATCTCATCCAAGGGATCAGTTGCAGTGGCATACTGCTCGCGTTTCTTTAACGCCGCCCCAAAGTTGTTTATCTGGTCTTTCCCCGCGCCGCGGAATTCAATACTGATATTCTTACCTTTACTCTGGAAGACCAAACAGGGATTACTTCCTAAAAAAGAGAAGCGGGCGATATTTTCCTGCCCTTCAACGGATTCCAGTAAAAAAGCGTAAGCATCCTTCTTTATTTTCAGGTAAGCCGATACCGGCGTATCCAGGTCGGCATTGATCTCCTTGTAAACAGGGATAATGTTGCACTGTTTCGACAATTTAATGAATTCTTTGAGTGATGGGGTGTACATAGTTAATTTTAAAGTCTAAAGTTTAAAGATCAAAGGAAGGTTTAAAATTAAAGTTTAAATTTTAAAATTGATCATTAAACCTTTAATCTTCCTTTGATATTTAGACTTTAACCTTTAAACTTTAGCTTTTAAAGCTATTTTTCTATAAAAACACGAACGGTTTCCGGTGTGGCAGGCAACTCCGATCTGCCGTACCTTGATCAACAAAGCGTCCATATCGCAATCATAGGAAATTGATTTTACATATTGGAAATTCCCTGAAGTTGCGCCCTTGATCCAATATTCCTTGCGCGAGCGGGACCAAAAACAGGTCTTACCAAGCTTGATCGTCCGCCTGACCGATTCAGCGTTCATATAGGCGACCATTAAAACTTCAAGGTCTTTATAATCCTGGATAATAGCAGGGATCAATCCTTTTTCATCAAATTTAAGGTCTTTCACTTTAAATACCTCTTTTTTTTCCACGAACCTTCCCTCCTTTTTTCAAGCTCACAATCTGACTGCCACGCCTTTTTCCTTTAAATATTCCTTCACCTGCTTAACATCCAATTCCTGATAATGAAAAAGAGACGCTGCTAAACAAGCATCCGCATTTGCTTTATCAATGACCTCATAAAAATCCGACAGCTTACCTGCTCCCCCTGAAGCAATTACAGGGATGTTGACCGCTTCAGCCACAGCCTTGGTCAAAGCGATATCATAACCGTCTTTTGTCCCGTCAAAATCCATACTGGTCAAAAGGATCTCACCCGCCCCCAAAGAAGCGGCTTGCCTTGCCCAATCCAGGGCGTCAATTCCCGTCGCGGTCCTTCCCCCATTAATATAGACTTCCCATTTGTCAGTCCACGGTCCCTGCCTGTCCGGCAGGCAGGCATGGTCGATAGTCGACGGTTCATCCTTTTTCTCGCTATGGACTATCGACTGTGGGCTACTGACTGCTTTAGCGTCGATCGCCACGACGATACATTGACTGCCGAACCTGGCCGCGGCATCGCTGATCAAGTCAGGGCATTTAACGGCAGAAGTATTCATGGATACTTTTTCCGCTCCCGCGTTAAGCAGATTACGGATATCCGCGACAGAACCGATACCGCCGCCCACGGTGAAAGGCATGAATATATTTTGGGCGATGCGTTCAACCAGCTCCACGAAAGTCTTACGCTTCTCAAAACTTGCCGTAATATCAAGGAACACCAACTCATCAGAGCCTTGAGCGTCATAAACTTTGGCAACCTCGACAGGGTCACCCGCGTCCCGCAAACCTAAAAACTTCACTCCCTTGACAACCCTGCCCTCTTTAATATCCAGGCAGGGAATAATACGCTTCGTAAGCATATGTTTAGAATTATTTCTCTTTCTGGTATAAATAAGGGCTCAACAATTCCCAGGTCTTCTTGCCGACTGCACCGTCGGGTTTTAAACTATTGGCTCTTTGAAAAGATTTGATCGCTTCCCGCGTTTTCCTTCCCTTACGGCCGTCAATGGAACCGGGGTCAAAACCGGCGTTTCTTAAAGCAAGCTGTATTTGTTTCATTGTCGGGCGCATGACTTTTAAAGAACCTGTCTCAATAAACGTTGCCTTAGATGAAGCGGTTTCTTCAGTCACCCTGCGCAAAGCATCGCGCAAGCTGCTGATCTCCTGGTCCTTAGCCTGAAGCTGCGCTTCCAGAACGCCGACTTGATTACGTAACCCCTGGTTTTCCAGATCTGCCGGCTTACCGGTCGTAGCGCATCCGTTTAAAAGCAATAAAGCGAATAAAAACATCGAAAATCCTATTGTCTGCTTCACCATCGTCTCCTCCTTCGTATTTCAAATACAATTGCACCGCGTACCTATGCTAACCGCAGCGCTTCCTGAAGCGTAAACTTCCCTTCATACAACGCTTTCCCGATAATAACCCCCGTAACACCTTCCTTTTCTAATGACTTCAGCTTCCCAATATCAACAAGGCAAGATATTCCTCCCGAAGCGACAACGCCGATACCGACTTTCTTCAGCAGATCACTGATCGCCTCAATATTAGGGCCTTTCAGCGTCCCGTCTTTTAAGATGTCGGTATAAATAAGCTCGCTAAACCCTAAATTTTTTAACTGGCGGGCGAATTCCAGGACTTCTATGCCTTCAAAGCTTTCTTTCCAGCCTTTAGTCAATATGTGCCCGCTTTTAGCATCGATACTGATAATGACCTTATTCTTGAAGCGCCGGAACGCCTCTTCCAGGAAAGCACGGTCTTCAACCGCTTTGGTCCCTAAAATAACCCGGGAAATGCCCGCGTCAAGCAGTTCTTTGATCGAATCGATATTGCGTACTCCGCCCCCGAACTCAACAGGTGTTTTGACCGCTTCAATGATCTGTTTTACCTTGTCTAAATTTCTCGGCCTGCCTACTGCCGCTCCGTCCAGATCAACGATATGGATAAGCTGAGCCCCTTGCGCCGCCCATTTCTCGGCAACCTTAACCGGCTCATCCGCATATACATTTATGGTTTTATCAAACCTGCCCTGAGTGAGCCTGACGACTTTACCGCCTTTGATGTCTATAGCCGGTATGAGCAACATCAATAACCCTTCCTTAAATGATAAAGGTTAAAGGCTAAATAACAAAAGAAGATTAAAGATTTAAGGTTAAATTCTTAAATTGATCCGTTAGCCTTTAAATTTCCTTTGTTATTCATACTTTATACTTTAGACTTAACGCTACTGCATTACAACTTTACAAAATTCCTTAAAATATCAAGACCTACCGTCTGGCTCTTTTCCGGGTGAAACTGCGCGCCGTAAACATTATCCTTCCAAACCATAGACGTAAAATCTTCGCCGTAATCAGTTATTGCCGCAGGAACATCCGTCTCTTGCGGCGCCGGATAATACGAATGGCAGAAATACACGAACGCGTTATCCTCGACATCTTTCAACAACGGGCATTTACCGGCGACTTTTTTTAACTGGTTCCACCCCATATGAGGCACTTTGAGCCCTTGACGGTAAGGAAACTTCTTAACCTCACCTTTAAGGACCCCTAAACCTTTCACGCCGGGAGATTCCTCGCTGGATTCAAACAAAAGCTGCATCCCTAAACAGATACCGAGAAAGATCTTCTTACCGCGAATATCATCTTTGATCGCCGCGATCAGATCTTGTTTTTTAAGTTCCTCCATGGCATCGCCAAACGCCCCGACGCCGGGTAAAACTATTTTTTCGCATTTCCTGATCTCTTGCGGCTTATTGGTCACGAGCGTACGCGCGCCCATTACTTCCAGCGCCTTCTTGACGCTGTGAATGTTACCCATGCCGTAGTCGATGATCGCGATCATTAGAGTGTATTTATTAAACAATTATATGACACAAGACACAAGTCTCAGGTCGCAAGTCACATGATACAAGTTTGGAACGAATTTTCTTAATCAATAACACCTTTAGTAGAAGGTACTCCTTTACGACGAAGATCAATCCGTGTTGCCTGGTCCAAAGCAATACCTAACGCCTTAAAAACCGCCTCCGCCTGATGATGAGTATCTTCCTTTTGTAACAACCCGACATTTATAGAAATCCCGCTATGTTTTGCAAAAGATTCCAAGAAACTTTTTAAATCTACCAGATGATATGTTTCCCCTGATTTTTCCTGAAAATCAATCATTGTTTCTTGAATACTAGAATCTTTCAGATTTAATCCTAATTCACGAATCTTAGGAAGCTCCCCTAAGAGCGTAGTAAAATACAATTCACCTCTCCCGCTAATATCTACAACAACCCGTGATAGAGCTTCGCCCATAGGAACATATGAAAATCCATACCTCTTAATTCCTTTTTTATTACCCAAGGCTTCTTTAAATGCTTGCCCTAACACAATACCTAAATCTTCATTAGTATGATGCGAATCAATTTTTAAATCTCCTTTGGCTTCTATAGTTAAATCGAATAGGCCGTGGAACGAAAACAAAGTAAGCATATGGTCTAAGAAATCAATCCCTGTCACTATTTTTGATTTCCCTGCTCCATCAATATTGAGCTTCACTTTAATCTTTGTTTCAGTAGTCTTCCGAACTTTCTCTGCCTTTCGCATTTTCTCTCCTCAATAATCTATTTGTGTCCTGTGACTTGAGACTGGTAACACACTAATTCTTACTCAAACCGTGCCTTCACCGAATCAAGATGCTGATGCAGCCCTTCAATACCGGCGATCTTCTCTAAAGGTTCCCTGACTTTCTCCAAAGCTTTCTTGGAATAACCGATAATATGGCTGCACTTGACAAAATCCTGCACTGAAATACCGGAAAAAAACCGCGCCGTGCCGTTAGTCGGCAGCACGTGGCTTGGGCCGGCGACATAATCCCCTACCGCGGTCGGGCTGAACGGACCTAAGAATATCGCGCCCGCGTGCTTAATGCCCTTAACCAAGCGTTGGGGATTCTTTACCAGGACCTCTAAATGTTCAGGCGCGATCTTATTAGCGACCTCAACCGCCTGTTCTAAATTCTTAGTCAAAACGATCAGGCCATTGACCTGTCCAAGCTCGGATTTAATTTCCTTAGCGAGGGCCTTGGAATTAGTTATTAAGATCGCCACGCCATGGGCATGTTCAGCCTGCGCTTTGAGATCGGCGATAATATATTTCGGGTCGCTGTGACGGTTGGCTATGATCACCAGTTCAGTAGGCCCGGCGATCATATCAATATCCACATGGCCGAATACCTGGCGTTTTGCCTCACTGACGAAAATATTACCGGGACCGACGATCTTATCAACGCGGGGAACGGTCTTTGTGCCGTACGCCAGCGCCGCGATCCCCTGCGCCCCTCCTATGCGGTAAATCTCATCCACCTTTAAAAGATTAGCGACCACCAGGATATGCGGATTAATATTGCCCGATTTATCAGGCGGGCTTATCAAAATTATTTTCTTAACTCCCGCGATCTTTGCCGGCAGGACCGTCATATACACCGTTGACACCAGCGGCGCGGTGCCCGCGGGGATATAAACTCCGACCTTTTCCAAAGGCTGATAGTTTTCCCCGAGCACTAAACCATCGGGATCCCTCATCTTCCATGATTTTCTGACTGTTCTACGGTAGAATCTGTTAACGTTCTCGATAACAACCTTTAAGCTTGAGACAAAATTCTGCGTAATGCTCTGATAAGCGCCGCTGATCTCGGTTTCAGAGACGCGCAGCTGCCGCGGGGTGAGCTTGACCTTATCAAACTTCTTGGTGTATTTAATAACCGCTTCATCGCCCAGGAGCCGCACATCCTGAAGGATCTGTTTGACCTTCTCTTCAACACGCCGGGATTTCACCATCCCGCGGTTATAAATTTTGTCCAATTGCTTACTGTTAAAACGAACAATCTTCATAGTGAGTCCACGATTTACGTTGTGCTTCTAACAACGTAAATCGTCTCTATTCTCTAACTTATAAGGACGAACTATCCTGCGTAGCTACACCGCAACTTGTTTTATCAACTAGCGGAACAGGGTAGTGAGTCCACGATTTACGTTGTGCTTCTAACAACGTAAATCGTCTCTATTCTCTAACTTATAAGGACGAACTATCCTGCGTAGCTACACCGCAACTTGTTTTATCAACTAGCGAAGCAGGGTAGTGAGTCCACGATTTACGTTGTGCTTCTAACAACGTAAATCGTCTCTATTCTTTAACTTAGCTAAGGTGACTGTCACCTTAAACCTTAACTTATCCTACTTATTCCCGAGTGACTGCGTAATGATATCTTTCAACTTCGCGAACGCCCGGGGAAAATTCTCAGGTTTCGTCCCTCCGGCCTGAGCGAAATCCTTCCTGCCGCCGCCGCTGCCGCCGATCAAAGGAGCGATCTCTTTGTTCAGTTTACCGGCATCAAGATTTATGCCCGTTGAGCTGAAATTAGTCGCAGTAACTAAAAAGGCCTTGCCTCCATAAGCTGCACCCAAAGCAATAACACAATTATCCGCTTTTTGCTTGATCATATCAACGGTTTTTCTCAAAAGGTCCATATCAACATTCTCAAAAACATGGGTAATAAAAAAAATGTCCTGTATCTTATCGGCGCCCTTGATCATACCATCAATTAAAGACCTGACCGCTTCTAACTTTTGGGCGCTCAGCTGTTTTTCCAGTTCTTTGATCTGAACTATTCTTTTGCGCGCTTCCAGGGCGAGTTTTTCTTTCGGAGCCTGAAACAATGAAGCCATTTCTTCAATGATCTGCGACTGCTCTTTGACCGCCTGGTAAGCAAATCGCCCTGTTACCGCTTCTATACGGCGCACACCGCTTGCCACCGAGCCTTCCTGAACGATCTTAAAGAACCCTATCTCACCGGTCGCCTTCAAATGCGTGCCTCCGCATAACTCAGATGAAACTTCGCTCACTGAAACCACGCGGACATCTTCTTCATATTTCTCTCCGAAAAAAGCCAGGGCGCTGGTCTTTTTCGCCTCTAACAAACTCATACTCCTGGTTTCAAGCGGCAGGTTTACCATAATATAAAGGTTCACTGCCTCTTCGATCCGGTAAATCTCTTCCTGAGAGATATCTTTAAAATGCGTAAAATCAAAGCGAAGGCGTTCTGGGGCGACCAGAGACCCCTGCTGCTGCACATGTGCGCCTAAAACCTTGCGTAAAGCCGCCTGTAAAAGATGCGTTGCAGTATGGTTACGCGCGATAGAGAGCCTGCGCTCCACATCGAGCTTTGCCGTAACGCTATCCCCCTTTTTGAACGCCCCGGCTTTCACCTTACCGATATGCAAAACCACTTTATCTATTTTTTTGGTGCCGGTAACCTCGAAAATATTACCGTTGCTCTCTATAAATCCCGTATCCCCGACTTGCCCTCCTGACTCTCCGTAAAAAACTGTTTTATCCAGAATGATCGTCACCTCATCATCCTGCCTGGCGCTCGGGATCTGGATATTATCTTTTATAAGGGACGCAATAGAAGCCTCAAGGGCATAGCCGTCATACCCGAGAAAAACCGATTCTTTGATGCCTAACTGCAGCTCTTTAACGCTGAAAACATCGCCTTTCATCTGGCTCTGCGCTTTTGAACGGGACTTCTGTTTCTCCAGTTCTTTCTCATAAGCATCATGAGAGATCGCGATCCGATGCGTATCCAGCCAATGTTTGGTCAATTCAAAGGGAATGCCATACGTATCATAAAGCTGAAAGGCAATAACGCCTACTTTCTCGGCATCCGGAGAATTGATTAAAGCGCCGAATTTATCTTTTAAGATCTCGGGGCTGGCGTTCAAGGTATCAATAAAATTCTTCTCTTCCGCTAAAATTATCTCCGCGATGTTTTCCCTGCGTTTATCGAGGTCGGGATACGCGGCTTTCATGACTTGCGATAAAACCGGCACTAAAGTATAAAGGAACGGATGCGTCAAGCCGAGCGAGCGTAGATGCAAACAGCTTTTACGGATCAATTTCCTGACAATATAGCCTCTGCCTTCATTGGAAGGCAATACCCCGTCATAAATCGAAAAGCTGACCGCGCGGATATGGTCGGTCACCGCGTAAATGAATTCATTTGAATCCTGCGGTTTATGTTTGGCATGCCGTGTTATCTCTTGAATAAGCGGGGCGAACAAGTCGATCTCAAAATTACTCTTTACTCCCTGCATGACCGCCGCCAGGCGCTCCAGCCCCATGCCGGTATCGATATTCTTCTGAGGAAGCGGCTCTAAGACTGCGCCTTCTTTACGGTTAAACTGCGTAAAAACCAGGTTCCAAACTTCCAGGAACCTGCCGCAGCTGCAACCGGGATCGCAATCATCTTTTCCGCAGCCAACCAGCTTACCCTGGTCAAAGAATATTTCCGTACACGGGCCGCAGGGGCCGTTCGGGCCTTTTTCTTTTGCTTCAGAAGGCCAGAAATTATCCTTATCCCCCAACTTAACGATCCTTTGCGCGGGAACCTTGACCCTATCCTTCCAGATTCGATAAGCTTCCTCGTCGTCTTTATAAACTGAAACCCACAATTTCTCCAAAGGCATCTTTAATTCCTGCGTCAGGAATTCCCATGCCCAGGCGATCGCTTCTTCTTTAAAATAATCCCCGAAAGAAAAATTTCCCAGCATCTCAAAGAACGTATGATGGCCGGAGGTCTTGCCGACCTTATCCAAATCATCCGTACGCAGGCAGCGCTGTGAAGATGCCGCGCGGCGAAAATCCGTCACCAGTCCCAGAAATTGTTTTTTAAACTGGTTCATACCCGCGGGAGTGAATAAAACAGTAGGGTCATCCTGCGGCACTAAAGAATCACTCGCGACTATCTTATGCTGCCTGTTTTTAAAGAATTCCAGGAACTTTTCACGTAAATGATCTGTTTTCATGGTCAAAATCTTATCCTTTAAGAATCAATGCACTTACAGGCTCTATAAATATCTGATGCGATTGATTTCTTCAATAACTATATCGGGAGAGAAACCGCGGCGCAACAGGTAGGCGTAAAGCCGCCTTTTTGCTTTTTGAGGGTCAAGCCCCTTGAATAAAACCAGCTTATTCCTGATGATCCCGGCGACTATGCCTTCTTCGTCGTAATCTTTTTTTATTTCCTCAAACTGGCTGTCAATGATCCCTTTATCTATCCCTTTGCGAATTAATTCTTCCCGCAGCCGGCGAAACCCCATCGGCTTGTTTATCCGGGATTCGACCCACTGCCTGGCAAAGGCCCTATCATCAATAAACTTTCTATCCTTTAAGAACGATATTGTTTCTTGAATGGCCTGTTCGGGAAACTGTTTCTTTTTTAACCGTTCGAGGATTTCCTGCGCGCTTCGCTGCCTGAACTTGAGCAGAAAGAACGCGTATTCTTTTGCCTGCTGGGTTCCCAGGCACTTCCCCGTTCTATTCACCAGCGTCTTTTACGATAAAATACCCGCGAGACGTCCGTATAACAACGGTTCCCTTAAGGGAACCGGTCATCCTTTGATAATCCTGGACATTCTTGAGCGCCTGCTTATTGATCTCAAAGATCACATCTCCCGCCACAATTCCGGCCTGATCAGCAGGGCTTCCCGCGCCTACATCATTTACCACAACGCCTTCCTGCTCCTCTATCCTGTATTTTTGAGCGTTGCCCGGGTTAATGTTCTCAACACTCAAACCTCTCCATACGCGTGCTGCCTGCATACTTGCGCCGGAAGAAACAACAGACTCCAGCTCCTCAGGCCTCTCCCCGATTTCCGCCGTAAGGGATATTTCTTTTTTATCGCGTATAACAACAACTTTTACCCGGCGGCCGACTTGTGTTTTCCCTACGGCATCCTGCAGATCCCGGGGATTGTTTATCGGTCTCCCGTCGAAAAATTTAATGCAATCGCCTTCTTTCATGCCTGCTTTATCCGCGGGCCCGTTCTTTAGAAGATTAGCCACAAGCACGCCGTTTTTATCCGGTAAACCAAAATGGCCGACCAGCGCATCATTTAATTCTTGAATATTTACGCCCAGCCAGCCATAGGTTATTTTTTTGCCTTCAATGAGACTGGTAATGATCCGCTTAGCGTTGTTTATCGGAACCGCAAACCCTATGCCTTGATAACCGCCGCTGGTAGAAAATATCGCCACATTAATACCGATGACCTCACCGTTAAAATCGACCAGGGGGCCTCCGGAATTTCCGGGATTTATCGCCGCGTCAGTTTGGATCAGGTCGCTGTAATCACGCTCCCGGGAAATTCCCCTTCCTAAAGAACGATGCAGCGCGCTGATGACACCCACCGTAACCGTGGGTTCAGGGTTATCTAAGGCGAAACCAAAAGGATTGCCGATCGCCACCACCCATTGTCCGATCTTTACTTGTGAAGAATCCCCTAATTTAGCTACAGGAAGATTATGGGCGTTTATTTTAATGACTGCCAGGTCTGAACGATGGTCCTGCCCTTTAATTGCTCCCTGGAATTCCCTGCCGTCAGATAAGGTAACAGAGATCTTATCGGCGCCGTTGACAACATGCTCATTGGTCAGGATATACCCTTCCGAATCAATGATCACGCCTGAGCCGAGCCCTACCTGCCGGTACTCCTTATCTGGCAATTCCCCGAAAAAATCCTCGAAAAATTTGCGAAAGGGATCATCATCCCCATAAGAATTGCCGCCATAAGGCTGCCCGTAATAAAACCTGCGCACGCCCGGCGCCTGAGAGACCCGCTCAGAGCTGATCGAAACCACCGCTTTCCCTGTAGAGCCCGCGACATTAACAACCGCGTTCTTAAAACCATCCTGCGCCATTGCCGGATCAACGGCTCCTAAAGGCGAAGGGGCACCCTGGCCTTGCGCGCCGGCAAGAGTACCGGATCTCACCGAGATCAAAAGCCCGATAATTACGCCGGCCACTAATAAACTTCCGTTCAAAAAGATCTTTTTAGCTTTCATCGCTCCACCTCCAATTACCCAAGAGTAATCTTTTTCCTGATCTCTTTTTCTATATCATCCTGCAGCTTCGGTTTTTCTTTTAAGGTCTTTATCGCGGAATCTCTTCCCTGACCGATCTTCTCCTCTTTAAAAGAAAGCCATGTGCCTGATTTTTGTATTACCTCTAAATTAACGCCCGCGTCGATGATACTGCCGGCCTTTGATATCCCTTCGTTATGCAGGATATCAAATTCCGCCTCCTTAAAAGGAGGAGCCACTTTGTTCTTTACTACCTTGACCCTGGCATGGCTGCCGATAACATTGTCGCCTGATTTCAAAGTCGCGATCTTGCGGATATCCAGGCGGACGGAAGAATAAAATTTCAGAGCGCGGCCGCCGGGAGTGGTTTCCGGCGAGCCGAACATAACACCGATCTTTTCCCGGATCTGGTTGATAAAAATAACGGTGGTGCGCGATTTACTGATAGCACCGGTAAGTTTACGTAACGCCTGAGACATAAGGCGAGCCTGCAGGCCCAAATGAGAATCGCCCATCTCCCCTTCAATTTCCGCCCGGGGAGTAAGCGCGGCGACAGAATCGATGACAACGAGATCTACCGCGTTTGAACGGACAAGGGTTTCGGTAATCTCTAATGCCTGTTCACCGGTATCCGGCTGCGATATTAAAAGTTCATCCAAATTGACTCCGATTATCTGAGCGTACGTGGAATCAAAGGCATGTTCAGCGTCTATAAATGCCGCGACGCCTTTCTTCTTCTGGATCTCCCGTATTGCAGTCAAGGTAAGAGTAGTTTTACCGGAAGCTTCCGGGCCGAATATTTCGACCACTCTTCCGCGCGGAACGCCGCCAATACCTAACGCAACATCTAAAGTCAAGGCACCGGTAGAAATCGCCTCGATATCAGATTTCACTTTCCCGCCTAACTTCATAATAGAGCCCTTGCCAAATTGCTTATCTATTTGAGCAAGCGCTAATTCCAATGCTTTTTGACGTTCAGAAGTGTCTTTACTCTCTTTTTTTTCGGGTGCCGCTTGATTTTGTTCTTCTTTTACCGTTATTTTCTTCTCAGGAACCATAATTCCTCCATTTACTGGTTAAAATTCAGATAATAATTATACCTTACCTATATCTCCATGTCAAATATATTCGGTAATCGGTGCGGCAGAAAGCCGCACACCCCGCGCAATACCTATTAGCGCGGGGGTGTTGTCGGTTTTCGGTCCTAGGTTCACGAACACCGATAACCGACAACCGAGCACCGAATATATGCCCTCATCCCTGCTCATAAAATGCATGATAAATTTCAGCGCTTCGCGCTTTGAAATTTTCATGCATTCGCAGGCATAGTTCGGGCCAACAGCAAAGCTATAAGAGATGAGTTATGTTCATAAA